>CAWDBP010000011.1:0-548841 GCA_963800585.1 uncultured Bacteroidales bacterium
TTTGAACCTGTTGATTTGATGCAAGCCATCCTGATGCTTGTACAACAAGTTGAATCTGATTCCCCTAAGGTGGAAATCCAATACACCAGGGTCGTTCAGAAGGAAGGGAATAAAATAGCACAAGATCTGATGGCAAGGGTGTTTGAACTGAAAGATGACCAGTGGCGGGGACTTGGTATTATTCCTTGCAGTGGCCTTAAGATCCGCAATAATTTTTCTAATTTTGATGCAGAAAAAAATTTTTCTGTTAAAGTGCCTGAACCTGTCGATCCAAAAGGGTGTATCTGCGGATCAATCCTCAGAGGACAAAAGACACCCATCGAATGCAAACTCTTTGCTAAGACCTGTAATCCATCTGATCCTGTTGGAGCTTGTATGGTCTCATCAGAAGGGACATGTGCTACTTATTATAAATACCGTTCATGAATGCCGGTGAAGAGAAGATATTATTGAGCCATGGTAATGGCGGCCGGATGATGCACAATCTCATCGGGAATTTATTTCTTAAATATTTTAAGAATGCGATTCTGGATGAACAAACTGACGCCGCTATTCTTCCGGTCAATTCAGCAGAAATGGCATTTACTACTGATTCGTTTGTGATCGATCCTTTGTTCTTTCCCGGTGGAAACATAGGTAAACTGGCAGTTTGTGGAACGGTCAACGACCTTTCAGTTTGTGGGGCCGATCCCCATTTTATCAGCGTTTCTTTTATCATTGAAGAAGGATTTCCCATGAAGGATCTGGAGACAATCGTAAGTTCCCTGGCTGAAGAGGCAAAGAAAGCTAAGGTAACCGTTGTGACCGGTGACACCAAAGTTGTCAATAAAGGGAAATGTGATAAACTCTTTATCAATACCGCTGGAATCGGCAGCATAAAAAAGAAAAATCTTTTGATAAGCAAAGCCGGAAATATCCAACCCGGCGATGTCATTATTATCAATGGCACAATTGGTGATCATGGCATGGCGGTAATGAGTGTACGAGAAAGTTTTAATTTTAAAACTCAGGTAATATCCGATTGCGCTTCCTTAAACCATCTTATACAGGAATTTCTAGATCAATCATCCGGCGTGAAATTTATGCGTGATCCAACCCGGGGTGGGGTAGCTACGGTTCTGAATGAGCTCGTGGAGAAGACCGGATTTGGCATTGAAATTGAAGAATCTGTATTGCCTGTCAGCAAAGGCGTAAGTGCAATGTGTGAACTCTTTGGATTTGATCCTCTTTATATTGCTAACGAAGGAAAAGTGCTGATCGTAGCTGATCCGGTTGAAAGCAACCACATTTTAGAAATCATGAAGAAAAACGACCTGGGAAGACAAAGTGTTATCATTGGCCGGGTCAATAATAATCACCCGGGGAAAGTAGTGCTGGAAACAGCAAACGGCGGCCGGCGTATTATTGATACATTGACAGGTGATCCATTGCCTCGAATTTGTTAAACCCTGAAGCTATGCATGAATTATCACTGGCGACGGATGTGATTGAACTGGTTCAACAAGAGGCGGGGAAACATGGGAATCCTATTATTGAGGAGATCCTGATTGAAATTGGCGATCTAGCCGGTGTTGAGGAAGATATTTTCCTTTCGGCACTTCAAATATTAGTAAAAGATACCCTTCTTGAAAATGCTTTAATGAAAATCAAACGAACTCCTGGCAAAGGACGATGCGGCTCCTGTGACCTGGAATTTGAGATGAAAACATTGTTTGATCAATGTCCAAATTGTAAAGGGTTCACCTCAGAGATCATCGATGGACAGGAGTTCAGGATTGTATCATTGGTGACAGCATAAAGTAACAACATATTCATAGAAAATAAGTTAATAACCAAGATAAAATCAATCATAATGTGCGAAACATGCGGCTGCGGAAACTTAGAAGAACATGAACATGAGGGTCACTGGCATTCTCATGCCCATGAGCATACTCCAAAAAAAGTAATCGATCTTAATCTGGATATTCTTTCAGAGAACAACCGTCTGGCAGAATGGAACCGTGGTTATTTTGAAGGGAAAGATGTAGTCTGCTTTAACCTTGTAAGTTCACCAGGGTCAGGTAAAACAAGTATTCTCGAAAGAACCATCCATGATTTGAGCTCATCCCGCAAGATTTTGGTCATTGAAGGTGATCAGCAGACATCACGGGATGCAGACCGTATTGAGAAAGCCGGAGCTCCTGCCATACAGATCAACACCGGATCAGGTTGTCATCTTGATGCAAAGATGATCCAATCAGCCCTGAAGAAAATTGAAATTGAAAGCCGATCAATCCTTTTTATTGAAAATGTCGGGAACCTTGTTTGCCCTGCAATGTTCGATCTTGGTGAAAAAAAACGGGTACTGGTAATAAGCGTTACGGAAGGAGATGATAAGCCGTTGAAATACCCTTATATGTTCAAATCGTCTGATCTTTGTATTATCAATAAAACTGACTTGTTACCCTATGTTGATTTCAAAGTGGATACAATCATGAATTTTGCCCGTCAACTTAATCCTGACCTCGGGTTTATCCAGATGTCAGCAAAAACCGGGGAAGGAATGCCTGAATGGTATAATTGGCTCAACAAGCAGTAGGAAATGGTCTCCTATTGACCAAAAACCTTTTTCAACAGTTCTGTAGTACGGGCAGCAGGATTTTGTCGAATTTTTAATTCTTCTTTGGCAATCATCTTAAACAGACCGCTTATTGCTTTATCTGTAACATAAGTGGTCAAATCCGGATTTCGTTTGGCAACAAACGGGATCTGGTTATATGCATTAATTAATTCGGCCCACATTCGGGTTGCGTCAACTTTGTCGAGTGAAGATTTTATCACCGGGCTGAATTTTGTTTTAAGTTCCGGAGTAGTTGCTTTGGAAAGGTATTGTGTGGCTGCATCATTCTTTCCTTTAATTATTTGCAAAGCATCTGAAATATTCATCCCGGTAATTGCTGAAACAAAAATGGGTTGTGCACCTTTCGATGCATCTTCTGCCGCACGGTTAATAGTTATGATCATTTCATCCACCTGGCTTCCAAGTCCAATTGCCCTTAACTTCGATTCGATGTTTCGTGCATCTTCGGGAAAAGGAATTTTAATTTCCGGATTTAAGAAATACCCATCGACTTTTGAGACCAGGGTCACACTTTGTCCGGTTCCCTTGACCAGTGCCTCCCTGATTCCATCAGCAGCATCTTTTTCCGTCAATCCTCCTTTGCCCTGATCAACGATCTTTATAGCATCCTGTAAGATCTGTGCATGCATGGTTAAAGGCAAAATCTGGATGAAAATAGTTATTAGCAGATAATTTAAGGTATTTCTCATTTTCTTTCAGGTTCTTTTCCTTGAGAGTTATTTTTGACCTGGTGTGAAGCTGGATGATTGGCAGGATGAGTAGTTTGATTTGTTTTCCTGGGTTGATTATTTGCAGGATGTTGTTGATTGTTGACTTGCCTGTTTTGGTTATTTGCAGGATGAGATGTCTGATTTATTTGCCTGTTTTGGTTATTTGGTGTTTGATGAATCTTTTCAGTTGGACGATTATTATTCTGGTTTGATGTTTGATGAACACCAGTAGATTGGGAATGGTTATTCGGCGTTTGATTGATTTTTTCAGTTTGATGATTTGCAGGGGTTGTTTCCCGATGTACAGGAGCGTTTCCCGGACGATTGCCTGGCAAGGATTCATGCCGTGGGGCCGGATACGTTTGCCTTACATATACAGAACTTACTCTATGTGGTGCATAAAAAGCATGAGCTGCCGGAGAACTATATACGTATGTCCTCCTGTAATAATGATAATAATCACGATGATACCCATAATAAACACTATAACCTATTGGGCTCCATGGATGCCAGAAATGAGGATAATATCCCCAGTAATAAGGTGATCTCCACATGACATAAGCAGGTGCAAACATAAACCCCATAATTGGCCATGCAGCGGGTGCATAATAAGTCCTGTTTACTTCTACTGTCCCCTGATAGCCAGGGTTAGGTGTACTTTGCTGAGGTTCCACAATATAATCTTTACCATATAAGGCTTCATCACCAACAATTTGAACATGAACCTGATTATTAGCATCTCTTTCAACTTCGATAACAGCTACATCCTGAGTTTCATTCTGATTGACATCCACCCGAAGTACAATGTCATGTATAGCTCCATTCATGTTGTCAATAACATGAATGTAATCAATTTGTCCATCTCCGTTCAGATCAAGGTTATTCACCTTTGAATCCGGAGAATTCAGTCTGGTTTCGAAGTCTTCCAATGTCGGTGATTTTTGGAATATATTTAATACTCCATACAGATTTAAATTATCCCCAGGTAATCCCAATTCTGGCTGTTGTGCAAACAGAGGGAGAAAAAATAAACCAAATATTATGAATAATGCTGTTTTTTTCATGTTTTTGTCTTTTATCGTTTCTTCATTTCAAACTTATAGCAAAGGTAGTGGCTAAATTTGTTTTTTTTCTAAAGATCAATGACGTAATGGTTATTAAAATATAAAATAGATCTGTGGATTTCTTCCATGTATTCAGAAACAGACATCTGATGTACGATCTTCCTTATCGCAGACAAAGAATTTTTGGATCCATTTAATATGGTACAATATTTGCAGATAATATTGCGTCTTCACAATTTAATCATCTCTATAATCCCGGGGGTTTTAAATGAAACAAATTAGTCTCTCACTTTTAGTGTTATGCCTTTTTTCTTCCTGCTCACATAAAGTCTATGATTCTCTTGATTGGCAAAGCAATAAGGTGACTGTCGACGGGAAAATTCCTGAATGGCCAAATCCCTTGCGGTTTTATAACGATAAAAGCAAGCTCAATTATACCATTACGAACGATCGCTGGAATTTATATTTATGTATGAAGATTTCAGATGTGACGGCACAGATTAAAATGCTCAGGGGTGGAATGGAATTCAGGATAGATACATTGGGGAAAAAATCATTTCCGATAGCCCTGATCTATCCAATAGCGAATCATCAAATGACCATGCGTAACAGAGGCGAATCCCAAACTGGAAGAAATCCAAGAGATAAGCCGGAACATTCATCGATGGCACAAAACTTACTGATCCAGGCAAAAGAGCTTGAACTGGTTGGTTTTAAAACTCCCCTTGGCGGAATATTGTCTTTGTTCAACACCTCATATGGAATATTAGCCGCAATGGATATTGATAGCCTTGGAATTATGTACTACGAAGCAGTCATTCCTTTCCGCACCTTTATAAAAAATGAATTGACGGCTGCTGATACAAATAAAGCATTCAGTTATGAAATAAAAATTAATGCAGTTCCTGCTCCCCAATCACATGAAGGAGGCGGCGGTAACAGAAGTATGGGTGGTGGCTCACACGGAGGAATTGGGATGAGTGGCGGAGGATATGGTGGAGGCGGAATGGGCGGTGGTCATCATGGTGGTGGAATGGGGGGAAGTGGAATGCATGGTGGCGGACAAAGAAGCAGCAATGGAAACACTTCAGAGAATAATGAGCTTTATAGTACAAATAAAGTGACCAAACAATTGAGGTTTTCGTTTAAATGACAAGCTTTTAATCTCCTGTAAATATGACCTGCAAATTGTCGTGTATTGCTTGTTCCATTTTTAAGATTCTATCAACTGTCATCATTCATTCTCTGAATAAACTGCTGCTGCAAGATCACGGAGGTTATATTGTGAAGCCATTGTTTGTCCATATGCCCCTGTTGATCTGATAGCCAGGATGTCATCCCGGTTTGTTTTCGGCAATAAAATGGATTTCCCAAAGCAGTCAGAAGATTCACAGATAGGACCTACAACGTCATATTTTTCAGGCTTTTCTGAAGAAGTAAGGTTTTCTATTTTGTGATAGCTCTGGTAAAGCGCGGGACGAATCAGGTCGTTCATGCCCGCATCAACAATAGCAAATCGGGTATTTACACCTTTTTTCACAAATAGAACCTTGGTGATAAGACTGCCACATTGGCCCACAATTGCCCGTCCCGGCTCAAAATGAAGTTGCTGATCCCCCTGAAGCTCGATAAAATCTTTAAAAACCCTGAAATAGGAAGAAAAATCCGGAATCCGCTTTTTATCCGGATTGCTGTAATCGATTCCCAACCCGCCGCCTACATTTATAATCTCTGCAAATACCTGGTTCGAATTAAACCATGCATTGATTTCGTTGACCCTGTGACAAAGGCTTTTGAAAATATCCAGGTCAGTGATCTGTGATCCGATATGAAAATGAAGTCCTTTTAACCGCAGGCTTTTTAGTTTTTTCAATTTTTCCAGGACCTTATCAAATTCCCAGGGAAGGATGCCAAATTTATTTTCTTCAAGACCCGTAGTAATGTATCGATGGGTCCGTGCGTCAACATTGGGAATGATCCTTAATGAAATATCAGCCGTTAAACCCATTTTCACGGCAAGATTGTCGATGACTTCCATTTCCTGGCGTGATTCTACATTAATACTATCTATCTTCAGCTCTAGAGCCAATCTGATTTCATCATCTGTTTTACCAACTCCTGAAAACATTATTCTACCCGGGTTGAATCCATTTTGAATTGCTGCTTTAATTTCGTTACCGCTTACACAATCGGCGCCATAACCTGATTTGCTGATAAAAGACAGGATCTGCTGGATTGGAGTTGGCTTTCAGGGCATAATGCAGAAAATAGCCATATTTTCCTGCTTCCCCTGAACAAGATGACAGGGTTTGTCTCAGAAGGTCCATGTCATAATAATAGAATGGAGTTGGAATCGTACGAAATTTTTTTATGGTTTCTTCTTTGAACATCTTGGTTAGTAAAAATCAATCAGAAATTGAAAAGATGCGAGCTTAATGCATTCAGTGCTTGTTTTTTAAATGCTGATGGAATCAGAATAGAAATATTATTCTGGCTGCCTCCGTAAGAAATCATGCGAACAGGTACATTTTCAATTGCTTTGAAAAGGTCGGCTGCAGTGGTTCTCTCAGTAGCAATCTCTTCCCCGACTGCGCTAATAATAGTCTGGTCATAATCCACTTCCACGGTACCATAATTTTTCAGGTCATCAATGATCTGCGACAAATGGGCATGATCGTCTACAGTAAGTGAAACGCTGATTTCCGATGTAGTGATCATATCAATAGGCGTTTTGTAAAGTTCAAAGATCTCGAAAACCTTCCGCATGAATCCATATGCCAAAAGCATTCTGCCTGATTTGACACGGATAGCCGTAATACCATCTTTTGCAGCAATCGCTTTAATTCCTTTACCTGTTGGTTTATCAGTAATTTTTGATCCACGGGCAGCAGGATTCATGGTGTTTTTAATTATTACAGGGATACCTGCAACCTTGGCTGGAAGGATTGTTGAAGGATGCAGGATCTTTGCCCCGAAATAGGCCAGCTCAGCAGCTTCATCAAAAGAGAGCTCGGCAATAGGATGCGTGTTCTCAACATAACGCGGGATCGTTATCATGGAATCCGTCAATATCAGTCCAGATAATGACTTCTTCCGCTTTCAGGGCAACACCAATTAGGGAGGCAGAATAATCACTGCCTCCGCGTTTGAGATTATCAATTTCGCCAAAGGCATTCCGGCAAATGAATCCCTGGGTAATGAAAAGTTTGTTTCCTGGATATTTTTCAATCTCCCTGTTCAGGTTCTCCCTGATATAATATTGGTCGGGTTCCTGCTCGCGATCGATCCGCATAAAATTCAATGCTGGTAAAATACTGAAGGGATGTTTTTTTCTTCCAGGTAGAATTGGAACAATGCCGAAGCGATCAATTCCCCCTGAGCAAGTAAACATTTGACTTCGTTTGATGTGAAAAGGTCCTGGGTAAATGATCGAATGTAATTAAAATGATTTTCAACCATTTCTGAACCTTTCTCTTTATAATCATCCGTTTTAAATAATGTTTCGACGACTGTCTTATATCCATTCTCCAGTTCATTGATCTTTTCAAACGCTGCATCCTGATTCTTTTTCCCCAGGTAATCGGATATTTCCACCAGGCTGTTGGTGGTCCCCGACATTGCCGAAAGAACAACAACCATCGGCTCATCGGTAGCCACCAGTTGTGCAACTGATTTCATCCTTTCCGGGGTCCCGACAGAAGTGCCCCCAAATTTCATGATCTTCATTATAAGATTAAATTAAATTGAATAAGGATTCTACAAATTTACGATTCGAATGGAAATCAGACTTGCTTTACCCTGTATACCCTTTGCACGATAACAGGAAAAACTATCAGGGTGAGAAGGGTTGCACTTAGTAATCCACCAACGATTACTATTGCGAGGGGCTTTTGCGTTTCTGAACCGATACCTGTGGAAATAGCTGCAGGCAGTAACCCGAAGATAGCCATCAGGGCAGTCATTACGACCGGGCGTACACGGCTCATGGCCCCTGTTTTTATTGCATTATCCAATGGAATTTTATTTGCAAGGTTTTGTTTAATGACGGAAATAATAATTACGCCATTTTGGATACATATTCCGAACAATGCAATAAATCCAATTCCGGCAGAAATATTAAAGTTCGTTCCCGTGAAAAGCAAAGCCAAAACACCCCCAACAATCGCAAAAGGCACATTTATCAATGCCAGCATCACATCTCTGAGTTTCCGGAAAAGCACCAGCAGAATGATGAATATTATAATTAAGCTGATAGGAACCACGATTGCTAATTTTGTCATTGCCCTTATCTCACTCTCATAATCGCCAACCCATTGAATGAAATATCCCTTTGGAAGTTTAATTTCTTTATCCAACTTGTTCTGACCATCATTAACCACGCTTCCCAGATCTCTTCCACGAACAGCAAATTCCACAGCAGTGAACCGCCGGTTATTATCCCGGTAAATAAATGCAGGACCACTGCTGAGTTGAATGTCGGCAATCTCTTTAAGTGGAATTTTCGAACCTGTAGCTGTAGGAATCATCAGTTCTCCAATCTCTGTTTCAGATTTTCTATAAGGGTATTGGTACCGTACCCTTATATCGAATTTTTTTTCTCCCTCATATAATTTTGATGCGGCTTTCCCGCCAACAGCCAGTTCAATCACTGCATTTGCTTCAGCAGCGGAGATCCCATACAGAGCCATTTTTCCCCTGTCTAATTTTATTCGCAACTCAGGTTGACCCAAATTTTTAAGGATTCCTACATCTTCCATTCCAGGAATGGGACGTATTTGTTCACAGACCTGCCCCGCTATCTTTGATATTGTATCTAGATTTTCCCCAAATACTTTCACAGCCTGATTTACATTAATTCCTGCCACCGCCTCATTTACATTATCAATAATGGGTTGAGAAAAGGTCCATAACGTTCCTATATACTTTGAATCCAGCTTTTGTTGCATTTTTGCTATCAATTCATCCTTAGAAAGATGCGATGCCCATTCTTCTTTCGGATATAGATCAACAAGGCATTCAATATCATAAAAACCTTTGGGATCAGTCCCATCGTCCGGTCGTCCGATTTGTGAAACAATTTCTTTGACTTCAGGAAATCTCAATAAATCATAACGCATGCTATCAGCAAGCTTTTTCGATTCCACAAGTGATATGCTCATAGGTGCACTGCCTTCGACCCAAAGTGCACCTTCATTCAAATGTGGAATAAATTCTGTTCCAAGAAATTTCGCTGAAAAAAACACGAGAACAATAATAATAGCGGTTATACTCAGGTTGAGTCTTTTATGACTCATCACCCAGTCAAAAATCTTTTCATAATATTTTATCATCCCTGCAACAAGCCAGTTTTGTTTCTCAATTACATTTTTATGAAGCAGGCTGCTTGCAAGCGCTGGTACAAATGTGAGTGTAAAAAATAAGGCTCCAAGCAAAGCAAATCCTAAAGTGTATGCGAGAGGAGAAAATAACTTACCTTCAACTTTTTCAAATGAAAAAATAGGAATGAGCGCTGTTATAATGATAAGTTTGGAAAAGAAAATTGCATTCGCCATATTCACGCTGGTACGCCTGATAATACCAAGTTTTGCCACTTTGTTGAATTTTTCCATCCCTATTTCTATGGCATAATAACCCAAAGCAACAAATAATCCTTCCACCATAACTACTGCACCATCAATTAAAATTCCAAAGTCAATGGCACCAATGGAAATAAGATTGGCAAACATTCCCAGCCCGTGTAGCATGATAAAAGCAAAAAGTAATGAAAGAGGGATTATAAGTGATACTATTAGTGTAGCTCGCCAATCGCGCATAAATAGAAATACGACAGCTGTAACTAAAATAATCCCAAGCAATACATTGTGAAATACCGTGTGCAAACAATAATCAATAAGATTCTGCCTGTCGTAGACTGTTTGAATCTCAACATCCGGGGGCAGGATTTTTTCATTTAGTTCAGTAATTTCTTTTCTGATTCCTTTCAGCACCGGGCTTGGATCAATCCCCTTGCGCATAAGTACAATTCCTTCTACTACATCTGGTTCGTGCCCCCTTGCGACCATACCAAGGCGCGGTTGATTTGATTCTATTACATTGGCAACATTATCAACGAGTATTGGAGTTCCATTAACTTCCTTAATAACAATATTTTTTATATCATCAATGTTATTGACAAGTCCTATCCCCCTAACAACAAATGCCTGCATTGATTTTTCAATTACATCGCCCCCGACATTTACGTTGCTTTTGCTTATTGCGTCAAATACATCCAATGCCGTGAGGTCGTATTGCGAGAGCAAATTCGGATCCACATCAACCTCGAATGTTTTTACAGGCCCTCCGAAAGCGACAACATCTGCCACCCCTGCCACAGTACGTAAGTTCCGGTCAATAATCCAGTCCTGAATTGTCCGCATTTCGGTTGGTGTACGATGATTTGAATGAATTGTATATCTAAAAATCTCATCGGTTGGGCCAGTTGGTGGTGTAAGTTCAGATTCGGCACCTTCAGGTAAATCGATGGAAGGTAATAATCCCGTAATCTGTTGCCGTGCATATAAGTCTTCAACATCATCTTCAAATATCAAGGTTACCACGGAAAGTCCAAAAAGGGATTGAGAACGGAGATTAGTTTTTCGTTGCACGCTGTTCATCACGGTTTCCACTGGTATTGTAACGAAACGTTCCACTTCCTGAGCACTGCGCCCGGGCCACCGGGTAATAATCTGAATCTGCGTATTCGTAAAGTCAGGAAAAGCAACAATGGGGGTCTTTAAAAAACAGTAAAAGCCTGTTATTGCCAGGATTCCTGTCATAAAAAAGATAAAGAGCTTATGCTGTAAAGAAAAAGAAATAATATTTTTAACAAAGTTGTTCATGGCAAATTTGTCCAGGCTATTGTTTACAATCTGCTTATAACTTTTCTAATTCGGTGAACACAAATAACCCGTTTCGTGCAATTGCCAAATCTCCTTCCCTGAGCGATTCACTCTCGATAAAACTTATACCATCTGATGATTTGAAAATGTTGACCGGTTGAATTGTGACATCACACTTGCCACGGTAACGCAACACATAATTTTTGTTATCACTAAAGATGATAGTGTTGGATTTAACAGCAAGCATTTTTTTATCTTCCGGGAAATGAAGAATAAAATGAGCAAACATGCCCGGTTTTAATTTAAAGTCATCATTCTCAAGATGCACTTTTATGCTCATGACTTTTGTTTCAGGATCAAGAATATTTGATATGCGTGCTATTTTCCCATTGAATGTTTTTCCCGGATAACTTAGTGTTGTAATTTCAGCTAAAGAACCGATCTGAACTTTTGCTATGTCAGTCTCAAACACATTTGCAACAGCCCATACGTCTTTGAGATCGCTTATGATGAAAAGGGCATTATTGTCATCAGGGCGTATGTCCTTGCCGATAGTTATATCCTTTTCAACGATGAAACCGCCGATGGGTGATTTTATCACATATCCCGAACCAGTAGAATCTTTTACAGATAATGAACTGCCATTAATTTTTAGTACTTCAAGAATTTTATTGTATTGCGCTAAAGCCTTTTGATATTCGTTTTGAGCAATGAGGTAGTCTTTTTCGGAACTGACACCACTGTTTTTCATGGATACTGTAACTTCCAGGTTCTTTTTAGAAATGGCCAGTTCAGATTGAGATGCTTTGAATTCGTTATAATAATTTGCCATATCAGAACTGCGGATTACTGCAAGTATTTCGCCTTTTTCCACATAATCCCCGAGAGAAACTTTGACATCAGTTACCTGACCGCTTACAAGTGGGAAAACTTTTGCAACATTGTCTTCATTGTATGTTATCTTTCCTGAAAGTAAAAGTTCACTGCTGACAGGTTTAGATTTTATTGTGTCATAGGTAAGGTTTTTTAATAGAGAATCAGGTAAACAAATTTGTTTTTTTGCAGCATCATCTTCATTTGAAATATGGCCACTACATGAATATAATAGCGAAAATGAAATGATTGTTCCTAAACTAAAAAAACTATTTCTGCCGTGCATATTTAAGTTATTTAACAATAATTGAACCTGTTGCCATGTTAAGGTCTTCAACAGCATCAATTCGGTTATTTTGTAATTGATAGAATCCGGTTTTCGAATTTTTATATGTTTCGATATAATCAATAAACTCAAGTAAGCTGATGGTGTGGTTTTGATAAGCTAGGATTATTCCATCAGGAGATCATAAGTACTTATCTTTAAACTTTGGCAATGATGCTTTATATAGATGATCGGTTTCAATGAGTTGTTCAAAAGCTTTTCTAATATCATTTTTAACTTCAAGTTCATTTTCATTTCTTAGGACTTTGCTTTCTTCTATTTTATTCTCCGCAATCTTAATATTGCCCTGGTTGTGATTCCAAACAGGCAAATCAAACCCTACAGAAAGAGAATTGTAATTATAAACATAACTTCCCTGCCTGTCCCACCTTCCACCAAGAGTCAAATCAGGGGTCCTCATTGCTTTCTCCAGAGCAAGATTTGCTTTTTCATATTGAACCTGGGCTTCTGCAATTTTCAGATCATAACGATTTGCCAATCCCGATTCAATTAATTTATCTATTCTGAGTGAATCCGGATTTATTCTGTCATACACTGAAATATCAACAACCGGTTTAATGGGTCGTGAAAGTGTGTCACCGGTAAGTAAAACAAGATTGCTTTGCTTTCCATTCACATTTTTTAGCAATTCTATTTTTTCATTTTCCAGACCAAACTGTAATGCCTGCAACCTGGCAAGTTCATTGAAGGAAACATTCCCTTTTTGATATTCTGCACTATATGCCTCTACAAGTTTTTTGGCGGCGCCCAGTTCCCGGTCATAGACAGATACAGATTGTTCCAAAAAAAACAATTCGAAAAAAGACGTTCTTAATTCATAGCGGAGGGTGCGCTGGAGATCATAAAACTGGTATCGGGCAATTTCTGAGTTTACTTTTCCGATTCTAATCCTTTTATTTCTTTTACCGGCAAGATATATTAATTGCTGAATATTGACAGCCGTTTCTCCTGAAGCTGTGACATCAAACCATTTTCTGGTAGTTGGATCGAAAACGCCTTGTTCAATACTTAAATTAGGGTTGTCCCATAATTTCGCCTGAATTATAGCAGCATCAGCTTCATTAATTTGATACTTGGCTGCAAGAAGTTCGAAATTTCTTTCCAGAAATAGTTTTTCGGCATCCCCTAATGACATTGCCACTGTATCTGACCGTCAATTTGCTTTGAGCAGATCCACAAAAAACAGAGTTGCAAAAGATAAAGAGGTAAAGGAAAGTGATTCTCAGAAGTAAGTAGTGCTTTAGCATTTTATTAAATGAATTGAACCCTTAATTTCATGATCCAGAGAAAAGATAACTTGAAATCTGAATGGCTGAAAAAGAAAATCTTCAACCAGGAGAAAAAGATTAATCAGTAATAAGCAGTGAGCAGTCATTTCTTTCAGATTAATAATCTATAAAATCAACTAGTAATCCATGACACTATAAACTAATGACAAACGAGAATTATTGTAAGATCCTGAAACAAAAGTGAACAAATAAGAAGACTAAGAGTATGCCAAATGAACGCAAAAAATATCAGCAACCTGTCCTTAAGAGAAAAAGGGGATGCCTCGGACAGGCATCCCCGGAAAGATTTATTGAATCACAAGTTTTTTTGTGATCGTTTGAATATCAGTTTGAACTTTCACCATGTAAATCCCCTTAGGGAAACTTGTGAGATCAATTACCTTTGAGTAATCTTGTCACCTGGGGCATCTCCTGATACGACAATATTGTTTTTCCTTCAGATATCTGTTATAGTTACCATTATGTTCATATCCGCTGGCTCCATGAACAACCAGGTTAACATATTTGTTGCAGGGTTAGGGACGATGTTAATGTCAAAGGACACATTTACACCGTGGTCTGTACCGAGCGGGAATGTAAGCTAATAAATACGGTATCATTAGTCGTATCTGCACAAGGAGATCAAAGGAAATGCCTGAAATGTAAGAAGAACACCACCATTATGCCTGTCGTTTGCACCCGGAGTGTAAAGACTATTAAGAACAGTATCAATGTTAAAATATCCATCTCCGGCTGTTAGCCATTTTACACTGCTGTAATTTGTTGCTGTTCCGGCAACCGGGAACATAAGCAATTGTATTCTGATAGGAGCGTTAGGACCAGCATTTGCCGTAGGTTTGCCGTTGACTGTTACAACAATGGAATCTGTTAAAGATGATGTACTGTCATTCACCGTGACAATATAAGCTTGTTGTGACTGCAGGCGACTGCGACAGGATTTTTAATATGTGAAGTAAATCCAGGAGGATTAGATGTCCATGAATAGGTGTATAGTACCTGAACCACCAGATGCCATTGGCATTCAAATGTGTCGAATCACCAGCGCAAATTGTGTCAGGTGTTGCTGGTAACAGTAGCGCTCAACATATTTGCAAAAGTAAAGGAGGCAATTCTTGTCTGCCAATTAGACCCCATGCTTGTAAAATATTGCTGAGTATACCAGAAAGTCATCCCATCAGAAGGATCAACGGTCATAGAACTATAATCTCCCCAGCGGCATTGTCCGTTACCATCATTGGCTGTATTGGATCCTGTACCATAATAGATCCCTTTTTCCGGAAGATCCATCGTGTTAAGCGGATCATTTTTCATTCTTCCTGTAAATTTTATTGCGGGATAAATATTGCTGCTTGATATAGAAAATCCAAGTGCCTATATTACCAGCCGAATCCATCGCAATACTTCCCATCCAACGGCAATTATCATCTGATGGTGCAATAAGTGGATTGCTGATATACACTCCAGGCTACCGGACGTTTTTCTTAATTCGTACCACCGGACACCGGCAACATTAGCGCTGCCATTACTGTATGATTAGCCACCATTGACCAATGATCATTGAAGTTACGAAATTGTAGCCGGTACATTAAACGATCAGCAAGCGTTGAGGCTTACCTGGATGTTCCTTTTTGCGGAATACCAGAAACATTATCATTAAAAGTATTAACAGGCAATTGAAGATAGTTTCCGAATGTGGAATTGCTAATATTTGTCCAGTCAACATGAAATTCATAAACACCTAATATAATTTGGGCATCATTCATAAATACATAATAATTTGGCGTTCCATAATGGTGGAAATACGCTATCGCAGGATGATGGAAGAAATGAATAAGCGGGATTAGAAGAGGGCAATGTCAGAGTAAACCATTCTTGCCGAGGAATCACCGGCTATCATTGCAGTCCGGTCAAAAACAGCCTGACCTGTACCCTCGTAATTCCGGGTTAAAACGATTGACAGCCATATAATAACCATCCGGCCAAACTCCAAATTTAGGATAGTCAGGCAACCCTGTAAAAGAATATTGCCATCGGTACCAGCTGCCAGTAGGGTCATTGGTTTGGGAAACAGCTATCATTTCAAAGTTCAAATTCCCGGGATAAGAAAGTTGAGCAAAGAGCCAACGGTCAGCTTGTTGATCATAACAAACTATGCCGTCCCCACCATCCATATTATTTGGCATCCCATTCCAAATGGTCATATTGCTCGTAGGTCCTAAAAGTAAAGCTCCGGTTTTACTGTATATGGAAAAATGACAATTTACAACCTGAAAATAATCATTGGGGCCTACCTGACCATAAGTATCAGGTGGATCATAACCTTGGGTATTGGTGTTTCCTAAAAAATTTTCAATGGTCGAATCCTGAGATGTCATTCTTGTTCTGCTATGCTGAATCAAAGGATCAACCCAATCAGAAGGAAATGCTTGTTTGTTCTTTTTTATATTAAAATAGTTTTTAATTACTTTCAACGAATTATCGGCTTTCTCCGGAGCAATTTTGACCATATCTCTAAGGGGTGGTGATACATCAAAATAGACCGGGTATATGACTTCCGGTTTTGAGGCTTCATTTTGTGCAGAAACATTCATGCAAAAAAGAGAAAGCACAAATAAAGTAATGTAAGTTACTGCTTGTTTCATTTCCTTGTACGTTTATTGTTATTATGATTAAAACTAAAAATCTAAATGGTTCTCTGGTATTTAACTTCCTTAAATAAACAATTTGAATTCGGGTAAATACTGCGATCAAAAATAAGGATCACAAAGGTATAATATTATTGATTCATTGTTAGGGTTATTAATTTATTCCCAATTATTTTTTTCCCAGGGATTCTCTGTAAATGCCAGACATTACAATCATTATGTATAATGTTATCTGTTTTAAATGGCGGGTATCCTGACAATATTTGCAAGTTGATATTATATAGAAATGTACTCATTAGAGGAACCTGTATTTAAAGTCCGTAATCATTTTCTTTAGTCTATATGTCTAAAAGGATTTTATTGAATCACGAGTTTTTTTGTGATCGTACGAAGGTTAGTCTGCACTTTCACCAAATAAATACCTTTTGGGATATTGTTGATATCAATTAACTTTGAATAATCTTGTGACTGTGGTTTGTCCTGATACATGTATAAAGGTTTCCCTTCTATATTTGTTATCATTACCATCAAATCCAAATCGCCGACCCCATAAATGACCAGATTAAACATGCCTGAAGCGGGGTTTGGAACAATTTTAATATTAAACAAATCATATGCACTTGCAGAAATGCCAAGCGGGTATGTAAGTTTAATATAAACAGTATCAAAAGCTGTATCTGAACAAGGAATTACCGGAAATGCCTGAAGTGAAAGAAGAACGCCATTATTATTTCTGTCGTTTGTACCCGGATAATAATAGCAACTAAGAACAGTATCAATATTGAAATGTCCATCACCGGCAGTTAACCATTTTATCGCACTATAATTTGCTGCCGTTCCTGAAACCGGGAACCTGGTCACAGTATCACAATACGAAGCGTTAGGACCAGCGTTTGCTATTGGTTTATCGTTTACGGTAACAGTAATGGAATCCGTTATGGAAGAGGTGCCATCATTCACCAACACGATATAAATCGTTTTTATTATAGGCGATACTACAGGATTTTTAATGTTTGAATTAAATCCAGGAGGTACAGATGTCCATAAATATGTATAGGTACCTGAGCCACCACTTACATTGGCATTCAGTTGCGACGAATCACCAAGGCAAATGGTGTCAGGATTCGCAGTGGTAACAACAGCAAGAATATTTGCAAAATTAAAAGAAGCTATTCTGGTTTGCCAGTTAACACCCATGGTTGATAAATATTGTTGCGTGTACCAGAATGTCGTTCCATCAGAAGGATCGACAGACATAGAACTGTAATCTCCCCAGCGACAATATCCACCACCATCATTTGAAATGTTTGATCCCGTACCACAGAAAATTCCTTTTTCTGAAATATCCAATACATTAAGAGGATCATTTTTTAGTCTTCCCGTAAACTTTATTGCAGGATACATATTATGACTGGAAATAGAAAATCCTAATCCAATGTTACCAGCAGTATCCATTGCAATGCTTCCCATCCAGCGGCAATTCGTATCTACTGAATAAGTGGATTGTTGATAAACATTCCAATATCCGGTGGTTTTTCTTAATTCATACCAGCGAATACCAGCAATATTAGAACCAACATTTACAGTATGATTGCACACCATTGACCAGTGATCACTGAATTTGCGAAATTGAAGCCGGTACATTAATCGATCTGATAAAACTTCAGCTGGTTCAGTGGTTCCTTTTTGGGGAATATTGTTAATATTATCATTAAAGGTAGCGACCGGTAACTGTAGAAAATTTCCGAATGTCGAATTGGCAGGATTTGTCCAGTCGACATGAAACTCATAAACTCCTAAATAGTCAGGGGTATCATTCATGAAAACAAAATAATTTGGTGTTCCGGATGGTGGGAACACGCCATCACAATCTGAAGGAAGAAATGAATAGACGGTATCTGGTGAAGTAAAATAAACCATGCGTGCCGAGGAGTCCCCCGCAATCATTGCTGCACGATCAAAAGCAGCTTCTCCTGTACCAAGATAATCAAGTGTGGTATCAGCAAAACGATTGACAGACAAATAATAGCCATCCGGCCAGATTCCAAATTTAGGATAGTCGGGAAAATCAGTAAAAGTATATTCCCAACGGTACCAACTACCCGTTGGATCAGGGGTTTGGGAAACGGCTATCATTTCAAAAAAAGGAGGCGTCGTAACACCATTAGGATAAGAAAGTTGAGCAAATATCCAACGGTCTGCTATTTCATCATACAGAACCACTCCATCCCCGCCGTTCATATTATTAGGCATTCCATTCCACATACTCGCTGAACTTGTTGGTCCCAAAAGCAATGCCCCCGATTTACTATAGATTGAAAAATGACAATTTACTAATGCAAAATAATCATTCGGGCCAACATCGCCATGAGTATCAGGAGGATCATAACCTTGTGTATTAGTGTTTCCCAAAAAATTTTGTATCGTAGAATCTGCTGGTGTGTTCATTTTACATTTTCGTTGAATTACAGGATCAACCCAATTGGATGCGAATGTCTCTTTATTCCTGTTTTTTCTTGCATTGAAATAATTTTTAATTACTTTCCAGGAATTGTCTGATCTCGGCAAAAGTATTGGGATATCTCTTAATGGAGGGGAAACATCAAAATAAACGGCGTGTTTGATTTCCGGTTTTATCGTTTCTTTTTGTGCGAAAGCACTTATACTTAAAAGAACGAATGCCAATGAAATTATAATTTGTATGACGTTTTTCATTTGAAGAGTTGATAATTAATGGATTCTAGTTTGTAAGAATGATTTTCCCAAGGGATATTATCTTTCCATCCTCAACGATCTGCATAAGATATGGGCCCTCGGAAAGGGCTTGTGGTAAATACAAGGATTCACCTGTATGAATAAAAGTTGAGTAGACAACCTGTCCTTTAATGGAATAAAGATTGATCTGGTAATTCTTCCCATTTTGCAGATTCTGACATTGAATGGGTTTTCCTTTCGGAAGGGGATTTTCATAATAGCATATTGACGAAAGCCCGGGAATTTCATGTACACCTGTTGTATAAGAATAGAAGTGATCGACTTTGAATTCGTTTTCATAAGAGCTGGTTGTATCATTATAACTCTGATCCAATTCAACAGTGTTGTTACCATTACCATCATATGTATACAGGTGATGTGAGCTGAGATCCCAATTATTTGTCATGATATTCAGGTTATAGTGCTGGTATTCTGTAGGCTGGTTCTGTGAATTATAGAAGTATAGAAAACGATATCCAGAGATATACAAATAGGTATTCCAGTCAATCGATTTTGAATAATATTCAACCGTATAACCCAATGAATCATTGTGGTTATAATAAGAAACCATCCAATTGGAAACATAGGGGTTCCAATAATATTGATACGTAGTATCCTGGACACCACTTTGGAACCAGGCGTTGGTCTGTTTCCAGTTGTTCACCCACCCAGATGTTCCTGAATTCCATAATTGATCAGTACTCACCAAAAGCTGGTTATTGGCATTATATTGGTATGTATCCAAACTGGAATTTCCCCAGGTATTAGATCCTGAATTCCATTGCTGATACAATTTCTGTAAGGGCAGACCAGAAGAAGAATTGGTGTAGATTGCTTGCATGTTTTGAACCCACTGGCTTGAAGATTCATTCCAGTTATATGAAATATACCCTGTTGCAAATCCCGCTGTATTATATGAATATTCAACTTTCTGACTATTTATCCAATTGCTTAATGAGCTATTCCAGGTTTGTGTAAGTTGTTCGCTCATCTGACCTGCAGCCAGATAGGTGTATTGCATCATATAAGAATTTATCCACCCCTGGGATAAAGTATCCCAGGATTGTATAATGGATTGTACTACCTGGTTGGAAGAATTATATGAATACAATGACTTATTTCCTGATGAAATGATATTAGTGTTTTGATTAAAATTCAAATAAAAAGAAGTATCAACTCCTCCGTAATTATTATAATGATAATACATGAAGGTAAGCCAGTATGCACCGGTTGTATACCAGGTTTGACCGGTGTAACTCAAGGTATTCCCTGAAGCTCCGTACTGATATATATATTGTGTCAGGTTGTTCCATTGATTTGTAACCGTATTGAAAACTTTGTATATGTTATTTTGAAGTGCTCCTGAGTTGTTATAAGAAAGAAAGTTCTTTTCATTTGTAAACCAAGACGAAGAACTTACGATCCAATTGGAATACCATGAGGAATCAAGCATCCAATATGTTGGTGCCAGGGGAGTTTGTGTAGCTTCATTCATTGCTTCCTCAGCAGAAGTCGGCCTGCCGGGATGAAGTACAGGCAAATAATGGGATTGATTGCCTGGAATATCTTTTTGGGTAAAGGCTTCCGGAACTGACCACATGATAAAAATCATGCTAAGAAGAAGAATTTTTTTCATATCAGAGAATTTTGGACAATTCTATCTTCAAAGATACAAAATTTCAGGAAATTTAAATAATAGCGCAGTTCCATCTAAATTTCATTACTAATAAATAATAAAATCTTTACCGGTTTTTCTCACTTTGCAGTTTTCGGTAAGCAAGATCACGGTTTGAATATGCTTTAGTATTATTTGGGTCAATTTCAATAGCCCTTGAAAAATCCGCAATTGCTTCTTCCAGCTTCCCAAGATTCCCATATACGGCGCCCCTGTTTGAATAAGCGAGTGAATACTTCGGGTCAATTTCTATTGCTCTGGAGTAATCTGTTATTGCGTCATTCCACTGTCCCAGGTTACTGTAAGCATTACCACGGTCATAATAGGCGATAGCATTTTGCGGATCGATCAGGATTGCTGTTGAAAAATCGGTGACTGCCTTGTCTGGCTGTCCCAGGTTACTGTATGCATTGCCACGGTTAGAGTATGCATCTGCATATTTCAGGTCAATCCCGATTGCAGTTGAGAAATCGTCTATTGCCATGTCCCACCGGCCAAGGTTTCCATAGGCAACTCCACGATCGTAAAAGGCCTTGGCATATTTCGGCTCAATCTCTATTGCCCTGGAGAAATCCGGAATTGTTTTATCCCACTGTCCAAGATCACCGTAGGCAACCCCCCGGTTATCATAGGCTACCGGGGCTTTATCATATTTACGGATCACATCATTCCATAATGTAATACTGTCTTTCCAGTCTTTACAACGGGCATAGGTATTTGTGAAGAAAAAAGTAATTACGACAATTGCTAATCCAGTTATTACTTTTCGGTTAGATTTGTTTCTGCTTACGAATTTATAAGCAGCCCTCGAGATAATGAAAAACAGACCTATGTAAGATACATACGAGAAACGATCGGCTTGATAAGCTTCACCGGCACGCGTAAATTGTAAAAGGAACATCACATTAAACAAGAAAAATAAAGATCCAAAGACGATGGCTCTTGTTTTACGGGCTGTTAATAAAATGAGAATGGCAAGGCTAACTAAAAAGACAGGAGTAAAATAAAAAAGCACAGGAATAGATTCTCCAGGTATTATCGGATAAGGATAATGACAACTTATGTTAAATGGCAAGATCAGCTTGACGAGATATGCACAAAGTGAATATAACCCAATAAGAATCCTTTCGGGCAATGAGTAAGGATCATGGATATCGATACCTCCGAGATTTTGAAGAAGAAAATATCCTCCAAGGCCGAAAATTAATGAGAGCATGAAAAAAGGAATCTTTTCATATATTAGTTTCCATCTCAAAGGACGGTGATACCAGTAATCAAGCAAAAAGAGAGAAAGCGGCAGTGACACAGCCTGAATCTTCGAAAACAGGGAGAAAATAAATAATAGCAAGGTCAATAAAAAAAACCTCAATTTTCTATTCTCACTCAGGATAAACTTAATGTAGGTTATAAGACTTCCCAGGTAAAATAGACAGAAAAGCAGATCCTTTCTTTCTGTTATCCATGCTACGGATTCAACATGCATGGGATGTATCCCAAAAAGTAAGGCACCAAAGGCAGCATAGATAACAGGTAATCGCAATAAACTGAAAAAATAAAACACAAGCAACGTACAAATCAAATGTAATAACAGATTATCTAAGTGATAAGGAAACGGATTCAATCCAAAAAACTTAAACTCTAATGCCCAGGTCAAAAGAGGAAGAGGCACATAAGTTCCATTTTTCTGAGTTGTAAAAAAGCCCCTGGCACTTTCCCAGTTCAGATGTGTAATCACTGGATTTTCTGTCACATAGACATTATCATCCCAGGTATTAATAAATTGATTGGACAATGAGGGCAGGAATGCAACAAATGTAATAATCAGGATGGTAATCAGGAGAATTGCCTGTTTACTTTTTAATCCTATTTTTTGCCCGGGCAGAGTATCTGGCTGAAAATTCTTTTGTGGTTTCTTGACGGTTCTTCTTTCTCTTCCTGGCAGCGGATTAGGTTTGATCATACTAATTGTTTACCAATGCAGTACTATTTTCATTTCATCAAACCGGCATCCTTTATGTAACCAGTAACATGAATCGCTTTTATATTTTCCATGAGTTGCTGAGCTTCATCCACGTTCAGGTTTCTACTTGGAACCACCACATAATGATCCTTTACCAGATATTGAAATCTATTTGTACTTAGTACTTCAACTTCAAGTTGATAATTTGACTTGAACTGTTTAAGTGCATTTATTGCTTCATACTGGTTTTCATACATGCCTACAATTACCATCAACGTACCAATAACGCTGCGCTCCTGTTCCGATAAAATCAACTCCAGGTTAACAATCTTTCCTTCCTTCGAACCGTTGGCCAATGTATAGGTCACCGTCATTTTTTTATTAATGAATTCAGGATTTGCAATTGAACTATTCTCACCAGCCAATCCGGGATTGTTTTTATCTGCATGTTCGGAATCATATTTTATTAAATTCTCCCCCTTTATTTTATAATCATTATTTATAGCGAATGATTTTTCTTTACCTGATTCATCGGTAAAAATCACGTGGTAAGATCCTTTTGATGCAGTTGCTTTTATAAAAGTGCCCGTAGTTGATTTGTATTGCTGATCCTGTGAGTTAACCAGCAATGTTAATCCCAGCAGGGAAAATATCACAAGAATTGATCTTTTCATATTGAATTGGATTAGATGATTTTTACACTTGTTTGGTTATAAGTTTATTTTACTGAAGAATCGATCTCCAACAAAGCGTTATATTTTAATCTTATCCATAAAAGCAAAACTCAGTTGGATCGAGATTGCCAAAATCCCCAAAAACAAAACAAGCATTGAAAATTTATTCTTAAAAGAAGCTTTACTTACCAATAGTAATATATATCCAATAACAAGGTTAAGACAGCCCCATAATACGTTTACAAGGGGAGAAGATAATACTTTACCTGGCGGAGTTGCAAAAGGCGTAGGAAATGAATCGCCTGAAATGCCATGAATAAAATGCGGAATTACATTAGCCAAAAATGCCCCGGCAAAAAATACTGCCACATAATGATACCATTTCATCTTGTTGATTTTATATTGTTATTGGTATCTTGAAGACAATTTATACCTGCAAGATTTACCTACTTCTTTTTGTTCTGTACAGGTTTGTTTTCCGGCTTGGGGTCTTTCTTGAGGATTTCCCCTGTGGCCGAGAAATAAACATCATATGCTTCCTTTCCTTTGATTACACTAAGATGATATTGGATAACATTGTCCGCTGTTGTGATCTGTATAGATTCTGTAGTCCTGAACCCTGTAAATTCTTTGGTAAGAGTAGCTTTGATTTCTTTAGGGATCTTCGGAAGTGAAACAGCTATTTCTTTTTGCTGCCATTTACCACTGTTATCATACGTCACCGCGTTTTTTACACCATTATTTAAAAAATCAACTTTATAATTTCCGTCAGACACTGACCATAATGGTTTTACGGCTTTCGGATAATCCTTCGCAAAAGTCTTTTTGACACCTTTCGGAACCTTACTGGTGGAGATTGTTTGAGAGAAACTCAAAGAGCTGACCAGAAATATGGCGATCAGCAAAGAAATTGTCTTTTTCATGGTGTAAGTTTTTAAAGTTAAGTATTGATTCACAAAGATAAGTAATCAAAGAAAATAAACAAGAAGTTTAATGGAAAGTTTTTTCGACCTCATGTATGGCTACAAATCTTTTTACCGATATTTGGACTGCATTTTCGGGAAATGGTTGTATGGCAAAAACCAGAAAAAACATCAGGATATCGTGGAATAAATCGACAGATCCAATAACCTGGCGGAATATCCTTGTTAGATATCCTGGCGCTTTTCTTATCCTCCTTTGTTTCCTTGTTTACATCTGGACCCTTAGATTGAGGCTTATAGAATATGATGATTCTTATTTCATCGTCATGAATTCAGCATTTAATAAAAATCCTGCCAATATCATCCAATCTTTCTTGCAAACGCTTTACACGAGTTTTGACAGTATATATTATCGACCTGTTTTTCAGGTTGATATGATACTTGAGTACAATTTATTTGGTGATAATCCTGCAGGATATCATCTAACCAACCTATTATTTCATTGCCTAGCTGTTATCCTGGTTTATTTATTTTTTCGGAAACTTAAGCTGGAAAAGGTTCCTGCATTTCTCTTGTCTGCTCTGTTTGCCGTCCACCCCGTTCTCAGCCAGGCCGTGGCATGGATACCGGGACGGAATGATATTCTACTGATGATATTTTTATTGTTGGGTATCATGGTAACGATCAACTATCTTGAAACGTCAAGAGTTCTTCCCTATATTGGACAGTTTCTCCTTTTCATTGTTGCATTGTTTACTAAGGAAACGGCCGTAGTGATTCCTCTTATTACCACTATTTTAATTACATATGTTCTGAAATTTAACTGGAAAAAGATCATTCCTCTCTCAATAGGATGGGTCATTGCAATAATTATCTGGTATGTCTTCCGACATAATGCACTTGCCACCAAAGATGCACCATCCGTTTTAAGTATGTTCTCAACAACACCTGCCAGGCTCCTGGCTATTCTGCAATATCTCGGGAAAATAATTCTTCCGGTCAACCTCTCGGTTTTTCCAATGATGAAAGATGTATCGATTACCTGGGGATTGATTGCTTTAATATTACTTATAACCCTAATATGGGTTTCAAAAAGTTATCATGAATCTTTGACATTATTCGGACTCTTATGGTTCCTGATTTTTATTCTTCCTGTACTTTTTATCCCGACAAAAACAAATGACAACTTGTTTGAGCATCGGCTTTATGTTCCCATTATTGGAATCCTTTTAATTCTCAGCAAGACTTTTTTGTTTACCGGTAAAACCAGAAATAAACTGAAAGTGATCATTTTTGTACCGGTTATTTTTCTTTTTGCAATCCTGAGTACTTTAAGACTTGATTATTTTAAAGACCCGCTGACCTTCTGGAAAAGGGCCGCCCAGGATTCACCCCGATCCTGTATTCCGGTTTACAGGTATTTATCGCTTGTCAACTCAAAAACAGAGCAGGAAAAGGAGAAAATCTGGGTTCATATACATACTATTGATCCCAATTATCCGGGCGTTCTTGATGCTCTGGGAGAGATCTGTCTCAAAAAACATTATGAAAGATTAGCCGAGAAATACCTGAAAGAAGAAGTCAGCCGGTACAAATATCCGGCAATATATTATGATTTGGCAAGGTTGTTTCTTTATAAAAACCGGTCAGATAGTGTTTTATTCTATCTTACCGGTTATCACCGGATGCTTTCTTCTGATTCAAAAATCCTGATATGGATGGCCTACACGTGCCTGGATCTGAAAAATCCGGAGAAGGCAGATAAATTAATCGGAGAGATGAGGGCCCAGAGTGTGGAAGTGCCACAGGATCTGGAAAAGCTTACCAATAAAGAATATATTCTTCCCACTGAAAAGACTGAAAAAAACACACAAGCCTGGGATGATATCAGGACAAAAGCAAGTTCTTCACTGGGGTCATTATTCCTGGAGCAAAAAGATTATTTTGCTGCTGAATGCTGTTTCCAAAGATCGTTGAGAATGCAACCCGATTCAACTGGCAATTATTTCAACCTTGCTAAGGTCGCTTTCTATGAGAATAAATGGCCAGTAACAATTGAGTACTTTCAGAAGCTGTTGAAGATTGATCCATTGAACACACAGGCAAATAATAACCTTGCCGACCTTTACTTTAGAATTAATGAAAAGGGAAAAGCAAGGAAAGTACTTGACTTTATGAAGACTAATAATATTGAGATAAATCCTAAGTTACTCAATCTGCAGTATTAGATTAGTTATACTAGTGCTGGCCATCTTAGTGTCCCAGTCTTAGGATTGTCATTGATAACTGAATGAACCTGTTTGTCATTCAGTGATGATAAATTTATGAATTTCCTTTTTTGTGCCGACATACCAGTAATATTTCCCGGGGAAGAGATAATTGCCCGGTACTTTGTACTCCCTTATCCCGGGTCTTATGCCTCTCCAGAACATGACATGATCATTAAGTTCAGAAAAAATATAAAACCGGGTAAAAGAATCCGTCCTTTGTGCCCAATTGAACAGGATCATCTCTTTCCTTGAAAGTTTTATACCATTTGCCGGATTTAGCAGTTCAATAGTTTTTTGTCCTGATCCGCTAATGACTTCCCGGGCCTCTTTTTTCTCTGGCTGCGGAACTGGTGTGGTAACTGTTAATATATCTTTACGAGGTGCAACAACAGATTTAACAACATCTTCTTTTTGTACAACATTTTCTTCCCGGATGACATTTTCTTTCTGATGACTTTTTCCTGTAAAAATAAAAAGAAGTGCAATCACTATGAATAGTAAAGATGCGACAACTACCAACAAAAGGTAAATAGGTTTCCTGAATATGAAACGTTTCTTCTTAACCACTGGCATCGCCGCTTCTGCTAACATTCTTTCATATTCAATTCTGGCTGGTTCGCTCATCATCTCAGGAAAGGTTTTTAGAAGCCTTAATTTACGGGCGAACTCCCTGTCATCGTCAAGGCGGGTCTCAAATCCACGTATCTCTTCACGGGACAGCTTTCCAAGCAGGTATCTTTCGATCAAATCATTATCAGTCGGATTAATCATAAAACTGTGATTTACATTTTGGCTGACGTCATTTTACCGGCTACTTCAGGTTTCAAAGGTATTTAATAATCCGAAAATTATCAATTTCATTTTGTGTGGTTAAAAAAGTCTCAGTTTTTACACCTTTATCCAAATGAAAAGCTGAAGAAAATCTAATAGAAATGACCATTCCCTGGTTATGGGACAACATAAATTCTAACCAAACCCTGGCATTTATACCTTTAATTATTTTTTGTTCTTTCCGGAACATATAATGGAAAACGGTTTATCTTTGTTACATAACCAAAAAACCACGGACCATGAAAAAATTATTTATCCCTTTAGTATGCGTGTTTTCAATGATCGCTTTAATTCTGATGCTCATCGGAATTATCCTGGGAATTTGTCATTCCAGATTATTTGAGATCCGGCCTTTGATGTGGTATTTTTCAGCTCTTAATTTCATTTTATTTGCCATTCTCTTTGAATTTGCCGGGCACGGCCAGGAACCGGAGAAAAAGCCCTGATCCATCAAGTGGTTCGGAGACAAATAATTAATATTCATTTCTGCTTATTAACGGTATGAGCGTTAAGGAATATCTCATACATTTTAAACCATCCTGATTATTAATACTCAAATTATGAAAAGGAAAGGTTTCAAGAATAGAATGTCAATTATTTTGATATGTTTAGCTTTTATAAATTTATTTTATTCTTTTGATGGTTATTCAAAAACGAATAAAATAGTTATGATAATTGCCAGTTCCAATTTCAGGGATGAAGAGTTTATTGTTCCAAAAGAACTTTTTGAAAAAAACGGATATTCTGTAACAGTTGCATCCAGTTCACTTTCGGAGGCTGTTGGTATGTTGGGCATGAAAGTCAAACCTGATATAACATTAGATAAGGTAAAAATAGCTGAATTTGATGCCGTTGTATTTGTAGGAGGTAGTGGTTCTAAAGAATATTTTATAAATAACCTGGCCCAGAAAATCGCTTTAGATGCTTTTGCACATGGGAAAATACTTGCAGCAATTTGTCTGGCTCCTATAATTTTAGCCAATGCAGGACTTTTAAAAGATAAAAAAGCTACCTGCAATGATCCGGAAAATATCATTAACAGAGGAGCCAGCTATACAGGGAAATCAGTGGAACAAGACGGGAAAATAATTACCGGGATTGGGCCGGAAGCATCGAAAGAGTTTGCGGAAACAATACTCAGGTCACTTAATAAATAATTATCACCTCCTCTCACTTTGCAACTTCCTGTAAACAATCTCACGGCCTGAATATGCTTTAGTATTATTCGGATCAATGTCCAGTGCCTTAGAGAAGTCGGCAATCGCCCTGTCATACTGCCCAAGGCTGCCATAGGAAACACCACGGTCGCAATAGGCATCTGCAGAATTTGGGTTAATCTCTATTAACCTGGAGTAATTGGCTATTGCATTGTCCCACTGCCCAAGTTTGACATAGATAAGGCCAAGATTATAATAAGATGGAATATAATTTTGATCAACCTCTACCGCTTTGGAATAATCTAATATTGCCTTGTCATATTGCCCAAGGTTACCATATGCGATGCCACGATTATAATAGGCTTTCGCAAATCCAGGTTCAAGCTCAATTGTCTTTGAGCAATCAGTTATTGCTTCGTCAAACAAACCAAGATTGACATCGGCAATCCCACGATCGTAGTATGCTTCTGCATTTTCTGGGTCATTTTTAATCGCCCAGGAACAGTCGGCTATTGCCTTTTCATACTGCCCAATCTTAGCATAGGCCACTGCCCGGTCAACATATGCCTTTGTAAAATTCGGGTAAATTCCTATCGCTTTTGAGTAATCCTCTATGGCATTGTCCCACTGACCAAGGACACTGTAAGCAAAGCCACGGTCAACTAATGCCCTGGGCAGGTTCGGGGTCTTTGCAATATTATCATTCCATAGTGACAAATCATCTTTCCAGACTTTATTCCTTTCATAGGTCAAAATAGAATTTGATCCGATAATAATCATGAAAAGAAAAATTGCAATGGATTTATATTTATTCCAGAGCAATAGATAAATGCCTGAAGTAAGGATCAGAAAAAACCCAATTGAAGGAAGATAGGTTCTGTGTTCAAAGATCACATCTGTTATGGGGATGAAACCCGATTCGACCGACAATGTGAGAAAAAACCAGAAAATGCCAAAGGAAATGATCCTGTATCTTTTAAAAGAGAGTACAGCCAAGACGATCAATGATAAAAGAAGCATAAAGCTTAGCAGTGTCCTGAACTCAAAAAAGGAATTTGAGATTGGGAAATCATAGTCCAGTTTCTGATTTATTGGCAGGAATAAAAGTTGGATGTATTTTAAAATAACACTGAACTGTGTGAAAAGATAATTGAGTGGGGTCAAAGTATAAGCATTTCCCAGCCTGGGAGGGATTGGTTTGAAAATGCTGAATGAAAATTTTAATGGTATGATAAGGATTAACCCCAGTAATGCTGCAATTAACAGGATTACACGATAATCCCTGAAATTTATTGAATACTCCTTTGTCCTCAAAAAGAAGAATTCAAAAAGCAAAATGGCAAAAGGAAGTGTGATTGCATTCTCCTTTGTCCGCATAGCCAGCACAGCAGAGATCAGGGAACCGGTAAATAAGAGGGTTCTGGATATATTTCCTTTGTTTGAAAGACGGCCTTTCACATAAAGAACAAGGGAAAGCAGGTAAAACATCGCAGCCATGGAAGCCAGCCGCTGGATGATATAAGTTACAGATTGAGTTGCCAGAGGGTGAGAAACAAATAGTAAACCAGTCAAGAAAGCTAAAACCTTTTTATTCTTTGCAATTGGCTGATCTTTCATTGCCGGCGAAGAAAAGATCAGTAATGTAAGCCACCAGACAAGACACGCATTGATAAGATGAATGATAAGGTTAACAAGATGATAATACTGCACATCAAGTTGGTTAAAATGATAATTAAGAGCAAATGTGAATGTGCCGACAGGCCTGCTGGGAGCGAAGTTCCACCAAGTTTTCACATCCCATAAATTGTGAATTTTAGTATTATTTACTATACTATCAAGGTCATCAAAATGAAATGAACAGTCAAAGGAGTTGGAATAAATAATAATTCCCAACAAGATTATTATAGCCAATCCAGCCAATTCAGAATACCTGTTTTTTTTAACCCGGGCTTTTGGTTTCTGATTTTGTCTGTTAGGATCCCTGTTCGGTAATCTCTTCTTTAATAATTCCTTTTTCGATGGTTCTTTCATTAGCCTGGTACTTTGATGATTTTATTGCATCCGGTTCAGGTGTTGATCCCTTCAGCAAAAGTACAAAGATGTACAATGTGTCAACCTATTTCAGGACAAGTATAAGGTTAGATATCTGTTAAATTTCAGGGGTCAGTTTGAAACGTAGCGAGGGGGTCAATATTTGCGGCTTTTCCATTGAAAAACGTAAAATGCAAAGTGGCATATTGCACTTTGCATTTTACACTTTGCACTTGAATACGTCTCCCCGGCAGGGCTCGAACCTGCGACCCATTGATTAAGAGTCAATTGCTCTACCAACTGAGCTACGGAGAGGTTTGCGGGCGGCAAAGGTAGGAAGTTTTTACAGAATTTCCAGCAGGTTTGAAAATATTTTACCTTTGTGGACATAGATAGGTTGGGCTTTTATTGCCTGTTGCCTGAAACACTAAATACAATGACAAGCAAACCCGCTAAATCAGCCTTGAACGTAATGCAGTGCATTGATCAGCCTTCACAGATCAATGAAGATGCGGTCAGAAAACTAAGCGTGGGAAAACATAAATCCCTGACTGTCGGGGAGTTTGTTAAAGGGATCAGGGAAGGCAACCGGACCATTCTTAGCAAAGCAATTACCCTTGTTGAGAGTTCACTTCACACACACCAGGAGAAAGCCCAGGAAATTATTGCTGAATGCCTCAAAGGAATTACGAATTACGAATTACGAATTACGGATCCTCAACAACAAAGGCAGGCAAAAAGTGTACGGATTGGGATTACAGGCGTTCCAGGAGTTGGGAAAAGTACATTTATCGAAGCATTTGGTAAATATTTGACAGGTAAGGGTCATAAATTGGCAGTATTGGCTATCGATCCAAGCAGCAGCCGTTCAAAAGGAAGCATACTTGGTGATAAAACGCGGATGGAAGAACTGGCAAACGATCCGAATGCTTTTATCCGCCCATCCCCTTCTGCAGGATCACTTGGCGGTGTTGCCCGTAAGACGAGGGAAACGATTATTCTTTGCGAAGCTGCCGGTTTTGACGTTATCCTGGTGGAAACAGTCGGGGTTGGGCAATCGGAGACTGCTGTTCATTCAATGGTTGATTTCTTCCTCCTGCTGATGCTTGCAGGTGCCGGAGACGAACTTCAGGGAATCAAACGCGGGATCATCGAAATGGCAGATGCTATCCTGATCAATAAAGCGGATGGGGATAATATTGAAAAAGCAAACCTTGCTAAAACCGAATATTCTAACGCTCTTCATCTCTTTCCACCACCCGACTCCGGATGGAAACCCGTGGTGGAAACCTGTTCCGCGAAAACCCATGAGGGGATCTTAATTGTTTGGGAGACCATTGAGAATTTTTGCTCCTTTACAAAAGGGAAAGGATTTTTTATGCATCGTCGCATGGAACAGGATCGGCAGGTGCTGATCGACACCATCGAAGAATCGTTGAAATCCAGCTTCTATTCCCGCAAGGATATTGCACATGAATTAAAGAAAATGGAGACGGATATCGTTGCAGGAAAAATCAGTCCCTACCTTGCTGCCAAGACTTTGCTGGAAAAGTACTATTCCCGAAGTTTATCCGATCAGCGATAAGTATCACAAAGAAACCCGGGTATCAGACTTCAGACTTCTTTTCCGGAAATATCATTGATAGCAGGACGAATACTGACAGTATACCGATTATTATCGCAAGAGAATGATTGGTTGAGATGTTTAGTTGAAAGATCATTTTTACTCCGACAAATGATAGCAGGCATGCAAGTCCGAGCTTCAGGAAGTGGAAACGGTTCATCACATTCATAACCAGGAAGAACAGTGCACGCAACCCGAGGATAGCAGCAATGTTCGAAAAGAAAACGATAAGAGGATCGCGTGTTACTGAAAATACTGCCGGGACGGAATCAACAGCGAATAGCACATCTGAAAATTCAATGACGATTAGCACGATGAGCAGAGGTGTAATAAGGATTTTCCCTCTCTCTTTTACCCAAAAACGCTGACCTGTCTTTTCATTGGTCACAGAAAAAATTCCGGAGATGAATCTTACTATGGGATGATGGTGCGTATCAATCCTTTCCGCTTTTTTCCCCGAGAAGAATTCCCAACCTAATTTGAGTCCGAGATAAACAAGGATAACGCCAAAAACGATCAGTATCCATTCAAAGCGCTCGATCAGGGCGCTGGCCACAAAGATGAAAAGAAACCTCATGATGATAGCGCCAAGGATTCCCCAGAATAGGACCCGGTGGTAATAGCGTTGTTCGATATTAAAGGAAAGAAAGATCATAATGATAACGAAGATGTTATCCACCGAAAGAGAATATTCAATCAGGTAACCGGTAAGGTATTCGAGTGAGAGATTCCGGTTGTAATCATCCAGGGCTTTCGTAAGATCTGAATTTATAATGTTTATAGGATGATGATAATGGTTGATCAGGGCCTGGATATCTGCTTTATCTCTGACTCCATGCAACTGGTTTCCAAAAAACCGGATCAGGATGTAAAACACGATAGCCAGTCCGACCCAGAATATTGTCCATAACAAGGCTTCCCTGAAAGTAAGGATGTGGCTTTTTTTATTTATAACCCTCAGATCAAAGCCTAGCAGCAGAATGATTATTAGAAGAAAACCGGTAAAGGCAATTATTTCATGCGTTCCAGTAAGCATAAGCCAGGGTTATTTTGAGTATATGCAGGACGTCAAAATTAGGAAAATTAACAGAACCGGGAAAGTCATCGTTGGAAAGAAATTATTACTTTTGCCCACTAAATCAATCCCAAAACGGTCAATTATAAATTCATTAAATCATCAACTAAACCTAAATGAACAATATTCGTTTTAAAGCGCTGGAAATCACTTTCCAAAGACATCCTAAGGAAGTTGTCTCGCCTGCAGACAGAGCATCAAAATATTTTGGTGAACTTACCTTCAATAAATCTGCAATGAAAGAGTACCTTACACCTGAGGCATATAAACAGGTAATGAATTCAATAGAGACAGGTGAAAAGATTGACCGGAAGATCACCGACCAGGTTGCAGCAGGTATGAAGGCATGGGCCATTGCTCATGGGGCAAAAAATTACACACATTGGTTCTTTCCGCTTGCAGGCGTCACGGCTGAAAAGCATGATACATTTGTAGATCCGGTTGACGGTGGAGAGGGGATTGAGGTTTTCAAGGGCAGTCATTTATCACAGCAGGAACCAGATGCTTCCAGTTTCCCGAGTGGTGGTATGCGCAGCACTTTTGAAGCACGCGGATATACTGCCTGGGACCCAACCTCACCTGCTTTTATCATCGATAAAACCTTGTGCATCCCTACAATTTTTGTCTCCTATACCGGAGAAGCACTGGATTATAAGACTCCATTATTGAAAACGCTTTCTGTTATAGACAAAACCGCAGTTGAGGTATGCCGTTATTTTGATACAAACATCACCAAAGTTCACGCGACTCTGGGTTGGGAACAAGAATATTTCCTCGTCGACACTGCTTTGTTTTCGGTTCGCCCCGACCTGGTGCTCACCGGCAGAACACTTATCGGAAATAATTCTCCCAAGAATCAACAGTTGGAAGATCATTACCTGGGCACCATACCACAAAGGGTTCTTGCATTTATGCAGGAACTGGAATTGGAATCTCACCGCCTGGGAATACCCGTGAAGACCAGACATAATGAAGTGGCACCAAACCAGTTTGAATGTGCTCCTGTTTTCGAAGAAGCAAATGTTTCCGTCGATCATAACCAGCTCGTGATGAGGGTAATGGATATTGTTGCAAAACGTCACAATTTCACCGTCCTTTTTCACGAAAAACCTTACAGCGGAATCAATGGTTCAGGTAAGCATAACAACTGGTCACTTGCTACTAACACCAATGAGAATCTCCTCTCCCCCGGGAATACACCGGAGAAGAATTTGCGATTCCTTACATTCATGATAAATATTGTGAAGGCAGTTCATGATAATGCCGATCTGATAAGGGCTATTATCGCCACACCCGGTAATGATCACAGACTGGGAGCCAATGAAGCGCCGCCAGCGATTATCTCTATCTTCCTGGGTTCCCAATTGACAAAAATGTGGGATATCATTGAAAAGAGTGATAAAAACTTTTCTATTCCTGCAAATAACGAAACCTCAAATCTGTTTCATCATCTCCCCAGAATTCCGGAAATACTCATGGATGAAACTGACCGTAACCGCACATCACCCTTTGCATTTACTGGCAATAAATTTGAATTCCGTGCAGTAGGCAGTGCACAAACATGCGGTCCGGCAATGATCGTGCTTAATCTGATTTTGGCCAACCAGTTAACAAAGTTTAAAGAAGAAGTAGATGCTCTTATTGCAAAAAAGAAAGTTAAAGAGGAAGCGATTCTTCAGGTTCTCAGAAAATACATTAAAGAATCAAGGAGCATTCTGTTCGAAGGAAATAATTACAGTCAGGCATGGGTTGATGAAGCCAGGAAAAGGGGCCTCTCCAATTTCTGTACAACACCTGATGGGTTGAAAGCAATGGTATCAAAACAATCGCTACACCTGTTTGAACATTATCATATCCTGACTGAAAGGGAAATGGAAGCACGCCATGAAATTCACCTTGAAGATTATACAAAGAAAATTGAAATTGAATCAAAGGTGCTGGAAGAACTTATCAGGAACCAGGTAATTCCCGCCGCCATGACTTACCTGAATACCCTTTGTCAAAGCCTGCAAAATCAGAAAGAGGTAATGGACAAAGGCAATTTCGCAAAAATCTCAGGAGCTCAGAATGAAACTATTGTGGAAATTGCAGGGCATATTTGCTCACTCAAAACTTTGACGGATAAGATGATTGATAAAAGAATCTCAACGAATAAAATAGAAAATCCGGAGAAGAGAGCATTCGCCTACTGTACACACATATTCCCATTGTTAGGGAAGATAAGAAATCATGCAGATCAACTTGAACTAATAGTTGCTGATGATCTTTGGCCTTTACCAAAATACAGGGAGCTGTTGTTTGTCAGATAACTGGTGAACTGGTGAACTGGTGAACTTGCAAGTTTTGGTTGATAGTCAAATATATAGAAAATAATAGTGACATATTGTCGTATATGATTTATTCTTTTACGACATTTTGTCTGACGGTTAATTGAAAAAAACCGCTGGTACAGAAATTGATAGATACTGATCAAAATTCAAACGTTTAATTAAAGAATGGAGGATTGAATTATGAGTATCATCAGATTTAACAGACCAAACACATTATCAGATGTTTTTCAGAACTTTTTTGACAACGATTTTGTTGATCTCTTCAACCGTAAAGGGTTAGACCCGGCTGCCAACATACTTGAACATCCGGATTCCTTTGAGCTTGACCTTGCTGCTCCCGGATTAAAGAAAGATGACTTTAAGATCCACCTGGAGAATAACGTCCTGACGATTTCGTCAGAGGTACAGGATGAGAAAGAAGAAGAAGCAAAAAATTACACACGTAAAGAGTTTCATTACAGTTCATTCAGCAGGTCTTTTACACTGCCCCGGATCGTTGAACTCGACAAGATCAAAGCCGACTATGAAAATGGCATTCTGAAAGTCATGCTTCCTAAAAAAGATGAAGCACGCTTAGATATTAAAAAAGAAATTAAGATCTCGTAACATTCTGATAGGGTAAGCGCAGAGACCAGTTTGCAAACTGACTTAGCGCATAAAAAGGGCAGAGAGGGGTTTAAACTCGTCTCCGCCCTTTTTCATTTTCAGCCAATCCATTATTTATTTACTTTTGCCGTCCCAATATCCATACATGAACAGGAACATCAAGTCCCATCTTGCGCTTCTCCTCGTAACGCTTATTTTCGGGATGCATTACATGATAGCGAAGAGCCTGATGCCTGTTCCTTTTCAACCTTTGCAACTGTTATTTCTGCGTTCATTGGGAGGCGTCCTTCTTTTCTGGATTTTCCAGTTATGGTTCATCAGGGAAAAGGTAGCACGAAAAGATCTGATAATGCTTGCCGTGTGCGGATTCTTTGGATTTGCAGCCAACCAGGCTTTGTTTTATGAAGGACTGAATCTCACGACACCCGTTGATGCGTCAATTATTCACGTCACAAATCCCATCTTTGTCCTGGTTTTTGCAAGCATACTTATTCATGAAAAGATCACGGCAGTCAAGGTCATCGGAATTGCACTCGGGGCCGGAGGAGCAATGATCCTGATACTTTATGGCAGAATGGTTAACATGGGTACGAATTCCTTTAAAGGGAATATACTAGTGATGCTCAACATGTTAAGCTACGCGATGTACCTTGTTCTGATCAAGCCTATGGTAGCAAAGTATCATACAACGACAATCCTTAAATGGGTATCTTTTTTCGGATTTCTTTTCATGCTTCCCTTGACCATGAAAGGGATGATTGGCATGCATCTTCAAACGGTCACATTGAATGAATGGATGGGGGTTGGATATGTGGTAGTTCTGAATACTTTTCTCGCCTACCTGTTGATTAATTTTGCGTTAAAAACCGTGGAAGCCAGCATGGTCAGTTTTTATACCTATCTGCAGCCGGTTGTTGCATCGATCATGTCAGTTTCGCTGGGAGCTGAAATCATCACGATTCCGAAAATAATAGCAGCCTTGTTGATTTTTGGAGGTGTATTCCTGGTAAGCCGTGCAAAGCAGAATTCTTCCCTGATGCTTAAAGCAGATGCCGGAAAGGAATGAGGATCGCTTCGAAGATTTTTTCAATCAAGGGTCTGTCCGACCATTTCTCATAGTCAAATGTCTCAGAATTGCTCAATGTTCCTCTCAGGTGTTCATGAAGCTGACTCAAAACTTCCGGTTCTTTTCCTATTAAAGCAATCTCATACTGGTACCGGAAACTCCGGTAATCAAAATTTGCTGATGATATTGAAAAGACTTTCTTATCAATGACCATAAGTTTGGCATGCAGATTATTGGGTATAAAAAATAATAAATTCACATTATTCTTCGACAACATCCCAAGATAACGGTTGCGCAATATATCAATCATCCTGACATCAGAATGTTTGGGCATGATCACACAGACGTTCACTCCTCTTTTTGCAGCATCCATCAATGCTTTTCTCAATAAAAACCCGGGGAGAAAATAAGGTGTTTCAATGACAATGGAGGACTGGGCTTTGCGGATAAGCTGAACATATTTCTTTTTCATCCGCTGAAGTGGGATTGAAGGCACATCGCGTACGATTTCCCAATCATCCATTTTTACGGTCCGGGTAAAAGCCAGTTTATTCGGTATGAGGTAAGGGTTGATAGTCTCATAATTCTGAAGGAATACTTTTCTGAACTGGATGCTTAATTCACCCTTGATCCTCAAGGCGAGTTCCCTCCAGTTCAGGTTGTAGCCGGTGATATTCATCGATCCGATATAGCTGATCTCATCGTCGATGACAATTATTTTCCGATGATCTCTCCGGTGTCCACGGGTGAAAATATCAGTATTCAATTTGATCTTTTCAAAAAATTTCACCTCGCTCCCATAACTTATGAGTCTTTCAAAAAATGTATCAGTAACAGGGCCACGGCCCCAGGAATCGATCAAAAGTTTTACTTTTACTCCTTCGCTTGCCTTGCGTGTGAGTGCATCACGGAATTTCACGCCCATGTGATCATTGGCAAATTTATAGGTCTCCAGGTAAATAAAATTCCGGGCCTGTGCGATGTCATTAAGCATGACATTGTAAAACTTCAGTGGGTCGTCGAGCACCATGTATTCCATGAGGTAAAATTATAATTTTTTTGCGTAAGTTTGCAAAAAAGGATGTATGATCATTTCCATGACAGGCTTCGGAAAAGCCTTAGCAGAACTTCCCGGAAAAAAAATGCTCATTGAGATCAAATCCCTGAATAGCAAAGGGCTTGACCTTTCAGTAAAGCTCCCCGGAGCATTCCGGGAAAAGGAAATGGAAATCAGGACCCTGCTCTCACAAAGACTTATCAGGGGGAAAATTGAGCTTTATGTATCTGCTGAAACGTCGTCAGATTCAACTGCCTATTCCATTAATAAACCAATTTTTCTTCATTACTACACGGAGTTAAAATCACTATTGTCCGAATTGAAAGAAGAAGATGAGGGTGGATTATTGCCTGTCATACTTAAGATCCCGGATGTCCTGCAAAATGAAAAGGCAGATTTCGAAGAAGCAGACTGGACTAAAATAGCTGAAGGAATTGAAAAGGCTTTATTGTCAGTTAAAGAATTCCGGTCAGTTGAAGGCCGCATCCTTGAGTCTGACATGAGGATCAGAGTCCAACTGATCCTTGATTTTTTAAATTCGATCGGCCCATTCGAGGAGAACCGGATTAACGATATCCGTGAGCGCATCAGGACCGGATTTCAGAATATCACCAAATCAGATCTCTTGCAAACAAAGCCCGATGAAAACAGGTTTGAACAGGAACTGATCTATTATATCGAACGGCTCGATATCACAGAAGAAAAAGTACGACTGAAAAAGCATTGCGATTATTTTATGGAAACGCTGGATGAACTTACTTCTCAAGGTAAAAAACTAGGGTTTGTCTGCCAGGAGATGGGACGTGAAATCAACACTATTGGTTCTAAAGCAAATGATGCCGGTATTCAGAAGATCGTCGTGCAGATGAAGGACGAACTGGAAAAAATAAAGGAACAATTACTGAATATTCTATAACTCATAAGACTTCATTAAAGTGTTGGGGCAACACCTATGAAAAGAAAAGCAATTATCGTTTCTGCTCCTTCCGGCGCCGGGAAAACCACTATTGTTAAAAACCTCTTGTCAATATTTCCCGGACTTGAATTTTCGATTTCTGCATGCAGCAGGGTAAAGCGCCAAACAGAGATTAACGGAAAAGATTATTATTTCATCAGTGCAGATCAGTTCAGGATGAAGATTGCCAACGATGAATTTATTGAGTGGCAGGAGGTGTACCCGGGAAGTTATTATGGTACGCTGAAAACAGAAATTAAACGGATCTGGTCAGAAGGAAAAACTCCGATCTTTGATGTGGATGTTCTTGGAGGAATCAATCTGAAAAAGTATTTCGGAGATGATGCCCTCGCAGTATTCATTCAACCGCCATCCTTACGGGAACTTGAAAATCGCTTGCGGCACAGAGGCACTGAGAGCGAGGAAAATCTTCAAATCCGGCTTAAGAAGGGAGAAAAAGAAATGACTTTTGCAGGCAAATTTGACTATATCGTTGTTAATGATGAAATCTCTTCCGCAAGTACCAAAGCAACGGAACTGATCAAAGCTTTCATGGAACCTGAAAAATCAAACGAACAGTTTAGCTGACAACCCTTCATGGACAACAAAAATAAAACAGGCCTTTTTTTCGGATCATTCAACCCGATTCACCAGGGACACCTGATGATTGCGAATTATATTGTCGAGTTTACCGATATCAGCCATGTTTGGTTCATTGTCTCACCTCATAATCCCCTGAAGGAAAAAGCTACTTTGCTGGCTGACCATCATCGGCTGGCTATGGCTAATATTGCTGTTGAAGATGATCCACGGTTCAGAGCCTCCAATATTGAATTTCACCTCCCCCAACCATCTTATACCATCGATACCCTGACGTACCTCACTGAGAAATATCCAGAGAAAGAGTTCGTACTGATTTGTGGAAGTGATAACTTGCCATCCTTCTCAAAATGGAAAAACTATGAGGAACTGCTGAATCGTTATCATATTTATATCTATCCGCGCCCGGAAATCAAACCCAGTCAGTTTGATGATCACCCCCATGTTCATTTCACGAAAGCCCCATTGATCGAAATCTCATCCAGTTTTATCCGTCAAAGTATCAAAGAGGGAAAAAACCTGCGCCAATTCCTTCCTGAAAAAGTATGGAAGTACCTCACTGAAATGCATTTCTACGAATAAGCGAATTGGCGAACTAAAATCGTAAATCCTACCTGCCGGTAGGCAGGCGTCCAATCGTAAATTTTATTTGTGACTTTGTCACTTTTTAAACGCTCTTTTCGCAAACCCTTTGATGGTAGTTAAGGTTTCTTCGGGAGCTTCGATGTAACCCATATGTCCCACATTTCTTAGTATCAGACATTCTGATTGGGTGGGCAACGAAACCATCTTCCATAAACGGTCAAGAGGAGCCTTGGAGTCTTTCAAACCCAGGATAAACAAAACAGGAACATTAACAGATCTAAGAATGGCCGACTGGTTCTTGCGTATCTTCATACCTTCCAGTGCTGCGATTATTCCTTCCTTTGGGATCTCTTTTGCACGTTCTACCAGTTTTTTAATCTCTTTATTGAATTTTCTTCTCGAGCCTTGCGGAAATAATCCGGGAATGAAATTCGCCACAAAGCCGAATTTATCCTGCTCCACCAGTTTGATTGTAAGCCTTCTGTTCTTCCGGTCCTCAACTGAATCAGGATAAGGATGTGAATGGAAAAGACACAACCCTTTCAACATATCCGGGTATTTTGATGCAAAGGCAAGGGTCACATATCCACCCATTGAATGCCCGACCATCACACATCTTTTTACCTTCAACTGTTTTAGTACCTCATAAACCATATCCGCCTGTAGCTCCATAGAATGAACCGGTTCAAGAGATTCGCTTTTCCCATGTCCGGCCAGGTCTATTACAATCACATGGAAGAATTCTGAGAGCTGGTCACGGAAAGAATCCCAGATCTTCGAACTCTCGGCAAATCCATGAAGAAGAACTATAGTCTTTCCCTTTCCCGATTCGGCAAAGTAAATTTTTTTTTCTTTGAATGTGATGTTTTTCATATCCCTATCTTTCAAATCCCGACAAACCTTTGGATTTATTCATTCTTCATTGTCTTTTCGACTTCTTCTACTGTCTTTGGAATTGGCTTTCCAAGAACCCTTGCCCCTTTTTCAGTCACCAGGATATCATCTTCGATCCTGATACCGCCAAAATCCCTATAGGTATCCACTTTATCATAATTTATGAATTCCCCCAGCTTGTTTTCTTTCTTCCAGATGTCTATAAGTTCAGGGATAAAATATATACCTGGTTCTATAGTCATTACGAAATTCTTTTGAAGTTTTCTTCCAAACCGGAGAAAGGCAAGGCCAAATTCCTTGCTTCTGGTTACTTCGTTATCGTATCCAACAAAAGTTTCACCCATCCCTTCCAGGTCATGTACATCCAAACCTAAAGGATGACCGAGGCCATGAGGGAAGAATAAGGTATGCGCGCCTTTGTTCACGGCTGCTTTTACATCGCCTTTCATAATTCCAAGTGCATTCAATCCTTTCACGATTTCAGTTGCAGCAATCAGATGGATGTCACGAAATGGAACCCCGATTTTAACAGCAGCTGTTGCTGCCAGGTTTGCTTTCAGAACGATTTCATAGATCTCCTTCTGTCGTTTTGAAAATTTACCACCAACAGGAACTGTACGTGTTATATCGCTTGCATAATGAAGGGTCGATTCGCATCCAGCATCACAAACGAGCATTTTTCCTTCTATGAGTGTATTTCCATGATAATGGTTATGGAGTGTCTGACCATTGATGGAGAGAATGACGGGGAAAGAAACCGGTCCGGCATATGAAAGTGCAATACCCTCGATCACACCGGCTATTTCCTGTTCAACCACTCTGGGTTTGGCCATTTTCATGGCCGTGGTATGCATCAGCCAGGCAACATCTATCATCCTTTCAATTTCCTTTATTTCCAGATCATCTTTCACCATTCTTAGTTTGATCACGGCTTTGATCAGTTCTACCGAAGAATTTTCCCTGAGTCTTGAATGATGCAGATCCAGCAGTTCTGTAAGCCAGATGATGGTTTCACCACGATACGCAGGAAGATAATAGATTTTCCTCCCTTTTTCCCTGGCATTTTTAATTAAAACTGCAAGTTCCTTTAATGGAGCTGTATCTTCAACTCCCACTTTGTGTGCCTGATCTTTTATTGTAGGTTGTTTACCCATCCAGATGATATCGTCGATGTCGACATCATTACCAAAAATGTAATCGTTGCCATTGTCCAGATCTATTACCCCGGCCAGATCAGGATGGTCCAGCCCGAAGAAATATAAGAAACTGCTGTCCTGCCGAAAACTATATGTATTGGCAGGATAATTAAAGGCTGACTCCTGATTACCTAAGAAAAGAACGAGGCCAGTTGATAGCTCTTTGCGAAGCATTGCCCTTCTGTCTGAATAAACTTTTGCCGGAAACATAATTTAGAATGTTTTGAAATAGTGAAAATATTAAATATGTTTTGTCTGACTAAAAAAATTATATCCTAATTTTGATACAATTAACAAAATTACTTAAAAGCTGGTTATGAATTCATCTTTCCTACATTTTTCATCCATCACGAAAAAGATCTGGATGGCCCTGCTGGGTTTATTTCTGATGCTTTTTCTCATGGTCCATCTGGGGATCAACCTGTGTTTACTGAGAGATGACGGCGGAAAATGGTTCCGTGATGCAGCTCATTTTATGGGGACTAATTATATCATTAAGATCTTCGAAGTGATCCTTTTCGGTGGATTTTTCTTGCATATCCTGCTGGGAATTATACTTCAGTTGAAGAATTGGTTGTCACGACCTGTCCGTTATAAGGTATCGAATAAAACCCCCACTCCGTTTCTCTCCAAGTACATGATTTATACCGGAGCCATTGTTCTGACATTTCTCGTGATCCACTTTTTCAATTTCTTTTTTATCAAGTTTGGCTGGGTCAGCAGCCCTGTAATGTTAATGGATAGCGGAGAACCTGATTTTGCCGGTATTGCTAAATACCTGTTTTCGCAACCTTCATACTCCTTCATTTATATTGCACTTATCATTGGTTTGGGATTTCATCTTTATCATGCATTTCAGGCTGCATTTCAAACGCTCGGGCTGGATCATAAAACCTATACCCCATACATTACCGGGATCGGGATCTTTTATTCAATCGTTATTCCTTTAGGATATATTATCATTCCACTCTATTTTCTTATCTGACAGATATGGCTGAATTAAATGCAAAAATTCCATCCGGCCCGTTGGCCAGTAAATGGATTCAATACAAGGACCACCAAAACCTGGTTAACCCGACGAACAAAAGGAAACTGGATATTATTATCGTGGGGACTGGTCTGGCTGGTGCTTCTGCTGCTGCCTCACTTGGTGAGATGGGATTCAATGTTAAGATCTTCTGTTACCAGGACAGCCCCAGACGGGCACATAGCATCGCAGCACAGGGAGGAATCAATGCGGCCAAGAATTATCCAAACGATGGCGACAGCATTTATCGTTTATTTTACGACACCATTAAAGGCGGAGATTACCGTTCCCGGGAATCGAATGTTTACCGTCTGGCCGAAGTAAGTAATAACATCATTGACCAGTGTGTGGCACAGGGTGTTCCTTTTGCAAGAGAATACGGAGGTTCACTGGAAAACCGTTCCTTTGGAGGCGCCCTTGTTTCTCGTACTTTCTTTGCACGTGGACAAACCGGGCAGCAATTATTACTGGGAGCTTATGGTGCACTCAGCCGTCAGCTGAAGCTGGGAACGGTGAAGTTGTATAACCGCCATGAGATGCAGGATCTTGTAATCATTGATGGGAAAGCCCGGGGAATTATCACACGTGACCTGGTGACAGGAAAGCTGGAAAGGTTTTTCGGCCATGCTGTAGTATTTGCTACCGGTGGATATGGCAATGTTTTCTACCTCTCGACCAATGCGATGGGGTCGAATGTAAGTGCCTGTTGGCAGGTATTCAAGAAAGGCGCTTATTTTGCCAACCCCTGTTTTACGCAGATCCATCCGACCTGTATCCCTGTTCACGGCGATTACCAATCGAAACTTACTCTGATGAGCGAAAGTCTGAGGAACGATGGTCGTATCTGGGTCCCGAAAAACAAGGAAGATGCAGAAAAACACAGGAAGAGACTCATAAAGGCTAAAGATATAAAAGAAGAAGACCGCGATTATTACCTTGAAAGGAGATACCCTGCCTATCGGGAACCTTGTTCCGCGTGACGTGGCCTCGCGTGCGGCCAAAGAGCGTTGCGATGCCGGTTATGGCGTTGGAGATACCGGACTTGCGGTATTTCTTGATTTTGAAGAGTCCATCAAACGGCTTGGGAAACATGTCATCGAAGAACGCTATGGCAACCTTTTCCAGATGTATGAAAAGATTGTTGATGAGAATCCTTATGAAAATCCAATGATGATCTATCCTGCCGTGCATTATACCATGGGCGGGATCTGGGTTGATTATGAGCTAATGACTACCATTCCGGGTTTATATGCCCTTGGTGAAGCCAACTTTTCCGATCATGGAGCAAACCGTCTCGGCGCTTCAGCACTCATGCAGGGACTTGCAGACGGGTATTTTGTTCTTCCTTATACCATCCAGAATTACTTGGCCGGCGAAATCCGGGTTCCCAGGATGTCAACTGACAAACCAGAGTTTGAAGAAGCAGAGAGCAGGGTAAAAGACAGGATCAATAAGTTAATGAATATCAAGGGAACAAAATCGGTGGATCATTTTCATAAAGAACTGGGCAAGATCATGTGGGAAAATGTCGGAATGGGCAGAAATGAAGCCGGGCTGAAAAAAGCCATTGAAATGATCCGATCGTTACGTGCAGATTTCTGGAAAGATGTCAGGATAACAGGTTCAGCCGATGACCTGAATCCGGAACTGGAAAAAGCAGGCCGTGTAGCTGATTTCCTGGAGATGGGTGAATTGCTTGCCCTGGATGCCCTGAACCGCAATGAAAGTTGTGGAGGACATTTTCGCGAGGAGTATCAAACCAACGAGGGCGAATGTTTGAGGAATGACCAGGATTACATGTATGTTGCAGCATGGGAGTACCTCCGGGAAGGGGAATTTCAACTGCATAAAGAACCTCTGAAGTACGAAGAGATTGAAGTAAAACAACGTATCTATAAATAGGTATCTCCGTCTTTGCGACTTTGTGGTAAAAAGAACCGCCCTGGAGCTAAAGCGCTAAGATTCGCTAAAAAATAAGTATTATGAAATTGACTTTAAAGATCTGGAGACAAAAAGACGCTCGTTCCAAAGGAAAATTTGTCGAATACATTTTGGATTCAATATCCCCGAATTGTTCTTTCCTTGAGATGCTCGATATCTTGAATGAACAGCTGATTATCCAGAATGAGGAACCAGTGGCATTTGACCACGATTGCCGTGAAGGGATCTGCGGAATGTGCAGCCTTTATATCAATGGTCGCCCGCATGGTCCGGACGATGCAATTACCACCTGCCAGCTTCATATGAGGAAGTTCACAGATGGCGATACCATAGTTGTCGAGCCCTGGAGGGCTAAGCCATTCCCGGTAGTGAAAGACCTGATCGTTGATCGTTCGGCTTTCGACAAGATCATTCAGGAGGGTGGTTATATCTCTGTGCTTACCGGAGGCGCAGCCGAAGCAAACCAGATCCTGGTCAGCAAAGTAAAGGCAGACCTTTCAATGGATGCCGCCGCATGCATTGGTTGCGGCGCCTGCGTTGCCGCCTGCAAGAATGCCTCGGCCATGCTGTTCGTTTCAGCTAAGGTGTCGCATCTTGGATTACTTCCCCAGGGAAGAATTGAAGCAAAAGACCGGGTTAAGAAAATGGTTGCCATGATGGATAGATTGGGTTTCGGAAATTGCACCAATACTTATGCATGCGAAGCAGAATGCCCGAAACTAATCTCCCGTTCCAATATTGCAAGAATGAACCGGGAGTTCATTTGCGCCAAGGTTACCTAAACCAAGGGATGAGTAATTATATAATTAATAATTATATAATTACTCATCCCTCATTAAAAACAAAATGACTATTTCATTCCCTGAGACTGTAATTCTTCCTGATGCAGGAAGATAGTCACCTTTGATCGTCAGGCTTATTTGCTTATGACGACCTGTTTTGAGATTACGCCATCCGAGGTTATTGCTTGCAGGAAATAGATCCCATCCGGGAGACTGCCAACAGGTATTATAATCTTTTCCTGTTGCTGACCCGGCTCAACAGTCATTACCTCCCGTCCATCAGCTGTGGTTATCCTGACTAGTGAAGGCCATTGCTTCAGATTTGCAGGTGCAATGTTTATGTAATCGTTTGCAGGGTTAGGATAAACCTTAAATGAATCCTGACCGTACTCTGCAACCCCCATTGGGTTCTTCAGTATGTTCAACACAAGATTGTAAGTCCCCGTTAATCCGGTAAACTCAGGTCCTACTTCGAATATTACAGTTCCTCCATTCATCAGCACTATATTATTAGGAGCCGCACCATTGTAAACCGGGGATCTTGGATTCCCACTGACAGAATCGGTCCAGATCGCATTTAGTGTATAGTTTCCAAGATCAGCATTATGACTGGCATCATCAACCCGTGCTGATATTGAATAGGAATATCCCTGGGGAAGAGTGATCTTGTAAAAATCATAGTCAGTTCCGGTATTGCAGTTAGCGCCCGGAGTACCAACTGATGCGATATTTCCGCTGAAACTCACGGGAAGATTATATGCTTGGTCCGGAGTATCATTTGGTTCGTATTGATCCGGACTGAGGCCTGCCTGTTGTACAAGCACAAAGATTGGATTTTCGTAGCTCAATGACCCGGCAAGGTACCAGGTTGCGCCGTTATCCTGGGTATACTGCAATGCCATCAGGTAAGTTCCCGGGGCAACAATAAGATTCGTATTAGTGAAATCCAATCCGTTTGTATAATGATCCCCGACAGGGAGGTTCATTCCGGTCAATTGCTGGATGGTCACTGCAAACGAACCATCCAGATTATAAAGTGAAACGTCAAAAGTTCCATTGAAGTCTGATGTACCTTCGTTTGCCACATCTAGGTGAACAGAAACCTGCTGACCTGTTGTCAATATTGTTCCAGGTGTAACGGTCATATTTGCATACATCTCTATACTGTTTGAATTGATAACCTGTACCTGGAGGAAATTGTTATAGGTAGAGTAATTACCGACCAGCATCCAGTTCCCGCCGGTAGCTTTGTAATAGGTGGCAATATAATAAGTACCTGGGAGAAGGGTAAACTTTCCGGGATAGTTGAAAGTCGTTGAATAGTAGTACCCGGAATCATAGGTCACATTGGGTATACTGTCAACAAAATCAATGAACGCATAGCTGGTATCAAAGATAGCTGCACAAACAGTCCCCTGGAATGTACCCGGACCAAAATTAGCAATATCGGTGCTTACAGAGAATGCATCACCATACCCGACGGGCGATGAAGAAATATTCAGCGTGGAATAAAGCGCTAACCCATAAGACTGGTTTCCGCCACCTCCACCATTACCACCCTGGATACCGAAAATTGCCTGCTGGCCGCTGTTGAAGCCTCCTGTACCGCCACCGGTACCCAAACCTTCAGGATTCAATGCATCGATGTCAAAATAACCATCATATTGTCCCTGCCACCCCCAATTAAAATGGAACAAGCCGTTATCGTCATAACCATCGCATACAAAACAATGCCCCCCACCGCTGCCAAATCCTGCATAAATGATTGGCCGGCTTGCATCAAGATCGGTGGTCATCTTATTTTTCCAGGTCGCATCGTCAAAATTCGCCCTGACCTGCCCATTGAGTGTTGTCGGGTAGCCGAAATAGGTCTTGAGCGCATATTCCGCACAATTTGTTATAGGACTCTGTGAAGAGACCACATAAGCGTCGCTTCCTCCTGCTTCAGCAGTACCATAGGTCATATTCACGCTTACTCCGCAATGGTACATCAGGGTCGCGATAGGAGTATTAGGGCCGTTGAGCACGAGGGGCATATTGGCCCAGTCATAAGTCGTGCTGCCGAAATCAGCCGATAGTGTTCCGTAATTGGGGTCGTTATACGAATTAAATCCTGCACCTGTCGTCGGGGAGTTCCAGTATTTAAGAACCTGTGCCATTGCTGTTGCGACGCAGCCGGTCACTGTCAATTCGCCGGCGTTATTATCATAAGGGCACATGTCGTTATAATAAGGATTCTGATTCCAGGTAGTTTGAACCAAAGGACTTACACCTGCAGGCCCCCTGTAAACCGGGTTATGATTGGTGTTGTTTCTGTAACTTGCCCATTTTGCCATAATCTTTGACGTCGGCTGCATCTGCCGGTCAATGGCAAATTGGATCTGGTCTTCATATCCTTTTAGCCAAGCCGCAACATGGGCTGGAATATGGTCAGGGTCAAAGGATTTCTGGTTGGAATAGCCAAGTATTGGCTCTACCACATCATCTCCCGAGACAATGACAAATCCCTGTGTCGAATTAATGTTGAAAACATAATAATACGCTACAGATTCACCGGAAGGCGCTTTAGGAGCATTCGCCGGGACTGAAGTATAGGTAAGACTGAGATTCCGGATATTTACCAATATACCCGGAACAGCCTTGTTAACCATGAACTGACGGGCAACAGTCAGCGCTGTGTTCACGTCAACCTTCTTACCATAAGCAAGGCCGATAAAAGTTACAAGGATCATTAAAAGAATAACAATTTTTTTCATATTTCAGCTTCTTAGGTTAATACATTTTGTATAGTACAAAAATACAATGGAATGTCAAAAAGTTGATTACTTGAAGATGAATTTTTTGGAAAGAAATAATAGACACACACAAATAATCAAGTGGCCGTTTTGTCAAATAAAGAAGGAGGCTATTATAAATCAGAAAATTGGTTATATCTGAGTTTATCAGAATGATTTTAAAAGAGATTGTATCGTGGGCATTTTATTCAGCTGAAAACCCATAAATTTGCTGCTAAATTCAAGGTGTAAATAATGAGGTTCAGCGAAATCGTCGGGCAGGAAGTGATCAAGAAGAAACTGATTAAGACCGTTCTCGATCATCGTGTGAGCCATGCCCAGTTGTTCTTTGGCCCGGAAGGAAATGAAAAATTGGCATTAGCCATCGCCTATGCACAATTCATTAACTGTCAAAACCGAACGAAAGGAGATCATCCTGATTCATGTGGGACCTGTCCATCTTGTATTAAATACCAGAAGCTGGTTCACCCGGATCTTCATTTCATATTTCCTGTTTCAACAACAAAAAAGGTAACCCGGAAACCGAAAAGCAACGACTTTCTTGAAGATTGGAGAGTCTTTCTCAATGGAAACGATTATCATGTGGATTTGCATGAATGGTACGAATTCATCGGGATGGAGAACAAACAAGGGATCATCAATGCCGACGATTGCAATGAGATCATACATACTTTGAGCTATAAAAGCTATGAATCGGAATACAAGGTAATGATCCTTTGGATGGTGGAAAAACTTTATTATGCAGCTGCGCCGAAAATCCTGAAGATCCTTGAAGAACCTCCCGAAAAAACACTGTTCATTCTGATCACCGAAGATCCCGATCAGGTTATCAGCACTATTCGTTCCCGCACGTTATTAGTTAAAATTCCCAGGATCGGAAACAATGACCTTAAAGAATTTCTTATCGAAAAACATGGAATCGGAGAACGGGAGGCTGGAATCATAGCAAGACAATCATACGGGAACATAAAACAAGCCCTGCACCGCATGCAACATATCGAAGAGGACCAGTTTAATTTTACAAATTTCAGGAAGTGGATGCTCCTCTGTTATGAGAACCAGGTTGTTGAGATGGTAGGATTTTCGGGAGAGATTGCCAGGATTGGCAGGGAAAATCAAAAGGATTTTCTATCATATGCAATGAAGGTCATCGGGTTTTGCTCAATGTTTGGTTTCGGGAACGAGGAACAGGTGCCGGCGGTTGGTGAAGAACTGAAATTTTTAAGAAAGATCTCTTCATATATCAATCCTTCCAATTACGTGAGGTTCTCTGAACTGTTTAACACTGCTTTATATCATATTGAAAGGAATGCCCATCCTCAGACCCTTTTCCTTGATGTTTCATTGAAAGCTGCTCACCTGTTCCAGGAAGTCAGGAAAAAGTAAACCAGGGACCTCAAATCATTTTTTTGTATTTTTGTACTATGGATTCTCAACCCAAAGATAGTTCTCCCCTTAACCCGGCAGAAAACCCTTTCTTCACGCGTGGCTGTTGCGGTGTTCCAAAGCTTTATCAAAAAAATGATAAAGTATTTCAGCACAATTGCAGTAAATTTGACACCCACGACTGGCTAAGCGATCTTCCTTTACCGGAGGGATTTAAGGAGTTAGATATTGTTGAAGTACAGTTTAAAAATAACCGGAAAGATTTTTATCGTCTTCCTTCGGATATGTCAGTTGAGGTGGGAGAGATTGTTGCCGTTGAAGCCTCCCCGGGACATGATATTGGCATTGTCAGCCTGGTTGGAGAGATCGTTCGTTTCCAATTACATAAAAAAAAGTTGGATTTCCGGTCACCAGAGATAAAAAAAGTGTACCGGAAAGCCAGGCTTACCGATATTGAAAAATGGGTCGCGGCTGTTGAATCAGAAACATCCACAATGTTCAAAGCACGCGAGATTGCTATTCGTCTGAACCTTCAGATGAAGATCAATGATGTGGAATACCAGGGCGATAATACCAAGGCTGTTTTTTATTATACGGCAGATGACCGTGTTGACTTTCGTGAATTGATTAAAATCCTTGCTGATGAATTCAAGGTCAGGATCGAGATGCGACAGATCGGTGCACGACAGGAAGCCAGTCGCCTCGGTGGGATCGGCTCATGCGGGAGAGAACTTTGTTGTGCCACCTGGATGAATGATTTCCACTCAGTGACCACTAATTCGGCACGGGTGCAGCAATTGTCTATGAACCCCCAGAAACTGGCAGGACAGTGCGGAAAATTAAAATGTTGCCTGAATTATGAATACGAGACTTACCAGGATGCCCTGAAAGGATTCCCTGATGTGGAGGTGGTTTTGAAAACCCGTAAAGGAGATGCAATACATCAGAAGACGGATATTTTCAGAAAACTTATGTGGTACACCTATGTGAACGATCCCTCTAATTTCATGGCTATTCCCGTTGAAAAGGTAATCCAGGTCATTGAGGATAACAAAGCCGGTAATATCCCTGAAAAGTTGGAAGATTTTGCACACATTTCCGAACCAAAGACTGATTTTGAGAATGTTGTAGGCGAGGATGACCTTACCCGTTTTGACGACCTTTAAACCCTTTTTTATAAATCCATATATATGCTCCTGAACCGGAACATCTTCTTTCTTTCCCTGACATTCATGGTTTTGAACCTGTGCGCCTGTGATTCAAAAAGGTTCTATGAAGAAAATAAAAGCATAGAAAGTGGCGTTTGGCTGAATACCAATTATAAGTCATTCAGCGTGAACATTGACGATACCCTTGCGCGTTACGACCTTTACCTCAATGTCAGGAATGATGGCGTTTATCCTTACAGCAACCTTTATCTCTTTATTCATACAATTCTCCCTGGAAACAGAATCGCTACTGATACTGTTGAATGTCAATTGGCTGATCCCGATGGGAAATGGCGCGGGTCAGGACTGGGGAGCTTGAAGTTCAACAGGTTCCTCTTTGAGAGAGGGATGGCCTTCCCGCGAAAAGGTCGTTATCGTTTTGATCTGGAACAGGCCATGCGTGTCAAAGAGTTGAAAGGGATCAGGGATGTGGGGATCAGAATAGAAAAATAAGCCAGATAACAGAAGATGCCAGGTAAAAAGAATTCGGTTTCGCCTAAGACTCAAAAAAAATTCATTAAGGGGTTCTGGATCACCGGTATAAGTATTATCCTGTTTATTCTTATTCTTTTCTTATCCATTTCTATCGGGATCTTCGGTAAAATGCCCAGCTTCGAAGAACTTGAAAATCCTAAAAGTAACCTCGCTACCGAGATTTATTCATCCGACCACGAAACGCTGGGTAAATATTACATCGAGAACCGTTCGAACATTCATTACAGGGAACTTTCTCCAAATGTGATCAATGCCCTTATCGCAACCGAAGATTCGAGGTTTAACGAACATTCAGGGGTAGACATCAAGGCCATCTTTCGGGTTGTTTTCGGTATGATAACCGGTACAAACAAAGGAGGAGGCAGCACTATTTCCCAGCAACTCGCAAAGAACCTCTTTCCACGGAAGAAAGACCGGAACTTTTTTGAAACAGTTATCATTAAGTTTAAAGAATGGGGTACAGCTATTAAACTCGAGCGCGACTATTCAAAAGATGAGATCCTTGCCATGTACTTGAATACTGTTGATTTCGGCAGTCAGGCATTTGGAATTGAATCGGCGGCAAAAACCTATTTCAACAAAGAGCCTAAAGATCTTAAAGCCGAAGAAGCTGCCCTCCTCGTCGGAATACTAAAAGCGCCTTCATGGTTTAGCCCTGTCCGGAACCCCCAGAGGGCTATGGAAAGAAGAAATACGGTTTTGGGACAGATGAAGAAGTACGATTACCTGACTGAACAGCAATACGATTCACTGAAAGCGCTGCCAATGGATATGACGCACTATCAGATTCAGGATCATACTGCTGGCCTGGCTACTTATTTCAGGGAATACCTTCGTGGCGTTTTAAGCGACTGGTGTGCCAATCACCAGAAAGAGGACGGAACCCCATACAATCTTTACAGGGATGGATTGAAGATCTATACTACTATCGACTCACGGATGCAGCAGTATGCAGAAGAGGCAGTGAGAGAATACCTTGGGAAAGAGCTTCAACCTTCGTTTTTTCGTCACTGGAAAGGGATCAAAGACGCTCCTTTCGTTTTTGATAAGGATAAAACCAAAGAGATCCAAAACCTCATGATGCAAGCCATGCGTCGCTCGGACCGTTATTTTCACCTGAAATCAAGAAATGTACCGGATGCAGAGATCGTGCGGAATTTTAATACACGTGTAAAGATGACTGTCTTTTCCTGGAAAGGCGATATTGATACTATTCTGACGCCCATGGATTCAATCCGTTATTACAAATTTCTGCTTCAGTCCGGCGTAATGTCGGTTGATCCACATACAGGATTTGTGAAAGCTTATGTTGGTGGAATAGATTACAGGTATTTCCAATATGATCATGTAAAGTACGCTAAACGCCAGGTAGGATCTACTTTCAAGCCTTTCCTTTACACTTTGGCCATGCAGGAGGGCGATCAACCATGTACGTTATATCCGAACGTTCAACCGGTAATCGAGCTTTCAATGGTGATATCTGGGCGCCCAGAAATGACAGCAAAGAAAGGCTCGGCGAAGATGTTACGTTGAAATGGGCGTTAGCTTATTCAAATAATTGGATTTCCGGGCAACTGATGAAAAAATATTCGCCCCAGGATGTGATCAAGATCGCCCGCAAAATGGGTGTGACCAGTGACATACCTGCGGTCTATTCCATTGCACTGGGTTCGGCCGATCTCACTCTGTACGAGATGACAGGTGCCATGGGAACCTTTGCTAATAAAGGAGTATATATTGAACCTATTTTCGTGACCCGGATCGAGGACAAAAATGGAAATGTGCTTGAGACTTTTGTCCCAAAGCAACAGGAGGCCATCAGTGAAGAAACTGCTTACCTGATGATCATGCTGATGAAAGGAGTTGTGGAAAGCGGCACCGGCACCCGGCTTGTGACTAAGTACGGGTTCACCAATCCCATTGCCGGGAAAACAGGAACCTCCCAGAATCAATCTGACGGCTGGTTTATGGGTATAACTCCCGATCTGGTTACTGGTATATGGACAGGTTGCGATGACAGGTCAGCACATTTCAGGACACTCGACCTGGGCCAGGGGGCCAATACGGCCTTGCCAATCTGGGCCTATTACATGAGAAAAGTTTACGCCGATCCCGATCTGCATATTTCCCAACGGGATTTCGATTTGCCCTCAGAACCGGTGAATGTGGAATTTGATTGTGATAAATACCAGGGGCCAAAAAAGAAGAAAAAAGTCAATACAGATGATTTTTAGCAGGTGAGCTCTTTAACAGTCTCAAAAGATTCCTGGAGGGATCACTTTCATTTTATTCAATCGTCATTTCATAGATCTCTCCCACGATATCGTTTTTCGGAAAAGGAATATTGTCCTGCTGATAAGCCGAACCTACCCACCATCGTGTATTATGAAATTCCTGGGTAATGATCATCAGCATCTGGTTGTTTGGAATCGAGGAATTAGTACTATTGACATACCCAACTACCCTGAGTTTGTCTTTTGATGGGCCGATCCGCCAGATGATTTCTGTGGGTTCCCAATCGATCTGAAAGTAGTACAAGGGTGATCCGAAAAGTTCATCGTCGGGTTCAGGTGTTTTTTCAGTGATCGCCCGGTAGGTCTTATCCCAGCGATGGGCCCAGAATGTTTGGTCCTTTATAGGAGATCGTTTGACAGCCATCATTAAATTCGTTGGGTTCCCAACAAGCCATATCCCAGTTAGTGCAGCATACTTCAATCTTATCATCATCGGCCAGGATCTCTTCGGGAAAGGGACATTCCAATTCCAAAAATGATCCTGATCGTCAATTCCATTGTTGTAAGCAGGCGGGAGCAGATAGGACGGGCAATATGGAATGTTTTCAGGATCTCGAAATCGATCTCGGAATAGCCTATCGTTTTAACTCTTTTATCCTGTTGTCCACCATAATAATTTGCCAGATATCCTTCTTTGTCGCAGTCACGGCGGTAGTTCCATTCCGCCTGGTCCTGCGTTAAAAGCCAGATTGCATTGGTCAGGCCATTCCAGAGGTTATTACGGTTCAGCAACTTTGTGAGTTTTGCTTTGATGGTCCATTTTCCATAGGTAAACCCATGGCGTGATCGCACACCAACATTTTCCTTGGCCCATTTTCCATATTCGCATCCCGGATTACGGATGATGATCTTGTGATCCACAGGGTCGGAAACAACTGTCTTGCATGGTTCTTTTGATACCGAAGGTATTGTTCCGATAAGTTCTTCTTTCGTAAAAAAACGTCGGTTCCAGTTGTAATCCATCTTCGAATAATTGTCTTTCAACACATCCGCAATAACCGGGATGTTGTTCATCTTTGTAGAAGGATCAATATAATGTCCAAATTGTTCAAAGGGAGCAGTTCTGTATAGAGCAGGATCATTACCGCAGGTTTTACAATAATATTTATTTGAATGGGTAGGATCAAAGATTGAGTTTGCGATGTAGATTCCCTTACCGGGATCAGGTTTTGCAATCACCTTCAGGTAATTCGTTGATTTTTGCACGATAGTATTCTTCAATTGCTTGCCATTTCCATAAAGGAAATAAAACCATGGATTTATAAAAGAACCGTTCTCCATGACTGAAATATTCTGGACGCCTTTTGGGATTTTATCATTGTTGAGGTTTTCAGCAGTTGTCACGACTAAAAGAAAATTATAGTTACCTACCCTGGGGTTTCGTTTCCAGCGATCGTTCTTCCCATAGGAATAATACCGCTGCTCATTTCTTGGATTGCCCACAATACGAAAATGATCATTGATCAGATGAAACTTATCGTCGGAAGGAATTTCAGAAGTTTCCCTGAAGGTTTGGGAGACATCTTCCCAACTACCGTAGAAATTCTCCCAGGCATTGATATTTTGTTTTGTAGAATCGGTTTCATCTGTTTCGGGGAACTTATAACTGTCGTTCTGGTAATAGATCTTATAATAGAATTTCTGTGGATTCTTCCCTGTGTTTTTTAAAGAGAAGGTAAATTCGAACTGGCCTTCTTTTACCTGGTTCAATGTAGGAATGATGAAACCTTCCTCAATTGCATTCGAATAATCAAGCAGTATGGATTTATTGCAATTTACTTCCTTGGTTTCCTTTCCATCCTGATCGATGTGCCAATTGGCCATTGGGATAAAATCACGCAGGATGAATTGTTCTGAAACGGATTCACCGTATCTCGGAACTTTACTGCAACTCGCTAATGAGAAAACAGTTACTCCTGTAATAACAGATAGGATCAGGATCCGGTGAAGAGTCGTAAATTTCATTTAACAGGTTAACTTAACAAGACAGTTTATTTTTTCGTTTTCTTTAAGGAATATACTCCAATCATCCCGGGTAACGAGGGGATGTCAACGAATTCCTTACATTCATAAGCTTCAGGATCCCTGTTTTTGCAGTTCTTCCCTATTACAAGGAGGGAGGTCAATCCCGGGTCGATCAGCATAGCAGGAAACAGCCTGAGTATTTCATAATATTTTGGATTAAAATCCTTTTCATAGCCGGAGAAATCCATATTTGCAATGATCTGGAAGGTGGAATCGTTGAACCGGATCTCCTTGAGATCATAGCGCCAGTCCCGGTTATAGCGGAATACCCTGACCTTACCGCTGTTGTCAAAGTTTCCGCTCAGGAACTCATCAGATGGTTTCAGGGTATCCAACCCGATGGTTTTCCCATGGTAGTTTTGTTTTTCTGTGAAGCAGGGAATAAATGAACGGCTCACCGGATCAAAGCGGAGAAGCGACCATAAAAAACCTTTTTTCGATTTCTCACCGGAAATAGTAAGCACAATATCCTGGGAATATTTCTGAAGGAACCGACCGGAAGTGATCTTAAAATCGTATTTCCGGGTGTTCCATTGTTTTAAAGGGTCAGTTTGACCGGAAGCAATAATCACCCAGGGATTTTTATTCCCTTTCTCAAAACTGTAAACTTTCCAGGAACCATCATCAGTGGTCGACAGGATCTCAGTGATCTTCTTTCCGTCAAGATCGGCTGCAATAATATGTCCCGAACCGGTTTGGAAAGGATTATTTGTTGTATTTAGTAAAGATTTAAAAGAAGTCTCAACCACTTTGCCGGAACATATACTTACCGGTTGCTCAAATTCGCCCAACAACAAACCTCCGCGGCCGGATAACAGAATTTGTGATATGCCAACACCTGTAAAATAACCGGTCAGGATATCGGCCGATTGAAAGAATTCCAATAAACTGGGTGCTATCTTTAAAGTTATTTGGTAAAACGTTTTAGTATTTCTGCAAAAAGTAAAGAGTTTGGCTTTTCCTGCTTTATTGATCACCAGCAAGTCTTCAGTTCCATGGTTGTCTGAAATAAAATGCCCTGAAAAGATCCGGTCGTATGGACTTAGGTCACCGTCTTTTATTACCCCGTCATTAATAAGAAAGGATGAATTTTGGTTGTTGATTTCTTCTTTTTCAAGCAGATGAAAAGGATAAGGAGGGAAATTGAATTTTGGAGTAAAAGAGGCGCCGCCGGTGAGATTGACAAGTGTTGAATCTCCTCTCCTTGCCTTAGGTCCACCAAAAACAATGTAAAAATCATCGACAAGAATATCTGTAAAGCTGTTATTCCAGAAATAGACCTGTATCTTATAATCAGGTTTTATTTTGATATCTGAAAGATCGAATAACCCGCTAACCTTAAACCATTTTCCCATCGGGAGAGCATTCCCATCCACCCTGACTCTTTTTAGAACTACATTCATGCCGAGGTCGTTAGAGATCGCCATCACAAGATAAGAAGATACTTCAGCGCTTGTCGGAAAGATATAGACCCAGGAACTTATCGCAACTTCATTAAGGTTATCGATCCCAATTTCAGAGACTTTCCGCTCAATGGAAGGGCTATAACTGTTCTTGCTAAAAACCTTTGCCGAGAACTGTCCCGAATGTGCAATTCCTATAAATAATCCTGAAGGTATCGGTAATTTAGGATCAGGTTCAAAATTATAAGCAAGAGAATTCGGGCTATTGAAGGATTGGCCATTACTAACCGAACTCTCTGTTTGTGCATGTGAATGGCGGAATATGTTCCCGTAGGGCAGGTAGATCTTCCCGATAAATATCAGAACAATGAGGACCATCGTTAGAAGTGAGGCAAAAAGGAATCTTTGTATCTTTTTATTCATTGTTCATTGGTTTGGTCATGAACCGTCTCTGCTTTGGATTTACTTCTTCTCAAAGATCTCAACTTTATAATGATCGATATCAATAATTTCTTTGTCCCTGTTCCAGATATAGATCTTCAGATAATCATTCACATTCCGGATCTCAGGAGTCAGATATTCAAACCTGCATTCTTTCCATTTTTGGCTGGTGGTATCTGACTTTATTTCGCCTGCGTAATAATTGTAACTTTTCCCCTTATGCTCCATTGATATCACCAGGTATGGCCAGGCATCAGTTAATTTGTCAGGGAAACGAACATTAAAACTGACTACAACCCATAAATGATCTTTTTTTGTCAAATCACAATATTTGAATTGTCTCGTTAATGAGAATTCCTGGTCTTTGGGTATACGGTAAAAATACATTCCATTCGTATCTCTTACTATTCCTTCTGTTTTATTCTTCTCATCAAAAGTCATTGCCTCTGCAAAACAAGAACGATAATCAGTGCGATTATCAAAAGACATTTTTCCATTAAAATCACGATTTACCAACAGAAACTTTTTATCCGTTTCCTTAACAGATTCCCTGAGAAAGGTTGCCCAATAATATTGCTTCGTGGTACGATATGGATCAAGAATATAATGCTTAAGTTGCCACCACTGAAATTGATTCAGAAATGTAAAGAAGAGTATGATAGTGATAAAAATCACTTTTATGATTGCCTTTTTGCTATTTAAATAAACCAGAAAATAACCAAGACTAATAGCTAAAACAGGATATACTGTCAGTAACGGGCGGTTTGAAAATCCAGCACCATACCACCATTCGGTCCAACTTGAGATGATGTAGAAGGAAACGATAAAATAACCAAAAAGGGAAAGAAATATCTTTTTATTGTTCTTATAAAGAAAATAAAATCCAATTAAAGAAAAAAACATTACAGGGGTATAAAGTAACCATCCTTTTCGGTAGCTGAATAAAACACTAATAATATGGGGAGAGGATAAATCCAGTCCAATACCAGGATTCTTATAGGTATCATAAATCAGGGATCCTGTTTTAACAAACCAATAAAGCAATTGCGGAACTGACACAAGAAAACAAAATGCCAGGGTAATAAGCAGTTGCTTTCTGTTATCCCTTATCATTTGTATCTTCCCCTTTAAAGTCGCCCATGAGCTTACATTCCAGAGCAATGGTAATAATACTATGATTATTTCGCTGGGCTTGATCAATCCCATGAGTGTAATTCCAAGGCCAATAATGATCAGAGACCTTAATGTTTGTTTCTCATGCCACTTTATTGTGTACCAAAGAACAATGTTCGACAACATGAATAATACGTTCACAGGCTCCAGATCCTTGAGGGTCATGTGATGGATGTAGTTTGTGGCAAAGACCAGGATCAGCATGACAAGGGTGGTAATTTTTTCAGAAAAGAAATATTTTAAGTTTTTCCGTAAATAAAACAGTCCTATAAGCATATATATGATTCCCCCTATGACAAGCGCATACTGATAGGGTAAGCTGAATCCATCGGCTATTCCTGAAAATGAAGCAATAACGTGACCAATACAAAAGAATGGAAGATAAAACAAGGCCATGCCAAACAGAAAAAAATACATAGGTTCGCCTTTATCTGTTGACGATACCATGTATAGCGTTCCTGTCAGTTTTTTTTCATCATTGATCTTTGTTAACCAATCTGTTTTAGTCAGCATTGGATCGTGGTAAATAAAACATGCCGGAAGCGGCAAGTAATAACCCAATACATCCCATGATATTTCCGTTTTGTTTACATTCGTTATCCTGTAGAAAGAAAGACTCATTCCAATAATTATCAGGATCAGCAATGAAATGTGTTTTGAACTTCTATTAAAAACAGGTCGTGATAAAAAAGAAAATAAGGATGGAATTTTCATAAATAATCAGTTATCCGAATCTTGTATTTTTAGAAAGAAAGGAAACACATGTCCAAAATTAATCAAATTTCCATTGCCACTTAAAGAGGCTGATGGGAATCTAATCAGATGGGAAAAAGAGTTTGGGTTGTTAAAACAATTAAAAACCGGTTAATTATTATCTTTGTCTGCTATGGATAACAATAAGATCGAAAAATACGCCGCCATTTTTCTCTTAACTTTTTTGTTGATTCTTTTTCTGGTTATATCGTTCCTGTCTGAAGGTTATTATGGAGGTGCCGATAATATTAACCACTACTTCATAGCCAGGTATTCATTTCAGAATCCCGCACTTTTCTTTGACGGATGGGGGCGACCTCTTTATACAATTCTAAGTTCTCCATTTGCCCAATTCGGCTTCTATGGTATTAAGCTTTTCAATGTCATCCTTGCTATCCTGACCATGTTGTTTGTTTACCTGACTGCAAAAAAGTCAGGGTATTCTCCTGCTTTATTAGCCATAGTGATGATTGGTTTTTCCCCCATTTATTTCATCACAATTTTTTCTGCACTTACCGAGATCCTGGCTGGATTTGTATTAATCCTTTCTGTGTATCTTTTTATGCGGGAGAAATATATTACTTCGGCAATTGTATTATCCTTTATCTATTTTGCCCGCGCGGAAACCATGATCTTTTACCCGATATTTCTGGTGGCATTTCTATTCAAAAAACGGTTTAGGGCCATCCCATTCCTGTTTATTGGTATCCTGTTTTTTACAATCATCGGTGGATTTTTTTTCAAGGACTTTCTTTGGCTTATTCACAGGTTCCCTTATCCGGTTCATAGCACAATCTATAAAGAGAAGGGCCCTCTTTTATATTTTCTTGACTGTCGGAAACTGATTCTTGGAGTTCCGATGGAGATTCTTTTCGTTTTAGGTATGATCATTTTGTTTTTTCAGCAGATCTCAAAAAATAAGTTAGTCAGAAAAAAAGCCTTTAATGAACTGATAGTGATATTTATTCCATTTGCAGGTTTTTTCGCAATGCATTCTGTCCTTTATTGGAAAGCGCTCGGTGGATCGGTAGGGTACCTTCGTGTTATCGCATCAGTAATCCCGCTATCGGCGATTATTTGCATAAAAGGATATAGTTTTGTTGATGTGAGATTAAAGTTATTTCCATGGCTGAGGTACCTGGTAATGGCAGGAGTCAGTGGATGGATTATCCAGGTGAATTTTAAAACTTATGAATTTCCATTCAAAGTTGATGATGATGAAAAGGTGATCAAGATCACTGCAGAATGGATTAAAAATTCGGAATATGCTAACCGCAAAATCTTATATGCAGATTTGAGAATCCCATATTATATGGATATTAATCCTTTCGAAAGAAAACAATTATTTCAAATGTACAATCCCCGGTCGCTTGGATTTGTTCCTGATGGTTCTATCATTGTTTGGGATTCACATTTCGGTCCGAATGAGAATGGGGTTCCACATGATTCTCTTTTTCTGAATAAACATTTTAAATTGTTGAAAGTTTTCGAGCCCCTGAAAGAGATAACAACTCTCGGGGGAAAGAAATATGAAGTGCTCGTATTTCTTAAATTGTCTGCTGGTAAAACGGCTGATAACTCTGAGTTTCTAAAAGGTATGAAGGAAAAGGAAGAGAGATCCTATAAGCTTGTCAATTCCTATGTCAATGATTTTGAGACTCCCAGGCCTGGAATAATTGATTCAAAACTTAATACTGAATTTGCACATTCAGGTAAACAATCTTACATGATGGATGGAGCAAGTTTATACAGTCCGGGGTTCGATATCAACTGCAATAATTTTAAACCAGGGCAGGGAGGAATTAAAGTCAGGATATCTGTTTATCTTTTTTCCCAGGTAGCGATAGATTCTGATCGCCCTTCCCTCGTGATTTCCCTTGAAGATGATAAAAAATCTTATGATTATAACACAATCAGATTAACTTCCCTAAAACTTGTCGTAAACCAATGGAACCATATTGAGAAAGAGGTAAAACTTTTGCTGGTTCATTCACCAACCGACCACATTAAAATCTATATATACAATCCTGAAAAGAATGTTTTTTTTATAGATGACTTTAAGGCTGATGTGCTCGAATTTTATGGTAAATAAAAAAATCAGGCAATGCAATTTAAGAAAATCACGGGGCATTTTATAAAAGCTATAATTGTTGAGGTATTTATCATCTTTTGTCTGATTTTTTTAATCAATAATTATTTTAAAAATGAAACAGTTACTATAAAGGCAGACGGGATCGGTTATTATGATTATTTGCCTTCGATATTCATTCATCATGATCTAATCAGAAAAGATATTGTAAATCAACATGACCAGTGTTTTTACAAACGTATCGACCTTCTGAGTGTATATCTGGATTATGATGGTCATAAAGTGAACAAATATCCATGTGGAACATCAATTTTAGAACTTCCTTTTTTTGCTTCCACAATCCTTACAACTCATCTTGAAGGAAATGACAATGATGGATATCAGTTACCCTTTCAGATTTCAATATTTCATGCGGCAATTTTCTATTTATCTCTCAGCATTTTTTTTCTGAAAAAGATTCTTGAATTATATGATATCAGGAGATCCATTATCATTTTTTCTCAGGTAATTTTTGTTTTTGCAACATCTGTCACTAATTATGTGAGCTTTGATGCCGCTTTCAGCCATATATACTCCCTGTTCGCTATTACTGCATTTATCTATTTTATAAAGCTGTATTTTACACGAAGAAACATCAATCATTTTATTCTAGCGTGCCTATTCTTTGGATTGATATTACTTATCCGGCAAATTAATGTCATAATATTGCTGTTTGTGCCCTTTCTGGCCGGTTCTAAAGAAAATCTTAAAGAGGGGGTACATAATCTTTTTAAGCATCCGGTCAAATTATTGTCTGGCGTATTCCTGGTCTTTGGTTTGTTTTTCATTCAATGTTTGCTTTGGTACCTGCAAACAGGGCATTTTTTTATTTACTCCTATACAGGAGAGACTTTTGATTTCCTTCATCCCCGTATGTTTAAAATATTGTTCAGTTACAAAAAAGGACTTTTTATCTATACCCCAATCCTGTTCATAACCCTGTCGGGTATAATCTATCTGGCACTAAAACGAAAGTTTTATCTTGTGTCAACATGGCTGGCATTTTTCCTGGTGGTCACATATCTTCTTTCTTCCTGGTGGTCCTGGTCTTACGGCTCAAGCTATGGAATGAGAGCATTTATTGATTTTTATTCCTTGTTTTTTATCCCTTTCGCTATAATGCTGAATGGAGTTCATTTATGGACACAAACAATTGTAATATTTCTCTCATTTTTAACCATCCCGGTGAATATTATTCAAACATACCAGTACAAAAACTTTATTCTGAATTGGGGTGATATGGATAAAGATAAGTACTGGAAGGTCTTTTTAAGAACTGATGACCGGTTTAAAGGCCTTGTTTGGAAAAGAAATTATGATTTTACTCAATATAAGACCTTGAAAGAAATTATTATTGGAGACCTTTTTATCCCCGGGAATAGGTTCAATATTATTCGTAAAATCAGTAGTAAAGAAATACCAGGATTTCAAGACTTAAATATCTTACAGATTCTTATCAATAATGATTTCAAAGTAAACAATGATGCCAGGATAATTTTCGATATAATTGATTCAAGCGGAAATAATAATTCCAACTGGTTTGAAAGGTATTTAATTCAATTTACGGAAAATGGATTTAACAGATGGCAAACAGGGGTATATAATTTTGAAATCCCGCCAATAAAAGATCAAAAAGATAAGTTTATTGATTTTGCGGTATATTCAAAAAATTACGAGGGTAAGTTAACAGATGTCAGATTAAGATTTCTAAAACATATTTAAGATAGAATAAAGATAGTAAAATGTCAAGCCTATGATAGCAGTTATTATCCCGTCGTTTAAAGTCAAAGAACAGATTATGGGAGTTCTTTCAGGTATTGGTCCTGAAGTCGGCAGGATCTATGTTGTTGATGATGCCTGTCCACAGGGAACGGGAAATTTCGTCAAAGAAAATTGTCCGGATCCCAGGGTTGAAGTGTTGTTCAATGCAAAAAATCTCGGTGTCGGGGGTGCTGTTATTACCGGATATAAAAAAGCCCTTAAAGATGGCTGTAACATTATGGTGAAACTGGACGGGGATGGCCAGATGGAACCATCTTTTATTCCCAGATTAATCGGTCCAATTGTAAGGCAGGAAGCAGATTATGTTAAAGGAAACCGGTTTTACGAACTTGGCTTCCTGAAAAAAATGCCGCTTATGCGCCGTTTTGGGAATTCGATGGTGTCATTCATCAACAAGGTTACCAGCGGGTATTGGAGTATCATGGACCCAGCTAATGGATTCACTGCCATCAGTTCAATTGCATTGAAATATCTTCCACTGGAAAAAATAGATCATCGTTTCTTTTTTGAATGCGATATGTTGTTCAGACTGAATACTATAAAGGCAGTAGTGAGGGACATGCCATTGCCGGCTCACTATGGGAATGAAAAAAGCTCACTGAGCATCACTAAGGTCTTATTTATTTTCCCTTTCAAATTTCTCAATCGCCTTTTCAAGAGAATCTTTTACACATATTTTCTAAGGGATTTCAATGTAGGTTCGCTTGAACTTATTATGGCTTTTATTTTCCTTGCCTTTGGTTTCATCTTTGGCGGGATCAAATGGTTTGAAAGTATTAAATATCACACCCCTGCCACTGCCGGAACTGTATTTCTTGCAGGGTTGCCGGTTATTCTTGGATTCCAGTCATTACTTTCCTTTCTGCATTATGATGTAGCCAACATTCCGCAAAAGATCATAACGGATATCGAATCAGGATAATTTTAATAGCTGAATCCACCAAATCCTAATTCTGAATCGGAAATAGATGAACGGGCTGAATCCTGAAGTTGTGAATGTTGCAGCATTGAAGATCAATAAAAGAACTACCAGGATGGAAAACCCGATCAGCAGGATTAGGAAAAAAATATATCTTTTGATAAAATCTATAGCTGTTTTTTAAGCTATTCAAACTTCAGTTTCAGATCATCAAAATAAATTGTATCCTTTTTGGCAGCATTCCACATTAAGAAGGAAATAGTATTTGACTGATCAACCCATTCCGGAATTTCAAAGGAAGCTGAAAGTTTGCTCCATTGTTTCGAACCCTTAAGAAAATCATCGATTTTTACATCCTTATAATAACTCAATTTGTTCAGTTTATCCTCAATTTTACAAACAAACCGGGCTCCTGTTTTCAGGTTTTTATCCGGGTTTATCCACAATTCCGCATTCACTTGCTTTATCGGTTTACCTAAAATATCATACATTCTGTTATAAAACAGACGGTTGTATTCGATGGATTTATCAACATAACCTGCCCAAAACATAGAATGAACACAATTTTGCACAGGAGAAATCTCTGGAATGCCAAAATTCTCGAAATCCTGAATAAAGATGTAAGAATGCCATGGATAACTGTACATTCCTGCAGTTTGCAAAAAAATGAGATAATCATCCCATGACCATGTGGAATAAATATTCCATCGTTGATGGTAAGTCGTGCGAATATTATAATTCACTGAAAACAAGATCAATAAAATTAGCAATGATTTAATATAAAGATTCTTCAGTCTCCAAAGCGTACTGATGAAATAAGCAAAAGGAAGGGAAAACAATGCATAATATTCCACCATTGGACGGAATCCAAAACTTCCTCCAAAATACCAGCAATACCAGGAAGCAAAAATATAACTGACAATGAGGAATGAAAGTCCCATAAATATTCCGTTTGGAATCTTTTTCACAATCATCAGAATGATTCCGGCTATAAAAAAAAGCGCCAACGGTGTATACAGAAACAATCCATTAAGCGTTGAAAACCAGACAGGGATCAGCGGTGGGTTATTCCAGTTACTGAAACTTTCACCAGAATAAGAATACCAAATGAAATGACCGGTGAGGTAGTTCCAGTAAAGAAACTGGGGCAGAAAAACAATAAATGCAATGAATAGAAAAATCAGTATGATCCATGGCTTAAAAAACAACTTCAACCGGGTAATAAGATCTTTCCATGAATTTACGTCAAGAAAGATCGCAGGGGTCAATAATAAAATATTTGTCGGACGGATAAGGATCGCTAACGAAAGTACAACACTCAAGCCCCATACCAATCCATAAGAAAGAGTTTCATTTTCAATGAACTTTTTCAGAAGATACAGGAAGAGTGCAAAAAGGAAAAAGGAATTGACATGCGACATCAATCCCTCAGCAATTCCGTAAAAATATAGATTAGTTCCGGCAAAGATTAACAGAACAGTTATATAGGAGATCGACCGGGAAAAATAATTGCCAAGAAACCTTCTCAGGAAAAACAAACCAAGTACCAGGTAAAATACTCCGGGTATGAATGTCATTTTTTCATAAAAATCGGAAAATCCATCAGGTTGAAGATTCCAATGAACTGCAATAAAATGCGTTACCAGGAAAAACGGCGTCCAAAGAATGGCAACCCCACAAGTCATCTTGATAATCACCTTATTATTCTTTTTATTCAGGAGAAACCCTTCACATCTTTTTTCAATACCCGGAGGAAACTTGCTGGCATCCCAACCATAGATAAAAGTTGCAGGCAGGTAAACATAATAAAGTGCCTTGTCACTGCGAATCTTCAGCGTGCTGTTTCCCGGATTTAAAAAGTTAATATCATAAGAAAGGTAAAGACACAATAAAAAAAGAGGAATGAAAAATACCAATTCCTGTATTCCTTCCCTGGATAATAAGGTTGCTATTTTATTTCTTGGGTTCAAATACTTCGAATTTTAAATCGTCGATAAACAGTGCAGATTTCCCCGTATACCAAACATAAGCTGCCAATAAATCATCCGGGCTCCGAACTGCAGGAAACAGATAATCAAAGGTTTCTGTATGCCATTCACCAGCCTGCAAATTGAGACTTCCAAGGTCTAAAGACCGGTATCGATATGTAATTCCCTCATGGATTGACGAGAATACAATGTTCCCTCCGGTAAAAGTAGAATTTGCAGGAGCAAATACTGATACTGTGATCCTGCCCACTACTTCTTTTTTCGAGGTAAGTTCATCATAAGGGATCTTTAATGCAGGCGAGAATGTTCCCGTGCTATCTAATCTAAAAGCATATTTCCCGCTTTTATGATATTCTGATTCAAGTTGAGATTTATAACCTGCATTGGTATCTTCAAAATTATAAAATGCAAGAACCCGGCAAGTGAATTCCGATCCATCTTTCAGAAACGATGATGCATCAGGCTCAATACCTGTCACTCGTTGTTTGTCCAATTCCGTCAAACTGGTGCGGCCAAATACAGCAGCATATATCTCAGGCGTCATGCCAGATCTCAGGATAATTCCATTCTGATACTGCCAGGTTTGAAAAATATTAAAAACAATAAAAAAGATGCATATTATACCGATAAAAAACTGAAGAGATTTATTCTTTTCAGCAATGACTTTAAATAAAACAGCTATTGGTAAAGAAAGTAAGGCAATTAAGGGAACAAAAGCAACCTGACCGAAGATCATGGTGGAATCCAATGAGGACCAGCAGGATTCGAAAAGTATCTCGAGTACACAGACGACAAAAACAGATAAAAAGATTTCCCTGTTCCTCTCTGCAAGATAATAAAAACCAATTGCGGGAAGAAGCATCACCGGCGAATATATCAGCCAGCCATGATCAAAAGAAAATAAAACATTCCACAAGTACCGGAAATTTAAATAGAAAACACCCGGAAGGCGGAAATCCAGGAAACTGATTTCACCTGGCCTGACTTTCAAAATTATCATTGGAATAAGGATCGTGAGAAAGAGAAAGATCAGATAAATGATGGTTCTTTTAGGTTTTCTCAGAATCTCTGAGATTTTTTGTTTTCTGCTTTCTTTATCATGAATACCCCATAATGCAGGAATTACCAACACAAGGTAACCTGTCGGACAGATCAGGATAGTGATCCCTGATATTACTGACAGTGTTACCGTTTTTAATATATTGGGCGAATGGTAAGCGGAAGCAGTAACAAACATAACTAGTGCGAATAACAAAAAAATCATTGCAGGCTGGAGAAGATGATCTGCAATGGAAAGATAAAAAAGATTGGTTGCAAGAACAATAACAACAAGGGTGAACGATGTTATAAGATCCGAAACAAAAAACAGGAGAGTTCCTCTGATGAACCAGAGCCCTGCAACCAATAATAATGAGTCAGTTAGGGAGGAGAAAAATGAATTTCCCGTATGAAGTGTCATTAAATTTACCAAAAGAATTATAACCACTACTCCAAAAAAGGCAAGTAATGATATTAGGTTTTTCCTGGCGTTCCTGATCATTATAATTGAATAAGCTCTCACAAGCAAATGTAGTAAAAAATGCCACAGGGAGTCTATGAACTGGTAATGTGGCGTGTAATTCGCACGCCTAATCGAATATTTATAAAGTTGTTTATCAATGAGATGAAAAATATTACTTCCAAAGATATTATGGTTTGCCGTAGTTTTAGGTATGGATTACCTCAATTGTTAAATTGAAATATTCGAAGTACATTTACCACAAACATTCAACATCTTATTGCCACTAAGGCAGTAAAGAAGAATTACAAGAATAATATCACAGTCAACAAATTGATGGACAGAAGATAAAAACCTTAAACGGATTAACGATTTTATGCCAAAAAAGATATTCCTGAACCAGGCAGCACTTGTAACAGTTTCATTCGTAGTTTCTCAAATACTCCTGGCAATAGTTTTGCATTTTTTACATTACGGTTATTTCAATGCATTATCTTTTATAGAACTATGAAGAAACCGATACTGAGTTACCTGTTTGGAATTTTTGTCATTCTTTTCATTATAATTTTCAAATACCCTCATCTTTTCCTTCCCCATTTCTGGGATGAAGCCTGGTCATACAGCCCTGCTGTTCAATATCTTTATGATCATGGACTGGGAATTACCCCGGACGCCATACCCTCGGATCTTTCAAAAGGCCATCCGCTTTTTTTCTTCTTTCTGTTTGCCACCTGGATGAAGATCTTCGGAACATCTCTCTTTGTAAAGCATGCATTTGCACTGCTTATTTCAGTCACACTGCTGGTTATCCTTTTTTTTGTCGCAAAAAAATTGTTTAACCCAGTTGTTGCAGCGCTTTCCATCCTGTTTCTGTCTTTCCAGTCGTTGTTCCTGGCACAGTCATCTATGATGCTCCCCGAGATGCTTCTTGCCCTGCTGACCATCCTTACCTTTTTCTTTTATATCAGGGATATTAAAACCGGATATTTAATCACCGGGTGTTGCTTGTTCTGACAAAAGAAACTGGGATTATCCTGCTTCTTGTCATTTTGGTTTATGATGCCGTATTGTTTTTTAGGAACGAGGATATTTTAAAGAAAATGCCACACCAATTACTCCGATTGTTTATGCTTTGCATTCCGATCATCACTTCTTTATCGATTTCTATCATACTGCAGAAAAAGACCTACGAAACTGGTTTTTCTATCCTGAGACATCAGCTTTATTACTGGTGTTGAAACTGGAAGAAACCAGCTTGAAATGTACATCAACCAACTCCTTCGTTTTGCATGGCCAAGTCATTTTCGTTTTCCTGTTGATCATCGCACTTCTCATTTCCTTTTTTAAAAAAGGCGAGCGGGATACTGATGCAAAAAGCCCTCTTTCATTGATGCTTATTTTTTTCGTGATGTATATTCTGTTTAGTTCCTTCAACTTTTTTCTCCCAGGTATATGCTGAGCGTCATTTGGATCATTGCTATATTCTGCAGTTATTTCACATTCAAAGCGACGGGTGATCGTTCCGGAAGATCATATTTGACCGGTATCCTTGTAGCCGGCATACTTTTCTATTATGCCGGCCATGTAAAGAATAACGGGGATTATGATCTTGGGTACGTTCCGGCAGTTACTCTTCAGAAACAGGCCATCGAATATTGTGAACAAAACAACTGGTACGATCGTGGCATCTATTGCAACTTCCTGATAAAAGATTGCCTTACAAGTAAGCCGGCAGGATTCCTGAAAGGAAGAACATTTTCGAAGATCCTGGTAAACATAAATAATGCTCCGGAATTTCTAATCTTCAATAATATTGAACCAGATCTGGAATATGGAAAGGTCGCAGGGAATGAAAACTATGTGTTACTTAAACGATTCAATGAAAGTTGGATTTGGGTGGAGATCTATTCCAGGAAATATTTCTCAAGACAGCCTCTGAATATTATAAATATGGCACGGATTAATCTGAAATGTTTGAGCTATTAAATCTATCATCTTTATTCATATCTTATCTTAAGATCATCCACAAAAAAATGATTTCTTTTCCTATTCCACACATAAAAATTAATTCTCGTATCTCCTGATATTTCATTCGGAACATAGAATGTCCTGAAAACAGGAATCCAGGACTGGATATTCTCAGAATATAGTTTCAGCAGCTGAAGTTGTTGATTATACACTGTATTATACTTTTCAAAGGAACAAACCAGCCAGGCGTTGACAGGGTCAGGGTTCGCTTTCTTTATAAAAAGTTGAACTGTAATAGATTTGGGAATTTTTCCTTTGAAATCCCTTACCATAACAAAATGTTCACAACAAATTTCATGATCTTTATCCAGCGAAGCACTCCATATCCCTGAATTACTTACAGAATCAGTAACCATCGTTCCATTGTAAATAGATCTGTTTTCAAAATCATTCCTGAAGGTTAAGGGCAGTGTTGATCCCGGTAAGAGGTAAATCCTATTTAACTGTCTTGCATAATAATCCCAATCCCAGGTTGAACCGAAATTGCATCTGCTGGCAACAAGCGATAAACTAAAATTGAAAGCCGTCATGCAAATTACTAAAATAAAGAATAAAATCTTTATAAACCTTTTCCTTGAAACAAGAACATTTCCTGCAAGGAAACCAAAGGGGACACAGAAAATCGGATAGAACTCCACAAATGCCCTGTGTCCATATCCACAACCAAAAAACCAATCCTTATATGCTGCAGCCATATAAGAGATCAACAGGAAAAAGAAGCCAATCAGAATTCCATTATTAACCCTTTTGATGATCATATACAACATTCCTATTATAAATAATAGGATAAGTGGGCTCCATGGAACCAAGCCATTCAAGGTCGAGAACCAGACTTCAACTAATTTCGGGTGGTTCCAGAAAATGAAAGATTTTCTGTAGTTAAGATAAAGAAACGAACTGTGCATTAATTTCCAGAAGATCATTTGAGGAAGGAAAAAAACAATCAGGATTGCCAGAACCGCAAGAATATATTTTGCGTGTAAGATCAAGTTTAAACGGCTCACTATTTCTTTCCGGCTTCTGACATCCCAGAACAGAAAAAATAACCCGACCAAGCAATTGGTAGGTCGGATAACAACCATCAATCCAAAGGAAAAAGCCATCAAAAGAAAATAGCGGTAACAGAATGTATTTCTCAGGAACTCTTTCATCGCATAAAGAAACATAGAGATTGCAAAAAAGGAATAGACATGCGACATCAAAGTATCAACAATAGAATAAAAAAAGAGATTAGTTCCTAAAAATGTCGCGAGAATAATGATATACTGAAGGTATTCAGGGAAATAGTTTTTCAGGAATTTCTTAAGAAAGAACAAGCCAAGGACAAGATAAAAAACGGCTGCCAAATCAAATGTTTTATTGTAGATCAGGGAAAAGCCACTAAATTCATCCTTTCCTGTAATTACAGAAATAGAATGTGAGATCATAAAAAAGGGTGAGAGGAGAAATGAAACTCCGTAAAGAAATGGAGTAGAGATTCTATTGTTCTTGTAATCTAAAGTAAATCCATGCCCAGTCTTTTCTTCAATCTCCTGAGGAACCTTCTTAATATCAAAATGATAAAAAAATGTTAAGGGCAGATAACAATAATACCCAGCCCTATCGGCCCAGATCTCACTGTCACAATTCAGGATTCCGCGGTTTTGGTTTGCGGTTAAAGTAAGCACTGATGAAAGGATAAAGAGACTTAAAAAGAATATTAATTCTCTTGTACCGTCTTTCCTAAAATTTATTCTCATCTGATTACCTTAGGAACCTTTTATTGAAGATGTTATACTTTAATAAACAGTATACCGCACGAATTGCATCTTTCATCCTGATTTTCTTTCCTTCCTCATAGGTTCTTCCATAATAAGAGATGCCGACTTCATATATGCGGATCCCTTTAAAACGGGCTATCTTGGAGGTGACTTCCGGTTCAAACCCAAATCTTTTTTCCTTAAAATAGATTTTCTTAATGATCTCAGACCGGAAGAGTTTATAACATGTTTCCATGTCAGTGAGGTTCAGGTTGGTGAACATGTTTGAAAGGAAGGTAAGAAAATGGTTTCCGACTGAATGCCAGAAAAAAAGTATCCTGTGTGGATTACCCCCCATAAAGCGCGATCCGTAAACGACATCTGCAAAGCCGTCAAGCATAGGTTGAAGCAGGATATTGTATTCACGGGGGTCGTACTCAAGGTCTGCATCCTGAACGATGATATAGTCTCCCGTTGCAAGTTCAATGCCTTTATGAAGTGCGGCTCCTTTGCCCATGTTGACAGGCTGATTGAACAAACGAATATCGGCTTCGGGATGCCGGAGAATATATTCGCTGACAACTTTTTCCGTTTCATCCTGGCTGCAGTCATTCACAATGATCAATTCCCTTGTTATTCCGCCTGTAAGAGTGATAGCCAGCACCTTATCAAGGATCAGGTGAATGGTTCTGGCTTCATTGTATGCGGGAATGAGGATGGATAGCTTTTGAGTGCTCATAGCTTGAGAATATCTTTCAAAAATATTAATTTTCTTGCAGCGATCTGTTATTCGAAGAAATAAACCCTCTTCACCCTTCTTGAAATCCCGGTCAGGATCTCGTAGGGAATGGTTCCAAGATCATTAGCCAGATGTGTGATGGAATAAGCATCACCGAAAACGATTACCTCATCGCCTTCATTGATAGCATAAGTTTCCGTTGAACCAACCTGTTCTGTGATATCAACCATGCAGGTATCCATGCTGATATTTCCAATGGTCTTAGCGGCAACACCGTTGATCATCACTTTACCTATGCCATTACCCAACCTGCGGCTGAATCCGTCAGCATAGCCTATGGGAATGATTGCAATAACCCTGTCTGTTTGTGCCACCCCTTTGCGGTTATACCCGATGGTATCTCCTGCTTTCACCTTCTTGATCTGTGAAATGATAGTCTTCAGCGTGCTGACGTTGCGCAGGTTGTGTTGTTCTTCCTCATTAAACCCAACGCCATACAAGCCTATTCCGAGCCTTACCATTCCCATCTGGGCTTCCGGGAACCGGGTGATACCGGCGGAGTTCAATATATGCAACGAGAAATGAATAGCCAAGTCCGGCTTGAATCTTTTCGGCAGTTGCACGTAAACTTTCTATTTGTTTTCTTGTAAAATCATCTTCAGCGGGGTCTTCGCTGGCTGCGAGGTGCGAAAATACCGATTGTACGCAGAGTTCAGGATCTTTCTTCAACCGTTGTACCAGGATGTCAATTTCTGAAGAGTCAAATCCAAGACGGTGCATGCCGGTATCTATTTTCAAGTGAACCGGTACCGGTATCCCTGATCCTCCCTGGTTTTTAGAAATTGCCTGCTCAAGCATCCCGAATACCCGGAAGTTGTAAATCTCAGGTTCCAGGTTGTATTGAATTAGCAAGTCGAAACTGTGTTCTTCAGGATTCATTACCATGATTGGAATAGTGATGCCTGCTTTGCGGAGTTCGATGCCTTCATCGGTGTAAGCTACTGCCAGGTAATCCACCCGGTGGAACTGCAACAGGTTGGCAATTTCAAAGCTGCCACTGCCGTATGAGAAGGCCTTCACCATGGCCATGGTCTTTGTTCCCGGTATTAGTTTTGACCTGTAATAATTGAGGTTGTGAATAAGCGCATCGAGTTTGATCTCGAGAATTGTCTCATGTGACTTCTGCTGAAGGATATGGCTTATTCGTTCGAACTCAAAGATTCGTGCTCCTTTGAGCAGAATTGCTTCATCACGTAACGAAGAAAAGGGAAACCAATCAAGAAATTCAGTGGTGGAAGGAAAAAATGTTTTCTCCATTGGGAACTGCCATACCTGCCTGCTTATTTCCTTCCCGATACCGATGATCCTGGATATTCCTTTCCCGCTTAAGATCCCTGAGATCTCCTGGTAAAGTCTGACCGGATCGAGGCCGCTCTGCAGGATATCCGAAAGGATGATGGTCTTTTTTTTATGCTGGGTTTGCTGGTTCAGAAAATCAAGTGCAATCCCCAGGGAGTTAATATCTGAATTGTAGCTGTCATTTACCAGCGAACAATGATTGATAGCCTCTTTTAGTTCGAGACGCATGGCAATGGGAACCAGTACTTTCATACGTGCAGAAATGACATCTGCTTCATAACCCAGCAGAAGCATCAGTGCCCAGCAATGAATTGCATTCTCGATTGAGGTTTCATCGGTAAAAGGAAGGCTGAAGGTCATTTCCCTGCCTTTAAAAACTCCTGTGAGAATGGTTTCTTTTAATTTGCCTGGAATAATATGGAGGATCTGCAGATCGGATTCCTGCTTCCGGCTCCATGTGAATTTTTTCACATTTTTCAGTGAAGCCTCATGTATCACCTTGTCATGGATCAATTCATGATCCCTGCAATAGATCAGTACATCTGAGTGAATAAAAAGTTTAAGTTTTTCATCCACTTTCTGGCTAAGATCCCTGAACCCTTCATCATGGGCATGCCCTATATTGGTAAAGATCCCTATTGTGGGGCGTATAATGGGCTCAAGTTTTTCCATCTCACCGGGAAGTGAGATCCCGGCCTCAAACAATGCAAGTTCATTTGCCGGATTCATTTTCCAGACCGAGAGTGGAACGCCGATCTGGGAATTGTAGCTTTTCGGGCTTCTGATTATCTTTTTGTCACGGTTCATCAGCTGGAATAACCATTCTTTCACGATGGTCTTACCGTTGCTGCCAGTGATGCCGATAACCGGAATGCTGAAGCGTGAGCGGTGAGCAGCTCCCAATTTTTGCAATGCATTGAGTGTATTATCGACGAGGATAAAATTGGCATTGTATCTTGTTTTACCCGGCACATTTTGATTTTCATGCCGGTACCCGGATTGATCTAATGAAGATACCAGGAAATTCCTGACCCCCTTATTATACAGTTCATCAATATACCGGTGTCCGTCATTTCTTTCGGTAACAATGGCAATGAAGAGCGTTGATTCCGGGTGAATGAGCCGACGGCTGTCGATCAGGATCTCTCTAATGAAAACATCTTCTTCCCTTGCTGGAAAGAGAGTTCCATTCGTGTGGAATGCAACTTCCGGAAGGGAATATGTCAAGATCCATTATTGTTGTGGGCTTTCTGGTTCAGCAGGCTTGGTATTCATAGCATTTGCCTGTAATTCATCGTAGGCAAGTCGGTTATTGAATATCGTACATGCCAGGTAAACCGCGTTACGGAATGCCTCGGGGCTTGCTTCATTTTTTCCGGCAAGGTCATAGGCAGTTCCATGCGCCGGAGATGTTCTGACGAAAGGTAATCCTGCCGTAAAATTTACCCCTTCATCAAAGGAAAGTAGTTTAAAGGGGATCATTCCCTGGTCGTGGAAAACCGCAAGAATACCATCAAAATGATTGAAAGTGCCCGATCCAAAAAATCCATCTGCCGGATAAGGTCCGAAAACCAGTGTTTGCCCCTGATAAGCTTTATCGATCGCAGGTCTCAGGATAGTATTATCTTCGTTCCCTATTATCCCATTATCTCCGGCATGAGGATTCAACGCAAGGACTGCAATGCGTGGTTTCTGAATGCCAAAATCACGTATCAGGGATTGGTTCATGATGTTTATCTTACGTATAATCAGGTCTTCCGTCAAAGCAGAAGTCACTTTGTCAAGGGGAATATGGCCGGTAATAACACCAATGCGCACAGTATTGCTGACCATGAGCATAAGATAGTCGGAAACACCCGCTTTTTGTGCCAGGTATTCGGTATGACCAGGAAATTTAAATCCGGGAGATTGAATGTTTTGCTTGTTGATGGGAGCCGTAACGAGCACATCAATATTGTGACTCAGAATATCACTGATGGCCATTTCAAGAGAGAGCAATGAAAGTTCTCCGGCAATTGGTGTCGATTTCCCAAGATCGATCTTGACCTCATCTTCAACAATGTTGACGATATTGGGACGCCTCGGGTGGGCCATGTCGGCTTTTTTTACAAGATTGAAATTAAAATCGTTGATATTTAAGGTTTTCCGATGGTAAGATGCAACTTTCGAGGATCCATAAACTATTATGGTATAATTCTCCATAAGGCGCGGATCCTGAAGGGTCTTTATAATTATCTCATAACCGATGCCATTTATATCTCCATGTGTTATTCCAACTCTGATTCTTTGTTCTTTTTCAGGTGTTTGATTCATATTTCTGATTTTTGCAAATATATTGCTTAATTCTTTGTGACGATGGAGGGACTGTTGTTATTCTCTTTTACGATTCACCTGTTGGCTAATGAAATCGAATAACAACCGTACACCTAGTACCGGTTCCTCCCTGCCCTCGGTAGGAGTCTCTTTTTTCAAGGAATGCCGGACCTGCAATATCAAGGTGAATGTATGGATAACTGGTAAATCTCTCAAGGAATTTCCCGGCAAAGATCGCACCGCCTTCAGCAGGACCTGTATTTTTCATGTCGGCAACTTCTGATTTCAACCCTTCACCATATTCTTCCCAGGAGGGAAATTCGACAAGGCGTTCATAGGTCTCGAATCCGGATGCTTTTAAAAGTTCCAGCTCTTTTGCAGCTTTTGTCTGCATGGCCACAATGCCATAATGGCCAACAGCACGGATGGCAGATCCGGTGAGTGTTGCAAGATCTATCACCAAGGCAGGATCATATTTTTTTGCATGGTTCAGGGCATCAGCCAGAATAAGCCGTCCTTCTGCATCGGTATTCAAAACTTCAACGGTCATTCCGTTTTGCATTTTGATTACATCACCGGGAACAAGGGCTTTTGGTCCGGGCCGGTTATCGGTTGCCGGCATCAATCCAATGACATGCATGGGCATTTTGGCAATGGCAATCGCATAAATGGCCGAAGCCACCGCAGCAGCGCCCGACATATCATCTTTCATCGTACTCATTGAATCGCCCGGTTTCAGGTTCATCCCCCCGGAATCAAAAACAACCCCTTTCCCCACAAATATGAACGGCTTTTTATTTATCGCTTGTTTTGGCTTCCATTCCATAATGGTGAATGTGGGTGGCACCTCACTGCCTTTATTTACCCCAAGCAATCCACCCATTTGGAGTGCTTCGATCTTACTTTTGTTCAGTACCTCAACCGTGGCTCCGCATTCTTTACCCATTTTTTGAACTTCCCGGGCAAAGGTCAAAGCCGTGAGAAAAGAATTTGGTTCGTTGATCAGTGTGCGACAACGAAATACAGCATCTGTCACAGCAACCAGGTTTTGAATCTCCGTATTTTTTATCTTTCCGGAAAAGACACGGATTGTATTAAGTGTGTTTTCTTTTTCTTTATCGCCTTTGTATTTCAGGAACTGGTATTGTCCGAGTATCAGTCCTTCCGCGAATGCCAGCGTTTCTCTTGATTTATCACCTATGTCATAAAGGATGATCTGCCGTTGCTTTAATTCGTTCAGCAATGATCCAAATTTATCCCCTGATTTCCTGAGGACCTCTTTCCCTTTATAAAAATCGCTTTCTTCTTTTATCACCTGGATAAAAAGCCAGTGATCCAACCGGTTAAATGAAAAGAAATCCTGTTTTTCCTTTTTAGATTGATGGGAAAGATAGTCTAGTTCTTTTTTACTGAAATATTTTCCGGGCAAATCCGCAGAAGCCGGTGTGAGGAAAATGATATTCGACTTAAGCGGGATCCTGGAAATTTTTATGAGTTTGGGATGCATGATTTTTCGTATTTTTGGAATGGTAATTACACGCAAAGGTAATAAAACGGCCACAAATCCCCAATATGAACCTGGATCTGCTTATAAGTAAAGCCCTGCGACTGGAATTTTTAAATACTTCCCAGGCGCTTGAATTATATAGCCGTCTTCCACTGGGTGAACTTATTTATACGGCCAATGAACTAAGGAAAATACATCATCCTGAAAACAAGGTTACCTGGATCATCGACCGGAATGTCAATATTACCAATGCCTGTATCTCCGGATGTAAGTTCTGTAATTTCTATCGCCCTGCAGGCAGCAAGCAGGTTTATATTACAACACTTAACGAATACGCAGCCAAGATCGAAGAGATGAAATGCATTGGCGGTGACCAGTTGCTTTTACAGGGAGGATTGCATCCAAAACTTGGGATCGATTGGTACGTGGATCTGTTTAAAAATTTGAAACAGAGGTTCCCCGAATTACGGCTTCATGCGCTGGGGCCTCCCGAAATCGTTCATCTGGCAAAAATGGATTCGCTGAGTTATACGGTAGTCCTGAAAAGATTGATGAACGCCGGCCTTGATAGTCTGCCTGGTGCAGGCGCTGAAATTCTTTCCGACCGGGTAAGAAAGATAGTATCACCGGTAAAGTGTTCTGTGCGGGAATGGCTGGAAGTTATGAAGGTAGCGCACAAATTGGGACTGACCACATCGGCCACGATGATGTTTGGACATATCGAAACCCTTGACGAACGGATGATGCATCTGGTCCATATCCGGGAAACACAGGCAAATAAACCGGCCGGTGCCAAAGGGTTCCTTTCATTCATTCCCTGGCCTTTTCAGGATAAGGGTACGGTGCTTGCGAAAAAATCCGGGATCAGGAACAATGTGACACCTGAAGAATATATCCGGATGATCGCCATTTGCAGGATCATGCTTCCAAATATCCCTAACATCCAGGCTTCCTGGCTGACAGTTGGAAAAGAAACTGCACAGTTATGCCTGCATGCAGGAGCTAACGATTTCGGGTCTATCATGATCGAAGAAAACGTTGTATCTGTTGCCGGCGCTTCGCATAAATTTGATGTGACAGGTATTCAGGAGGCCATTCGTGAAGCGGGATTCCATCCTTCACGCAGGAACCAGGAATTTGAACTTGTCTAAATTATTCCATATTCCTGGCAGAATGTAATTTCATCTGGTCAAGATCAAGTGCAACCAGGTAACCTAAGCCCGGATAGCTTTTATAAACACATCCTCCATCAAGGTCAATGACCTTTGTTTCCGGATTCAGGAGACGGTCCTGGATCATAGATAAGGGAACAGGCGTATGGCCATGGATCAGTTTCCTGTCTTTTAGAATATCTCCGGGGACATTTTCATCACGGGTCCACAGCATGGTTTCCACATCGGTGAGGGGATCTTTACTATAGACATCCAATCCTGCATGAACAAATAAAAAGTCATCAGTTTCTTCATACATTGGCCATGTCTTAATGAATTCAAAGTAAGATTCAGGGATATGATAAACAGAACTCCGGTTGTTAACAATTGACTTGTCCACTCCAAAACTGAGTAAAGTCTGGGCACATCCGTTCAAGGTCCATCTATAAAAATAATCCTCATCTTCCAGCGACCGGAGCATCATATATTCATGATTCCCAATGATCGGTCTCACATTTATATTACCGGACAGCTTCTCTGATGTAATCGATCACTGCCTTACTACCGGTACCGCGGTCGATGGTATCGCCAAGAAGGAATAAAGTGTCATTTGATTTCAAATGAAGGTCTTCCTCTACAAGGTACTTAAAGGTTCGAAAGCAACCATGGATATCGCCGATGACAAACCTTCTGCCTTCACGCATAGAGATGTTTCAAAATATGAGCAGTGGCTCCTTTGTGACTTTCAATATAAGCATTACAGACCACTGAAGCACGATCTCTTTCTCCTATCACATTAATGAGACCCCGGCCGCTTTACAGAAAGCTTCTTCATCTCTTAATACTGATTGCACCACTCTCATGGATTAGTTCCCGGGCCTCCCTGAACCGGTTATAGTTGGGTCCGAAAATTACAGGAACACCGAAGGCCGCCGGTTCAAGGATGTTATGAATCCCCACGCCAAACCCACCGCCGACAAAAGAAATAAACGCATACCTGTAAAGTGAGGCGAGGATCCCTATGCTGTCGACTACCAGGATACGAGCTTCATGGCTGTTTATCTCATTTAACTGCGAGAACCGCAAGCTACCGGTACCTAACTGCGATATCAACCCATCAATCCGTTCCTGATGTACTTCATGGGGGGCAATAATAAATTTATATTCTGATTTATTTTCCAGGATGAACGGCAGAAGGATCTTCTCGTCTGCCGGCCAAGTACTCCCTGCAAGGATAACGCGGGAATCGCCGCAGAATAAATCAATCCCCTCAACAGGTTTATTCTGCCCTGCAATAGTGCTTACCCTGTCAAACCGTGTATCTCCTGAAACCGAAACCTGGAGGATGCCTGTCTTCCTGAGCAATTTTTCTGAATCTTCATCCTGTACGAAAAACCAGCTTAAATTCATGAGTTGCTTCCTAAACCAGAAACCATAGGATTTAAAGAATGGTTGCGACGGCCTGAAGATTGCAGACACCATATAGGTAGGAATTCCTTGTCGTTTCAAAATTGCCAGGTAGTTGTACCAGTATTCATATTTTATGAAAAAGACGATATCAGGAGATAAAATCTTTATGAATCTTGCTGCCATTCCCGGAGTATCTACCGGCAGATAGAAAACATAATCTGCACCGGTAAAATTTTTCCTGACCTCATAACCGGAAGGAGAAAAGAAAGTTAAAAATATAAGGTGATCAGGCCTGTTTTCCCTGAACGCTTCAATAACCGGTCTGCCTTGTTCAAATTCACCAAGGCTGGCACAATGGAACCATGCTATCTTTCTATTGTCCTGCTTACCGGCAAGCGCTTCTTCTATTTTCTGGAGAATGTCCCTCCTCCCTTTCACCCATAATTTTGCTTTTTCATTCACAAGGGAAGCAATACGGATCCCAAAACTATAGAAGAAAACGAATATGTTGTAAAGAAGAAACAAAATACAGATTCTGATTGAAAGAAAATAGTTAAATGCTGGTCCCGGTCATTATCTGACTAGTAATGATTCCTGATCAATAAAGATAATAATTTTTGGGTTTTCTGCTATAAAACGGTATCATCCATTTTACGTTTACACCATAAAATTGAGTGGAAAGCGAACTGTTATCCTGTTTTCCTGTATCGAAATTAAAAGCACGGCGATATTTGGTCCATGCCTGCACAAATTCAAGACCTACAAAAAAGTTGATCAGCCGCGAATCGCTCAAAAATAGATACCCAGTGTTCCGGTTGCAACCCAACCGTTATTCAATCGGTCATATCCTTTGTTATAATCACCATCGATTTGAGGTGTGTCACCACTGCCATCGTGAATCCTGATCTTGTCCTGCATAAACCCACCTCCGGCCAGGATCACAGGGCCTGAATTCGGGTTCGGGGAAAGAATCGGGAAAAGTTTGCCAAATTTTACCAGGATATTAAAACCGGTTTCACCGAAACCGATGTCTGAATAATATCCGTTGGCATCGATCACATAATCCTTCGGGTAGTAGAAATATTTTTTAACAGAGAGTCACCGTTTTTTACATTATTTCCGAAAATATAATTTCCTTCGGCAGAAAACAGCCAGTTTGATCGTGTTAATTTAATCATAAACCCACCCCCAATCGCGGAGTTGCCTCCGAACCTTTTTGCCAGTCCTCCTTATGGCCACTGGTAGGAATAATTAGCAAAAAACATCGGGACAAAGATGGCAGGAATCTTTAATACTCACCTGGGAAAACACCTGGCTGACAAAGAACTGCAGGATGATAAGCGGGAATAAAATTTTTCTGAACATCAGGTTAACAAGTATAATAATATTGCATGAAACTAATTCGTTTGATCTATTTCGACAATTTAATGACAATGTCCTGCTTTAAGAAGGAACGCTGAAACATTCCTTTTCGTGTCAAAGTTCAAAGGTGCTGAATAAATAAATTTCCCGGTTATGGGATCAACTCCGATCACTTGTGCTCCATATTGACGATGGATCTTGGGGTTGCTACCCAGGTACTCAACATTGGCTTTAACTGTCAGACGGGAGGAAACAGCATAGCCGGCGCCTAATTGAATACTATAGGCGAATCCTGTCCCTGTGTTTGTGGAATGGACTACCGTAAATGGGGTCAATGGTATTGAATACGGGACTGAAAGAAATAACCACTCCTGCCAGGGCCCTTCCTTCTATATAAACCTTATGAATGAATCGCATATAAACAAGGCCCGCCATAACGTAATGGTTGTTCCATGACCCTGAACCCAGGGCCTCTTCATATCCTGTCATGGTGTCGTTCTTAACAGAACTTTTCAAAGGGTTTCTCTGAAAGGTATATTGAAAACCCAAACCAAAGTTATTCGGGTTGACCCAGTCAAGGTTGATTTCCGCAAGGAACCCTTGTGTCGCAAACCCGGAAGCTGAATTCTCTATATCGTATTTGGCAAATGCCCCCAGAGGAAAGGCTATACCCCCCGATGCATCCAGGTAGATCCTACTGGTTGAAGCAGTATCGGTTTTTTTCTTAGCCACCTGTGAAAAGATCAGGAATGGCAGGAATGAAAAACAAATCAAAAGAAAAATTCTTCTCATAAATGGTCATTATGATCCACAAAATTACGCGTTTTTTCTATTTGAACCATGATTAAAAGATCAGGATATTTCTGCTTTCCCGGTCGGCAGTCCGATGTCTGGAATTCGTATTTTTTTTACCTTTGTAAAAATTACCCGCTAATTAATAGTACAAATTTGAAGAAGCAAATCCTGCTTATGATCATTTCTTTAACCTCCCTGATAATAATGTCACAGGTAGTTAACCAGGACTTGACCAACATCGGGATTTATGATTTTCTGGATGAGCTGGCCAACCTCAGGATCATCGATCTTACATCAGTTACGAAACCTTATTCCCGCATGTTTATTGCCATAAAACTAAAACAAGCCGATGCCTCCCGTGAAAAGCTGAATAAACGTCAGAATAAGGAACTGGATTTTTATTTAAGGGATTATGAACTTGAATTACAATCCAATCTCCGGTATTTTAAACAAACGAAAGGACTGTTTCATACAAAAGAAAACTTTGGCATTCCTTTAAGCCCATTGGCTTTCGTATACAAAGATTCCCTTTTTACTTTTTCTATCAGACCTGTATGGGGCATATATGGCTCAATAACACAGAACAATAATAGCAATGTATATCATCGTTGGGGCGGGGCTGAAATCTTCGGGACTATTGGGAAACATTTCGGATTCTACGCAAGTCTACGTGATAATCACGAAAGTACGATACTGGTTACACCTGATTATCTGACCATGGATGAGGGTGCAGCATGGAAAGAGTCGACAAAAGGCGGAGATTACAGCGAGATGCGGGGAGGGATCTCCTATGCATGGAATTGGGGATCAGTTCTGTTGACTAAAGATCATTTTCAATGGGGAGATTCGTATCATGGTTCGAACATCTTTTCCGGAAGGACTCCTTCGTTCCCTTATCTCCAACTTCAAATGAAACCGGTCGGGTGGTTTGATTTTACTTTCGTTACCGGCTGGCTGGTATCGGAAGTGGTTGATTCTTCCCGATCTTACAAGGAACCAAACGGGTTAAGGGAATATTTTTTCAATAAATTCCTTTCTGCAGCTATCATGACTTTCACTCCTTTGAAAAATCTGAACCTTTCCATCGGGAACTCTGTGATTTCCTGTTCGAAAAACTATAATCCGGCTTACCTGAGTCCATTACTTTTTTACACAAATTCCACCAAGACCGGCGATTCTGCACAAAAAGCCAACTATGGCAGGAATTCCCAGCTTTTTTTTAATATCAGTTCCAGGCAGATCAGGCATTTACATCTTTATGTGTCTGTTTTTATCGACGACCTCGGATCAAAAAAATTCAGTGACAGTACATCCTTTAACTGTATCAGCTGGAAGGCTGGTTTCAGGGCCAGCAATCTCCTGAAAAGCAACCTGACCTTCACAGCCGAATATACTAGAACTACTCCTCATACTTATACTGACCCGGTGCCGACTTTATCTTTTGAATCGAACAAGTACAGCCTTGGAAATTACCTGAAGGACAATTCACAGGAAGTCTTTATTTCTTTGGGCTACAGGCCTTTGCGAGGATTATTCTTTGATCTTTCCTGGAATTGGGCAGAACATGGCGGACCAACAGATACGAAAACCTGTAAAACTGTCGTTTGGAGTTACAATGATATAAAAATGGAAGTTACTTATGAGTTTATTAATAATACTTACGTTAGTATTGCATATCAGAATCTCAATATAACAGGAGATCCCAATTTATCTCCATTACTTTTCCAGGGACATCAAAATATTATTTCTGGTGGTATTAACATCGGGTTTTAATAAATCTTAACTTTTATGAATCCTTACAACTAAAAACAATAAAAATGATCAAATTATGAGAAAATCATTAGTAATCACTGGAATGATGCTGTTATTGATTGCAGGTTCCGGACTGCGATCGTCAGCGTGTACAAATTTTTTATTCACGAAGGGAGCGACAACCGACGGATCGGTGATGATCACCTATGCGGCAGATTCACATACCCTTTACGGAGAGTTGTACTATAAGCCTGCCAAGGATTATCCTGCAGGTACAATGGTTGATGTTATCGAATGGGATACCGGAAAAAAACTAGGAAAGATTCCCCAGGTTCGTCATACATACTCAGTTGTTGGAAATATGAATGAATATCAGGTTGCATTGGGAGAAACCACTTATGGAGGTCGTGATGAACTTCAACACCAATCGAAAGCTATTATTGATTATGGATCGATGATGTATCTTGCTATGCAGCGTGCAAAAACCGCACGTGAAGCTATACAGGTCATGACTGACCTGGTTGAAAAATACGGTTATTACAGCGAGGGTGAATCCATCTCGGTTTCAGATAAAAATGAAGCCTGGATCTTTGAGATCATCGGAAAGGGAGAAAAGGAATTAGGCGCAATTTGGGTGGCCCGTCGTATTCCCGACGGTTATGTTTGCGGACATGCCAACCAGGCACGCATCACTCAATTTCCTTTGAACGATCCTGAAAATTGCCTCTATTCCAAAGACATTATCACCTTTGCACGTGCAAAAGGATGGTTTGATGGAAAAGATGAAGAATTCAGTTTTTCCGACACCTATGCTCCTGTCTCATTTAGCGGCGCAAGAGCTTGCGAAGCAAGGGTCTGGGCCATGTTTAACCATGTAAACAGCAATATGGGTCAATATGAGGATTATGTCATGGGAAATGTCACCAAGGGGAAATGGGGTTATGCTACAAACCGGATGCCTTTATGGATAAAACCTGACAAGAAGGTCTCTGTTCATGATGTGATGGGATTTATGCGTGATCATTTTGAAGGAACCAAGATGGATATGAACCATGATATCGGTGCTGGTCCTTTTGACTGTCCTTACCGTTGGCGCCCGATGTACTGGACAACCGATAGTACCAACTATTTTGTCAATGAACGGGCTGTCTCTACACAACAAACCGGGTTTGTATTTGTGGCACAAAGCCGTTCGTGGTTACCCGACCCAATAGGAGGTATTTTCTGGTTTGGCGTTGACGACACTTATTCAACCGTATTCAACCCCATGTATTGCGGGATCCTGAAAGTTCCCCATTCATACGCTGAAGGGAACGGCAGCATGGTTGAATATTCACCGACTTCTGCATTCTGGACATTCAACTTTGTGGCAAACTGGGCATATACCCGTTATAGCTATATGATCAAAGACATTCAGAAAGTTCAAAGTGAGCTCGAATTGGGATATATTGATGAAACAGCAAAGATCGATAAAGAAGCCCTTGCCATTTACAAGACCGATAAGAACAAAGCCAGAACATACCTGACAAACTATTCAGTAAAAACTGGTGATGGTACGGTTGCACGCTGGAAAAAGCTGGGAGAATATCTCCTGGTCAAATATATTGATGGCAATATCAAAAAAGAGAAAGACGGAAAATTCCAGACCAATGGAACGGGGCAGGCAGTCATGCCCTCACAACCCGGGTATCCCAAATGGTGGCTGAATGAAATCATCAGGGAGAAGGGAGATGTAGTGAAAGCTTTGAAAGTCGATTAATTGATTCCCAGGAAGCCTAAAAACAGGATACCAGATGAAGTATCCTGTTTTTTTATTCTATATTTGCAGCTATAAAAAAATACCTTTCTATGGAGGAACAGCATAAAAGTAACCGGTCGTTAAAAATAATTATCGGCATTCTAATCCTTGGTTTACTCATCCTGATCATCTGGACATTCAGGCAGAAAACACAGTTAACATTACTCATCAAAGAAAAAGAAATGGAAAAAACAGATCTCCAGAAAGAACTGGATTCTGTGGTCGCCGAACACAATAGAACCAAGCAGGCTTTCGGGGCACTTTCTGATACCCTGAAAGCAAAAGATAGTATGATCCAGGCCAATGCCGTCGAGATCAAAAATCTGCTCGGTGCAAAATGGGAGTATGAAAAAGTGAAGAAAAAACTTGAGATGCTGCAAAAAATAGCACAAGGGTATGTAAGGCAGATGGATTCACTTTATACCGTGAATCAGGAATTACATGCCGAAAATGAAAAGATCAGGCAGGACTTCAGAAATGAACAAACAAAATCACAATCCCTCGTAAAAGACAAAGAAGCCCTGACGGAACGGGTCAATCAGGCAGCCTTTATCAAAGCCTATGATGTAACGGCAACAGCCTTAAAATTGAAAGGCGGGAATATAGAATCCCCCACTGATAAGGCAAGTCGCACGGACCGTGTCAACGTTTGTTTTACTATTGGTGAAAATCCACTGGTGAAACCAGGCAAGAAGATGATTTATATTTGTATCTGCAGGCCTGATAAAATAATTGTTACAAAGACAAAAAGCGATACATTCATGTTTAACGGTCAAACCCTTCCATACTCCATTCTCCAGGAGATTAATTATGAAGGAAAGTCGATGAATCTCTGCGTCAAATGGACCAAGAAAGAAAATGACAAGCCAGCAATGAAAGGTTCTACAATGTTACCGTATATTCAGATGACAAACAGATCGGTTCAGGAACATTTCAGTTAAAATAAAATGACAATACCGGCGAGACAAAAACGTATAGGGATCCTGACAGCGGGAGGAGATTGTCCCGGGATCAATGCAGCCATCAGGGGTGTAGGCAAGACAGCCATACTGGAGTACGGTATGGAGGTCATTGGCATTTCATCGGGATTTCTCGGGTTAATCAACCAGGAGTTTGTTCATTTAGATGAGAATCAGCTTTCCGGCATTCTTACCCTGGGAGGCACTATTCTGGGGACATCGAGAGAGAACCCATTTAAGAAAGATGAGTCTTCAACAGCATTGACAAGCCAAAGCTGATCAAAAAGCATTACGAAGAGATGGGACTGGATGCACTCGTTTGCATCGGGGGCAATGGTACACAGCGGACTGCCAGTCTCCTTGCGGAAGAAGGACTGAATATTATCGGGATCCCGAAAACCATCGATAATGATGTTTGGGGAACTGATATTACTTTTGGTTTTGATTCTGCTCTCTGGATCGCCGTGGAAGCCATTGACAGGCTTCACACAACCGCCAACAGCCACAAGCGGATCATGGTGATCGAAGTGATGGGACATCATACCGGATGGCTTGCCTTATATTCAGGGGTTGCCGGAGGAGGCGATGTGATCCTTATGCCGGAGATCGAATATGATATCAACGTTGTTGCCCGCTATCTGAAGAAAAGGGCGGTGAATAAAAAACCTTATTCCATCGTTGTTGTAGCAGAGGGTATTAGCCAGTCCGAAAGGAGAAAAGCCCGGATCATTATATTGCACAGGAGATCAGCAAAGGACTGGCCTTGAGACGCGTGAAACCATCCTGGGATACATTCAGCGCGGCGGAAGTCCCTCTCCCATGGATCGCGTGCTGGCGACAAGATATGGCGCATATGCCGTCGAACTTATTGCTGAAGGGAGTTTGGACAGATGGTTTCTGCACGCAATGATGAGATTGTTGCAGTTCCATTAAAAGAAGACGGGCGGGAAATTAAGAACCGTACCTCTTGATCATGCACTGATCGAAAAAGCAATGAGGATGGGCGTTTGTTTTGGAAATTTAAAGATTAATCCTCGAATTTAATATCCTTGATATTCAACTGAAGCGAAACGCTTCCGTTCCATTCATTCTCTTCCACGAAATAGCAAATGTTGAATGGAATTCCTTTTTCGATTTTTTCAAAGTGATCCCCTTGCTGAAATGCGATCGCTGCAAAAGGACCGCCGGAAATTTCAGGATGAACCACATACAATTTCAGATGATTTTTCCCTACGATCCGTGATCCGCCTGCATCGATAATCCCATCGGTACGGAACAGCGGTGAAGGATTCCCGGGACCAAAGGGTGAAAACTGCCGGAGGATATTATAAAACCTTGAATTGATATTACTAAGAGGAAGTTTGGTGTCGATTTCAATCTCGGGAATAAGTTCTTTTCCATTTAATTTCTCAGTCACCACCTGTTCAAATCGATCGATGAACGCTTGCAGATTCTCCGGCTTTAGAGATAATCCCGCAGCATACTTGTGTCCCCCGAAATGTTCCAGCAGATCGCTGCAGGAATCAATAGCATCATATACATCAAAATCCTTGACAGACCTGGCCGACCCTGTGATCAGTTCCCCTGACAAAGTAAGCACAATGGTCGGCCGGTAGTAATGTTCTGTGAGTCTGGAAGCAACGATCCCGATCACTCCTTTATGCCAGTCGCGGTTAAAAATAACCGTACTCTTTGACGTTTTCAGGCGTTCATCCTGCTCGATCATCTCGATAGCCTGCTGGGTGGCCAGGGTATCCAGGTTTTTCCGTTCAGTATTGTAATTATCAATCATTGCACCCAGCAGTCAGAGCTTCTTCAAGATCCTCACAAATAAGTAAGCGGACGGAATTCCGTCCGCTTTCGATCCGTCCTGCAGCATTGATTCTGGGTCCCACCAGAAAAACCAGGTCGGTTATCGTTAATTCTTTATTGAAAAATCCATCCCCATTCCCATTTGTTTTTTTCTGAAGGTTGCTGTACCGTAATATTGCCTCTAATCCGGGACGGGGTTTTATATTCATTAGTTTCAATCCGAAATAGGCAAGGATCCGGTTTTCACCGGTTATATCGACTATGTCGGAAGCGATACTGACAACCACAAGGTCAAGGTACTGCGAAAGATCGTCAAATGGAATATTATTGCGTTCGGCATATGCCTGGATCAGTTTGAATCCGATACCGCATCCTGATAATTCCTTATAAGGATAAGTGCAGTCCGCCCGTTTTGGATCGAGCACTGCACAGGCGGGAGGAAGTTCACTGCCCGGCCGGTGATGATCACAGATGATAAAATCCACTCCCTTCTGGTTGGCATATTGAACTTTTTCAACTGCTTTAATTCCGCAATCAAGTGCAATAATGAGCGAAAAACCGTTTTCAGCAGCAAAATCTATCGCCTTGAACGAGATGCCATATCCTTCAATGTAACGGTCGGGGATATAAAAATCCAGTTGATCATAAAATTTATGGAGAAAGGTGTACACCAAAGCAACGGCCGTAGTACCATCCACATCATAATCTCCGTATATCAGTATCTTCTGATTATTTTTTATGGCAGTTTCAATCCGGTCGATTGCAACCGTCATATCCTTCATTTTATAAGGATCATGAAGATTGGAGAGTGAAGGTCTGAAAAAGGCCCTGGCTTCTTCGAAACTGCTGATTCCCCTCTGGACTAATAATTCCGCCAGGTTCAGGTCAATATTAAGTTCCAGGGCAAGGTTTTTCACCAATCCCCGGTCACTTGATTCCTTGATTACCCAGCGTTTTTCCATTAGGTATTTTTACATGGTAAAGATAGAAAAAAAAACTGACCGGGGGAGATGTGATGTAAAATTTAATCAGAATTCCGCATTCTTTGGCGTACGCGGGAAAGGAATCACATCCCGGATATTGCTCATGCCGGTGACAAAGAGGATCAGCCTCTCAAACCCTAACCCGAACCCGCTATGTGGCGCCGTTCCGAATTTCCGGGTTTCCAGGTACCACCAAACATCCTCTTCCCCGATGTTGAGTTCATGGATCCTGTTTGTAAGCTTTTCCAGGCTCTCTTCACGTTGTGAACCACCGATAATCTCCCCTATTTTCGGGAACAACACATCCATTGCACGAACTGTCTTGTTATCCTCATTCATCTTCATATAGAACGCTTTGATCTCCTTTGGATAATCAGTAAGGATCACCGGTTTGTGAAAATGCCTCTCCACAAGGTACCGCTCATGTTCAGCCTGTAAATCAGTTCCCCAGTCAACCGGAAATTCCCATTTCTGCCCGGAAGCTTTAAGAATGTCAATTGCTTCCGTGTAACCCAGACGGACGAAATCGTTTCCAGTGATAAATTTCAACCGCTCAATGAGTTCGTTATCGTACATTTTATTGAGAAATTCCAGGTCGTCAGCACAATTTACAAGAGCATAATTGATGAGGTACTTCAGAAAATCTTCTGCCAGGTCCATATTATCCACGATATCGTAGAAGGCCATTTCAGGTTCAACCATCCAGAATTCGGCCAGGTGCCGGGGAGTATTTGAATTTTCGGCACGAAAGGTTGGGCCGAAGGTATAGACCAGCGACAAAGCCAGTGCCCCGAGTTCCGCCTGGAGCTGTCCGGAGACAGTAAGTTTGGTTTCTTTCCCGAAGAAATCTTCACCAAAATCCACGGAACCATCTGGTTTCAAAGGAGGGTTTTTCGGATCAAGAATGGAAACGCGGAACAATTCCCCGGCTCCTTCTGCATCCGACCCCGTAATGATGGGTGTATGGAGGTAATAAAATCCGTGATCATTAAAATATTTATGAATGGCAAATGCCATTGCATGCCTGATACGTAAAATGGCCCCAAAAGTATTTGTGCGGGGACGCAAGTGGGCTATTTCGCGAAGAAATTCCATGGAATGTCCTTTCTTCTGTAAGGGATAGGTTTCGGCATCGGCTGTCCCGAAAATAACGATCTCATTTGCCTGGATCTCGACCGGTTGTCCCGATGCCGGCGAATTAACAAGGGTTCCTTTAACCCCGATGCAGGCACCGGTCGTGATCTGTTTCAATAGATCTTCACTGAACTTTGAAACCTCAGCAACAACCTGGATATTATGAATCACCGAGCCGTCATTCAGGGCAATAAAATTGATGTTCTTATTTCCTCTTTTCGTCCTGACCCAACCTCTTACCAAATATTCTTTATCAGTTTCCTTCGACTTTAGCAAATCTTTGATTTTTGTCTGTTGCATCTTTTCCATGTGAATCCCATTGTTGAATGCGCAAAAATACGGGAAATAACGGTTTCCGGCAAAGTGTTTTTTTGTTACTTTTACATCTTAATCCGGGGTCGTTTAAAAATCAGGATGAGGATCATTCCTCAGACAGCCCGCAAAACCTGGCAAAAAAAGTAAGATGCAAGCCTCTTTTGAAATAATACCGGTCAAAACCTGGTTACCCTTGGAGAAACTGCCGTTGGTAATTGCCGGCCCTTGCAGTGCTGAGTCAGAAGAACAGGTAATGTCTACGGCCAGAGAACTTGTAAAGATACCACAGGTCAGGGTCTTCAGGGCAGGACTCTGGAAACCGCGGACACGTCCAAGTTCATTCGAAGGTGTCGGCAGGCGTGGTCTTCAATGGCTGGCAAAGGTGAAATCCGAAACAGGCCTGCTCACAACCGTAGAAGTCGCCAAACCCAAACATGTAGAAGAAGCCCTCAAATATGGTGTCGATATCCTGTGGATCGGCGCACGAACCGTGGTAAACCCTTTTTCAGTGCAGGAGATCAGTGAAGTTCTTCAGGGTGTCAACATTCCGGTGATGGTTAAGAACCCATTAAACCCTGACATAAATATCTGGATCGGGGCGCTGGAAAGGCTGAACCAGGCCGGCATCCGGAAACTTATCGCTGTTCATCGCGGATTTTCTTTCTTTACTCACACTCCTTACAGAAACTCTCCCATGTGGGAGATCCCCATCGAGTTGAAACGACTGTGTCCCGACCTGCCTGTTCTGGTTGACCCCAGCCATATCTGCGGAGAAACCAGCCTTTTGTTCCCTGTAGCGCAAAAAGCGTTTGACCTTGAAATGGACGGGCTGATGATTGAAACCCATATCCGGCCGGAAGAAGCGCTAACAGACAAAGAGCAGCAGATAACACCCGAACAATTGAAAGAATTGCTTTCCGGCTTAGTCATACGGAAAGAATCCGGAACGATTGAGTTTGAAAATAAACTGGAAGAGCTTCGTTCAGAAATTGACAAGTTAGATGAAGAACTGATTGACATTCTTCGCCGTCGGATGAACATCGTGGAAGAGATAGGGAAATACAAGAAAGAGAACAATATCACCATTCTTCAGCTGAAACGCTGGAGCCGGGTCATTCGCAGCCGCGTAGATACGGGCGTGCGACTGGGTCTTACCAAGGGAATTCCTGTTAAAATTGCTGGAAGCACTGCACGAAGAATCCATCCAGCGGCAAACAGATGTCATGAACAGGAAAGATCAGTGAATTACATCCATTTCCTTATCTTGAAATAGATCACCACGAACAGTGCTATTCCGACCATTACTCCTGAAACAATAAGTGAACCTTGCATGTACTCCCTGAGTGGCAGACTAACGACCAACCCGAAAACAATACAATAAATATCAGTGGAAGAAAAATGGAAGCCATCAGGGTGAGTGTCTTCATGATCTCATGAGTCTTGTTGACCTGCAAGGAATCAAATGTTTTGGAATACCCGATGATCAGTTCACGGTCGTCCTCGATTATATCCCAAGCACGTTGATAAGAGTCCATGATATTTCCCCAATAATCTTCCATGTTATCCGCAAATCCCTTTATTGCGCCGCTTTGGAGCTTATTGAAAAGATTCATCTGGGGCTTTAAGATCGTATTTAGAAGAATAACATTTTTTCGTGTAATTGAGATCTTTTCAATCGTCTTTTCCGGTTTCCTATTGAAGAGTTCCTTACCACAAATATCTACTGATTTATCAACCAGGTCAACCAATTTCCGGGTATCTTCAATAACGTATTCAAGTATCTTATACAACAATGCATCACTGGATCCCACTTCCATCTTTTGCTCTGCAAGGGTTTTATTTTGCTCCTGTTTAAAAAGCTCCTTGATCAGCCAATGTGATTTGCCAATTGTAATCAGGAAATCCTTTCCCCAGAAAACCTTGATTTCTTTGGCTTCCACGAATTCACCCTGTATATCCATAGATGGGAAATGGAGGATCAGAAAGAGATAATCGTGGTAGATGTCGATCTTTGGCCTGAGGTTTACAAGACTTTTGCAGTCTTCAATATCAAGGGGGTGAAAATGATAATAATCCTGCAATCCCTGCAATTCCTCTTCGGTAGGTCGGAAAAGATGCGACCAGCGAAGGGTCCCGAGTTTGATCGTTTCAATCATGGCGTATTGATTTTATGGAATGATGATCAGTGTATTTCTTTTTCCACCGGAAAGTCATGATCATATGCTCGATATCTTTTCTCAGAAAATCGATGACCGGTGCGAGAGAATCATTATTTGGAACAAGATCAAAGTAAAGTGCACCCCTGACAAAATTTTTAGTGCTGTCGGTCACATAAAACTGATAAGTTGAAGCAGCATCTGACCCCGTGATCTCATAAACCAGCCCATAAACATTTTCAACAGTGTCAACATATTCACGCTGGCTGATAGCATTGGCCTTCGGAATGTGTTTATTTACCAGCGTATGCGAATCATTGAGATAGGTAGCCAGGTTGTTGTTGATGGTCTTATAACTGATATGAAGCTGGGCATTAAAAGGATGGTACACAATATTGATCCAGTAGGGTTCAGCCATTTTTGAACTGTCGCGAACTATCTTCCCATAAACAGGGTACTCAAAGGTATAAGGAAATGTGGTATCAAAAAGCCAGTACTCTTTTACCGGAAAATCAATCCGGTAATAACCATGTGGCTTAGGAACATAGTTATTCTGACAGGAGAAAATAACCAGCGGTACTATCGTAACAAAAATAAGACGTTTTATTTTCATTCACATGAAACCTTACAAACAGGCGAACTGTAAATCCAGAAGCTATTTGATCGGAATAATTTCTTTTCTTTTCTCGTCACGCGTTACGCGTCACGATTTTTTCCAACTCACCACTTCACCAGTTCACCACTTCACCACCTCCTAAAAGGGAAGATCATCCTCTGGCATGGTTGTTTCTACATTGCCATTCTCCTTTTCAACAACATTGGGGGCATTTCCTTCGGGGGCGCCTTCACGTCTGGGGCCACCGCCAAGCAATTGCACTGCATCACCCTGAATTTCATAAAAAAAGCGTTTTTGGCCATCCTTATCCTCATATTCCCGTCTGCGGATTCTTCCTTCGACGTAAATTGTACTTCCTTTTTTCATGTAATTTTCGGCAACCTCGGCAAGAGCTCTCCATAAAACGATATTATGCCATTCGGTATGCTCCGTTCTTATACCTTCTTTGTTTTTATAGACTTCCGTCGTTGCAAGTGAAAATGATGCTTTTTTAGTCCCACTTTCCAAACGCACGATATCAGGGTCTTTCCCAAGATTTCCAATCAGGATTACTTTGTTGATTCCGTTTGCCATGATTTTTTTGTTTTTTATAAATACTCCGTGAACAAAAGTACGAATAATGTCCGGCCGGTTTCATTATTTTTCTATTAATCGGTTAAAATTGAAAAGGTAACATGATTTCCTGAATTATTTTTTCTGCTCCGGATATTTTCTTACCCCTATTTAATAAGTGGCAGCACAATAAGTGTAATTGATAACCCCACCAGAATTATAATCGAACTCCATCCGATAATATTCTGTACAGGTTTATTGATGTGTTTCCCCATGATCTTTTCATTATTTACAAGCAGGATCATGCAAACCAATACAACCGGAAGAAGCATTCCGTTAAGTATCTGAGACCATAAAGTAATTGCGATCAATGGGGCATTGGGGATGAGAATAATTATTACCCCAAGCACGATTATACCTGTATAAAGCCAGTAAAACTGTGGTGCTTCTTTCCATTTTTTATCGATCCCGGCCTCGAAACCAAATGCTTCACAAACATAGAAGGAAGTTGCAATAGGTAAGATGGTGGCAGAAAAGATCGATGCAATGAATAACCCAAAAGCAAAAACCTGGGACGAGACAGCACCGGCCAATGGTTTCAATGCCATAGCAGCATCTTTTGCCTCATTGATCACTATGTTATTAACATGAAGAGTTGATGCGCAGGCCACAATAATGAAGAAAGCGACGACAACTGTTGCCAGGCACCCTACAATGATATCAAGAAGGATGAATTTATATTGCCGGATTTTTAATCCTTTTTCGATCACACTCGATTGCATGTAAAACTGCATCCAGGGAGCAATGGTTGTACCTATGAGCCCGATGATCATTTCGATACTCTGCTCATTCATTTTCATCTGCGGATGGATTATCGCCACGCCTATTTCCTGCCAATGAGGTTTACCTATCAATGCCGAGATCACATACATTAATAGTGCCGCACTGAAGACAAGGAAGATCCGCTCTGCGATCTTATAATTTCCCTTAACTACCATGATCCAGACTATGAATCCGACAATCGGAACAGAAATATACTTGCTGACACTGAAGATCTCAAGGCTTCCTGCCACCCCTGCAAATTCAGTTGTTGTATTACCGATATCTGCAATTAACAGCCCAATGAAGATAAAAAAGGTAACCTTCACTCCTGCATTTTCCCTGATCAGGTCAGCCAGCCCTTTCCCGGTAACGATCCCCATCCGGGCATTCATTTCCTGTATTATAACAAGAACAAGGAATGAAGGTATGAGCGTCCATATCAGGTTATAGCCATACAAGGCGCCGGCCACTGAATAGGTGGTAATTCCGCCTGCATCATTATCCACGCTGCCGGTAATGATACCCGGGCCAAGAATCGCAGCAAACAAAGCGATATTACGCCATATCGATTTTCTTCTCATCGCAAAGGCCATCTCAACTCCTCCTGAAATTATCGGGTTTTTCTACGGTTTAATAAATCTTCCACGATATCTTCAACAACCACTACTCCTTCCATTTCCATATCGTGGTTGATAACGGGAACGGCAAGCAGGTTGTATTTTGATACCAGCTCTGCCAGTGAATCAACTTTATCCTGGTCAAAAACCGTCATGGGTTTCTGCTTTGTAATCTCTTTAAGTTTTAAAGATGGATTTGCGATGATCAGTTCCATAAGGGATATGGCAATGACCAGTTTATTGTTTTTATCCGTAACAAAAATTGAATAGATATTTGAAGGTTCTGGTCGAACTTTACGAATCTCGTTTATGGTTTCTTCAACGGTCATATCTTCCCGGAAGGTAAGAAAGTCGGTTGTCATGATCGAGCCTACGACTTTGTCTGTGTATTCCAGTAATTCCCTGACTTCTTCAGATGATTCTTTTTCCATTTCGGCCAGTATCTTGATGGCTTTTTCTTCTTCCAGGACATCGAGAAGGTCGGCAGCTTCATCTGCAGGCATCTTCTCAAGGAGATCGGCTATTTTTTCGACCGGCAGGCTTTCAGCAATTTCTATCTGGGCCTTGGGTTCCAGTTCTTCAAGCACATCGGCGGCCTGTTCTTCATCCAATGAGGCAAAGACGGAAGTTCGGGTGGCCTTGTCGAGATCTTCAATAATATCGGCCAAATCGGAAGGATGTAACGTATGCAGCTTGGAAGATGATTTTGAAAGCTTAATGTTGGAATTTGAAAAATCCACAGTTTCAATGTCATCCCAGAGGATCATCTTTCCGGGGATACTGACGTTAACAGGATCCAGGGCTGTTTCGATGAATCCTCCAATACCGATACGCCTTAAAAGGCCTTCAATGCCAACATCAACGGCAATTGCATAAGTGCCCGAAGGAATCATCACCATCCTGACATCATTAACGCGTACCAGCTTTCGCCCATTAATATCCACAATCTGTTTATCCAGTATATTTTGGGCAAGCCAGAGGCAATAAGGACGAATCTCATCGGTAGCCTCATGAATTTCGTAACAAGTTACCTTCAGTTTTCTTTTAAATCTTTTGACTTCGAAAGTCGCAAAATCATAGATCCTTGTTTCATTGCCAACCCTCACCTTTACTGCAATTACCCGGGGGCGTACGGGTTCAGGGTCAGGTCCTGGCTGGGTTGTGGTATCAATCAGAAAATCCCTGATCACACCAAGGATCCTTCCTTCGGGAGAAAAAACCCGTTTGCCCAAGATCTGGCTTAAATAGAAAGTGGTCTGTAATGTCATGGGTGCCTCCTTCCCTGGTTGTGCTCCCGGAAGGTGGCAACTTGCGGTTAAAGCAGGCTGGACATCTCTTTGGGGAGCAGGTTGCTGTTTTGTTTTCGTTTCGCCGGTCCGTCGTCCATTTTGTTATTCAACTTTGATTGCGCGGCAAAAGTAATTTTTTTAATTGAAAAGAGAAAATGAAAAATTTGGATGCTGGATGAAAAAATTGTGATGCATTACACGTCATGAATGACATGGAAAGGCCGGGCAAAGTAAATTGCAAAAAGAGTGTAAATCGTTTTAATAACAATTAATTGGGGAATTATAAGACTTTTAATTTCTTCATTTCTTCAATGGTCACAGTGGGAGGCATTTCGCCCTTTTTCAGCTTTTCGATCACTAGTTTGGCTACCTTTTCGGCATTGGCTTTGGTTTTAAAGCCCTCATTTCCGGGTAATCCTGGTGCACTTGCCTGGTGAATGAACAGCCGTTTTTCCATTAAGATATCATATCCCCATGTTTTGTTTTGCGAAGGAATAATGGTATAGGAATAATTGGCATTTTTTTGTGTTTCTGTACTTGGGGGCTTTGCCACTGCAGGTGATTGAACCGTCTTCGTCTGAGCGTTCAAAGTAAAAGACAGGATTATGGCGAAGAAAAGAAGTAGAAGTTTCATGAATTTAATTATTTGAATTACCTGGGTTTGATGAGATCGTTTAACAATATCATAAAAACTATCAATAGGTAAAATTAAACTATTTTTGATCTTCCAGGTACTTCTCAATCAACCTTGGAACAGGATATTTTGAAATGTTACTTAATGCCACCTTGAGATAGGGTAAGGTTCTTCTCACCGGTATTTGCAATTGATAAAACTTTGCTACGATGATCTGGTGGGAAAGGATATGCCGGTATGGATTTGATTCTTTTAACAGATTCACTTTCTTTCCTGGAAATAGATCTTTCCATTCTTGTGATTTGGTCAGCTTATTGTAGCTTACTGCTTTTTCTTTTTCAATGAGAGGAAAGTCAAAAAGATTTTTCCAGATATCGGTTCCTGTCCTTTTCTTCAGGAAAACTGACCGGCTTTTTCCTTTCCCACTTAGGATGAAGAAATAATAAAAGTACCGTGTACGCTGTTTTTGCTTACCTGATTTAACAGGAAATTCAGCAACTTTTTTTTGTTGATAAGCCACACAACTTGATTTCAGCGGACATATATTACAATCCGGCAACGGTTTGCATTGCAATGCACCGAACTCCATGATGGCCTGGTTAAAATCACCCGGATGTTTATGATTGATAAGCTGGTTTGCTTTCCCCACTACTGCGTCTTTCCCTTTTTTCTTGTCGATTGGTTCATTGATACCAAAGAAACGTGAAAAAAAGCGGAGGACATTTGCATCAACAACCGGTGTTGGGATTCCGAATGCAATGGAAGCAATAGCAGCTGCAGTATAATCTCCAATCCCTTTCAGCGTCCTGATCTCGTCATATGTCTTAGGGAAGACTCCATCGTATTGGGCCATTATCTCGTGTGCTGCAAAATGCAGGTTTCGCGCACGGGAATAGTAACCCAACCCCTGCCAGATTTTCAATACATCCTCCTCATCCGCTACCGCCAATAAATGGATATCGGGAAACTTTATAAGAAACCTCAGGTAATAATCCAATCCCTGATCAATCCGCGTCTGCTGGAGGATGATTTCTGAAACCCAGATCCGGTAAGGGTCATTGGTCCTTCTCCAGGGAAGATCTCTTTTATTTTTCCGGTACCAACTTTCCAGTATCTTTGTAAAATTCATGTTAACAGAGAAATCAGAATGAATGATTATTACCGATATCTGGATTTTATGCCCGAAAGTACATATAAAATAATTTCAATCCCAAAGATTCATGGATTCCTGTTGTTTTCTTCATATTAAAAATTACCCTTTGATGAAAATGTGAATTTATTTCCTTGTCAATCAAAATTTTTCTATATTTGCACCCCCGTTTTGACCAATAAAAACATAATAATTAATTGAATAACTAATTTATATCAACATGACAAAAGCAGAAATTGTAGCAGACATTGCTAATAAAACAGGAATCGAAAAAGTAGCCGTTCAGGCAACTGTTGAAGCTTTTATGGAAACTCTGAAGAGCTCAATGATCCACGGACAAAACGTTTATTTAAGAGGATTCGGAAGTTTTATCATTAAAAAAAGGGCAGAGAAAACGGGAAGGAACATTTCCAAGAACACCACCATCATCATCCCCGCTCACAACATTCCGGCATTTAAGCCAGCGAAAACCTTCGTTAACAAGGTGAAATCATCTGTGAAAGCAAAGTAATTAATTAACATTTCGATCATGCCAAGCGGTAAAAAAAGAAAGAAACATAAGATGTCTACCCACAAGCGGAAAAAACGCTTGCGTAAAAACAGACATAAGAAAAAGTAACCATTTGAACCCTGTCTTCTGTTAGATAAAACAACAGGCGACAGGGGTCAATTGTCATTTCCTCGCCCACTGCCTGCTACAATTCCTTAGGTCATTGACATCACTGGTAACTCACCGGTGAACAGGAATTAAAAAATATTAAGAGTGAATAAGGAATTAATCATCAATTCGACCAATAATGAGGTTGAAATCGCGCTTCTCGAGGAAAAACTACTCGTTGAATTAAACAAGGAAAAATCGAATAGTGAATTTGCCGTCGGCGACATTTACCTTGGAAGAGTAAAAAAGATTATGCCCGGGTTGAATGCCGCATTTGTGGACGTCGGGTACGGTAAAGATGCATTTCTGCATTACCTTGACTTGGGTCCTCAGATCAATTCCCTCATAAAATATATCAAAGCCGGTTTTATCAACACCCCCGGACTTTCCATCGGAGAGCAGAAGATGGAAGAAGACATCCAGAAATCGGGGCGTATCAATAATGTACTGAAACCCAACCAGCAGATACTGGTCCAGGTTGCAAAAGAACCCATCTCCACAAAAGGCCCGCGTGTAACTTCAGAACTTTCATTTGCCGGAAGATATATCGTGCTGATCCCTTTTTCAGATAAGATCTCGGTTTCACAGAAGATCAAGAGCTCCGACGAACGGAACCGGCTCAAACGTCTTATAGCAAGTATCAAACCCAAGAACTGCGGCGTTATCATCCGCACGGTTGCCGAAGGTAAACTCGTTGCCGACCTCGACAACGATCTCAGGAACCTTTATAAAAAATGGGAGATTACCTCACAAAAGTTAGTTAACGGCCAAAGCCCCCCAAAAGATCATCGGTGAGATTGATCGTACATCAGCCATTCTGAGGGATGTTCTGAATGAAGATTTTAATAACATCATCGTCAATGATGCTGCTTTACACGAGGAGATCAGAAGCTATATCCAGAAGATCGCCCCCGATAAAATGCAACATAGTAAAACTTCATTCCGGGAAAATACCCATTTTTGAATACTATGGCATCGATAAACAGATCAAAGCCTCATTCGGGAAAACGATCACCATAAAAAGCGGTACTTATCTGATCATTGAACATACTGAAGCCCTTCATGTAATTGATATCAACAGCGGGCACAGTGTAAATTCCGAGCAAAACCAGGAAGCCAATGCACTGGAGGTAAACCTTGAAGCAGCTACAGAAGTAGCAAGACAACTGCGGCTCCGCGATATGGGTGGGATCATCGTGATCGATTTTATCGACATGAACCAGGGACTAAATCGTCGTAAACTCTTTGACCGGCTTAAGGATGAGATGAAGAGAGACCGTGCAAAGCACTCCATTCTTCCGCCAAGTAAATTTGGCCTGGTACAGATCACGCGCCAACGGGTCCGCCCTGAGATGAATGTACAGATCCTGGAAAAATGCCCTACCTGCGATGGTACCGGGGAGATCCGTCCCAGTATACTTATAACGGATGACATTGAGAACAACCTAAGTTACCTGATCCGCGAACAAAATGAAAAATACCTCTTGCTTTGCGTACATCCATATATCTACGCCTACTTTACGAAAGGATTATTTAACAGGAAATGGAAGTGGTTCCTGAGGTTTAAACGAAGGATAAAACTCCACCCCATGCCATCGTATCATTTTCTGGAATATCACTTTTTTAATAAGGTCGGAGACGAGATAAAGATGTAAATGGCAAAAAATTCGTGACACGTAACGCGTGACGCGTGACGCGAAAATGCTAAGAATACAAAAAAATAAACAATCGCAAATCGTAAATTAAAAAATTCAATTTAAAATCTGAAATCTGAAATCGTAAATCAATATGTCTGTCGTTGTAAGTGGAATCCGGCCAACTGGCAATCTTCATCTCGGGAACTATTTCGGAGCTCTGAAAAGTTTTGTCCGGATGCAGGATGAGGACCAATGTTTTTTCTTCATTGCGGATTATCACTCCCTTACCACACATCCAACGCCTGCAGATCTACACGGTAATGTAAGGAATGTGCTTGTTGAATTTCTTGCCAGTGGTCTGGATCCTGAGAAAGTAACCCTTTATATCCAGAGCGATCTTCCGGAAACGGCAGAACTTTACCTGCTGCTTAACATGAATGCTTATGTCGGCGAACTGGAACGCTGTACTTCTTTCAAGGAAAAAATACGCCAGCAACCGCAAAATGTCAATGCCGGACTCCTCACATACCCTACGCTGATGGCAGCCGACATCATAATCCATAAAGCCAATAAAGTACCTGTGGGGAAAGACCAGGAACAGCACCTTGAAATGACGCGCACCTTTGCCCAACGGTTTAACCGCTTGTATCATGTCGACTATTTCCCTGAGCCGGTTGCTTATACGTTTGAAGAGAACCTTATTAAAATCCCGGGACTGGATGGCGGATTGAAAATGTCTAAATCGGAAAATGAGAACAGCGCAATTTTCCTGGCTGACCCGCCAGAAGTTATCCGGAAAAAAGTGATGCGTGCCGTTACCGATGCAGGTCCAACAGAAATGAACCAACCCAAGCCCCAGGCAATAGAGAACCTATTCAGCCTGATGAAAACACTTTCGGCTCCTGGAACTTATGCCCATTTCAGCGATCTTTATAATACCTGCCAGATTCGTTACGGCGATATGAAAAAACAACTGGCCGAAGATATCATCCTTTTTACTGAACCTTTCCGGAACAAAATAAAAGAACTGAACGCCAATGAAGCCTACCTGAAAAAAGTAGTCCAGCTGGGTGCTGAAAAAGCCCATGCCAGTGCGCAGAAAACTATCCGGGAAGTCAGGGATATCATTGGCTTCAAGAGCTTTTAACCAGGAATCTTTCTCCCGATATTCACATGCCCGAAACTTCTCCCATCCAAGAAACAGTCATCCTTGTTGGCGTTGCCCATCATCAGCAGGATCGGTTTACTGAGGAGGAATACCTGGAAGAACTCGCATTTTTGGTGGATACTGCCGGTGGAGTTACCGTTAAAAAATTTATCCAAAGACTGGAATACCCCGACCCGAAAACTTATATAGGCAAAGGGAAACTGGAGGAGATAAGGTCTTACATTTCCATCAATGAAGTGGATATTGCAGTATTTGATGATGAGCTTTCTCCCAGCCAGATCCGGAATTTAGAAAAGGGACTCAACTGCAGGATCCTTGATCGTAACAACCTGATCCTTGATATCTTTGCAAAGCGGGCCCGTACCGCCCACTCGCGCACCCAGGTGGAATTGGCGCAATGCGAATACCTGCTTCCACGCCTCACCCGTATGTGGACCCACCTCGAAAAACAGCGTGGAGGTATCGGTCTCAGAGGTCCGGGCGAACAGGAAATCGAAACCGACCGTCGTATCCTTCGTTACCGGATTTCATTACTGAAGAAAAAACTTGAGGAGATCGATAAACAGAAAGCCACACAGCGTAAGAACCGCCGTGAACTGGTCCGGCTGGCCCTTGTTGGCTACACCAATGTCGGGAAATCCACAGTGATGAACCTTCTCAGTAAATCGGATGTCTTCGCAGAAAACAAGTTGTTCGCAACACTCGACACCACCGTTCGCAAAGTGGTTATTAATGATTTGCCATTTTTGTTGTCTGATACGGTTGGATTCATAAGGAAACTGCCTCATACCCTGGTCGAATCTTTTAAATCAACCCTGGATGAAGTGCGTGAAGCCGATGTTCTGGTCCATATTGTGGATATCTCACATCCGGCTTTTGAAGAACAAATTGAGGTGGTGAACCAGACTCTGACCGATATAGGAGCATCCGACAAACCAACAATAATGCTTTTTAATAAGATCGATCAGTATTCACATGTAAAAAAAGACGAAGACGATCTGACACCTGTTCAGAAAGAGAACCTCACTCTCAAAGACCTTGAAAATACCTGGATGGCAAAAAGTCATTTACCATCGATTTTTATCTCTGCAACAGAAAAAACAAACATTGACCTCCTGAAAAACAGGATTTATGAGGAAGTATTGAAAATCAGGAAACAACGATATCCTTCCTTGACCTGAGTTTTTAAAAGATCATGTTTTATTTACTATCTTTGCTTCATCAGCATTGAAATCATTATTATTCGCGGATGAAAAAATATCACCTGCTTCTGTTATCGGTCCTTTCGGGATTGCTTATGGCAGCAGCCTGGCCGATGAGAGGGTTCCCCGGATTATTATTTGCCGGGTTCGTACCTTTGCTGATCGTAGAAGATTTCATTTACAGGCATCCCGAAAAATTCATTAAATTCAGTCTTTTCTGTTACACCTATCCGGCTTTCCTCATCTGGAACGGGTTAACCACCTGGTGGATTTATAACTCTACGGGGGTGGGGGCACTTGTCGCCATTATAGTGAATGCCCTTTTCATGATGATAATCTTTCAGATCTTTCATTTTACACGGAGAAAACTTAAGAACGATCTTTCTGCCTATGCTGCCCTGATCTTTTATTGGATGGCCTTTGAATACCTTCATCTCAATTGGGACCTCAACTGGCCCTGGCTGAACATTGGCAACGGGTTTTCATCTTATTACCGGTGGGTAGAATGGTATGAATATACGGGCACTTTTGGTGGAACTTTATGGGTCCTGGTAGCAAATATCCTGTTGTTCCGTATCATTTACCGAGGTTCTTTCAGATTCAAAAGGTTTTCTAGTAAGTTTAAAATAAAGGATTTCATCCTGATCCTTTCTATCCTGACCTGGGTTATCGTACCAATAATTATTTCGAATTCAATTTATCAATCCTATAAAGAAAAAAACAACCCCGTAACAATTGTCGTAGTGCAGCCCAACCTTGATCCTTATAAGGAACAGTATACCGTTCCCCCTGTTGAAGTAGTGAGCAAGATCATGAAACTGGCTGAACCTTACCTCGACAGCAGTACCAACTTCCTGGTTGCCCCTGAGTCGGCTATCCAGGAATATATGTGGGAGAATGATATCAATACTTTTAAGAGCATCGTTTTACTGAAAGATATTATTAAACAATACCCCAGACTGAACCTGCTTGTTGGAGCCTCCACCCGGCATGAATTCGGCCCTGGGGAAGAAGTCAGTAATACGGCACGGAAGTATTCTGATGCCGATATTTATTATGATGAATATAATTCTGCCATTTTGCTCAATTCAAGAGACAGCATTCAATTGTATCATAAATCGAAACTAACGCCAGGCGTAGAGATCCTTCCCACATACAAACATTTTAAGCTTCTCGAGAAACTGGCAATCAACCTGGGAGGAACGGTCGGCAGCCTGGGTACTGACAAGATCCGCAGAGTCTTTACAACAGTCAATACTGTAAGGGTATCTCCAATAATTTGCTATGAATCTATTTTCGGTGAGTTTTTCTCGGAATTCGTCAAAAACGGGGCAGAAGTGATGATGATAATTACTAATGATGGCTGGTGGGGCAATACTGCCGGACATCGCCAGCATTTTTCATTTGCTGCCCTAAGAGCGATAGAAACACGCCGAAGCATTGCACGTTCAGCCAACACTGGCATCTCTGCATTTATCGACCAGCGTGGCGACGCACATCAGGCTACTGCTTATTGGGAACCGGCAGCGATCAAGGGCGTCCTCAATGCCAACGATAAGCTTACCTTTTATGTCAAGCATGGGGATTATCTTGCCAGGATTGCATCGATTTGTGGTGGAATTTTGTTCCTGCTTAGTTTGCTGCTTCATTTTACCCGTAAGAAAAGAATCTTTTACAAATAATACCTCAATTAATCTGGCTTTCTTACACCCATATACAATGAAGATCATAAGATTATTCGTAATTCTGATCCCGGCCATCCTCATTTGCGGATCGTGTAGCAATCCCAACCGTAATCAAAAAGCAGGAAATGAAAAGCAGGAAGAACCAATAAAAGTTCTGCCATTTAATGCTGATTCAGCTTATGCTTATGTGAAGGACCAGGTGGATTTTGGTCCGCGGGTAAACAATACCGCTGCTCATGAAAAATGTGCGGATTTTCTGATCAGGAAACTAAATCAATATTGCACTAATGTAGTTGTTCAAAAGGGACAGGTAAAAGCTTTTAACGGCACGATGCTGAATTTCAAAAACATCATCGCCTCTTATAACCCGGTTACCAATGACAGGATCTTTATTTGCTCACATTGGGATTCCCGTCCATTTGCCGATCATGATCCAGATGTCAAGAAACATCATACCCCGATCGATGGAGCAAATGATGGTGCGAGCGGCGTAGGCATACTGCTTGAGATAGCCCGCCAGTTAAGTATTTCCAACCCAACTATAGGTGTCGATCTCATTTTACTGGATGCAGAAGACTATGGTGCCCCGGAAGACCAGCCGCGGGATGAACATTCAGAAGACTGGTGGGCACTTGGATCCCAATATTGGGCAAAGAACCCGCACAAAGCCAATTATTTTGCAAAATACGGAATACTTCTCGATATGGTTGGAGCGCCCCAGGCTACTTTTATGGAAGAGGCCTATTCCATGCAATATGCCCCCGCTGTGGTAAGGAATGTATGGGATATTGCTGGTAAACTCGGGTACTCAGCATATTTCCCTTTTGAAGAAGGTGGTTACATCACCGATGATCATCTTTTTATCAACAAGGACCTGAACATCCCTACCATCGATATCATCCATCTTGAAAAGAAAAGTAACGGGGATATCGGGTTTTATCCTTACTGGCACACCATAAAGGATAATATGAATTCCATCGATAAAACGACGCTCGAGGTCGTGGGAAAAACGCTGATGGCAGTGATTGCAAACGAGAAATAATCAGAGTAATTCGTTTGCCAGGTTTGCTAGTTCTGACCTCTCCCCTTTTTCCAGTCTCACATGGGCATACAACGGATGTTTCTTGATCCGGTCGATCAGGGTGGAAAGGCCATTACTCTGGGAATCAAGATATGGTGTATCGATCTGGAAAATATCCCCGGTAAAGATGATCTTGGTATTTTCTCCTGCACGGGTTATGATGGTCTTTACTTCATGGGGAGTCAGGTTCTGGGCTTCATCAACGATAAAACACACGTTTGAAATGCTCCGGCCGCGGATGTAGGCTAAAGGCGTGATCGTCAGCTTTTCATTTTCGATCGAGTCGGTGATCACTTTGTACTCTTTGTCTTTTTCACCATACTGGTTCTGGATGAATTTCAGGTTGTCCCACAGTGGTTCCATGTAAGGATTGAGCTTTGATTTGATATCTCCGGGAAGGTATCCTATGTCTTTATTGCTCAATGGTACGATAGGGCGTGCCAGGTATATTTGTTTGAAGTTTCGTCTCTGTTCCAGCGCTCCTGCAAGCGCCAGCAAGGTTTTTCCAGTTCCTGCAATTCCCTGCAGTGTCACCAGTTTTACGTTTGGATTAAGAATTGCATGGAAGGCAAACACCTGCTCTGCATTGCGGGGAGTGATCTTGTAACAGGAATGTTTTTCAATTTTCTCAATCCTCTCCGATTCCGGATTATAAAATGTCAGCGCAGATGTTTTTCCGTTTTTAATGATAAAATAATGATTGGGAACCGGGTTGGTTATACCAATAAATTCAGGAGGTATGGAACCATCGGTATAGATCATGTCGATAACACTTTTTTCTATTCCTTCAATCAGGGTCTTTCCTGAATAAAGGGAATCGACATCCTTGATCTTCCCGGTCTCAAAATCCTCGGCAGGGATATTTAACGATTTTGCTTTCAGTCGGAGGTTGATATCCTTGGTCACCAGGACGACACGTTTTCCCGGGTTTTCGGCAATCATAATGAGTGCCGCATTCAGGATACGGTGATCAGGTTTGTTTTCGCCGAATACCTTCACGGCATCCAGTTCACTTTGTTCATTCATCACCACTTTGAATTTGCCGGCCTTGGGATGGTTCAGCGGGATCCAATTAGTCAGCGTACATTTATCCGATAACTTATCCATGATGCGGATAAACTCGCGGGCTTCAAAGTTGATGGTATCGTTCCCTTTTTTAAAGTTATCAAGTTCTTCAAGAACGGTGATGGGGATCGCAACATCATTGTCCTCAAAACTATTGAGAGCATTGTGGTTATAAAGGATGACCGACGTGTCCAGGACGAATATTTTTTTCTCGGCGGACTTAGCTTTTACCATAGTATATAATTTAGTTCGTCCAAATGTACTTGAAGAACGACCCTCCGGAGCAAGATATTTAATCAAGATATAAACACCCGGATGTTCACTGTCCGGAATAACCAGGTAATTGTTTCTCTGTCAAAATATTCAGAAGGATGAGACAATTCGTTTTATCTTTGTGTCGAACTTGTCCCTTGAACAGACGAGTTGAAACAAATGACTATGCCCGAAAAGAAGCTTTTTCTACTCGATGCGATGGCCCTTATTTACCGGGCCTTTTATGCCTTGAACAAGAACCCACGCATCAATTCCAAAGGATTGAACACCTCTGCCATTATGGGCTTTGCCAATACGCTTTTCGAGGTACTGAAAAATGAAAAACCCACACATATCGGTGTTGCTTTCGACACGGCTGCCCCCACGCAACGTCACGTCGATTTCACCGATTATAAAGCACAACGGGAAGAAGCGCCGGAAGATCTGATTGCCTCCCTGCCTTATATCCATGAATTGATTGAAGCATTCAATATTCCCACGCTGATCCTTCCCGGCTATGAAGCTGATGACATCATCGGAACGCTGGCAAAGAAAGCCGAAGCGAAGGGATTTATAACCTATATGATGACCTCCGACAAGGATTTCGGACAACTGGTAAGTGAAAAGACTTTGATCTACAAGCCTGCTAAATTTGGTAATGCTGCAGAGATATGGGGACCGAAAGAGGTGTGTGATAAGATTCGGGATTGAACGACCGGATCAGGTTAAAGATATCCTTGGCATCTGGGGTGATGCTTCGGATAATATCCCTGGAATTAAAGGAATAGGCGAAGTCGGCGCTAAAAAACTTATTGCCGAATTTGGTAGTGTTGAAAACTTGTTAGCACATGTTCAGGAGATTAAAAATGAAAAACTTCGTGAGAAGATCGAAGCCGGTAAAGAGATTGCCCTCCTGTCGAAACAACTGGCCAGCATCATCCTCGATGTTCCAATTGAATTTGAAGAAGAAAAACTGATCCTTGAACCTCCTGATAAAGATCGTCTGAAAAAGCTTTTCGATGAACTTGAATTCAGGACCTTTGCACAAAGGATATTCACCTGGCTCTCCGTAAATTCATATGCCGGTTCACCCGGGCCTCATGAAAAAGGAATTAAAGTGACCCCGCTGCCGGAAACCGGTAAAAAAAATTCAGACCTTGCCAGCCAGCAACTCTCAATGTTCAGCAATGCTCAAAACCCTGCTAGTGTAAATTTAGAAGGCATTGACTCTACTTCGACATTCAACACTATTGAAAACACGCCACATACCTATCACCTGGCCGATACTGCCGAAAAACGAAAACAACTTGTCAGCCTCCTGAAGAACCAGAAATCTTTTTGTTTTGATACTGAAACTACCGGCCTTGATATGCAGGAAGCTGAATTGGTCGGAATGTCCTTTGCCTTTCAACCACATGAAGCCTGGTATGTGTCTTTACCTGAAAACTACAATGATTCCCATCAGGTTGTACAGGAATTCAAACCGGTATTTGAAGATCCGGGAATCGAAAAAACCGGTCAAAATATGAAATTTGATCTGTCCATGTTGAAATGGTATGATATTGAAGTGAAGGGTAAGTTGTTCGATACCATGCTGGCTCATTATCTTCTTCAACCGGACCAGCGCCATAATATGGATTTTCTTTCTGAAGCTTACCTCGGTTATAAACCTGTTCCTATCGAAGCACTGATTGGAAAAAAAGGGCTGAATCAATTAAACATGAGGGCGGTTGAGGTGGATGTTATCAAAGAATATGCTGCTGAAGATGCCGATGTTACCTTGCAACTGAAACAGCTTTTTGAACCAATGCTTACCTCTACTAATACCCTGGAGCTTTTCGAAAAAATTGAAATGCCATTGGTTCCGGTACTTTCATCAATGGAAGCTGAAGGCATAAAACTTGATTCACGTGCCCTTCTTGATTATTCCGCAGAACTTTTAGAGGAGATTAAACGTCTCGAAGCCGGGATATTTGAAGACGCCGGGACTACTTTCAACATCGCATCTCCGAAACAACTTGGGGAGATACTTTTTAACAAGCTTAAAATAATCGACAATCCGAAGCAAACTGCGACAAAACAATTTTCAACCGGGGAAGACATCCTGGTTAAACTTCTCAACAAGCATCCCATTGTTCAAAAAATATTGGATTATCGTTCACTGACAAAACTTAAATCCACTTATGTCGACGTTTTACCAACTTTGGTCAGCACAAGGGACGGGCGGATTCATACTTCGTACAACCAGGCCGTAGCAGCCACAGGTAGATTAAGTTCAAACAACCCCAACCTGCAGAATATTCCGATCCGTTCTGAAAAAGGGAGGGAGATCCGTAAAGCATTTGTCCCGCGAAACGAAAACTACTTGTTACTTTCTGCAGATTATTCACAGGTTGAATTGAGGATCATAGCCCACCTGGCCAACGACCGTGAAATGATTTCCGATTTCAAAGCAGGACTTGACATTCATGCTGCAACGGCAGCTAAAGTTTATGGGGTGAAACTTGAAGATGTGACCCGTGAAATGCGAAGAAATGCAAAGGCTGTGAATTTCGGGATCATTTATGGGATGTCATCTTTTGGTTTGTCAGAACGTCTGAACATTCCCCGGAAGGAAGCCGCAGACATCATTCAGCAGTATTTCAGCAGGTACACCGGAATCAGGTCTTACATCGATCAAACCATCAAATCCGCAAAACAAAATGGCTATGTCGAAACCATGATGAAAAGAAGGAGATATTTGCGCGATATCAATAGTGGCAATGCCACTGTTCGGGGTTTTGCAGAGCGAAATGCTGTCAATGCCCCCATCCAGGGAACAGCAGCCGACCTTATCAAAATAGCCATGATCAATATCTTTAGTGAGTTTTCACGGCTCAACCTGAAGAGCAGGATGATCCTCCAGGTTCATGACGAATTGGTTTTCGATGTCCATAAAAAAGAGGTTGAACAAGTAAAGGCTTTGGTTGATGATAAAATGAAAAATGCTATCCCGTTGATTGTTCCTGTTGTGGTTGAGATCAGTACAGGAGAAAACTGGCTTGAAGCACATTAAATTATCTTTCTATGAGTTACAGCAATGACAAACGTGTGGTAATGACCCTTGATGCAGGGGGCACCAATTTCGTATTTTCTGCAGTACAGGCTGAAAAAGAGATTATTGAACCTATACACCAGTCTGCCAAAGGTGAAAACCTTGAAATAATCCTGAAAAATATCATTGAAGGATTTAACCGGGTGAAATTAAAGATCAATAAAAAACCTGTTGCCATCAGCTTTTGTTTTCCAGGACCAGCGGATTACGAAAACGGGATCATTGGCGATCTGCAAAACCTGCCGGCCTTCAAAGGAGGAGTTGCTCTGGGCCCTATGCTTGAAGAAACTTTTGGCATTCCTGTATTCATTAATAATGATGGCGATTTATTTGCCTATGGTGAGGCAATGTCAGGTTTATTGCCTGATATCAACAGGAAACTGGAAAAGGCAGGAAATCCAAAACGTTATAGGAATCTTCTTGGCGTTACCTTCGGAACAGGATTCGGGGGCGGCATTGTAACGAGAGGCGCTCTTTTCCAGGGAGATAACTCTGCCCAGGGAGAGATAAACAGGATAAGAAATGGAGTTTTCAAGCAATTCGATGCTGAAGAAAGTGTCAGTATCCGCGGAATAAAAAGGGAATATGCCAATTATACAGGTATCAACCTGGCGAGTTGCCCTGAACCCAGGGAAATTTGTGAGATCGGGTCGGGGAAAAAACCAGGCAACCGTGAAGCAGCCTTAAAATCGTTCGAATCATTTGCCATTGCCGCGGCAGATGCCCTCTGCAATGCCATTACCCTCGTTGATGGGTTGATCGTGATCGGCGGCGGATTATCTGGAGCCTATCCCTTATTTTTACCAAAACTGGTAAGTGAAATGAATCATCCATTCGAGACAACAGCAGGACAGCTTCTTGAACGATTGGAAATCACCGCCTTCAACCTTGAAGACGAAGCCGACCTGGAAAAATTCCTGGAACCTTCTGCTGTGGAGATCCCTGTGCCCTTCAGTTTAAAAAAAGCCTTATATGACCCCATTAAAAAAACCGGGGTCGGAATTTCCCGGCTGGGAACATCAAATGCAGTTTCAATTGGCGCTTATGCTTATGCCTTGCAAAAGATGGATGCAAAGTAATTTGAGACATCATTAATTATTCAAAGTTTCATTGAATAATTTAGTATTTTTGTTCTATCCAAATCAATCCTCACTAATAAACAAGAAAAAAATGAAAAAACTTTTATTCTCTTTAGCATTATTATTTTCGGTCCTGACTGGCATGTCACAATCAACACGTCAGATGGTGTTGTCCGAAGATTTCACAAGTACGTTATGCACGTATTGTCCAGGTGCGGCTATGGGAATGGACGATCTTCTCTCTCATGGGAAATTATGCGCCGTAGTTTGCAGCCATAGCCTTGGAATGGGTGCTGACCCATATGCTAATACCTATTCAGAAGCAAGAAATGCCATGTATGGTGTGAGTGCGTTTCCTTCTGTAAGCTTTGATGCCATTCATGGATATGTTGGAGGAAATCATACAACTTCTCTTTATTCGACCTATTTACCACTGTATAATGAATGCATTGCGTTAAGTTCGCCTGTTACGATGTCAATGAGCGTTACCAACTCTAATTTGAACTACACAGTGGTTATTACATTAACGAAGACTGATGCTATTTCTTCAACGAATAATGTCCTTTATTTCTTTGTTACTCAATCACATATTTCTTATAACTGGGAAGGTCAAAACCACCTGGAACATGTTAACCGCCTTATGGTCCCTGACGCTAACGGAACAGCTGTAGATTTTACAAGTGGTAACGTACAGACTGTAACCTTGAATTTTGCCATGGATAGTTCATGGCCGCTTGGTGATTGTGAATTCATTGCAGCATTTCAGGATATGGATGCCGGTCAGGGTGTTATGCCCGGAACCTCAGGATATCCCTTGACTGAATTTAAGGTTTATCAGACAATCAAAAGAGCAGTTATTGACCTTAGTGCTGATTTTACAGCAAACCAGACAACAATCTCGAAGGATGGTTCTGTTTCATTCACTACTATTACTTCAGGCGGTTATATTGGAACACCTGAAACTTATCAATGGTCCTTCCCTGGAGGTACACCTTACAGCGATACAGCTAAAAATCCAACAGTTGTTTATTCAAGTTGCGGGTCTCACGATGTAACTCTGATTGTTGACCATGGTGGTCAGATTGACACTATTACTAAATTAAATTATATCCAGGTCGGACCAGTTGTGAATGTAGTTATTACTCCCGGAGATTCCGCTTGCGTATACACACCGATAACAATGGATGCGACAACCCCGAATGCTACTTATTTTTGGGCTCCCGGCGGACAAACCACACCGGCAATCACCGTTGATGCTGCCACATATGGACTCGGATCCCACTATTTCTCGGTAACGGTTGATACACCCGACGGATGTTCCCAGTTAATTATCATCAGACTCTACTGGGATCCATGTACCGGCATTATCCAAAATACATCTGACCTTAGCACAAGTATTTATCCGAATCCAAGCCATGGAAGGTTCACCCTTGAAATGAATTCATTCGTTCCGCAAAACGTTGATATTGTGGTCACCAATTCTTTAGGGATGAAAATTTATTCGGAAAATAATGTCACATTCAGTGGCCGGCTTCTGAAACCTGTAAACTTGAATAACATTCCTTCCGGAGTATATTTCATGTCGATTAAGAATTCAGGAAAAACTATTGTGGAGAAATTCCTGGTGAATTAACCTGTTTTTTCTTGTTTTTTTTGGACAATGGGTAGTATTTTAAATACTACCCATTTTTATATGTGAAATATTGAACCTATTATCTTTTAAAAGACAGGTTAAATCATCAGGTTATAAAAAATTCCGTATGAAAGGAAAGGCAAAGGGAACACTTAAACAATAATTTATTTAATACATGCAATAAATGAAATATTATTAAATTTGTACATTCAAATTAGTCCTAACTAATAAACAAGAAAAATGAAAAAGTTTATATTCTTTTTTACATTCCTGGCGTTGACTATGACAGTAATGGCCCAGTCACAACGCCAGATGGTACTTTCTGAAGATTTCACAAGTACATTGTGCACTTATTGCCCGGGAGCCGCCATGGGGATGGATGATCTCCTCACAAATGGGAAATATGTTGCTGTGGTTGAAAGCCATAGCCTTGGCATGGGTTATGATCCATATGCCAATACCTATTCTACGGCAAGGAATACAATGTATGGTGTAAGTGCCTTCCCGTCAGTTTGCTTTGATGCTGTTAAAGGCTATGTCGGTGGAAATCATTCATCTTCCATGTATAGCACCTATTTACCGTTGTACAATGCATGTATAGCGATCACTTCTCCTGTTACCATTTCGATGGCTGTTACCAATAACGGATTGAATTATACTGCAGTTATAACCCTTGTAAAAACCGATGTCATTTCATCTTCGAATAATGTCCTTTATTTTTTCGTTACAGAATCTAACATTAGTTATAATTGGGAAGGTCAGACAAAATTAGACCATGTCAACCGTTTGATGGTTCCTGATCAGAATGGAACAGCCATTAGTTTTGCAAGCGGAAATACCCAGGTCATAACTTTGAATTTTGCAATGGACGCCTCATGGGTACTGACCAATTGCGAATTCATAGCATCATTGCAGGATATGGATGCCGGCCAGGGAAACATACCGGGGACCTCACCTTATTACTTAAAGGAATACAAGGTTTACCAAACCATCAAACAAGGAGCTGTTAATCTGACACCTGATTTTGATGCAAATACTACCAGTGTACCATTAAACGGATCAGTTACTTTTACGAATTTAACTTCCGGGGGATATGTCGGTACGCCTGAAACTTTCCATTGGATTTTCCAGGGTGCTACTCCTGATACGTCTGACGATGCAAGTCCCACCGTGGTTTACACTGAGTGCGGTTCTCATGATGTTACTCTGATTGCTAATAATGGCGGCCAGATTGATACCCTCACAAAATCACTATACATCACAGTTGGGCCGTACATCAATATGCTTATTACCCCAAAAGATACAGCCTGCAGCTTTGTACCTATCACCCTTGATGCTACTACAAACGGCGCAACTTCCTATCTGTGGACACCTGGTGGCTTCACCACCCCAAGCATAACTGTAGATGAATCGACAATAGGCCTTGGGCTTCATTCTTATACAGTTGCTGTTTCCGATGGTAATTGCACAAATACTCAAACCAAGACTATCTTTTATGAGGACTGTACCGGTATTCCTCAGAATAATACTGGCATGAGCACCACCATCTACCCGAATCCAAATCGTGGGAATTTTACCCTCGAAATGAATTCACTGGTTCCACAGAATGTCAATATTGTAATTACAAACTCATTAGGAGTTAAGGTTTATTCAGAAAATGACATCACATTTAGTGGGAAACTGCTGAAATCAATAAATCTGAATGTTCCATCAGGAGTATATTTCTTGTCTGTCCTGAATTCAGGAAAGAATAATGTTCAGAAATTCCTGGTGAATTAACTTTTCCCTTCTTGTTCTGTTTGAATTGGGCGGTATTTAAAATACTGCCCAATTCTTTTATAGAACTTTCCTGTTTGCTATCCCGACGTCAAAGGGGTTGAAGAACAAGTTCCTTTTCAACGTTAACACGCCAAATCGTAAAATATTATGTCAGATTATTCAATAGATGGGCAACGGAAAAAGGTTATCTTTGTCTGCCAGTTTAATAAAATTCATTATATGAAAAAGTTCCCCATATTTCTCATTGCCTCTCTTATTTCCGTTTCAGTTTTTTCTGGGAATGTTGAAAAGACATTTCATATCAATGCTTCGATTCAGAACACCGGTCAGTACCAAATGGTAACGATTGATAATGCTGTTCAATCAGGGATACCGGGTGAACCTACACTTCCCTATCTTGCTGTTTCCCTGATGCTTCCCCCAGGAGAATCAGCCCAATCCATTGAGATCATCCGTGAAAATGAAATCACACTGCCGGAAACGTACATCTTATTCCCAAAACAGGATGTTATACCGCTTTCCAAAAAACCATCAGGGGTTTTTCTTAAGAATGAAGCTGTTTACAGGATGAATGCAGACTATCCTTCTTCAGCCTATGGCCATCTTTTTACCCAGTATCTCAATGGCTTTGCCTTTGCCTTGTCAACTTTTACACCGGTAAGTTACAACCCGGCAACAGGAAGAGTTACTTATTACAGGGATGTAACGGTACGGATCAAAACCCGGCCGGATAATGCTTCAGTAAACGCAATGAAAAACCTTACCTCCCAAAAGGATGCACTCAACCGTGTCCGCACATTTGCCCAGAATCCGGAAATGATTAGTCAATATCCTGTTGCTTCGTATAAAAAAACAGGTTACCAGATCCTGATCATTACCCCTTTTGCTTTTGAAGATGGGTTTAATGACCTGGTGACCTATTACGGCTCAATCGGGCTGACTTCCCAATTTGAAAGTATCGAAGATATTAACTCAGGCATATCTGGGTACGACCTCCAGGAAAAAATAAGGAACTTTATCAGGCAGGAGTACCAGAACAATGGTATTGAATATGTCATTTTAGGTGGTACTGAACAATTGGTTCCATCGCGGGCTTTCTATGATATTGTCTATTATGGTTCCGGTGGGGGGGTTGAAGAGGAAAGCTATGATATTCCCACTGATCTTTATTACTGTGCACTGGATGGTTCTGACGATGCGAATGGCAATCATGTCTATGGAGAAATTGGAGATTCCACAGACCTGCTGCCCGATCTGGCCATTGGCAGGCTTCCTTTTACCACTACGACCGACCAGGCTGCCATGATCCACAAGTCGGTTTCTTATCAGGCAAACCATGTAGCTGGCGAAGATAATCATCCTCTTTTGCTGGGGGAGTATTTGTACGACTATCCTATTACGCTGGGAGGAGCTTATATGGATCTGTTGATTGGCAGCCACAATGACAACGGGTATTTCTCTTACGGAATTCCATTAGGGTTAAATCAAATTGTTAAGCTCTATGATACGCTAACGGGGACTCCTGATTCAACCAGTCACTGGTCATGGAGCACGGATTCTTTACTAACCCTGATCAACCAGGGAACTTCATTCATCCATCATCTTGGTCATGCAAGTACTTCTTATATGATACGCCTCGACATCAGCCAGATCACGGATGCCAATTTTTACCTCGTCAATGGGGTTGATCATAATTACGCCCTTCTCTATACACAAGGCTGTGATGACGGAGGTTATGACAATCCTGGCTGTATTGCTTCGCAAAGTCTTGCTATCGATAATTTCGTTGTTTCAGGAATTTTCAATACCCGGTTTGGTTGGTTCGACGAGGGTACAACTGATGGACCATCTGAACACCTGGAACGTCAATTCGTAAGTGCTCTGTTTGATGATACACTTCCCGAGAATCATATCGGTAAAGTTCAGATGATTTCCAAAATCCAGACAGCCCCATGGGTAGGCTTACCCGGTGAATTTGAGCCCGGCGCTCAGCGCTGGACACAATACGATTGCACTTTACTTGGCGATCCGGCACTATAAATATTTACAACTGGTCCGGTTGCGGGTGTACCAGTCAAGAACCAAATCCATATATTTCTCACTTTACCCAAATCCTGCGCATGGGTCAGTTAATATGAGTTACTGCCATACCTGAAGTTTCAGATGTGACCTTTGAGATTCTCAATACCACCGGTCAGGCGGTTGGAAAAGATTATTCCCGGAAAGGAGAAAACTGTGGGAACCATCAGTTTTCTATTGAGCTTGGAAATCTGCCTCCAGGGATCTATTATTGCAGAATAGTCACCAAAATGACTTCACAAACCAAAAAACTTGTTGTGCTACATTAGCTATTTTAATTCGACCTTTTAACGGCTACCCGGAAATCATTCCGGGTAGCTTTTTTATTTTCAGGAACTATCCCGCAGACCTGTTTGATTTCAATCTTTGTAAGACAATGACAATCACTTCCCAATGAAACTGTTATCCTTTTCTATCTTTCTTCTTGTTTACTTTTTCGTTTTTCTCACTGGAAGCGCAATTGCACCGCTATTCTCCGGCGATTACACCTGCGGGGAAAGGAAAAGTAAACACGATGGTGGATGACATAGGATACTGGCAGCGGATGGTGAAACTGGGTTATGTTTTACCAAATCCCAAGGTTCCTGTTCCAAAAGCAGTTTTTACCGGAAGCCGTATCAAGGTAAAAGGGATTCAAATTCAGGATTCGCCGGATATTTGCGTAACAGGAAGTAGTGGCCTTACGCAAACTGAAAATTCAATATTTATCAATCCTGAAAACGAAGACGAGCTCCTGAATTCCAATAACTCAACCGATTGGGATGGCTCTACTGTCGATACATTGTATGGGGCGGATGGCCTTATCTCGGAAGCTGATGCCAGATAGCTGGGCAGGAAATATTGAAGGTGCAGGGAATGATAACAGGGGTGATCCTTCAGTTGCTGTCGGACTTGACGGAAGATGGTATGCCGGGAAGATCGATGGAAATTTTGGTCAATCTGTTGCCTGGTCAACTGATCAGGGAACCACATGGCATGATGTTGTAGTTGCGACGGTACCTACGCCGGGACAGGATATCCTGGATAAAGATGACCTTTGCATCGATAACTCGCCTGCGAGTCCTTTTAAGGGCAGGCTTTATGATGCCTGGACAAGTTTTGTCGCAATCATCGGATTATCACCAGGTCGAATTATCACACTCAATGATAATGGATTGACATGGTCACCATCTGTGGAGATAAGTACAGCGGGTACATGCAGGAATATTTTGCCATGGGGTAAACCTTCAAACCGGCCCACTGGGTGAGGCTTACTGCACTTTTGCCATTTACGATGTCTGGCCCGGGGATGAATCTGCTATTGGATTCGCCAAATCCCCTAATGGAGGGTCTCTTTTTACACCTGCCACACGGATTATCAATAATATTAGGGGAATCGGAACCAGCGGAACGCAACAAATACATGCGGGTAAATTCTTTTCCTTCCATGACGGTTGATATCAGTAACGGAAACTACAAAGGAAATATCTATATTGTCTGGGCTGACCATGGCGTACCCGGTGTCGATACCGGCAACGATATCGATGTATACCTTATCCGTTCAACTGACCAGGGAAGCACCTGGTCGGCACCTATCAAAGTGAACCAGGATCCATCGGGACGGGGTAAGGAACATTTCTTTCCCTGGATCAGTTGTGATCCTGTTACTGGCAATCTTTGCGTGATTTACTATGATGACCGGAATGTTTCGCCGGTGCAATGCGAGACATGGATCTCTTATTCTTATACTGGAGGAGATACCTGGACCGACATGAAGGTGAGCGATGTTGCGTTTACACCCGTGCCGATACCCGGTCTTGCTACCAATTATTTCGGCGATTACCTGGGGGTGAGCTGCCGGGAACAGGATGGCATACCCTATTTGGACCGATAACAGGAATGGCAATGCATTGACTTATGTTTCGCCCGTAAACCTGGGCCCGGCACCTAACCAGCCTTTTGTTGTTTATGATTCATACAACCTGACATCCATCCAGAACAATAACGGACAAAATCTGAATTATGGCGACTCGCTGTATATGACCCTGGGCCTGAAGAATGTCGGCGACCAACCAACCACCAATGTCATGGCTTATCTTTCAACAGATTCCCCGTATGTTACGATTACCGATAGTACAGAACAGTATGGTGATTTTTCTGTGGGAGAAGTAAAATCAATTCCAAATGGATATTCATTTAAAGTTTCTGATACGGTTCCCAATGGGGCAACTGTTAAATTTTATGTCAGGGCTGTAAATCCAGATAGTTCATGGTTCAGCCATTTCCTGGTAAAAGCCCATGCCCCCGCGTTGCATATTACGAATGTTGTGATCCATGATTCTGTTAATGGCAATAACAACGGACGACTGGACCCCGGTGAAAGCGACGATGTAGCTGTTACCCTTGTAAACACGGGTGATTTCGCCTGTAAAAGCACCTGGGTAAAAATATCATCTCCATCTGATTTCCTCACCTTTACCGTTGATTCTGTTTATGTCGATTCAATTTCCCAGAATGGCAACAAAATTGCGATTTTTAAGGTGGATGTAGCCCCCGATGCCTGTTTGTATACCTCTGCCGATTTTCATTTGGCAGCTGGTTCAGGTAAGTACCGTGCAGCAAAAACGCAACATGAAACCATTGGGATCATCATGGAAGACTGGGAGAGCGGAGGATTTACAAAATTTCCATGGACCTCGGGAGGGTTTGCGCCCTGGTTCATTGATACTATCCATTACCAGGGAAAGTACAGTGCCCGGTCGGGTGTGATTTATGACAATTGTACATCGTGGCTAAGGGTCGTAATGACTGCGGGCACGAATGACAGCATTTCGTTTTATTGTAAAGTTTCTTCAGAAGAAGGCTATGACTGGCTTCATTTTTTTATTGATTCCGTCCCGGTAGGACAATGGTCGGGTGAACAAGGCTGGCAAAGGGTAGCTTTCCCAATAACAGCCGGAACCCATACGTATAAATGGTGGTATGTTACTGATATTTCGATCCTGAGTGGCAGCAATTGCGGTTGGGTTGATAACATTGTATTTCCTGCGCCGCCCCTGCCTGTGATCTTTGCCGGGAACGATACTGTTCTCTGCATTGGGAAAGTTTTGCAGTTGCATGCAACGGTTAATTCTTATGATTTCCTGATCTGGACTACCTCGGGGGATGGAACATTTTCAAACGATACGATCTTAAACCCGGTCTATACACCGGGAACAAACGATATCAGTTCGGGATCATTTTCCCTGAGGCTCAGAGCCACCGGGGCAAACGGATGCAATGAAGGGGGGCTTCATGTGACAATTGGTGCCCCTCCGGCTCCACAGTTCACTGTTCTGCCCAAGGATACCATTTGCGGGGGTCAGGTTATTCATGTTTACAGCGATTCCATAGCTGGTTGGCATTATTTGTGGACACCCGGAGGATCAACCCGTCCGGAGGTAACAATTGACACTTCGATGACCGGCGGTTTTGGTTCAAGTTGGGTAAGGCTGCGGGTGACAAATGCGTTCGAATGTTCCTCGTTAGATTCTGTGAGGATTACTTTTAAGGACTGCACCGGCATTGACGAACACACTACTTACAGTTATGAGTTGTTCCCTAACCCTAACAATGGAACATTTACTGTTAAGATCAGGAATAACAGCAATGGCCAGGTCACGTTGCGATTACAAAATATGCTTTCACTTCCGGTATTCGGGGATAAAGACATTAAAACTTCGGGAACCTTTGTCAAGACATATAACCTGAATAACCTGCCTGCCGGGATCTATATTCTGAGGATTGAAGACAGTGAGAGGACGGTAAATGTTAAGATGGTGGTGAGGTGACGTGGTGACGTGGTGAATTGGTGACGTGGTGACGTGGTGAACTAGTGACGTGGTGAATTGGTGAGGTGGTGAACTGGTGAGGTGGTGAACTGGTGAGGTGGTGAACTGGTGAGGTGGTGAACTGGTGACGTGGTGACCTGGTGACGTGGTGAACTGGTGACGTGGTGAACTGGTGACGTGGTGAACTGGTGATGTGGTGAATTTGTGAATTGGTGACAGGGTAAGGGTTATCCGAATAATCGAACTTATATGAGTTCTGCACAAAAAGGTGTTTGAAAATAAAAAATATTGATCGCCGGTATGGCAGGGGCCTCCGGTATGGCAGGGGCCTCCGGTATGGCAGGGGCCTCCGGTTGCACCGGAGGTTATTCATATTCAACCCCTGCGGGGTTGGTGGGTTAGGTTTACTTCCTGGACCCCCGGTTTCACCGGGGGTTATTCATATTCAACCCCTGCGGGGTTAGTGGGTTAGGTTTACTTCCTGGACCCCCGGTTTCACCGGGGGTTATTCATATGACGCCCCATTCGGGGCTATTGGTTAATATCAATCAATAGAACCAATGAACGTTTCAAATCATAATAAGAAATTTTATTTTTTATTTACTAAGGAATATTGATCAACGAAGTGTGAAGTGCGAAGTGCGAGTTGTTATTGAATACCCAATACCCAAAAAGAAATAGTTGATTTTTTTTCGTTGCAAATACATTTTTGTACATTTGCACGGACAGGGATGAAATTCCTGTAGAATAAGATGATACGGAAAATTCTTTCTGTTCTTTTTGCCGGGTTGATCCTTTTTAACCTTTTTGGATATTATTTCGTATTCAAATGCGATCAGATAGGCGTGAAGCGGGAGATGAAAGGGATGATCAGCAATGGGGCTCTGCGCGGGCAGTTTATAGAGGTTCTTGTTATCAATCCTGATACCGATCGTGATTTTAAAATGACCGATAAGGACGAGATCCTGTATCACGGAAAAATGTACGATGTTATTTCTACCAAGACCTCGGGGACTTCTGTTATTTTCAGGTGCATCAATGATACCAAGGAAGAGCAATTGCTTGCCCGGTACGATAAATATTCCGGTTGGGTTGCAGGCATGAACCTGCCGGAAAGAAGCAGGAACAGCCAGGCCATGTTGTATCATATCATCAAACAGGCACTGATCAATAAATATTCTATTCACTCACCCACCAGTTCTTCAGTTATTTTATTTTTTGAACCAGATAGCAAGATTCAGGACATTACAATTCTGCCAATTTACCCTCCTCCCAAGATCGGCTGATCTTTTATTAACATCTTTATTTCAAGAAGATTATGAAAGCATAATGATGTATGTTTCATTATTTTCATTTTTCATTGTTATTTTTCATTTTTAATTCTTCAATATTCACCCTTTTATTAACTAATCCGACCTATGAAATCAATTTATATTATTATTAGTATTTATTTTATACCCTTGCCTTTTTATCGGCTTCTGCCCAGGAGAAAGAAAACACAATCCGTGCAGAAGCATGATACCCTTCTGATAAGAGATCTCGGTGAAATCCAGGTGAGTGCGACGAGAACTAAGACACCTCTGAATGAAATTCCGGCATCCATCTCCGTTGTTGGACCTGATGAATTAACAACATTTTCAAAGGCCAACGATGCAGATGAAGCCTTACGGCTGGTACCCGGTGTAAGGATCGATAACGGTGCATCTGACGGCTCACGGGTTCATGTGTATATCCGTGGACAAGGAGTTTTGACGGAGAGTGGTTTCAGGGGCATCGGCGTCATGATCGATGGAATTCCGGTAAATGACCCGGGAGGATTTGCTCCCGATCTTTATGATGTAGACTGGGCTACTGTTTCCAAGCTAGAAGTTAGTTAAAGGACTTGCTGCTTCCATGTATGGAGCCGGCTCAACAGGCGGTGTATTGAATATACTCACTTATGATGGAGGTAAGAAACCCCTCAACACTACGTTTTATGCCGAAGGAGGTTCTTATAATTTCTGGAAGGTTTTAGGACAGGTGGATGGTACCGATGGCAATATGAATTACAGGGTTTCGTACTCTCATAACCAAAGCACCGGGTATCGCACTCACCAGGCTTATTACGGAGATATCTTCAGTGAAAAAGCAAACTGGTCTCCTTCCAGTAAAATAAAAATCACACAAATCCTTTCCTATACTGATTATTTTAACCAGAATTCGGAAGGAATCAGCCTGGGCCGCTACCAGGATTTTGGTCCGCAGGCAGCCAATACCGATGCTGAGCCATACAATGAGTTCCACAAGACTAAGAGGTTGACCGGCGCACTCATCGGGAAATTTGATATTTCCAATAACCAGGATCTCCTCGTAAAAGCATTCATGCGGCTAACTGATTATCGCGAAACATCAAATAATGGTGATGATCACAAACCCTTTGTCAACAGTGGGTTGTCAGCACAGTACGACCTGAATTTCGGGAAAGAAAACCTCAGGAATCATATGAGCCTGGGAGTAGATTATGAATCAAAAATGATGACGGAGACCGAGTACGGGGTATTCAGTGAAGCCACGATCAATTCAAAGCCTCATCCTGCTTCCAATGATTACTTTAGTGAAGCTGTCTTTGATACTAATCAAATCCTGATCAACCAGGTAATTAAACAAAGAAGCTTAGGCGTTTTCTTCATCGACAAACTGGATATCGTGAAAAAACTCTATGCAACCCTGAACCTTCGTTATGATTATGTTTATAATGAACTCGTCAACAACATTCCATTGCCCGACTCAGTTGTTCAGCCATCCGGAAACAGGTCATTCTCGAATACCTCTTTCCGTTTCGGTCTGGCCTATGATATCGCAAAATACCTCAACCTCTATGCCAGCTATGGTACAGGATTCCTTGTTCCCACGGAAGATGAGCTATACAACAATCCGGTACAATGGGGAGGATTCAACGAACAGATCAAACCTTCCACATTCATGGGTGGTGAATTAGGGCTGAGAGGCAGTGTTGGAAAAAGGTTTTATTATGATGTCGACGGATTTTATGTGAACACGAAAAACGATTTCTATCGATACAGTATCGTCGGAAGGGGCAACAATACGGCATTTTTCGGGAACATGGGCGCAAGTACGAGGTATGGGTTAGAATTATTTGCATCTTATCTCCCTGTTGATTTCCTGAAATTCAGTGTTGCCTATACTTATCAACATGACCAGTATACTTCACCGGATAGTGTATCAGGACATTGGATCCCGCAGTGCCCGCAACATGTTCTTTATGCTGAAGGAGCTGTGAAATTCCTGAAACATTTTACCGTTGGGCTGAATGTGGAATACCAGTCGAAATGGTGCATCCAGGTTGACGATTCCATTTACAACCAATATACCGATATTGTTAATGGCCAGAAATATATACGGAGTTCCTGGGTTAATGGCTTTACAACGGTTGGTGCAGACCTGAGCTATGCTTTCAATTTAGGTTCTGTGAAGAGCGAGGTCAGTCTTTTTGCCAAGAACCTGTTTGACGAGCATTACTTTGGATTTACTGAACCTAACAATGGGCCGGAATATAACAGTTACCAGCCGGCACCGGGGAGGCAGTTCTTTGTATCATTAAAATTACGATTTTAATGACCATTCCCCATGACCCTAACAGCCCCTCCCCCTGACCCACTGGTCGTGACGCGTGACGCGTGACGCGTGACACGAAGAAGTCGGCAGTCGGCAGTTCGCAGTCGGCAGTTCGCAGTTCGCAGTTGGCAATTTTTGAGGATCCTGCTACGGGACAGAATTAATTACGAATTGCGAATTACGAATTACGAATTAAATTTTAGATTTGGGAATTGGGAATTTTTTACGAGGCTGGCGTGTAATTTGCACGCCAGCCTTTATTTTGTTAGTGTTGATATTTAATAAGATAAAATTTTTAGACTTAAATTTTATTGTGGTTTCCAGTAGTTCTCGATTGTGGGTTCCCGCTAACAATATAGCGCTCCGCTGGAGCGGGGGAAGATTAAATTCCTTATTTACAGTTTTCTTTTTGAATACTCTAAGTTATATGAGCTGCGCACAAAAAGGTGTTTGAAAATAAAAAATATTGATCGCCGGTATTGTCGGGACCCCCGGTATTGCAGGGGTTTCCGGTATGGCAGGGGTTTCCGGTATGGCAGGGGTTTCCGGTATGGCAGGGGTTTCCGGTATGGCAGGGGCCTCCGGTTGCGCCGGAGGTTATTCATATTCAACCCCTGCGGGGTTGGTGGGTTAGGTTTACTTCCTGGGCCTCCGGTTACACCGGAGGTTATTCATATTCAACCCCTGCGGGGTTGGTGGGTTAGGTTTACTTCCTGGGCCTCCGGTTGCGCCGGAGGTTATTCATATTCAACCCCTGCGGGGTTGGTGGGTTAGGTTTACTTCCTGGGCCTCCGGTTGCGCCGGAGGTTATTCATATTCAACCCCTGCGGGGTTGGTGGGTTAGGTTTACTTCCTGGGCCTCCGGTTGCGCCGGAGGTTATTCATATTCAACCCCTGCGGGGTTGGTGGGTTAGGTTTACTTCCTGGGCCTCCGGTTGCGCCGGAGGTTATTCATATTCAACCCCTGCGGGGTTGGTGGGTTAGGTTTACTTCCTGGGCCTCCGGTTACACCGGAGGTTATTCATATTCAACCCCTGCGGGGTTGGTGGGTTAGGTTTACTTCCTGGGCCTCCGGTTGCGCCGGAGGTTATTCATATTCAACCCCTGCGGGGTTGGTGGGTTAGGTTTACTTCCTGGGCCTCCGGTTGCGCCGGAGGTTATTCATATTCAACCCCTGCGGGGTTGGTGGGTTAGGTTTACTTCCTGGGCCTCCGGTTGCGCCGGAGGTTATTCATATTCAACCCCTGCGGGGTTGGTGGGTTAGGTTTACTTCCTGGACCTCCGGTTACACCGGGGGTTATTCATATGACGCCCTTTCAGGGCTTGATCATGTGCAAATGCAAAAAAAAGAATGCTTATTTTTCTTCTCCTTGGTCCTCTGCCGGGAAGGTTACTTTGGCGGTGAAGCTGAAGAGGGCTTTGAGTTTGTCCCAGAAATCGCCGCCGAGGACGAAGAGGCTGGCGATGAAGATGGCGTCGAAGGAGATGTTCAGGATGAGGCGCAGGTAAAAGTTGGTGGTGAAGAACTGGGGGGCATAGGCCATTATGTATGTTGGGATTAACGGGAGGCAAAAGAGGATGAGGCCGATGTTGTAACGGAGGCGGCTGGCATGGTAGGGTTTTATGACTTTTACAATTCTGTGGCGGAATATCGATTTGATGTAAAGGTAAGAGGGCTTTCCAAGGATGGCGACACTGGAGATCTTCAGAATGGGGGCTGTGAGCCAGAATATTCCGACAATGATATGTCTCAGGGAATGATGTACGGCAAATCGTTGCAAAAACAGGCCTGTCGGGAGCATAAAGAAGGAAAGGACAAAGATCGCAAGTCCGAGGTACAGACGGGCTCCCGGATTTGGCGGGTTTAAAATGCTAATCGTTTGGTTTTCTTTCATGATTCTTCACCGCTAAGACGCAAAGACGCTAAAAAGCGCTAATTCGAAAAAGTCATAGAGTCATAATTCAAGTGCAAAGTGTAATGTGTAATGTGTAATGTGTAATGTGTAATGTGTAATGTGCAACATGCAAAATTACAGAGTAAAGATAACATTTTTTATAAGAAGAACAACGCAACACCACCTACGGCTAGTATGGCGCCGGAGATTTCTTTGAGGGTTACTTTTTCTTTGAATAGTATTATCGAAGGGGGAATAATAAGTACGGGGACCATGGCCATTATTGTGGAGGCGATGCCTGTGTTTGTGAGCTGGACTGCGAGGAGGGAAAAGGAGACGCCGAGGAAAGGGCCGAAGAACCCTCCGAGGGAGAGCTGCCACATTGCCCGGTGGTTCGAGATTGCCTGGAAAGTGGCTTTCCACCTGCCGAGGATGGTGAAGAGGATGACGAATCCTGCGATACCGGCTATAACGCGGATCTGGGCCGAGGCAAAGGGGTTGTAGCTTTGTGTAATATGGCTGATGCCGGTTGCAGCGGCGGAAACAGGATCGCGCATGCCGAGTTTGCTGAGAACCAGTCCCAGCGATTGTCCGAAGGCGCCGCCCAGGCCCAGGAGGATGCCCCAGAAAGGGTAGTTGAATCTAAATTTTCGCCGGCCCTCTGGTTTCCTGGGTAACTCTTCCCTTTTGAGTACTACCAGCGCAATTCCAGTGATGGTGACGATCATTCCGAGTATGCTCAATTGGGTCATTTTTTCGCCGAGGATGATCCAACTGATCACGGCAGTCATGGGTGGGGCCAGGGCCATAAGCAGCATAGAGATGCGGGCACCTATTACGACGAACGACTGAAAGAGGCAGAGATCGCCGAATGTGAAGCCCACCAGTCCTGAGCAAATAAGGATGAGCCAGGTGCGGCCGGATGCATCGACGGGCAGCAGGTAGCCGCGGTAAATCCAGGTGAAGAGGCTGAGGAAGAAGAACCCGACGAGGAGGCGCAACAGGTTGACGATCAGGGAACCTATTTTCCGGCTGGCGGCTTCGAAGGCCAGGGCAGTGATGGTCCAGAACATGGCGGTAATCAATGCTGCAAATTCTCCGGAATGTTTTAACATACCATATTAAGGTTGAGAACGGTCCGTAAAGTTTTTTTCACCGCTAAGACGCTAAGACGCTAAAAAGCGCTAAGAAGAATATTCTTAAAATTGAACTTTTTACGTTTTTGTGTCTTGGCGGATTAATTTTAAAATGGGTTTTCAGAGTGGGCTCATTCTTGAATTATTTGAAGCGTTAATTAGTACCTGAGAGCCATTGCTGGGGGTCCTGGGTGGTTTTTCCAAGCCATATTTCGAAATGGAGGTCGGTTCTGGAATCATCGGGATTGGTATGGACCTTACCTATTAATTGTTTTGTGGTTACGGTTTGGCCATCTTTTACTGAGACTTCTTCCAGGTTGGAATATACTGTCAGGTACTCGCCGTGCCTGATGATGACTACCTTGTTGAGGTTGGGGAACGACATCACGCGGCTCACGGTTCCGTTGAAGACTGTCCGGACCGAGGCTCCTTTTTCAGTAGAGATATCTATCCCGTTATTTTTCACTTTCACGTATTTCAGGACCGGATGGGGATGTTCGCCGAATGAACTTGTGATGACGCCGCGTTCGGAAGGCCAGGGTAATTTCCCTTTATTGGAAGCAAAAGAACTTGACAGGACCTGCTCGTCATTGGTAAGCATGATCGCCGTTTTGGCTTCCGTCATTTTTGTTTTCGGATTACTGGTACCGGCTCGCTTTGCCCTGTCGGAGGCGGCTTTGATCTCGGCTGCAATGAGCTTATTGATCTCCTGTTCGAGGTCTTCGGCAGCTTTTTGTTTTTTTCTTAACGACGCATCCAGTTCAGTTTCCTTTTTACTCAGTTCCTGAACAGTTTTATCTTTTTCCTGCATTTCCTCTGTCAGCTGACCCTTTTCGGATTCCTTCGTGCGTGCCAGGTCTAATTTTTGCTTTCTCGTTTCCTCGAGTTCTTTCTGTTTCCGGTCGATGTTCATCTGGGCGGCCCTGATCTGTTCCGCCTGGGTCCGGCGGTAAGCGCTGTATTGCTGGTAGTAAAGTAGTCGCCGATAGGCCTGGTTAAAATCTTCCGCAGAAAAGATAAAAAGCAAACGGTTATAAGCATTCAGGTTTTTATAGGCATAATAGATCATCCGGGCGTATTCATTTTTCATTTTCTGTAACTCGACGGATAATGATGAGATTTGTGTACGCTGACCATCCATCTGTGCCTGAATATCGTCGACTTCCCCGGAAATAGCGTTGATCAGCGATTGCCGTTTTTCGATCTGCTTGTTCAGCAGGACTACTTTGTGGAGTGAATTTTGTTTTGACTGATGGGTCTCTTCCAATAGTTTGGACGTGTAGCGTATTTCTTCTTCCAGCTGGGCTTTCGTTTTCTGTAGTTTATCTTTTGATGCCATGGTTTTCGATATCTGGGAAAAAGATAAAACAGGGAAACAGACGACAGGGATAAGCACCATGATGAACGCTGAGAAAATCTGCCTGAAAGGGTGACAAAATTTTATCATGGGATACCGGTTATACTGTGCAGGCTCACTTTACGGGGCGATAGCTCTGCGGGATTTTAAATGGAAACGACTGGTTTGTATTGACGGTGATCTTATTGAAACTGACTGTAACAGAAAGGTTATTATCTGCAGCGATCGTGAATGCCACATCCTTTGGGAAGAGCTGGTTTTCGATCTTTTCAAATGCAGAATACTGTGCAGTAAGCTGGATGTTTGGCTCCTCGATCTCTTTCACTGCTGCCCGTGTGATCTTAAAGTTATCGGGGTCGATCCAAATATCCTGGATAAGCACCCTCAGGTTTTCCTGACTGTTCCTCACGAATTTCTTCAGCTTCATACGATTCGCCGTCATCAGTTTATAGATCCCATTATCAATTCCTGCCCTGAATTTGCCGTTCTCATAAAAGGAAAGATCATTTCCCGTGAGGAATGACTGAATAAGATCGAAGTCAATGTTTGTGTTGAGGTATTTGTTCACATATTTGTAATCGCCGGTAAAGTATGTACTGTTCATCCGGTTGATAAATTTGACTGAATCCTGGGTGAGCATCATCCGGAAGGCCTCGATCCCCAGTGCGGGTGAAAAAGAAAGCCAGATCACACTGTCTTTTCTGATCCGGATTTGTCCGTTAAAAGAAGTTGATTCTCCCTTATTTGTGTAGTCAGCCGAAAATTTTGCGGTGAACCAGGTATACTGAAGTTCATGTTCCTTTAGCTTCTTAAAAAGATAATCGACTCCTTCCTCTTTGAGCGGGGCTTTTATGATCTTACGCTGGGTAGTGCACGAATCTAACAGTATCAGAAATAAAAGAAGGAAAATCGGAAATACAAAAAAGGAGTGTTTGGTTTTACTCATCATCAAGACAGATTGCTGCGGCAGTAAAGTTAGAAAATATCATTGTTCAAGGAGTTTCTTCTCAGCGATTTTTTTATCGAGAAGCGCCGATCCCGGACCTTTTGCTTTAGCCTTTTGCCAGTAGTCGATGGCCTGGCCGGTATCGCCCAGTTTAAAAAGAATATCGCCATAGTGTTCCATGACCTCGGCACTTACCGAGTCTTTATCTTCGAGAGCTTTGCCTACCCAGGTCCTGGCATCATTGTAACGCTGAAGTTTATAGAGCACCCATCCGTAGGTATCCAGGAAAGATGAATTCTTCGGATCGAGGGTGACGGCTTTCTTCGACATGGTCTCGGCCTTGTCAAGCTTCTGATTCCGCAAGGAAAGATAATAGGCATAATTATTCAGAACGAAGGCATTGTCGCCCTTGATGGAGAGTGATTTCTCATACGCCTTATCCGATTCAGCAGTATCCTTTAAAGAATGATAAGTATCGCCCAGGTACATATAAAATTCCGACTCCAATTCATCGTTATTTGCAACCAGTTTAACGCCGTGGTTAAAGTCCTTGATTGCTTCCTCGTATTTTTTCAATTCAAACCTGGCGATACCCGCGAACAGGAAGGGAACAGGCTGATCGGGAAACAGGTCTATGGCACGTTTGCCGTATTCAACCAGGTGGTCGTATTTCTCGAGCACCAGGTCAAGACGCAGGACCTCCTCCCAAACCACAAATTTGCTGCTGTCGAGCGCAATGACTTTCAGGTACTCGTCGCGAGCCTCTGCATTCTTTTTATCCTGGACCAGAAAATCACCATAGATCGAATGAGACTTTGGGTCGTTGGGGTGGACGGTGACCAGGATGCGGTTGAGATCTTCCACCATTGCCTTTGAGTCGTCAGGCAACTGGTTAAGATCGAAGAAGGAAAGCAGGATACTTATTTTTGTGTCGATCTCAAGATTCGGGTTCTGAAAACCTTCTTTCAGCTCTTCGAAGGCTTTTTGTTTTTCATGGTTCTTCCGGTAATAATCGGCCATGGACATATGAACGTAAGGATTTCCCGGATCGAGCTGCTGAACCTTACGATAGGTTTCGAGGCCCTTAACCTGCATCTTGTTGTTCATGTAAAACTCAGCCAGTATCGACAAAAAATGGGTATCATCGGGATGGGAGTCAACAAGGGCCTGCAGCTCGTGTTCTGCTTTCGGCACATCATTCAAAAGGAGATATATTTTCTCTTTCTGGATGCTGATCTCCTCTGAAATGCCGACTTTATTCTCGATCTCGTCGTATATCTTCACTGCATCGAGGTACTTTTCGGTGGTCAGGTAAAGGGCCGCCAACTGGTAATAATAATCAAGACTCTCAGGGTTTGTAGCCGTGATCTTTTCATAGATCGCTATGGCATCTTTGTATTTGCCATCGAGCTGAAGGACTTCCGCATAGAAAAGTTGGTACCAGATGTTTGAAGGGTCAAGCTTTGCAGCCTTGCCGGCAAGGTCAATTGCCTCATGTACCTGCTTTTTATTCGCCACAATACGGGCGAGTTCAAAAAAGGCCACTGCATCATCCGGGTACTTATCGATGTATTGCCGGAAAAGGTCTTCGGCCTTATCGTCATTGCCGGTAATCTCGTTTTTCTTTGCTTCGATCAGCATCGAGATGTTCGATACGACTTTCGGGCCTGCCTGGTCGGTTTTATGTTTTTTCTTCTCCTTATGGTTCGGGGAAGCGTAGGAGGCGGGGAGAAAACAGAGCAGGGCGAATAATATGAGTAGTAGGTTCTTCATCGTTTCAGTTGGCCCCCGGGTGTCACAATGAGTCCCCCGGTTACACCGGGGGTTATTCATATTACACCCCTTCGGGGTTAAAGGTTCGTTTTTATTAAGTTACGCTGGTGTGGCCGAAGCCGCCTGGAGCGGGTTACAATACTGATGTTCATAGTTGCGATTAGAAACGCAAAAGTACGAAAATTATTGGATGGGCGGGGAGATTGGTGAACTGGTGAGGTGGTGAGTGATTAATTGGCGCTTTTTTGCGTCTTAGCGCCTTTGCGGTGAGAAAGGCTTTTCGATGCGGAGGGCGACGGCGGCGAAGATCAGTAATAAGAGTGTGTGGAAGGCGATGCGGAGGATCGGGGTTTGGATGGGGACGAGGGCGCTGATGGCATAGAGTAAAATGGCTAATCCGAGGTAACCGAAGAATTTTTTGAGGTTGTAGTTTATGGGGAAATATTTCTGGCCTATCAGATAAGAAAGTATCATCATACTTCCGTAGCAGATGAAGGTTGCCCAGGCTGAGCCGATGTATCCATGGATGAGGTGATCAGGGCTCAAGGGGATCCACCAGAAATTGAGGACCAGCGTGATGATTGCGCCGATGACCGAGAGCCAGGCGCCCCAGATTGTTTGTGCCGTGAGCTTGTACCAGATCGACAGATTGTAATAGACTCCAAGGAAAAGGTTAGCCAATAACAGGATCGGGATGACACCCTTCCCTACCCTGAACCGCGGGCCGATAAAGTGAATGAAGACATCGTCCAGGTAAAGCATCGTCAGCAGAAAAATAAAGGAGACTGTGAGGATAAAATAGTCCATGATGCGGGCATAGACCAGCTTTGCGTCCTTTTCTTTGGCCTGGGCGAAAAAGAATGGTTCGGCAGCAAAACGGTATGCCTGGACAAATAAGGTCATCAGGATCGATATCTTGTAACAGGCGCTGTAGATGCCAACCTGCGCTTCCGAGATGTCCTTTGGCAGGAGGTACCTCAGCAGGAGGCGGTCGAAAGTTTCATTGACTATTCCTGCCATCCCTGCAAACAGCAAGGGCCAGGTATAGAGCAACATTTTCTTCCATAGCTCTTTGTGAAATTCAAACTTCATTCCAATGACCTGGGGCATCAGCAGAATAAAAGTGAGGATACTCGCCAGCAGGTTTGCGATGAATACATATTCGATGGTCCAGTCGCTCCTGTAAATAAGTCCGAATAACCAGTTATTCCCAAATGTACCAGGATATTGCTTAAGGAGCCAGGGGCAAAGAAGAAGGAAAAATAAGGTCAGACCTATGTTGGTGAGTATGTTGATGAGCTTGATGGTAGCAAATCGTTTTGCCTTGTTTTGTGCCCTAAGGCGGGCAAAGGGAATTGATGAAAGTGCATCCAGCCCAAGGATCCAGGCGAACCAGATGACGTATTCGGGATGGAGGGGATATTCCATCCAGGTTGCCAGCTTTCCTGCAAATGCATTGGAGAGAAAGAGAAATGCGACAGATGTCAGCCCGATGGAGAGCATGGCCGTGCTGAATACACGGTCTTTTCTTTCTTCTGTTTCACTGAAGCGGAAAAAGGTTGTTTCCAGGCCATAAGTGAGGATGACCATGAGGAAAGAGGCGTAGGAGTAAAATACGCTGATGACGCCATATTCACTCCTGGTGAAGACGCGGGTGAGGAGGATGACCAGAAGGTACTGGAGGAATCGTCCCAGGATAGTTGGGATGCCATAGATGGCAGTCTGGCCGGCGAGGCGTTTGAAGGGATTCATTGGGGCAAAGATAGAAAAAATCGTAACGCGGATAGCCCCTCCCCCGCCCCCTCTCTTTGCGTTGCCTTTTTCCACCCACTATATCATCCTCCACAGAGCATTGAAAAACAAATATATGACAAATCCTCAAACTATCGGAGAGCATTTCCGAAAAAAAAGAATGGAAGAAAAACTTTCCCGGAAAGATGTGGCAAAGCAGTCTGGAGTAACAATCAATTCAGTGGCAAACTGGGAAAATAGCCGGACCCGTCCTACGGTACATTTGATGCCGAGGATTATCAAATTTATTGGATACGACCAAGAAATTTTCCGTTGCTACCTTTAGAAGATCGAATAGACATATATTGACATAAAATAGCTAAGGAAAAAGAAGTTGCGAAAGATGTTAGGTGTTCATGCTACCATGATACCAGCTAATGGAGAAAACTAATTTGAGTCAGTAGGACGATCTTAAATGGTTAACTAATTATGAAAAATATTTACATGGTTAAAAAGTATAATGCACCTAATTAAAGTGAAAGATATTTGGAAATATGAATCATATCTGATGCGTCAAAGAAAGGAAGGATCTAAGATAATGGAATTTACGTTTCCAATTATTGCAGGGCTTGTGGTTGTTTTAATTTTCAAATTACGATATCATCATTGGGAGACAGGTGATTATTTTGGATTGGGTATTAATTTAATAACTTTATTTTTTTTCACATTCAATATTTACAGAGGAGCTAAAATTCGCTGGAACCACTGGAAGATTGAATAATCAAAGAAATATTCAAAATTTTGAGGGCATCATCCAGGTTGGTTTTGGCATAAATACCAGCGAGAGAAAAACAGCCTTGAGCCCAAAAGTAACTGCAGCGAGCCGCTGCGAGTGCGAACGAGGTCTTAGATTGGAAGCCTGCAGGGCGCGAGATAAGTATGTTTTTTCACAAGGAATTGGATTCCATTTCTTAATTGGCCTGGTTGGGTTGTAAATGGTAATCTAATTCCGTAGCCGAGTGAGCCAGCAGGCGAGCAATAATACGTCAGCCGGTGGATTGTGGTTGTTTTTTCTTTCGCACCGATTCAATCCACAAACGGCCACAAGACAGAGTAGGCTGTAGTGAATGAAAGCCCTATAAAAAACAAAAAATATGACAAGCTGAGGAACGAACCCGAAGGGCTTGGTTTGGCGAATTTTTTGTCTATAGGGCTGAAATGAACACCGATTTTCCTGTTATGTAATTATTTTATAAGCATTATAATGAAGTTATGAATAGCAATAGGATGAATTACCAATAAAATACTTGACATTTCAATTTTAATGATTATATTTACTGTTTTTTATTATTTAATAATTAGTCTAGATTAATATTTAAAAAAACGCATCATTGTATTATATAATAAATTCATATATGTATTATTGTCTTATATTGTATTTATATATTATGATTATATCTATATTGTCTTTAAAGATATTTTAAAGAAGGAGGTAGAGACAACATAATGAATATATATTTTTGATAACCAATTAAGAATCTCAAAATTAATATTTTAAATGTGCCTTGTCAGCTCATAAAAATATTGAATGATTTAATTATCTAAAAACATATAGATATGAAAACAAAGGAATTACTTTTGTTCGTGATTTTATTAATCACGATATTATCAATTGGCATATTTTATGCCTGTAATAAATCTAAGAATAATGGTTGTGCAACATGCAAGACACAACCAAATGGGGAAAAACTAATAACTATTAAATCAAATAATGATTCCTACCAGGCAAATGTAAAATACTATTTTGGCAAGAAACCAAATATAAAGAATTTGGAGGTCGGTACTACCTTGTTATCATCGAAAGACTTTGATCGTTTGCTTGAATCATTTACAGAATTAAAATTAAAAGTTACGCCCTTTTCAATTGTATTATATTTTAGTGGTGATTATAATAATTTAAGAGAGATCAATTTAAATAATATACTAGGATTTGGCACATATTATATATTAAACTCCAAAATGTATTATTCATTTTTCTCAAAAGATCAAGGGAACTTCAAAGAATTGTTGGAATATAATTTAGAAGTAAGATCAATAGCTGCACAAAATTTAAGCTTTTTTGCTCTTCATATTCTTTCCTTTCCTGACCCTAGTGCAAAAGCATATTTATTAATAAACAATTCGAGTTTCCACACTCCAGAATTATCCCATTCCAGGGATGCAGAATTATTGAAACAGGTTGAATTCCTTAAACACTATACTTGGACTTTGAAAGAAGAAGGTGGTGGTGGCGCCAATTGTGAAAGTCCTCCTTGTGATCTCCCAACTCCGAATGAAATGTGTAAGTATGATTCTCAGGAGGATGATTGGGAGTGTTGGCCGAGAATATGCCTTAATGGAATCGAAGGTCAAACCATGCTCCTCGACACTCCAATTGGTAAAGATAGTATTAATGCTGCTTTTGACGTGACCTTACAATATACTTTTAGAGATTCAGTACTGAATAAGTCAAATCTTGGACAAGAGTATATAGGTTATTATTATAGTATAAGTAGTTTTCTTGGAGATTCCGTTCCTTTAACAGTTTGCCTGGAAACTGCGACTGATTTATGGAAGTATAAATCATTGTTATCCAAATTAATAGATACGACAGGTATTTCCAGCCAAATATTGATTGATAATACATGTTTAAACGATCTGAATCATCTGATTTCTAGCTATAAAAATATTTCTTCAGATACAAGCTACCAAAATATGCTTAATGATATTAATTCAGACCTCAATAATAAATATTCTAACAAAACAATACATGATATATATACAATATTGCATAAATAGTATAAAATACGTTTTGATCTCAATCATATTTATTGGGGTATTTTATTGTTTGAATTTCATATATCAGTATGGATATTTATATGTATTATCAATTTTAGTACCAAATAAATTACATTACTCAAACTATGGATATTATATTATGGTGATTAATTTTATAGGTATATTGATAATATCAATAGTTGGACTCTACCTATTTAATTATAGGAAAAAGAGAAGTTCACGTCAAATATTACTTTTTTTATTTTCTTCTCTTGCCCTATTTATAGTATTTTCAAATATATTGCTCATTTGGAAAGATGCAACTTTTTCTTCTTGTAATCTAAACGCATATGCGTTAACAAATAAAAGGTTCTTTTCAATGTCCTTGAAGATAATCGGTTTACTTTACTCCATTTGCCCAATATACTATATCTTTAAATACTATAAATCACAACAAGTTATTATTACAATTGTAGTATACGTAATGTCTCTATATTTATATACTATATTTATCGGGGGATATTTTATGTTATATCTACTTAACTGAAAGTTTTCTTAAAAAAGAACCGCCTTTTAATAATTAGGCGGTTCTTTTTAGCAGGCCAGGAAACCCCGCATGAGGATTCTCCTTTCGCCCGCGGAGCGGGCGTCCGAGTGCGGGGATGAATGCCTCAGTACTTAACACGGCTCGTAGAGCCGTGTTAAGCTGTACTCATGAGAATCCGAGCCTTAAATCACTCCACCTATCAACATCAATATCATATTGTCTGGGGAACGAAGTATCGCCGGAAGTTTTTGAAAGAATACGTCAAGCCCGAGCTTCTGGCCGTCTTCGGCCGGGCCATGAAAAAGTACCCGGAGCTCCAGATTATTACTATCAACACAGACAATGACCGTATTCATTTGCAAATAGAGATTCCGCCTGACTTGGCTGTCGCCGCCGTAGTCCAACAACTAAAATCAATGTCCAGCACCCATCTGAAGAAGAAGTTTAAATTCATCTAAACCATGTATCTTGACGGCGGCATCTGGAGCGTCGGGTACTTTTCTTCGACCATTGGCCTCAACGAACAACAGGTCAAGAAGTATATCGCCTGGCAAGGCCAGAAGGACTTGCCGCAGGAAGCCACGCTCGGATTCTAATGAAAACCCGAGAGGAAACCCCTTATGAAAAAAGACTGTCTTTCAGACAGTCTTTTTGAGTGCGGGGAGGAGGTCATTATATCTATAAAATTGATTCAAATCTCCTTACAATTAAGTTTATTCTTGGCATTTCACTTTTAACCGCCCTCATTTCTGATTACCATTTTCTGTTTTAGTTCCACTATTGTCTCCTTTCATTGGAAACAGACAATTGTGGAAGTTTCTGATTTTACGGGAGGAAATATTCGAAAATGAAATTATCTATTCCGAGGACCACATTAAAGTTAAATATACCAGGGTGGCAATGTGGAATGTATTGTTTGCGCATTCTCTACAATAATCAAATGGTTTCACTAGCGTTGGGTAAGTCCAAAATCCACAAATACACATATTGATTATCTGAATGATATTTCTGAAAAAATCGAAATTCAAATTCAAATCTCGGATCGTGAAAAAACTCTTCAAACGAAGATATATCAAGACTTTCAAAGAACGATTAACAATTTATAAGCAACGCTAGTGAAATGGTTTCGGAATAAAAAGTGCTAGTGAAGTAATTCAAAACTAAAATCTTTATTTATCTTTTGTTCTATAAAGGATAAAAAAATCGAATTCTTGGGTACGGGGAATAGCATCCCCCGCAAGATTGCATGTGGCTAAACATTGTGGACAGTCCATCTGCAATCTTGCTATAAAGCAATAGATCCTGGATTTAACTGTCGAAGAATTAGTATAAAAGACACAAATCAAGGAATTCCCATTCTGGTCAGCGAAAAAATAAGTTATAAACAATCAGGGTTGTCTGATTCAATTTCCATACCAAATGAATAATTTTGGAAAAAAATCTAAGAAATGGAATTAAAAAAGGCAGTCGGTATCTGGATTCGGGTCAGTACTGAGGATCAGGCAAAGGGTGAGTCTCCGGAACATCACGAAAAACGGGCTCGCCTCTATGCTGAGGCCAAGGGCTGGGAGGTAATTGAGGTCTACTATTTGGAAGCAGTGTCCGGTAAGTCTGTAATGGCTCACCCCGAGACCAAAAAGATGCTCAGTGATATAAAAAAGGGGAACATCACGGGCCTGATTTTTTCTAAATTAGCTCGTTTAGCACGGAACACCAGAGAACTTTTAGATTTTGCCGACCTATTTCGAGAAAGTAATGCTGACTTGATCTCACTTCAGGAGGCCATTGATACCAGTACTCCTGCTGGTCGACTTTTCTATACCATGATCGCGGCTATGGCACAATGGGAAAGGGAAGAAATTTCCAGTCGGGTGGCTGCTTCGGTGCCAATCCGGGCTAAGCTTGGAAAACCCTTGGGTGGAACGGCTTCTTTCGGATATCGTTGGGATGGGAAAGACTTAGTCATCGATGAGGCTGAGGCTCCAGTTCGTAAACTTCTCTACGAAATATTTTTAAAACATAAACGGAAGAAAACTACAGCCAAAGAGTTAAACGACTTGGGGTATCGAACCCGGAAGGGATTAAAATTTTCTGATACAACTATTGACCGTCTCTTAAAAGACTCAACTGCTAAAGGTGAAAGACGGGCTAATTACAGCAAAAGTTTAGGAGATGGTAAAAAGTGGGTTTTAAAACCGGAGACCGAATGGGTAATGACCACCTGCCCGGCAGTTGTTCCGGAAGACTTGTGGAATGAATGTAACCGGATACTATCTGAACAAGAGAATAAAAATAGGAGACCGGGCCCGAGGCCCGTTCATTTATTATCTGGCCTCTTGCACTGCACCTGCGGAAAAAAGATGTATGTCTTTCATTCGTCCAATGTTTACCAGTGCAAACATTGCAATACCAGAATTCCAGTGTCGGACATTGACGAAATCTATCACGAACAACTAAAATCCTTTTTGCTCACCGATCAGGACATTAAAAGCTATTTGTCCAAAACCGATGAGTTCATAAAAGAAAAGGATTCTCTTTTGCATCACCAAACGATTGAAGCAGAAAAAATCAGAAAAGAAATGAATGAACTAGTTTCTATGAGACTGGCCAAGGAGATGTCCAGTGAAAGTTTTACCAGGCATTACCAGCCCTTGGAGGAAAGATTATCCCAGATACAAGACCAATTACCTGAACTCATGGCTGAAGTCGACTTCCTGAAGATTCAAGCTATGTCCTCCGACACCATCTTAAGAGATGCCAAAGACCTATATGACCGTTGGCCTCAAATGCCTTTCGAAGAGAAACGTACCATTGTTGAAGTCATTACCGAAAGTATTACTGTTGATAAAGAGGACATTGCGATAAAACTGTCCTACCTTCCTTCCAATTTGGGAAATGCGGGAAATAAGCAACGAAACTTTCCCCATTCGGGGCGGGGAGAACTGGTGAACTGGTGAGGTGGTGACGTGGTGAACTGGTGAGGTGGTGACGTGGTGAATTTGTGACGTGGTGAATTGTAGGGGCACAAAATTTTGTGCCCGTGTGAGTGGGGCTCAAGATTTTGAGCCCCTACATGATTGGATAAAATTGTGAAGGGAGGCGATTATTCTTTCTTTTCCTCTTTTTCGTTCTTTTCCTTTTTTTCTTCTTTTTTACATTTTCCGAGGTAGATTGAGAGGCCGGCATTCAGGGCCAGTTCACCATTTGTTGATTTATCTATGGTATCAAATTCTTTATCTTTGAATTGTTCTCCGCCAAACTGGTAACCTAATGAAGTTTCGAGTCCAACGTTTGGGGTGATGAAATATACAAATCCTACAAGCACCTTGCCACCATAGTTTAAGATGTCTGTGGTTTCCTTGGCTTCCTCCGGAGTTCCTATATAAGACTTGTAAAAATTCTGACCATAACCGATCATTGCAGAAGCCTGACCGAACAATGCAATTTTTCCTGAGCTGAAAAAATAATAGCGCACAAAAGGATCGAAGGAAAGGGAATAGGTGGTTATATTATCCTTATTCTCTCCACCTGAAACATTTGTAGACTTGTAAGTAGTGCTTTGGGCGTTAATATCAAATCCAGGGCCTATTGCCAGCCTGTTAATGACAAAAATTCCGAAGCCACTGTTAAGCGAGAAATCCAGGGTACTGTTTCTATTATCACTTCCATTTGACACATCTTTTTGTGTTGAAAATGCGAATCCGGCATCGGCCGAACCGAGATAAGAGCCTTTTTCAAGCTGGCACCAGGCTCCTAATGGGAAGGTGAGGACCAGGAGGATTAATGTTAATTGTTTTGTTTTCATATATTGGTTTTTGGTGGATACCTTAAATTTACCAGACATTTGTGAATTTATTAACAGAAAAACGGGGAGTTTTGGTGATTATTGTTATGGAGATGGAAAAATGTGGTGAACTTGTGACGTGGTGAGGTGGTGACGTGGTGAACTGGTGAGGTGGTGACGTGGTGAAGAGTGAAAAAATGGGGGTCGACAAAATATACAATTTCATTTATTTTGTTTTATCTTTACTTTTCGAAATGTTGATTAGTTTGTATTAATTAAATTATAAGAGGAAACGGGATATGAGTGATATCGGAGGAATATTTTCATCTAATAACAGGGATCTCTCCATAGGGAGCAGCGGAGGGGATGTTAGCGATTTACAGAATGCCCTTAATAACCGGCCACCGTCCAACTTACCCGATCTGGACCCGGATGGGATTTTCGGTCAAAAGACCGATGCAAGGGTCAGGGAATTTCAACGGTACAATCAACTGGCAGTGGATGGGATTGTTGGGCCTATAACCCGCGCGGCATTGATCGGAGACAATCCGGATACTAATTATTTAGGTTCTAATTGCTGTCAGCCGGAGGATATCCCAATGGCGCGTTCCGGTGAGTTTTCTAATTTTTTAAAGAATAGAAATGTTAGCAGCAGTCCCAGTTTCGGTTTCACCGGAAGTGCCGTCGTTAGCGGAGCTTCATCAGCAGGAAGTTCAGGTCCGCTGCGAATGCTTACTGATGCCCAGGTGGCGGTTGCCAAGAGTGTTTACGGTGACAGTCTTGATTTCTCATCTATTTTTATCTCAAACAAGACAGGTATCGGAGGCCGCCCCTTCACCATGGCTTTCCCTGATAGCAGCGGGACGGTGCAGATCATGAACCTGGGAACATACAGCCCCCGAAGGAACACGCTTATCCACGAGCTGGGACATGTGTGGCAGTCGCAGCACCATTCAGACAAGTACCGCTTTATGATCAATTCTGTAGGTAGCATGAAAGAGGCGTTGAAAGCAAGTAGCCTGGCAGTGATCACCGATCCGATGGTTTCCCTGAATAAAGATTTTCCGGCCTTTTTCCCGTTTGATGCCTATGCTTATGATCCCAGTACACCTTTTGTAAACCTGGCTGCCGAGCAGATGGCACAGGCAATCGAAAATGGGGAAAGTGCAATTGTGGCTCATGTTAAAGGTGTCACGAAAAATGTGATAGACTCATCTTTGATTGCGGCGCTTTCGAAACCGGGATATGGGGACCACCGGGTTCCGGGGGTTAAATGAGGTGGTGAGGTGGTGAACTGGTGACGTAGTGATGTGGTGACGTGGTGAACTGGTGAGGTGGTGAACTGGTGAACTGGTGAACTAGTGAGGTGGTGAACTGGTGAGGTGGTGAGGTGGTGAGGTGGTGAACTGGTGAGGTGGTGACGTGGTAAAAATCGTTACGCGTCACGGGAAATTGGTAATTTCGCCGGGATAATTAATCATTGCAGGGATGGCGAAGAATAAGTTTTATGTTGTTTGGAGTGGGAAGAAGCCGGGGGTTTATAGGCGGTGGGAGGATTGCAAGGAGCAGGTGGAGGGGGTGTTGGGTGCGAAATATAAGGGGTTTCCGACGAAGGAGCTGGCGGAGATGGCGTGGAATGATGATTTTGAGAAATATCTTAAAAAAGATCTGAATGCGGAGAAGAAGATTGTTTGTTCCAATCCGTTGATCGGGACGCCGATTCCTGATAGTCTTTCGGTTGATGCGGCTTGCAAAGGGAACCCGGGAATTCTGGAGTACCGGGGAGTGGATACCAAGTCGGGGGCAGAGTATTTCAGGCAGGGGCCGTTTCCGAATGGGACGGTTAATATTGGGGAGTTCCTGGCGATCGTTCATGCGCTGGCGTTGCTTAAGAAGATTGATTCGGACTGGCCAATTTATTCGGATTCGAGGACGGCGATTGCATGGATCAGGGCGAAACGGATCAAGACAAATCTTGTTCCGAGTGAGGAGAATAAGCAGCTTTTTGAGCTTGTGGAGCGGGGACTGGCGTGGTTAAAGAACAATACGTATAAGAACCCGATATTGAAGTGGGAGACGGCTTATTGGGGGGAGATTCCGGCGGATTTTGGGAGAAAATGAGATTTACGATTGGACGCCTGCCTGCGGTAGGCAGGATTTTAGATTTACGAATGAATTTTAAGATTGACGATTTACGATTATTAACTCGCAAGTTCGCTAAATCAATTCGTCGCGTGACGCGAAAAAATGTGGTGAACTGTAGGGGCTCAAGATTTTGAGCCCGTATGAGAGAGGAAGTCCAAATCTCTCCAGGATATTATGTTAATACCTTTATGAGTGAAAGTGTTATCGCCTCCGTAGACTATTGATTTGTTATCTTTTTCCGTATCCTGATTTTTATCAAGAAACCGCAGCGTTGAAAGAAAATCAGGAGAGAATGTTCGTGATGATTTTATTTCTATCCATTGCAAATGTTCATTTTCAGATACAACATCCACTTCGTTGTGGTTGCTGTCTCTGAAAAACCAAAGATCCTGAGGAATTCCACTGTTAAACCTCTTCTTTAATAACTCAAGAATGACCAGGTTTTCAAAGAGCGAGCCTTTCAGGTAATGGGTCTTAACCTGATCAGCGCTTTTAATTCCAAGAAGAAAGGAGGCCAACCCGGGATCGGTGAAATATAGCTTAGGGGATTTAATTACTCTTTTCCCAAAATTTTTGTAATACGGGTACAACAGAAAGATGATAAAACCTGCTTCCAGTATTGAAATCCACCCTTTAACAGTATTAACGCTTACACCAGTGTCTTTGGCAAGAGAGGTATAATCAATCAACTGGCCGATACGACCGGCACATAATCTTACAAAATTCGTGAACGTGTTCAGGTCACGAACATTCTGAATTTCCCTTACATCACGTTGCACATAGGTTTCAAGATAGAACGGATAAAATTCTTCCGGTGAGATATTCTGATCATAGGTTCGCGGGTAAAAGCCTTTAAAGATAAATTCTTCGTAAGAAAATTTCTTTACTTGTTTTAATTTGTCAATTTCGGACAGGCTGAATGGGAGTAGTTTTAAAATTGCTGTTCGTCCAGCCAGGGTTTGGGATATCTTTTCACTCAACAATAAGCTTTGTGAACCTGTAAGAATAAATTGACCGGATAATTTTTGTTCATCCGTAATTACCTGAATGTAGGACAAGAGTTCAGGCACGTGTTGAATTTCATCCAGGATCAGCAATTGATCTTTGGGTTCAAAAATACTTTTCGGGTCATTAAGGGCAGTACTTCTTATTTCCGGATTTTCAAGAGATAAGTATCTGTGCTTTGGGAAAAGAGACCTTACCAATGTGGTTTTGCCCGATTGACGGGGTCCTGTGACTGAAACAACCGGGTACTTTTTTGCAAAGTTTAACAATGCGGGGGATAATTTCCTTGGTATCATCTTATGTAATTATGAATTTGAATTGCAAATATACATAAATAATTCGATTTACCAATAAGTTGAATTGGCGAAGGTAGGGACGAGGAAAAAAGACACAGAGAAGATTTACGATTGGACGCCTGCCTGCGGTAGGCAGGATTTTAGATTGACGAATGAATTGTAAGATTGACGAATTACAATTTATAACTCACCAGTTCACCAAGTCACCAGTTCACCAGTTAAAAGAGCGTTGGATAGAATGCGTCTTCGATGTGGTTAATGTGTTCTACTCCTTTTACTACGAGGATGGAGACGATGTCGAAGCGGACTTCGTCGGTGATGTTCATTTTGCGGACGTAGGTGTTGGCGGCCTGGATGAGGGATCGTTGTTTTTCCATGGTGACGGCGGTTTCGGGTTCGCCGGCGAAGTTTGAGTGGCGGGCTTTTACTTCTATTACGACGATGTATTTGCTTTCATGGGCTATGATGTCGATTTCGTGCTTGCCGGATATCCAGTTGCGTTCGAGGATCTTGTAGCCCTTCTTTTCGAGGTACGAGGCAGCTATGTCCTCACCTTTTCTGCCGAATTCGTTATGTTCTGCCATTGGTTGTTGGTTAATTGAAAGTTTGTGAACGGGTATTAGTGAAGAGTGAGGAGTGAAGAGTGAAGAGTCAAAAAGAAGATTTACGATTGGACGATTTTAGATTTCAGATTAAATTGTCAGATTGACGACTTACGATTAAGAATAAACCCCATTAATTATTCGCCATATGTTATAAAACTTCCTCCTTCCTTGGAGTAATGCTCTTCTCTTCACTCTTCACTCTTCACTCTTCACTCTTCACCATTTTAAAATGTCAATTCTATATCAGTTCCTATATTAAGTTTTACTTTTCGTCCTAAGATCAGGGCCAGGTTGGGTTCGGCGTGGCCGGCGGGGAAGTCGAAACAGATGGGGTATTTATATTCTGCGACGGTGTCGGCTATTATTTCGTTGGGGGTGCGGCCGTATGGGATGGGGTTGTCGTTCATGCGGTCCATGTGGCCGACGATGAGGCCTTTGAGTTTGCTTAGTTTGCCGGCTCGCTTGAGGTTCATCATCATCCTGTCGATATGGTATAAGTATTCGTCTACGTCTTCCAAAAATAAAATCTTACCGGTGGTATCGACTTCTGATGCGGAGCCCATGAGGGAATAGAGGATGGAGAGATTTCCTCCCGTGAGGATACCTTCGGTTTCGCCATTCCTGGCAAGGGGGGTGGCAGGATAGGAATAGCTTCTGATCTTTCCGAAGAGGGCATTCTTAAGAGTGTCCTGGGTATCGCTGGGGGCATCGTCGGCGGTGGTGATGTTGACGGGCATGACGGCATGGAGGGTTTCGATGCCAAAGTGCCTGTGAATATGGTTATGGAGGACGGTTATGTCGCTGTAGCCGACGATCCATTTCGGCTTTTTCTGGAATGCGGTGAAATCGATTTGATCGACGATACGGACGGTGCCATATCCGCCCCGGGCGCAGATGACCGCACGGATGGCGTCGTCATTGAGCATTTGCTGGAGATCGGCGAGGCGCTGGTCATCTTTTCCTGCAAACTGATGATATTGATGGAAGATGTTGGTTCCGAGTTCGACCTCCAGACCCCATTTCTGGAAGAGACGGATGCTGGGGTGGACTTCATCAAAGTTGATGCAGCGGGCCGGGGCGATGATGCCGATCTTGTCGTCTTTCGAGAGGTACGGTGGGGTGATCATTCAATAAAGTTATGGATAATATTCCTTTTGTCTTCCAAAAATCTCATCTTTTATTTGGTGAAAATTACAACAAAAAATCTATTGTCAAGTATTGGTGACAATATTTTTATGGTCATTCAAGAGGGGATCGAAATCGTGATGAGGGAAAAATGGCCAGAAAAGATAATACCGCTCCTATGGAGCGGATGATCATTAAACACTCATCTATGGCTACGAAAATACTGATTCTATAAAGCGGGTGAAAATTTAGATTGGTTGCTAATCGCTCCAGCGGAGCGGTATGTTCGTAGATTGGAGATCCCCCCCCCCCCCATCAAATAACCGCTCCAGAGGAGCGGTATTATAATAAATGATCCGAATTAGTTCAGAACAACATACCCATGGATTGGGTGAAAATCATGATGTAAAAATATGTGGTAAGGTTGTGAGATGGTGAATTATCGTCTTTCATGCCAGAAAAATGATCTTTAGATCGGCTTCAATATAATTCCGCAGCTTTGGGTTTTTAATGGCTCCATCTGAAACAAGGTCGACTTTAACTCCTAATAATTCAGATAATTCTCGTTCGATGTGAATCAATTGAAGCAAGGAAATGGAAGATCTCAGATTAATTAAAATATCAAGATCACTGTCAGGCCTGTTTTCATTCCTTGCATAAGATCCAAATATACCGATCTTAACAGGATTAAAGGGTGTAGGGGCTCAACAATTTGAGCCCGTATGGGTAAGGGCACAAGATATTGTGCCCCTACAAGATGGATTGTGGAGGGAAAATGATAGAACCAAAATCATTCAATATTTTTACCTTTGTGGTAATTAATGGGGGTACAGTACTTTCACCCTGAGATTTTATTGAAATGGACGATACGACTGACAATACCGAAAAGAAATTTATGCGTACACTTGTTACTTCTGCGCTTCCTTATGCCAATGGGCCGCTGCATATCGGGCATATGGCGGGGGTTTATATTCCGGCGGATATTTATGTTCGGTTTCTGCGGATGAACAAGGAGGATGTGATCTTTATCGGGGGGTCGGACGAGCATGGGGTTCCCATTACCATCAAGGCGTTGCAGGAAGGGGTTACGCCACAGGAGATCGTGGACCGTTATCATCAGATCATCAAGAAATCATTTGAAGAATTCGGTATCTCTTTCGATATTTATTCGAGGACATCCAATAAAATACATCACGAGACCGCCTCTGAATTTTTCCGTAAGCTTTATGATGCAGGGCAGTTCATTGAGAAGGTGAGCCAGCAGTATTACGATGAGGAGACCGGGCAGTTCCTGGCCGACAGGTATATCACGGGAACCTGTCCGCATTGCGGTTATGAGAAGGCCTATGGCGACCAATGCGAGAAATGTGGCACTTCGCTGAATGCCACCGACCTGATCAATCCGGTGTCGGTGCTGAGCGGGAATAAGCCAATATTGAAAGATACGAAGCACTGGTTTTTGCCGCTCGACGAGTATGAGCCGTGGCTGAAGGAATGGATCCTGGAAGGACATAAGGATGACTGGAAGACCAATGTTTACGGGCAGTGCAAGTCGTGGCTCGACCAGGGACTGCAGCCGCGTGCCGTGACAAGGGACCTGAACTGGGGAGTGAAAGTACCCATAGAAGGCGCCGATGGCAAGGTGCTGTATGTTTGGTTTGACGCGCCCATCGGCTATATCTCGGCAACGAAGGAACTGACGCCCGAGTGGGAGAAATACTGGAAGGACCCGCAGACGCGGCTGATCCATTTCATCGGGAAAGACAACATCGTATTTCATTGCATCATCTTCCCGGCCATGCTGAAGGCGGAAGGCACGTTTATCCTGCCCGACAATGTGCCGGCTTTCGAGTTCCTGAACCTCGAAGGAGAGAAGATCTCCACCTCGCGCAACTGGGCGGTGTGGCTTCACGAGTATCTTGTCGATTTCCCGGGCAAGCAGGATGTGCTGCGGTATGTGCTTACCAGCAATGCCCCCGAGGCAAAGGACAATGATTTTACGTGGAAGGACTTCCAGGCGAAGAACAACAACGAGCTGGTGGCTATCCTGGGCAACTTTGTGAACCGCACGATGGTGCTTACCCATAAATACTTTAACGGGATCGTTCCCGAAAAAGGAACCCTGACTGAAAGCGATTTAGAGGCCATTGACGGCATGGCAGAATTTTCCGGAAATGATTGCAGGCAGCCTGCGAAATTTCAGGTTCAGGGAGGCGCTAGCGAGTTTATGAACCTTGCACGGCTTGGCAATAAGTACCTTACCGACAATGAGCCGTGGAAGACATTCCCGGGTGATGTCGAGCGAACGGGGACTATTCTTAATCTTTCGCTGCAGATCTGTGCACAGCTTTCAATCGTGGGCGAGCCGTTTCTCCCCTTTTCGTGTGAGAAGATCAGGAAGATGCTTAACCTCCCCTCCTTCACATGGGATGATGCCACACGGCTTAACTGGCTTAAGGCAGGTGATAAACTGAATCCGCCTGATTATGTATTCGAAAAAATTGATGATGCCAAGATAGAGGCACAAATAAAAAGGTTGATGGAGACAAAAAAGACCAATGATGACGCTGCTGCAGAAGCAACGGCCGGCCAACAGGTGAAGCCCGGAAAGCCGGAGGTGAATTATGAAGATTTCTCGAAGATGGATATACGGGTGGCGACCATTTTAGAGGCGGAGAAGATACCGAAGACCACCAAGCTGATGAAGTTAAAGGTCGATACCGGCATTGATCAGCGGACGCTGGTGGCGGGGATCGCCGAGTATTATGAGCCGGAGCAGGTTATTGGGAAAAAGATCTGCATCCTGGCGAATCTTGAGCCGAGGAAGCTGAAGGGAATTGAGTCAAAAGGGATGATACTGATGGCGGAGGATCCGGACACAAGACTGTTCTTTGTATCACCAGATGAACAGGCATCAAATGGAGGTACCATCAAATAGGCTTTTACGTGGTGAACTAGTGAACTGGTGACGTGGTGAGTTTTTTTATTTGGAATTAGGAGTTTGAATTTTGAATTATAAGTTACGGTTATAAACCAGACATTTGTTACAAGGTGTGGGGATATTTTGCATTTTGCACTTTACATATTGGACTTGTATTTGCCCAGAGGGCATAATGTGAATAACCCCCGGTGAAACCGGGGGACATGAAGATTCCCTCTTCTCCTGAACCCCGAAGGGGTTCAATTTGGACGGGATTTCCAGCAAGATTCTATATTATGATACAACAACAATTTACAGAAATAATTTACCTCATTAAACAGGCTCGCAATAAAGCCTTAATGACCGTCAATACTGAATTGATAAACCTTTACTAGAATGTTGGGGAATATATTAGCAGTAAGGTTGCCAATTCGACCTGGGGAGATGGAACCATTGACGAGCTATCGGAATTTATTCAAAAGGAACATCCCGATCTAAAAGGTTTTAACCGAAGTGGACTTTACAGGATGAGACGGTTTTATGAAACCTATGCTCAATCAGAATTTGTGTCGACAGTGTTGACACAAATTGAATTGCCTGAATTCCAGCCAACTGGAATTGTGTCATCAGTGATGACACAATTAGAAACCAGTGATATCAGGGGCAGCATTTTAGCTAAAATCAGTTGGTCGCATCATCTTGTTTTACTTTCCCGTACAAAGTCAGATGGAGAACGTGAATTCTATCTTCGTCTATGTTTAAGGGAGAAAATCAGCGTGAGAGAATTGGAGCGGCAGATCAGCAGCGGCGTATTTGAGCGTGTTATGATAGGTAACCAAATCCTTTCACCAGCCCTTAAGGAAACTCATCCTGCTGTTACAAATACCTTTAAAGATACATATGTCTTTGAATTTCTCAATTTACCAGAACATCATAATGAAAGCGATCTGCAGAAAGGACTCGTCAGGCAGATGAAAAATTTCATCCTGGAATTAGGAAGAGATTTCATTTTTATAGGAGAGGAATATAAAGTTCAAGTTGGCAGTAGTGATTTTTATATTGATCTACTTTTCTTTCACAGGGGATTGCAGTGTTTGGTAGCATTTGAATTGAAAGCAGATAAATTCAAACCTGAACATTTAGGTCAACTGAATTTTTATCTGGAAGCCCTGGACCGGGATGTACGAAAATCAAATGAAAATCCGAGCATCGGAGTTTTATTATGTAAAGACAAAGATTCGGAAGTTGTTGAATATGCTTTAAGCAGAACTTTATCGCCAACCATGGTCACAGAATACAAAACAAAATTACCTGATAAAAAATTATTGCAGCAAAAACTGCATGAGTTATTTGAAAATATTGACGAAACAGAATAATGATGGAAGGTCGTGACATGGTGAGTTGGTGAACTGGTGATTTTGTGATTCTGTGTCTTTTTCATAATTTCTCTATCTTTGCAGGCTTAAATCGGAAATCGTAAATCCTGCCTGCGGCAGGCAGGCGTCTAATCGTAAATCAAAATGGCCTCGTAGTTCAATGGATAGAACGGAAGTTTCCTAAACTTTAAATGCAGGTTCGATTCCTGCCGGGGCTACAAGATCAAGTGCGAAGTGTGAAGTGCGAAGTGCGATATAAGAAAATCAAGTGTGAAGGATGAAGAGTTGTTCCTATTCGCTCCAGCGGAGCGATATATTCGTAGCATAACGAGTCCCCCCCCATCCAGAATCCGCTCCAGCGGAGCGGTACAAACCCCACCCCCAGCCCCTCCCCCCAAGAGGGAGGGGAGTTTGGTGAAGGGGAATGTGATAAATTATTTGAAGAAGCTTTTGGACTGGATGTTATCATCATTGACGTATAGAATATTGCATTTCTGATTATTGGTTAATTTTAAATTTTCACGTACAGCTTCGACTAATCTTTTTGATTGTCTGCCAGATATTCTGCCCCAGAAAACAACAATATTAAAATCCTTATCTTTAAAGTTTTCCAGATTTAATGATTTATCATCAAGCGTTCTTATGTAAGGCAGGATCTTATCAAAAGTCACCAAAGGATAGATGTAGGTTGCTGTTTTAGGGATGAACGTATCAAAGTTTCCTGAATAATTCCATTTGAGATTTGGAAATCCTTTTATATCGCAGTTTATGTGAAATGAAACCAGTTTGTTTTCTGAATCGAAATACAATGCCTGTAATGGCTGTGCATGATTATGGCGTACATGATAAGCCCATTTGTGGGCAGAATCGGATATTTTAGCGGAATCAAAAACCGGGAGTGATTTTAAATATTGTGAGTATGTAGTATCCAGGATGTAAACCTGCTCTGAAGGAATGTCATATTTGCCGGCGTAGGAAAGAATCTGATGTTTATCCAGGATCTTTGGCAATTTCATTCCGTACGATTCATAGATAATTAAAGCGCAGCCAGAAAGAAGAAGACAAACAAGGAGCAGTATAACAACAATAATCTTTCTCATATTTTGAGGGTGTTAAAAATTTGCTTGCATAAGGGTATTAGGGATGCAATTTAGTAACAATAAACAATATTCTGAATGTGGGGTGGTTGGAAGGGCGAGGCTTATCGCCCTGTATTTAAAGTCAACCACTTACAGCGATTAGATCAATTAGGTAGGTTTTTGTTAGATTAAAATATTCTATTCCAATATATTTATTCTTTTTTCATTTGTTTTTGTTTATTTCATATATTTGGGGTATCTATATGTTTGGTTTAAACCTTCGTTCGAAGTTACTAATAATAACTTTTATAGGTCGAATCAAGTATACTAAACATAACTTCAACTGGGAGAATTACTATTATCTGGAATTATTAAGCTGATAACCGCAAAACCAGCCAATCTAGCAATTGCGGTTACACAATCCTTGACGGTAGTGCTTTAACAATTTGAGTCGAACTTAAATCAAATACTATGACAGAAAAAAAACAAAAACTGGCTATAATTGTTTTAGGCCAGGCAAATTCAGGAAAATCTACAACCTGGCATGATAATACCCTGAATATAAGTAATAATAAATTGGTGGGGGCTTATCGAGGAGGAAAAAGCCCTATCCCATATACAGTAACAACAGTAAGAAAGAGTAAATGATGAAAGTATTTATTAGCATATTATTCGGTTTTTTATTGACCAATTGTAACGCTCAGGATTCAGGATTTAAATCATATCTGAGTGAATTTGGTCAATCTAAATTACCTTTATTAATTTTTAATAATCAGTCTTCTTATAGAGTATTTTGCCAAAGACATGATACCCTTTTAGGGATGATGCCAAAAGTCATTTCAGAAAAATTTGTAGAAAAATATATTTGTACAAATGGATTTTGTAATTACGATGTTTGCCATTTCAGATATGACTATGGTGTAAGCATCGACTATGGTAAAGAATATTCAACTGTTCTTGTTTCAAAGCTCCAGTATGAAGGAAAAACAGAATGGGATTTTGATTTAGTTGAGGATATTCTCATTACTTATAATCAAAAAGGGGAAGTACTATCCCGTAAATATTTAACCAAAGATAATGATAGATGGAAAAGTGAATTAATAATGACAAAAGATAGTATCAATGTCTGTCAAATAAAAATTACTGACCCGAAATTCAGCAAGACCAGCAAATTACAATGTACTTTTTGGACAACTAAGTATCAAATAAACAATGATGGATTTATAGAAACAATAAACATGAGTCCTGTTAAGAATGGTTTTGTCATTTGGGACGAAAACATTCAAGATTTCAGAATTATTATTATATAAACAATTCAAAATAATAACACATAATGAAAGGTTATAAAATCATATTATGTATTTTCTTATTACATATCGTATATAATGGAGATTGTCAAGAAATTCCAGACCCTTTGAGATACTACAATCCAATTCCAGCATCACCAAATGTGGCTGGGTTAGGTAAATATGGGGATTTTCCTGTGGGACTTATATACTACTCCCCATTCTTAGGACAAAAAAGTTAAAGGATATTGTTGTTTAACGGGATTGATACGGGAAATAACTCGAAGAGTTATTCTCGGATCAAGACCTTTCTTTTTTTGCTTCTTTTTTTCTTTGTTCATTTCTGTTAATATGTTCATAACTTAAGCTGCCTGCTGAAACAATTGACCAGGGATTTTGTAATCAAGTCCTTGATGAACCCTTTTATAATTGTAGAAGTCAAAGTACTCTTGCATTCCACGGTACAATGCCAGACCGTCATCATAGGCATGTAAATATACGTCTTCATATTTAACACTGCGCCACAATCTTTCAATAAAAATGTTATCGATTGCCCGTCCTTTGCCATCCATGCTGATTGCAATCTCATTTTTCTCAAGCACTTCAATGAATTCCTGGCAAGTAAATTGCACTCCTTGTATGATGTCCCCCAATCTTAGGGCAGATTTCAGGTGTTTTTAAGTTGGTTTTTATCTTTTCTCTTTTCTTCAAAATTAATAATTCTTTTATTGTTGTTCAATTTTGAGACGGGAAATAACTCTTCGAGTTATTCTCGGATCAAAATCTTTCTTTTTTTGCTTCTTTTTTTCTTTGTTAATATCTGTTCATTTGTTAATTACTCAAGCTGCCTTCCGATAGATTGATTCCGGAGTTTTGTAATCGAGTGATTGATGCAACCGTTCGGTATTGTAAAACCGGAAGTATTTCTGAAGGCCTTCATAAAGCTGAACTCCATCTTCAAAAGCATGGAGGTAAACGCATTCATATTTAACGCTCTTCCACAGACGTTCGATAAAGATATTGTCAATTGCTTTTCCTTTGCCGTCCATGCTTATCTTAACAGGATTATCTCTTTCGGTTAACAGGGAAATGTATTCAAAACCGGTGAACTGGCTACCCTGATCTGAGTTAATAATTTCAGGCTGTCCATACATTTCGATTGCTTCTTCGACGATCTGACGAACCCACAGTGAGGTCATCGTGTTGCTGATGCCCCAGTTGACCACAAATCTGGTATATACGTCTATAACGGCACACAGATACATATATCCATGGCGCATGGGCACATAGGTGATGTCGATGGCCCAAACATGGTTGGGGTGGTCTATCGTCAGATCCTTTAGCAGATACGGAAAAACCGGGTTTTCTTTATTCTTCTTGCTGGTATTACGTTTGTGATAAATGGTCTGCCAGCCGATGAGTTCCATTAGTCGCTTCACACGTTTACGGTTCACCTTGTGGCCTAAATTTCTTAACCAGGCTGTAATTCGCCTTATCCCGTAAAACGGAGTCTTATAATATTGCTCATCGATTAATCGCATCAAATGAAGATTTTCTTCACTCTCAGGCACCGGGGTATAATAAAGTCCGCTGCGGTGGATCCTGAGCAATTCGCATTGACGGCAAAGACTGATATCGATTCCCTTTTCAATCATGGCTCTTCGGGCCTCCAGCGATTTTAAAGCAGTTTTTTTTTGAGCCAGTCTATCTCAACCTTCTGTTGACCGATCTGTGAATACAGCTTGTCTAAAAGGGCCTCCTGCTGAGTCTTATCGACACTATTCTTTTCCTCGGAGCTAAAAACCAAAGCCGCTTTAGCAAGAAACTCTTTCTTCCAAAGGCTTATCTGGTTAGGATGTAATTCATTCCTTCTGGCGATTTCTTCAATTGAACTTCGTTCTTTTATTGCTTCGATTGAAATTTTTGCCTTAAATTCGGCACTGAATTTTCTTCTGGGTCTTGTTTCCATGACAGTAAAATTAAGGGTTTGTTTTCCACCTTAACCGTCTGTCCTAAAAAAAGGTTACATCATATTGATCCGTATTGAAAATCTCAGGCTTTCCATGCTTTTTAATAGCCTCTTTTAGCACTTCTATGCAGAAATCCGATTCAAGCGAGTTAGATATACCCCAGTTCACCACAAAGCGACTGTAGAGATCTATTATGGCTACCAGATACATAAAGCCGTGCCTCATTGGAATGTAAGTTATATCGCAAGCCCAGACCTGATTTGGACGATTGATAATCAAATCCCTTAACAAATACGGATACTTCTTATGCTTTTTATTGGGCTGGGTAGTCTTGGGGGCTGGGAAGATCGCTCTCAGGTCCATCAGACGATAAAGCCTTCGGATTCGTTTAACGTTAACCAGATACCCCATTCTATTCAAATGTTCCGTCATTCGGGCTACACCATAGAATGGCTTTTCAAGAAATTGTTCATCAATGACCTTCATCAGATCAATATTGAAGGAACTTTCCTCACATGGCTTGTAATACAACCCTGAACGGTGAATAGAAAGCATCTCGCTTTGTCTTACCACACTCAGATCTTTATTGTTTTTTTCGATCATGGATCGTTTCTCTTCAAGGGTAAAACCTACAGTAGCTTTTTTTTTAACCAGTCGTTCTCAATCTTTAACTGGCCAATGGCTTCATAGAGTTTGGTAACCTTCTCATCCTCGTTCGGCTTTCTGTGTACTTTATCAAATACCTGGGAGGCATTTTCTAAAAATTCCTTCTTCCACATACTGATCTGGTTAGGATGGATCTCATAGAGCTGAGCCAATTCTGCTATGGTCTTATGCTCTTTCAGAGCTTCTATGGCTACCTTGGCCTTGAACTCTGCACTGTAATTTTGTCTCTTTTTTCTCATAATGACAGTAAAATTAAAGGTTTGTTTGCACACCTTAACTTACTGTCCTAAATTTGGGGAGTATTATAGTTCATCAAAATCATTGTTAGTGTTCCTGCATGAATTACAGCCATAAAACAGAAGGCTAGTCATTGCAAGGAGGACTAATATTATTGTTATCTTTTTCATTTCTGTGTTGTTGTATGACAAATTTACAATATTTAAATATTATAGAATGCATAATACTATGTTAAACTAAAAGTGAATGCTCAGCATGTTAATAATTGTATCTTACTTTATAAGTGCTCTATAACTATATCTCTAGGGACTATTTGTCTGTAACCAGGAGGTTGTGCTTTAAAAATTGCCCCATTGTTCCCTCCAGGTGCTTGAGCTTCATCTAGCTGAGCAACTGGAAGTTGAATTGCCTGAGTAGTAAAAAGTCTTCCTCCTTCATGTTTATAAAGGTATCTTTTAAATTCATTAATATATGGCGAGAAAACAAGACTACCCCCAAAAAAACCAGTATTACATATAATAACATTACAATAAACAAGTCTGGCAATTGCCTCTGCCAAAAAGTAGTACGAATGAATGTCTTGATTGTAGGAAATTACAATCATGTGATGTATTACTCCTTTATAAATGACAAACCTCTCAATATCAAAAAAATCCGAACATATTGCAACACCTATTCTGCCGAAATTTCCAGCGTCTAAAAGATGCATATTTGGGCATGGATATTCTTCCTTACCTTTCGAGTTGAAGTGATGCTTTTCTTTGTAAGAGAAAAAAGTCTTGCCAAAGTAAAACTTTCTGACCCTATTTGAGTATATTTGATTTGGCCAATTTTCAGGTATAAGTACGACGGCATTATTTTTAATTCTATTATTCTCCTCAATAAAATCAAGTCCTGCGATAATTATGGATCCTGTTTCTTTTGCGATCTGTGATAATTCATATTCTTTATCTAAAGGGATTGTTAATTCCGGAAGAATGATTAAATGAGGCCTTTCCTCTATTGGCACTTCCATAAGATTTGAGAAACCTTTCCTTACTTCATCCCAAATTCTATATTGTTCAAAAAGATGCATTTGAATAGGTAATGCTGGATTTTCATCCCATGCAACAATTTCATCAAGAGTTGTTTGTATCAACCCAATTCGAAAATATTCCTCCATAACTAGTTGTTTTCGCTTAAGGTAAATGGGTTATTTCTATTTGATAAATGCAAAAGATTAATTGGGATTAATTGTCTTGGCATATTATTCTGGACGGAAATTTGATAATCTTCAAGATGTTGTTGAGCTTTCAATATATACAAAAGCATATCGTTGATACCCATTATTAATGGCGAATCATTGTTTGTGTCATTTAGTATATTTGTCAAGCCTTCAATTGTAATTTTTTTATTAACCCAAAATTGAGATTCCCTATTTCTTGAAGAAAAGCATGATTGTAAAATTAAATTTGTATATGAAGAGATATTTGAATTTTGAATTTTATCAGATATTGCACCATTCATAATAAGATTTCTATCTGTAATATTCCAAACCCAAGGAAAGGAAGTGTCATGTGTGATTAGTTCAAGTAAGACAATTGCTACTCCATGTACTAACGAGATTGTAGAATTCTGATAATCTAATGATAAGCCTTTACTTGTATATCGATCATCTCGAATACATTGAGCCGAATCTCTTAATTTTAAAGGAAAATCGTGTATGATTTTCGACCATTCTGACCAGCTATAAGATCTTTCATCTTTCCATTTGATTGAAATCCAAAAGTTTGCTGGATGTACTGGTTTATTAAAATCAAATTCAATTGAATCAAAAAAATCAGTTGCTTTAACTTTTAAACATTGACAGATTTGTCGGACAATCTCTAAAGCTGTCCATTCTGATAATCTGGGGTCGAAAAAACTTTCAATATTACCTTCAGAATTATGAGCTTCGACAAATAAAGTATTTTGAGTCCATTGAATCCAATCATATAGCGTAATATAACCATCTTTTTTATTGTTTATGTTATTTATAAGATTTGGGAACCTTTGCCCTAATTTAGCTGTATACTGAATTTTATCGATTTGCTTTGTGTCTGACTGAATCAAACTATAAAACCAACCTTCATTATTAATGCTGTCAGACATTTCAAATATTTTTTCTAGGTTATTCTGAAATATACTACTTATCAAGGAATAAATTGGAAAAGGTTGTATTAAAGCGATGAAATTGTTTTTGGAAAAGTCTATTAAACTTAACAGTTTTTTCAAGTAATCTCTGGGTAGCAATTCATTTTTAGGATGTGTTTTTTCTAATAACCAGAACAGCCATGAGTTTATATCATATTGCTTATTAGAAAACCATTTTTCTGGAGATTGTGTCCAATCGAATAAATCAAATAGTTTTATCTCTGCCGAAGAAGGTTTTTCAAAAATATTTTGTTGCTCCTCCGATAAAATAAAAATCGAGCTACTAACGACAAATCTAAAAATATCATATGATTTTTTATAGTAATTTTTATTTTCAAAATGAGCTTTGTCAAAAATTTGTCTTAAAAATCCAGGGTCTAATATTGATTTAATAAAATTTATAGAATTTTCTTTTTCATTATTAGAAACATATTTTTTAATTGTAATATTATTTATTGAAACAAATAGTTTTTCAGATAATATCAATAGAAATAATGAGTACAGAAACCCAGTAGATAAAGAAGATGCTTGCTTTTCTATATTAAGATTTTGGATCTCTTCAAATATTTCTTTTAGTGGACAGTAACCGGTTTTTTGACAATATTCTATAATTCTGAGCCATAATCGAACCTTTTGATAATTTTCCTTGGTCGCTTTGAACAAAAGATTAAAAATATGTCTTTTAAGTTGAGTCGAATCAGATTCAATTTTTTCGATATTTTTAATTTCTTCGTCTTTTAGATTGATCATTTTATTAGCAAGATTAGTTATTTCCTGGGTTCTAATATGATCATTTTTTTTAAAATCTTGCGAAATATTATTAATTAGTTTTTCAAGTTCCGGTTTGACTTCAATTAAAATTTGTTTATTTGATTCAGAGTTAGGTTTTGAAAAATAAAGCTTATTCAATGAAACTCCCCGCCGCAGAGCAGCGGGGTATCTTAAAACAATGCTAACTGTTTACTTTTGTGCAAAACTGTGTAATCTTTCTCCAGCCCTTGATCACGAACATACTTCGTGATACTCGTTTCATCACCAAACTTGCTGACCGTGTTGACAAAAAATCCATCAGTCCAGAATTCACCACCCCAAAGCTTGGTTTTGACCTCCGGGTGCTTTTTGAAGATTTCCTTTGCCGTCAGACTTTTCACCATTGTGATGATTGTTGTTGCACTCATCCTTGGAACAGATTGAATCAAAAAATGAACATGATCTTTGTCCGTCCCAATCTCCAAAAAATGAACCTCGTATCGCTTCTCAATCTCCAGACAAATTTCTTTCAGGGTTTGATCAACTGCCTTACTAAACACAACCCGCCTATACTTGGCAGGGCATACAAAATGGTACAAAAGTACGCTTACATTATGTGATTTATGTATGTACTCGTTTTCGCTCATACATACAAAGGTATTAATTACGCCGCAAGCGGCGGGGAACTAACCCCAAAAGAGATTAGAACTAAGAGCTCTGATATCTCAATTGTTTCGACTTTCGAAACAATTTTTGACATACTTTTTCTTATACTATAGATTTGTGAATAATCGTACCTTTTTTTTGGGATAATTCTTGATAGCATAGTTGCTGCAAATGAAATTCTGGTATCTTTTTTTAATTCATTATCAGGGAAATCCGTTAATAATAAATACTCCAAATCAGACACCAACTGATTTTCCTCACTTTCACTTAAAATTTCAAAATCGGTTTTTCCTATGGCGGATACTTTAGCTAGTGTTAATGTCATCAAAGGTGAGGGATATCTCGGGTCTAATAGAGTATCTTTTATTGCTCTCTTTTTCTTCGTTTTACTTGTCTCATTACGCAAATACTCTGAAAAAGAAATGGGTTCAATTTTTTCATAATTGAACGTGGCACCTGTATCTAAACTTTCTAAAATTACTTTATAATCCCGAACCCATTTTACCATTTTTTCAAAATCATAACTTAAGATAATATGATCGTCAACAAATCTAAAATGAGCGATCTCTTTATTAGAATTGAGTAGATCTTGAATTTTTTCATCAACTTCTAATAATGCAACATTAGCTAAAAATCCTGCAACAAACAAACCAGTTGGAATTCCAATTAACTCGGAATTTGAATCTGTTTCTATTTGAAGTTGAGTTAGCTCTCTTATTGTCCAACCATTTCTATCGATAGGGAATTTTAACAAATTAGATACTAAACTAATAAATTCAGCATCTTGTTTTTTAGGAGGAATAAATTTTAAAATATTCTTCTCTATTATATCTAATTTTATCCTCGGGTAAAACTTTTCAAGATCAAGACTAACCCAATAAAGTTTATCAGTTGTCCTATCAGCCCAATAATCCTTTTCTAAATATTGAACTTTGAGATATGGCGCTAATAAATTATTATTATTGATAGTTTCGACTTCTAACTCTTCATTAAGTTCATCTTCAATAAAATCATTGTATTTTTTGTTGAATTTCCCGGCCTTAGTCATTATTTTAGTTGCCAAAGAAATGTGTCTACGAAAAAGCGGCCAACTTTGATTCCATTTTCGATAAATAAAGCCACTTGTATTCCTGTACCAGCCAACCTTCAATTCCTTCTTTCCATCTGATGATTGATCATACCAGACACTAACATATAACCTGTTCCCGTAACTCCAACTTGGCATCCTATAATCCAATTCTGCCCCGATTACATTGACCACTGCCAACCAGACGACTTGGTCCTTAATTGAAATGTAAAATGTTTGTCTTGTTCTTGGTTTTCCTTTTAGAGATAGGCTCTTTGGGTATGGGATAGGTTTGATATCTGAAACTCGGAATGATCCAGATTTAATTTCATCGCTTATCTTTTTCAGGTTATGAAATAAATCTGCTTCAAATGCAGCTAATTCTATTTCATCAAACCAAATATCACCAATTTGATATGCGTTTTTTGCTTTTTTCCATGCCCAACGGAGGTTGTCTGCATGCGCTATTCGATCTATTAAATAACTCATGGTATCGTTAGTTTATCAATATATAAGTCTGAAATGTCCTTATATTTTTTTTCAAGTTCAATAGTAATTATTTCTTTACCTATACTAGCGAATGATTCTTTTATGCTATTAGCAAAGTGATGTCCAGCGCTATCATTGTCGGGAATTACGATAATTCTGTAATCTTTTAACAGTTCTAGATATTGATTTTTAAACCCATAAGCTCCAATAATACCTATCGCTGCCTTTCCCATAATATTGCAGGTAATACAATCTGTTACGCCTTCACATATGACTAATAACTGATTTTTTTGAAGAGTACAAAGAATCGGAAGATTAAAAATATTTGTTTCTACACCTTCTAAATTTATATATTTGATTAGATGGCTATCGTTAATATTTCGTCCCTGCAAATAAATAATTTCCTCATGTTTATCAAAGAATGGAAAAATAATTGTTTCAGTCCACCAAATTGAACCATAAAATATTTCCCCACTTGAATGATTTTTAAAAGCTTTTATTAACCCACATTTCAGTAAGCGTTCTATACCCCATTTTTTGATGCATTTATCTATGAAAGGTTTAGAAGAATCAAAGCTCCTTAATTTAAACTCTTGTATGACTTTTTCTGGATACTTTCTGACATTGATTAAGTACTCTTTGGCTTTCTGTGAGATTTGGCTATTTATTACAAGCCAAGTGTATACTTCCGGATCAGGTGCAAATTTTCTTTGTGAATCTTTGACTTTATTTATTTTCGTTTTTGGTTGTATTATTATTGGGTTGTGGGTGAAACCAAAATAGCTTGCATGAAGCCATTTACAAGCATCTACAAAATTAAAGTCTAATCTTTTTATTACTAAGTCAATCACACCTCCACTTTCGCCACAACCGTAACAACGCCAATTATTTTTTGAGATTTTAAATTTCAAACTTGGAGTCCTTTCTTGATGTAAGAAGCAAAGTGCTGTGTTCCTTTTAACCTCAATTCCTAATCTACTTGCAACATCAAGAATCTGAATTTTATTAAGTTCTGCAGCATCAAAGTTCATAAAAATCTAATTACAGGTTTTTATTAGATTTAAAATATAAAGAATAAAATAGTTAGGATACGGAGATCTATTAGTAATATCCAATGTTTAATATTGTCCATAAACACTCACCCCTCCTCCAAAATATTGATGTTTTAAATGTTCATAAACCAGGTTTGTCTTCAAGTCAATATCGTCAGTTTGATAAGTCGGGTAAGGCAAGGTCTCAAATAGTGTTTTATTGACTGTATTATATACTGCAGCGGCTGTCATTGATTTTTCAGCCCATTGTTCGACTTTTAATTTATCTTTTTTCAACTCTGCCAAAAGATCGATAGCTATTACCTTGACTTTTTTCTTTTCTGATTCAGAAAGGTCGGGTTTACGTAATAAATCAAAAATTGCTTTTTGCTCTTCTGTGAGGCCTTCCCGTTTTGTATCTGCCTCTTCTTCTGACAATGAGTTTACAAATTCAATCAGTTTTTTGAATGTCTCCTCGATGGTAACTGCATCCTTCCCGGAATTATATTCGTCAATAATCTCCTGGTACCGCTTGTAAAAATCAACTCGCAGCGGGTTTTGCTCTACCATTTGTTTCAATCGCTTTTCAACTTTGTCTTTCAAAGATTGAACTGTGGTATTTTTGTTTTGGGATCTTTGAAAAAGTTGTTCTAATGTTTTAAAATTTAGTCCACTGAGATCAATGAGTTTTCCAAGGTCATAAGTGGGTTCGGATACCATATTCTCAATGGATTCGTCTACGACCTTCTGTATCTTCTTCATGATCTCAGTCACATCAGCACTTTCAATGTTGTCTTCGATGGCCGTGTAAATAACATCAATCGCATTTTTTCTTGGTGAATATTGATTCAGCACCTTATCGGGTTGAAGCGCTTTGTACTTCTTGAAAACTTCACGGGCTAAAATTTGAAACTTGCTTTTGGTTTCGTCATTGGTGTAGACTGCATTGACACCTCTTTCCATTGCAGCCAACTTTTCCAGACCGCTGGTATTGATCAGTTGATCCAGATTGAAAGAAACTTCGTCTTTTAAAAAGGATTCTACACTGACCAATGCTTTCTCCAGTTGCCGGATCAGCTCTTCTTTCGGTTTTACCGGGGGTTCAGTTTCTTCTCCTCCCGCACCTTCGCCTTCATGTCCTCCAGTCCCGTAGATTGCTAAGGCGTCAAGGAGCGCAGTGTATGTTTCGATGTAATCCACGATCAACCCGTTATTCTTACCTTCACTGATGCGGTTTGCACGGGCAATGGCTTGCATCAGGGTATGTGATTTAAGGGGCTTATCCAAATACATTGTGGAAAGGGAAGGCACATCAAAACCCGTGATCCACATAGCGCAAACGATCACAAAACGAAATGGATCATTTTCATCTTTAAACCTTGTTTCGAGATCCTGGGTGTTCATCTTCTCCCTGTGTGTCTCAATGTCAAGGTCCCATTGCCTGAATTTCTCCATCTCGTTTTGTTCAGGGCTGATGACCACACAGATTTCGGTTTCCCTTATCCATTGAAGTTCGCGACTTTTTTCCAGCATCTCCTGGTCGCCATATTTGCCTTTGGAAATTTCTCTTTCCAATTTCTCAATGTAAAGATTCCAATGATGCATGATGAAATCATACATTCTGACAGCAGTCAATTTATCAAGAGCGATGAACATCCCTTTTCCCTTGTAACCGCGATTGCAGAAATGCCAGACTACATCTTTGGCAATAGCATCCAACCTTTTCCGGGCTGTCAGGATTGGGTACTCCCTTGCAAACAATTGTTCCACCCTGCTTCTCTGATCACTGTCTAAGTCATTCCCCTCACTATCAATAACCTCTCTGATCTGTTCATTGATCACCGGATTTTTTAATCCAAGATATTCACCCCTGTTTTCATAATAAAGCGGAACTGTAGCGCCATCCTCCACACTTCGTTTGAAATCATACCGGGAAACATAATCGCCGAAGATCCTGCGGGTCAATTCATCATCTTTGAAAAGCGGTGTTCCGGTAAAACCAATAAATGAAGCATTGGGAAGAGCATTCCGTAAATTCAATGCCAGTTGTCCTCCCTGTGTCCGGTGTGCTTCATCAGAAATTACGATGATATTGTCCCGCTGTGTGATCTCTTCTTCAAAATTGAACTTATGAATGAGCGTAAACAAATACCTGGGTTCCGAGTTCAATAGCTCTTTTAAATGTTTGCCGCTGTTTGCCTGTAGGGAATTTTTTGAACCTGCTTTGATTTTTGGAACGGCTCCTACCGCACTGAAAGTACCGTAGATCTGAGTATCCAACTCGTTGCGATCGGTAACGATCAGAAAGGTATAACTACCGGTAAACTTGCGGTGGATCTTCTGGCTCATGAAAACCATGGAGTAGGATTTTCCGCTTCCCTGAGTGTGCCAGAATACGCCGAGTTTTTGCTTTTCTTCCTGACTGATTTTTCCAAGTTTAAAAAGCTGTTCCTTGTACCGGATATTCTCAATGGCTTTGTTCACCCCAATAAACTGATGGTTATGTGCAATCAGTTTGAAAATCTTACCCGGTGAATTATCAAAAAGGATAAAATTCTCAAACAAGTCCATGAAGCGGTTTTTCTCGCATACCCCAACAATGATCCTATCCAGAGCAACAACACCCTCGTCCTCTTCGGTGATTCGTTTCCATTCATGAAAGTGTTGATATTTCCCGGTGATGCTTCCGATACGGCTTTCAATGCCATTGCTCAAGATCACGAAAGCATTGTAATAAAAGAGTTTTGGGATTACATCCTTGTAGTCGGTGAAATTATCATTGTATGCGTTTTCAAGTTTACGGTGGGCAGCTTTCAACTCGATAAAGAGCAAGGGAATGCCATTCACAAATCCAATGATATCAGGCCGGCGTTCACGGTTACTTTTACCTTGTATCCATAATTGACGAACGGCTAAAAAATCATTGTTTCCAGCATCTATAAAATCAAATACCTTAAGTGTTTTGTTCTTTACCAGCTCGCCCTTTTCATTGATGAAGTCAACCGGGATACCATCACGCATCAACTGATATTTCTCAAAATTGATTTCTGCTAATGATTTTGTGATGCTTTCTTCAGTTAGTTTAGTATATGCTTCCTCGTAAGCTTTCTGCGGTAATCCCGGGTTAAATTCTATTAACTTCTCGATGAATATTCTTTTGATAATAACTTCCTTTTTGTTCAACCTACCCAAAGTGCTGCCATCTCCAAAGCTTTCTTTGTTGTAAGCCAGCAAAGTATCCCACCCCAGCCGGTTTAGAAACAGATCAATTGCAGTCTGTTCAATTAGGTTATCTTCGGAGTATTCCCAGATCATAAAGTTAATAGTTCTTCAATAAATTCAATTGCTATTTCAATTCGGTCCTTTTTATCAGTTTCAACCAAAATATAAGTACCGTCTTTGTGTATGAGGTTGAATTTCTTTATCAATACATCTGAAATGACAAAATGACGGAGTGGATTTATTATCCAACCTTCAAGATTAATTGTTAGACTTACTTTCTTGTTAATGACTAAATAACTTAATTCTGCGAACCGGCCTTTATATAGGAGAACCTTTTTGTTATTTGCAAAATGCTGACCTATGACAATTAAATAAGGATTAAGATGATAGGAATGAAGAGGATGACTCCCAGAGTTGCCTAAATAATTGATATTAAAATCATCGTTCGACCATGTAAAAAGATTAAGATCTAGATATGGATTTTCAGTTATTGAATCATATTTCACAAAATAATAAATCCAATCTTTTGTTTCCGGTTTAAAATTGTTAATAAGGCAGTTGAGCTTTTCACTGGCCGAATCTCCCTTTGTTTTGAGATATCGTGATAAAAAATCATCAAGCATGGAAGAAATGTTTATTCTTTCTTCTTTAACATTGGAAGTAAGTATTCTGTTCCAATTATCGGCACATCCAAAGAAAATTATTCCACCGAGAGCAGAATAAGAATGGGTATTTACCGCATAATCACCGAATGTTAAAAATGCCCTGATAATCAATGTATCTGGCACGGACTTTTCCCAAATCTGATAAAACGCTTTAATTTTTTCTTCAATATCAATGCCGTCTAATTTGAAGTTTGTAGTATTTCCTTGAATGTAACGATGCTCCTCCAACTCAAAAATGCTGTTTTGCAATTTCGGGTTGCTCATTATAAATTCTGCTTTACTCTTTTCAATGTTAATATTGTCTTTTGTAAAACCACTTAAATTACTTTCAGAAAAAACCTTATAAACAGGACCCTTCTCGTTTTGAATAATCAAATTTAGTAATCCGTCAATGAACCTGGCATATTCAGAAAAATTAGTCATACGAAGGTTAGAGGCATATTCAATCCTTTTTGACTGATTAGGCTGGCGTACGGCAATAAGTTGATTTCTTATAATTCTGATAAAGTTTTTTAACCCTTCATTGACCGTTTCGGTTTTTGTATTTATACAATAAACCAATATCGAATATAAGAGAGCTTTGTCCTTAACATCAAACCCTGTATTGGAAATGGCCCTGAGAAAGTAATCCTTGGGATAATTGTCAAAAGTAGAAAGGTTCTTGAAGAGTTCTTTGAAAAATTCATCAACATCTGACAATCCGGCAAAAAAGTCCAACGAGTTGAATAAGAAACCTATATTTCCCTTTGAAGAGAAAGTTGTGTTCAAAAAATCGAAATCCCTCTTAAAATCAGCACTTGCTGCATCTGCATTATTTTTATAAAAGAGCGCTTCGGAAATAAAAAAGATGAAGTTCAAAAAACAATCATCAATTTTCATACTCACTTTAGACCTATATTTCCAAAACAAATCCATCCATGTGCTGTCAATATTAAAGGCAAAATATTGCTGATAGGTAACCTTAATTTTTTGATAGGCAATTTTATCGTCTGAGTAGTCTGTTTTTTTGGATGACAATAGATCTGAAAATTGTGCTTTGAAACTCTCAAAAGAAGTAAGTGGCTTTCCCCTCGAATTCATTTTAATATACAATTCATCGGTAAGTTTAAATTCATCTGATTTTATATCAATATAGTCAAAAGTTATTTTTCTTCCATTTGTCAGATTGTCCCAGGACACTTCTTTTTCGAAATTAGCTTCATTAATTGTATCAAGCATATTCAACATTGAAATGATTGTCGGGTCATCAGACCATGAAGCCATAAACCAGGGGGCATCTTTAATTACATCGCTTAATAAACATCCTTCTAAATCGGGTAGTGATTTCATGACCAAATTATAGCAAAATCTTTTTGAAGAAATCCTCGTTTGATAAGTGAAGGAACTCAAATATTCTTTCACATCAGAAGGAAGAACGAAAAGTGTTTCTTCATGTTCAATCTTGATCTCCCTCGGGGCCAGATACCAACTTAATAGCCATAATGTAGTAAGTCGTTGCTGACCATCAATCGGAATGAAAGCCTTAATTCCTTCCCTAATCATTTCTGTGTAACCATAAACAAAATCCAGATTTAATGCTAAAGTTTTTGGCTCTAGAGATTTCTTTATTTTCCCTACGAACCCTTTTCTCAGGTCTATTTCGGTATCCCGCCCTTGCGCATAATCTCTTTGAATCAGTGGAACTATAACCTTATATTGATTTAGTAATTCTTTTATAGTATATTTCATGGCCTAATTAGTTAGAATGTAATTAATAAAATAATCGTAAGTGGTTTTTATGTTCTGGAAATATCCAGCCCTGTCTTCTTCCGTCCAGTAAATATTGTTGGAAGGATATTCAGTATAGGCTTTCAAAAAAACATTCCTGGTACAAATAGGAATGTAAAAACCATCCAGTTCCCGTTTTTTTATCTTTTCCCTCTTAACATCGAAAACAGAATTATTTAACTGACTATTTGAATTCGCATCCAACAAGCACAAGTTTCTTATCGAATGCATATTGTGTTCATTTACCCCTGAAATCGTGTTAATCTTATCATATACTAAAGTAACCATTTTCTCAAACTCTTCCTTATCAATTTCCTTCGAATTCTTCAATCTTGTTAGTTTATCGATTAGCTTAGTAAATTCCGGATTCCCTGATTTTGATAAAGAAGTAATGTGATCGTTAAGCCATGTCAATTGGTCCTCGGGTTTGCTGATCGTCCCAGAATTTTGCGCATGTATATGTTCAAGGCTCCATTTTTCATTCCGTTTTGTATGCTTGTAAAGATTGAATGGGAAACGCGCTTTCTCTTTTTCACATTTTAGTGTGGAATATATATTATGAAGCAATAGGATTTTCTGAATATCTGATCTGTCATCTGATTGTTCGTCCTCATTCTCATAGTTGAGATCCTTTAATTCTACCTTATATGCATTGCCGCTAGAATCTTTCCTTGATTTATTCACCAAAATTAGTTTTGCAATCTCGATTTTAAGATATGTTGAAAATTGTTTCTTTGAAAGCTCTTTTGATTTTACAATTAGTGGTTCGATCATTTGAGTTCCACGAAGAGATATAATGAAACCAATTAAGTGAAATAATGTTCGGTTGTTGAACCATCCTTTGAAAAATTCAAAATACTCTGTAACATGTTGCCAAATTGTATCGACGGCTTCAATTCTTGAATATTTCTCATTAACAATCAAGTCATCCAAATACTCAGATAAAATTAGAAACGTAGAGTGCTTAATTGGCTTGACAGGTCTTGAGTCCTTATCGACAAAATATTTTTTTTCATTATTTAGTTTGCTGGCAATCAAGTCAAAGATAAATTCAATATGTGTAGGCTTTTCATTGACTAAGTTACTTAGGAAATACCAAAATTCATCATTCTGTAAAGTGTACTCGATACTATCCCATTCTGTGGCAATTTCAAAAAGCCGCATCCTGATATATTTCAACTCACCAGGATCATATTTGTCGCTTTGTAGGAGAAGCGCTTTTGTCAATTCTGCATCAGTCAAGGCTATCTTTCCAACATTTAACCGAATGAATACCTCGATGGGATTGATATTACCTTCTGCTTCATACCAAATGAAACGTACATTTCTGTTCCCTTTATCGCTATTATCCATTAATACCGGGACAAGTTTCATTTTGGCCCCCGCGTGCTTTGTATTGGAGAACCATTCTTTTATGGTTGCATAGGCATTGGTAATATGGAAGTAGTCAATATTGGTATCAACCTCTCCATTTATAAATTGTTTTCCTTCGAGAAATTGTTTACAATTCTCCCTAGTTTCATAATTGAGAGTGAACAGCTTTTGATTGTACCCGGAATCATTTCTTATTTCCTCCAAGTAGGTCAGAATTAAATATAGGGTGGTTAATCTTTGTTGTCCATCTAAAACATTGTAAACTTCGTCCTCTATTTTTTGCAAAACAATCGGTTGCAGACAATAGAATTCTCCTTTGTTGGATGTTTTTTCAAAATTCCACAAATCGTCTAAAAGTTCCCTTACTTCTTGTGGTTCCCATCTATAGCCTCGCTGGTAATGAGGAATCATAAATTGTTTCGCAAACAGATCAATTAGTGCAGTTGTTGTTTCCATGTTAATTTTTTTTAGTTACTTCATTAAGAAAATGGCAATCAATACCCATGGTTCGTGTAAATTCATGCCTTGCTTCCATTTAATGGGTTGTAGATAGATAAAAAACTTTATAGTTCGATATCCCGACTCATCAGCCTTGGCAATAAAAAATCACGGGCTTCATGGATTTTATTCATTTTTAGTATCCATACCTTTCATTTAAATACACTAACCAATCTGTAAACTCATTGTTCATCTGATTCTCCCGGACAAACTGCACCCATTCCTGGTGCGTCCAGGTCTTAAAAATGGTTTTACCATTGAACAGTGGACCCCAGTCTGATTGAAAATCGTTAACTCCGGTCGATCTCAGGCAATTGATCAATTCCGTGTTTCGTTCATCAAATGCCACGGAAGAGACGACCAAATCAAATCTACTGCTTTTTGCAATCCCTTCAGCGAAGGTTTGTTGTCTGAATAACTGGTAGCCATCACTTGCAGCGGGGCATTGAAGCAAGACATTTTCAGCAATGGTAGAAAATTCAATGAGGTCCATGTATTTTCTATTCCATTTCGTTGTTTGATGACAAATTGATTTATAATCATAGTCCCTTTTCGGTTTCAGGCAACGCGAAAAGTCAGGATTAGGATTTAGTTTTGGCTTTTTCGGATCAGGACGGGTCGAACAATGATAGAAATGGTGTTCTGTGTATTTGCATTCAGTCAGTATAATTCCTTTCCCCATTTTGGTATTAACAAAAAAGGCAACATCCGGAGATGTTTGTTTCCAGCCCCTACTACCGTATTTTTCTCCAAGTAAATATTTCGGATGTAAAGGATCAAATTCAGGAAAAGCAAACTCCAGTTCTATGTCCATTAATTCTATGATTTCTTCCGATACTTTTTGTCGAAGAAACCCCAGCATCAAGGCCCTGAACTTCTCATTCAGTTTGGAATAGAAGTATAAATTTGCACACAAAATCCAGGAACTTAAAAGATTATGCACACCTTCGTGAGCTTTAATTTTATCGCTTGGGTTATCAATATAATTGACCAAATCTTTCCGAATATCTTTCCACAGCGTTTCTTGCCAATATAGGAATGGCACAATATGTCGATATTTTCTTTCTTTAGGTTCTGAAGGAGGGTTTTGTGTTCCAAATTCTTTAGTAGAAATATGAGCTTCTCGCCATTGTTCCTGGCTTTTCCTCTGTTGCCAATAAAAATCACTAAATCTAAAATTATCCGTCATCTTGACTTGTTCATTATTTCTCTTACACTTCTATTTGTCCGCTCATCAACCTCGGTAACAAAATGTAATTTGCTCCGTTGAGTATACATTTTGATGTTAAAAATCCTTGTTCCATAAAGGTAATTTGCCATAGACTTCAAAATGCCGCTGCATCAAAAGACCCTCCACATACCCCGGCAAATCATTGTTTGTTTTGTCCATCGTAACAAACCAATAGATATCTAAACCATCAATCTTTTCTTCCACCATCTTTTGATCAAAAAAATCCTGATGCTTTAAGCCTTCCTGCTTCTTGTTTATTCTTCCTTTCAGCAATTGCTCTTTGATATTGTCTGATTGGGTCATAATTCCAGATTTGCCGATATAGACCAAATCTATTCTGCCCTTTGCAAGGCGAATTATATAATAGACACCCGGTAACTCTGGAACCTGCCCGCTCACATCAGCTAACCGATCTCCTTTCTTAAAAAAGAAGTGTCCGTTATTTTTGTATTTCTTTATTTCATCAAACATATCGTTTCTGTTTGTTATACCTCTATCTCCCCACTCATCAACCTCGGCAACAATATATCCCGGGCTTCTCTTAATTTGCTATTCTGTTCACCTAAAGTGTTAATAAGTGTAAAAATTGGCCTTACTTTTTCAGTAAAGGAATTCAGTTCGCTGCTTTTTGGGATAGGTACTTTTACTTCTTCAATAAAAGTCTCAAATGCAAAATTATTTATTCCATTTGCACTGTTTGACTTGTATTGATAAAGTAATCCATTTCCCTGGCTTTCATTGAGATATAAGTAAAATAATTCTGGTGATATTTTCTCATTTATTCTGATTAACTTAGCGAAACTGGCACACATTACAGGTGCATTAAATTGCCCAAGTAATCTTTGAGAAATTAACACTGTCCTTCCTATATTATTGATTTGTCCATTTGAGATTTCAAAAATGATATCACCAATTTGCAATTTTCTTGATGCCAGGTTTGAGGGTTTATGAAACCTCAGTGGTATCCCCGAAATATTTCCCCCTCTGGTATCAGGAATATCCGTACCCCGAATAATATATGCGGGTTCGGTAAATCCTTCTTTATACTCTTCTTCCCCCCAGCCACCACCGATGTAAAAGGCAAGGCAATCTTTAATGTATTCCTCCCCTCTTGTTTTATCATAGCTCATTTCCTGCATCAACTCTTTGTAATGAAGTTCTGCCTTCTCCTCCAACAATTTTATCCGCTTCAAATTGTTTTCTATCAAATCATCATAAGTAGATAAAATGGAAGCGATTTTGTGTTGGGCGGGGAGAGGTGGAGTAGGTATTTTAAATGTGAGTAGCTTTTCTAAACTTAAATTGTCTTGCGCTGCACCAGTTGAGATGCTTTTCATTCGTGCTTGAAAAATATCAAAGAAATATTTAACAAATCTTACATCGCTTTTATTTTCATCAGCAACAAAACCAATAATGCTATCAGGAAAACAGGCATCCATTCCTAAAATAGCGGTATCTGCAATATTCGCCGCTATGGTAATACAAAGTGTTCCTTCTTTCCAAAGTTTACTTTGTGCCAGACCTGCTTCATTGTATGTTTGATTAAATTCTGTGATTCTAAAATTTGAAGCTTTTATATCGCCAGTCTGAACAAATGGATAATCACCACCATATAAATGTTCAGCGTTTCTTGGCCGATTTCTTGATCTACCTCTACCAATGAATCCTATTTCATCCAATGATTTTTGTTCCCAGGTCATTCTGTTGGCATTTTATTTTCAATAATATCACTATCCCACATTTCACGGTAAATGTTGATATAAGAAGTCGTTGCTTGTGGATTGATGGTGAAATAATAACGACATAACTTTTTAAACAACAGCAGCATATTTGCATCGAAGCAAAAATCAAGCATGCCATCGAGCGTGTGCTCAATACGGTTTTGATCAGTAGATTTTTTTGTGACAATATTGTCAACCAAACCGGAATATTCCAATAAGGCTTGCTTAGCCAGCTTCTGTTGTAAAATTATCAATTCTTTAATTTCTTCAATCATTGTTTCAGGTTATCTGTTCAGGAGCTAATGCTTCTTCAATTTCCTCATTGCCAGTGTTTTTCAATTGTGCAACGGGTAGTTGCACAATTTCATCATGAGATTTTGCAACCGTCTGTTGCAAAATTATCATTTGTCAACTCCCCCTTCATAAGGTCAAATTTTTATAATTTTCAGAGATTGTATTAGCCAGATTAACTGCTTCTTCATTTAAGCTTATCAATTCAATGTGTATTTCCCTAAGCCGTTCTTCATAATCAACTCCATCATCTACAGCCTCAGCCACACCTACATATCTTCCTGGGCTAAGACTCCAGTCCCTGGCTTCAATTTCTGTTTGAGTTACAACTTTACATAACCCCTCTACATCTTTATAAACACCATCTGGGAAACGACTTTTCAACCAATGAGCCTGCTTCCAAAAATATTCAGTATCGTGCAACAGGCCGGGTTCTTCTTCATCAGGATTGCCGCTGAGTTGCTGTTGGAGCTCTTTTAGCCGGTCGAGATGTTCTTTAAGGTTCAACTCTTTCCATTCTTTGCTTTTGCTTAACTGATAGTCTTTTATTGCAGTGGAAATAGTATCGAGCAGTTGCTTAATGAGTTTATCCTGTGGTTTTCGAACAACCTTGCACTTTTGGGCAACTGATTCAAGATCAGGGTTAGTCATTAATGAATCACGAATCAATTCATCCTGGAGTTGTTCAAGGTTCGATATTTCTTCGAAAACCAGGGCATCGGCAAAAGTCTGGGCTTCATTGTTCTCTCTGACGTACTCTTTAGCAAAATCATTTACCATTTGATGGACCTTTTTAAACTGCTTTTGCAGTTCAGTAGTTGCTTCGGCAGTTTCTTTAGCCAATTCCTTTGATGTTTTTAGGTAATCCTGGACTGTAGCTTCAAACTTAGCTGACTTTCCTCTGTATAGACTTACGATACAGATAATATTTTGCATCTGCTCGGGGCTGAAATCGTTAACCTTGGAAGTTACTTTCCGGTATATTTTACGGGCATCGAGCATCAGAACTGTGTCTTTGCACCTCACCCCCGGCCCCTCTCCTGAAGGAGAGGGGAGTTGTTCTTTTGCCCTGTCAAAAAACCAGAGGGTGCATGGCAATGAACGTGTATAGAAAAAGTTGTTGCCAATGGCCATCATCACATCAACGGCACCTGTTTTTACCAGTTTTTCACGGATATCTTTTTCACTATGTCCGGCATCACTTGCAGAAGATGCCATGACAAATCCTGACCGGCCGGTTGGTTTCAGGTAGTTATAGAAATATTGGATCCAGAGGTAATTAGCATTGTCATTTTTCGGCAGGTTTACCTTATTATCGCCGAACATAAGGCGAGGATCTTTCTTCACCGAATCCTTGCCTTTATCAACACCATCTACATTGAATGGAGGATTGGCCATCACAAAATCACAGCCATGAACCAGGTTGTGTTTATCTTCATAAAAGGTATTCCCCTCTTGTATATTCCCTTCCAACCCATGTACTGTCAGATTCATTTTTGAAAGTTTAGTGTTGATCTCAGCCTTTTCCTGTCCATAGAAAGTGACTTTCTCTGCAGGTCTCAATCCTTCATTTTCGATGAAATAACCAGTTTGAACAAACATACCGGCAGAACCGGAGGCAGGGTCGAACACAATTCCATGATCAGGTTCGATAACATTGACAATGGTTTGCACAAGGCTCATTGGTGTAAAGAATTCCCCGCCTTCCTGTGCCCCGGTCATGGCGAATTTATTGAGGAAGTACTCATAAATTTTCCCAAAAAGATCGCCTTCTGCTTTTTGTAAAACTTCCTTGTTGAAGATCCTGAGGAGCTCTTTCAATAAATCCTTGCTGAAGATGGAATAATTTTTCGGCAACACGCCTTTCAGGTTCTCATATTCCTCTTCAATGAGTCTCATGGCATGATCAATGGCTTCGCCTATATCAGCACTTTCAGGCAGTGAGACGAGGTAATCAAATTGTGATTCAGGAGGAAGATACATTGCACTTTTTTCCTCAAAATCCATTTTAGTCAAGGGTCGTATTCCCCTTTGTGGATGAACCGGCAGGTTCTTTTCTACTTCAATTTTTACTTTTTGAAACCGGTTATACGCATGTCGTAAAAAGATCAAGCCAAGAACGGGCATTGAATATTCTGAAGCTGTAAGTTTGCTGTTTGCCCTGAGTTGATCGGCAGCCCGCCAGAGTTCGGCTTCTAATAACCGGAGTTGTTTACCTTGCATTCTTCGTTCTATTTTCCAGGGATTGTATATTTGAGTTCTTTTTGTGTCGTGTCTTTTGTTTTACATCACATCCGTCCAAAATAAATTTTTAAGAAAAAAAGTAGGGATTGGAGATACCCCTGAAAGGGGTAATTTTACAATATCGACAAAAACCAATCCCTATGGTAAAATTATCTCTTTTTTCACAAATGACAAGTTTAATACCCAGAGAATTGTTCAGTAATATTGTTAATAAGCACGGTACTGATAAATACAGCAAAGGCATTGATAGCTGGACGCATCTGATCAGCATGCTATTCTGTCACCTGGGTCATGCAAATTCAGTCAGAGACATTTCAAACGGCTTACGAAGCATCACGGGGAACATAAAACATCTTGGATGTAGCCATGCTCCAGCCAAATCCACAGTGTCGTATGTAAACGAACACCGCCACTACGTGATATTTCAGGAGTTCTATTATGTTCTTGCAGATTATTTTCGTACGCAGACAAAGTTCTCCAAACCTGCCTTGAAGAAGATTAAACGCAAAGTATTCCTGTTAGATGCCAGCGTGATCTCCTTATCGCTTTCGCTTTATGACTGGGCTAAGTTCCGTACCCGCAAAGGGGCTGTCAAACTTCACCTGTTACTTGACTACGAGGGTTGTTTACCAGCATTCGCTGATCTTACCCATGGGAAAGTGCATGAAATAAAGGTTGCTCGAAAGATGAGGTTGCCCTTGGATAGCATTCTGGTATTCGACATGGGCTACTACGATTTTTCTTGGTGGTATAATTTGGACAGCATGAACAACTGGTTTGTGACCCGTGCGAAAGACAACATGGATTATGAGATCGTTGAAGACTTTGATTTGTCGGATGAAAAGGATAAGAATGTACTTCGTGACTGCAATATTCGGCTCAAAGGGGTAAAAGCTCAGGAAGAATACCCGAAAATGCTACGAATGGTAAGGTATTGGGATGAAGAGCATCAAAGAGAACTTGTTTTTATAACCAATAACCGATCTTGGACAGCAACGACCGTTGCCATGATCTATAAAGAGCGGTGGTATATTGAATCTTTTTTCAAGATGATTAAACAGAACCTGAAAATCAAATCATTTGTTGGAACCTCTGAGAATGCAGTTCAAATACAAATCTGGACGGCTTTAATCACGATTCTACTTCTGGCTTACCTAAAGACAAAGGCACAATACAAATGGCACATGTCGAACCTTATCACTTTTATCCGACTAAATCTTTTTGTAAAAATTGACCTGTGGGCTTGGATTAATGAGCCGTTTATCCGTCCAAATAGCAATAAAACGGAACAATTATTACTGTTTGATGGGGAGGGTTAATCTTGAAAATCGATAAAACGACAACCTATATATCTGGTTATCAAAGGTAATTATGAGTAGTAAAATTTATTTTGGACAGCTGTGGTTTTACATTAAGATTTTCTTACAAGATTTATTTTGTAAATAAACCTCAGGTTGTCATTTATCTTAATCTATCCTCCAAAATTATATAATAATTCCATAACTAAAAAATATTTTCAAACATCTTATTAGCCTTCAACCATTACTCACAGCAGTTCCAAAATCCTCACCATACTCAACGTATCCAATTCGCAATACTTTAAAAGATTCTCCCTTTTTTTAGCAATAGAATCCGGATCATTATCACTGTAAAGGCTTTCGTATGTCATGCTTGCTGAGCCACCTTCATGAATTTCCAACTCAGAATATGAGAGATCAGTTACCAATGCGGGAAGTACTGCTTTTAGAGAATAGGACCCATTCATTTCAGGTGTACTTAGTTGTTTCCTTCGGAAAGGGACCATCAGATCGGCCACCCGGTCAAACAAAGGTTCAATCCTGGAGGCATACTCCGGGAAATCACGTGCTATCTCTCTTAGCCTTGTGTTTTCAAAAGCCTTGTTCCAGACGATTATACTTCCCTTTGTTCCGAGATTATCCAACAAGGAACGGATAAAATCAGGACGTGGATCAGCAGGCGGAGTTCCCAAAAAAAACTGGTGAACTGGTGAACTGGTGAACTGGTGAGTTTGGACAATGTGAAGGGAGTACTGAAAGGGGATTTGTTGATAAGGGCGACTTTCATTATAACGGGGAACGGCTAACTGGATTGTTTCGAAATCCATGAAATATAGCGGGTACTCAAGCTCATCCAGGAATTCATCGAGTGCGTCCTGATCTCTGGATGCTGGATGCTGGATACTGGATGCTGGATTTTCGGAAATAGACTGCCGGCAGAATTCAAGAAAATCACATGAGAATGGTTTATTACACTGAGGGCCCATTGTTATATCGGGCATTAAACCTGCCTTCAGCATATCCTGCATGGAAATCAAATTACCCGGGATATTCCCCTGCATCGATAGCACTGTGTCAGTCATGGGTTCAATCGTGAATAATTGCTGAATGTCAAGTTCTCCTCGTCTTACATATTGATTGTTTAAATGCACCAGGGATATCCGTTTGAGTGGCAGTCCCGACCGGGTGATAACATAGTACTGGAAGGCTACATCGTTAACCTGGTAATCTTTCACTTGTGTGGAGGCTTTTACTTCGTAAGCAGCCCAGCCATCCTCCTCCTTCACAAGGATGTCCATGTAACAAAGGGTCTCCCCATCGCTGAAGGCAGCTTCGTAGATCACCTTTTGCCCTTTACCAATTAGTTCTGTTGTATAATCTACCGCCTCTTGGATCTTTGAAAATTCGCCACGGCTGGCATCGATGCCTCCGGGGAAGAGTTGCTGCGCCAGGAAACCTACGTTATGGCCAATGTCGAAGATTTGTTGTTGTGATTCGCTGATTTCATCCCGTTCCTCTGGTTGGTTCAGGTGAAGCCAGAGTGATTTATGGCATTGCATGCCGCGGATGAATGATGATTTGCTGATGATTGGTGTTTTCATTGTGTAAAATTGAGATTGTCCTGAATAGCCTTTTTTACCGCTAAGACGCTAAGACGCTAAAACGCGCTAAGGAGGATATGGTTGAAAATGCTGATGATAGGCGTGTTCATAATGTAAAGTTAAAGTTTATATCCGATTTTCTTTGTTTCCTGTTTATTATTTTCTTCCCTGCACCAGGCTTCAACCTGCCGGTGGGTTGGGATCTTTCCATTAAGGATCCGGCTCATGAGGTATTTACGGGCTACATTGTCTATTTGTCCGCCGGAAAGATCATAAGCATTGGCAAACTTTAGTGCTGCAGCGTTAGTTAGTGAAGGGATCTTGTCCTTCCAGATTTGTGACCTGGATTTGGAAGTTGGCCTTTCGAAATTTATCTTGTAGAGGAACCTGCGGTCGAAGGCCTTGTCGAAATTCTGCGTCATATTGGTTGTGGCGATCAGGATGCCTTCCAGCTCTTCCATCTCCTGCAGGATGATGTTTTGAATTGCATTCTCTGTCTGATCGACGGATGAATCACCGTTTTGCTTCCGTGAACCGAAGATCCCATCGGCCTCATTGAAGAAAAGAATGGGAATGATATCCGACTCCTCAACAAGTTTCCTGTAACGATCGAAAACCTCTTTGATCTTCCGCTCGCTTTCGCCAAACCATTTGCTTTTTGTTTCACTGATGGCCACTTTTAAGAGATCCCTGCCGGTTTGCCGGGCTAACTGGAGGACAGATTCTGTTTTCCCGGTTCCCGGTGGTCCATAGAAGAGGACGGCAATTCCTGACTTCATGCCGCTTTTGCTAAGCCTCTTTGTTAGTCCCTTATAATTATCCGGCATCAGAAGCTTCGCCAGAAATTCATGCTTTTCATTTTCTTCCGGAGTAAAAAATAAAGACTTCTCCGCGATATCCTTTGCCGGGATAAGATCGGCACTTTTTACTTCCTTCAAGCCGGTGTTCAGTTTCTTGTCATCCCTGGTCAGCATCTGAATGGCGTTATCTGTCAGGCGAATCTCCATTTCACTCCTGAAAAATCCTTCCCTTATCGTGATCAAACCTTTAGAAATTAACCTGCTGTTTCCGCTGGTGAACCTGAGCCTCATCTCCAATTGTTCCCTCTTTTCCGGGGTGATGAGGCAGATCATGGGGATTAGCTCACAATTCAGATTCCCGTTGAAATATTCATAACAGAGATTGACAAAGAGAATCCGCTCTTTTTTATCCAAACCTGATTTTTTTATCTCCCTGAGGAATTCAATGCCCGGATTTTTTGACTCGATCCTGGCAAGTTCCTGCCACATTTCCTGAAAAGTGATCTGTCCCTCATTTTGTTGTTCTATTAATTCGCCGATAGCCGTGATAAGTTCATAGCTGTCCTTTATTCCCACTTTCGGGATAGGGAACGGCGCTCCCTTTCGCAGTGCATCGAACAGGGCAGGATTGACCGAATAGGAGATTGCAGAAATAGATTCCAGGTTCTCAAAATTCTGATCGCCTGATTCATTACGGAGGATTTTGTTCTTGCGCAGTTGCTCAAGTTCGTTCAAATGCCTGACGACGGTTATCATGGTACAATCCAGTATGTCAGAAATACGATCGATCCCAACGGCCTTCTTACTGAAATTGAGGTTACAGATGATGGAGAACAGGACCGCCTGCATCCGGTTGCACCCAAGGAAGCCGGAAAGTGCATCGGCGCTCTCTTTCACGTTTCTCATGAACTTAGGCGATAGTTTTGAATCGACAGCCTGATGGGCGATAAACTCAATGTGGCGGAGGAGATTTGTTTTCATAATAACTGAGACATTGTTCCGGTGCAAAAGTCGGCATTGAGAATGCAGTGTATCTGCAAAAAAGAAAAATCTTCAATTTTTTACAAATATTCTTAATTTTGAGTTCCCTGCGAAAACTAATTTTAATCTTACTTCAAAAATCGTTGATCGATATTCGAGTATTCAAATCAAACTTCATAATTCACTAATTCCGATCTGACTTCAAACCTCGTTGATCGATATTCGATTACTCAAATAATCTCCCCTCCCTCTTGGGGGAGTGGCCGGGGGTGGGGTCATTTTGATAAAAACAAAGCCAAAGATGCCAACAAACAAGGAAGCACTGGTTCGGTACAGGGTAATAAACCGGTGTCTGAAAGATTTTATGTACGCAACCATGGACAAATTGATACAGGCCTGTGAAAATGCACTGTCGGTAAGCCCTGTCAGTAAGCGAACCATTTACCAGGATATCCGTGACATGAAGTTCGATGAGCGATTGGGTTACTTTGCCCCTATTAAACTTGACCGGGACAGGATGGCCTACTATTATGAGACTCCTGAATACTCAATCGACAATTTCCCTTTGAATGACGAGGAGGTGCAGGCCCTCTCCTTTGCAGCCACCATGCTTGAGCAGTATAGTAACGTAGGGATCTTTTCAACGTTTACCGGTGCTGTTCAGAAAGTTGTAGAAATGATGAACATCAAACGGTTGTCGGCAGAAGAAGATGTTTTCCCGTTCATTGAATTCGAGCAATCCCCTGGTTCGCTTGGCCAGCAATTCATCGAGCCGATCATCAGGGCCATAAGAGACAAGAAAGTCATAAAATTCAGTTACCAGAAATTTTATGTTGATAAACCCTATACGCACAGGGTACATCCCTACCTGCTGAAGCAATACCACAACAGGTGGTATCTGATCGGATGGCACAATGAATTGAAAGAGATCTATACCTATTGCCTGGATCGTTTTGTCAGTGATCCTGAAACTGTTGACATCCCCTATCACGACATCGGATTTAACACCCGTGAATATTACAGATCGGTGATCGGGATCATCGCCCCCAGGAAGAAACCGGTTAAGGTGGTATTGAAATTAACCAAATCGCAGGCCTGGTACGTGATCACACAGCCTATTCATTCAAGCCAGAGGGTATGGATGAAGAAAGAGGACGATTATGCCACTGTCGAACTTAAAGTGATACCGACTTATGAGCTCAGGATGCTGATCCTGGGATGGGGACCGGATGTCGAAGTAATTCAGCCGGGGGCGTTAAGAAAGGAGATAATGGAGTTGCACCGAGAGTGTGTTGACAAGTGCAAAGTGTAAAGTGCAAAGTGCAATTAAAATTTTTGAATAATTGTTGTTTTGTAGTAAATTTGTAGTTTATAAATTTTTATATAAAAGTTGTGTATTGTCATTGGAAATGGAGTTCACCTAAGTATGTTGTTCCTAATTGTTGTATAATGGCAAGTGACAATAACAAAGCAATTTAACTCCAATAGCTAACAGAAAGGTGATGATAGAATTCAACGGCAGAGGTCACATTATTCCATTCCTCAGGATACAGTCTACACTACTAGAATTTGAAACTGTATTTGTAAGGACAATACATTCAGATCAACGTACACATTTGTTTGATAGTTATTGCAGGTATATGGAAGACTTGACTCAAATCACAGGGAATGGGCATATTCAATGGATTAATGGTGGATTCACTACACGATCAACTAATCCTAGAGATATTGATATTGTCACATTTTTAGATCATAATATTGTGCATCAACATGATCAAACCTTACGAGCATTCATCTATCCTGAATCTCTTGAGGAATATGGTATTGATGCATACATTGTAACTGTATATCCTGATAACCATCAATATATTGCACAAACATTAGGTGATAGAGCATATTGGATGAATCAATTCGATTCGACTAAGCCTAACCGAAGAGGTAATATCTATCACAAGGGGTATTTAGAAATAAATATTTAAAACAGAGTGCCTTATGAACAGTCCTCAAATATTAAACATACAATATCTAATTTCAGAAATAAAGAAATTAGATGATATTATTGCTATACATAGAAGTCAGGCAAATGATGAATTTATGATAAGCCAATATGTTAAACGAAAAAATAAATTCTTTAATGAATTAATCAAAGAACTTACGAGTCCACCACTAACTAGTGTTACAAGCTACCATTTTGTGGCATTCCTTATTGACAAATTTTATAAAGAAACCTCACCTAAAGACAAGAAAACTTCAAATAAACTGGAAATTGAATTACAAGAACTAGAAACTAGTTTGTAATTCAGTTTCTCGAAGAAAATATAGTTAAATGCTTAAAGTTGAAAATGTTTAGTAAGTTGTACAATGCGATCTAATTGTTCGCCTACACACTTGTTCTCATTTTATAGCGTTTCAAAACCTATCCCTTTGAGATATTCAAAAGTTGAATTATAAAAGAGCGGATTTCTTGTAGGATCCTCCAGATCTCCTTCTGGTACTACAATCACCATCCCTTGTCTTGCACGGGTCAGAAGTACCCGGTAGGCATTCTTTAAATATTGTTTGCGTTCTGGTTTATTGATATGATTCCATTTTTCGCCCATGAACGACCAATGCTCCCAACCATTCTCTGTATATCGAAAATCTGCATCCCAACAAACACAGACCCAATCCAATTCCAATCCTTGAATATCAAATTGAGTAGCGACATCCTCCAGATAGAATGATGAACGCACATCTTCCTTCCCATTCAGGAACCAATGAATTGGATCCATCGGTGACCTTATATCAATAGCATAGGGCTTGAGTCTTTCGGCTTGCGAAGAGACAACCATCCCATATCGCTCTGAGCCTCTCGCCTGCTTCTTTAACCATTTTTTTGCTTTGACTAAATCCCGGGTAAGGACAATTGGGTATTTCGAAATTAATTGTTTAAGGATCATTTGGGATTCCTTGATATTAATATCAAGTAAAGTCTTTACTAATAGTGAGACATTTTCGGCCCTAAAAGACCGCATTGAAGTTGCAAGATGTAGTTCCTCTTTATAATAAACATTCGAACGGAGGGATAGGGTTTTGAGAATTTCATTGGCGTTGTACTCACTATCATTCATCCTTTCAGAAATATAAATATGCCAAACAGGATAAGATCGTTCAAGTGCTTCAATCCATTCACTTATACCAGCCTCCCCTGTATTAATCTCTTGCCCTCCCCCTACGAGACATACAATTACAGCCCAATCCTTATGCCGATCCATACAAGAAATGAGAAACTCGGGTTCTGATTTATTGAAATCTGCCTTCCCCTTCTTTAATCGCATGAATTTTGATGTTTGCTCAAGATCCCAGGCACGTTGCGCCTCATCGAATAAAGTCACATGTTCAATGGGAGCTTTTTCAGGATCAATCAAACATTCATCCCGAAAATGATGTACGTTCTGAATGAATGCTTTAACTGCACTTCTTGCTTTTCCGATTCTCAAGGTTTCACCCCGATCAATTTCCCGTTGCACTTTATCCCGTGCTAAAGCTTCACGTAAAATATTTACTAATGGACCATTTCCAGAAAGAAATACACTATATAAAGCACTGGATTGATCATAGTGAGTCGTTGCAATATTGAGACCAACCAAGGTTTTCCGGCCCCAGGCACTCCTGTAACAAAGCAAATTGATTTTTGTGATTTTTCTTTTGAATAATGGATGATTTGTGAAACAGCATCAGATGTTATCGTAAGATTAATGGCACTGGCATCATTCCTGGATATTTCAGAAACAGAGTGCCCATTGTACAATGCCATTGCCGCTTCGATAATGGTTGGCGTGGGACAATATCGACCTTGTTCCCATTGTGGAATATCAATCGCTGATCCTCCCGAGAAAGATAAAATAGAACTAATTACTTGTGGTAAACTTTCAACGTTGCATCTGATTGGAAGGTAGGTCTTATCGTTATCAAGAGTTGTTGAAATAGATGTAAATGATGTATTTGCCTTTGTAGCAATAAGTACCGGTGCAATTATTTGTTCATGACTTGTTTCATGAAAATTTTTAAGATCTAATGCATAATCCCAGACCTGGTCAAATGCATAAGAGGTAAATTCAGATTCACCTATTTTAAATTCGAGTACAAAGATGATTGCATCAATAATGAGAAGAACATCAATTCGTTTCCCCATACGGGGAATATTATATTCAAAATAAACAGAGCCCTTAAATGGTCGTAATGTTTCTTTAAGAATAGCAATTTCTTCCAGCCACGCATCACGCTGGTTTTGAAGAAGTGCAAACTCATTCTGCATCTCTAGTTTCCCAAGTATTTCTTCTGTCGGTGTGACTAAGAATTCGACAATTGATGCAGAATAATATGAGCGTGGCATTCAGGTGTTTTAGACTAAATCAAAAATATACTTTTCCTAAATTCATTCGACTTCCGAGAAAAATAATTACACTGAAGTTTTTGACATAACATTGGAAAAACCGGAACCACGACCACCTTGTGCTGATTTAGCGAGACCACCGTATTACTTTGATAATAATTCATTTAAGATGGTTGATTTCTTTTGGCCTTGAGTGGTGAAACTGACCGATTTGGCCAATATATCCACCGTTGCCTCATAAATCCAATTTAAAAAATTCTTCGAGGACAGGAATATCAGCTGGTGCCCAATCCAAAGTCCGCAAATCATCCTTTGCGAACCATTTATAATCCTTATGCTCGGTTAGGATAATATCTCCAGCCAAAAAATTACAAACGAATGGGATTAAATTGATTTTGAATTCTCCATAATCATATGGATGTGCAGTTAATTTACTCACTATTTCAATTTCAATATTCAACTCTTCCTTCAATTCTCTGATTATACATTCAATGGCTGTTTCATTACGCTCAATCTTACCACCTGGGAATTCCCATTTTAGTGGCAAGTTCATTTTTTCACTTCTTTGAGTTGCTAAAACCTTGTCCCCATTAATGATAATTGCACAGGTTACATCAATCATGGCACTAAATCCTGGTCACTATTTTTTATTAAATCGATTAAGAAATTCAAAATTAGCGATTTTACCAGAGATGGTAAAATCGGAACCACTGACCACCTTGTGCCGGTTAAGCGAGACCATAGTATTAATCTGATAATAATTCATTTAAGCTGGTTGAATTCCTTCGGCCTTAGCTGATCAATCTGACTGGTTTATCCAATACACTACAATGCCTCATTTGTAGTATGTAGTACGTTGAGTTAGTGCTTTTTTGCTTTTCATTACAATTTATTCTCCTCTTCAATTTTCCATATCTATTATAAAATATTCAAGAAATTGAAGAAGAACCTACTACTTACTAAACTATTCTTAATACATTGGTTATTATTATTTTATAACGTAGAAGGTTGAATACTTCATTCTTACTCTGTCTTACTACAATAGCAGATTTGTAGTAAGTTGTAGTTGTTGTAGGTTGTTTTCTGTTTTTCGTTAAAATTCATTATTCATCCTCCAGTGGAAAAACGGAACCACTTATCACTCTGTACTGCTGAAGCAGTACCACAACAGGTGGTACCTGATCGGATGGCAAAATGAACTGGAAGAGATATATACCTATAGCCTGGATCGCTTTGTCAGTGAGCCTGAAACTGTTGACATCCCCTATCACGATATCGGTTTTAACACCCGTGAATATTATAGATCGGTGATCGGGATCATTGCACCCAAAGGAAAGCCGGTTAAGGTGGTACTGAAATTAACCAAATCGCAGGCATGGTATGGGATCACACAGATAAGCTCAGGATGCTGATCCTGGGATGGGGGCCGGATGTGGAGGTGATGCAGCCGGTTCCCTTAAGAAAAAAGATAATGAAGCTGCATAAGAAGTGTGCGGACAAGTGTGAAGTGCGAAGTGCGATTAAATTTTGAATAATCGAATATCGATCAACGCCTGCCTACCGGCAGGTAGGAAGTTTGAAATCAGATCGGAATTCTGAATTGAGAATTCAGTCTTTTTTTGGAGATCAATCTTGACGGGTTTTCCAGCAAGAAGGCTAGCGTCTCATAATATTCAACCGATATTAATCCTATTCTTTATGAATTAATTTTTGTTGGGCTATCTCTACAGCCTTATGAAATTTTTCCCGCAACAATTTTTGCGGTGGTAATGCGGTTATTTGACTTCATTATTGAATGCAGTGGAAATTTCTTAGTATCAATTTATTATAACTGATTACTTGCATTTCAATAAACTATGTTGTACATTCGCCCAACATTTTAAACGTAATAGGTTAACTATCCCGGTGTAAGAACTGCTTCCACTACTGCCAGCTACTTGTTAATTGATTAAACTCTTTTCATTCTTTTTTCGGGAATATTTTATTGATTGGCTTGCTTATTCGCAAATTCATTATCCATGCGATTTATCAAGTTTCTTCAGTGCTGGCAGGTTTTTCAACCGGACAAAACATTTCGTTGTCGTTTGATAATTTATTTTACTCCTCAGATTTCTTTATATCTTCTTTTGACCATATTCTTGTGAAGGCTTTACTGTTTAAGAAAATTTAAAGATAATTTTTGATCTTATGAAAGTCGAGTTTGTTTACAGAGCGGTTAGAGGTAATATATTTATCCTGCCGTTTCTAACTATTTTTTTTGGCATTGGTTTTCAGTCCAATGCACAAGGATGGAAGTTTACAGCTAAGGTACAACAGAGAGGTTCTTGCGGTAATTTCACACTTCCTGATATGCCTTTAATTCCTGTGGATGGGTTTCAAACCCAGACCCAGTGCGACAATGCGAGAAGATCATATCTCAATTTTGCAAAAAGCTATCCCGTTTATGATAGTAAAGGGAATTTCAGTGGAGATTGTACAGTGTATATTTATTGTACAGAGTGTGTTGGTAAGAATACGGCCCCTGCAGCCCAGGCAGATCCATCATCCAACACTGAGTCAAAAACTAATCCTTCTCCTTCAAATAAGGATGAAGATAACCTTGACTTGAGCAAGAAAAGTAATGACCAAACTGATCAAAATAAAACTGCCATTACCGACGATTTATCCGGTGATCTAAAAAAAATATTACCGCAAAGCGAGCAAAATAGTAATGGTGATGCTTCAAAAACTGCAAAAGAATTATTACAGGAAAAAATAAAATCAAATAAGGATTCAGAAGGTGTTCTTACGGCACATGGGTATAATGATAATTTAAATGTACCATTACCAGCCATGAACTCAATAACGGATGGTAATATAAAAGGAATGACACAACCATTTATCAAAATAGGGCAAGATCTTTTAAATGGCAGTGCAAGTTTTATATATACTCCTGATTGGGAAGATAAAGAGAAGAATAATCATCCAGTGTTAGAAGGTTTGAGAGGATTGGCAATTATTGTTGATGGGTTTTTTCCACCAGGGGTAAAATATGGAGCTATTTTTACAACAGATTTAGTTTTTAAAGATATTGAGGCAGGTAATGACGTTTACAATGGTAAAACTACTTCAACATCTCAAATATGTTTAAACACATTAAAGCAGACTGAATTTGATATGGCATCACAGAAAGCCGGTGATATAGCATTGGGTTATGCGGCAAGTAAAATAGGTGAAATGGCACCCGGAATTGGAAATATGATTGAACAATCTTTTAATCCTATTGCAAAAAATGTTGGAGAAATATTTGGTTCTTTAGCCGGTAGAAGTGGAATAATAATTGGACAAATGATTACTGGTCATACAGGTGCCATGGTTGGTGCAGGACAAGGTGTTAAAGATATACTAAATGATGTTAATCATACTAATGATGATGACAATCATCCACCAGGATATTAAATCAATTTTACAAATGAAAAAATGAGGATGAAGATTCTTAATAAAATCTTTCCATTTATTTTTATTGTAATATGGCAACTACCTGTTTATGGAGTTTCCACGGAGAAGGGAGATTCACTTCGTTTTGAAGTTCTAATGAATAATAAAATGCTTGATGATATTCATTTGGATATTTCATTTACTAATTCGTTAAACATTACATCAAATCATCTTATTTTACTCTCATCAACTGATAAGTTTTATCTATTGGGATGGGGTGGCATCAAATCAATTGGACTTAAAGCCACAGGTATCATTAGTTCTTTTGCATATACATCCGATGGGTTTTTGATGATAGTTAATAATAATGAACTATGTTATCTTAAGGATTCCATTGGTCATTTTGCTAGACTTTATCAATTACCAAGTAACAACATGGGAATAACAGCAGGCAAGAATGTAATGTATCTTTATGATCGAGTCAAAGAACAGAAAAGTTGTGCACTTTATATTTTAGCAAAAGGTCACAAATATTTAAAATTGTTTGAGATTCCTACGCCAATATTGTCTGTGTGTGATATGAATGGGTCAATACTGTTTTCTACAGAGAATAAAATATATTCTATTAATTCAAAAAACAATAATATAAAAGCACTTGTAGCTTTACCTAATGATAAAGAAATTAAATCAATAGCTGTTGATACATCACTCAACAGGATATTCTTTTCGACTGAAAATATGGTTTATACTTTAAAAGATTCAACTGCGGAAATAATTACTGATAAATTCGGTGGAATACTAAAATATTTTAATGGTGGTCTCATTATTTTTAATCCTGAGAAGAAATACTTAATTAGAATAGTAGGTATTGAAAATAAGATAGCAACAAAAAATAAGGTATTAATGATTGCGGGAAAAGGTACGCAAACATCTAATGCTGATAAGAAAAGTATAAAGCAGAAAGACTCTGTTTTGCAAGTAAAACTGGTGCCATCCGATAAAATAATTCCACAACAACCTTCAACTGCCAAGGTAACAGAAACTGTGAAGCAACCGGCAATGGAAAGTTCAGGTTCAAAAAGTAATGAAATACCTTCACAGCCAAAAACTTTCTATATAGAAAAATTTATTTCTAGCACTTCTGAAAGCTTAGAGCAAGGTAAGATTTATATTCTTAAAAAGGACTATTCTTTAACCACTGGTATTTTCATGAAATTACCTGAAGGATCTATTCTAAAGTTAGTCGGTACCGATGCTGGTTCAATAACCTCCTGGGAAGTCGTTCAACCTTTGGATGGCTCATCTGCCTTAATTGATTCAAAACTTTATACATATTTTAAACAAGATCATTTGTGGATGCTTCAACCGCAAACAGAATCCTCACATTAACCATATCCTAAAAAAATCAATTATGAGAACTTTATTCTTGCTCATCTGTCTTGGGATTTGTACCCAAATTGCTAATGCCCAAACAAGTTCTTCTCCAATCTTAATGCGTGGAGGCAATTGTTTTCAGGATGGCAAAAAAATTAGTAACTCAGAACTTGATAATTTGCTAAAGCCTTATCCGGAAGCTTATAAACAATTCACTAAATATAAAAGGACTGAGATGTGGGGATTAGCGCTCATGATTTCTATCCCTCTTGCTGCTTGTCTCGTTGCAGTATTAAACCATGATAATTCTACTTATGCAATCGCTGCCGGTATAGGTGTTACTTCTTTTATTGTAGGAATTCCCATTCTTTGTGCCGCTCCATCTAAAAAAAAGAAAGCGGTACATCTGTATAATATAAGTATTGAAGAAAAGCAAAAACAGAATATTTCCCCTGGTTTCGGTATGACTCCAAACGGCATTGGATTTATAATCAAGTTCTGATATTTTCAATTTAATACTTTACGAATTTAAAAATTTGCATAACTTTTTTAATATGAGAAAGAAATACATTTTTTTGCTTTTTGCCTTGATTTTCTTCATTAAGATTGTTGATGCTCAACAGAATGAGGAAGTCAGAAGATTGATGAATCGTGCATCGGCAGCTTTAGATATGAAAGATTATGAAGGTGCAGTAGATGAACTGAAGAAGATTCTCGATATTGAACCTGATAATAAGACGGTTATCCTGGCAATGGGTAAGATTTATGAGCAAATTGATAATTATTCAGAAGCTCTTAAAGCTTTCAGGCGATATATAGTTCTAGATCCTCAATCGGCTGATGCAGAATCTTTAAAAGATAAAATTTATCAGCTTGAGTACAAATTGGAAAAAACCACTGAAAAGACAAAACTTGAAAATTGGTTTCCCGGAACCTGGAGATCAAATTATCTAACTCGAAGAACTTCAGTCGCTTGGTGGGTCCTTGATATTATAGAGGAAGAAGGACAATACAGGATTAATCTGCACAAAGACTGCAGCGGATACAACTCTGAATTTATATCATCAAACATTGATGCGACAAAAAAAGGAGACTTTATTGTTTTTCTTTTCACTTCGGATCATACTTACGATCCCCAAAAAGGAAATCAAGAAGCCGCGGCGTATTTGGATGCGGGCTCTTCACTTTCTTCGATAGCAGGGAACACAGCAGTAGGAGGCATTTTTGGGGTTTTATCCATTTTTAATAATCTGGACGCTGCAACAAGTGGGCCCGCAGTTAATACTTCGGAAACATATATTTTCGCCCTGAAATTGAATCCGAAAACTATGGATCTTGAAGGAAGATTAAGGGTTATAAAAAAAACCAGGGAAGCAGGGCAAGCACAAAAAGTCATCAGTGATTCAACTTACAATGACTATATCTTTACCAAAGACTTTACAGGAACCGGGAAGCACACATACAAACTTAACGATGGGTATTATGCAAATTTTGAGGGAGAATTTGTTAATTCAAACAAATCAGGACATGGACAACTTGTTATTTATGATTCAGAAGGAGTTGAAGTTAAAAGATTTACTGGAATATGGAGAAATAATGATCTTAGCAGTGGTGAGTTGATCGAAAAAAACGGTCTGAAATATACTGGTGAGTTTTCAAATTACCTTTATAATGGTAATGGGAAATTAACATTTTCTAATGGTAATATTATTGAAGGAACATTTCTAAAAGGAGTGCGGGATGGATTTTCTAAATTCACTTATAAAAGCGGGGAAATAATTGAAGGAAATTTTGTTAACGGGTGTTCTGAGGGTGATTTTACTTTTAAATTTCCTTGCGGAGACAAATGTACATTTTCCTTTAAAAACGGAGCAATAATTCCAAAAGGATCCTATGTTTTTAGTTACGGGAGAATATTAGACATTGATTTTAAAGATTTAGCATCATCTGAAAATTTCGAGGTTTTTGAAAAAATTAAAGACAAACTTGCTTTCGTTTGGTATAAAGCGGGCTCAGGAAAAAAGAATCCTGAAGTTGTTGAGAAGAACAAAACCCGCGATCGTATTTATCTAATGTTAGCGTATTTATGTGCAGAAAATGGATCTATTATCAAAGATGGTGCATGGGAGGCATGTAAGAATGATCCATGGATTAATAACCATATTAATTCTTTTCCGATTCCTTTCTTATTGAAATCTGTCAATAATGACAGAGCACTGAAAGATATATTATGATTAATAATCCAGCATGATTTAAAATACCGCACATTAAACACACAATTTATGAAAAAATCAATCATCATCACCATTGCAGTTTTAGGAATTATTTTCCTTACTACAATGTTCATTAACCATTCATATGCCCAGTCGTCCCAAAATAAAGGCATTGTCAGTCTGCCGATCTCACCCGATGTGATGAGAATAGCCGAAAGATCATGTGTAAAATGTCATACAGAAGGTGGAAACGGAATGGCAAGGATGCATCTTAATTTATCAAATTGGGACAAACTTTCACCCGAAAAACAAGCCGACAAAGCAAAAGACATGTGCAAAATGGTTTCCAAGAGAAAGATGCCTCCAGAGGGTTTCATGGGAAAAAAATCTGGTGCTGCACCAACCCAGGAAGAGATGACAATAATTTGTGAATGGTCAAAATCAACCCAGATTATAAAAGAGGAAAAACCAGTCAACCCAATTTACGGGAATATATTTATCAAGGAATGAGTGTTATCTTATCGGATGGCACTATGAACTGAAAGAGATCTATACCTATAGCCTGGATCGCTTTGTCAGTGATCCTGAAACTGTTGACATCCCCTATCACGACATCGGATTTAACACCCGTGAATATTACAGATCGGTGATCGGGATCATCGCCCCCAGGAAGAAACCGGTTAAGGTGGTATTGAAATTAACCAAATCGCAGGCCTGGTACGTGATCACACAACCTATTCATTCAAGCCAGAGGGTATGGATGAAGAAAGAGGACGATTATGCCACTGTCGAACTTAAAGTGATACCGACCTATGAGCTCAGGATGCTGATCCTGGGATGGGGGCCAGATGTCGAAGTAATTCAGCCGGGGGCGTTAAGGAAGGAGATTATGAAACTTCACAAGGAATGCGTTGATGGTGATGAGGGATAATAGGGTTTTTTTGAATACTCGAACATTCGATCAACGAGTTTTGAAGTAAGATCGGAAGTCTGAATTGAGAATTAAGAATTGTTTTTAAGCTGGTTGATTCCCTTCGGCGTCGAATGTCTATCTAACCGGGTTGGCCAAAAAATCGTAACGCGTAACGCGTTACGCGTTACGTGGAAAAAGAGTACCCATCATTTGTAGTATGTAGTAAGTGTAGTAGGTGGTTTTTGTAAAACAGGAAACTCTATTACTTCCTTACATGGAAAAACGTGGTGAACTGGTGAGCTGGTGAACTGGTGAGTTTTTATTAAAACCCGTCATTTTAATCCGTTCTTTTTGTCAAACCACTTGATAAACTTCTCCAGGCTCTTCAGTTCTTTATTCACACTCTTCAAATCAAAATGATCGGGATCATAATCATCGCCCAGCCATTCCAGGAGTTCAATGTAACCATCCTGCTCGGGATGGTGAAGATGATTAATCAGTTGCTTATACCCATGAATCCCTCCACAATCCTCAGGTGGTGCATCTCTTGCACCATCAAGACACTGTGCAATCTTCGTTTCCGCTTCTGCAATTTTTTGCAAAGCTATCGTATGCATCCATCCGTCGCCCATGTCATATTCATATTTTAACCTATCCCCTTCTTTTTTAAGCACATCCTTAATTTTTACCTTTTTATCCCACAGGGTTTCGGTCTCACTATCACCCCATAGGATTGGATCACCGATTTTATGTTCATATTCGCCAAACATGTAAAGGTGGGAGTTCGTCCATCCAAAGGCAATCTGGATAATATGATGAAGTTTGTTCAAAGAGAAGGTTTCCGGAACGGCTATCTGTCTCCATACAGGAGGGTCGATTCCGTCAATAGTGATCCTGAGTTTGTACATAGGACTGTAGATTTAAAATCAAAATTATTAAAAAAAAGTCACAGAGTCACAAAATCAATTACGAAAGACGAATTAAATTCCAGAATTTAGAATTACGATTTTTTTTGAATACTCGAACATTCGATCAACGATTTTTGAAATCAGATCGGAATTCAGAATTGAGAATTCAGAATGAAGCATCATTATTATTTGCGATTCACTTATTTCTACGCTGTTAAAACCTTATTCAATCCTATACCTGGTATCGCTGTTGAATTCGTTCGAGCACGTTTTCATTATACAAGGATTGGTTATTGTATGATACCTTCTTTTCAAATGCCAGTTTACCAATTATAATTGCCGGATGTACCTCGTAAACCCCTGCACAATCTTCTACTTTTGATTTGGTGAGATATCCCAGGTATGGATCTAAATATTTCAGGATCTCAGGATGTTTTAATTTTTCTGCTGCAAGTTTGTTTGCTTCTGTTTCCTTTGCATTGATATCGCCCTTATTCAGATTATCCAGTATAAATGGTGTTTTTTTATCTATATGATTCAGGACATGAGCGATTTCATGGGCTATCGTAAACCAGAAATTGTCAATCCTGTTGTAACGTCCTGTATAAACAATTACAGGATTTTGTTCTGAATAGAATGCGGCTCCGTCCAGATATGTTTTCTGCAAATGAGGCAGGACAAAGAAAATTACTCCAATTCCTGACAGTTCGTTAATAAATTGATTGATGCCATCATCGGCAACAGTGTATGAATGCAGGTTATCGAATAATTTCGTTAACTTTTTTTCTTTATAAGTGAAATGTGAAAAATTATTCGATTCGTTAAGGGCTTTTTGGTACCATGTAACAGCATAGGAAGCATTAAATTGATTGTACGCCTCTGATTTGCGGGTCAGGAATGGCAAATAATCTTTATTAAGGATTGAAAAATCCAGTTTGTTCCAACCCCAAAACTTAAGTACCTGTTTTTGCAGTTCATCCGCCGATTGAAAAGGCTGTAGCCATCCTTTGGCAAGCATGTCTGTTATTGGCATGCGTTCATATATCGACGCTTTGATTTCGGCTTCGATTTCCTTTTTTGATTTTTCCTGGAATGACCATAAACGGTATCCCGTATCAATGTTGATCCAGTATTGTGCAGCTGTACTAAATACTTCCCCCAGTATACGTGCCATATCCAAGGTCAGTGCCTGGTTGTCCTGAAGGATCTTATTCAGATGTTTGACCGTAATTCCCATGACCTCTGCAAGATCGGACTGTGTCCAGTTCCGCAATTCCATTTGTTCCCGGATAAAGTACCCGGGGCCAAATTTCTTAACTGCTTTTAATTTACTTGTTTGCACCATTTTTTTGATTGTCAGTCACCATAACGTCAAGAAATACATTCAATGTTATAAAGTGTTTTGCAAATATACACCTAAAAGGTAAATATGCAAATTATATTTTACCTACCAGGTTATTCAGGTTATTTATTCAGGTAGCAAGATGGTAAAATGGCAAAAGATATAATACCGCTCCGATGGAGCGGGGGGTAATCAGAGGGACGTTAATTCTACGGACATGCCGCTCCTATGGAGCGGGTTTAAATAAAATCCTTAGTTACGCCTTTTTGAAAAATCGATTAATCGATCAAAGAAAGAAAAATCGTGATGCGTGATGCGGAAAAAGGGGGTCAGGATGTCAGGATTATTCAAATATTAACATATACTATATTTTAAATACATTCAAATACGTTAGATAACATTTGAATAAACACATGAGAATTATTTTATAATTTATTTGTTTTTGTTATTGTTTTTTGTTTTAATTTTGCCACATATCAGGAATGTACTATATACTGACCAGGCCTTATCAGAAAAAAAGGCTGCTTATAAATACAGTATAAACTAAAAACACTATAGAATGGCTAAAATAGAACACCTTCCTCCAAAGAAAGAAAGAAAAAAGTTGGGCAACCTTGAGTTTTATACCGACAAGTATGGACGTAACATAATGCGGTCGAAACCTCTTAACATAGCACCCGCACTGAAAATAAACAGTTTACGGATGGCAAAGCTTCGAAAACTGATTAGCCAGGTGCTTAATAATATAAACATCGCTTATGCAGGTAGAGTGTTTGGTAAAAAGATGTGTGCTTTCGGCTACATAGTTTCAATCAATCAAAAACAGTGTTTTATTGGTGATACAGATACGATTGATCCCGGTTTGTTTGTGCTATGTGAGCATGATGGTTCCTTTGTCGATAACGTAACTCTTGTTTCGAAAGTTAAAAACACAATAATGGGGACCTTTTCCAGCAATACTCAAAATGAAGTTGAAGGCAATGATCCTGTTAAAGCGTACGGCCTTGATGTTTCCGGCAACAAGATCTGGCAGTTTGAACAGGAAGCAATCCGGAATACCGGAACAATAACACTAACTCATCCTGAAATGTCGGGGAAGAATATTGGTATTTATTTTGAGTGCCTGGATAGGGTTAATCTGTTTATGGATAAGGCGAAACATGTGATTAAGTATGTGGGGATGGTAAAAGTTTGTTGAAGAATTTACGATTGGACGATTTACGATTGACGATTGAATTGTGTGATTGACGATTTACGATTTTAATAAAAAGTCAGTAGAGTAGAGCGGGGAAGGTAAGAGCCTTCCCTGCCCCCTCGTCAAACCGTACGTGCGGTTTTCCCGCATACGGCTTTCCTATAATTTTCATCATTTGCGTTCACAAGTGAGCCGTTTGATTTGCATATTTCGTTGGATCTATTAAACTGTATTTGTTTACCAGAACCTCAAAGGCGTTTTGTCCATAAAGCCTGCATTTCCGTTGGCTCTTGCGATTGTAATACCGATATATACTGTTGCTTAGATAGGCACGAAGCCTGCGTTTACTCATACTTGGGTAACTGATCCCTTTAATATCAAAGTAATTCAGCCATCCCCGCATTATCGTGTTTAATCCGGTTGCAACATCTTGTGCCTTGCAATGTCCGTGTGTTTTTAGGTAGTCCTTTACCTTGTCCCGGATTTTCTGCTCCGATTTCTTACTTGGCATAATGTTCCAATATCGGAAATTCCTGCCTTTTATATCCTTATCGTAGCGTATTGTAAATCCAAGAAAATTAAAACTCTCTGTTCTTGCGTCTATTAATCGGGTTTTCTCCTCATTGAGGCGTAATCCCATTCGTTGTAACAGACTTTTGAGTTTCTCTATTATTTGTACCGGTAAAGTTTTCCCCATCAACACAAAATCATCAGCGTAGCGTACTATCCGTATGCCGTATTTCCCAAACAAACTTTGTGCATTATTTACTATCCTGTCTATTAGATGGAAGTAAATGTTAGCAAGCAGTGGTGATATTACTCCTCCCTGGGGTGTTCCTATACGATTGCCTTTTCCACTTTTGTATTGCCCATCCTCGTAAACCGATACTTTAAGCCATTTGTTTATTAGCTTTAATATCCTTGGGTCGGCTATACGTTCCTTCAGTGCAATTTGAAGTTTATCGTGCGGTATCGTATCGAAGTATTTACTCAGGTCAGCGTCATATATCTCCGTCTTGCCTTGCTTGAGTTGCTCCTTTATCGCTGTCATCGCATCTTTTGAACTGCGTTTGGGGCGAAATCCATAGGAACTCTCCTCAAAATCTGCCTCGAATATCGGCTCAAGTATCATTTTACATGCCGTTTGTGCTATCCTGTCCCTCACCGTGGGTATCCCTATTGGGCGTAACCCTCCGTTGGCCTTCGGTAGCATAACTCGCTTTACTGCTTTGGGTGTATAGGTCTGCTTGCGCAAATCTTCTCCCAGTTCTTTAAGATATTGTTCTATTCCACTTCTTTCTACTTCGGCTATGGTTACCCCGTCTACTCCCGGGGCTCCCTCGTTCGATCTAACTGCCTTCCACGCCTCTCTTAGTATGTATGGAATAAACATCTTATCGTACAGTACGTAAAATTTATACCCTCGCTCTTGTTTGGCTTTTTGATATAGTTTCTCCTGTAATACAGATAATCTTTCTGCATCTGGTATCTCGCTCCGTCGTCTTTTGAACAACTCGCCCTGTCCTTCTGCTCCAACACTTTCCTGATTCATGACTATCAATTCGTTTGACCTGTATTCTTTGAAACTTCATTTATAGTAATGCCCCTTCGCTCCTCCCGCTTTTACCTTTTCGGGTATCTTCACTACTACGAGCATATCCGACTCCCTCGGCAACAGTTGGACTTATTCCGTCCCGTTAGGGTCTCCCGCGTTCATGCGCTACCTTCCCTGTGCACGCAACCTTATTTTACCCCGGAGAGCCTGAAATGTGCTTGTTGTCGTTTCTTCCATTTCAGTGACAGGTTTCGGCATCTTCGACAGATTGACCGCTCTCATTGTCGTGTATCGAGGCTTACGAGGCAGCTTACACAGGTGTCTGCCCTGAACTCAATGCAGTTTGTTTCCTTACTGCATCTCAGGGTGACTTCAACCCGAACGACAAATTTGATTGCATGGTTCTTTCATCCATGTAGGTATTTAATTTATATTTACGCACGCTTCGTGGCGTACCAGAGTCACAGAGTAAATAATAAAATGAAGTATAAACCATTAAAAATATAACGTCATGGCTATAGTAGAAAATCCTGTAATCGGAAAAGCCAGTGGATCGGTTGGTAACACTGTATTATCTCATTGTTGGGGAAAGAATGTTTGGAAGACGAAACCATTTAATCCCAAAAACCCAAAGACGCCTGCTCAGCAGTTTAACAGAGGGCGGTTCAAAAAGCTCGGTGATTTAGTCAAGCCAATGCTAAAATACATAAACCCGGCTTATGCCGGTTCGGTTCCGAATATGGCACCTGTCAATCGCGTCATGTCTATCAACAATCCACATTGTTTTGTTGCTGATACAGACGAAATTGATCCCAGTAAGTTTGTGTTGTGCGAGAACGATGGTTCTTTTGCCGGTAACGTGGTTCTTACATCGACAGTTGCTGACTCAATCACGGCGACATTCGACAGTAATGCTCAAATTGATGATGAAGGCAGTGATCCTGTTAAAGCGTATGGCTTTAATATCTCAGGGAACAAGATCTGGAAGTTCGAACAGGAATCTGTTCGTAGTACCGGGACGATAACGGTCACTCATTCTGAGATGTCAGGACTAAATATTGCTGTTTATTTTGAGTGCCTGGATAGGGTTAATCTGCTCAGTGGCAAGCCGAAGCATGTGATTAAGTATGTGGGGACGGTTAAGGTTATTTGAATACTCGAAAAATCGTGACGCGTGACGCGTGACGCGGAAAAAGAGTCAGTAGAGTAGAGCGGGGAAGGTAAGAGCCTTCCCTGCCCCCTCGTCAAACCGTACGTGCGGTTTTCCCGCATACGGCTTTCCTATAATTTTCATCATTTGCGTTCACAAGTGAGCCGTTTGATTTGCATATTTCGTTGGATCTATTAAACTGTATTTGTTTACCAGAACCTCAAAGGCGTTTTGTCCATAAAGCCTGCATTTCCGTTGGCTCTTGCGATTGTAATACCGATATATACTGTTGCTTAGATAGGCACGAAGCCTGCGTTTACTCATACTTGGGTAACTGATCCCTTTAATATCAAAGTAATTCAGCCATCCCCGCATTATCGTGTTTAATCCGGTTGCAACATCTTGTGCCTTGCAATGTCCGTGTGTTTTTAGGTAGTCCTTTACCTTGTCCCGGATTTTCTGCTCCGATTTCTTACTTGGCATAATGTTCCAATATCGGAAATTCCTGCCTTTTATATCCTTATCGTAGCGTATTGTAAATCCAAGAAAATTAAAACTCTCTGTTCTTGCGTCTATTAATCGGGTTTTCTCCTCATTGAGGCGTAATCCCATTCGTTGTAACAGACTTTTGAGTTTCTCTATTATTTGTACCGGTAAAGTTTTCCCCATCAACACAAAATCATCAGCGTAGCGTACTATCCGTATGCCGTATTTCCCAAACAAACTTTGTGCATTATTTACTATCCTGTCTATTAGATGGAAGTAAATGTTAGCAAGCAGTGGTGATATTACTCCTCCCTGGGGTGTTCCTATACGATTGCCTTTTCCACTTTTGTATTGCCCATCCTCGTAAACCGATACTTTAAGCCATTTGTTTATTAGCTTTAATATCCTTGGGTCGGCTATACGTTCCTTCAGTGCAATTTGAAGTTTATCGTGCGGTATCGTATCGAAGTATTTACTCAGGTCAGCGTCATATATCTCCGTCTTGCCTTGCTTGAGTTGCTCCTTTATCGCTGTCATCGCATCTTTTGAACTGCGTTTGGGGCGAAATCCATAGGAACTCTCCTCAAAATCTGCCTCGAATATCGGCTCAAGTATCATTTTACATGCCGTTTGTGCTATCCTGTCCCTCACCGTGGGTATCCCTATTGGGCGTAACCCTCCGTTGGCCTTCGGTAGCATAACTCGCTTTACTGCTTTGGGTGTATAGGTCTGCTTGCGCAAATCTTCTCCCAGTTCTTTAAGATATTGTTCTATTCCACTTCTTTCTACTTCGGCTATGGTTACCCCGTCTACTCCCGGGGCTCCCTCGTTCGATCTAACTGCCTTCCACGCCTCTCTTAGTATGTATGGAATAAACATCTTATCGTACAGTACGTAAAATTTATACCCTCGCTCTTGTTTGGCTTTTTGATATAGTTTCTCCTGTAATACAGATAATCTTTCTGCATCTGGTATCTCGCTCCGTCGTCTTTTGAACAACTCGCCCTGTCCTTCTGCTCCAACACTTTCCTGATTCATGACTATCAATTCGTTTGACCTGTATTCTTTGAAACTTCATTTATAGTAATGCCCCTTCGCTCCTCCCGCTTTTACCTTTTCGGGTATCTTCACTACTACGAGCATATCCGACTCCCTCGGCAACAGTTGGACTTATTCCGTCCCGTTAGGGTCTCCCGCGTTCATGCGCTACCTTCCCTGTGCACGCAACCTTATTTTACCCCGGAGAGCCTGAAATGTGCTTGTTGTCGTTTCTTCCATTTCAGTGACAGGTTTCGGCATCTTCGACAGATTGACCGCTCTCATTGTCGTGTATCGAGGCTTACGAGGCAGCTTACACAGGTGTCTGCCCTGAACTCAATGCAGTTTGTTTCCTTACTGCATCTCAGGGTGACTTCAACCCGAACGACAAATTTGATTGCATGGTTCTTTCATCCATGTAGGTATTTGATTTATATTTACGCACGCTTCGTGGCGTACCAAAGTCACAAAGTTATTTTCAAATTACGAATTACCTGCCTACCGGCAGGCAGGCTTGTCACAAATGACCCCACTAAATATTTAAAGAAGGTGGCTTTCCTTGTAAAGGAATTCAGGATCGAGATCTGCCTCATTATTCCATTCAATGGAATCAAAACTGATATGGACTGTATTGAACATTGAAATGTCTTTTAATTCCGTAAAAATTCCAATATTCATGTATGGCTTCATATCAAATAGACGATTCTCCCCATTCTCAAATGTTAAATGAAGCAAATAGTCTTTGGCTGGCTTGACATCCTTAATTGATAAATACATAGCGTCTATTTTAATGGTTCAATTGCAAATGGTTTCTCCCCGTTTTGACATAATTTCCAATTGGCAAGAAGTTCTTCTTTATGTATTTCAATCCAGGCAAAAACTAATCTTAATTGTCTCGGAGGTATTTGACCTTCGATTATTTAGCAGGATTCAATATCTATTACTGTCTTCAAATCTTGATAATATGCATGAATATGTGGTGGATTGTTCTCTTTTGGAGCAAAATACATTCGAATAATAATTCCAAAAAACATTGATAGGGTTGGCATAATTGATTCGTTTTTTACAAAAGTAATATTTTGATTGAGAAATTGCAAGACACATTTTGTTAGTGATTAGTGGTTTGTTTATTCATGCAGGATTCTTTTTTTTAGTTCATTTATTGCCAAATTCTTCTCACGGGCCCTGCCAATTCTCAAAGCGTCGACCAATGCCAGTAATTCATAGAGTTTGTCATCTTGCCGGGCGGCTTCAGGAACGGATGAATACAGTGGAATGATGCTATGACCCCTTACGTTCCCTTTTGCCCAGGGCCAGACAAATGAAATAATTATCGCATATCGCGATATGCGATACGCTTGAAAAAACGGCGCCATTGATCACCTTGTTCTAATTAAGAGAGACCACCGTCATCTACCTGATAAAATTTGTCATAACCCTTTCTTCGGAAATTGGCGGTTGTATTGTACCTGATGTGGCTTCTTTCATTTTCAACAACCAGGCCATGTTTTTACCCAAAATATGCATAATTTGAACACCTTCAGCATCCTGGGAAACCTCATCGGGGAGCCGGCCATGAATAACATTCCAATACCTGGACGTGGCAACAATCATTTCAGCGTAGGAAAGATAATGGTACAAACCATCCAATGTAGCTCGAACCACCTGTCCTTCTAACCGCAACCACTGCTGCTGCAACTTTATGGCGTAAGAGGTTTCCGTTTGATCCTGAAACATAAAATAACCTGTCGAGGAAGCATTTCATCGTACCTCCAATGCCGGAATAATGAACCGGGGACCCTATAATGATGCCATCGGCTGGTTTAATCAGTTGTAATCCATTGGTTTAAATCATCGGTTCGGAAATGCTACATTTTTCATCCTGGTTTTCAGCACATTTGTTACAGGCGATACATCCATGGATCAGTTTATGGCCAACATGCAGAATTTCGAATTCAATACCTGCTGCAAGAAGTTCATCACCAACCATTTTTAAGGCATGATAAGTGTTTCCTTCTTTTTTTGGACTTCCGTTTATTGCTATGACTTTCATGAGGTTATGTTTTTATGGATTTTTTACCATCTTGCCATTTTGCTATTTAGTCTTTGAGACATCTGACCGAAAACGCATTAGCCTTGCTTGATGGGTATGCTGAGACGCTTGGATCGGTGTCATTCATGCCGTGGGCCCAGGCTTTGACTCCATTGAAGACGGTGGACGACCAGAAGAAGGTGGCAACGCCTTGAAAATCCCAACTCATATTCATATGCCTTGCTCCCGATAGAAGTGCATCAAAACCGGAATATCCTGAATACTTGAGCGCACTGCCGGCAAAACCATTGTTGACGTAGTTGGCAAATAACAGGTTCCAGTCGGTTTCTGTCGGGATATGCCAGGCTGGAGGACAAAAGCCCTGATCTCCGGGAGTATCGTCATATTGCATGAGTTCATCCCATTGGTAAAATGAGTGAGAAGTGAGAGGTGAAGGGTGAAGGGAATATTTCTCAGGGATACAGTTATCTCGCTGGTCCTGCGTGACGGGTATTTCTGTGCCGTAATTAAGATCTTCCGCCATCCAGCATTGACTTCCGATCTGGATCGTGGCATATACCTTGTTATCCCTGATATCGGTGATGGGGGTGTTACAATTGACAATTGATAATGGATAATTGATAATGTGGGTGTGGGCGAGGGCTGTGCAGTTTGACACGTTAGTGTATGTGTAGGTAATGGTTTTTGTACCGGCACCCGCTGTTGCAGGGTCAAAGATCCCGGTCAATGGATTGACACCAGTCCCTGAATAGGTTCCACCCAATGGTATTCCTCCTTTTAGCCTGAATGGTTTAGCATTTATTGCTGTGACTGAGTCGTTGCACTGAGTGAACGTAACAATTGGATTTGCATTGACAGTCATCAGTATCGTATTGGATGGGGCGGGATTACCGCTCACACAGGTGATATTCGAGGTGAGGATGCAGGTGACCTGGTCGCCCGGGGCGGGAGGATAGGTGTACGTGGGAGAGTTAGTACCCGCATTGATGCTATTGACCTGCCACTGGTAGGACGGGGTTGTACCGCCATTTAAAGGTACAGCAGTAAATGTCACGGGTATACCTGAACAAACCGGGTTTGCAGAAGCCGAGATGGTAACGCTGACGGGCAGGTTATTATTGACTACCATCTGAACCTGGCCGGAAGCAGGATTGCCTGTTGTGCAGGTTTCAGAAGAGGTAAGGGTGCAACTCACAATATCACTGTTGACAGGTATATAAGAATATGAGGTATTATTAGTTCCTACGTTAACTCCATTGACTTTCCACTGATAGTTTGGAGAAGATCCTTCATTTCCGGGTGACGCGGTAAAGATGACGGTAGTACCTGTACAGACCGGGTTCTGCGATGCTGCTACCGTGACACTGACCGGGAGGTTGGGGTTGATGATCAACGGTATGCTGTTGGATGTTGCGGGATTATTTGAAATGCAGGTGAGACTGGATGTAAGGATACATATTACCTGGTCTCCGTTAACCGGGGGGTACGTAAATACGGGTGAATTAGTTCCTGCATTGAACCCGTTCACCTTCCATTGCCAGGAGGGTGATGGTCCTTCGTTGACCGGGTTTGCGGTGAAAGTGACGGAAGTTCCTGCACAGACATCATTGGCTGATGCTGAAATTGTTACTCCGACAACAGCAGGTACCTGGACCGTGACCTCCGCCACATTTGAAGTTGCCGCACCTGACCAGTCGGACATGCAGGAGACCCTGGCAAGTCTTTGATACCAGGTGGTTTGAGTGACGGCTCCCGGGCTGTAGGAAGGTGAATTGCTGCTGGGGATATCTGAAAATCCTGAAGTACTTCCTGTGACTGAAGACTGCCATTTATATTCCAGGGTTCCTAATTGGCCAGAAGGCAGGCTCAGGCTGGTAAGGGTAGCCGGAATAAAGGTCCCGCAACCGGTTTGGTCACTGCCGATCGTTCCGCCATTAGCCGGATTTGCACAGGGAGGAGTATAACTCCAGATCACGACAACGGTATCTGAAGTTACGCCAAACTGCTCAGCATAGACATGATCTGTTTCCGCAGTGACCCCTATTTGCGTATAGCAGTACTGGGCATTACCGGACGCATCTGTAAAAGCAGTTCCCGACACCGGGTTTAGTCCGAGTACATGGAAATTGATCAGGACACCGGGGACAGGATTTGAATAATTGTCGAGGACATTTGCGTTGAGGCAGATATTGGTGACATTCAGCATTCCGTAAGAAGTATCCGGTGTAAGGGTTATACTGTTTATTTCGCTGACAGGGGAGAGTGAGCTTCCGCCCGGGTAACCGTAAGAATTTGCGTTACCCCAGCCATAAACGAACACTCCAAAAGGATAAAGACTGTTGAATGTATGGGATCCCTGGGTGACTGACCGCTGGGCTCCGTAAAAATTTGTCGTGCCGATCTGTGTAAAAGCGCCGGAAGGGATTAAAGTACCATCCTGGTAAATACTTCCGATGGCATAGTCGGGTGCAGCCACATTTATCCAATGAGTGGTAAAACCGGAAACATTGATGACGGTGTAGTTGTTCAGAAATTGTTCTTCAGGAGGTATCAGCATCATGAAAGGATCTCCTGTAATATTCCCGGTGCACGTCATTCCCTTTGCATACTGGGCCAGGGCCACGGCTTTCGAAGTCAAAAATGAATTATACCCTGAAAGATTAACCTGGTAGTGGTCGCCGGCATTGATTGTTGTATCGTAGGTGCCGTTTATTGAAATATCCGTTCCATCTTCAGCAGCGACGACTCTGAAGACATCGCCACTGTTATCCCTTCCGGCCAGGGGCACGGTGACGAAATTCTTGCCCCATGAATACCATGGGAACATCATTTCCACTATATAGTCTGCTGCCTGGCAGGTACTATTCGGAATATCGACAAGTGTCACCGATCCGAATGTACCGACCGGGTAGTTCGATTGAACCCTTGATCCTGTTTCATCTTTTCCCGTACCGTTTGCTTTCAACATATATGTCTGCCCCCGGTTCAGGTTAACAGTAAATGTAGAATCTCCCTGGTGATCGAAAATCGTCACAATTGTACCGTCCTGTGTGGCGACAACGCTTAAATCGGAAGGATATGTGCTTAAGCTGGATGGGTAAGAAACGATCCTGTAATCTGTTCCCAGCGCAGGAACAGGTATTGCGAGATAGGCATCGGTGGTAGCGGCATATGCGTTCAATCCGTACACTGCAACCGGATCATTTGCCGTGACCTCTATTCCTTTATTTTCAATTCCTGACTGTAGGGCAACCCCGGAAGGAAGAACAACCTGTGTGACAATACCGGGAGTCACTATGAAGGCCTGATTCACGCCGGGATAGGCTGACGTCACATTTCCGCTCGTAGCAACAGTAGAAGAAATGAATATGGTAAGCGTTGCAGAATAACTGGAATTTGGAGGGAAGGCAATCCAGAAATCAGTTCCGACAGTGGTCAATGTTTGTGCGGTTCCCCGAAAGAAAAATGAAAGGCTAAAAAACAGTATTAATAGAAGTCGCTTCAACAGTTGAAGATTGATTCATTAATTTTCAAAGGTATAAAAAACCGTGACGCGTGACGCGAAGGACCCCACCCCCGACCCCTCCCCCAGGAGGGAGGGGAGTTTCGGGACGTAAAGCGACAAAGTCACAGAATAAAAAACCGGAATCACTGGCCACCAATTAACTGTTCGACAATCTGAACGGCATCCTGAACGTACTTCACACAGACTGTTTGAAATAGCTTCAGTTCTTCAATTTTCTTCCGGTCCTGCGGATCGGTCATATTCAGCCCTTGCAGCAGTTCTTTACAAACAATTGAACCGTGCCGGTTTTTGAATTCATCGAAGAATTCAACAGCTATCTTATAGGTGTTTTCCTTCTTTGAAACAGGATCATTTAATCCTCTTCCAAAATGCAAACCAATAGCCATCAGTGCACCAGTGACTGCACCACAAGTGTATTGTTGCAGTCCCATTCCGCCACCAAAGGCACAGCCAATCCTTAAACATTGATCCTCGGTCAAACCTTGTTCTTTACCAAAGACTGTAAACACAGCTTGAGAGCAATTGAAAGTGTCAGCAAAATAAAGGGTAGCGTCTTCTTGTCGGGTCATATATTTAGTTGTTATAAGGAAAGTTTAATACAGTCAAAGTTATTAGAAAAAATGGTTCTTTGTAAAAGTAAGTGGGTAAATTTACGAAAAAATTAAAAAGTCAAGTAAAATATATGTTAACTCAGGAAGATTTATTTGCCAAGGCACTGATGGTAGAGGAACCATGGTTTGTTGATAAGGTTCAGTTTGACCAAGCTGCTGGTAAACTTGAAATTTGGATTGATTTCGAGCGTGGTTCGACATTCTACTATGAGGATAAAGAGTCAGGAATTAAAGGTCATTTTAAAGCGTATGATACCACTCAAAAGACTTGGAGGCATCTTAATTTTTTTCAGTACCAATGCTATCTTCATGCCTGGATTCCAAGAGTTGATATCGGGGATGGCAAAGCAAGACAGGTTCAAGCTCCATGGGAAGGTCATGCGGCTGGCTTTACACTCCTTCTTGAAGCCTTGATACTTGAGCTGGTAAGAGTCATGCCAGTTCATCAGGTAAGTCAGTTGTTGGAAGTTTATGACAGCAAACTGTGGAAGATGATTAAGGCTTATACCGATACAGCTCGTGCTTGTGAAGACTTTTCTTCTGTCAAGGTGGTTGGAGTGGATGAGAAAGCTGTTCGCAAGGGTCATGACTACGTTTCATTATTTGTTGATCTGGAGGAGAAAAGAACCATATTTGTTACCGAGGGTAGGGACAATGAAGTAGTAGCTGATTTTGTGTACGATCTCATAGCCCACAATGGGAATGCAGAGCAAATAAGCCAAATTTCCTGTGATATGTCCCCTGCATTTATACTTGGTGTTGAAGAAAACTTGCCGAATGCTGACATTGTGTTTGACCGATTTCATGTTACCAAAGTGATAAACGAGGCAGTTGATAAGGTTCGTAGAGCGGAAGTGGCAAACAATCCAATCCTGAAAAACTCCAAATACATTTTCCTTAAAAACAGAGGTAATCTTAGTGAATGGCAGAATCAACGTCTTGAGGAAATTCAGCTCAGTGGACTTAACCTGAAAACCATGAAAGCATTGATGATCAGGGAAGCCTTCCAACAAATCTACGAAGCTCCCACTGCTGAAATCTTTGATAAACTTCTCCGAAAGTGGTACTTCTGGGCAACTCATTGTCGTATTGAACCTATAAAACAAGCCGCATACACTATTCAACGTCACTGGAATGGTGTTGTTAACTGGATCTTTTACAGAATCAGTAACGGTATATTGGAAGGGTTTAATTCTATTTTCCAAGCTGCAAAAGCTAAAGCAAGAGGTTATAAAAGAACTGATACAATCAAAGCAATAATTTATCTGCTCACTGGTAAACTCGACTTTGGAAAAATCAATCCTTATTATGTTACCCACTCGAAATTATAAAGAGCCGAAAAAATCTCATTTATTTTTCTTCTTCTTTATTTTCTGCTCAGGCAGTTCTTTATAAGTGATCCTGACCAGGTCGCTGATCCATTCACGATCTTCAACCCTGTCATCGATTAGAAAACTTACTTTTGCTCCTGTGTAAGGTGGAGCCTCAATTACATTCCCAATGAAGGCTCTTCCCGCTTCCGATGGCTTTACAAAGAGCCGGTTATCACATACAAGTGCAACCACCTTCCCGTTGCAATAAATAGCATACTCACCAAACATTTGTTTATAAGTAATCTGACCGGCATTTTCAACCTGGTCGACAATGAATTCAACGAAACTTTTATCAGAAGGCATAGTGTAGTTATTTGTTGATAATTCAATAGTGTGACAAAGTCACAGAGTCACAAATATAATTACGAATTACGAAAGAGGAATTAAATTTTAGAATTTAGAATTACGATTATTAACTCACCAGTTCACCACGTCACCAGTTCACCACCTTTTCCGCGTTACGCGTCACGATTTTTTTCGGCGTTGAATGGTCAATCTAACCGGTTTGGCCACTATGCCCCGTCATTTTTTGTCCCCCTTTGCAGGTGATTTAAATATAAACGCCTAAAAATTTGCATAGCACCTGTATTTTTGTTATTATTGGTGGTGTTTTATAACACCATGGAACTTTATATTCCATTATTGAAAAATCAACTACTTAAAATGGATATCCTATAAAAAAACTTATCTACATTTTAATGTTCGTGTTTCCAATAGCAGTTTGTGCCCAGCAACCCTGGTACAAATCTTCACCACTGGATTATATGTGGCAGAATGTTGGAAATGCAGGTTTCTCAGCAGGTGTGGCTTCAGACATATCTCTTGCCTTCAGCCCATCAGGTCAACCTTATGTTGCTTATGAAGATTATGGGAATGCAGAAAAAGCGACAGTAATGAAATTTGACGGAACAAACTGGGTGAATGTCGGAAATGCAGGTTTCTCTGCCGGGACAACTGACTGTGAAAGCCTAGCATTTAATCCATCCAGTGGCGACCCCTATGTAGCTTATGAAGACGGTGCTAATTCTTATAAGACAACGGTGATGGATTATGCTGCTCCCGCTGGAATAATGGAATTAAAATCTTCGCAAATAACAATCTATCCAAATCCGGCGAGAGACAAGTGTGAAGTGCGAAGTGCGAAGTGTGATATTAAAAGTATTGAAATTTTCAATTTGACCGGAGAGAAGGTTTATGCTGCTGACTTTTCATCAGGTACAGACAATGATGTTGAAGTAGATTTTAATCTTCCGTCAGGAATTTATTTTATGAAGGTAATGGACGAAAGGAAAATGAATGTTCAAAAACTGATTGTCGAATAACGGCGCGTTAAAAATTAATTTTTCAATTCGTACACCCCGGAATCTTCTGTTGCGATCCATTTATTATTCTGGGCGTCAGCGGCAATGGCGAAAATAGTACTACTGAGCTGTCTGTAATTAGTCCAATAGGTGCCATCAAATTCAGTGATATAGCCTGACCAGCTTCCAAACCATTTATTCCCCTGTTTATCAATAGCAACGGCAGTGATAATATTATCAGGCAACCCATTGTTAGTATTGGTACTATTATAGATGGTCCAATTGGTGCCATCAAATTTATAAACCCCGGAATTAGACATATCCTGAAAACTCCCCTGGGTTCCGAACCATTCATTTCCCTGGCTATCAAATGCAATTCGTGTAACGACAATACCGGGCTGGTAAGATGTCCAATTGGCGCCATCAAATTTTGAGATCCCGTTATCAGTTGCAAACCATACATTGCCCTTGGCATCTACGGCAACGTACCAGACTGAATCACAGACCAAACCATGGTTTGTACTGGCTCTTGTATAGGTTGTCCAATTGGTGCCATCAAACTTCTTTGCCCCAAACGCCTGGGTTCCAAACCACTTATTGCCTTGTGCATCGATGGCTACTGAATGGACCCAGTATCCAACCAGGTATGAAGTCCAATTGGTGCCATCAAATTTCGAAACCCCGAGGCCGGTACCAAACCATTTATTGTTCTGGGCATCTATGGCAATGCTATAAACGATATTATTTACCAAACCATTGGCCTTTTTGTACGTCGTCCAATTGGTACCATCGAATTTTGATACGCCGCTTTCTGTTCCAATCCATTTATTCCCCTGTGCATCAACAACAATGGAAAGAACCCAATTGTTCGTCAGGCCATTGGCTGTTGTATAGTCGAGCATGGTTGATGATGTTGATGATGTTGGCGTGGTAGTTGTTGTTTTTTTGCACGAAAATGCTATGATTATAACAAGTGCAGCAAACCCGAATTTAATAAATTGTTTTTTCATCTTTAATTAATTTTGGACCCTTTTCAAAATGACTGATAAATTTACGGGATATTTTTAAAAGTCAAGCGAAAAACAGTGATAAATCCCAATTCAATTTTTGAGGGCAAAGACTTATATGAATTACTTTGCGCATTAAAATCCAGTTCACCACGTCATACAGTAAGTGGCACCTGACCCGAAAATTTTTCTGACACAAGATCAGGATTTCAGGAATTATATTGTATTTTTGAAAGTGAATAGTCATTGTAAATAAAGGATAACGATCGTATCCATTGTTGAACTACAGGGCGGCTATGAAAAGATTTTTATTCAGACCTGACAATTTCTTCGCAACATTGTTCATTTTCATTACTGTTGCTTTGCTTGGGCTTATAGTGATCGATATCAAGCCACTTGATCTTTTTGATAATGCATTAAAGGATTTTGATTATACGGATATCCTTTATTCCAGGATAAGGAGCAGGCAAAACCTGATGGATACAAATATCGTTTTGGTAAGCATTGATACGCTTAAACGCGGTGGTATTGCACAGGAACTGGAGATCATCGACCAGTTCAGGCCAAGGGCAGTCGGTCTGGATGTTATTTTCGAGCAACGGAAGGACCCCATTACGGATTCTCTTCTTAAAGAAGCACTGAACAAGACGCCAGGACTGGTAATGGCGATGTATGCTGAACAGGATGAAGAGGGCGGGCTCAAAAAAATCCATGCTTCCCATTCTTATTTTGGCAAGCACGATGCGGGTCATGTGAACCTTACGGGGGCAAACCCTCAGACAAGCACGATCAGGACATTCAAACCTCTTCTCGATCCGGAGGGAAAGAAAATCCCATCCTTTTCAGCCGTGATCCTCAGCATCTGCAACCCCCGGGCAGGCAGCAGGCTTTTAAGTTACGGGGACAAGCCGGTGGTAATCAACTATACAGGAAATTACAGTTCATTTATATGTTTCAGCCCGGGGGATGTTTTAAAAAAGGGAGCCAATCTTGACAGGATAAAGGATAAGATCGTACTGGTAGGGAATTTCTATCCCGATTTTCAGAACCTGTCGTTCGAGGACAAGTTTTTTACCCCGATGAACAGCGAAATAAGCGGCAGATCATGGCCCGATATGAACGGAATGGTGATTCATGCAAACATTATTTCGATGGCGCTGAAGGGCAATTTCATTCATACGATACCCAGGTGGATCGAAATCCTTATCGCTTTTTTCATTTGCTACCTGAATATGGCATTCTTCCTCTATTTCTTTGTGGAAAGATCACGGTGGTTCCATCCGTTTGTAGATTTAGTTCAGCTGGTTACCCTTGTTGTGATCATTTACGTTATTTTTCTGCTTTACGAACACCTGAATATCCGGTTTGATTCGGCATTGCTGATCATCACTATGATATTCTCCGTATATCTCCTGGATTTTTATCTCGGGCTGGTAACGATCCTGAACAAATGGTTCGGGATAAAAAGCTATCTTTTATCCAAGCATGAATGAGTTATGAAAAAGGTATTTTTTACATGGATCCTCTGTCTCCTTTTGAGTCACATTTCCTTTGCACAGTGCAACTATTTCAGGGTTTTTCATTACTCCGGAAAGGTTAATGCAGGCATCGCAACTATAAAGAAACCTGTAGCCCCCGGCCAGGTGATCAGGCACGGGGAAAGCCTTTTCCTTGAGACAGGGTCGCAGGTAGTCCTGTTCGATTCAACGGGGAACGCTGTGGTTCTGTACCAAAAAGGCAATTATCCTTTCAGCCAGTTACAGACCCTCTGCTCGGAATCGGGCAATTCAATCACAAAAAAATACTTTCAATTCATCTGGAGCCGGATGACCGAAGAAAAGAAGAAAGAAGGCACGACGATCTATGCCTCGGTCACCCGCGGGAAGAAAGTGCTGATGCAAATCCCCATCGACTCGACCCTGCTGCTGACGGATAAGGTTTTCTTTTCCTGGAAGCCGGTTGCCGGGAGTAAAAAATATTACCTTACCGTCCTGAATCCGTCAGGGAAATCAATCCTTGTTAATACCATTGCCGACACGACTTTCCTGTGGGTTCCCGATACAGGTAAACTGGTCAGGGGAAAGGCCTATTCCTGGCATGTCACCGATATCCCCTACCAAACGGCTGATGCGGAAACGCATTCCTTCACTTTTGCAACCGGTGAACAGAAAAAATCGTGTACCAGCGAACTGGATGAACTCAGGGGACAGCTTCATTACAGCCCGGCGATCAATGCACTGGTGCTTGCAGGTTTTTTCGAGCAAAAGAATATGTTCAGGGAAGCTTATATCGAGTACTCCGAAGCCCTTACTGCCTCGCCTGGCGACACTGTAATCCGGAAGACGGTGAATGATTTCATGAAAAGAAAAATTGGGATGAAATGATCCAGAAAAGATTACTTGCAACCCTGCTGCTGGTCAAGTTTTTAGCCTTCATGGCCAATGCCCAGATCCCCCAGCCCATATTGCGGCTGAATACGGACATGCATTCGTCAATGATCTCACGGATCAGTAACGATGCCCAGGGAAAATACGTGTTGACTTGTTCTTATGATAAAACTGCGAAACTCTGGAACGCAACTACCGGGGTATTGATCCGTACCTTACGACCTCCTATTGATCTGGGTAATGAGGGCATGTTATATTCCTGCGCCCTTTCGCCAGGAGGTGATATTGCTGCTGTAGGATGGGGCAACAGTTCCTTTGACAACTGTTACATCTATATCTTTAATGTGTCGACAGGTGAAGTGATCCAGCGAATCCAGGGCATTGAATCGTTGATACTGGATCTGGAGTTTTCTCCCGATGGCAGGTACCTCGCAGCAGCGCTCGGGAAAACCATGGGTGTGATGATCTACAGGAGGCCGGTTGATTCCTCACAGTTTGAATTGCTGACCCACCTGGAGGACTATAAAAATGCAATTCTTAAGATCTGTTTCGATCATTCCGGTCGTTTGGCTGTTGCTTCTTTTGAAGGATGCCTGCGGTTGTACGACTCGGCATTTAACAGGACCAGGGAAATTCATACACCCGTTAATGCGCATCCTATTTCAGTAGCGTTTTCTCCGGATGGAAGCAAACTGGCGGTGGGATATATTGATAGCCCGTACATAGAGGTCTATGATGGCGTTAACCTGGGACTCCTGTATAAACCAAACCTGGCAGGTGCTGACAGTTCAGACAATAATTTAAGCATGGTATCCTTCTCTTCCGATGGGAGATATTTGTTCGGGGCCGGTCAGCACAGGTTAAAGAAAGAAGAAGTATGGTACCAGATCAGAAGGTGGGACAATGAAGGCAAAGGCCCCTTTACCGATTTTAATGCATGCCGGAATACGGTACTGGATCTGAAGGCAATGCCTGATAACACGATAATTTATTGCGGGGCCCGGCCTGATTTTGGCAGAATGAGGGTTGATGGCACGTTGCAATTCTATAAAGACCCGGAAACGAATGATTATGACGAACCTGATCTGACACATTTAAAAGTCAATTATGCAGGTGATAAAATAGAATTTAAACCCGTTGATAACTCTGTTTTGTATTTTTCGACGGTCAATAAACAACTGACGACAAATCCCTCTGGTTTTAATAAGTTGAGCAGTTACAGAGATTCGCTGGATGGAATAAAAGTTGAAGATTGGAAAAACAATGAATCGCCAAAGATAAACGATGAAAAACTGAACTTTTTACAACCCGTGGAAAGATCTATTTGTGTGGATATATCCGGTGACACCGGTTCAGTTGTTTTTGGTACATACTGGGGCATTTATTGCCTGAACAGGAGAGGCGGGAAAACATGGAGTGTATCTACACAAGTTACTACATTGGCTGTTAAGGTTGCCGGGAATAACCGTACCGTTATTGCGGCAATGAACGATGGCACAATTCGCTGGTACCGGCTGAGCGACGGCGCATTGTTGCTTACACTCTTTGCACACCCCGACAATAAACGATGGGTACTTTACACTGCCAACGGGTATTATGTATGTTCAAAAGGAGGGGATGAGCTGATAGGATGGCATATCAATGACGGGGCTGATAAAGCCGCCAGTTTTTATCCGGCTAAAAACTTTGCTGACAAATTTTTCCGTCCTGACCTGGTTTCCGGGATATTGCAAAAGTGTGAAACCGACCTGGAAATCCTGAAAAGCAGGGGAGAAGAAAAGACCGATATTTCAAAAAAGCCGCCCCTGGTAAAGATCACTTCCCCCGAAAACAATTCTATAAGCAATACCGGCCATATCACCATTTCTGTTGATGTAACAGACCAGGGCGGCGGCATAGACGAGGTGCTCCTTTACCTGAACGGCAAATTGGTTGAGACCACACATCGTGGTGTTACCCTGTTTGTCGGGGACGAATCAAATAATACCAAAACATTCGACCTTACACTCACCGGCGGTGAAAACCGGATAAAAGCTACTGCTTTCAATAACTCGCGCACAGAAGCCATTGCCGACGAAATAAGTGTGACCTGCCAGGCTGCAAAAGCAACCTCAAATTTGTATCTCCTTCTGATCGGCATCGACAAGTATAAAAACCCGAAATACAAACTCAACTATGCCGTTGCCGATGCAACAAGTATCGAACAAGAAATGAAAAAAGGGGTTAAGGATATTTTCGGAAAAGTCGATGCAACTTTGATACAGGATGATGCCGTGACCCGTACTTCCATCCTGGCAAAATTCGAGGAATTGAAAGCAAAGGTAAAACCGGAGGATGTGTTCGTTTTTTACTATTCCGGGCACGGTGTAATGAGTGAGGATGCGAAACCGCAGTTTTATATTGTGCCGTTTGATGTTACCCAGCTTGTCAATTCCAATTCAGAAATGCAGAAAGTCGCCATATCGGCAACCGAGTTGCAGACTTTTTCAAGAGACCTGAAGGCACAAAAGCAATTGTATGTATTCGATGCCTGCCAGTCGGGAGGCCTGGTTGAACTGATGACATCACGGGGAGACGCCGAAGAACGTGCAATTGCACAACTGGCCCGCAGTACCGGTACTTATTGGATCGCGGCTAGCGGGAGTCAGCAGTTTGCCACTGAATTTTCAACCCTTGGGCACGGTCTGTTTACCTACACTATTTTAAAGGGGTTGCAAGGGGAGGCAGATGGAAACAACGATAAAAAGATCACCGTGGAAGAATTATCGACCTATATTAAAAATAAATTACCTGAATTTTCAGAAAAATATAAAGGCGAAGCTCAATATCCCATTAGTTTCGGGTATGGTATGGATTTCCCGATATCGATTTTAAAGTAAACACCGGGAGGAAAAAAACAAACTACTTTCCCACACTCAGAACCTGGATCCTCTGCAACGACCAGTCGGTCGGTACCACGTTGTTTCCCCGCATCCTGGCAGTGCCCAGGTTTAAAAACAAATCAGCCAGACCGGAATGGGAACCTTTTGTAACGGCATGGACACCTGAACTGTTGAAGATCATCCGGGCATTGGGGATCTGTTCGGCAGAGGCTATCAAAATAAATGAGTCGGGTCCGAAAGGAGGTGTAACCCGGAACAACTTTTTAGCACCAAGTTGAATTTCCTCCTGCCAACCCAGGCCTTTGGGCGGTAAATAATTCTCTGTGTTTTCATCGCGGGGGAAAAGCAGGATCATCGTTCCATGGTCATCGATGGAGAAAACATAGATCCACCGGGATCCGTTATCCCAATTTGTTTCGCCATTGGGATCGGCTTTTAAAACCAATCCATAAATTTCACCGTCGGCCAGCTTTCCCTTCGATTTAATATTCCCTGTAATGCTATTCTTTAACTCCAGGTGATACGGATAAGATCCTGCGGATACGGGAGGGTCGAGATTCAGCCAGGCATTGATCTTGCAAAGCTTTAAAACCCATAATGTAAGACTGTCGCCCAGGGATATCCTGCTTTTTGTTTGATCTGTTGCCGGTTGCCAGCTTGTTCTTACCGGAAGGGTTGTCTGGCAGGAAGTATCGGAATCCAGTTTTCCAGGAGCAACCCAGGCATATTCAAGCCCCTGGTCGCCCAAACGGCCAACAAGGTAATAAGTCGCCCGGGAAGCATCTGAATAACTTATCGCATTATTTGCAGAGGTGTCGCCAATATCTATTTTGTTTAACAGACCTTCAAAAGGCGGTAACTGTACAAATAATGAACGGTCTTTCCCTTTAAGGATGGTTTTCAGATCCATTAAATTGATCGAATTTCCCAGATCGTGAATAACACGATTCCGACCGGTGATTTGCCAGCCTTTACCGGAAAAGAAAATAATGTAATCCGCCCGGGTTGAAGTGGGGTCATTTATCCACCTGATCTTCTGATCCGATGAAAATTGCTTCAGTTTTCTGACCTGGCTGAGGAGCTGGTCATAGCTGAATTTTTCCGGGGGTGAATATACCAATATATCCGGTTGCCCGGGGACTCCCCATTTGACGATTTCAAACAGATCGCCTGGTTTGATCTCAGCAATATTATTGGTAATACACCTGGCCTCAGAAGAGGTAAGCCCCTGCACGTTTACTATTTTAATCCGGATGCCTGCTGAACCTTTTTTAACCAGTTCTGAACTGTCGGTCAGATTCAGCGCTGTACCCCCGTTCAGTTCAATTTTATTCTGCCTTTCATCCACTTTTAAGACAGGGATCAAGATCTTGTTTTTTTCCTGGCCGGGTTGAGAGCCAAACAAGGTTAGTTGAAGCCGCTCATTCTTTCCTTCCACGGCAGGGACCTGTGATTTTCCCCTGTTTTTCAGGATTGCCGATGTACGCAGGAGAACATTTTCTGCTGATTCTTCATACTCCGATTGAACAAGGGCCTTGACGAAGGCGAAGGTAAAAGCTCCCTGTGGTTGCATAGCATCATTTACGATCTCAGAGGCCAGTTCATAATCCTGGCAGGCAGAGAAGATCAGGGCACCTTTTGAAGCCGGCGGGGTTTCAATCCGGGTGGGATCTTTTATGTCCACGGTATCCATGGGGAGAAACCGGTTTTTGGAAGGAACATTCTGAGGTTGTCCCCTTGAAAGAGAACCGCTGTGGCAGCAATCGAAAACGAGGGTAAGCCGGACTCCATTATCCAGGATCTTATTAAATAACGGTGCAAGTTCCTTATCGCGTATGTATGGCGCTCCTTCGGCTGCATCGGCAGGTACGATGGCTTCATCCAGTTTATCCTCTTCCTCTGACAAAGAATTCCTTACCTGTGATCCATGCCCGGAATAGTAAATAAAGACGGCATCCCCTTTTTTAGTTTCTTTTGCCAGAAGAGCGAGGTTGTTCAGGATGTTTTCCCTTGTTGCATCCTTTTCTTTCAATACCACGATGTTATTGTCAGTAAAATTGTAATGGACTGTCAGGAGGGATCGTATTGCATCCAGGTCGTTGATGCAGCCATCAAGGTTGGTCCATTCCGAACCCGTTGATGTTTCATCCTGTTTGCCTGGGAAATAGGTATTGATGCCGATCAGAAGGGCCTTTCGGATTTGGGCCTTTATCATTGCAGGATACAATGCTAAGAAGCACAGCAACAGCAAAGAAAATGCAACGGAAGAGCGCAATGTTTTCATCTATTCTAAAATCCTACACGGATGAAGCCAAGGGCCACGGAGGCCATGAAATCTGATTTCTTGAAGAAAACGGGCATATCGCGGGTGGCGAGTCCGATTTCCCAGGTTTCTTTTTCGTTCCTGACCGGGAACAATGATAATCCGAGGGGGATATTTGTTCCGACTGAGGCTCCGGTCACACATCCTGCCGACAGCTCGACCCATTTCACGGGTGAGTAATGAAGCCCAAAGCCCAGTACTCCTTTGTCCATTGAACCGGGAACTTCGGTATTGAGGGGGAACACAATGTCGAATCCGGCTTCCAATTGCGGGATCGGCCTGATGCTGAACCCACCGCGGAACACCGTGGGAAGGTTCACACGTTTCGATTTCAATCCGCTCCACGAGCTGGAATCGCTCGGCAATCCGTCAGTCTTGATAAATTGCCCCGCGTTAAAGATGTTGTAGTTGAGGATCCCGGGCGAGGACATTTTATAAACGGCCACGTTGTTTACCTGGTAAAGGTTGCCGTTCCAGTTGATCGAGCCGATGTCGTTAACGGCAAGGGATACCTTGATCATGTTGAGGATGCGGATGGTTATGCCCAGGTCAACGCCAAATCCGCTTCCTGTGCTTTTTAATCCTTTTCCCGACATGGCGGAAGGAGTCGTAGCCCCGTAATCGATGTTGAATTCGGGTCCGAGCGACGAGTAGGCGTCCAGGTTCCCATTGTGGATGTCGAACTGGAAGGCACCATAGCCCTGCAGGTATTTAAGCCCGATACCGGCAAAAATGCCGATGATCTTATTATCGATGATCTTCCGGCCGTACCCAAAATTGTATTCGCGGTACCAGATAAACTGCAGCTTCGTGCCGTTAAACACCTGTGTGATCTTTTTCGGAATCTTTGAATAGCCGGTAGTGTCATGGTTACCGTTCACCACCAGGCTGTCAAAGTAAGGCGAATGGTAGCCTAAAAAGAGAAACTGTGCGGCCTGGTTGTTAAACTCGGTGTTCCACAAAGTGCGGTCACGGATACTGATGGCAAAGCCGCCAATGTTTTTGGAATAGAAGGACAACCCCAGCCAGGTAATGGCAGCCTGGCCCCAAAGTCGGGTGTTGGTGAACTGGTTCGCGGCATTCAGTCGCTCGTTAAGGCTCAGCTCGATGTCGGTGTTAAAAAGATCGTGCGTTACCTGGTGCTTGGTAAGGGCATTTGTATAAAGGTTCAGCCCAGTCTCTAACAAGCCCAGGTTAAAGTGGTGCTCGTCATTTGCCCAGCCCAGGTTAGCCGGGTTAATGCCCAGACACTGGTAATCGGTCAGGTAGGTGGTTGAATAGCCACCCCCCACTGCATTGAACGAATTGATGTCAGTCTGCGCAAAACCGGCCGTCAATCCGAAAAGCAGTGCAATAAATAGAGAGAGATAAAATTTATACATAGGATTATGATTAGGGATATCATACAAAGCTATTAAAAAAATCGTGACGCGTAACGCGAAAAGAAGTGGTGACGTGGTGAATTGGTGACGTGGTGAATTGGTGACGTGGTGAATGGGAGGTGGTGAATTGGTGACGTGGTGAATTGGTGATATGGTGAACTGGTGATGTGGTGAGTGATTTTGAATAATCGAATGTCGATCAACGAAGTTTGAAATTAGATCGGAATTCAAATATAAATAAGTAAGGTTGTCACAAAAACCCTTATTTTAGCACAAATGGGGAAATAACGACTTAAAACGCGACTTATGAAAAAGTTTATCATCATTCTGATCTTTTTGAATGCATTGTGTTGTTTTGCCCAGGATGCCAAGATTTACGACCTGATATCCAAGACTCCGGAACTGGTTTATTTCGGGATTGATTTTTCCCGGGCCCAGGTGTTAGAGGAATCGTTGGACCACAGGACAGAATTGATGAATAGTTTATTCCAGGAGATGAACCTGAAGTTTCTGTCTGAGCGTGGTGAATGGATGAAGGCAAAGTTTTCAAGAGAGATAGTTCCGGATGAAAAGGTGATCGACTCGCTGAATTCAAAGTATTCGGATATCCCATTGATGATGAACAAAGATATTATTCAGCACATTATTTCAGGATATCATATCGACTCCAGACCTGGAACGGGGCTGGTTTTCATCGTTGCACGACTGGAGAAACATCTGAGGGAAGTCGAGTTGTATGCAGTCGTCTTTGATCTTTCCACGAAAACCATTCTGTTGATGAAGGAGGAAACAGGAAAGTCCTTAGGCGGGGCTCCGGGGCTATTGAATTTCTGGTATCCAAAGGTTAGCGACGCTATTGAGAATTTCGTTTCTGCTTACCAGGATCAAAAGGATGAAAAGAAGGAAATATCGGGTAAAAACAAGCCCTGTAATGTTTTCGTAAAATTATTCGTTGACGAAGTTGCCCTGGGGTTTGAAACCAAGCTGAGCCCGGGGGTGACTATTTCATTTGAAGGAGGATACCGGCAAAATTATACCAACTCCTGGTATAATGGCGGCCAGCCGGTGCCGGTAGAATACATCATCCGGTTTTTAAGTTTCCAGGGATATAATTTCAAAGTTGATTTTAAATTCAAGGTATCGAAACGATCCTCACTTGGCCTAGTATTCGGTTACCAGCATCTGTCCTGTCCTAAAGTGACCTATGATCCGGGGGGCTATGGAGGAGATGATGATACGGAGTATGATATCTGGAAAGAGCGTAATGATGAGATGGTGTTGCAGCTCCTTCATTTTATCAGAATTGGCAGGGCATCCTCTCCTGTACAGTTTTTCTACGGGGCCGGATTTAAAGTTTGTTCCATGAACGAGCAGTATTTATATGAAGGTGAACGGTATAATCTCCGTACTTCCACGAGGGTCGTGGATGAAACGCATGTTCAGCCATTACTGACTTTTGGGATCAATATCAGGTTGGTAAGTTTTTGAAAAGAAATTAAGATCGTGACGCGGAAAGACGTGGTGACGTGGTGAACTCGTGACGTGGTGACGTGGTGAGGGTTTTCGAATAATCGAATGTCGATCAACGCCTGCCTGCGGCAGGCAGGATTTTTGAAGTTCGAATATTTTTTATCAATCTAGTTATTCACTACGATCTTCCTCGTGATCTGGCTCTGGGTATTCTTCAGGATTAGGGTATAGACGCCATTTGGCAATGGCCTCAAGTCGACGACCTTTTGCAGCGAGTGGTCGACTTTCACGTTTATTTCTTCATAGATCTTCACTCCAAGGCAGTCGTAAACGCTGAGGATGAAAGTTTCATTAGTGGAGGCTTTAATGGAGATATTAAATATTCCGTCATTTGGCATCGGGTAAACATTGATTGCAAATGATGAATGGGAATCAATGCCGTTGGAGAAGAATTTATGGTTCGAGGTATCGGATGAACAGCCGGCTAGGGTGACCACCGTCCAGAAATAACCGGTCCCGGAGAGGCTTGCATCATAAATTTGTCCGGTTGCGCCGCTGATAGGGGCCCCATTGTAATACCACTGGTTTCCCGTGGGTGCAGTGCTGAACAGGAGGTGTCCGTCATTGGTTACAAGGGGAGTGGCAGGTATAGGGTTAACGGTCACTGAAAAAGCCGGTGAAGATGCACTGTTGCAGCCTGCATTGTAAGCGTACACAGAAAATGTTCCTGAAACTGAATTAGATGGAAATTTAACTGTAATGATGTTGGTATTGTTCGCTGAAGTGATGATTACGCCGGAAGGAACACTCCAGGAATACCCGTTAGCACCGGCAACAGGATTTACCGAGTATATTTTTCCGGTATCTCCCAGGCATACGGAGAGTGGTCCGGTAATTGAACCTGGCGACTGCACGCAGGTTTTCAGCAAGGTGCCGGAATCACCGCAAATGAATCCCTTATTCTTGTTAATAAAATAAAGTTTCATCAATCTACCGGTAAAGCCTGATGAGTCTTGTGTCCAGGTTGTGCCTCCATCATTTGTTTTTATAATTAATCCTGAGCTTCCAACACAGTAACCGGTATGTGAATTAATAAACCAGAGACCATTTAAGTCTTTCGTTGTCCCTGTATTTAAAGCCTGCCAGGTTTGACCGCCATCAACAGACTTTGCTATATATCCGCTGAGGCCGCAAACATAACCGGTATCCACAGTCACAAACTTAATAGAGTTAAGGTTTGTCCCACCAGTTTGAACCAACAGATTCCATGTCAGGCCTCCATTGGTTGTTTTATAAATTGTCATTCCGTCTCCTGCGCAATAACCGGTTTGGAGTGTTGGAAATGAAAACTGGCGGAGCCAATAGGATCCTGAGGTTTGCACGGTCCAATTCGTCCCGCCGTCTGTCGTACTGAAAATATTTTCATCCTGTCCGCAGATAAACCCAGTATTTGCATTTAAGAAGAAGACTCCCCGCAACACAAAAGGGGTAGGAGAATTAATGACTGACCAGGTAGTTCCGGCATTTATGGTTTTTATAATAACACCTTCATTCCCCACAGAATATCCTGTTGAGGTGGTCGGGAAACAAATGTCAACCATATTGGCGCCGGCGGGTGTATTCACTGATTGCCAAGTTTTGCCTCCGTCAGATGATTCCAGAACAGAGCCATCCCAAACCTGGATGTACCCATGGAGTGTATCGGAAAAGGTAATTCCTACAAGACCCTGGTGTGTGGGCACAGTAACAGGGATCCACTGTGCGGGCATAAGAAACGGGGTACAGAAAAGTGCGATAAAGAATAGAATGTTTTTCATAGTATAAGATTTTAGTAGTGGAGAATTTTCTTCATATAGTTGATGACGGAAAGGGCAAATTTAATAAATTTTTAGCCCCCTCCTGACCTCCCCAACCGGGGGAGGAAAAAATTAATTTGGATAATTGAATTATAAGTGAAGGGTGAAGAGTGAAGGGTTTTAATTGAATGATCGAGTAACGATTTTTGAATTTCGAATCTCACAAGTTCGAATTGCAAAATATGACCAACAAGTAGTAAGTTTATTATGTACACCTCCGTTACGCTTCAAGTCGCCCCCCTTCATTACTGGGTTTATTTTTCGTAAAAGAGGAGTAAGTCAGGACGGAATGTCCACCATTCGAAAACTTATCTAGTATACTACTCCCCAAATTTAGGACAGTAAGTTAAGGTGTGCAAACAAACCTTTAATTTTACTGTCATTATGAGAAAAAAGAGACAAAATTACAGTGCAGAGTTCAAGGCCAAGGTAGCCATAGAAGCTCTGAAAGAGCATAAGAGCATAGCAGAATTGGCTCAGCTCTATGAGATCCATCCTAACCAGATCAGTATGTGGAAGAAGGAATTTTTAGAAAATGCCTCCCAGGTATTTGATAAAGTACACAGAAAGCCGAACGAGGATGAGAAGGTTACCAAACTCTATGAAGCCATTGGCCAGTTAAAGATTGAGAACGACTGGTTAAAAAAAAGCTACTGTAGGTTTTACCCTTGAAGAGAAACGATCCATGATCGAAAAAAACAATAAAGATCTGAGTGTGGTAAGACAAAGCGAGATGCTTTCTATTCACCGTTCAGGGTTGTATTACAAGCCATGTGAGGAAAGTTCATTCAATATTGATCTGATGAAGGTCATTGATGAACAATTTCTTGAAAAGCCATTCTATGGTGTAGCCCGAATGACGGAACATTTGAATAGAATGGGGTATCTGGTTAACGTTAAACGAATCCGAAGGCTTTATCGTCTGATGGACCTGAGAGCGATCTTCCCAGCCCCCAAGACTACCCAGCCCAATAAAAAGCATAAGAAGTATCCGTATTTGTTAAGGGATTTGATTATCAATCGTCCAAATCAGGTCTGGGCTTGCGATATAACTTACATTCCAATGAGGCACGGCTTTATGTATCTGGTAGCCATAATAGATCTCTACAGTCGCTTTGTGGTGAACTGGGGTATATCTAACTCGCTTGAATCGGATTTCTGCATAGAAGTGCTAAAAGAGGCTATTAAAAAGCATGGAAAGCCTGAGATTTTCAATACGGATCAAGGAGTGCAATTTACTTGCCAGGAATTCATTGAAGTGCTTGAGAAAAATGAGATTGCAATCAGCATGGATGGCAAAGGACGGGCAATCGATAACATTTTTATTGAAAGATTGTGGCGCAGTGTTAAATATGAAGACGTATATTTACATGCCTATGATGACGGTCTGGCATTGTACCGTGGAATGCAAGAGTACTTTGACTTCTACAATTATAAAAGGGTTCATCAAGGACTTGATTACAAAATCCCTGGTCAATTGTTTCAGCAGGCAGCTTAAGTTATGAACATATTAACAGAAATGAACAAAGAAAAAAAGAAGCAAAAAAAGAAAGGTCTTGATCCGAGAATAACTCTTCGAGTTATTTCCCGTATCAATCCCGTTAAACAACAATATCCTTTAACTTTTTTGTCCTAAGAATGGGGAGTAGTATACTAGTTTTCTCAGTATTTTATTCCTTCAACCAATCTCCATACATCGGATTTGGTAAAATAAAATAATTGATTCCAAACTTACTTTTATCAGTATTTACTTTTTCTGAACGTTTAGAATTATTACCCTTTTCTTCGTAATATCCGATGAAATCAGATAAATTGTCTCCAAAGTAAGCTATTACATTATTCTCTTTCTTAATAATACTAAACCTCTCTTCCTTATTTTCGTCATTATTATATAAAAAAATTTGCTTGTCAATATTGGTTGTATCAATTCCAATTTTATTTAATGCAAGTAAAGTGTACCTTCTGGATTCCTGTGTTCGATTTGAAACGAAAAATATTTTGATACCCAATTTCTTAACTTTTTTGATAAAGTCAGCCGAACCAGCAACTTCATTTACACTGTATTTTAAACCACATATGGAATTTATTACATAATCATTCCATGAAGTATCAGAGAATTTTAAATTATGTTTATATAAATATGATTGGTAATCAACATTGCTTAAAACTGTCTCGTCTAAATCCATAATGATGGAGCAATCTTTATTATTTTTAGAATAATTTCTTTTAAGAAAATCAAACGCCATATTGTAAGTTTGAATGCAGCATGCCTTGTATTCTCCACTTGATTTGACCCAATATATGGCATTATCAATATTAGCTTCAGAAACTTCATTATATTTTTTTAATCCTTCAATATCCAAATTTGATCTATAATAACCGTAAACTCTCTCATTAAACTGAAATTCAGCGAGTTTTATTCCATCTCGAAAAACAAATAATAAAAGCCCAAATATCGATAGAATCAGTAACCGGCATCCAGATCTTTGCAAAATATACCAAATTTCACATAAAATCTCTAATAGATTATGTTTATTATTAACTCGTTTTTTCTTTAAACGCCTAGAACGAATTAAAAAAATGACTGAATAAACAATAAAAAAAACTGAAAAAGTCAAACTTATTGAACTCAATAATGTTAAGCCGATGAAAAAGTCAATCTTTTTATTATAGAAACCTAATTCATCACACAAAGTACTTTGACTAATACAATAATTGTGTGATACGTAATAGATTTCAATTATCAGTTTCCTATTTAATTTATCAACTTTACTGTTATTTTTATAACCTCTCCTGACGCTATCATAAAATAAATTGAAATTATATTTTGGGGTATCTAACTTTTCATAATAATAATTAATTAGACCTTTATGATTAAAAATACTTTTCCCCAATGAGGTTAAAGAATCTTTCCCTGATGGATTTAAAGTATCTCCCTCAATTAAAGTTGAATATCTAAAATCATCCTTATCAATATTAATTATAAAGCGAGGTATTGTTGCAAATATTTTGTAAATAGAACAAGTAGGCCTTTTGTTTTTTGAAGTTATAACATAATCACCAAAATCAATAATACATATACCAATACAATAAGCACCTAAAAATAGGACAACTCCCCAAAAAGAGGTAAAAATATTTTTCTGAATATTGTCACCCCTATTAGTCAAAAAAGCCCATAATTTTGGAGAAAGTCCAAAAATTACGATTATTAATAGGATGAAAGTCATTCCGATCACCACATTACTAAAGACGTCACGAATTGTACTTGTAATCATATCTTAATTTTTAGTTGTTTAATTTAATGAATGTTAAAAAGTAGTGTCTTACCGTTCCACCTATTTAAAGGCAAGGATAAATTTAATTCATAAGAACTATAGTTTTTGGGGTTGTCATCAGCCAGTGCTGGAACTCCCTGAAAACAAGAAAGATTAAAATTTAGAGTATTAGAACTACCAAGAATCATTCTGCTGCATGCAATGCTATCTTCTTTGAAAATCTTTGAGTGTAACCGTGAACTACCTAATATCTTTTTGATACTATCAGTTTCATTTTTAATTTTTTGAGTTATTGGTATTTTGTGATTGACGATTTACGATTATAATGAAAATCAGACCTCATTTTACAGGTAATTAGGCGGTAATATATGTGCGGATTTTCCTGTGTTTGCAAGAATTGCCTTCGGGTGTAGTTATATCATAAGTTTTTTAAAGTCATCATCGTCTAAATAATCATTAAAATCAAGGTCTCTCAAAGCCATTGATTTACAATTATTATCTATTTCTATTGCTTTTCTTAAGGATACAATCATTGAATCCTTTTGTTTTAACGATGCATAAGCAATTGCTTTATTGTACCACGGTAATGCATAATTAGGACGCAACTCTATTGATTTTTCGTAATTTTCAATTGCTTTTTGCGTATATTTAAGTCCATATAACGCCACGCCAATATTATTATAAACGACACATATATCTGCAAATGTCGGGAAGTCATTTAAAAATTTTGAATATATATCTAATGCCTGATTATTATTACCAAGGGCCAAATATGATGCTCCAATATAAAGATAAGCAGAAGGAACATTTACAGCTTTATTATCTTTTATAAGAGCTTTCTCACAAAAGACAATTGCTTCATTGAATAGTTTATTTTGATAAGCATTTACCCCTTTATAGTACCAATCATCAAATGTATAATCATTTTCAGTTTTACTTTCCTTTAATAATTGGTTATATTCTTCAACATGTTTTTTCGTATTATTATCTATGTTTTCCGGATCTTTGTTAAGTGTTTCTAATTTTTCAGCAGTTTCATAAAGTTTCTTTTGCACTGGATTTAATCCTTCATCTGCCCCTTTATACTTACCAGATAAAAACAACCGCATGTAATTATACCCGAAATATAATCCGAAAATACTAAAGTATATAGTACAACATATCGAGAAAACTTTAATAGAGCCTTCTCCATTTGTTTCTTTTTGTACAAAAGCACCCAAAGAATATAGTACTGACGGGATAGCCTTAATTTCCACCAATCCGAGTCCAATAATAATTTTTGTTAACCAGTCCGAGATGTCTGTCAGATTGTTGCTTATATGATATTCAGAATCTTTTTCATCAATCCTTTTAGGAATACCAAAAAGATTCCCCAAAAAGAAACCTGAAATAAAGGATGCCAAACCAAGCAAAATGAAAATAAACAGCATTTTAAATCCAAAACCACAAAGGTTAAGAGAATAACCTATTATGACAGCTAAACCAGTAATAAGGCCCAACCAAAAAGTACTATGAAGAGCGTCAGGATGTAACAAAGGATTTTTCTGTTTTGTTGATGAAATCTCATAGTCAATTTCATTGTTGTCATTTTTCATATATAAGGTATTTAAAATGTTTCAGGTAACTCTAAAATTGATTTTTGAAAAAATGGATTCTTTGTGAAAATGAATGGATAAATTTACAAGATATTTGAAAAAAGTCAAGAGAAAATTAAAAACTATCAACCCGGAAAGTCTATTATAATATTGCGGTTACTTCAGAAAATCCACACCAACGACAATACCAATCCAGGGCTTTGTGTTATAAATCCAATTTTTACCATCTTTATTTAATGGTGTATCACATCCCAGGCTTAAACCAAAATTTAATCTATTAAACGAAACAACACCCACCAAACCATAATCAATACCAACAACATCTTCGGATACTTTAATTGAATTGTTTGTATTTGAGGAGGTCAATGTTACGGGTGTGAGGCCCCCAAATCCTGCAATTGAGAAAGAGATTTTATTTTCTAAGAAAGTGGTCGTAAGGTTTGGATAATATTCATTTCTGAGCTTATACTGAATAAATTGAAATCCATAAGTAATACCGGCATTGAATGAAGTGTTAATCTGGGGTGGAAAGTTGTCTTGTTTAAACCTGATCTTCATTGGAATCGAGATTGCCTGCAAGACCGATGATACAGTCATATATTTGAGAGCTGCTCCACGATAATAGGGAATTTCATTTTGCTTTAATTCAGTCGTTATCTTTTTCTCAGATGCGATGTTGGGGAAAAAGAAAAGGTTCCGGGAATCTTTTGGATTTTTAGTTGATGGCAGTTTTTTATCAAGGACGATTAAAACCACATTTCCACTGGTGTTTTTGTATAAGAATCCTTTTGACGTTTTTTTCACTAACAGACTATCTGCGTTTTGATTTAAGCGCTTATATATTATAGTATCTCCCCATAATGATTGAACGTCTTTAATTGTGTCATTATAAAAGAGATACTGATTGGAACGTATCCAGACTTTTGTTACATTCTGATTAATTGAACAACCCGTGATAAATAATATCACGAATAATAATTTCAGACTTAGTTTCATAAATTGAACTTTTATGTATTGCTGTTTTGAATTACATTACCATCTGTAAAAACAGTTTGTTCCTGTAAAATTCTTGCAAACAGAAGGAACTCTGTCGGATCATTAAAATGAATCGTCATTTTTTTAGTTGACCCACTTTGAGGAGGATCTTCCACTGCAAGAATTATGGTTCCTTGTTTAGCTGCTTTATCCCATTGCAAAGCATATTTATTTACTTTTTTCATGGTTTAAAATTATTATGATTGACAGAACATGAGTTTATATCAATGATCGGATTTAATTTAACTTCCTGGTTTATCTTTCAATAAAAGTTGTCCTTTAACTAACCAGGAAATCCCGAAAGCCCACAAAGCCAGGGTCTCCATCCAGAATACGGGTTTAAATTTATCGAGCTGGGTTTTGATTGTATCCATTAAAAAATATGGAACCAACAAAAGGATACAACCAACCATAATACAACCACAAATCCTGTATATTCTATTCCTTATTAATTTCCGGGGTGTAGGTTTTCCGGTTTCCTTTGTCTTGGTAAATAAAAAAATTGAGATGTAAGCGAGCGTGAAAAAAAACGGTGAAGCACATCCTAAATGGATATAACCAATATAGGCATTGTGGGGGCATGGAATTATTTTGTAGGATTGGCAAATGAAGCTGCTGTCCATGGAAGCAACTTATAGCATGGTAAACAAATATCATTTTGGAAATTTGTCGGAACAAAAGCCACGATTAACCCCAATACTCCTGCAATGTTTATTGCAATTTTATCTCTGCGATCATATCCTTTGTACGTAAATAAGAATAAAGAAACAGCACTCAGCGTAACAACAAAAACATCTCTTAACCTGGTATAAAAAAAATTGCTGATTGATGTCTCAATAGAATCATTGTGATTTAAGTATGAACCTATTATTAATAGAATGGGTAAGGATATACCCATAACACCTATTAGTTGTCGCAATTTATAATAATGAATGACAAGTGACTGGTTTCCGTTTTGTTGATCTTTTATTTCCATAGTAAAGTTTATCAGATAAATAACTCTTCAGTGATGTTCTTTTAATTATTCCTGACTACTTTGTTTTCTATACTGCCGCTCCTATCCAAACACCGGTAATCAAAGAAAGCACACTAAATGCCCACTTTTTAGTACCATCATCGTATTTACTAGATAATACTATATACAAGCAAACCACTGTGAAAATCGCCGAGAAAATTATTTTGATAATAAATTTTGTCTGATCAAATTCATTGGTTACAAGAGCATCATCTTTAATATATTTCTGAGGTTCGGCAGGTGTTACATTTCCCTGGGGAGATTTTATATCCGGTTTTGTTAATGCCTCCATTTTAAATTTGGCAGTTGATGCTGCTCCCGGCTTTTGTGAAGACAATTGAATTGTTTGCTTAATTGGCTCATAGGTCATTACTTTGAAATTTTCTTTTAAAGAATAGGTTTTGTTTTTTGTGGATACCAAATACGTAACGACCATTGTCGAGATGATAATGATAATAGCCAGGTAGCTTAATAATTTCATTGTTTTCATGGGTTTTGAATTTTTATAATTGACAGAACATCAGATTATATAAATAATTACTGCGATAATTGCACTTACACAGTTAAATTATTATTTATTCAAAGGCTGCAGTGTCCACAGTGAGGGCAGGGAGGAATTCAGCAGGTTAGAGGTTATGCGTGGACATATCGATATGGACCAGATATCAAAAATATAAAATAATTTAATATCATAATATTTTCGATTGGACGATTTTCGATTAACGAATGAATTTTGTGATTGACGATTTACGATTTAAATAAAAAGTCAGGGTATTAATAGACGCGGGGCTTCCAGCCAAAGGACCGGAGATGGTCGGCATTTGTAACCGGGATAGATCTTCCATCATCAATCATATAAAGCGTATCGGCGATGTTAAGGATGTCGTTGAAGAGATGGTCGGTTATAATGATCCCCTTTCTTTTTTTCTCGATTGAAATGATCTTCTTTAATTTTTCGACATAGAGCGGCATCAGGTACGAGAGGGGTTCGTCGAGCATGATAAATTCAGAATCCGATTTAAGGATGAGATAAGTCTCGATTAACCGCTTTTGTCCGAATGAAAATTTACGGAATGGAGCATATAAATAATCTGAGAACTCAGGAAAATTGTTCAGGAATAATTGAGGATCACAGTTAAAGATATTCAGTACTTTTTGGAGGGATAAATACTTGGGGATAAAACTTTTTTGTGGTAAGAATTTTATCATTTCCGAGTGCATAAATGCATCGAATATCGTTTGTCCATTGATCCTGACATTTGAATATTGGGGAGTCAGCGTGCCGAAGATGATCCTTAATAAACAGGATTTGCCGGCACCATTCCTGCCCAGGATACCGGTTACCTGTCCTGTTTCAAAGCACATATAGATATCGGAGAGGATGCTGCGGCTACCGAATTCGAGTATGACACTATCGACTTCAAGTTTGTTCACCGCAAGGGAAGATAAAATAAGTCAAAACTTAAGCCCGTGAGCCAGATGGCAAGGAAAAACAGGAGGAAATCGATGATGAAGGTGGTTATCCAGAGTGTTGTTTTGCCAATGCCAAAGTTATAATAAAAATACATCTCGTTTGCCTTAAAGCTTATGAGATACAAGAGGATGAGGATATTAGTGAGGATCTTGATCCAGAAGGACGGCGTAATGAACATCAGGATGCCATAGAATTCTTTGTGTTCTTTTACCTGTTCCACGCAGAGGGAGAAGGAGAAGATACAGCAAAACAGAGTGACCAGGGCGGCGGGGATCCAGAAGCCACGGTAGAAGATGAAAATCATCCGTAGAAATTTTCCAATTCTTGTCATCATTTTGAAGCCTTGTAGTTAGAATCGTGACGCGAAAAAAAGAGTCAAGAAGTCACAGAGTACTTAAGCAAAGTTAAACTTTTTTGTTTCGATATAAGGATAAGTGCGAAGTGTAAAGTGCTAAGTACGAAAGAATTTGCTAAAGGTATTCAATAAAACCTATAAATCTGCGTTCTAAATAGTTAACATAGAGAATTGAATATGCTTTCTAAAATCACAATTCCGAAACTTTTATCAGGTTTGTTTTTTCTTCTATTTTGCATATACATGGCCGTGCCGGCCAGGGCACAAGTCGCAATGGAGGGAGGCCTTTTTGGAGGGGATTCGTATTACCTTGGTGATCTGAACCCGGATGTTCAGTTCAAGAACGCCCAGTTAGCTTATGGTGGTTTTTTACGGTATAATATTGATGACCGGTGGACCGTGAAGTTACAGGGGACAGAAGCGAAGGTTAAAGGCAATTCAGAAGGCACCAACTTCCTTCCCGGAAGGAACCTGCAGTTTGAAACACCTATTACAGACATTTCCGCGACGGCAGAATTCAATTTCTTCAGTTATTTTACTGGTAGTAAGTACAACTGGATCACTCCTTATCTGTATGCCGGGGTGGGATATTTTCATTTCGACCCAATGTCGGGTGGTCACCGGCTTCAACCCCTGGGTACGGAAGGGCAAAATGTGGGTTATGCAGGACGGAAGCCCTATTCATTAAACCAGGTGAGTTTCCCTTTTGGATTAGGTGTGAAAATAAGTTTGGGCAAAAGAATCGGCATCACTGCCTTCTGGGAAATGCATAAGACCTTTACGGGTTATATTGACGATGTTAGCAAGACCTATTACCTGGATGGTCCCGCGATCAATCAAAATGATATTGGCGGGATCTTATCAGATCCTACCAAGACTCACACGCCAGGTATGCAGCGAGGGAATAATAATTATGACTGGTACTCAATTTCAGGAGTAAGCGTAAGTTATAAATTTACCCTGAGAAGCAGCCGCAGGTGTAAGGAAAATAAACGTTTCTGAACTGAATAGCCAATTTAACCGGCACACTGATAAGATGAATATTTTACTTGTTGAGGATGAGCCCAAAGTTGCGGGTTTTATCAAAAAGGGACTTGAGGAGCAAGGCTATAATATAACTGTGGCTTTTGACGGGAGAACCGGCATAAATATGGGGATTGAAAAAGACTTTGATCTTATCATTTTAGATGTCATGCTGCCAAATTTCAATGGGTTTGAAGTTTGTAAATACATAAGAAGGTATAAAAAAGGAGTCCCCATTTTAATGCTTACAGCCCTGGGCACAGTGAATGACAAAGTGGAAGGGTTGGAAAGCGGTGCTGACGATTACCTGACTAAGCCTTTTCATTTTGAAGAACTCCTTGCAAGGATCAAAGCTCTTTTAAGAAGGCAGATGGAGGCAATCCCTGGTAAAACATATACTGCAGGTGACCTGGTTTTAGATTGTTATCAAAAAACAGTTTTCAGGCAAAACAAAGAAATAAACCTGACCGCAAAAGAATTCACTTTACTTGAATTGCTCATGGCAAATAAAGGACGGGTACTTTCAAGAACCTATATCGCTGAATCTGTCTGGGGTATCAATTTTGACCGGGGAACCAATGTTATTGATGTTTATATCAACTACCTGAGAAGCAAGATAGATAAAGACTTTTCAAAAAAACATATTCATACGGTTATAGGGACAGGATATGTGTTGAAAGATTAAAGTCATGAAACTTAAAAATAAACTTTCTCTTCAATTCACCTTTTTATTTGCTGTAGTTCTGTTTTTTGTATTATTCGGCATCTATATGCTTGAAAACAGCAGAAGGAAGGTGAGTTTTTATGATAAGTTAGAGGACAGAGCCTTAATTGTGGGAGAGTTTTATTTCAGGGAAGATAACATGACCAAAGAAAATTTCAAGGAAGTAATTAAAAAATTCCCTCAAACATTGTCGAATGAAATAGTCAGCATTTATAACGATAAATATCAGCCTGTTTTTATTAAAGAAAATACTGTACGCTGGCCTAAAGAATTAATACAGAATGTTATTGCAAATAAAAACATCCGGTTTACAAAAGATGACCAGCAGGTTGTCGGTATTTATTTCGTTGATAATTCCGGTAATTTTATTGTAATCGCTTCTGCGACCGATGATATGGGCAAAGAGAACATGAAAACATTATTAATAATAATGCTTTTCTCTTTTCTGATTTCCCTTGTTATCACTTTTTTCCTCGGGAGACTTTTTGCAACTATGGCTGTTAATCCGATAAATAAGATCATTGACAAAGTGAAGATCATCCGGGCCACAAGCCTTAACAAGCGATTGCCTGTCGGAAAGATCAGTCATGATGAAATAAATCAATTATCCATTACCATCAATAATCTTCTTGAACACCTGGAACAATCATTCCAGGCACAGCAGTCGTTTATCATGAATGCTTCCCACGAACTCCGAACTCCCATAACTTCTATATTAGCCGATGCCGAGATCACATTAAGAAACACAAGAGAAATTGATGAATATAAAAACACATTGGCCAGCATCACAAAAGATGCAGAAAAGCTGAATGAAATAATCAGTACTCTTTTAGAGCTTGCACAAATCAACCTTGATAAAAGTGAACTTCAGAGCATCCGGTTAGATGAGGTTCTTTGGGAGGTGGCTGATGAATGGGGAAAACCGGGCAGCAACGTAAAGGTTGATTATGGCTCGCCAGCCGATGCAGGCAAGTATTCAATAATGGGAAACCGGCGTTTGTTGTTTATTGCCTTGAGTAACATCTTAAATAATGCTATTAAATTTTCCAATAATAAAGAAGTCTCTTGCAAAATAACTTTGAACCCGGATGCTATAATAATCTCAATAAAAGACAATGGCATTGGCATAGCTGAAAGTGATTTCCAGAAAATCTTTCAACCCTTCTACAGGGTTTCCAGTACTCAGAAATTCTCAGGCTCGGGTATCGGACTTTCTATTACAGAAAGGATTATCCGTTTACACAATGGGAAAATTGAGATTGCATCAAAACTCAACGAAGGATCTGAGTTTAAGATCCTCTTCCCAAGATAATCGCATTAAAAGATTTTAATTTAAGTCTAATCCTTCCTTAATCTTCAAGGGATCGGCGCACCTTAATTTTGCGGCGAATTCTTGAATTACATTCATCATTTTTAATTCCTGCTCCATGTCAATAAGATGGCGTTATATTTTTTTTTGTATTTTTTTTTTGGTACCCGGGATGAATATTTGTTCAGGGCAAAGTCTCATAAAGGATACGCTTAGTTTAGATATTCACAGGGCTGAAAAATTATTTCTTGAAAACAACCTTCAAATATTAGCCCAGAAATACAATGTGGACGCCACAAAAGCACTGATTATCCAAGCAAGGCTTTATCCCAATCCCACTATAAATTTTGTGCAGGGCGCTTATAATACTGAAACCGGGAAATGGTTCGAGCAGGATTTTCAAAATGGAGAGCAGGCTTACCAGGTATCACAATTGATCGTATTATCACGCAAAATCCACAAGCAAGTCAGGATTGCAGAAACAAACTCTAAGCTTGCGGAAGACAACTTATATGACTTATTGCGGACTTTAAAACTTGCTTTGAGAAGTAGTTTCTTTACTGTTTATTACCTCAGGCAAACCGCGAAAGTTTATGATGAGGAGATTAATTCGTTAAAAACGATAGTCGACGCTTATGACCGGGTTCAGGGTAAGGGTTATGTGTCGGAAGCAGATGATATCCGCGTTAAGGCTCAGCTTTATTCTTTGGAGAGTGAGTATCAGAACCTGATCGATAATATCAATGATCAGCAAAGCCAGTTGAGGTTGTTATTGCTGATTCCTCCCGGAACTTACCTACGACCTGTTGTGGACACAAATATTGTTAAAGCTGATCCTCATGCCTATAGCTTAAAATCGTTATTGGATTCAGCCTATGTGAACCGTACAGACCTTTGGATCGCAAAGGATAATTTAACCTTAAGCCAGCAAACCTATTCTTACCAGAAAGCGCTGGCTATTCCTGATTTTACTTTAGAAGCAGGACTCGACCGGCATGGCAGTTACATCACTAATTTCAATGCATTAAGCATAAGTCTCGATATACCAATCTTTAATCGAAACCAGGGAAATATAAAAAATGCCCATAGCCTGATTGATTATAATAATACGGAGGTGCATCTTGCCCAACAATCGCTGGAAGAACAAGTGAGCCGTGGTTTACAAAAATCCCTGGATGCCGATAAACTCTATAAAGGAATTGACCCTGCTTTTGCAAGCAATTTTGATAAACTGGCAAAAGAAATGCTCGATCACTATATGACAAGAACGGTGAGCCTTCTTAATTTTCTCACATTCTACGATTCATATAAACAAAACATTGTTCAGTTAAATACGATTCTCCTCAACAAGGTCAATGCGTTGGAAAACATCAATTTTCTGACAGGAACCAATTTCTTCAACAAATAACACCAAACTATATGATTTCTAAAACTAATAGAAAATTAATAAAGGTGAACTTTCCGGTGAGACTGGCAGCAATCTTATTTGTGATTGCAATTCTTGTACAGGGTTGTGGAGGAAATACGATGCAAACGGAAGTAAAAGAAAAGTATGTAATACCGGATTCATTATTGCGTACGCTGGTGATTGATACGGTAAAAAGTTGCCCCCTGGTAGATGCTTTAAAACTAACCGGCATTGTAGATTTTGACCAGGATAAGCAGGTAAATATTTTCTCTTTAGTCAGTGGTAATGTGCAAGATATAAAAGTCCAGCTTGGAGATTATGTTACTAAAGGCCAGGTGCTGGCGATTGTAAAAAGTAGTGAGATGGCCGGGTACAGTAATAATTTATTGATCGCTGAAACAAATGTAACTGCCGCAAAAAAACAGCTGGATGCAATTAATGACTTATATAAGAGCGGGCTTGCCTCGATTCTCGATGTTACCAATGCACAAGTTGTTTATGACCAGGCAGAATCTCAGATGGAGACTGCAAAGAAGATACTCAACATTAATGGCAATACCAGGAATGGTGACTATATTATCAAATCGCCGATCAGTGGTTTTATTGTTCAGAAAAATATCACAAACAATACATCAGTACGTGCAGATAACAGTACAAATCTCTTCACAATATCCGATCTGAAAGATGTATGGGTACAAGGAAATATTTATGAAGCTGATATCAATAAAGTACATATAGGTGATCAGGTGGAGGTAAAAATCTTATCCGAGCCCGACAGGGTTTTTACCGGGAAGATTGATCAAATGTTCAATATGCTTGATCCCACGAGTAAAGTTATCAAGGCAAGAGTGATCTTAAAAAATCCTGATTATGTTTTAAAGCCCCAAATGTTTGCCAGTATTACAGTTATAAGTTCCAAGGGAAGCCAGGCACTTTGCATATCAAACAAGGCATTGATTTATGATTTTAGCCAGTATTACGTGCTTGTTTATACTGGAAAAGGCAAAGTAAATATTGCGCAGGTTGAAGTACTGAATACTTTGGGAGGTAAGACATACCTCCGTTCGGGTGTTCATGAAGGTGATGTTGTCATTGCTTCACAGGCTCTCCAGATCTACAGTGAATTGAATTAATTATAAAGACCAATCGAATGACCAGGTTTCTTAAATTTATTATAGCATTTTCATTAAAAAATAAGTATTTTATCTTGCTCGCCACCGTTGCACTGGTAATTACAGGAGTTATTACCTTTAACGATATGCCAATTGAAGCATTTCCTGACGTAACCAATACCGAAATAGATATTATTACCCAGTGGCCTGGGAGAAGTGCAGAAGAGGTTGAAAAATTCATAACTATACCTGTAGAAATTGCAATGAACCCGGTGCAAAAAAAAATCAGTCTCCGTTCTACGAGTATCTTCGGTTTGTCATATATAAAAATCATCTTTGAGGATAATGTAAAAGACCCTGAAGCGAGGCAACAGGTGATGAACCTTTTACCCAATGCCAATCTCCCTCCTAATGTTACACCTGCTGTTCAACCACCAACAGGACCTACCGGCGAAATTTTCAGATATACTTTAAAAAGCACCTTTCGCGATGTGCGGGAGTTAAAAACAATGCAAGACTGGGTTATTGACCGAAGACTAAGGGCTGTACCCGGGATTGGTGATCTTAACAGTTTCGGAGGGAAATCAAAAGCTTATGAAATAGAAGTCAATCCCGGCAAGCTTGCGTCAATGGGTATCACTCCGCTGGATGTTTATACGGCTGTACAAAAGACGAATATCAACATAGGCGGGGACATGATAATTGAGAATGATGAAGCTTATGCTGTTCGTGGCATAGGCCTCCTCAATGACGTGAATGAAATAAACAATATAGTTATTCAGAATAATAATGGTGTACCCCTGCTTGTAAAAGATGTAGCAACCGTGGCGATTTCCAATTTACCCCGCCTCGGTTGGATAACCAGAAGCGATGCTTTTACCGGTTTAAATGGTAAACGTACTGTCACCGACCAGGATGATGTTGTTGAATGCATTGTTGTAATGCGGAAAGGGGAAAATCCTTCAGAGGTGGTTAAAGGAGTAAAAAAAGAAATTGAGAAGCTCAACAGGTATGTATTGCCCGCTGACACGAAAATTATTCCATATTATGATCGCTCCGATCTTATGTCTTATGCTACGCACACTGTTTTGCACAACCTGACAGAAGGTATCTTATTGGTCATTTTGCTCATCACACTGTTTTTATTCAATTGGCGAACCACGATAATTGTGGCAATTATAATCCCGATGTCCTTATTATTCGCTTTTATCTGCCTGAGGATGATGGGTATGACTGCAAATTTATTATCCATGGGAGCCATTGATTTCGGGATTATTATTGACGGAGCGGTGGTAATGGTTGAAGGAATGTTTGTTGCATTGACATCCAGGGTCAAAGAATTGGGGATGGAAAGGTTTAATAAGATCTCAAAGATGGGTTTATATAAAACCGTAGGAACTAAAATGGGTAAAGCCATCTTTTTTTCAAAAGTCATTATAATAACTGGTCTTCTTCCCATTTTCGCTTTCCAGAAGGTAGAAGGTAAAATGTTTTCCCCATTGGCTTATACCCTGGGATTTGCATTACTAGGCGCCATGATTACAACCCTTACGCTTGTGCCTGTGCTTGTTTCCCTGTTGCTTAATAAAAATATACATGAGAAGCATAATCCTTTTACACAATTTATAAGCAAGATCATGATTGGCGGATTTGAATTTTCATTTAAACGAAAAAAAATTGTTTTAATAATTGCTGCTATTATTATTACAACCGGATTATTTTGTTTCAAATTTTTGGGTTCTGAGTTCCTGCCTCAATTAAATGAAGGAGCTATCTGGTTGCGTGTTCAGTTGCCTTACAGCGCTTCCCTGCAAAAAGGAGTGGAAGTGGCCATTCAATCACGAAACATATTAATGAAATTCCCGCAGGTGAAATGTGTAGTATCGCAAACCGGGCGTCCTGATGACGGAACCGATGTTACAGGGTTTTATAACAATGAGTTTGATGTGATCATGGTTCCTGAATCTGAATGGAAACCAAAGATCTCTAAAGATGAATTGATTGATCAGATGAATAAAAAGCTTTCTGTTATCCCCGGAGTTAACCTCAACTTTTCACAACCAATTATGGATAATGTCGAGGAAGCTGTATCAGGAGTAAAAGGTTCTATTTGTGTCAAAATTTTTGGCGATTCTTTAAACTACATGGAGCAAAAACTGAACGAAATAGAAAAAATCATGAAAGGAATTCGTGGTGTTGAGGACCTTGGAGTGATACATAATATAGGCCAACCTGAAATTGATGTTGACCTTGGCCAGCAAAACATGGCATTGTACGGAGTAGCAACTGCTGATGCTAATTCTGTCGTAGCAATGGCTATAGGCGGTCAGGCGGCTTCTACGCTTTATGAAGGCATCAAGACATTTCCAATCAGGGTACGTTTACCGGAAGAATATCGCAGATCAGAGGAGGATATTGGTAATTTATTGGTTCCAACGCAGAGCGGATCAAAAGTACCGATCAAATCGTTGGCGCAAATCACCAGGAAAACAGGTGCCTGCCTGATCTTCAGGGAGGAAAACGAAAGATATTCAGCGCTTAAATTTTCAGTACGTAACCGCGATATGGGGAGTACAGTTAACGAAGCGCAAAACAAAGTCAATGAGCAAGTTTCATTGAAAAGAGGTTACAGAATGGTGTGGCAGGGAGATTTTGAAAACAAGGAGAGGGCAGAGAAACGACTGGCTCAGGTTGTTCCACTCAGCTTATTTCTCATCTTTCTTTTATTGCTCAGCATGTTTGGGAACCTTAAAGATGCAGGCCTGGTATTTCTAAATGTTCCATTTGCTATCGTCGGAGGAATTTTTGCCCTGTTCATAACAGGGACAAATTTTAGTATCTCGGCAGGTATAGGGTTCATTGCTTTATTCGGTATCTGCATCCAGGACGGTATTATCCTTATAACAATATTCAAGGAAAACCTGAATAAAGTGAGAACAGGTTCCGACTCATTGTTTAATGCTATTAAACTAGGGGTAAATACGCGAATCAGGCCTGTTATGATGACTGCATTAATGGCTGCTATAGGTTTATTACCGGCAGCACTTTCACATGGAATTGGTTCAGAAAGTTCAAGACCATTGGCAAGGGTGGTAATCGGTGGTATTCTTTGTGCAATGATCTTTTCATTATGGGTATTCCCGCTTATCTTCAGTTGGGCTTACAGGAGAGTTGGCGCAAGACATAGGGTGGGTAGAATCGTGACGCGTGACGCGTGACGCGTGATGCGAGAAAAAATGTGGTGAACTGGTGAGGTGGTGACGTGGTAAAGAGTTTTGAATATCGAATATTGATCAACGCTTGCCTGTGGCAGACAGGAAGGTTGAAGTATGAGCGAGATACAGAATGGGAAAATGGCAAAAAAGGCGGACAAACAGACAAGTAGCCAAGCTATTATGGAATTTAATAATAGAGCCAGTGAGGTTTAAAATGTCCCAGAGTATTGTACTCTAAAGTCGGGGATGGGATTTTTATGAAATTTATTATTGGGAGACACAGTTGAAGCGTTGGCGAGTTTGTTGGGATCCTGATCAGGTCGGCGTCAGCAGAAAGAAAAAATTTGCGATACCGCTGAAAAACGGGAGCTGGTTGTCCTTGATATTCTGTTATATTTTTTACAGCCCCGGTCATTCCGCTGGCCCCATAACCAAAATCAGCATTAAGCCATTTGGGAAAATCTGAAGACCGGGGAAGAAAGGAACTAATGTTGCACGAGATCCAATAGGATTGACCGTTGTAGTCTTTTAACAGTTGCTGAATAAAGTTTTTTCCTAACTCTCCGGGATTATATTTCGGAAATTCGGTTGGATGGAAAGAAAATTTCAAGTTGAATCTCTGCTCATTCCAGGCAAGTTGCTGGCTGAGAAAAATTGCTACCCCAACCGTATTTGCAGCCAGATCGCCAGGTGAAAAACCCCACTGTGAGGAAAAGCCATCCAGGATTTCAACGTTCAGCAAATAGAGGAACCCCAGTAAACCCCCGTAATATGCAGAGGTATGCTGGTCCAGTCCGGCCCAGCGATAGGTTGAGTATCCAATAAGACTGACGTTATAAGCTGTAGTAGCATGTCCGCATTTATCCATTTGCAGCCATTCATTATTATCATTAAAGAAATGGAAACGAGAATGCGGATAATTTTTGTACCATAAAAAGTATAACCCACCGAATGTGCCTAAATAAATGGCACCCTGGACAGAAAGTACCCCTATAAGTCTTCCATTACGTACCTGGCAGGAAGCGTTATATGGGAGGAAGGCATTCACAGACAGGAATGAAGCAACCAGACAAATAAAGGCTTTCCTTTTCATCTGACAAAGTGAAGGATTTTTATCCTACTGTCCAAGTAAAGTGGAAGTAAATTAAAGAAAGTTACTCTAATTAAATAATAGTTGACAGATAATTGAATCCGGTTAAAGATATTGTCAAATTTCGAAATGTACACGTAGTCCAAAGATACTGACAGGACCCCTGTCCTGATTATAGGCAGGATTAATGACGAACTGGTAATCGGGTGTCAGCCACATGCATTTCATAAAAAACCGGAAAGAATAATAAACTTCTGCAATGGATTCGGGAGCATAATTCAGGTTTCCATCACCGATGATAAAACTATAACCACCAGCTTTCAGAAAGTTTCTATGAAAGGTTGATAATCCGTTAACCAGAAAGGCCAGGCCAAGATTATCATCCTTCCTCTTCCAAAGCCCTCCATTAAGTGAAACACCAAGGCTTAATGCTCTATCGATATCTGTAAACATCCAAGTTTCATTATGTCCATCATTCCAACTGCCCTTAAGAAATAAACCAACATTCCCGTTGATCGCATGTTCAATATTGAATCCAAAACCATATTTTGTATGTCCTGTTTCCCTGACTGAATCTAACAGGGGTATTGTATCATGAGCTTTTCCCCAATTTAATGCATCCTGATAATTTCCCATTTTTGATTGTGTCAAAAAACCCAGGATACGAATAACGCCCGATTGATTGCCAATTTTATAATTTTTATCAAATTCAACAACTGATGAATTTGATCTTAAAATGTCAAAATCCATCTTAGATCCATTTGGAGTTGTTGACACCATCACAAATCCAAATCTTATAGCCCATGTCTTTTTTACCAATTCTGCGACCAATCCATAGGTGTAGCCTCTTGTGTTTGCCGGGTAATCCCATGCCCCATTCCCCATTAACGCCCAATTGTAAAACTGGGTTCTTGGATCGTGGCTATAAGCATTATTATCAAAGAAGTCCACGATGCTGAATTTTCCGGCAATAATTGAAATATATGATTCCGGCTCTTTACCGGCAAGCTGGTTAAGATCATCTGATTTGAAAACAGTTTCCTTTGATAAAGATATTAATTGGCGCAGGTATAACCGGCCGGTATAGATGTGCGGAGCAGGATCTGATACACGATATATTTCACCATTAGGAAAACCAGCTATTCCTGTTGTTTGTGAAAAACCATTACCGCCAGATAATTCGGGATTAAAATAGGCTTGTGCTCCTTTCCAGAGTCTTGCACCAAAAAAAATTGTTGAAGTGATGGAAATGTCTGTTTCAGCTTTCTTATCCAGACTATTCGACCCGGAATAATTGGCAGGAAAAGCCGGATGATACTGGGCAACTACTGTACTTTGGAAATGGAAATTCCAAAATTGGTCTTTCTTTGTGGTGTCCTGGGATGACTGTCCGACACAAACCGGTGCCAGAAAAACAAATGACAACAAAAAGAAGAGAAAAGAAAAATTAGCAGATGAATTTAATTTGAAGGTGGTCATGGTTAATTCCTTCCATTTTTTAAAATTAATACTTTAACATGGAAGGAGTTCAGTATAAGAATACTAGGATCTTACCATGTTTTTTCGCAGGTTATTCAGTCGATAAGGATCAGAATCCATAGTTAGTTATATGTTGATTTCGGGCGCAAAAATAAACAATTTTGTTAAATACCAAATTACTCATTTGTTAACTCGATGTAAATTTACCAGGATCATCTGTCTAAGATAATTTTGAGAAAAAAAAGAGTATCTTTGACATCATGAAATGGAAGTTAAAATTTATTTACTCATTCATTTTTATCACCCTGATCGCTGAGTGTTCATTTGGTCAGTACCCCCCACCCCCAGGCCATAAGGGCACCACGGCCATTTACAGGGACAGTTCTGTTTATTACAGATGGGCTGCACACTGCAGTGTAATAAGAGGTTATATTGATATCGCTGATACAAATCTGACATACAATGGATCAAACAGGGCAACCTATGGCAATTCTGATTCGATAACAGGTTACCCGGCTGGCCAGGCGCTAAGTCTTGGCAATGCAGGAAGCGCCACATTGACCTTTGATACGATTATTTCTGATCACGATGGTTGGGATTTTGCGGTATTTGGAAACGGATTCGAGGACAATTATCTGAAAATGGCTTTCGTTGAAGTTAGTTCTGACGGTGTGCATTTTGTGCGTTTCCCCTCTGTTTCATTAACACAGACGCAGGTTCAAATAAGTAATTTTGATACAATAGATACAAGAAAGATCAATAATCTTGCCGGAAAATACCGTGTGTTTTATGGAACGCCTTTTGATCTTTATGAGCTTAAAGATAGTGCCGGAATTGATATTCATCACATTACCACTATCCGTGTCGTTGATGTAGTGGGTAGCATTCAAGATCCTTATGCCCGTTATGATTCACAAGGACATAAAATAAACGATTGTTTTCCAACCCCTTACAATACCAGTGGATTTGCCCTTGACGGAGCCGGACTTGTTCACAATGCTCCAGTGTCAGTTAATGACGACCTGCATATTCCACAGGTCAGTATTCTACCGAATCCATGTTCACATCAGACCAGATTCTTTACGGGAACTTCGGCCCTACTTCATTATCAAATCATCGACCAGATGGGACAAGTAGTTTTCCAATCGTCATTCTCAATCAGTACCTCAGTCGATATAGATAATCTTTTACCAGGAATTTACTTCGTGAATTTTAAAAACCCTGTTTCCTCCTTACAGATAACCGAGAAGTTGGTGAAGTACTAAACAAGTGTGAAGTGTCAAGTGTAAAGTGCCATACAAATACGAACAGATATCAGTGATTGAAAAAACTTTTAATCCACTTTAGATCATGAAAATAAGAAATTTACTCTTAGGGGCAATCCTGTTTCCGGGATTCATGAATTACTCATTGGTAAACGCTCAATCCAGCCCTTATGTAAAGCAAATTATTACAGTGAATTCGGGAAAATTTGAATTTTCCCCTCCATATGCGGATTATGTTACAGTACAATCATATAATCCTCAATCAGCAGGTTCAGTGAATATTTTTAATACCATTTACACGCAATCAGCCCAGTTTGTGGTTATTTCAGAAAAGATGGCTTATATTGCCGCACAGGACTCTATTGTTAAGTACAATTTGAACTCAATGCAACGAGTGGCAGCAATTAAGGATTCCGGAATGAGTCAAATGGCAGTAATCAATGGGAAGCTAATTGTTTCCAAGCAATACCCAATTGTTAATTATTTTGTTGAAGTACTTGATACGTCTAACCTTGGTGTTGTTGCTGAAATACCAGGAGTTACAGGTGATTGTGGTGGCATCAGCATGTACGCCGATACGCTTTATATAGCAGTGAATGGCGGGTATTTGGGAACACGTGGTAAAATTGCCATCATTAATCCATCCTCCTGGTCGCTCAAGACTGAAATAGATTTGGGAACTGAAGCGGTCGGAATATCAAATCTCTACAATTACAAGGGGAAAATTATTTCAGTAAACATCACCCCTTATGGGGTCGTCGATACAGGAAGTATATCCGTATACAATCCTGTAAACCGGAATTTCACAAATATCTTACTGACTCATAATGTTTCAGCAGGTGCGGGCATTAAAGACAGTCTCCTTTATCTGGGTATTGATTACGGCATGGGAAGTTTTAACCTTAACAAGCAGACGATTGAGAATAAAACAATTATTCCCGCTCCAATGGGTTCCAAATCTATTCTGTCTTCAGTTGTTGATACGCTCAACAACCGGATTTATGCAAATATCGGAGATTATACGACTGCGGGATATTGCCTTGTGACGGGATTAAATGGTGATTCGATCACTTCATTTTCAACCGGCATTTCTGCTGAAGCGGTAGCAGTGGATTATCGTAAAAATCCCAGCGGTATATCTTCCAATCCTCCGGAGTCGACTGCTATTAAGTTATTTCCTAACCCGGTTTTAAATGAACTGAATGTCACTCTAAATGAAAAACTTGAAATCAAAGCAATCATGGTTTCGAATATTGACGGAAAAATCCTGATGATGCCGTCCCCTGACAGCAAAACTGATATGGCTTTCTCGCTTAATTGTCAAAACATCCCTTCCGGCGCCTATTGTCTCATCCTGGAGACTTCAAAAGGGAAACTTACCAGGCTCTTTATAAAGCAATGAAATATTCCCGGACTTTACATCAATAAAAACGACTGATTATTTGCTTTTTCAGTTTTTATGCCTTATATTTGGGGTGCTAGAAGTTCTAGAGTTTTAATATAATTTTTCTCAGCGAGCCTCATTTGTCAGGAAAGGATGAAAGGGGCTCGTTTTTTATCCGAAACGATACCCTATCCCCGATTCTGTATTCAGGAGTTTTGGTTTGACCGGGTTGTCTTCTATTTTTTTCCGGAGCTGAGCCACAAAAACCCTCAGGTACTGGGTTTGTTCGATGTATCCCATACCCCAGACTTCTTTCAGAAGATACTGGTGTGTCAGGACCCTGCCTTCATTCTTGGCCAGGAGGGCCAATAAAGAAAATTCGGTATGCGTCAGTTTTATTATTTCATTATTCTTGCGGGCAATGTGGTTGGCTAAATCGATGGATAATGTATCAAACTCTAATATTGGCTTATCGGATATACCTTGATTCTGGCGGATGGCAACCCGTATCCGTGCCAGCAGCTCGCCGGTGTGAAAGGGTTTGGTGAGGTAATCATTGGCGCCGTTGTCGAGGGCTTTAATGATATCTGCTTCTGAATCGCGGACGGAAAGAATGATAATGGGTTTCTGGTACCATTCACGCAGGTTTTTGATGAGATCAAGTCCATCGGTATCAGGCAAACCCAGGTCGAGAAGGATCATGACCGGCTGAAAGGAGGCTGCGAGCGCCATTCCTTCTTTCCCCGTGGATGCTTCTGAAACCTTATAATTATTGGCAGTAAGTGTGATGTTGAGCAAATAGCGTATCTGCACTTCATCATCAATAATCAATATGGTTTCGTCGTGTGGCATCAATCATCTTTTATTATCAACTCATTTTAGATATTTCAACGGGGATCTTAATGGTAAATATGGCACCCCCGTTTTGCCGGTTGCCGGCGATTACCGTTCCTCCATTCGCTTCCACAAAACCTTTCACAATTGATAATCCCAGGCCGGTACCCCCGGCTTTTGCATCTTTTCCGCGATAAAATTTATTAAAAACAGATGATACTTCGGATTCCGGAAAACCTGTTCCCCGGTCCATGACCATGATTGAAAGGAAGCCATTATCGTAAAAGAATTTGAGCCGGATCCTGGTTCCGGCCGGTGCATTCTGAGTTGAATTAAGTACGAGATTGTAAAGTACCTGTTCAATAAGTCCATAATCAATTTTAACAAGTGGCATACCTGCCGGAATGACGGTCGACAGTTTAAATGGTTGCAGCTCGTGTTTGAGACTTTCGGCAATGCTATTTGCCAGGTCGTGAACATCGCACCAATCGGGATGCGGAGTTATGCGTCCTGATTCAAGACGGGACATGTTCAACAGGTTCTCGATAAGCCGGTTGAGCCTCACTGAAGCCGTACTAATTTCGGTATATAATTTCTGTTTTGTTTCTTCAGGATAACTCTGTGATAAAAGCGTATCGGAAGCTCCCATAATTGTGGTCACCGGGATCCGTAGTTCGTGTGAAATGGAATTGAAGAGTGTTTTATAGAGTTTATCCGATTCACTCAGAATATAGGCATTCTTAGCAGTATCCCGCAGGATCTCACGTTCGTATTTACCGGTTATTTGCGAGAGTAAAGCTTCCCAAAATTGAGCTTCTCCCTGTGTAAATACATTGGTGTGTTTAACAACAATGACTCCCATGTTATCATTACTGCCGGTTAAAGGATAAAATGTATAATCGGTTGAGGGCAATGTATCAGTATATTTGCCGGCATTCGCAGAATGGCGAAAAACCCAGGTCGCAATACTCATTTCGTTTTCTGAAAGCTTTATTTTTGTTTCATTCCGGGCCTGTTGATCCAATTTATTTAATTCATTCTTGAGAAAAATTGCACAATCCAGGTTGAAATTTTTCTGAATGTACCTGGCAGCAATTTTAGATACCTCATCGAGGCCTGATGCTGGTGCTAATTCTTTTGTCAACTGGTAAAGTGTATCTGTACGTTCTTCACGTATCCTGATTTTTTTCTCCTGGTGGCGAACCCTTGATGTTAAAATTCCATTAAGCAGGGCAATGATAAAAAACATGAGAAGCATAAGCATATCGATTGGGTTCTCGATACGCAGGGTAAATGGAGGTGGTATAAAGAAATAATCCCAGATGAACACACTAAGTGTTGCAGCAAGTAAAATCGGGCCGGTACCAAAGAACAGGGCAAGGATAGATACTAAAAATAGTAAAACGAAAGATACAGCCTGGTAACCAATATAATCGTTGATAAAGTAACAAATAACGGACGATAAGAGGACAAAAAATGCCGCTGTAACGTACTGGCGGATGGTCGACGTATAAGACGGGATGGAAACCCTTTTCTTAAAATAATCTTTCGCCTGGCTATCAGATCCAAGAATGTAAACATCGATATTCCCACTATACCGGATTAATCTCCTTACGAAACGATTAAGCCGGAACATGGATAAGATGTTACGCACACGTGGTTTACCTACAATGATATGAGTGACATTTTCTTTTTGCGCAAAATCGACAATTGCCCGTACAATATCATAGTTTGTGACAATCCTGAATTTAATTCCCAGTTGTTTTGCAAGGTTGATGTTTTTGTCAAGTAGTTCCCGCTCTTTAGGGGTCAATTTATGCAGCGTTTCAACGTAAAGTGCCTGGATGTCTGCACCCATCGCATAAGAGAGGTTTTTAGCCCACCGCATTAATTTGCCCGAGTAAGGGCTGGGGCCTACAGCCACTAAAAGATGCATCCCCGTTTTCCAAGGCCCGCGGATCCGTTTGTGCTGCATGTAATCGTGCAGCTGCTTGTCGACCCGGTCGGCAACGATGCGCAGCGCCATTTCACGCAATGCGGTGATATTTCCTTTACGGAAGAAATTTTCAATAGCCTCCCTTGAACGCTCAGGAGCATACACTTTGCCCTCTGAAAGCCTTTGCAGCAGTTCGTCGGGTGTAAGATCGACCAGCTCGACTTCATCAGCAGTCTCAAAAATTTCGTCGGGTATTGTTTCACGAACAATGATGCCCGTGATCTGTGAAACAGTTTCGGACCGACTTTCAAGGTGCTGAACATTCAGGGTCGTGTATACATTGATACCGCTTTCGAGAATCTCCTGGACATCCTGGTACCTTTTTGCATGACGGCTTCCGGGAGCATTGGTATGTGCCAGTTCATCAACCAATGCAATCCTTGGCTTGCGGTTGATTATTGCATCCAGGTCCATTTCGTGGACTGGAGTTGATTTGTAATAATAGGTTTTGCGTGGAATAAATTCGAACCCCTCAGCCATATCCAGCGTTTCCTTCCGGTTATGAGTTTCGATATAACCGATGATGATATCACAGCCTTTCAGTTTTTCGGCATGGGCATCCTGCAGCATGGTATAGGTTTTACCGACGCCTGCACACATACCGAAAAATATCTTCAGTTTTCCCCGTTTGCTTTTTACTTCCTCTTTAATCAGCGAAGCCAGAAGTTCATCGGGATTTGGCCTGTTATCCTCAAGATTCATCACCTGATATTATCCACTGCCAAATTTAATTCAAATACATTGATCCTCGGTTCTCCCAATAAAAAAAACTGTGGTCCTTCTATTTTATCATTGATGAGTTGCCTTAGTTTCTGTTTTTGTGTTTCAGTAAAGTTTCTTGCCGTTGCGACCCTTTCCGACTGGAGCAAAGCGGCTTCGGGTGAAATGTGCGGATCAAGGCCACTGCCGGATGCAAAAATCATTTCTTTTGGGATAGCATTCATATCCGTCATCGAATTCTTTGCGGCGAAGAAAATACGTCGTGCCGTAACTTGCTTCTTTAAGGTATCACTCGTGGGTCCATAGTTGGAAGCTCCTGATGGTATTGGGTTATAACCAATGGCTGACGGTCTTGACCAGAAATAGATAGTGCTGTCGAATTTCTGGCCAATTAACTTGGAGCCTACAATTTTACCATTTTTCATTACGAGACTCCCGTTTGCTTTAGATGGAAATGTTAACTGCACCACGCCGGTCATGAAAAGAGGGTAAGCAATTCCCGTCAGGATAGTCATGACCAGCAAAAATCTAAGAGCTATTATCGTTTGTGTTCTCATATTAATCTCTTTTTGTTCATTAATGATCCTGATTTCTAGATCATGTGGGTGAAAACAAGAAATAAATCGATCAGCTTGATCCCAATAAAAGGAATTATTACTCCGCCGATCCCGTATTTTAAAATGTTCAAGGCGAGTACCCGGTTAGCAGAAACAGGCCGGTATTTCACGCCTTTCAAGGCAAGAGGGATGAGGGCGACAATGATCAGGGCATTGAATATTACAGCACTTAAAATAGCGCTTTCAGGAGTTGCCAGCTTCATCACATTGAGGGCGCTTAACGGTGCAATTCCGGATGCTGTAACGTATAATAAAGTGGCAATAGCAGGAATGATAGCAAAATATTTAGCTACATCGTTGGCGATGCTGAAGGTCGTAAGGGCACCGCGGGTCATCAGCAATTGTTTTCCGGTCTCAACCACTTCTATAAGTTTTGTAGGGTTGCTATCCAGGTCAACCATATTCCCGGCTTCCCTGGCTGCCTGGGTACCGGTGTTCATGGCTAAACCCACATCGGCCTGGGCCAGGGCTGGCGCGTCATTTGTGCCATCGCCTATCATCCCAACCAGATGCCCGTTTGCCTGTTCTTCCCGTATTCGGAATAACTTGTTTTCGGGCGTTGCTTCAGCCATAAAGTCGTCGACCCCGGCTTCGGCTGCAATTGCCGCTGCGGTGAGGGTATTATCGCCGGTAATCATAACTGTTTTAATACCCATCCTCCGTAGTTCGGCAAACCGTTGTTTGATGCCGCCTTTTACAATATCTTTGAGATGAATAACTCCAAGAACCATGTTATCTTCTGCAACGACCAATGGAGTCGCTCCCTGCCGTGCAAGGTCGGAAACAATGTCAATAATTTTCTGAGGGTAAAACCCATTGTTGTTTTGTACAAACGTCCGGATAGCGTCTGATGCTCCTTTACGTATTTTATGAAGCTTACCATCCGGGGTTTTGATATCTACGCCGCTCATTCTCGTTTGCGCTGAAAAAGGGATAAACGAAGCCTGGAGATCATGAACCTCCCGTCCACGGATATTAAATTTTTCTTTAGCCAGGATCACGATTGAACGCCCTTCGGGTGTTTCATCCGATAAAGATGAAAGCTGGGCAGCACTTGCAAGTTCTTCAATCGTTACCTTGTCGGCAGGGATAAAGTCAGTCGCCATACGGTTGCCAAGGGTTATCGTCCCGGTTTTATCGAGCAGCAGGACATCCGTATCACCTGCGGCTTCGATGGCTTTCCCACTGGTTGCAATAACATTCTTGCGTAAAAGCCTGTCCATTCCGCTTATCCCGATAGCACTCAGCAAACCCCCGATTGTCGTTGGAATAAGGCAGACAAGAAGGGATATCAGAACCGGTAACGACAGGTTATGGTCTGCGGATACGCCAGAAGCTTTTAAACTGTAACCAAAATAGGCAGGCATACAGATAACCACTAACAGGAATATAATGGTAAGGCCGGATAACAGGATGATCAGTGCAATTTCGTTGGGCGTTTTCTGCCGTTTAGCACCTTCAACCAAGGCAATCATGCGGTCGAGAAATGTACTGCCCGGTTCAGAGGTCACCTTGATAACGATCCGGTCGCTGATGACTTTTGTCCCTCCTGTCACAGCGCAACGGTCGCCACCACTCTCACGGATGACCGGGGCCGACTCTCCTGTAATAGCTGATTCATCAACGCTGGCAATTCCTTCAATCACATCTCCGTCTGCCGGGATAATATCGTCAATGGAACAAACGATGATATCTCCTTTTCTCAGGTCTGTTGCCAGGACTAATTCTTCTTTATCATGAACCAGTTTACGTGCTTTTGTCTGCGTACGGCTTTTACGCAAACTATCTGCCTGGGCCTTCCCCCGGCCTTCAGCAACTGCTTCTGCAAAGTTGGCAAATAATACGGTAAACCAAAGCCAAAGCGTAATCTGAAAGTTAAAGTTAGAAAAATGTCCACTGAAAATATCGGCAAATACAACTCCTGTTGTCATCACTGCACCAATCCCGACGATGAAAATAACCGGATTTTTTACCAAAATGGCGGGGTTCAATTTAATAAAGGAATCCTTTATTGCCCGTATCGCAATTTCCCTGGTAAACAAGCGACTTATATTTCGTTTTTCTGTACTGTTCATTTTAGAAATAATTAATAAGCAACACCTAAATTCATCAAGAAATGTTCAACAATAGGACCCAAAGCCAGCGGCGGGAAGAATGTCAAACCTCCAACGATAAGGATCACGCTTATCAGCAAGAGGACAAACAACGAGTTATCCGTTCTAAAAGTGCCGGATGAGACCGGGGTGATCTTTTTCTTTGCCATGCTTCCTGCTATAGCCATTACCGGAACAATAACCCCAAAGCGGCCTATGATCATGCCGAATCCCATCATAAGATTATAAAAAACGGTGTTTGTGTTGAGACCCCCAAAGGCGCTGCCATTATTACCGGCTGCTGAACTGAATGCATACATTATTTCGGTAAGCCCGTGAGGCCCGGCATTGTTGAGGCCTGCCAGGCCTGCAGGTATCGAGCAGGCGATAGCCGAGAATAATTTGATGACGATACTGGACGCCAGTACTCCCAATATAGCCATCTTGACTTCAAACGCTTCGACTTTCTTACCCAGGTACTCGGGAGTCCGGCCAACCATAAGCCCGGCAATAAAAACGGTAAGAATAATAAAAATGATCATCCCATATAATCCCGAACCAACACCTCCGAATATTATTTCACCCAACATTATATTGAACATGTCGACCATCCCGGATAAGGGGGATAAGCTGTCGTGCATACAATTTACGGAACCATTGGACGTGACGGTCGTAGTGACAGAGTACAGAACACTATTCATCACCCCAAAGCGGGTTTCCTTTCCTTCCATGTTGCCTGAAACATTCAATACATTATTATGACCGTACTCTGACCAAAGGGATAGAGCAAGGCCTGCTGCAAACAGGATAAACATGGTAATGAATATCGCCCATGCCTCACGGTTGGACTTCGCATAATGACCATACGTAAATACTAAACCCGCCGAAATAATAATGAGTGAAAACATTATTAAAAAGTCGGTGAAAGGGGTCGGGTTTTCGAATGGATGAGCACTGTTGGCACCAAAAAATCCGCCTCCATTGGTACCAAGATCCTTAATGGCTATCTGGGAGGCTGCCGGGCCGAGTGGAATAACCTGGTGGGCTCCCTGCAAGGTGGTTGCATTTGCATAATGCGAAAATGTTTGCACGGCTCCCTGGCCTACTAAAACAACAGTAAAAATAATAGCTAATGGCATTAATACATAGAGTATGGTACGGGTCATATCAGTCCAGAAATTGCCGAGGTTTTCGGTGGTCTTCCTGGTCAGTCCGCGTATCATGGCCAATACAACTGCAATTCCGGTAGCTGCACTTACAAAATTCTGCACGGTCAGCCCGAGCATCTGAACCAGGTAACTCAACGTATTTTCGCCGCTATAGGACTGCCAGTTGGTATTAGTCATAAAACTGGCAGCGGTATTAAAGGAGAGATGCCATGAAACATTTGGCAATTTTTCTGTATTCAGCGGCAGATAAGACTGGAACATTTGCAATAGAAATAAAAAAACCATGCCAAACAGGTTGAAGAGGAGGACACCATAGGTATAGGTCTTCCAGTTCATCTCTTCTTCGCTTTTGATACCGGATAACCGGTAAATTGACTTTTCAAGCCAACCAAAAACCGACTGCATAAAATGGTCTTCACCCATGAAAACCTTTGCCATGTATTTGCCCAGCAAAGGCGCCAAAGCAACCAATGCTATCATGAAAAGCACTACCTGGATCACTTCATTCATAGTGTTAAAATTTTTCGGGTCTTAATAAAGAATATACCAGATAGCCCAAAATCAGCAGGGCTACAATACCGCCAATCAAATAGCTTACAGGGCCGTTAGAGACCGCCGCACCCGAAGGGGCAGGTGCAGCCAGGAAAAGGAGACATGATTTTGAAATTTTACTTTTCATTTTGTTATCAGTATTAAGTTTCGTCCAATTCCCCCTCCCTCTTGGGGGAGGGGGTTAGGGGGTGGGGCGTTTAGAATCTGAACAACAAAGCTACGATGATCCTGGATTCGGATTTAACAAGGTCAGGTCGCCAATCAGGAGGCAAAGGAGTTGTTGTGTAACCTGTCGGCGATGTCACTCCTCCCCTGCCTGCAAAGTAGGGCACACTTGATTCCCTGTGAACAAATTCCAGGCGGAAGGTTATGCATTGCCAGGGCATCACATCAAAATTTGTTGAACAATCCCATCCTTCGAATTTATCACCGGGATTTGCACTGAATGGGAATGCTCCCTCGGTTTTTGTAGGATCATTCGGATTGGGTAACGGACTTGCCTGGCCCGTAGGTAATAGTACAAGATACCTCCCGGGGTTTGTCATATACCCTCCGCCAATCGTCCATGCAAGTTTGTTTTTCAAAAACCACATACGGTTGTAAACCATAGCACTTGCAAAGTACTGAGCAGGTCCCTGGGCACTGTCCCCGTTTTTGAATCCATCTACACCATCTCCTGTTTCAAAGCCAATATCACCGGTCAATGAAAACGCCATCATGCTCACTCCCTTTGATTTTGGATGATTCAGGTACCTGACAAGTAAGCTGTTATCGGAATGAAACCGTTTTCTGCCTGGTAAGCCCGCCGCATCGGTTCCATAATAATCATTTGTCAGCAACTTTAAATTACTATTTGGCATCCAGGTTATATTAAATCCTACACCCGGCATACTGTTAAATGATCCATAACTTTGCCAGCCATTAATTATCCAGCCTTCTACCTTCAAATGACCTGAAGGAAATAACTGCAATCGGATACCGTTAAAGAACCAGGGAGTGTTATCGGAAGTAAATGATGCCTGGTACTCCCAGTTTTCGGGTTGGTAATAAGAATTCAAGCCGATGTATGACATAAACATTCCTGCATCGACATTTATTCCGTTCCATTTATTGAAATGATAACCTATATAAGCTTCACTTAAATACCTGTATACATCAGCCAGTTTATACTGACCACGATAGGGGCTAAAGTCATTCCGCGGAACAACAATTGACCGTGTTCCAAATTGTGTCATAATCCGTGCACGGGCACCCATAAAACTAAAATCGCCGCCAACATGCAAAGCTGAAAGCTGGATCTCATTGTCGCGTGCCAGTGCAGTTGATCCGACAACCGTGTTATCGATCGGGTTGTTGAATGAATAGGTATAATTTACATCCATCATTATGCTGGGCATAAAATATTTCCATTTATTAAACAGGGAGGAATCCCTCCGGTCGCTTCCATTCTGCCATGTCTGGTCAATCCCGTCGAACGGACCTTTTTCAGGTACTGACCTATCCTGTGCAATCAAATTAATGCCTGAAATGCATGCCATTAAAAAGGTCAAGACTTTTCTCATATTCTTGTTTATTTATCAGGATTCATTTTGCAAATGGCCTGTTTACTCAGTTCGTAAACCCGGTTCAGGAGATATGTTCTATTTGAACTGTCATAAGCCATAAGATCTTTATCCCCGGGAAAGTATACATCCAAAAGGATCTGAAAAGGAACATCTTTTGAAAGGACTCTTACCAGGTTCCATTTTGAAAGAGGATACAAGGGTGAGTTTGCATTCTCACTGAAAAAATAGTTCGTCACACGATGTGTGTTTTTAGGTTCCCCAGTTATTGAAGAACTGCTGTATAAAAGAATTTTTTCTCCAGGATTAAGAATTTTATAAGCGCTTTTATTGTAAAAACGGTAGCAGATATTCTTTTGATCGCGATATCCGAAAATGGAATCTTTGTTCAGTTTGATGACCTTATTTCCGGTAACTATTTTTATTGGAGATAGAAAAGAGACATCATGCAAATGAAACTTATAACTGTTGTCAGTTATAGTATGATTATACGAAATATTACCGTTTATAAAATCCTCAGCAGATAAATAAAGGCCTTCTTTCGCTTTTTGGTCAAGCAATTTATCATCCCGGGAATAGCCGGGTTTCTGTGCCTTGATCGAGAAAGAGATTACAAAGCAACAGATCATAAAAAATATATATATTGTTTTCATGGTTTCAATTCGTTATTATTTTGTCGATCTTCCGAATATTTGTCCGGGTCAACAAGGAAATAAAAAAGATATCCGAGTGAAATCAGACCTATTAACATTCCGATTACGCAACCTGCCGGAGGATCAACTCCAAGTGAAGTACTCGGGGCCACAACTAAAAATATTGTATTCACATCAACGTGGTTTTTGACGGAACAAAATTGCGACGGAACTTATAAGTATTTTATAAGGAATTCATTAACGATATAAAGATTTTATAAAGAAGGGGGAGAGCAGTCGTTGGTGATGGGTCTTATAATTTTTCCCAATGTCCAATCCTTTTATAAAGATCGATGGCGCCGGTAGTATAGGCTGCGATCATATCCTGTTAAAATTATGACAAAAAAATAATACTGTATACGTTTTTGTATCGCTGTTTATAACTAAATTGCATCGTTCTTAAAGCAATGGAGGCCTTAATGATGAAACGCATAACCCTGGTTACCCTGATAGTAATATCGTTTGCGACATTATCGTGCAACCGGTCGCACCGGTATCAGAATATGATAAAATGCGACCTGATCCATCCGCAAAATATCGTGAAGGCACAGGTTGGTACTAAATATCCAATGGTAGTGTTAAAGTACTATCCCATTGAATTTATAGAATCGGATTCAATATTGATCGCTCCTGTAGTTTATGCGATTAATCCTGAAACTTCAGATGTTATCCGGATAATCTGCTCCGATGTCAGGGAAACAAACCCTCTGTCAGGAAAGGTGTTAATTACGAAAGAAAGTAATTATGATTTTACCAGGAAGAAGGTATATCTGCCAAAGTCTTCATTTAATACAGTGCAGTTGAAAACTGTATTTTGCGATGTGCAATTTCAAGGTGAATAAAAAATTGATCATGAAACGCATAGCATTCATTACCCTGATAGCATTATCGGTTGCTATCTTTTCCTGCCACCAGTCGCACCGGGCTGAAGTCGTCAAGAAATGCGATTTGATCAGCGGGCAAAATATCATGAAAGGTGAGATCAACACAAAAAATGCATTCGCCGTCTTAAAGTATTGTCCCGGCGAGTTCATGCAATCGGACTCGATATTGGTTGCTCCCGTCGCATATGTGATCAATCCTGATGATTCAGATTTTATCAGGATAATCTGCCATCACGTCCAGGAAACAAAGCCATTGTCAGGAATGCTGATAATTACAAACGAGATTAATGTTGATTTGACTAAATGTAAGCTTTATTTACCAAAGGATTCATTGAATTTTGTAGCATTAAAGACGGTATTTTGCGACGTAAAATTTCAAGGTGAATAAGATTTTATATTGCTAACGGAAATTCAGACTCAGGTAGGATTCAATTATGAAATGTGAAGTGTAAAGTTTGAGGTCAAACTTGTTTGATCAATAACTAAATTCACTGCCAATAACCCAAAAGTAAAAAGACCAAAGTTGAGCTGAAAACATTAAAATCAGAATCAATATTTTGACATATGGTTTACACCGATAAATCATTGTTCCAAATATCATCGGGAATACAAAAATTACAGATATATACCGGGGATCTGTAATTCTATCTGCAATTATTGGAAGCAGCAGCCCAATCCATATTAATAACGTGAAACTTAACCGGATTTTTCGTATTTGAACTATTGAGACCGCAATAAACAAGAAAAGATAAAGAGTCCTGAAATAATCCATCCAATTTGAACTTCTGAGTATTGGAACCCAGGGAAAAACAGTTTGTCTGCACCAACCCGCCTGTGCGGTTTTATAGGCAAAAAAGTCTCCGGTCATTATTTTTAAATATGTACAGTAAAGTATAAACGAAACGACCGGGAATACAAAAATCAGTACTGGAAAATATTCTTTAATGTGCCTGTGAAATATCTCCTTGAGATTTAAAGAATAAAACTTTTCGAAAAAATAAATAAAAAGAGGAACCAACATAAAGAACCCGTTGGGCCTCACCAATACCAACAATGAAGACAAGACAGAAAATAGCACAAATCTTTTTGTTTCTATAGAATAAAAAAAGCCTACTATAAGTAAAAGAAACAAAGCCTCAGTATAATAGACTGAGAAGTAATAATGAAATGGGAACAGGATCAAAATCAGGGTAGCATAATAACCGGTACTTTGTGAAGCAGATATCCGGCTTATGTATTTAAAAAACAGGAGAAAAAGCAGGATTGAAAACAGGATTGAATAAATGAATGCAACGGTATTAAATTTTAACCCTGTTACTTTCAGGCTTAATCCTATAATTGCAGGGTACAATGGGAAGAAAGCATAATAGGATTGTTGAATATTTCCATCTTCGCATTTTCCTAACTGATCAGGGGTGATCTTACTATGTCCATTTATCGCGATCGTTTCATACCAACCGGTGTCATTCCTGTTCAGGATATTTAAATCCACCTTTTCAACAAAAAACCCGGCAAATATGAAATACACTATTTTTACAAGTAATGCCAATAAAATTATTCTAATTACATATTTCATATCAGTGTATCAAAAAACATTGAAGCACATCCTTGCCAACCGGAATGTGTGTAAATTTAAAAAAATAAGTTCAACCTCACTCATCTTGACATCCTTTCCCGGAATTCACTATCTTTATCCGGGCTTTATTAATTGTTATAGCATAAAACAGATCATTATTTTGATGCCTGGAAAGCAATGAGCCAGGGGATAATCAAAGGAGCACCGGATATCAAAACATTTACAACTTAAGATGGGGATTTAAAATGTACAAAGCCAATAATGATCGTTACAACAGAATGAAATACAACCGTTGCGGGAATAGCGGGGTGCTTCTGCCGATCCTGTCATTGGGACTGTGGCAGAATTTTGGCAGTGACGATTTGTATGACAATTCACGAAAAATGGTACACCGGGCCTTTGACCTGGGTATTACACATTTTGACCTGGCAAACAATTATGGACCTCCGCCCGGAACGGCTGAAGAGACATTCGGCAAGATATTGAAAGAGGATTTGAAATCGTACCGTGATGAACTGATCATTTCAACAAAGGCCGGTTACAGGATGTGGGAAGGACCTTACGGAGAGTGGGGATCGCGTAAATATTTAGTATCCAGCCTGGATCAGAGTTTAAAACGCATGAAGCTGGATTATGTTGATATTTTCTATTCTCATCGTCCGGATCCCGAAACCCCATTGGAAGAAACCATGTCGGCACTCGCGCATATAGTCCAACAGGGAAAAGCATTGTATATCGGCATTTCAAGTTATAATCATGATTATACTAAAAGAGCAGTTGAGATATTAAAGGACCTGAAGACGCCATGTTTAATTCACCAGTCAAGATATTCAATGCTTGACCGTTGGGTTGAGAATGACCTCCTGGATCTTATAGAAAAATCAGGGATTGGATTAATCGCTTTTTCCCCCTTGGCACAAGGCCTGTTGACTGAGAAATACCTTGAGGGGGTTGTTCCTGCGGATTCAAGGATCTCGAAAAATTATGGCACCCTGAGAAAAGATTCCTTAACGGAAGATTTGGTTATAAAACTCAGGCAATTAAAACAGGTTGCCGATGAACGTGGACAAACGTTGTCGCAGATGTCGATAGCATGGTTGTTAAAAGACAAGAGGGTCACCTCTGTTGTATTTGGTGTAAGCTCTTTGGAGCAACTCGAAGAAAACTACGGGGCAATTGAAAATACAGAGTTTTCGGAAGAAGAATTAAAACATATTTTGAAGATTTTAGCTTAATTGCTGAATGAGGATGATATAAAGACATAAATAAATTAATTCAAATGCTATGAGAACAAAAATTGTCCTTCTTTCATTTCTGGCTATCGTTGTGATGATGACTGTTTGTTGCAAGAAAAAAAGCGACACCAGCAGTAACACCTCAACAACAATCACGGATATAGATGGTAATATTTATCATACAGTACTGATCGGAACCCAGACCTGGACTGTTGAGAACCTTAAGGTAACTCATTACAGGAATGGGGATCCCATACAATATGTCGCTGACAGCTCTTCATGGATAAGCCTTGTTTCGGGGGCCTATTGCGATTATGGCAACTTCACAAGGAACGGGGTTGATTACGGACACTTATACAACTGGTATGTCATTTCCGACAAAAGGAATATTTGTCCTGCCGGCTGGCATGTACCAACCGATGACGAATGGACGACACTGATTAATTACCTGGGTGGGGATACTTTAGCTGGTGGAAAGATGAAAGAAAAAGGCACAGCTCATTGGATTCATACAAATGCGGATGTGACTAACAGTAGTGGATTTACGGCTCTGCCGGGTAGTTATCGTTTCTATCTTTCCCAATTTGAATCTTCCCTTGGTCTTTCTGGTTACTGGTGGTCCTCTACTGGTGACAGTTTTAGCAGTCCGGTACGTAACCTGTATAGCGGCAACGAGGTAATCCGTTTACTCTTCGTTACTACTTGTGGTTGCAGCATCCGGTGTGTTAAGGATTGAAGATTTTCTGATAAGAAACAACATCAAGGATCTTATTGAACTTCTCTCCTATTTGTTTATAATGAGCACATTTTTCATATCCGCTCTTTGCAAATAATTTTATGCTGTTTTCATTATCTCCTGAGATTATTCCTATCAATACCGAGATGCCATTTTCCTTTGCGACTTTTTCAAGATGTTTCAATACTTCTTTGCCGATTCCTCTGCCTGTATATTCGGGTTTTAAATACAGTGATACTTCAGCAGTTCTGTCGTATGCCTGCCTTGTTTTATAGTGTGTAAAGTAACAAAACCCACAAGGTTCATTGTCACATTTAATCAGGAAAGATTTATATTTTTTATGGTTGACCGGGATAAATTCTTTGAGTTCGCTTATTGGGATTTTCTCTGTATAATAAGTAGCAGTTGTATTCTCAATATAATAGTCGTAAATGTTTTTAATTAAGGGTATCTCTAAAAACAAAATTGTTAATAAAAAGTTCAATCTTACTGTATATCAAATTTATACATAACTATAAACCGCGTATCTTTGGTAAAAATAATGAAAGATGCGCAAAAACAAGAACCGTGGACTTTTGAAGACCAATTTCGTCAGGAAAAGATCAGCAACATGAATGACTCACTGGAACAGTTAAACCGCTTTATCCGTTGGGAAGATCTCCGTCCTACGATAGATAAAGCTTTTCCTGTGACTGATCCTTCATTAGGAGGACGGCCTCCGTATGATCGTGTGATGATGTTCAAAGTACTGGTTCTACAAAGGATGTACAATCTGTCTGATGATAATACCGAGTATCAAATTCTTGACCGCCACAGCTTCTGTAAATTCCTTGGTATAGAATCTTACGCACAGGTGCCTGATGCAAAAACCATCTGGGGCTATCGTGAACAATTGAAAACCCATTATATCATTGAAGAAATTTTTTCTTTATTCAATGAAAAACTTGAAAAGGCTTCCTTGTTGTTAAAAGACGGTGCCATCATTGATGCATCAATTGTACAGGTCCCCAGACAGCGTAATACCCGGGAAGAAAACAAACAAGTTCGTGAAGGCAACGTCCCTGAGGATTGGCAGAACAAGCCCAATAAGCTTGAACAAAAAGACTTGGATGCTGATTGGACAAAGAAAAACGGAAAGACATTTTTTGGATACAAAAACCACATCAAGATCGATAGCGGGAGCAAACTTATTACAAATTATCAGGTTACTCCGGCCAGCGTGCATGACAGCGTCATGATGGAAGATCTGCTTGATCCAGACGAGGAAGATCAGCCGGTTTATGCCGACAGCGCATATAGTGGAAAAAATTGTGATAAAGCTATTAAGGCTGTTAAAATGAAAAATCTTACCCACGAAAAAGCATACCGGAACAAAAAATTGACGGACAACCAAAAACAGCAAAACACAGTTAAATCAAAGACCCGTGCCCGTGTTGAGCATGTTTTCGGATACCAGTGGATGAACCTTAATGCCGGGCAACTAATCCGGAATATTGGCATTGACCGATGTGCAGTAGCCATTGGATTAAGAAACCTCATCTACAACTTTTTCAGATCGATCTTCCTCATAAAATCACAGAAATTAGCAATCATACTGTAAATCAGCCACAAAATGAGTCCATAGGTTACAAAATTTCAAAGAACGACATTCATATTTCTGTTTTTTCAATGACAAGAAAAACAGATCATTTGATATTGCAAGTTTTTGTTTTAAGATTTTTACAAAATCACAGTTTTAAGAGGTGCCCTTAAATCAAAATCGGATCCGGTCAGGTCAACAAAGTGAATATTCATATTTTGCCAATAATTACAAGAGGCACATTTATATTTACGATTGGACGATTGACGATAATTTAGCCTGCAATCAAAAACCGTTAATTCGAATATTATTTCTTTTGTAAAACTTCAGCAAAAAGAAAAAAATCGGATGTTATGCATGTCTGCAGGTGTCTGTTTTCGAGTCAGGTCAGAAAATACACCTGAGCTTTAGCTTTGAGCAACCAAGTAATTTTCCAATCCCATCTGCTCGATCTGTGCACTTTGTATTTCTGCCCAATCTACATGGTCTTCTTCCATTTTAAGTATTTTGGTCAGCAAATCAACTGTGCTTTGATCACCGACTTCACGGGCGAGTTTGATGGCATCATTATACTTCTTCACCGCATCGAGCTCATCGAGCGCATCATTTTTGATCATTAATAAAACAGTTTTACCAATCTTCATCGGATTAAGTTTGGAAACCGTTGGTGAGCCGTCCAGGAAGATGATCCGCTCGATAAGCCATTCGGCATGGTGCATTTCATCCATTGCCTGTTTCTTAATAGCTGCGTGAAGTTTACCGTAACCCCAGTTTTCGCACATCTCAGAATGAACCATGTATTGATTTATGGCAGTGAGTTCCTCTGCCAGAAGCGAATTCAGGACAGTAATTAATTTAGGATTCCCTTTCATAGTTGTTCTTTTTTAATTTTTTAAATAATAGGCATCAATATGCCCGGATCTTTGTTCTTTTATTTTCAATGCAAGTATAGTAAAAAGTTTGTTCAGAACCTACTTTTCAATCCTTCTTTTTTCATCTGATTAAATTCCGTAAAATTAAAGGACACCTTTAAAATGGTTGCCAGCAATTTTTTAAGGCCCGTGTGGTATTTATCATTATTTAATAATCTGTACCAGTTAGAAGAAAAAAATCAAATGTTATGCCTGTGGAATGATGACATTCCGGTCATTTGTAATTTCCACCGGCAGGGGTTGACTTAATGTCCCGGGCAGGGATTATCAGACGTCTACTAAAGGTGGTAGGGTCAATCAGCATTTTTTTACTTTCAAACGATGGGTTTTATTATTGTACTACCAGCTTCTTAGTATCAACACTTGACCCTGTCTGAATTTTAACGATATAAATGCCGGTTCGCAGCCCACTAACATTTATTTCAATATCCTGTTGGTTCCTATATTTATCTTGTATCAATTGAGTGCCATTAATATTGAAGATGGTGACAATTGTTTCGCCTGTTTCTATAAATTTATTTGCGATCGTGATTCTATTATTTGCAGGATTTGGAAAAAGAGTAAATAAAGGCATCACTGACCCGTGCTCCTCGACTGAGACAGGTCTTCCTCCATTGATAGTTTAAAAATTGTACCATCGGTCCCTACGGCAATACCTATACTATCACTGGTAAAATAAATTTAACATAGTGTATTGGTCGTCCAACAGGATTGTGTTGTCCACGTTACCCCTCCATCCAATGTTTTAAATATAGTTCCATAATAACCTGCAGCATAACCAGTGGTGCTTCCTGTAAACCAGATTGCAAAGAGATTCAATGTCGTTCCATTTGGCAATAACGTCCAGATTTCTCCTGCATCTGTGGTTTTTATAATATTTGGACCATATCCTATTGCATATCCTGTGTTTGGATCAGTGAATTGAAGCTGCAATAAAAGGTTACCTTGTGGCAATGGGTTTTGCCAGTTCCACTGAGCCATGGAAACCCCTGATATAAAAATAAAAAGGAACAAAATGCTTAACTTTCTCATAGTGAACGTCATTTAACAATGAATGGAATCTTAATGAGTCCATTCTGTGCATTACAGATTTTATTTCCAATCAATTTCCCAGCCTTAATATAAACCCTGCCGAAATCCCGACTTGGAGCATATTCGACATGGCGTCGACAGGGATATTTTTGTATACGTCATCACTATAGAGAAAAGAAGCTTTTATGGGATGTACCTGGTAAAAAACCTCAGCTTGTATGCGTAATCCGATCCTCTTGGAAAGATAGAACTTTGTGCCTGCCTGTGCTCCGATAATAAAATACCATACTGTCCTGAAATAGTCGTCTGTGGGGACCATATTCAGACTGCCCAGGCTGATGCCGGTATATGGAGATATTAATTTACTAACCCGGAAATTAAAGTTTGTTCCTATAAGCATATAATTCTGGTTCATTGTGACTGAACCCGCTTTCTCCTGTATCGGGGTATTCACATCGACAACAGTACTAAGCCGCCGGTACTGAATAATGATATCAATGTTTTTAGAAACCCCCAAACCAATCTCCAGTCCGTATTGTAAATTCCCGGTGAAATTTGCAGAATTGAGGATTGGTGAAGCAGACTCCTGAATGACATCCATTTTTGAAGAGAAAATATATCCTCCGAAAAGACAGATCTCGATAGGAATCTTGTTATTTCTTATAGTATCGGACGGGACGACTTTTATAGCAGGATGTTTGCTTGAAGGAATCCCCCCAAGAGAATAAGTCACTGCGAGCCAGATATCGCCGGATTCCAGTTTTTGTGTTTTGGAATAAACCGGAACAAATGCGGTTCGGGAAGGAATTTTCCTGTTAATATACAAGCGGGAAAATGCCTTACAGGAGTAACTCGTCTTAACTGAATCCGTTTCACCGTGCCAATCCTGTGAAAATATAACCACCCCTTTCTCGTTGGTTATTACCATCCCGGAAGAAATTGAAGAATTGGTTACATCATGCTTTTTTATCTGGGTGGAAATTTCAAGGAAGGCTTCACTCTTCTTAAGTCCGGAAATGATTTTATACTCCCATTCCTGTGCCGGAATCCCTTGTCCGATATCATAGGTCAGAACATCGACCAGGTATCCTTTTTTATTCAAGGCAAGTGTGGCAGATTTTACTGCATCCTGGTAACGGCGGAAACTGTAATCCCCTTCAATGTATGTCCATAACTTTATCCGTTTTACCGAGTCGCCAAAGTAAATCTTATCATCATAATCAAAACGCTGGGCATATCCAATCCGGGTTGCCGCCAGAATGAAAATAATTACAAGTATCTCAAGTCTTACTAAAGTGTTCATATATATTCAGGTTCAATAAATTAAACTCTCTTTCAACTGGCCGGCCGGAGGCTGGAAAATTTTAGGGTCCCGGGTATAACCTGCTTTCGCCCTTAAATCCATTAAATAAGTATAATAGAAACTATAGTAAAATTAACACTAAATTCTTTTCACTGCCGATTTACAGGCTATATCTTTTTTGAGGTGCTTGAATGAACATAAATTATCCCAGCTATGAAGTTCAATTGCCGCCAAAATGTGATATTGTGACGAAAAAACCATTGAAGAAATAGAAAAGCGGAAGAAAATTGAATCCTGATCAATACTTGTCAAGTCCTGGCTTCATGATCTTCCCCATAAACAATATACTTCCAGTACTGTTATCTTTAATGCAGAAGATAAACGGATGATCCGCATTGAAAACCTTCATATCAGATGAAGGTCGTGCTGCTCCCACTTTAAAAACCACCGCTGTTGCAGCAGCTGCTTCAGTTCCCTTTTCATCGACATTAATGAATGCCTGGTGTATGACCGTGCTGATATAGAGGTCGCGTTTACCATCCATTCCGGAGAAATCGGCACGTCCCGGGGAAAATGCCAATGGCATTCCCATCTGCGAAAGTATTGCGCTCAAATTGATGTTATTAGTGGTCTTGAATTTTGGAATAGATAAACGAACTTCCTCGGATTGGAATGAAGAAATTATCTTCTGATAATATTTATAATCAAATGATCTGTCAAATTCAATGATCCCGTTTTTTTCATTCGGAAGGAAGATCACCATTGACGCCCTATCGTTTTTGTAGGGCATCTCAATGGCCTTAATATTCGAATCTTCATAGTAGTTATACCTGCCTTGTTGATTCATGAATGGCACTTTAACCTGGGCCTGTTCTATTAAGAAAAAATCTTTAGGTTCTGTAGTTTCTTTTTTAAAAGGTCCAGCCCAATCACCATAAAAATAGATGGCATTGACAAGTACCAGTCTCGTAGAAGAATCCAGAGTACCCGGACTTAGAATGTCTTTAATTTTGTCTTTTGTTTTTTGTGCCACCCAACCATTAATATCCATTCGGGCGTTCTCTCTTTCTAGATAATCCTTAAAATTTACATCCTTCAATTCCGAATTATAATTTGATTTCACAATGTCAAAATAGGAATTAAGAAATTTAAAGTCCTTCTGAGCCCATAAGCCGTTGGCAATGTTCAGAACTATCTTGTTATTAGTTCCATTATTTATCGCGTCCAGTAACTGTTTATAATCAGAATGAAAATTCTGATCTGGCGGAAAATCCATTGTCTGGCCAATCTGTAAAGCGGTTTCATTCCGAGCTCCTGCGCACACCATCGCCAGTGCCGTTGAAATACTGAAGGGAGAATAAAACAGGTTTTTATCTGTGTTGCTTTTCAGTTCATTGTACAGTTTGAACGCGAACTTATTATTACCATCGATTATTTCCTGGGGATTAGCTCCTTTAACCGGGAAAACATAATACAGGCACAAAAGAAAAAATAAAAGAAGAGGTTTCATAGGAAAGCAATTTATGGGATGTAAAGTCAACAGATATCATGCCAAAACTGCCTTTGATTCCCTTTCTCAAGAAGGGAATCTTTCCCCCTCCCCTAAAGAGGGAGCGGGAAAGACGTTGCGCAGGAATTATCTTACAACATTCACTTTAGCGGAAAGCATTCCCTCCGCTGAAACGGCCTTTAGAACATAGAGACCTGGTGATACACCGGAAATATCTAACAAGATCCGTATACCTTCAATTCCGTTGTAGGCTTCATCAATAACTGTTTGTCCATCAATGGAACAAAGCCGTATTTCTTTAAGGGATTTTGCCGATGCAGAATTCAGTACTACGGATATCCTGTCTTTTGCCGGATTCGGCGTGACTTTTATCCTTGCGTTATCAGCGGAATTGTTTACAATCCCCACCGGGTTATCCCGGATAACAAGAACGTTAAAAGTTGCACCAGTAAAGAGTGTGTCTGTTGGGTCTTCATTATAAATAGTCCATTCTGAACCATCGTACCAAACCCCGATCTCTTTATTAATATATCCTTCATTGGCCGGAGAATTGGTATAATCATGCACCACAAAAATTTTAGCATCCGGATTCCCGTTCAACAGAGGGTTGTCAATATTGGTAATATAATAATTACTGGTCGCAACCTGTTTAAAATAAGACGTGCCGGTTGCCGGAACGAAAATGTTGTAAGTACTGTTTAGCTTTAAAGGAGTAATTCCGTCTTCATTATAAACCTACCATTTCGAATTAGATGAATTGTACCAGATTCCAACATGAGCTGAATCATAAACTCCGTTAACCCATGTTTTACTGATAAAAAATACTGCATTTGCGTTACCGTTCAAAAGCGGGTTGTCAATATCCGACCAGTTAAGGATTGAGTTTGCAGAAGTGACGGTATGTGTAAATGCGGTTCCATTCGAGGTAGGATCAAGTACATTAAAAGCGAGTGCTGTATCAATGTTTGCCTCTGTTTCATTAAAAATACTCCATTCGGATCCGGTGTACCACAGCCCATGGTTTTGAAGCATGTATTCTTCATGGAAAACATCCGGACCCCAGAGATGAGTAAAGATGATATGCTCTGAAGTATCTGTTCCGATAATCGATCCGTCAAGGATCGTATAATCACCATAGCAATTTGAGGAATTATTCAGGTGAATATAGTTCGGTCCGTAATATGTCTGGCCCAGCATTATCTGGCTAAATGCAAATATCAGTAAAAACACAAATAGATTTTTCATGGTTTTGATGTTTAAAGTTCATACTATTCATGCACTATAAATGCAAAGATACGTCTGCATATAGATAATTAGATATCATCTTACAATAATTTTTTTGTATGATATGACCTCCTGCGGTATTTGAATTTAAACACAAGCACTAAATAATGGGTTACTTCACTCTTTCCAGTTTATTCTTATCAAATTTAGGTTTCTTCCCGTAAATGGAGATTCCGAGTTGATAAGTCCTGGCATCACCTTCATCGGTATCGTGCCAGCGTCCTATAAGTTCCCGCTTTGGAATGTAGCCAGTATTAAATAAAGCAGGGTCGGCTACAAGGATTGAATCGCTGCTATATCCGATAACCACAACAAAATGACCATGATTCCAGTCATTTCGGTAATTTTTTTCGAAATTTTCTCTACTGCCCCAGGCCTGAAGCATAATTATTACCGGGATATTGCGGTTGATCTTATCGATAAGTTCATCGACAGTCATTTTTTGTTTAATAACTGCTCTGAATCCGTGTTGGTGAAAGAACTCTACAATATTTTTAACATAGGTTCCGTGGTCGGGATCGGATTTAAGAATACGGGCCAGATCCATTTCCCGGTAATCCTCACCATAGTATTCCATGACTTTCTGAACACAATCAGCACCGCAGGTATACCGGGTTCCCTGCCTGTCCTGGACAGGGAAATCCAAAATATTAACATCATCAATTTCAGTTATTCTTTCCATTCAAAACCGGGATTATTAAGTCATTTATTCTGTTGTAACAAATTAATTTTTCCAGAAAACCTCCTCCTCTTGACTGCCGACTGTGGAGCTAAGGATGGGGTTCTTTTCATTTGTTCCCTTTTTCTTCATAAACAATTTTTTCCAGATCCTCTTCGATTCCCTTAGTGGTCAATAACCCTGGTTTCTTTTCAGGATAAAAAGAAGATGGGAGTATCCTGATATTCATGCTAAGTAACAGATGATCCATAATAATCAAAAGCAGGGTACTTATAAATGGCAACGGGATCAACATAACCGGAACAACCACACCCGTACTCTTCAAAAGATCAAAAACCTGTTGTTTGAACTGTTTTTTTTCTGATTTTGTGATCCTCTCACCTTTGATGTACTTGGTCAGAATAATGAAAGATTCTTTGGATTCAATTGCTTCTCCTTTCAATCCTGAAGAATACCGGGACGCTTCTCCCATGAAAGCTTTAGCGTACCTGGCAATCTGATTTTTGACCTTCGGGTGGGTGAAAATCTGAAGAAGATAGCCGATGATCCTCCGCCTGATAATTGTCAGTTTATAGATTTTCTCCCTGAAGTTCATTTCATTCCGGTATGAATTTTCTGCATTTTAATTTTTTTAGTTCCGGTATACTTCAGACCTGTTAACGAGATCATTTCCTGAAATTCTTTCGTGCTGTATAATTTTGCCTGGGCACGATCAAAAATCTTAAAACCGGCGTTTATAATTTGAAAAAACCAATTATCAATGGTCGGATCAAGAATATAGACCTTGCCACCCGGTTTCAGAAGCCTGTACATTTCTTTCAGCGCTTTATCAGGATGCAGATAATGGTGAAAGGAATTAGTGCAGATGATGACATCAAAATAATTGCCTTCAAAAGGGATCTCTTCCGCATTGGCGATTATAAAATGAAAGTTTTCCCTGCGCTTAAAGTTATCCAGAGCTCTCTCGATCATTTTTGCGGAAAGATCAACACCAAAAAAAGTGCCTTTATCATTAACCAGTTTTGAAACCTGATCAAGTGCCCAGCCGGAGCCACAACCGATATCGAGCATATTGACATTTTCTTTAAGATCCAATAATGAAATAACCGCAAGCTGGGCTGATCTTAAGTAATTATTTCTCAAACTTTTACCATCAATGGTTTTTGCCCATTTATCCCATTTTTTTTCATTTATCCTGAGATGTTCTGATTCATTCATAACAATATTTTTTTAATTTTTATAAATTGGATAGTGCATAAATTTACAAATTTTATTAGCATCAGGCATTAAAATATCAGATAATATGGGACCTCATTTATGATGACCCTGCATGATCGCAACATATTTCCTTATATTTGTATCATCTTTATTCTCTATGTTTTAAGATCATTTATTAAAAAACCAGAATTATGAAATTCCCCGGAATAATAATCAGTTACCTTTTAACTGCTGTTGTGTTTTTTGCCATAGATATGGTCTGGCTTGGTGTTGTTGCTAAAAATATTTACCGGAAATACCTTGGCACCTTTCTCAGCGATACCGTGAACTGGACTGCAGCCATCATTTTTTACCTGATCTTCATTGTTGGTATTTTCATATTCGTCATCAATCCCGCAGTTAAAGAACAATCTGTGACCAGAGCCATCGTGTTGGGTGCCATTTTTGGTTTAATAACATATGCTACGTATGATCTGACCAATTATGCAACCCTGAAGGGGTTCCCGTTGAACATTGTATTTATCGATCTCGCCTGGGGAGCAGTTCTAACTTCACTGGTTAGTTTGGCGGGGTATTTCATAGTGAAACTGACCGGGTCAATATAATCCCGGGTGTATGTTAATATTATTTGACACAAAGACGCAAAAAGTTTAAAGTGAAAAACAAGAAACTTTATGAATCTTATTAAAAAAACAATCTTCCCAATTCTGTTAGCGACAATCTGGATCAGTATTTCGGAATTTGTCAGAAATCAAGTTATTGTAACCTCGTACTGGACAAAACATTACCAGGGTCTGGGACTTAAGTTCCCGTCAGAACCGATTAATGGAGCTGTTTGGGGGATCTGGTCGCTCCTGTTTGCTATTGCTATTTTTATTATGGCTAAAAAATTCACAATGATACAAACTACATTCCTTTCCTGGTTTACAGGGTTTGTATTAATGTGGGTAGTAATAGGCAACCTGGGAGTCTTGCCTTACGGTCTTTTATGGTATGCTATTCCGTTAAGTATTCTTGAAGCATTTATTGCGACTTTGATCATAAAAAAACTTACGTGAAGGTGATGTCGTGAATACGATTCATTTCATACAACGAAGTGAAAAACCAGTATTAAAGATAGCAGGGGCCCTGAATACATCGTTGTAGCACCATCGCAGTCCCCTGAACCAGGCAAAACTTGATACATCGACCGTAGAACTCCAAAAGTTACTGTCATGGTTGTTATCCGGAGCCATGCTCCATGAACCATTGGAGTTGCGATAGTTTGCACAAAGGCCAGTGAATCCGCTTGTATTAGTACCCCATGTCGTGTCATTATATTCCCAACGGGTAGTACAATTTTCTTTCATTTTTTGTCCGGCAACAACACTATCGCCAAGAAAGTTTTCGAGTATCCGCCACTCTGAATCAGACGGCACATGCCAACCAAAAGGACAAATGTTGCGGGTGTCTTCTACTGCATAATAATTATATAAATGGCCATAGGTAATGCCTTCCAGCGTATCGTTATGATAGTTACACCAGGCTCCTGTTGTCAGGTTACCCCACGAAGCACTATCCGTGACATTTGGAATGACTGAGTCATCCTGGTATTTCGTGGTTTTAAGGTTTTCTTCCATCCATAGTTGCGTGCCGATTTGAACAACTGCATAATTATTACCATCAGCATCCGTGCAAGCAACAAAATTAAATGCAACTGTCTGACTGCCTGCAGGAACAAGCATTACTATTGTCCTGTATATAGTTGACATGCCGGTTATTTTCAGCATATCCCCTGCATTGTATTGCATTTGAATAACGGTATTCATTTTTTTTATCTCAAGATCTTTCCTGAAATCCAGACTTTCCTGCTGAGGAGTAATTTTTGGGGTTCCTGTTCCATTCCAAATATTTAACATTGTACCATTGTAAGAAGAGGCATTTGATTTTAGATTAATAAAATAAATCCCGCTGCTCAATCCGCTTACCTGAAATTTGTTTCTGCCTTGTTGTATGTCATATTGTGTCTCCACAATTCTTTCCCCCATATTATTGTAAATCTCAATACCGGCATTCCCTGAAATAACTGATTCGAATTCAATGTTGCAGGAAAGAGTGAATGGATTGGGATAAATTAATAAGGCGTCATTATTTTTTATATTTCCATCATTAATTCCCACAGTTGCTCCGAGAAGCAAAGTGTCTGTACCGGCAAATTCTACGCTGGTACATTGTGTAATATTTTCTACCTTAACACTATCAACTGTGTTACTTGCCCCCGTTCCTGTAAAATTAATCAGGTAGTTTTGAGCCTGGAGATCGGACAATAATAATCCTAGTAAACCAATGAGTAGAATGCTTCTTTTCATATCGGGGTGAATTAAATGTGAGAACTTATTTTGTTTTCTTGTCGGTAATTTTTTTTAATGCAAATTGCTGATATCAATTGTTGATTTAACCGCACTAAAATAATAATAAAAATTGATGTTATGCAAGATTTTGTGTTAAAGCCAGGAGTCTTGATCATGATCTGAAAATTATTACTTTTGAAGTTCAGTATCCCTTAAAATGATAAGACTCAGATTAATTTTATTCCTCTTTTTTACAATCAGTTCAATTACGACATTTGCGACCACATGGGATGACCCTTGGAAGGACAAGATGATAAAAAGAAGCCCTTGGTAAACTTATTAATACATCGTGACAGTCTATTCAAGTTGTATTTTATCTTAATTCAGATCTATGGAAAAACATGACCCAAAATCGTTAAAAGAGCTGAAAGCCTTACGTAAACCAATCAAAAATGCAAATGTTGAATTGAAGAAGAAGTTGACCCGTCTCGATAAGATTGCGATTTGGATCACAAACAATGTAGGGACGATGGGGTTTTTCTTAATTATTTTTATCTGGACGGTAGTCTGGCTTGGTTGGAATTCGCTTGCACCAAAAGAGGTACGTTTCGACCCTTATCCGGCTTTCGTACTATGGCTCTTTATCTCCAATGTGATACAAATATTCCTGATGCCGCTTATTATGGTCGGGCAAAACCTGCAGAGCGATCATGCCGAAATAAGGGCTGAAGCAGATTTTGAAGTAAACACAAAAGCAGAAACTGAGATTGAGACAATACTAATGCATCTTGAGAACCAAAATAAAATTATTCTGGAAATACTTGAGAAGCTGGATAAGAAATAAATATATTGTAGTGTAGATTCAAAATCAAATTTTAACTTTTGATTTTACTTCAGCCGAAAACTCCTTTGACGGTTTAAAAGCCGGAACCACATGAGCTGGAATTGTAACTGATGTATTCCTGGTAATATTTCTTCCTGTCTTCGCTTTCCTGTTCTTCAGGAGAAAAGTTCCAAATCCGCGGAGATATACATTATCACCATTTGACATGGAGGTCTTAATGGATTCCATAATGGCTTCGACTGTTGCTTCAACGGCAACTTTTTCAATTCCTGTTTTTTTTACAATTTCAGCTACAATTTCTGCTTTTGTCATCTTCTAAATTGGTTAAAGGTTAATTTATTATTTCAGACCCGAAATTATGAATTTCCATGATATCAAAATGAATTTTGGAAAAATCTTTGCTCTTATATTTGGTCGGGCAACAGAATTTTTATTATTATTTCTTTCGACCTGCATTGGAATTCCCCATTGAACCAGCTGTACGAGACGGTTGGGATTGCTGAACAGAGCTGCGGTTATTCATGTTTTGAGCGCCCCGTTCCCTTGCCGAATTTTGATTTTCAAGTTCCTGACGGTTAAACCCACTGCTTTTGGTCTGTTGTACAGGTTGCGGTGATGAAACTCTTTCCTGTGGCCTGGGTTGTTCTGCAGGTTTACCAGGTTGAACTTTGGGCTGCGATTGTTCAGTTCTTACCTGTTGGTTAGACTGTTCTGCAGGTTTACCCTGTTGAACCTTTGGTTGTGATGTTTCAGTTTTTCCTTGCCGTTTAGCTTGTTCCACAGGTTGAACCTTTTGTTCTTTTGATTGAACAGAATTCCAGTTTTTACCATTACTTTTCTGCCAGGCTCCGTTATTATTTTTGTAAACATCACCTTTTTTATCAGTAAATACGTTGTTCTTCTTGCCGGCAGAACGGGTAGCAGGCTTTATTTCACCGGAACCCTGTTTGACAGCTGGTTTCGTTCTGTCGTTGGGTTGTTTCAGATTGCCGGTTTGACCACCACCTGTCGAAGGCTTGGGTGGGGCAGGAGCCTGCCTTGTAGGTTTTACACTACCGTCAGCTCTTTTATTATAAATGTTTGTACGGTTATTATTAGCAATGATTTCGTTTCCCCCTCGATAGACAGGCCGCCTCGATCCATAATAATGATCGAATCGCGGATGATAAGGCGGACGGTATGTTGGTGGTCCCCACCAACCACCATGCCTGTGCATGCGTTCTCCGAAACTATAACGGAACCATCCCCTCGACATCGAGAACCCCATGCACCAACCATACCAGGGATTGTAATGCATATGGAACCCGTAAGTATAAGGGCGCGGATAATAATAAGTCCTATAAAATGGTGAATATATCCAACCCGTACCATAAATGATTGTCGACCCATAAATATAACAACCGGTATATCCTGGTGTATATCCGATATAAACGACATCCGGCTCCACATCATAAATATAAACGTATCTTACGTTATAAGCAGGATCATCCGGCGGAATGTCTTGAAATTCATCGGGAATGGAAGTTGCCACTTCCCATGGGCCGGCAGGACTTGGACCTATAAACCAAACAGCATTGTCGCATACGTAAAAAGAGTTCTGGTAAAGCAAGACGGTACTGATGGTATTCACGGCTCTCGAAATATCTGTACCATGGATCTTTTCAAATTTCGGATCTCCGTCATATTCCACAATACATTGTGCTGTTCTGCGGTCAACAGCTGCTGTCTGTGGGATCTGTGCATCCATAACAGCATCTTTTGCAGCATCTGTCCCGGCAACACTTGCCAGCACAATATCCTTCTCTGAACCTACAGGTATCCTGGCAAAATCAGGAGGCAGGTTATCTGAATTGATGAATGTCCAGGGACCGGTTATGGCATATGACCAATACCACCTGCCAGAAAGCAGGATATAATATTGATTCTGTTCGATGGTCATAAAAATATTATCGTCAGTATTGGTCATATAAAGTAGCTGCGTTCCCTTGATTGGCGCCCATTGAGGCTCTCCATTCGATTGAATAAGTTCGCATGGTTTGGTACGGACAAAAATTTCCGGGATCCCCGTCGGACCACCTGCTGATTGGTTACTTATTGCTATTTGCCCTGACCCGGCTGAGTAATCGACCTGTTTGTTTAATTCATCAATATATGAAGCAATATTGGCAGGAGGATTTGGAATGTTTGTCCAGATTCCTTTGATTGGATCATTCGCCGCGTACCAATTATTACCTCCATAAAGGTAGAAGGAGTTGTTTGAAAGGTCTTGCAGAACTAAAAAAGGAGTATTGGTTGCACGATTGATCCCAGGTGTACCTGTTTCTTTAAAAACCGGGTCACCATCGAAGAGAAGCAGCATCGAATTATGTTTAATATAGATGATCTCAGGCGGATCATTATTAAAATTTGATGAGGTTCTGACAGCTGCCTGATTTGAATTCAGCGTTGATGTTAACTCTTCAATGGAATATTCCAGGTTCCAGTTGGTAGCTTCTCCTGATAAAGTTTGTTTAAAGTTTTGGACTTTAGCAGGATCAACGGTATCGATACCCGGAAACCTGACATTCAGGATCTTTACATTAAAGATATCAAAAGTCCCGGTCTCCCGGTCGGTGCTGAACCTGGAATCCATCCAGATTGCCCCGTAGATCGGAGTCGGGAATTTAGCACTGGTAAAGGAAATAGCTGCTCTTGAATAAAGATGGCCTCCTTTCATTGAATCAGGCTCAGGCTGATAAATAATAATGGTCGATCTGGTAGTTTGAATTTCTTTCGGCCAACTTCCTTGTGCCATAAGAAATACAGGAATGAAAAGAATGCCGGCCATCGAAACGCCATTCATTACATGAGACAGTAAGTGCAATGTTTTCATACTAAGATGTTTAAACTTTCCTTTGATAAGATGAAGATGGTATTTCCTTTGTAACGGAATGAAATTTATTTTGTGAAGTTACCCGTCAGGAGGCTAAAATTATAAGTGGATCCATTGAGCACTAAAACAGCCTGGTGGTTGCCGGAAAAGGTGAGTGTTCCGGAGTAATTAAAGTGAACATCAGCAGGGCCGGCACCGCTGATAGTTATAGTCGCAGCGCCTGAAGCAATTACATGAGTGATCTTGTCTACCATCACATTCTGTAAAGTATAGCTGAATTGGCTAGTAAATTGAACTTTATCCACTATGGTATATTGTTGTCCCCCATCAGTGCCTGATCCGTTCAGGGTTAGTTGCGACTGGTCAAGTGTTGTAAAAACCCAGGTGCCATTTTGCTCATCCTGTGAAAGAATAACACTCGAGGAGAAGCTACCACCGGATGTATATTCAAAGTTGACTTGCGGAGGTGAAGGAAAACGCGTTAATGTGTAATCCACCTGGTACTGGTATTTCACGGTTGCAGCCGAATCCAGTTTCTTTATCGTAAAAGTTGTATCGAAGCTGCCTTTTCCATTAGCTACATAAGCGGCTGCATTTTCCATGTTGAAATTGATGCCGGCAGAGGCACTGCAAAAAGCCATCATAATATAACGGGCAGCAATATCTGAGGGTACCTTGTATACGACAACAGTAGTAGTGTTTGAACTATCTTTTGAGCAGGAATTTATTCCAACGAATAAAATTATCACGAAGGAAATCAGGATCAACTTTTTCATCTTTCATGGAATTAGACCATAAAAGTAATAAAAAAAGATCATTCATAACGCAAAGCGTCAATCGGATTCAGACTTGCTGCCTTCCTTGCCGGATACCAGCCAAAGAAAATTCCAATGGCAGTGGAGAATAGAAAGGAAAGCATGATTGATTCCGGGGTTATGGTCACCGGCCATTTCATGATACCTGCTATGACCTCTGAGGTGAGGATTCCAAAACCGACACCAAGAATTCCACCAATCAGGCTGATCATGAGGGCTTCGATAAGGAACTGAAGCAACACATCGCGTCCACGGGCACCGACTCCCATGCGGATGCCTATCTCACGCGTGCGTTCAGTAACTGAAACCAGCATTATATTCATGATACCGATCCCTCCAACCAGCAATGAAATACTTGCAATACTGGCCAGGAGAATGGTCAGAATACCTGCAGTGGCTGAAGCAGCATTTGCAATATCAGCTTGTGACCGGATAGTAAAATCAGGGTCTTCCGATGGCCCCAAATGGTGTCTCTCTTTCAATACCTGGGTGATCTCGTCAGATGCTTCGGGGATCACTTTTTCAGTAGTTGCCGAGACCATTATGCTTTGGATATAGGTCACTGTCATCATGCGTTCCTGCACGGTAGTAAACGGTGCTATGACAATATCATCCTGGTCCTGTCCAAAAGCATTTTGCCCTTTTGCAGTTAACATACCTATGATCAGAAAAGGGATTTTGTTAATGCGGACTTGTTTACCTACGGGATCTATTCCTTCACCAAAAAGGTATTTATCCACAGTTTGACCGATCACACATACTTTAGAGGCTGAATGGTCATCGGCTGTAGTAAAGGAAGCTCCTGTCTGGATTGTAAGGTTACGGATATCGAAATAATCAGGATTAACGCCCCAAACGGAGGTTCTCCAGTTCTGGGAACCGGCTATAAGCTGGCCACTGACCCGTACGGTCGGAGTTGAATACATCACTGCGGGGCAACGGCTGGCAACGGCCTTATAATCGTCAATTGTCATTTTAATAGATGTACCTGCTTCCAGCCTGACCCCTCCGGTCATACTTGCAGAAGGATATACGGTAAGCAAGTTTGTTCCAAGGTTTGATATCTGTGCCTGGATGCTTTCTTTCGACCCCTGCCCGATAGCTAGCATGGCAATGACCGATGCCACACCGATAATGATCCCCAGCATAGTCAGGAAGGTGCGCATTTTATTTTTCGACAGCGAACGAATGGCTGCCTTTAATTGGTTCATTAATTTCATATCGTTTCCTCCTCACTGATAGCCGGAATCAAAAGAAGTTCATCACTTGCTTTCCGGGGATGCTCAACCTGTAAATCTTTCAGGATCTTCCCGTCACGGAAACTCACATTCCTGTTGGTGTAGGCAGCTATATCGGGTTCATGTGTCACAATCACCACGGTGATCCCTTTTTTATTCAGTTGCTGGAAAATATCCATCACTTCGACACTCGTCCGGGTATCCAGGTTTCCTGTAGGTTCATCTGCCAGGATCACAACCGGATCGTTGACCAGGGCACGTGCAATTGCCACCCGTTGCTGTTCTCCTCCCGAAAGCTGATTCGGAAGGTGATGTGAACGATCGGCCAGTCCAACCGATTCGAGGGCCTTCATTGCTTTATCCCTCATATCGTGAGAGCTGATCTTACTATTGTACATCAGGGGAAGCTCTACATTTTCAAGAGCAGATGTCCGTGACAGCAAGTTAAATGACTGGAAAACAAAACCGATTTTCATATTTCTTAACTGTGCCAGTTGATCCTTGTTCAGTTTTCCCACTTCGACACCATCCAGGAAATAGGTTCCCCGGGTAGGTACATCAAGACATCCAATAATGTTCATGAAGGTGGATTTTCCGGAACCGCTTTTGCCCATAATAGCAACAAAATCACTCTTGTGGATATCCATGTCGATACCCCGCAAGGCATGAACTTCAAGATCGCCCATTTTATAGATCTTAATCAGGTGCTGGGTCGAAATAATTACATCCTTCATTTTACCGTCCTCCCCTGCCTGTTGCTCCTCCAGGCCGTGGCATTTGCGGCTGGAATGGACTTTGTTGTGTTTGTGTTGTTGTGGTACTGGTCTGGGTATTAATAATACCAACCACAACTTCATCATTTTCATTCAGATTACTTTCTATTGCTGTAAAACTGCCATCAGATAACCCCGTTGTAACCCGGTGAGGAAATAGTTTATTGTCGATAGTTCTTACCCAGACCATACCAAACCGGTTTCGGGCACTTCGTCTTGCATCAGATCCTTGTCCATTCTGTCCCTGTCCTTGTCCTCCTCCAGCGCTAAATCCTGTTTGATTCGGAGTTCTTCCAGCCCCGCCAAATCCTCCCTGTCCACCTGCATTTCCTGCGTTTGCATAAGTTCCGGTACCTCTCTGTCCGGTCATCCGTTTACGGAATTCGATAATTCTCTGAAGAAACTTATTCACCGAATCAGGGTATTCTTTCATGGCTTTATCCAGATAATCCTGTGGAGGCCAGAATTTTAGCGCACTTGCAGGAACCTTTGTGACATTTTGTGCTTGCTGTATCATAACCGTTATATTGGCAGTCATCCCGGGCATTAATTTCTGATCCGGATTGGGAACATCGATAATAACCGTATAGTTAACAACATTTGAAACGATAGTCGGCTCTAAACGTATTTGTGATACGGTTCCCGTGAAAGTCTGGTCCGTATAAGCATCTACTGTAAATGTCACATCCTGGCCGTTTTTAATTTTACCAATATCTGCCTCATCGATATTTGCCTGTACCTGCATCTTAGTCAAGTCGTTGGCAATCGCAAATAATGTTGGCGTACTGAAGCTGGCAGCTACAGTCTGACCGCGGTCGACAGCTCTTGAAATAACAACTCCTGAAACAGGAGCGACGATGGTTGCATACTTCAGGTTTATCTTTGCCCTGTCAAGTGCAGATTTGGCCGACCGTGCATTCCCCAAAGCCGTCATATAATTGGAATATGCCAGATCATAATCCGATTGGGCAATAACTTTTTCATCTAAAAGTTCTTTATCCCGGTTATAAGTTAACTTGTTCAGATCAACCTGGATCTGAGCACGATACATAGCCGCCGCAGCATCGTCAACCGATGATGCCAGGTAGGTCGTATCCAATATGGCAATCACCTGCCCTTTTTTAACTACTGAATTGAAATCCACTAATATCTTGTCAATGACCCCTGAAACCTGGGTTCCTACCTGCACGGTGGTGTCTGCACTCAACGTACCGGTAGCAGTCACCACAACTTTCAAATCACCTTTTTCAACTTTTCCTACCCGCCATTGCAGGGTGGCAGAACTTTTCTTACCAAACAAGAACCATGCTGCGATCGCTAAAATTATCACCACGGCGGTGAGTGTTATCCAATACTTCTTTTTCATCGTTTTGTATGATTTATTCGTTTAAAATGTGATTGGTATTCCCTGATAAAAATCCAGGATCTTTGATTTGAAGATATAGTCATATTTTGCCTGGATGCCATTAGACTGCGCCAGGTAAAAAGCATTTTTCTCGATCAGGAAATCGATGGCAGTGGCCATACCTACCTTGTATTTTCGTTCCATATTTTGGTATGCAAGTTCGGCAGCTGCAATTTGTTCTTTTGTGGCTTCATATTTTTTAATTGAATTCTTCAGGTCGGTATAAGACTGCTCAATTGTTGCACGCAGTTGAATTTTGAGGTTCTGTTCGTTCAGTTGTGTAAGGAGTAAATTAACTCTTGCACGTTCTATATTACTCTTGATCTGCCGATTACTGTATATCGGGATAGATAGATTTAACCCGATTGATTCACCAAGGTTGTTCCACAATTGGGGAAAGAAAGGAGAGGCATTTGGAACGCTGGCAGCGACTCCTGTTCTTGAGGAAACCGCATAGTTGGAATTCGCTGCACCACTCAGGCTTAGCGTAGGATATCGCGCCCCCTCGCTTATTTTTATTCCCAGCATTGTACTGTTCGTACGTATGGAAGCTCCGGCTATCTGCGGTTGAACCGTCAGTGCTTTGGCGTAAATCTCCTGGTTGGTCTTATTAATTATAATCGAAGGTTCAATAAAGTCAGGTATTTTTAAATCAAAACTATCAACAGCGGGAAATTCCATGAGTTGTTCAAGTGTCACTTTTGCCAGATCCAGTGTACCTTGTGCATTGACAACTGCGAGGTTATCAGTTGCCTGTTGGGCCCGGATCGTGTAAAGATTACTTTCAGGGAGCGTTCCTGCTTTGACCTGTTTCTCAGTCTGGTCTACCTGCACACCTGTTGCATTTGCCTGGCTTTTGGCAGCATCCAGTATTTCATAATCAAACAATACCTGCAGGTATGCCGTGGTTACATTCAGCGTTACCGTATTTTTTACATTATCAATATCTGTTTTACCGGCATCCAGGTTCATCTTGTTCTGCAATATAGTACGGGTGAGTTGAAACCCATTGAACAAGGTAACTGAAGAACTTAACCCAAAAGATGAAGAATTGGTAGTTTTTGCAATATACTGGTTGGTTGTTGGATTGAGGCTCCTGCCAAAGCCTACACCATCCCGTCCGCTTGCACTCAGGTATGGGTAGAGGCTTGCTTTTGATTGATCAAGGTTGATCTGGTTGAGATCGTTATTCACCCGGCTCTCATTCAGGGAAATATTTCTTTGAATTGCCGTATCCAGGCATTCCTGGAAAGTCCATAAATGGTGTTGCGCCCTGGCAGAAATAAAAAGCAGGCAGCCAACAAAAATCAGAAGTGATTTCTTTTGCATTTCAGTCGATCTTATTTTTTTGGTTTATGATTTGCAGGAAATTGTCTTTGTAATTGTCGCCAATCGGGATCTCTTTCTCACCCACCTTTACGAAATTACGATGTATGTATTGTATCTTCCGGATGTTCACGATAAAGCTCCTGTGAATCCGGATGAAATCGGGTGCAACCAGTTTCTCTTCGATGGCTTTCATGCTCGACAGGGTCACGACAGGTTTATCTCCGACAACTATCTTTACGTAATCCTTCAGACTTTCAATATATTGGATTTCAGAGATCTCAATTTTTACCAGTTTATAATCTGATTTCACGAATACGAACTGAGTTGAGAAACTGATCTCTTCGGCAGGTTGTTGCTGGTTCTTTTCCTGAATAGTCAGATGTTCCTTGACTTTGTTCACTGCTTTAAGAAACCGCTCAAAAGAATAAGGTTTCAGAAGATAATCAACCACATCCATCTCAAAACCTTCCAATGCATATTTTTCATAGGCAGTGGTAAAGATAACCAAAGGCTTGTGAGGAAGGCTTTGAAGAAATTGAATCCCGGAAATATCAGGCATCTGGATATCGAGAAAAAGAAGATCAATTTTTTCCGTTTGAAGCGCATCAAGGGCATCAATACCGCTTCTGCACTTTTTTACAAGCTGCAGGAAAGGGACCTTCAGGATATCGTCTTCGATCAGGTCGAGGGCCAGTTTTTCATCATCAATTGCAATGCACCGTATCATAAGTCAGAATGAAATATAAAGGTTGACAATATATTTCGCCGCAGTTTCGTCGATATTTATTATATGTGTTCCGGGATATAGCAGATCAAGCCGACGGAGTACATTTTTCAGTCCGATCCCGGATTCCTGTTGAACGGGATCATCAATCTTTTTGATCCTGTTGTTCTCAACGTGGAAATGAAGGACCCCCTGATCGATTTTCAGAAGAATGTCAATATTGGATTCAACCAGGTAACTAACTCCATGTTTGAATGCATTTTCCACAAAGGGAATGAGCAGCATGGGTTCAACCATGATGCCATTTATATCACCTTCGATCGTAAAATTAATATGCACCGAATCCGAAATCCTCAGTCGCTGCAAGTCAATATAATTCTGCAGGTATTCCACTTCTTTTTCAAGGCTTACTTTATCATTTTTTGAATCATAGAGCATGTATCGCATGATCCGGGAAAGTTGTATAATGGCATTTTCTGTGTTATCCGATTTTTTTCGCGCAAGTGAACATATATTGTTCAGGATATTAAAAAGAAAATGAGGATTTACCTGCGATTTCAGGAAAGCCAGTTCAGAGTTCAGTTTTTCGTTTTCCATCTCTTTTTTCTCTTTTTCTGCCTTGAACCATTCATTGGTGATCTTTATGGCTGCGCTTATTGCAAAGACAAATAAGGCTGGAAATACTGGGAAAAAGAGCCGGTGAAAGGTATCAGGGTGATGGAATTCAGAAGGAACATACTTATCAATAATGCTGGCAAATAGGAAATGCGCCACCGAGATGAAAATGAGACAACCCAGGATGGCCAGAAGGTAATAGAAAAGTTTACCAGGTAAAAAAAGTTTGCGGAAAAGATAGTAGGTATTGAAATAAAAAAAGGAAACCAGGAGAAGGAAAAGCATTGTGTTTCTCCAGATGAAATGCGGAGAAATGTGTTGCCGGGTTTCGTCAATGTAAGGAATCATATACAATCCAAGCCAGATCAGAACATGGATAGCGATTATAAAAAATCTGGACTGATTCCCGGATGGCTTTTGCATTTATCTTTTATTTTTTTGCAAATATAATCCAAACCAAGAGGTTCGTCAGTCATTTTAGACCAGGACGGAAGATTCTACGATAGAAAGCAGTGTCTTCCCGATAAAATCCAATCCTGATGTTTCTACTATTTTCTAATTACCTGATAAATTGTGTACTATCTCATTATGGATCAAAATTTTTTATCCTGTTTCCGGTGCTTTGGGTAATCAAAAACAAGATAAAGTATTATATTTGTTCTCTATGTTAAACCAAAAATTACAACAACGGCTTATTCAGAAACTCTCACCTCAGCAGGTCCTGGTAATGCGTTTGTTACAAGAGCCACTCATGGCTTTTGAGCAGCGGATCAAACAGGAAATTGAAGAAAATCCAGCACTGGAAGAATCAAGTCCTGACGAAGAAGAAAAGGAAATTGAAGAGGACACCCTTTCTGATTCTGTGGAATCCGATGAGGATGAATTCAGGGAAGAACCGGATGAGGAATCCAACAGTGAAAATGATGATTTTACTTTTGAAGATTATCTTTCTGAAGATGAGATCCCGGAATATAAACTATACGCTAATAACACGAGCCCGGACGATGAGATCAGGGAAACCCCGCTTGCTTCAGGTGTCAGTTCCCAGGATTACCTGCTAAGTCAGCTGGGTATGCACCGCATAACAGATAAACAGTACATCATAGCTACCACCATTATTGGCAATCTTGATGAGCCGGGATACCTTCTTCGGGAAATTCCTGCCTTGTGTGACGATCTGGCATTTAACCACGGCATCGAGGCCAACGAGAAGGAAATTGAGGAAGTTCTCAGGATCATCCAGGGATTTGATCCTCCCGGGATTGGTGCACGTAACCTCCAGGAATGCCTTTTACTTCAACTGGAACGAATGCCCCAGGGCCTAAAACAAATCGAATTGGCCAAGGTCATCGTCAAAGATTATTTCATTGAATTCAGCAAGAAACACTATGACAAGATTATGCTGAAGACCAGGTCTTCAGAACAGGAACTAAAGGAAGCCATTGCGGAGATCCAAAAGCTGAACCCCAAACCCGGTGTTTCGATAAGTGATATTTCCAGGGAGGGAAATTATATCATTCCCGATTTTACCATCTCAAATCATGAGGGTATTCTTGAACTCAGCCTGAATTCAAGGAACATGCCTGATCTGAGTCCAAACCGTCAATATATCGAGATGCTGCGTGAGTATTCCACCGGAGGAAAAAATGCCAGCAAATCATCAAAAGATGCAGCTTCATTCATCCGGCAAAAGTTGGATTCGGCCAGAAACTTTATCGATGCTATACAACAGCGCCAGGACACGCTATACATCACCATGAAAGCCATCATGGTGTACCAAAAGGATTATTTCATGACCGGAGATGAAACCAGGTTGAAACCGATGATCCTGAAAGACATTGCCACCACCATCAATATGGACATTTCTACCGTTTCCCGCGTGGCAAACAGCAAATATGTACAAACTCCATACGGCACATTTCTTTTAAAAAGCTTCTTTTCAGAATCCATGCAAAATACAAAGGGGGAAGAAGTTTCCACCAGGGAAATCAAAAAAATACTTCAGGATTGTATTGATGGGGAAGATAAATCAAATCCATTTACTGACGATCACCTGGTCGATCTTCTGAAAGAAAAAGGATATAACATTGCCCGGCGGACGATTGCAAAGTACCGTGAACAACTCAATATCCCTGTAGCAAGGCTGCGCAAGGAACTCTGATCCCTAAACTTTATAACGCATGGAAGACCGATTCGCCAAATTGCTGACTATTATTTTTCACCCTCTTTTTATTCCTTTCTACATGTTGATGATCATTCTGAATGTCAACGTGCTTTTCGCAATACTGATGCCAGTTAAAGCAAAATTGATCCTTTCAGGGTTGGTTTTTCTTACAACAATAGTGCTTCCTTTGTTGATTGTGTCCCTGTTATATAAATTGAAACTGATTAAATCATTCTACCTCGAAACCAGGGAAGAAAGGATTTACCCGCTACTAACCCTTGCTATTTTTTATTACTTCACATACTACTTGCTGAAAAGCTTTCCTATTTCCTTCATTTTCAGCTATTATATGCTGGGATCGACATTTCTTACAATCCTGGCACTCATCATCTCCTTTTACCGGAAAATAAGCCTGCATATGATTGGGATCGGGGGCATGTTGGGCTTACTTTTAGGACTTTCACTTGACCTCGGTCTGGATATGACCTGGTTCATCGTGGTTGCAGTTATCCTGGCAGGATTTTTGGGTTTTGCCCGAATTAAATCAAACTCCCACAAGCCTTCCGACATTTATTCCGGGTTTCTTGTGGGAGCTGTCGTTATGTTTCTCCTGTTTATATTCCTCTGATCAATAGGGCACCAACACCAAGCCTACCGATACGAGCGTCATATCGGGTCCGTGATCTTTTGTAAAGAGCGTTGATAGCATATATTGACAATTGACAGCTATCCATTTATATCCTATACGCATGGTAGGCCCGTAACTGAATTGCTGAAGATTAGGTATTCCCGCCTGTTTGATGCGGATCTTTGAACCGGTATTAAACATATACATTGAATCGATTGCATTCCCCACATACTTTGTATGGCTGCCTATATTATATCCAACCTTTCCACCCAGGGTTATTTTGACATCGCTTTTCGTTTTCAGGTTGAATTCCAACGGAATTTCGAGGTAAACAACTGTCATCTTACTTCTTTTATAGCCAACATTATCAGGGATCTTCTCCAGTTTTGTAGTATCTCCAACTTTGTTTACAGTGAAATTACCATAGATATTATGAGCGCTCAAGCCAAGTCCTATAGAAAAACTGAAATTACTTTTCCCAAAAGGAAGGTTGTAAAGAGCGAAAAGGTCGACACCCTGATTGATGGCACGGGTTTTTATCCCTGATGGAACGTTCAGAACGAAATCATTGAACATCCCAAAACCAATATTGAACTTCTTTTTTGTTGTTTCATTCACTACCTGGGAATGAGCAGTCGGCTGTATTACCAGAAAAGCCAACAGGAATAAGAGACCCCCGGATAAAAAAGAACGGATTTTTGAATAAACTACCCTCATGACCAAATTTTTATAATTGAACAAATGTATGTCTTTTTTTTATAAACGCTTCGATCCCTCATATTATTGAACCTTCATATAATTATTTCCACAGGTTGTCCGGGTAAACGCCAGTATTCACGAGTTCCCTGATCTTTGAAACAACAAGTTCCCGGTCTTCACGGTAGGTCATTCCAAACCATTGATCGCTGCAAGGCAGAATTTTAACCGACGCTTCTTTTTTCTTAAGCAGATTATTAATCACGGTAGGAATATAAAACTCTGCTTTAGGGGAATTGGCGTTGATTTTAATGAATTCGAGAAATCCTTTTTCCAGGTGGTTAAAAAAAGAAGGAGTGAATCCCCAAAAGTTCATCGAAACCGTTGTTCGTTCATCCAGGTAAAATGAATTCCCGGTTTCGTCGAAGTATGCAATTCCGTGTGCGTCCCGCTCTATTTTTGTCCGTTCGGTGACTTCCAGCAGGAAAGCACAGCCATCAGCTTTACATATACCTCTTGAAACACTTCCATGTTCAGACAGGGTTTTTCCCAATTGATAACCTATCATACAATAGGAATCTCTTTGCTGAGGTTTCCAGTCCTTATAAAAGTCAGCGAAAGCCTGATAAGAGCCACAACCATAAAAATCATCCGCATTGATCACTGCAAAGGGTTCATGGATCTTATCCACGGCCATTAATATGGCATGTCCTGTGCCCCATGGCTTCTGGCGTTCCTTTGAATACGTTATTCCTTCAGGGATCTTGTTGATCTCCTGAAAAACATACTCCACTTTAATCTTACCCCTTAGTTTTTCACGAAAAACTTCCCTGAATTCTTTTGAGATATCTTCCTTGATAACAAATATAACCTTGTCAAAACCTGCCCGGATGGCATCGTAAATGGAATAATCGATAATGGCTTCGCCTGAAGGCCCTATCTGATCGAGTTGTTTCAGACCGCCATAACGGCTGCCAATTCCGGCTGCAAGGATCAATAATGTGGGATTCATTTTCTTTGAATTGAAAACGTTATTATTTCCATGACCTCAGCTTGTACCACCATGAAGCATAGAGCAGAATCACAAGATAACACGGAAACAAGATCCAATAGGCCTGTTGTGAATTAAAATGGTCTGACCACCATCCCCATGCGAGAGGCAACAATGCACCCCCTGCAATGGCCATGATGAGCACTGCAGATCCGGTTTTAATGAATTTCCCCAGGTCGTGGATTGCCAGTGGCCAAATAGCAGGCCATACGATGGCATTGGCAAAGCCCAGGATGGCGACAAACATTACACTTGTGTTTCCATCTGCAGTCAAGACTCCCACCGTTAAGAATAATCCCAAGAACTGCTGATAAAAGAAGAGCGACCCGCTGGGAAATGACTTTAGGGATTAGTGCGATTCCAAGAATATATCCCACAACCATCGCAATAAGTGTGTAAGTAGTGAATGCTTTGGCTGTAGCAATGGCAATCCCTTTTGAAATGCCATAACGGATGATGGTATCACCCGCCATAACTTCTGCTCCCACATAGAAGAACAAGGCAATTGCACCGAGAATAAGTTGAGGAAAGGCAAAGATGCTCTTTTTGTTCGAGGCTGTTGTGTCATCAATGCTTTCTTCGGGTTCGGCTTCAATATCAGGCAGCGGGGAAAACCTGATCATCAACCCAAGTAAAAACAAAATCGCAGTCATCAGCAAGTATGGACCAATCACACGGTGAGCAAGCCCGTTAAGCGCAACCGTTTTTGCAAAAGCATCCATTGTTTTCAGGTTCTTTACAAAAACATCACCATCCTGTAAAATGAAATAAGCCAGGATCAAAGGGGCAATAGCCCCAGCCAGTTTATTACAAATACCCATGATACTGATCCGGCGGGCTGCTGTTTCCCGTTTCCCGATGATTGTAATATATGGGTTCACGGCAGTTTGGAGAATAGCCAGACCTGTCCCCATAACGAACAATCCCGTAAGAAAAAATCCGAAAGTCCTTGCCAGGGCAGCCGGAACAAAGATCAGCGTACCTACGGCCATCACCCATAAACCGGCCATCATCCCATTCTTGAAACCTGTCTTTTTCAGTACCCAGGAAGAAGGTAAGGCCATCACAGTATAAGAAATATAAAAAGCAAAGGCCACAAACAATGCCTGAAAATTGGTCAGTTCGCAGGCTATCTTCAGGTAAGGAATCAGTATGCCATTCAGCCAGGTTACAAATCCAAAAATAAAATATAAGCTTCCGATAATTGTAAGAGAGATGACATAATTGAATTTAGCTGTATTTGCAGAAGTGGAAAGGGTGTTGGAGGTCATATCCGCAGATTGAAATGATTTTGGCAAAAGTAAGAAATTAAGCGGACAGGTGAACAAGCGGACAAGCGGACAGGTTGGCTACAAATATAAGCTTCCAAAAACCCTAAATCAAGATGTGTTTGACAACGACTTCAGTTGTTCATATTTAATAATTTATTTGAACGGTAAAGGAATGTCAAATTTTTTACTTTTGGTGCGTCAAATAAAACCATGTTCGATATACTTTTTATTAACAACTTAAACCCCGGAAAGCTCCGGAAGCAAATTGATAAAACAACTGAAGAACTGACAACAATTTATTATCTACCAAAATACATTTCAACATGCAAAAAAAGAAGGTATTGACTATCGTCAAAAAGAAAAACGAAAAGAATCCTGAAACTGTATCCTATCACCGGAAACCAACTCATCTTTCGCTGGAAGAATGGCAGATCGCCCTGCGTAAACAATTTGTTACGGGTAAAATCTTCATCGTTAAAAAACTCGATGGTCACCCTGTATTCAGCGATTATTCTGTTTACAATCCCGAAACGAAGAACACATATAAAGTTGCCATCCGCAATAATGATCAGGTGATGAACTTTTGCACCTGCCTCGACTTTAAAACAAACCACCTGGGGACATGTAAGCACATTGAAGCTGTTTTACTTAACATACAAGCAACTCCCCGATTGGCTGCCTTGCTGAAAAAAGGCTATACTCCGCCTTACACCTCTGTTTACCTGCAATATGGAAAGGAACGACAGGTAAAACTCAGGATTGGTTCTGATAATCCGGTCAAATTTAAAAACATTGCCTGGGAATATTTTGATAAGAACATGGTATTGACCCCATTCGGTTTTGAAAATTTTGAGCAGTTTAAATCAAGAGCAGCATCGATTGATCCGGATTTCCGGTGTTATGAGGATGCCCTTGAATTCATTCTGGAATCAAGAGAAAGACACAAAAGGCAACAGTGGATTGATGACAGCTATCCAACAGGCGAAGAGTTGGAAGGGATATTGACCACAAAGTTATTCCCATACCAGCAGAAAGGAATACTTTTTGCCGCGAAAGCCGGAAGAAGCCTTATTGCTGATGAAATGGGACTGGGCAAGACCATCCAGGCAATTGGCATGGCAGTATTAATGAAAGAGCAGATAGGAATATCGAGTGCGCTGATTGTTTGCCCGACCTCCCTGAAATATCAATGGCAATCAGAAATTCAGCGGTTCACTTCCGGGAAAGTACAAGTCATAGAAGGACTTCCGCACATCCGCCAGGGACAATATGAATCGGATGCTTTTTACAAAATTGTTTCTTATCACACCCTGAGTCATGATCTTGATTCAATTAATCATGTTGAATTCGACCTGGTGATCCTTGATGAGGCCCAACGTATCAAGAATTGGAAAACAAAGATTGCCCAAAGTGTCAAAAAGATCCATTCGCCTTATGCCCTGGTACTTACCGGCACCCCACTCGAAAACAAACTTGAAGATCTTTATTCCATCGTTCAGTTTGTGGATCCATTTAAACTGGGGCCATATTATCAGTTCCTCGACCATTACCAGGTGAAAAATGATACAGGAAGGGTGGTTGGCTACAATCATCTGCATGAAATATCCGAGAAACTTTGGGATATTATGATCCGCCGCACTAAAAAGGAGGTACTTTCCCAACTTCCTGAACGGATGGATAAAAACCTCTTTGTATCCATGACTGAGCCGCAGATGGGGATGCACCAGGAATTTAAGGAAAATGTATCGCGTCTTGTGAATAAATGGAAAAGGTTTGGTTTTTTAAACGAAAAAGATCGTCAACGATTGATGATAAACCTTAACCTGATGCGCATGGTTTGCGATAGTACCTATATTGTCGACCAGCAAACCAGGAATGATACCAAAATAGGGGAATTGATGAATATTCTCGAAGAATACCTCGACGGGAATAATGAGAAGGTTGTAGTATTTAGTCAATGGGAAAGAATGACAAGATTAGTGGCGCGTGAGCTTGACGACCGGAATACCGGCTACCGCTACCTGAATGGCAGTGTACCCAGCCGTGACCGGAAAGAATTGTTTGACCATTTCAACAGCGACTCCACCTGCAGGGTTTTCTTATCCACCGATGCAGGCAGTACCGGACTAAACCTGCAATCGGCCTCGATGGTCATCAACCTCGATATTCCATGGAACCCGGCTGTGCTGGAGCAACGCATCGGGCGGGTTCACCGCTATGGGCAGAAAAGTAAAGTTTCCGTCATTAACTTTGTCTCTTCCGGCACCATTGAACACCGTATGATCGGCGTGCTCCATTTTAAAAGTTCGCTGTTTGATGGCATTCTGAATGATGGTGAAGATTCCATATTCATGGGTGAAGATAAGTTCCGTACCTTCATGAAGACTGTGGAAGGAATTACCGGTACCTCCGCAGAAGAAACCCCGGTTGATGTTCAAATCCCTACGGATATCGTTGCTGAAGCAGATGAATTGCAACAAGCAGATTCCTTGCTTGAAAAGCCCGGTCAACAAGAGAAAGACGTAATGCCTGATTTTCCCGGTGATGATGATATTCCAATACAGGAAAAAGAAGAAATCGTTTCACCACTATCGGCGACTACTGAAGCGCCTGACCCTGCAATGCTTATTTCAGGAGGCCTGGGCTTTTTAAGTGGGCTTGCCCGGACTTTTTCTTCACCTGAAGCTACCCAAAAACTGGTTTCATCACTTGTCGATAAAGACCCGGCTTCTGGTAAAACCTACCTGAAAATTCCAGTAGAAAATGAAAACGTAGTGACCGACGCCTTGAATCTTTTCGGGCAGTTGTTTAAGGCTTTTGGGAAGTAAAACCAATTGTCAGCAGCCTGATTCTGCTTTCCATATCTTGTAAAAAAATTTCTTTTAACGCCATTCCCCGGTTCGCTAAAAAGAATGGAATCACGGCTAAATCTTATTTTGATCTGCAGGAATAGATCTTTAAGCAAAATTAGCTGTTCTCGCTGAGTGCAAAGTTTCCCTGCTAGAGCGCGATTGCATCGCGTGCTCCATCACATTCGTCTCTGACTAGCATGTTGCCAAGATTGTCCTGTTTTCGCCAGCGCCCCTTCGTGGTTCTTCGTGACATATCCATGGTCCTTCATGTATAAACTTGGTGGGAGTTAACAGAAAACTAATGAGAGATCTTTCTAATTATAGATTTTCTGTCGAACTCCATTATTCAATTTGATAAATCCATAGTCATACGATATTTCTTTACTTTGGATTCGATAATGAAGTTCTGCGTGTTTCCAATAGTTTTCTCCTGCTTCACCAAAAAAATCAACAATTACTGAGTAATACAGTATCGTTGGTTCTTGAAGAATCCCTTTGTTATCATACTTAGGATACTGTATAGGATCTTTACTAACAATAATTTTATAAATATTGCAAAGATCTAACCCTCTTGAATTGTATTGGGCCAAAAGTGTTAAATATGCACATCCTTTAATCAGGGTGTCATCAGGTATGGTTTTCATTGAATTTGAGTCATAAAGACTATCAAGTTAATGCGTTATTAAGGAAGATATTGGATCATAATTCATAATAAAATCAGGCTGAATTCTAGTCCTTCAATTCCTTCTCCAGGCTTGTTTCAATAAACTTATTTAGTGACATTCCTTTTTGAAGGGCCTTTTGATAAGCAAGTTTATGAAGCGATGGTTTTATTCTTACATTGAAACTCCCTTTAAAAGGTTTATCGGGTTCCACACCTTTTTCCTCACAAAAAGAAATATAGTCATCAACAGCTTCCTGAAATGCTTTTTTCAAATCATGAGCATTATCTGATTCAAATGTTATCAAATCATTAATATGCTCTATTTTCCCGTAAAAAGTTTCATCTTCTGCTGAGAAGCTTATAGAGCCGATATATTGCTTATAGGTTAATGAATTCATTTTTTAAATTTATTATGTTCTCGTTTGCGATATATAAATGCATAAATGTCTTGGAATCAAACCATATTATTGTTTTTCAGTTTTTCAAGGACCATTTTAAGTATATAACGCTTTAGTTCTTTCTGCGGATGTGGTTTGTGAAACATTATTTTGTCATTCAACTTCGAATTAAAGAACATTACCGCAGAGCCAGACGATCTTCCTCTTTCTTCAGCGATATAACCAAAACCCTTTAATAGAGCAACTATTTCATTATATGTGAAGTTTCCTGGTAATCTTAACAGTTTTTGTATAAGTTTAGAATGCTTAGTCATCCAGGCATTTTTGCAAAGATAATAAAAATAAGCAGAAATGCAACTGATAATTAGTTACATTATATTGACTTATCGTTAGAATTTACAATTAATCCTTATATTCCCTTTCCCCGCATGCCTGGTTGTCAACATATAATCCCTTCAGGATTTTTTGAATCCAAAATCGTAAATCAAACAATTCATTCGTAAATCGAAAATCGTCCAATCGTAAAATGAAAAGATTACTTATTCCGTCTCTAGTTCAATCCTTATCCTCCCGGTAAAGAGGATCACGGCTTTTACCGATTGCTGGGTGATAAGTATGTCGCCGATCTGTGGTTTATCAATGATTCCGGATATTCCAAAATACTGAACTTTTTTATTACTATCCAGGTATGACTGAAGCTGACTTTGTGCAGATGTAAGCTGGTCGCCAATGGAAAATGAAAGTTTCTGTGAAAGGGTCTGCAGGAGGTTCTGGTGTAGGATCCATGAAGCCGATTTGATCAGTACGTTCTTTGTGCGGATGTCAAAATCCAGGTCTTTAACCTTTAGTGAAGATGTTTCCTTATCATACCAGGGTTTCCCTGAAAGGTAGATTGTCCCTTTGATGGTACCTGTAATATTTAAAGCAACCACTATTTTATCGCCACTTCCGTAAAGATAAATGTCTTTAACCTCAACCAGGTATTTCCCCTGGGTGTAATGATATCCATCCAGTTGTTGTTTTGCAATCTCATTAATCCTGGGAAAGGGAACATCTAAGCCAAGACTTACCCTGAAATCGTTGTCGAGACGACTTGTGATCTTCAGGTCAGGGATATTAACGTCAAGATGGTAACCAGGTTCATCGCCATAAAAAAGTTCGGTGTTGGCTTTTATACCAATAGTATGGTGAAGGATGTTTAGTGAACCCTGAAGCGGAACCATACTGATTTCCAGAGGGGTAATTTTTGCCCAAAGGGGATATTCGTCCGAAAGTTTTATGGGTTCCTGTATCTTGTTCCAGATCTGTGCCAAATTAGATTTCAAATCAAAGGAAGACTGAAAGGCTTTATCGATGCTCTTATTGATATCCTTCTCGTTGGCGCTCATAAGGAGATCGGATATAAAAGGCAATGGAATACTGATGCCAGGCGCAAGCTGAAGAACCGGAGTAGTGACCCAATCGTATCCATCGGAAGAAGTCAGGGTTGAAATACTCCAGTCTTTCTGAATATTAATCCGTGTCCTGAATTTCAGGATCACATTACCGGTTACTTCCCGGGTATCAGAAACACCGATTCCAAAAGCCCCGATTTCGAACTTCTTCTTTATCCATACGCTCAGGGGTACCTGGTACAATAATTGGTTTCCATCCATAGTCAGTTTGATATCCGACATTTTCCAGGCTTTGACCATAAGGTTGTCATGATCATTATCGTCAAAACTGGTATCTGCATATATAAGGCCATGAAACTGCTGGTTGACAAGTTGTTCCACCTTCTTCAAATCCACATCAAAAGGAATACTGAAGTAAGAGACGGGTGGTTGTATTTTAGTTTCTTCATAGGACTCAGGCGGACGTCCAATTTTAAGAGTTGAACAAGAGATAAAGCCAAGGAAGAGCAATGAGAAGAATAAAATACCCGGAAAAGCTGTCAATCTTTTGTTCATATTTTTAGCTTAAATAACTTGTATTTCAGATCCTTACACGCTTCAAACGCAGGCTGTTCGTTACCACGGATACAGAACTCATTGCCATTGCTGCTCCTGCAATCATCGGGTTGAGAAGAAATCCGGTAAAGGGGTAAAGAATTCCGGCTGCAACAGGGATGCTGATAACATTGTAAAAGAATGCCCAGAAAAGATTCTGGCTTATAGTCTTCACTGTTTTTCTTGAAAGCCTGATTGTGGAGATAATCTTTTCCAGATCGCCACCAATTAAGGTGATTTGTGAGCTCTCCATGGCAATATCCGTTCCGGTCCCCAGCGCAATGCCGATGTCAGCCAGGGCAAGGGCAGGTGAATCATTAATACCATCTCCCACCATAGCAACATACTTTCCTTTTTCTTTCAATTGCCTGATATAATCAGATTTTCCCTCCGGAGTGACCTCTCCTTTAAAATGATCTATGCCAGCTTTAGCCGCCATGTGTGACGTGATGGCAACAGTATCTCCGCTCAGCATATGAACGTCGATTCCCATGTTCTTTAATTCAGCTACAGCTGCAGTTGAGGACGGTTTTATAGTATCGGTAACTGAAAAAAGTGCAATAACGTTACGATTTTTTGAGACATAGATAAGTGATTGTGCCTGTCGTCGCAATTGAGCATCCTTCTCAAGAAAAGCAGGTGAGAACTGCCCTGCATTTTCGAGGATATAGCTCTTGCTCCCAATATGAAAAACATCACTCCCCACGAATGCGGAAACACCTTTTCCCGTCGTACTTTCAAAACCTATTATTTGAAGGGGAATAAAGCCGGGTTTCTTAAGATGACCGACCAGTGCAACTGCAAACGGGTGCTCCGATCGTGACTCAATTGAAACAATGGCATCTTCCATTGTGGAATGATCGGATTGATTTTCATCCCATATTATCTCAGCTACTGAGGGTTTTCCGACTGTAATTGTTCCTGTTTTATCAAGTACGATTGTATCTATTTTGCATGCGGTCTCCAGGCTTTCAGCATCGCGGATAAGGATGCCATGCTCAGCGGCTTTCCCCAATCCCACCATAAGCGCCGTTGGAGTAGCAAGTCCCAATGCACAAGGACAGGCGATGACCAAAACAGAAATTGCACAAATAAGGGCAATTGGACTTCCTGATGCAGGGTGCCAGATCGACCAGATGATAAAGGTAAGAATGGCTATTCCGATAACTACCGGAATAAAAACTGCCGCAACTTTATCGACAAGTCTTTGCACCGGTGCCCTGCTCCCCTGTGCTTCCTGTACCAGTTTGACAATCTGTGCCAGCATAGTTTCACCACCCACTTTTTCGGCTGAAATTTTCAGGCTGCCGGTCTGGTTAATAGTAGCGCCAATCACAAAATCGCCGGGTTTTTTCTGCACGGGTAAGGATTCGCCTGTGATCATACTTTCGTCAATGTACGATTCTCCTTCTATAACTTTTCCGTCGGTAGGGATTTTTTCTCCCGGACGGATCACAAGTGTATCACCAACAATGATTTTTGAGATCAGCATTTCTTTTTCAATGCCATTCCTTATGACCCTTGCTGTTTTTACCCCAAGACCCAGAAGTCTCCTGATTGCGCTGGAAGTACGCTGTTTGGCTTTTCCCTCAAAGTATCTTCCCATAAGTACGAAGGTGATGATAACAACCGAGGCTTCGAAATATACATGGGGCTCGAAACCACGTGATCTGAGAAATCCCGGGAAGATAGTATTGAAAGTACTATATAAAAAAGCGATTCCCGTCCCCAGTGCAACCAAAGTATCCATGTTGGAAGAGAAATGAGTTGCCCTTTTCCATGCAATAATAAAAAACTCCCGTCCGAAAATTGTCAGCACCGGAACTGTGAGGACAAGCATGATCCAATTCGCATATGGCAAATTGTGTAATACCATTGAGATCAAAAAGACCGGGATCGAGAATCCCAGGGACAGGATTGTGTTTTTCTTCAGTCGGTCTAATCGCCGGTTTTGGCTATTTTCCTGGTCACTTGTGCTAACAGATTTATCAGTAATAAGTTTAAAGCCAATTCCATCGACAAGATTTTTCATGCGGGTTGGAGTTATAACCTGTGGTTCATATTCCACCACAACCTGCTCCATGGCAAGATTGACAATCGCCGATTTTATCCCTTCCTGCTCTGATAGCAATTTTTGGATAGTAAGCGCGCAGGATGCACAGGACATTCCTTCTACCGGATATATTTCTTTAGTCGACGACACCAGATAAATTTTTTGCAAAGTTAGGACAAATACTGTCTCGCCGGGAATGTCAGCTTGCCATTGCGCGTGACGTGACCCGGTTCAAGTCCTAAGACTTAAAGAGGAAATCCGGAATGATGCTATTGAGCAATTACTGGTAGAGAAACCGTTTGATACTTCTTTTTGGTGTCTTTTCGAATTCCGATTCCACAATTTCAAACCCTGTGACATGAATGTACTTTGGCAAACGGTGATTCAGGTCATGTATGTACCCTTTGAAAATCTCCGGTAGTCTTTCTTTTGTAACACCTGCTTTACCCATTGCATCAGCATCAGGATAAATCAGTGCAATCAACGATTCTTCCCGCTCAATAACCAGGGATTCCATAACAAGGAAACGGTTATTCAGGATGGATTCAATTTCATCGGGATAAATATTCTTACCGGAAGGACCGAGGATCATATTTTTACTACGGCCTTTGATATGGATATTTCCTTTTGCATCAATAATGCCAAGGTCGCCCGTGTGCAGCCATCCGTCTTTTTCCAGCACAGCATTGGTTGCTTCTTCGTTTTTATAGTACTCCAGCATCACATGGTTACCCCTGACAAGTATCTCTCCGGCTGTTTTCTGTGGGTCAGGAGAATCGATCCGGAGTTCCAGTTCATCAACCACTCTCCCTGAAGCTCCCAGTCCCGTTGTTTTCCATGAAGCATAGGAAATAAGAGGTCCACATTCAGTCATACCATACCCAACGGTAAAAGGAAAATGGATCTTCCTGAAAAACCGCTCTGCCTGACTGTTAAATGGAGCCCCACCGATGACCAATTCGCGAAAGTTTCCCCCGAATACATTTATCATTTTTTTCCGGATTTTCCGGAATATCAATTGGTTTAACAATGGAATATGGGTAAGGATTTTGATTGCTGGTTTTCGCAATACCGGGATCAGTTGCGACTTGTATATCTTTTCTATCACCAGTGGAACCGATAGGATGAGCTCTGGCCTGATTTCCTGGAAAGCCTGCATGATGATCTTTGGAGAGGGAGTCTTCGTCAAAAATGTGATATCACAGCCAAGTGTGAAAGGAAAAAGAAATTCAAACGCACATCCATAGGTATGCGCCAGCGGAAGAAATGAGAGAATACGGTTTTGTGGATTTAACGGCATATTCCGGTGAGCGTAAAGAATATTTCCAAGAAGGCTTTTGTGCTGTATCACAACTCCTTTTGAAAAACCCGTGGTTCCCGAAGTATAACTGATTACAGCAATGTCATCACCCATGAAGCTCTCAAAATTGATCATCTCCGGAGTTAGTTTCCCATTTGATTCAGATGTAGATCCAGAAACACTTTCTTCAATAGAGGTATTACCCCGCTGGAATAACACCGACAGATCCTGAATCTTCAGGATCTTCCTTATCTGTAGCATAGCTTCCGGGTCAAGACTGCTGAACAGGGAATCTTCTGCAAAGAGAAGAATGGAATCAGAGTGAGTTACTATATGGTGAACATCAGCAGGCTTAAAATCCGGCAATATTGGTACGATAACTGCGCCATAGGTAATAGTTGAAAGATAGATGATGCCCCAGTTAGCCGAATTCTTGCCATAAAGCGCTACTTTATCCCCTTCACCGATCCTTGATCTCCGGAACATCTCATGAATTCTCAGGATCTTTTCACCAACTTCCTTGTAGGTGAAACTACTGCCACCAAAATCGGAAAGCGCTCTGAATTCCCAGTTATCACTTATGGCATTGGCAAACAAAGAAATTAAATCTGTAGATTTTGTGTTCATTCAACCTGGTTTTCGTTCCTGATTTATTAAAGGTCAAGGGGGAAAAGGATATTTATTATATCGCCATCAAACAAAGGTATAAAAGTTTCAGAATCAAAACTGAATTAACAAATTTCTATTTTGTTGTACCTTAGAGTCTGAAAATAATATGGAACACTATGAACGATTATGATGCAATTGCGGATATTTATAATGATTCAGAACAGAATGCAATCACTCTCTGGGCCCTTGGATACAGGGTTGTGAAGGAATTTTTGGGTGATGTTAATGGGAAAAAGGTTCTTGATTATGGATGTGGTACCGGAACATTCAGCAGGTTTTTACAATCACAGGGAGCCGTTGTGACCGGCGTGGATGTTTCAGAAAACATGATCAAAACAGCTCAAAGCAGGAATTCCGTAACTATTGATTATTATACCATTGCAGATAATGGTCTTGATTTTCTTGATAATTCTGTGTTTGATTTTGTAGTTTCGAATTTTGTATTATGTACACTTCCTTCAAAACATGAAATTTCACTGATCCTGGCTCAAATCTATCGTGTTTTAAAGGAAGGTGGAATGTTTGTTTTGATGAACTCCAACTGGGACAAATCCAATGGAAAAGAATTTGTTTCATTCAGGCTCGAATATTGTACAAACCTGGTTCCAGGGCACCCGGTAACGGCTATTATCAAATCGACCCCACCTATCAGGCTCCATGATTACTTCTGGCCTATTGATGAATATAGAAAAATATTGGTGGAAGCAGGGTTCAGGATCAATGGCCAGCGTGAGGAAATTGCAGAAAATGAAGATCATCCATGGCTTGACGAGAAGAAGTACCCTCCCTACTATGCCATCTCAGCAGTAAAATAGTTGACTATGCTCATCTTTCATCACTTCCCTTTTTCTGAGTTCACTATTTTACCAGCTCTTATTCCCTATTGATATAAATTTTTATTTTAATCTGATCTAAATAAATTAAAATTTTCGTATTTTCGCAAACTGGTTTATAATGAAACATAATCTTCGAAAATGCCACATTATTTTTCACTTGGGAAAATACCTTCAAAACGGCATACCATTTTCAGGAAGCCTGATGGTGGATTGTATGCAGAACAACTGGTTTCAACTGAAGGTTTTTCTGATACTTATTCGCTGGTCTATCATTGTCACCCCCCCACGAGGGTGCTGAAAATTGAAGAACCCTATTCCGTCGCTCCGGAAATAGCAATAGAACATAACATGCAACACCGGAGTTTCTTTGGATTGCAGGTGAAACCAAAGGATGATTACCTCGAAAGCCGTGTCCCTGTGCTTGTTAATAAAGATGTATATCTGAGCCTGGCCGCGCCGAGAAAATCGCTGACCGGGTATTTTTTTAAGAATTCAGGCGCCGACGAAATGATATTTATTCACAAAGGTTCGGGGACTCTGAAAACCATGTACGGAAATATTGCATTTTCCTATGGCGACCATTTGATCATCCCAAGGGGAATTCCTTATCAGCTCGAGTTTAAGGGTGAAGACAACCGTCTATTGATTGTAGAATCTTTCACACCCATCCGCTTTCCGAAAAGATATCTCAATGCATCAGGACAGTTGTTGGAACATGCTCCTTACTGCGAACGTGATATCCGAAAGCCAAATAACCTTGAGACTCATGAAGAAACCGGTGATTTCCTTGTGAAGATCAAACGTGATGACCTTATCTGGTCTTATCATTTTGAGACACACCCATTCGACGTGGTTGGCTGGGATGGCTATCATTATCCCTTTGCCTTTTCGATCCACGAATTTGAGCCTATAACGGGGCGCATCCATCAGCCGCCTCCCGTTCACCAGGTTTTTGAGACTTCCTCCTTTGTCATTTGTGATTTTGTGCCAAGGTTGTTTGATTATCACCCTGAAGCGATCCCTATTCCTTACAATCACAGCAACGTGGATTCGGATGAAGTGATCTATTATGTAGATGGTGCATTTATGAGCAGAAAAAACATCGGCATTGGGCAGATCACACTCCATCCAAAAGGAATAGTTCACGGGCCTCATCCCGGTGCCGTCGAAAAAGGAATTGGCTCGAAATCGACCAATGAACTGGCCGTAATGGTTGATACCTTCCGGCCGCTGAGCATTACGCGCGAGGCGTTGGCTATTGAAGATAAAGATTATTTCAAATCATGGATCGGGTAAATCAGGACATGATATTATAACAAAGATTAAATGCAAAGTAACTATGGATAAACAAAACACCGACACAAAAGATTTCCTTCCCATAAATGGAACGGATTATGTTGAATTTTATGTAGGCAATGCCAAACAAGCCGCACACTATTACCAGGGAGCCTTTGGATTTCAGCCATTGGCTTATGCAGGCCTTGAGACCGGGCTTAAAGACCGTACCTCTTTTGTCCTGGTCCAAGATAAAATCCGTTTTGTATTTACCTCTTCGCTTGTGCCTGACTCCCCTGTTTCAGAGCATGTGAAAAAACATGGCGACGGGGTGAAGGTAGTGGCTCTTTGGGTTGATGATGCCAGGAAATCGTACAATGAGACGACTAAACGTGGAGCAGAATCATACTTTGAACCGCAAACTTTTACTGACAACTCCGGAAAAGTCGTATTATCAGGAATTCACACTTATGGAGAGACTGTGCATATTTTTGTTGAAAGAAAAGATTACAATGGCCCGTTCCTTCCGGGGTTTGTGAAGTGGGAGCCTCATTATCACCCTGATCAGGCAGGTTTGAAATATGTCGATCACATGGTAGGAAATGTAGGTTGGGGTGAGATGAATACCTGGGTGGAATTCTATGGCAGGGTGATGGGGTTTTCGCAGTTGATCTCTTTCGACGATAAAGACATTTCTACGGAATACACCGCATTGATGAGCAAGGTCATGGCCAATAGCAACATGCGGATAAAATTTCCTATCAATGAACCTGCCGCAGGAAAGAAAAAATCGCAGATAGAAGAATACATTGATTTTTATCGTGGACCAGGCGTTCAGCATGTTGCCCTGGCAACCGACAACATCGTGGAAACTGTCACTGCTCTTCGCGACCGTGGTGTTGAATTCCTGCAGGTGCCTGAGATCTATTATCAAACGCTGACAACCCGGATTGGAAAGATCGATGAAGACATTGTTCCGCTGAAGGAGTTGGGAATCCTTGTCGACCGCGATGAAGACGGTTACCTGCTTCAGATCTTCTCACGACCTGTTGAAGACAGGCCTACTGTATTTTTTGAGATCATCCAGCGAAAAGGCGCTAAATCATTTGGTAAAGGAAATTTCAAAGCACTCTTTGAGGCCATAGAACTGGAACAGTCGAAACGGGGAACACTTTAGTCTTTTTGAACAAAACTTTGAAAATGGACAAAACAAATAATCCTAAATTGAGATCATGGATAGAAGTCGAAAAAGACAGTGACTTCCCCATACTAAATCTGCCTTTCGGGATTAATAAAAGGCTGGGGAAGTCCCCATCTGCAGCCACCCGTATCGGAAATACGGTTATCAGTCTTTCTGAACTTGCAAAGCAATCGTACTTAAAGGATACTGGGATTGATCCTGACATTTTCACCAAGCCAGTGCTGAATGATTTTATTGCATTGGGCAGACCTTCAGGACGGAAACTGAGGGAATGCCTTTCAGACCTCTTCCATGAAGATAACCCTTTGTTGCGTGAAAACCCGGAAGCGCGTAAAAAGATCCTTTTCCCGGCTACAGATGTTGAGATGATGATGCCGGTAGCTGTTGGAGATTATACTGATTTTTATTCCAGTGAGCAGCACGCCATTAACCTGGGAACGATTTTCAGGGATGCTGACCATGCGCTGAACCCCAACTGGAAACATATTCCGGTAGCCTATCATGGCCGTACCTCATCCATCGTGATCTCCGGAACCCCAATTCACCGGCCAAAAGGACAGATAATGTCGTCACCTGGTTCATTTCCGGAATTCGGCCCGACAAAACAATTGGACTTTGAATTGGAGGTTGCTTTCATTACGGGAAGATCAACACTACTAAGTGAGCCGGTAAAGACGGCTGCGGCAGAAGATCACATTTTCGGCCTTGTTTTATTTAATGACCTGTCGGCAAGGGATATTCAGAAATGGGAATATACGCCATTAGGTCCCTTTCTTGGAAAAAACTTTGGCTCAGTAATATCTCCCTGGATCATTACCCTGGATGCACTCGAACCTTTCAGAATTCCCGGACCAAAACAGGATCCACCTGTATTGCCCTATCTATCTTTTAAAGGGAATCATCATTTTGATGTTGATCTTGAGGTTTACCTCCAGGTGCCCGGACAGCAGGAAGTTCGTATCTGCAGATCAAACTATAAAAACATCTACTGGAACATTGTTCAGCAACTGGCTCACCAAACCGTGAACGGTTGCAACATCAATGCCGGAGACATCTATTCCTCGGGAACGATCAGCGGTCCGGATAAAGATTCGTTCGGGTCGATGATAGAATTGACATGGAATGGGACGCAGCCCTTGAATTTACCGGGAAACATTGAACGAAGATTCCTTGAAGATCATGATAAGATAATCCTTCGAGGATTTGCAGAGAAAGAAGGATTGCGTATCGGGTTTGGAGAAGCATCGGTATTGATACTTCCGGCCAGAGAATAAAAGTTAAAAAGTTTACAATTATGGAACTCAATGAAGTGCTCGATAAAGTTCCAAAACATCTGATGAGTTTGGTTATCGATCAGCCTTACAACGATTATACGGCACAGGACCATGCCCTCTGGAGGTATGTGATGCGGCAGAATGTAAGGTATCTGAGCAAGGTAGCCCATGGGTCGTATCTTGATGGTTTGAAAAGAACCGGGATAAGTCTTGAGCGCATTCCGGTGATGTACGGCATGAACCGTATCCTCCGTGAAATAGGATGGGCAGCGGTGGCAGTGGATGGTTTCATCCCTCCTTCCGCATTCATGGAGTTCCAGGCCTACAATGTCCTGGTCATAGCGGCAGATATCCGTCCGATAGATCAGATCGGTTATACGTCTGCCCCAGATATAATTCATGAAGCTGCAGGTCATGCCCCGATCATTGCAAACCCTGCCTATGCCTCTTACCTGAAGCGATTTGGTGAGATCGGCGCCAAAGCATTTTCTTCAGCCAATGATTACAGGATGTATGAGGCCATCCGCCATCTTTCGATCCTGAAAGCAGATCCTTACTCTGATAAAAAAATGATCGTTGATGCAGAGAAAGCCATTGATTTTCTTGAAAAAAATCTTGGTGAACCTTCTGAACTTTCAGAGATTAGAAATCTCCATTGGTGGACTGTAGAGTACGGTTTGGTTGGTGAATTGGATCATCCTAAGATCTATGGAGCCGGGTTGTTATCCTCCATTGCCGAGAGCTATTATTGCATGCAACCGAAAGTTAAAAAGATCCCTTATACGATCAATGCGGTTAAGTACAGTTTTGATATCACTGAACCTCAACCCCAGCTTTTTGTAACACCTGATTTTGATACGCTTACCCGTGTTCTTGAGGAATATGCAAGTACAATGAGCTTCCGCAAAGGAGGGGTTGATGGGATCAGAAAAGCAATACGGTCAGAGGCCACTGCCACTTGTGTTTTTAGTTCCGGGTTACAGGTTTCAGGAACTTTCACGGAGGTGATTGATAAGAAAGGGGAACCGGTGTTTTTGAGGACGACAGGCCCCACCAACCTTAATTTTGCCGGTAAAGAATTACCCGGGCAGGATAAAATTTACCATCAACATGGATTCAGTTCTCCGGTTGGAATGATCAAAAATCTTTCGGTTCCTCCTGAAGATGCGACGGATGATCAATTGAAAGAATTTGGATTTGTCGAACAGGAGAAAGTGGAATTTGAATTTATATCGGGATTAAAGGTAAAAGGGATCCTGGTTGAAAAGGTGAGGAAACAGGATAGACTGATCCTTCTGCGGTTTACTGAATGTGAAGTAAGCTACCAGGGCAAGGTTTTTTATCAACCCTCATGGGGTATCTACGATATGGCTGTTGGAAGCAGAATTGTTTCCTGTTATTCAGGTCCGGCCGATCCGGTTGCATTTGGTTTACATTATGAAGCTCCAAAAGAAAAGACCCACAAATTGCAACATACAGATAAGGCAATGCATCTGTTCACTCTATATCAGAAGGTCAGGGATACCCGTGAAAACAATGACTCCATTCAAAAGATGACAGAAGTCTGGAATGATCTGAAGACGCATCATCCGGATGACTGGCTTTGTGCCCTCGAAATCCTTGAATTATTTGTGAAACAGAAAAGAAGTCCTCTTTATAAAGAAATCAAAAAGTATCTTGATCATCGAAAATCAGAGAATGACACCCTCAAAAAGCTGATTGAAGATGGTTATGATTCAATGGAGCTTAAAGTAAGCTGAAACTGCACTATGTAAGTTGAGTTCAGTGTGATTCAATATATGCAGAGAGCTCTTTATGCCATTCTTCCGGTTCGAATGTCATATGTACAGTTTCTTCTGAAAACAATAAATCAACGAGGTATTGTGGTCGTTTCCCTCCGATAAAGATGGATTTAACACAGGAAATGCAATAGACAGCAACATCATCTTCCGGCATTTCCGATGTTCTTTTCGTCATCAACGCTTTAACATCCTCTGTTGGGATAAGCCCATAGAAACTATCCCCGCAACAGGTACTTTTCGTCCTGGTATTTTTTGGCTCAACCAGGACAATATTCATCTTTTGCAGAAGTTTCCTGATAGCGTTGTGAACTTTCTCCTGATCTCTTGTCGGACATGCATCGAGAATGGACATGTGCTTACCCCGATAATCAGGAAAAGGGAAAAAGTTGCTTTCGGCTAATATCTCCCACACTGAAATTGTCGTTGTATTCTCATAATCATTACCAAACCGTTCATGACAACCCGGGCAAACATTGATTACCAGGGTCCCTTCCGGAACCTCCGGTGGATGCTGACAGCAAGTCAGCAGCAGCTCAATATTACCCAGATGTCCATTCAATATTGAATGTAATTTTTCTGCCAGCTCAGGTTTATATAACATCAAGGCACAACCAGGAGCAAAAACAATCTTTTTTCTTTCTTCTTTTATAGTAACGGTCATAGTAATTTTAGTTTCGAATATGAAGTACCATTTAGGTAAATGAAAAATCAACAGTATCAGGAAAACTTGTTCCTGGCCTGAAAACCTAACACCCAATACCCATTACCTATTGCCTATTTCGAAATTGGCTGTGGAAACATCTTATCCAGAAGGTAATCCTTAAGTTTACGGGGTAAAATTTTAATTGCGATAGCAAGTAACTTCACATCAGATGCGGGAAGGATGAGGAACTTCATTTTCCCGTGACATTGTTTTAATATTTTTCTTCCTTCTATTTCAACGGGTACTGTTTTCCGGGGACTTCCGGTTTTCATCCATTCGGGAGAAGTGCGGATCTCTTCATGGAATTGCGGAGTATCCATATCTCCGGGGCACGAAACGTAGACATTTATGCCTTTGCAAAGTAATTCGCGGCGTAAGGCTTCTCCGAAATTGATCAACCCGGCCTTAGTGGCACAATACAAGGTGTAACCGGCGGCTCCCATCAATCCAAACCCGGAAGAGGTGATCAGGATCTTTGAACCCTTTTGCAATAAAGGTAAAAATTGCCAGGCGGTAAGGATAGCGCCTGTAAGATTGGTATCGAGTTGTTTCCTTATCCCGGAAGTATCATTATAATCTGAAAGCAATTGGGGGATCACCATCCCGGCATTCAGGATCAAAAAATCAAGTTTTGTTTCTCCGGTCTTTACTTGGTTAAAAGCATCTTTAAGCTGATTCTCATCAGATACATCACAGGAAATTCCTTTAGCATCAATGCCTTTTTCTTTCAGTGAAGCTATGGAATTATCAATTTTAACCTGATCGCGTGCCAGTATGATTACTTCGTAACCTTGTTTTCCTAATTCCTGGGCAAATACGAAACCAAGTCCGGAGGAACCACCGGTGATTAAAGCTGTCTTTTTCATGTTTAGCTGATTATTGGATGTTGGGTTATAGGTATTGGGTTTAGGTGAATTAAGAAATTAATATTTTAAGGAATTCTAATGGCTTATTACCTTATCAGGATTCTTTGCTGCATCGGTTGGAAGAACAAATTTGATGGGAAAGGTCAATTGATAGTCTACCGGTTTACCATTTAAGAGAGCAGGGCTCCATTTTGGCATCATTTTGATAATGCGCACTGCTTCTTCATCACAACCTCCACCTATACCATGATGAACTTTTACATCAGCGACTGTTCCATCAGCCTTGATCAGGAATGTTATAAACACCTTTCCCTGTATACCGAGTTTCTTTGCTTCTGCAGGATATTTTAAATTTTCAGACTGAAATTTAATACGAGCGTCCTCGCCTCCCGGATATTGCGGTGTTTTATCTACCATGATTGTCCCCATTGCTTTTATTCTGGCTCTTGTTGAATCATTTTTCTGACCATTAACATTTAATGCAGGAAGAAAGAACAGGATCATCAGGACATTCAGGGTTAATAATAATCTTTTTATTATCATGTTATAATTTGATTTTGTGGTGAATTAGTGCCCCGTGAACTGGGGCATATTACAAAAGTATGAATAATATGAATGATTCTTAAAATTTCGTAGGTTTGTCATGTTGAAAGAATTAAAAAATAATCCTATGAAATCATTCATCGTTCGAAGGACTTTTTCCTTACTGCTTATCCTGTCTGTCTCATCATTGTTGCAGGGACAATCGTATGATCTTAAACAAATGCCTCCATTGGATCCAAAAGTCAGAACCGGTATACTTCCGAACGGGATGCATTACTACCTCCGTTCTAACAAGATCCCGGAAAACAGGGGTGAATTCTACATCGCCAACAATATTGGTGCTATACTGGAAGACGATGATCAGAACGGCTTGGCCCATTTTACCGAGCACATGTCGTTCGATGGTACTGATCATTTCCCCAAAAAAGGAATACTTGATTACCTGGCAACGATAGGGGTAAAATTCGGAACAAATGTAAATGCATCAACCGGGCTTGAACAAACTGTGTTTAATATGTCGAATGTACCCCTAAAGCGGGAAGGGATCCTTGACAGCGCTTTGCTGATCCTTCGTGACTGGTCGCATTATGTTACTTTTAAAGATGATCAAATCGATCTCGAACGTGGGGTGATCCTTGAAGAATGGAGGATGTACGGTTCAGCGGAGGAACGAATGACCAACAAACTGGCTCCCATCATTTACCAGGGCTCAAAATATGCAAAAAGGAATGTTATTGGCGATACGGCAGTACTGAAACATTTCAAACACGAAACCCTCAGGAATTTTTATCACAAATGGTACCGCCCTGATCTTCAGGCACTCATCATTGTCGGGGATTTTGATGTGAACGTGGTTGAAGCAAAGATCAAGAAACTATTCAGCATTATTCCGAAAGCAGAAAACCCGGCTGCAAAAGAAAGTTATCCTGTACCCGATAATATAGACCCGCTTATTGGAACTGCGACCGATATAGAAGCCACTTCGACATCGGTGGAAGTAAGCTGCAAACATGATATCACTAAAGAAAGCGATAAGAATCTCGGTTATATGCGGTTACAGCTTATCCGAGGCCTGATCAGTAACATGTTCGGTAAACGCATGAGTGAATTATCCCGTAAAGAAAATCCTCCGTTTATTTCTGGTTTTGGTTATTATCGTGGGTTTACACGTACCAAAGATGCATTTACTGGTGTTGCCCAGGCAGCAAATAACCAAAGCATTACAGCGTTAAATGCACTTCTTACCGAAATGGAACGGATGAAACGGTTTGGGTTCACTGAAAGTGAGTTTAACCGGTCAAAAGCTGATCTTATAAAAAATAATGAATCACGATATATGGATCGTGATAAACGTAAAAACCGTGAGCTGGTTAATCCCAATCTTTCTAACTTCCTCACCAACAATCCAAATCCCGGGGTTGAATATGAATACACTTTTGCAAAGTCAATGATCCCGGGGATTACCCTGGAAGAATTGAATACTGAAGCTAAAAAATATTTTACCGATGAAAATATGGTAGTCACAATTACCGGTCCTGAGAAAGAAGGAATAACTATTCCGACTGTAGCCGAAATTAAAAAGGTTCTTACAAAATATAAATCCGGGAAAATAGATCCATATATCGATCAAATAGCCGGGAAAAAATTGATTGATAAAGAACCAGTTCCCGGGAAAGTAGTAAAAGTTTCAGCGAATAAAGTTCTGGGAACAACGGAATGGGTTTTGTCCAATGGTATGAAAATCGTCATACGCCCCAGTGATATTAAAGAAGATGAACTGCTCCTTTCAGGTTACCGGGAGGGTGGTATGTCATTAGTCAAAGAGGAAGATATTCCTTCGGCAATGCTATTGGGGGAGGCTATGTCTCAGATGGGTGTTGGCGGTTTTTCTACTACTGACCTCGAGAAATTAATGTCAGGGAAACGTGTAAATCTCAGGATCGGTATTTCAGATGAACGGGATATGGTTTCAGGTAGGCTGTCACCAAACGACCTCGAAACCGCCTTGCAAATGATTTACCTTTATTTCACACAACCCCGGTGGGATGCTACCGACTATAAAACCTGGATGGATAAGATGAAAGCCAATTATATCAATGCAGAATCCGAACCGAGGAAAGCATTCAGGGATACAATCTCCCTGATAATGGCCAACCATAATCCACGTGTCATTCCGATGAGTTACAAGGTTCTCGATAAGGTGACGCTCGGGAAAATTCAGGCAATATACAAAGATCGGTTTTCTGATCCGGGTAACTTCACCTTCGAATTTGCCGGAAAGATAGATCCCGAAAAAGTTAAATCCCTGTTCGAAAAATACCTTGCTTCCCTACCTTCTGTAAAGCGCTCACAAGCATACAAGGATAATGGCATCCGCCCTCCAAAGGGTGAAGTAAAGAGGGATTTCCAACATGAAACGAAAACCCCGCGAACCACAGTATATGTCAATTATTCCGGGATATCCTCATTTTCAGTTGACGAACGTGTCCTGAGTGCAGCGTTGCGACATGTTCTTGAACTTCGCTATATTGAATCCATCCGTATGGATGAAAGTGGAGCATATACGATCAGGGTTCAATACAACGTAAATAAATTTCCTGTCCCATGCTTTAACATGATCATAAGTTTCGAAACGGATCCCGTTAAAGCTGACAAACTGATTGGTATTGTTTACAGGGAGATTAAAAAGATGGTGGATACTGGTCCTTTGGAAGCCGACCTGCAGAAAGCAAAAGAATATTTCCTTAAACAGCGCCCGGAAGACATGAAAGAGAACAGCTGGTGGCTGAGCCGCATGGATGATTATTATTTTTATAACCTGGATTACATTACGGGATATGAAGCAAAGATAAATGCCCTGAATGTTCAGTCGCTTCATGACTATGCGAAAAAAGTTCTGACACAAGGTAACATGGTGCAGGTTGTTATGAGACCAAAAGCTAATTAGGAGATGAACCGAATCATCCAAGTTTCTTTTGCACTAATCTTTTCGTTTTCCATTTCTTTTGGACAAGAGATTCCTAAAAATGAGATCAGGCAATTCTTTTCCAAGGCGACACAAAACAGGATAAATGGGCATGAGTTGTCTCCCGTCATCAATAGACAAAGAACAGATACCAACCATTTATCCGGTGTTTTCGGAATAATAAGGAAACTAAAGGAACTGAGGACACTAAAAATTCAGAAAAACCCAGCAAGTGGAGATACCCTTATAATCGGCATTCCTCCTTATGATTCGTTAATCATTACGGGTACATATATACACAATGGGCCAGTCATGGTTTTAGGAAATGGGGTATTAAGGTTCAGGACCGCCAATGCTACTATTGTTGGCGATCTTTATGTTTGGGGCGATCATGCCCTGGTAACAGCGGATTCATCCTATCTCTACTTCCCGCAGCAGTATTTTTATCAGCGATCGCTGGTAATTGCAGGCAAAGGGAAGGTAATTTATCGTAATACCACCCTTGATCATAGCGGCCTTTCACATAACCTGGTGCTGACTGATTCTGCAAAAATCGAGCTCAATAATATAACCAACATCGGGTTTACCACCTGTGGAATGAATAAAACTTCAGAAGTTGATATAAACGGGATCAACCAGGCAGGCGAATTCATTGCACAGGAACAATCAAAACTAAATTTTAGTCATGCAAAGACCATTCTTCTGTGGTACCAGGTTCCAGGATCAGCGAGTTTTCATTATTCTTTTCCTAATGGAGATACCATTCAATCTTACTACTTTGACAATACTACACCTGGAATCTCAGGTATCGATTACAGTGTTCGTGTCGATACGAGCACTGACGTAATGTGGGCATTAATGCCTGTTACAGGAAGTGACATAAGTATCTCTGATTCTAAGATCCGTTCAATCGGACTCTGGTTCCTTGGTCACGATACAATACCAGTAAACGGATTGGTCGATAATTCAGAGTACGTCGATTATACGGCTAATCTTAGTGACCGTAATCTGCATCTTTCCAATTCAAGTGTACTTACCTGGAGCTTATATCCGATGGATACCGTTAATCTGAATGTTACCGGGTGCATCGTTGGAGAAATCGGATCAGAAGCAAATTGCAGAGTGGTCACTACCGACGCTTTTGTTGATGGCTCAGGTGGTTATTGGTGGGCCACTGGTAATACACTGATGGTTGGAGAGAATTGCATGGCCGAAAATGCTATCCGAAGTACCCAGAGTGCTTTTTTCATTTTTGCCTACAGCACATTAAACCAGGGGGAAGCCTCTGCAATGGGTAATTCCATCATGATGATCGTCCAAAGCCAGCTGCCTGACCTTCCGGTACTTTATGATGGTTCATGTATCTGGTACTCCCAAGTAGGGAATCAGAATTCGGCTTTCGTAGATACCCTGGTTCCAATTTCCGGTTCCGCCTGGATTGATAAGACCCCATCGAGTCAATTAATGGATTTTGGCTGGTACAGGATGTATTGGCAGAAGCCAGGAGACACATCCTGGCATGCAATCGGTGGTAAACAGTATACTGAGAAACGGGATGAAATTCTTGCCAACTGGGATACTCATGGGCTTGCTCCAGGACTTTATTATCTGAAGCTGGTTCTTACGGATAATACTCCTGATTCCAATCAAACTGAAGCTGTAAATGCAATTAATGTGTTACCGACCCTCTTCGGCATAAAAGAAATCGGTTCAACTGAATTTAATGTCCGGATATTCCCTGATCCTGTTACTGACCATTCAATAATTAGTTTTTTCCTGCCCGCTGAAGAACAACTTGAAATTTCAATTTCTGACCTTAATGGTAAGATCATTTTCCGTACCACAAAACAATTTATAGAAGGAAAAAATGTATTCCCCATAGGGAATCTCAATCTGGTTGATGGATCTTATTCCTGTATTCTGAAAAGCCGGGATCATTATGAGGTGGCCAGGTTTATAAAAAAATAAATCAATAACTGTTATAGGACAGTATCTGACTTGTTTCTTTACGCTTCTTTTTCCGAATCTCATTTGTGGGTGGATAGCCTGCCAGTATTATTAATTCAAGGCGAAGATCTTTTGGAATATGCAACAGTTCTTTGATTTTCTTTTCATCAAACCAGCCTAAAATACAAGTGCTTAGGCCTTCAGCAGTAGCTTGCAGGCAAAAATGGGCAGTGGTTATGCCAATATCGATAAGAGGATAGTTTTTATCCTTCAAAGCCCTTCCGACAACAGTAGTCAGGTTGGTTTTCTCGCGAACAATGGCAACAAGCAAAGGTGCTTGTTTTGCAAATTGATTAATCTGGAGCATTTTGGTGCTGGTCAAATCAGCAACTGTATTTTTCAATTTAGGATCATCAATAATGATGAATTTCCAAGGTTGTGAGTTATTGGCAGAAGGAGCCAGTCGTGCAGCTTCGATGCAGTGAAGAAGTTTTTCTTTTTCGACCGGGCGGTCTGTATATCTTCTCTGGCTTTGGCGCTGTTTGATTAAGTCGAGTAATTCTGTTGATTGCATAATGTAAGAAATATGCGCAAAGTTAAGATATTTAGACTTAAGCAGAAAGCGGAAGGAGAATGGAGGATTGCGAACCCGGGACGGAAAATTAAAAGAGCCGCCCAAAAAGGGTGGCTCTTTTCTTTTAATTCTCTTGTTTTACTATTTATTAACAAGGATCTTCCGGACAACCTGGTTTTGGCTGTTACGGATGATCAGCGTATAGATCCCTGAAGGGATAGGACGGAGATCAATCACCTTATCAACCGTTCCTGTCACTGAAACGTCTTTTTGGAGATAAACCTCTACACCAATATTATTAACAACACTCAGGTTAAATGCTTCTGTAAAAACGCTGGTAATGGAAATGGTGAATCTTCCATCATTTGGCACCGGATAAACAGATATTCCTGAGCCCTGGTTCGGATTGATGCCAATCGTAACAATATCTATTTCGTTGGATGGAGCAGAAGGACAACCATTGAGTGTAACGACAACCCAATACAATCCATTCTGAGTCGCTGTATAACTCTGGTTTGTAGCACCGGGGATCATGGTTCCCGCATAATACCATTGGTTGCCTGCCGGTGCATCACTGGTGAGCACGGGGCCTGCATTTGTGATAACCGGGGTTTGAGGTGTGGTAAGTATAGTCAAGGCAAATGAAGGTGAGACTGTTCCGTTGCCGCAATTATTAGTTCCATAAACGGTCATATTACCCGAAACAGCCAACATGGAGAAGTCAACAGTGATGTTGTTGGTATTGGCGCCACTGACAATGGTAGCACCTGACGGTAAAGTCCATACATAACCTGTCGCACCTGTGATTGCAGGTACATTATATCCAATACCTGTTACTCCCTGGCATAACGTATTCGGGCCAATGATGGTTCCGGCAGAGGCAGGCAATAAATTCACTGTTACAGGAAAAGGAGGAGAAGCAGGTCCGTTGCCACATAAACTGTTTCCATAAACTGTAATATTGCCTGAAGGAGCACCCAGGGCAAAGTCAACAGTGATGGAATTCGAATATTGACCACCAATAATGGTAGCTCCTGTCGGAACCGACCATATATAAGCATGTGTATTAGGAATAGTTGCAACAGAGTATACGTAATTAGTCCCTCCCTCACAAACACTGAAAGGGCCGCTGATAGGCCCTGCAGGACCTGGAAGATCAGTCACATTAACAGGGTAAGATACCGGTGAAGGAGCTGCACAGCCGTTAGCATTGGTATAATTTACACTAATAGTTTGTGATCCAGGTGCAGTCCAGTTAACAGTAACTGTATTTGTGGTTCCTCCGGAGATGATTACACCACCTGAAGAAATGGTCCATGTATACCCTGTCATACCTGGCTGTGTGGTATAGTTGTAATAACCTGAATTGACACATAGATTGTTCGTTCCTGAAATTGTTGGTGATGGGCCTTGTTTTACGGTGACAGCATATGAAGCAGGTGTAGTATTTGTACAACCATTTGCATTGGTGAAGGTCAGAAAAACAGTTTGGGCACCTGTCGTACTCCATACTACCGTCACGGAACTGGTCCCATTCCCAGCAGTTATGTTGCCTCCTGCAGAAACGGTCCAGTTATAAGCGGTCATTCCTGTTTGTGCAGAGTAAACGGAAGGAAGAGCAGAACATGGATTTGCATTTCCTGTAATTACAGGAACTGGTAATGGATTCACCGTAACATTAAAGACCGTAGCCGATAGTCCGGGGCACCCCGCAGCGTTATTGTAATTCACAGAGATGGTTTCAGTGCCGGCAGTACTCCATGTCACTGTTGCTGTGTTACTATTGGTTGTTCCCCCGGCTGTAATGGTACCACCTACGACGGTCCAGATATAATTAGACATACCCGCCTGGGTCGTATAAACATTTCCGGCATTACCAGTACAAGCAGTGGTTGGACCTGTAATTGTCGGTACCGGATTCGTGTTTACGTTCACAACCATGTATGAAGGACTTCCATTACCTGCACATCCTATGCCATAAACACTTACGTTACCTGAATAGGATGGGTTCGGGTAACTCACAGTAATTGAGTTGGTATTGGCCCCGGCAGTAATAATGGCTCCGAATGGAAGGGTCCAGTTGTAGCCGTTTGCATTGGCTATAACTGGAACCGAATAAACATATCCGGTACCACCGTTACAAACCTGACCTGAGCCGGTGATTGCCCCGGCTGCTCCAGCAGTATTGCAGACAGTGGTAAAGGTCATATCATTTCCATTGGAGGTACCTGCCGCGTTCACTCCACTCACTCTATAATGGTAAGTTGTATTGGAGGTCAAACCAGTAAGACTAGCACTAACATTTGTATTCGTTGTGCCATTAACGGTTGCAGGAACCCCCGGAATAGTTGATCCATAAGCAACAGTAAGTCCGTAATTGAAAGTAACGGTCGTTGATAAATTGTTCGCATTAACGGTTCCGTTTAAGGTTGCAATGGTAGCATTTACTCCGGTAGCAACAGTTGTTGTTACCGTAGGTGGAATTTGCGAGGTTGTAAATGTCATATCTGTTCCGTTGGAAGTTCCATAGGCATTAACACCGTTTACCCTGTAATGATAGAGGGTATTGGGAAGTAATCCCGCTATGGCACCGGTTATTGCTGTAGCTGATGATCCGCTCACGTTCAAAGGAACACCGGGGATATTCGTGCCATAGGCCACCGTGAGACCATAATCAAAAGATGTTGTAGAAGCAGCGTTGTTAGCATTTACCGTACCGTTTAAGGTTGCTGAGTTCGCTGTGATGGCTGAAGCTGGCATGGTTACAACAGTAGGAGCAGCACATAAAGTAGTAAACGTCATATCGTTACCATAGGTTGTACCTCCAGAATTGACTCCTACTGTTCTAAAGTGATAGAGTGTACAGGGGGTAAGACCGGAAACCGCACCGGAAACCGCAGTTACAGTGGCGCCAGTGACGGGAGATGGGACACCTGCTATGGTCGAACCATAAGCAACAGTCAATCCATATTGAAAGGTAACGGTGGTGGAATAACCATTGGCATTTACCGTACCATTTAAGGTTGCTATAGTTCCCGTTATAGTTGTCGCAGCTGTTGTTGTTACTGTAGGGGGAATGGCAGAAGACTGCAGGTTAACAGTAAAATCCTCGCAATTCCCATAAGTTTGAGCAGTACAAGGTCCCGATGGATATGAATACCATTCTGTCAATGCCCTTAGACGTGTGCTGCCTGTTAAGGCAGTTCCGGGAACTGTGAAATTAATGGTATAGTTTGTACCTGTAGCCGCACCTACCACCTGTCCGATCAGTTCCGTGGCATCGAAGGTATTGTTATGATTATAATCAATATACACATTCACATAAGTACCCGCATATCCTACTTGGACTGTGAGAGTATAAGCATTACCAATGGTCATGTTAGTGGATAAAGCTGTATAATCATGGTACCAGGCAGTACAGGTGATCGTTTGATTAATCGTTCCAAGTTGGAAGAGTGTTAATCCGTCTCCATATGTGCAACCTGTAGAATATGTGGGTAAGCAATATTGCGCCATTGCACCGCTGCACAATAGAACAAGGAGAAAAGTTTGGAAAATTTTGTATAACTGTTTCATGGTTCCTGGTTTTTAATTTTTGGGGTTAAAATTTATATTCCTAATGATAACTCAAAAATACCCGGTTAACTACGAATGTTGTAGTTAATATATATTGATTTAATACGCCAGATTTGCCAAAAATTTTCCCGCCTCCTGTAAATATTCAAAGAGAAAATTATGCCTTAAAATGTGGTTATAAATATACTAATTTTTTTAACCCTTACAATAATTTCTTTTTTTTGATCTTTTTTTAAGCAGAAACTAATAATTAATTCCTTCATTCCTGTTATTATCTATATTTGTCCGTATAAAATAATTATCAAAGATGAACCTAACCCAGGATAAGTTTTGTGAAGAAATCATTGCTAATGCAGTGAATTCATCTCATGCAATGGGAAAACTCGACCAGCAGCAAACTGACAAGATCGTTCGTTCCATTTATGAAACCGGGTTCAGCCACCGACTGGACCTTGCAGAAATGGCAGTCAGGGAAACAGGTATCGGTAACGTGCATGATAAAATGATAAAAAATATCATTGCGACACGTTTCGTTTACCGGGATATCTTTCTTCAGAGGACGGTCGGAATTATCAATGAAGACAATGAAAATCAGATTATCGAGATCGCACATCCAATGGGACCCATTTTTGCAATTACTCCGGTCACCAATCCTACTTCAACTGCTTTGTTTAAGATCCTCATCGCGATGAAAAGCCGGAATCCCCTAATAATCTATCCACACGGTGCGGCACGAAAATGTACAAGTGAGGTTGCGCGTTTGTGTTACGAAGCGGCACTAAAGGCCGGTGCTCCTGAAAACTGCATACAATGGATCCCGAGAATTACCCGTGAACAGGTTCTCAGGCTGATGAGTCATAAAAAAATTGCCCTGGTACTTGCTACCGGTTCGGTAAGTCTGGTCAAAGCAGCATATTCATCCGGCAACCCTGCGATTGGTGTCGGGCCAGGTAATGTACCAGTATACATTGGGAAAAGTGCTGATGTCAGGTTTGCCGTAGAACAGATCCTGCTTTCAAAATTGTTCGATAACGGCACTATTTGTGCAAGCGAACAGGCTGTGGTGGTTTCTCATTATAACGCAGCTGAAGTAAGGAAAGAATTTATCCGCATGGGAGCTTATTTTCTTTCTGAGGAAGAAATCGAAAAGGTCGGGGAAATTGCATTTAACAAAACAGAAAGATCGATGAGACCGGAAGTGATTGGGAAACCGGCAACCATCATAGCAGAATTGGCAGGAATAAAGGTTCCAGAGGGAACCCGATGCCTTATAGCGCCATTGGAAAATTCACAAGTCGGAATAAATTGGCCGCTTTCACTCGAGATCCTGGCACCTATCCTGGCATTCTATGAAGTTTCGGGTTTCGAGGAAGGAATCGCCCAATGCAGGAGAATTAATGAACATGGCGGATTAGGACATACAGTAAGTATCTTTTCCAATGACGATGAAAAGATCCGTTATTTTGCACAATCCCTGAATGCCGGGAGAATTATTGTCAATACACCCTCTTCCCAGGGAGCCCTGGGAGGACTCTATAATGGGTTGACCCCTTCCCTGACCCTTGCCTGTGGCTCGGGAGGGAAAAACTTTACTACTGATAATATTTCAGTACGTCACCTTCTTAATATCCAGCGAATTGCTTACAGAAAAATAAGTTTCTGTTCCGAATATCAAAAAGGTGAGGCATTTTGCTGTGATCAATATTTAACTATCGACGAGATCGATGATAAATGCCTTAAAAACAAAAATTGAAAATCTAATATATAAGTCTAATCCAGGAATGTTTACCTAAACCCTAATTAAACATAGTTAGGTTAAAATCGTTATCTGACAACCTTAAAACCGGCCTGAAAAAACCAATCAGATATCTTTCGGATATTTTTTATCCTTGTACATTGCTGGTCACCAATAAACAGGTATCTTTGTACCCACTATTAGAGTATAAGAAGAATTTTTTCATTGAATTAGATAACTACCTGCTTATTGAAAAGAAACTTCATCCATTCGAATGGAGACCCTAACAATTCAGTTTTCATTTACTTTCTGTTTATTAAAATCTTAACATTTTCTCTCTTATGAAGAAAATCTTATCACTAATCATAGTACTTGGCTTTTGCGTCAATTTTGTTCTGGGGCAAAATAATGCAATAGGACCCATTGTCAAACAACCTGTTTATTTCGACGTTTCACCTCCTTTGCGGGATATGATGAAAGACCTTCCAAAGAAAGCTGAACTTTCCTGGAAGGACGGAATTGTAAAAAATCATTTTAACATTCGTCCAAAGAAGACAGGTATGGCTCCCGGTGGCTTAACAGATCCCGACCTGCAAACAATGAACGGCATGCTGACTACCGATACAACAGTTCAGAATTTTGACGGAAATACAAATACTGAAGGTTACATTCCTCCGGATACCTATGGAGATGTGGGACCAAATCATTATTTTCAGGTGGTTAATTGTCATTATTGCATTTACAGTAAAACAGGAACATTGCTCCTGGGTCCGCTGGAAACCTATTCCGTTTGGTCTGGAATGCCAAACAACTCTAATAACGGAGATGCAGTAGTGGTTTATGATGATCAGGCAAATCGTTGGCTTTTTTCTCAATTTTCTTTTCCGAATGGTGAGTACTCCGCACCTTATTACCAGATGATTGCGGTATCGCAGACTGGTGACCCGACAGGATCATGGTACCGTTGGGAATATTCCTTCTCTAATATGCCTGACTATCCCAAGTTTGCCGTTTGGGGAGACGGGTATTATATGTCAGCACATCTGTTTTCTCCCCCTTCCTTAAGTTGGGCCGGATGTTTGGCTGCTGCTTTTAACCGTACACAGATGCTTGCAGGAAATCCGACCGCCACCATGGTGATGTTCACAAAACCTCCGACTGATGAAGCGTTTGGCTGGTTACCTTCTGATTGTGATGGTCCCTTCCCTACAGGTACCCCCCCTAATTATTACACTTATTGGGCAGATAATGGCGGCGATCATCTCGGCATTTATGAATTTCATGTTGACTGGATCAATAATAACAATTCAACTTTTGGAAATTTTCTTTCACTACCGGTGAATGCATTTACATATAATATTTCCGGTATTATCCAGCCAGGGACTTCCGTCAAACTTGATCCTATTAATGACCGGATGATGTACCGACTCCAGTTCCGTAAATTTTCCAATTATTGGTCAATGGTAACCAATCATACTGTTGATGTCACCAGTTCACTTGCAGGAATTCGGTGGTATGAGCTTAGAAAATCAAGCGGGGCGTGGGCGATTTACCAGCAATCCACTTATTCCCTTTCAGATAACAATAGTCGTTGGATGGGTAGTATTGCCCAGGATACCAGTGGAAATATTGCTTTAGGCTATTCTGTTTCCGGTTCTACCCTATATCCCTCCATCCGGTATACCGGAAGAATGAAAAATGATGCTCTTAATACTATGACAATTGCGGAAAAAGGCATCTATAATGGAGCAGGTTCACAAACATCATCCAGCAGTCGCTGGGGTGATTACAGTTCTATGACCGTCGATCCAAGTTCTCCCAACACATTCTGGTACACTCAGGAATATTATTCTTCGACCTCATCCAGTAGTTGGAAAACACGTATTGCCTCTTTTACTTTTTTTACTTTGATTGCTACGGCTACCCCGGCATATATTAACATTGGACAAACTTCACAATTAAATGCAACTGCTTCAGGTGGAACCGGCAGTTATACTTATTCATGGACATCAATACCGGCAGGTTTCACCTCGAATCAACAAAATCCTCCTCCGGTTTCACCAACGGTTACGACAAAATATATTGCTCATGCAACTTCCGGCACACGGACCATAACTGATACAGCAACAGTTTTCGTTAATATGACGGCTACCGCAACTGCAAACCCCTATACCATAAATCCAGGTGGATCATCTCAGCTCAATGTAACAGCAGCTGGTGGAACCGGGAATTATACGTATTCCTGGACATCTAACCCTTCCGGATTTATATCGAATTCACAAAATCCAGTCGTTTCCCCTACGGTAACAACCATTTATACTGCTGTGGCTACTTCAGGAACACAAAACGCAAGCGATACAGCAAAAGTTAAGGTCAACCTGACCGTTCTGGCTACAGCGATACCTCCTACTATTATAGCAGGGCAATCTTCACAACTCAATGCCATTGCCAATGGTGGATCGGGAACCTATTCCTATACCTGGACATCCAATCCCACTGGTTTTAATTCTAATATTCAGAATCCTATTGTTTCTCCAACAGTTACAACCAAATATATCGTAAATGTGAACGACGGAACCCAGACGAAAAGCGACTCAGTTACCGTTACCGTTACATATGCCCCGTTGGTTGCAACTGCCACAGCGACACCTTCAACTATCTGCTTTGGAAGCACCTCGCAATTGAATGTGACCGCCACTGGTGGAACGACTAATTATACTTACTCCTGGACTTCCATTCCACCAGGATTTACTTCAAATCAACAGAACCCTCAGGTTCAACCTACTATCACAACGATTTATGTTGCCCATGTCAACGATGGTCTTTCTACAACTACTGATTCTGTAACTGTACCGGTAATCCAGTTTCCGACTGCATTTGCCGGAAATGACACCACCGTTTGTAACAACATTGTACAAATTCAGCTTAACGGCCAATCAGTTAACAGTTCAAGTGTAATATGGACAACCAGTGGTGACGGACTTTTCCTGAATCCATCTTCCCTGACAGCTATTTATTATCCGGGAGCAAACGACAGATCTTCTTCCCATGTGACCTTAACACTTACGGCATCTCCACTTCCACCATGTACGCCTCAGGCCACCAGTACAAGGCATATAACCTTTGACCCATGTACAGGTATTCCCGATGCAGGAAATGATGTATTTTCGATATCCATACGTCCAAACCCATCCAACGGTTTCATTAACCTTATAGTCTCGGGATTAAAAACCGGTGATGTAAGTTTAAACATCATGGACCTCAGCGGCAAGGTAGTATTCCACGAAATGTTTACAGCAACAGGAAGCAAGGTCATTAGTAAGATTGATCTTTCACAGTTTCAGAAAGGAATTTATTTTGTAAAGGTTCAAACCGATACTCAGGTTAAAACTGAAAAACTGATCATGGACTAGGCCAGTGTTAAACTGATGGAAATGCCAGGCCGGATACATTTTCTGCCTGGCATTATTATTTTTCAGTTATGGGCATTCAGAAAATTCAGGAGTAGTTCATTGAATTGCCCGGGATGAGTTTCCATAGGAGAATGGTGTGCATCAGGAATTATTTTCAGGTCGATGGTTGGCACATTACGTTTCAGTTTTTTTGCTGAACTAAGATAAATCGTCCGGTCTTTTTTCCCCCAAATCACTAATACCGGGAGATCCATTAGTCCATCGGCATGCAGGTGACGGATCTCGTGTGAATTTGCATAGACATTAATTACAGAAGCTGCCGAGCCTTCAATCTTAAGCGGTTCGAAATATCCTTTCATTTCGGCAGAATCCAATGGACGCCCGTAAACGGTTTTCATCAATCTTGCAATGCTGTTATAAGAAATGATATTCTGCTTTGCCAGGGAGACCAGCACCGGGTTGGTTTCTTTCATTTTCGACATGGTGATAAACGCTCCTTTCATATTCTGGTTCCTGATAAAAACCATCCCATCAACAAGTGTGACAGTTTGTACCCGGTCGGGGTTCATCAGGGCCATGGCTTCCACTGCACCGCCTCCCATGGAATGCCCGATAATATTCCATTTCCCTTTATCATTCGGATCAATTTTTGCCAATAATGCCCAGATCAAATGTGCACGACCACTGTTCGATTGATTTACATGCAGGTTCCTATCGCTGTAACCAAACCCTGGCAGATCAATGGCTACAACCATGTACCCAGCGTTCACCAGGGCATCTATATTTTTACGCCAGCAAAAAGTTGATCCGCAAAAGCCATGAACCAGCAGTACTTTGCCTTTCCGGTTTTTAATCCCTTCATTAAAAATCCTGTAATGAAAGGTGGCAGAATCGATCTTCAGAAAATGACTGTTTTCGTAAGGTTTGACTGAATCAGAAAACATGACATGCTGGCCCTGTGCACTGTTTAACCCATAAAGAGTGGCCAGAAAGAGAAAAAGAGAAATATGTAAAATTTTGCTCATATTCAATTTTATCATGTAACAAATTTACTTTTTTTCATTCAACGTCGTATAAAGGATTCACAAAGTGATAATAGCAGATTTTTGAATACTTTTGGCTTTAATTTCACGTTGGATTAACTGATATTTGATTAGAATGGATAAAAATAAGCTGAAAATATACTTACCCCTCATCTATGCAGCTATACTCCTTGCCGGGATAGTGCTGGGACTTGAACTTGGCAAAGTCGGAAATGGCAGTTCTTTCCTTGGGCGACATAAGCAGGACAAGATCAATGAGGTGATCAATTATGTAAGACAAAATTACGTGGATACCATCGGCAGGAATCAATTAGAAGAGAAAGCCATTACCGGAATGTTGCAGAGTCTGGATCCACATTCGGTATACATCTCCCCCAACGAGTTTCATGATGCTAATGATCCGCTCCTCGGTGGTTTTGAAGGTATAGGGGTACAGTTTCGTCTTGAACGTGATTCAATAACGGTGATTAATCCCGTCTCGGGTGGACCATCAGAAAAACTGGGTATTAAAGCCGGTGACCGGATCGTGAAGATCGATGGAAAAAATGTTGCAGGCGTCAAGATCACTAACAATGATGTCCTGAGAAAGTTAAAAGGTAAGAAGGGGACGAAAGTTAATGTTTCAATTTTCCGCAAAGGCGTAAAAGGTTTACTTGATTATACGATTACACGTGATGTTATTCCATTATACAGTCTGGATGTTGCCTATATGGTTGACCCGATTATTGGTTATATCCGGTTGAACAATTTCTCGGCAACAACCCATGATGAATTTACAAAAGCCCTTAGGGATCTCAACTCAAAAGGGATGAAGAAACTAATTCTGGATCTTAGAGGGAATGGAGGAGGACGTTTGCAGGCTGCTATTGATGTGGCAGATGAATTTCTGCCTGATGGTAAATTGATCGTATACACTAAAGGAGCCCATCATTCACGGGAAACTGCATATGCAACCGCGGGTGGCCTTTTTGAAACAGGAGAATTGGTTGTACTTATCGATGAATGGTCAGCTTCTGCAAGTGAGATTGTGGCCGGGGCAATCCAGGACAATGATCGCGGAACCATTGTTGGCAGGAGATCATTTGGGAAAGGCCTTGTACAGGAAGAACTTGATTTTAAAGATGGGTCGGCTGTCCGTGTTACTGTTGCGCGATATTATACCCCAACGGGCCGATGCATACAGAAATCCTATAAAAACGGGACAGAAGAGTATTACAATGATTATTATCACCGGATCCTTTCCGGAGAAATGGAAAATCCAGATAGCATTCATTTTGCTGACTCCCTGAAGTTTAAAACTCCTAAAGGAAAAACCGTTTACGGCGGAGGCGGTATCATGCCCGATGTTTATGTTTCGGTTGGCAAGGACACCACATATAAATATTTCAACCTCTTGGCAAATAAAGGTCTCGTTTACCAGTTTGCATTCGACTATACCGACAAGAACCGCCGGAATCTGAATTACCGGTCATTTGATGAGTTCAACCGGAAATTTGAAATAACCGGTCCGATTTATTCCGATTTTATCAATTCGACCTTAAAGGCCGGAATTAAAAGGGAAGGGAAAGACCTGACTGCTTCCGACACCCGCATTAAAGTTTTGATCAAGGCATATATTGGTAGAAACATTTTGGACAATCCCGGGTTCTATCCTTTATATAATAGCATTGACGACACATTCCTGAAGGCTGTATCAACAATAAAATCAGGGAAGCATTCCTGAAAAAAATGCTTCTTCTCAGGTTGACATTTATTATTTGACTTTGTAATTTTGATCATTCATTTAAAACGAGAGGATATGATACATGAATTGCCAAAGCTACCTTATGCATTGAATGCATTGGAGCCTTATATTTCGCAGAGAACGTTGGAGTTCCATTATGGAAAACATCATCAGGCCTATGTAACAAACCTTAACAAGTTGATCACAGGGACGGAATATGAGAATTCTTCACTTGAAGATATTATCCGGAAAGCCGGGGGAGGAATCTTTAACAATGGTGCCCAGGTATGGAACCATACATTTTACTGGAACTGTATGAAGCCAAAGGGAGGAGGTGAACCTGCAGGGAAACTGGCTGATGCACTGGTGAAAAATTTTGGTTCCTTTGCTGACTTTAAAGATAAATTTTCAACAGCTGCTGCAACTCTCTTTGGTTCAGGCTGGGCCTGGTTAGTGAAGAAATCAGATGGTTCTTTAATAATAACCCAGGAAAGCAATGCCGGCAATCCGCTCAGGTCTGGTGATCATCCATTATTGACCTGTGATGTTTGGGAGCATGCCTATTACCTGGATAAACAAAACCTCCGCCCGGGTTATATAGCTGATTTCTGGAACCTGATAGATTGGGATGCCATAGCCGGTAGATTGTAGAATAATCGCCCCACCCCTGGCCCCTCCCGCAAGAGGGAGGGGAAAGATGTGTTGTGATAATTACAAAGATAATTTCCCTTCCAGGATTTTAGAAATTTCATTTACTGGTATCCGGTCCTGCAACATGGTATCGCGGTCTCGGATAGTGACCGTATTATCCTGTAAGGTTTGATGATCTATCGTAAGGCAATAAGGAGTTCCTATAGCATCCATCCTGCGATACCGGCGGCCGATGGTGTCTTTTTCTTCATAAAAACAACGGTACTGGTATTTCAGAACATCCATGATCTCCCTGGCTTTTTCCGGAAGTCCGTCTTTTTTTATTAAAGGAAGAATTGCGACTTTTATAGGTGCCAGGATTGCCGGAAGGCTCAGGACCACGCGTTCAGTATCATCCTCCAGCTTTTCTTCCCGGTAGGCATTACTCATAACAGCAAGGAATGTGCGGTCGAGACCGATTGAGGTTTCCACTACATATGGAACAAAACCTTCATTCTTTTCCTGATCAAAATATTGGATTTTCCTCCCGGAGAATTTCTGGTGGGCGCTTAGATCGAAATCTGTACGTGAATGGATCCCTTCCAGCTCTTTAAAACCAATAGGGAATTCAAATTCAATATCAGTGGCAGCATTCGCATAATGTGCCAGCTTATCATGGTCGTGAAACCGGTATTTTTCAGCAGGAATTCCCAGGGAAGTGTGCCAGCGCATACGTTCTTGTTTCCAATAGGCAAACCATTCCAGCTCTTCTCCCGGTTTTACGAAAAACTGCATCTCCATCTGTTCGAATTCACGCATACGGAATAAAAACTGCCGTGCAACGATTTCGTTCCGGAAAGCTTTCCCAATTTGTGCAATTCCGAATGGGATTTTCATCCTGGCTGATTTCTGCACATTTAAAAAATTTACGAAGATGCCCTGTGCAGTTTCCGGGCGAAGGTAAATTTCGTTTGCATCTTCATTAACAGAACCCATCTGGGTTGAAAACATCAGGTTAAATTGTCGTACCTCTGACCAGTTTTTTGTCCCTGAGACGGGGCAAACAATCCCGAGTTCCTCGATCAGCGCTTTAACATCTGCAAGATCATTTTTTTCCAGTGAAGAATAAAACCGTTTTTTAATGACTTCGATTTTAGCAAGGTTCTCCATCACCCTTGGGTTGGTACTCCGGAACATCTGTTCATCAAAAGTTTCTCCAAACCGCTGATGGGCTTTATCGACTTCCTTCTGAACTTTGTCTTCAATCTTTTGGATATGATCCTCTATCAGAACATCTGCACGATAACGTTTTTTTGAATCCTTGTTATCGATCATCGGGTCGTTGAATGCATCAACGTGTCCGGAAGCCTTCCAGATCATTGGGTGCATGAATATTGCCGAATCGAGACCGACAATGTTTTCGTGGTACTGAACCATCGACTTCCACCAATAGGACTTGATGTTGTTTTTCAGTTCAACTCCAAATGGGCCGTAATCATAAACAGCACTTAATCCATCGTAGATCTCACTGGAAGGGAATACAAATCCGTATTCCTTGGAATGTGAGATGATCTTCTTGAAAAGGTCTTCGTTTGTTGCCATGCGGCAAAGATAAAAAAAAATGAGGACGGAGATCAGAGGTCAGAAGGCAGAAGGCAGCGAATGGAGAATAGAGGATTGAAGTTTTATTCTTTATCTTTGGTGTCAACATCTAAACAGAATCTATTATGATAAAACGTTCGTTTTTTTTATTAGTTATGTTCTTTGGAGTTGGTTTTATTTCTGCTCAAACTTCTACCAAGCCCTGGACGGATGATCAGCTTATAGAACCGGAAGCCCTGGCAAATATTCTAAGAAATCCAAAAGTGCAGCAACCCCTTATTTACAACATCGGCCCAATGGAAAATATCAAAGGAGCCATTAATATTGGATCCACAAAGGATAAAAGTAATCTGGATAAACTGAGGCAAGCGCTTTCGGCAGTTCCAAAAGATAAAACTGTTATAATTTATTGTGGATGTTGTCCAATCAGGGTTTGCCCAAATATTCGTCCCGCGTTTGAGTTGCTGAAAGAAATGAAATTTATAAAACCCAAACTGCTCAACCTGGAGCATAACCTGAAAACAAACTGGATTGATCCGGGATTTCCGATGCAGTGAGGTTGTTGATTATCAATTTTAAATTTTGCAGATCAGGAAGAAACGTAAAAAATGAACGCAGGTGAAATAATAATTTACCAGAATACAGAAGGCAACATCAAAATTGATGTGCGGCTTGAGGATGAAACAGTGTGGCTTTCACAATCACAAATCTGCGAATTATTTCAGAAATCAAAGGCTACAATCAGTGAACATATTAAGCATGTTTTTGAAGAAGGTGAACTGGAAGAGGGTTGCAGTAGTTCGGAATTTCCGAACTACTGCAACCGATGGAAAATCTTATGATACGAATTACTATAATTTAGATGTCATTATCTCCGTTGGTTACCGTGTACAATCAATACAAGGTACACAATTCCGTATCTGGGCCACCCAACGTCTGAAGGAATACATTGTTAAAGGATTTGTTTTAAACGATGAACGGTTTAAATCGGGCAGTTCCATGAACTATTTTAACGAGTTGCTAACCCATGCGGGGAAAATAAGTCATGAAATGGCATTGAAAAAATCAGATGAGGAATATGTGAAATTTCAATTGATTCAAAAACAAATTGAAAAGGAACAAAGCCTGAAGGAGATTGAAGCTGATATTAAAAAACTCAAAAAGTCGAAGAAATAATTTTTTTTTTGTAAACTGATTATAAATCTCTCTCCTGATGAGAATTGCTAGAGAGAGCTTGAATCAAACCAATCCGTACGGAATCATCAGATTTTTAGTTACCGGGAATTCAAATCGCTTGTGTCCTGTTTTTAGAATAATTTTTTTATTAATTGTTTCCAGGTTGATATCCAGGTGACGTGATTTTGCGATGTTGATAAAGGTAATGGCTTTTTCAAATCCTTCTCCCCTTTTGTAATTCACCACTTCATCGGGCATAGCCAGTCCATTCCCTTCATAGATTGATTCATCGGGCCAGCAGGAAAGAACCGAATAAACCTTGTCCAATTCCATATCTTTGAAAAAATCGACTGATACCGGATTTCGTTCAAATGCAGCCTTCAAGAAAGGCCGCCAGTCACAGGAATCCATTTGCCGTCCGGCATAAAAAGCAAGATCAGCAGTGACAGAATCCAGTCGGACCCCGGATATTATTTTAATGATCTCATCCCTTGTATTCGTTACAGATAAAACGACTGGTACAGAGGGGGAAAAATGTTTATTTGAGGAAGGCAGGCGAGGAATTGTATGGACAAATTTCCTCAGGTCTTCCATAAACTGCTTATTAGCAGCCAATACTGGAAATTCCTGTTGAAAAAGTGAAAAAAATTCCTGATTCGTTTTCTGAGAAAAAATAAAATTATCTGAAGCGATTACTGCTCTTTCTTTGTCAACGTTCACGGACAAGTCTTCTTCATCAATCTCGCAAAAGAGCTTTTTAATTGTTTTATCACCAATCTTGTTTTTGCTATCGTGTTCGTATGCGAAGGCCTTTTCGAGCCTGATGTATTTTGTTTGCTCCAGGCATTGAAAGCTTAACTGGAATAATTTCTGGTAACGGGATACCGATCGCAGGAAATTTGTAAAGATCTCAAAGTTGACAGGGGTTTCAAGATAAGCGGAAAGTTTATGTCTCAACAGAGTATATGCCTCCCCATTGATAGTGGCTTCCTGGTAAACTGAATGAATATATCCTGTTGAATGAGTCACCATAGTTACCTGTTCATGTTCAAGAGCCCGCCTGGCCAGGACAGAAAGTTCGGTTCCGTTGAACCACATGGGCTTTGTCATGATACGCCGGTTGTTAGTCAGGACTCCTTCATCTACAAGAATAAAATTCTGCGAATGCAATGGTGTTCCGAGAAGAAAAATTTTCTCAAGGGGTACTTTTGCGACTATAAAAAGAGCGGCTGCATACAGGCATGCGAGGGATACACATTCTCCGGCACCAGTAGGGTATCCGGGTTTAAAACTGAAGGCATTCATCGCTTCTACAGTTTCCGTTTTCCAGTATGGAATAATATCCGAATCAAATTTATCCAATCCAAAATGTTTCCGGATATCAATATCGAAATAGTATTTATCTCCCTCATACCCAAACAAGGCATTTGACCGTTGAATGGTCTCCGGATCAATAAAAGCTTCAAACCTGCTGATCTCTGTTTGTTTGTCTGTGAGGCCCCAGGTTTCCAGATCGAGGTTGAAACTGTAATGATCCATGATGTATTGTTTCAGCCGGTGAACCTTCTTCAATGGGGTCATCTTGTCCATCCCCGCAAACCATTTGTCATCCCTCCATTTCCAAATCTCCGGCGACATAATATTTGCAAGTACCAGTGCATAAAGTAACTCTGGGAAGATGAATATCTCCATATCTGAAAGGGTGAAAGCAGAAGAGTATTTTTCGAGCTGTTTTTGATCCATCATGACAAACCGGAAAGGAGTTTAATTTCCGGTGTGCAAAGGTAACTATCAATTCTATTTAAAATTAAGTCATGTTGATATCCATTTTGCAGGATTATTCCGAATATTGTTCCGGATACCTTCCACATATTTTTTATCATCCTTACATTGACCCGATTATTTGTACCTTAGAAGCCTGAATCTTCTTTTCCTTTGACAAGAAAAAGGATAATTAATTAAAGTTTGTCACAAAATCGCCTGGCCAGATACAAATGAGAAAATATACTGAATCAGAATTTATTGATGGTGTGAAGAAAGGAGATAAGGAGATTATTGTGTTTCTGATGAAAAATTATGCTGATAGTATTAAAAAGATGGTCAACGATCTTAAAATATCAAGATACATTCAGGCGGAAGATGTTATTCAGGATGGGATGGTTGAACTGATCCTGAATATACGCGAGGACAAATTCAGGAGAAACAGCTCGTTAAGCACCTATTATTTTTCAATTTGCCGGTATATCTGCCTGAAACAATACAACAGGTTTAAGAACATTTATCATTTCGATGAGATTGAAATTAAGGAAAATGATCTCAGTGACATAGTGGTTGATGACAGGCTGGAATGGGTGCTTGAAATCCTTAAAAAAATGAAAAAAGAATGCATTGAAATTATCGATTTGAGATTCGGATTGTCAACTGATGGAAATCATGTCGACAAGAAATTAGCAAACAGAGGGTTTGAGGAGATCGCAAAGACCTTAAATATTGAGTATGCAAATGCAAGGCAACGCTTCAGCAGATGCATCCAATCTTTGTTGGCAGAATATCAAAAAAGAAAATCAGCAGGTTTAAATTAATTCATCCGATGAACTTCTCTGGAATAAATAGTAACGATATAGATCTCATTGAAAGATACCTGGATGGGGAATTGAATTTGGAAGAACAGCAATCTTTCAATAAACGAATAAGTGATGATCCTGAATTCAAAAAACTGTCCGAAGCGAGAAAAGAGATCCATGAGTTATGGCTGAAAGCAAGAAACTTTGATGCCATCAAAGAAGAAGTCAGACGAATTCACCAGGAAGGATCAGATCGTGAAAAAAACCTGTTAAAAGTAGTTCCCGGACTTTTTTCACAACACAAATATTATGCAATTGCAGCAGGCGTTTTATTATTGACAGGCATCTTGTCCGTTTTGCTCATAATTAATAAAACTTCGAGACCTACGACTATTGCCGGAAATGATAAGAACCAAAAATACCAGGTTCAAAAGCAAAAAGAGCAACCTGATAAAGGGACGATGGAAATCTATAAAGGGGGGAATAGTATTATTGTACTTATTAAACCTGACGAAGGATCAGTTTTAAATGTACAAAAGGATATTCTCTTCGAATGGAATTACAAAGATGATTCCGTGACACATTTTACTATTTTAAAGGAATCTGATAATTCTCTTGTCTTTACAAAAAAAGTCAGTTCTCTTGATCATACATTACTATTGCCAGCCGGAACTTTAAGACCGGGAGACTATTCCTGGTCAATAAGAGATCAAAAAATCAAAAGATCATTTAAGGTTAGGTAGAAAAGAACAAATGAGCTACAATGTGCATTTCCGGCTAATGTTAATGGCAAGTATGACTGGAATGCTTTGTTTTGGGTTATCTGCACCAGTTAAATCACAAAATACGGATAATTCAACAAAATTTGATTCAACATTTAATTCCTTTAAAGTATCAATTGAATCTGAGTTTGACAGGTTTCAAAATAAAAATGATTCAATATTCCTTGAATTCCTCCAAAATGCCTGGAAAGAATTCAACTTAATGAAGGATACTTCCAGGATAAAGAATAAACCAAAAGTTCAGCCTCATGTCCAGTCTTTATTACCAATGAAGAATATAAATAAGATGGACACCATTGAACAATTTAAGGGTCCGGGAATTTATGAGATCCATAATGAGCCAATCCCGGAAAAGGATTCTTACAAAATCAAATCCGATAATAACTCCTTTGACTTTTACGGTGAGAAAAATGACCTACCTGAAGTCTCTGATATTCATCTTAATAATCCTATTGATAATTTCAGCATTATAAGCTTTTACAGGAGGTATCTTAAGGATCCCGGTCTCGCTGAAGTTGCAGTAAAATTGAAGATAATTGCAAGGAATCTCAAATTAAACGATTTTGGATATTATTTATTAATACAAAAAGCAAGCCAGAGACTATTCAGAGATGTCAATGACCAAATCCTCTATACATGGGTAAGCTTGTTAAGAAGCGGATTGGATGTGAAAGCAGGATATAATAAAAATGACGTTATTTTACTCATGGACTGTGATAATCCCTTGTATAATACTAATTATATCAGTGTCAAAGGAGTAAACTATTATCTTATTCATTCCCCTGATCAGGAACAGCATATTAAAAGTTTGCAGACCTATGATTTCAGCTATGCTGGGAAAGCCAGTCCGGTATCAATTCAGATCAAAGAATTACCTGCATTTTATGATAAAAAGGAAACACATGTTTATATCTTCCATCAGGATACGATCAAAGTTGACATAAACCGCTTTTTAATAGAATATCTTGGAAATTATCCCGCTTGTGAGCTTAAGCTTTATTTTAATACTCCTTTCTCGGAAAAAGCATTAATATCCCTTGACAGGAAGCTTAAGCCGATTTTATCCGGGAAATCAGAAATTGAGAAAGTAAATACTTTATTATCCTTTATCCAGAAGTCGTTCCCCTATAAAACGGACCAGGACCAATTCGGGAGAGAAAAGTATATGTTCAGTGATGAAGCAGTTTATTATCCATATACCGATTGTGACGATCGTTCTGTACTTTTCGTACATCTGATTAAACATTATACAGGTCTTGATGCGATCGGATTGAATTATCCAAATCATGTTTCGGTCGGAGTAAGATTGACAACTCCTGTTAAAGGGGATTATATACTTTACAACAACGCTAAGTTTTTCATCTGCGATCCAACTTATATAGGTGCCCGGGCCGGAATGGCAATGGATGAAATGAAAACTGTCAGGCCGGAGGTGATTCTGGTAAATAATTGATAATTTTACCTGAAGATTGTCACAAAATGGGAAGTCCATGTACAAACAGAAAACAAACCTTAAAAAATAGTATTATGAGAACAACAGTTAAGATCACATGCATTATCCTTTTGGCTTTGGTAATTGGTTATCCTTTAAGAGCACAAACTGCAAAGGATGCAAAAAAGGAGCTTACGGATAAATCTATCAAACAGGCACGCAAAGAAGCAAAGAAATACATCAGTGAGGGGTTTTATGTTGCTCCGGGAGCATTACCTCTTGATAAACAATTGGAAAATGCATGGTTAAAGCAGTATGAAAAGGATGAGAAGGGATTACCAAAGTATATCGTCGAATCCGGAAATTCGGTTGCAGAAACCCAGACTGCTGCAAAGCTACAGGCCAATGAAACAGCCAAACTCAACCTTGCAGGAGAAATAACGACAAGTGTGGCTGCACTCATTGAGAATAACATTGCTAATATGCAACTGAACAATGCAGATGCAGCTTCTGTAACAAAAACCGTTGCAGGTTCAAAAAATTTAATTGCACAAGAGTTGGGAAGGACCCTGCCTTTATTAGAGATTTATAAAAAAATCGGAAAGAATGTCGAGGCAGATGTACGTTTGGCTTACGATTATCAGAATGCAATTGAATCAGCAAAGAAAGTGATCCGCAAACAACTGGAAGAAGAAACAAAAGGAATCCAGGATAAGCTTGATGCAATTATGAAATTCTAGCACGAGACCAAAGAGCATATCCTGATGAAGAAATTGATCTCACTGCTACTTCTTATCTTACCCTGGGGGGCAACTGCTCAGCAGGATAAGATAGTTTCCATCGAAGGATCTGCCCAGGTAGAATTCCCCGACTACAAATCAAGGCAACAGGTTGAAAAGGAAGCGGAAGATCAGGCAATCATCAATGCGCTCGAGAATGCCTTTGGACGAGCCGTAATTGAGAGTAATTCAACTTATCTGTCGAATATTAATACAGGGAAGAAGGTTGAGACTAACACGTGCTTTAATATGATCGCTAATACTCTTGTAAAAGGAGAAGTTCTTAGCGTATTGGACAAAAAGTGCGAAGAGGTGCCAGGTATCAAATTAAGCGATGGCAGAAAGATTCCAGTGAAGGATTTGAAATGTACCGTTAAGATAGAAGCAAGAGAACTCAGTGAATCACTGCCGGAGTTTGAGTCGTCACCTCTTGCATGCATTCAAATAAAATGCAAAACCACTGGTTTTAAGAACAATGATCCGTTCTATTTGTACTTTAAGAGTCCGGTAAGTGGTTATTTGACCGTATTTCTTGATGATGGGAAAAAGAGCCAGCGATTATTACCTTACCAGGGAATGACCGGAAAATATGAAGATGGAGTTCCCATTACTGCCGACCAGGAATATTACCTGTTCTCAAGAGAGAAACAATATTCTTATTTCGGGGATGATTTTAAAGCTGATGAATACAATATGGTTGCTGAGACTATTCAGGATCAGAACCGGATCTTTATTGTTTTTTCGACCACCCCAATTCCAAAACCAGGATTGAAGGACGGCATGGGTATAGAGGAATTATCAGATTTTGAGAAGCAGGGAGGCTGGAAAGTTCCAAAAGCACTAAGTTCGGAAGATTTCCAGGGATGGCTGATTAAAAACCGGATCCATAACAGAAATATCTCGGTAAAGACGATAGATATTACTATAACAAAATAGAGAAATAGTGAGCTTTGTTGACCACATATATGACAACGGGTTATTGATCTTTTAGCAACAGGGATCACATAATAATTTCTCGAAAGGATTCAGCTAATTTTTGCTTGTTTTGAAACCAGCGGGGTAAAAGTTGTCCCGTATTGAATACCTCTTATTTTAAAGCATTGATTATCAGAAAAAATAAATTCAAATTCATTGTACCATGAAAAAATTATTTTATCGCTTTCTCATCCTGATATTGCTACCAATTAGTGGTTATTCACAGGACAAGACCATGGAACAAATGACAAAGGATTACAAGGAGCGTGTAAAGAAAAGTTACCAGGATTTCAACGATTATGTGACAAAAAGGGACAAAGAGTTTGCTGATCATTTGAAACAGTACTGGAAAGAGATCCGTCTGATGGCCCCAATGAAGCCTGATACGACTCCGAAACCTGAAATAGTTCCCCAATATAAAGCCCCCGTAACTAAAGAACCTGCTTCGATCTTACTACCTATATTCCCTTCAGGAATCCCATCGATGCCTGAAGAATTGCAGATACAAAGGCTCCCCGTCCTGGAAAAACCAGAACCGGTTGAGGCATCAACAGAGAATTTATCCTTTCTCTATTATGGTTCTACTGTGACCCTGAAATACGATCCTGATATCAAAGTAAATGTCCCGGCACAAATAACAGGAACAGCTATTGCAAAGTATTGGGAAGTTATTAGTGCAACGCATTACAGCAGTATGCTCTCATCGCTTGAAACAGAGAAAAACAGGATGCAAATCAATGATTGGGGTTATCTTCAACTGGTCAAAAAGGCAGCCGTAAAGCTTTATCCGGAATCGGCAAATGCTGTAAATCTGTTAACATGGTATTTGCTGACAAAAGCCGGGTACAAGATAAAAGTAGCTTACTATGGAAACGAGGTCTATCTTATGATTCCATCATCCAATACCTTTTATGGAATCAATTTCACCAAATTCAACGGGATCAATTATTATTTACTTGATAAACCGGTTCCGGAAATCTCCACCTACGATGAAGATTTTCCCGATGCAACGAAGATTTTTGATCTGAATATCTCCAATGCCCTGAATATCGGCGATCTTAAGTCAGCCAAAGTGATTAAAGTCACTTACAATAATACACCTTATTACATCCCATTAGAATACAATATGAACTCCATTGAGTTCTATAAAGATTATCCTTTAACGGATATCAGCGTCTCTTTCAATGCAGCCGTGTCAAGCGTATTCAAAGAATCGGTTATTGAAAAGATAAAACCATTGGTTGAAAATAAAAATGCAAGGAATGCAGTAGGATTTTTGTTAAACCTTGTCCAAAATGGATTTGAATACAAAACAGATGAGGAACAGTTTGGCAGGGAAAAATTTAATTTCCCTGAAGAGAACCTTTACTATCCTTATAATGATTGTAATGACAGGGTGGCGTTTTTTGCCTATCTCGTAGAAAATTTAGTGGGCCTGGATGTTATCGGAGTGGAATACCCCGGCCACATAGCAACTGCTGTAAATTTTAAAGAAGACGTACCGGGAGATTACATTTCCTGGCAGGGAAACAAATATATCATGGCCGATCCTACTTATATCAATGCCCCATTGGGACTGACCATGCCCCAATATGTCAACACAAAAGGGGACATTGTCGAGGTGAAGAATTCATTCGCATCGAAAAAAGAAACTGCTGAACTTTGGGACAAAGTGCTTTTATGCGGTGGAAAACAAGGAGATAATAAACAAACTATTGTTGCCGATAAGGATGGAAACTTCTATATCGCCGGTTATTTTAATCACGGGATGACCTGTGGCAATACCTCTATGATTTCAGGAAATGAAACCAATAATGCTTTTATAGAAAAATTCGATAAGACAGGAAATCCTGTTTGGGCAAAGAAAGTTGGAAAGGATGGTGATGATCAGGCTTATAACATAATAACCGATCAGGAAGGGAATCTTTATGTTGCAGGAAGCTTCAGCCAGTCAATTACATTTGGTTCAAATACATTAAAAGCAGCTAAAGAAGGAGATATTTTCCTTGCCAAATATGACAAGAACGGAGAACTGATTTGGGCAAAGCAAGCCAATCTCGATTCTATAGAAAAGAAGAAGGATTTCCTCTATACAACTTCTTTCGCTGGAGATGGCGAACGCCGCTTTACAAAAACCTTCCCTGCAAGTGACAATTTTATCGATTTTGGCCTTAGCCTGGATAACAAGGAGAATATTTATTACACGGCTTCTTATGCTGGATCGATTGGTTTTAAAATAAACGTGATTCCCTTTTCATCTGCAGGTGATTTTAATCTGGTAAACAGTCTGAAAACTGAAAATGACAAAATGGTCTCCGGCAACTGTGAGAAAAGTATAGCTGGTTTCTTTGCTGCTATTAACCTGGCCAAACTGAACAACATCAGCATACCCGGTAAATCTATCCAGGAAGCCCTGGACAAGTATAATCCCGGTTTCAAAAACAATGCTTCTTCTATTTATCAGAATATAGGGAAACTTGAGGTTTTAAAGAATTCGGATGGGATCATCACCCTGAAAACGGAGAATGGGAAACCCATTACTTTTGAAAAAATCAAGATCACCGACGAGGCCCGGTTGAAGATCGTGACACTGCCAAACGGAGATGCCCGTATAGATGTTCTCAGCGGCATTAAGGTTGGGAAAGCAATTATCTGGTTTCCCTTAAACTCCGTACGATTATTCAGATCCAATGGCAACCTTCTCTTTGATTATGATAGTGATCATACACAGGCTATGTTAAACATGAGGAAAGATATTCTGAATTAATATTTAGAAAGAAAGTTTATGATCTTTCCAGGGAACCCCTGCATGGTTATTTTTCGTAAGTTTGGAAGTTGTCCGATCTGAAATTTTTTATGAATGTTATGAAGACCTTATATATCATGATCCTGGCTTTAGTTTTTGCCTTACCTGTCTGTTCCCAGGTGATCCTTTCAGGACAAAGCCAACCTACGAGACTTGTTCTGAAACCTGACTACAAGCGTGGGTTACCTCCGATTCTTTATGCCGACATGAGTTTCGCGGATGCCAATAATAATAACATCCTGGAAGCAGATGAAACAGCGACACTGACCATCGACATCTCAAATAAGGGGAAGGGACCGGCTCAATCGGTGGTTGTTTCCTTAACCGATCTATCCCGCGACCCTGATTTGATCATAGGAAATGCACAAACAATTCCTTTTATATACCCTGATCAAAAAGTCAGGGTCATTATTCCGATCCGGGCAGGTATAAATATAGGATCGGGACAGAAAAAACTGGTCATCAATATCCGGGAGAATTTTGGTTATGATATGGATCCTGCCTACCTGCTTCTGAATACACTGGCCTTCCGTGAACCCAAACTTGTATTTTCAGGTCTCTCGATCATTGATGTTGGTCCCGGAACTGTCGCCATTAACGAAGATGGAAAACTCCAGGCTGGTGAGCAGGTTAAGATAAAGATTACGATTCAGAATATCGGGCAGAGTCCTTCAATAAAGACCCGGTATACTGTAAAAACGACCGATCCCAATATTTATATAGAAAACGGTGAAGGAGAAACCGGTAATCTCGGGATTGGCGAAGTCAGCGATATCTGGATCACCCTTAGTCCGAACAAAAGGGTTATAACCAAAGATAATCTCCCGGTTTTTCTTACCCTGACCAACTCGGTGAACCGTGGCGCCCTTAAGGAATTTCCCCTTCCACTGTCGTTGGAGCAAAAACCACCTGAACCGGTCATTGTAAAAGTAAATCCCGACATCGACAAGCTTGCACGACAAGTGACCCGTTTTGAGGTTTCCTCACCGAAGATCACTACTAGTTTTGCTAATATTATCGATATCCGCCAGGTGGCCCCATCCCGGTCAAAGCGCAGGAATGCTGTTGCTATCGTGATCGGGATTGAACAGTATGATCATTTTGTACCTGCCCCCTATGCAGAGAATGATGCCACAATCATTGCGGAATATTTTAAAGATGCGCTGGGTGTGGATAAAGTTTACAGTTACAAAAGCAAAGATGTCACAGGCTATTTTTTTGACAATATTTTCGATCCCGACAACGGAGAGTTGCAGAAAGGGATAGAAAAAGGAGTGACCGACCTTTTTGTTTTCTATTCCGGACATGGTATTCCTTCCAAGGATGGAACAAAAGTTTACCTGATGCCTTCTGATGCGCGTATTGAAGCCATTGACCGGCAGGGATATGAAATCAATAAGTTCTATGATGATCTGAAAGCACTGAAGGCAAGAAGCGTGACCGTATTCCTGGATGCATGTTTCAGCGGCGTTTCCAGGAACAGTGAAGCTTATAAAGCTGAAAACCTGGTCGCCATGAAGGGAATAAAAATAAGACCTGTAGTTGGACAGCCCTGGGAAACAGATCCGAATTTCACAGTATTCTCTTCTTCCGATTTCGACCAGACCTCGCTTGCATTCGACCCCAGTGAAACAGGCCTTTTTACCTATTTCCTTTGTGCGGGGTTACAGGGAAAAGCAGACCTGGACGGGGATCATGTGGTGACCTCCGGTGAACTTGAGCAGTATGTAATTACGAAAGTTCAGGAGACATCTGTAAAGATCAGCGGACTTCAGGTGCCTCAATTTCATGGCAACAAACAGATACCGCTGGTTGAATTATAAACCGGGCAGTTGAAATACTATTCTTAAAAGATCTATGTACAGAAAAATCCTAATCATTGCAGTGTTATTCATGTTTTATTCATGTTTTCTGAAAGCACAACAGATACAGGAGGTCAGATCTGAAGTCAATGATGAAAAAATTATTGTTCATTATGTAATCAGAGGCGGAAGTTTGATAAATTATTTTTCTATTTCTCTCTATGTAAGCACAGATGGCGGAAAAACTTTTACAGGTCCGCTAAGGGAGGTTAAGGGTGATGTCGGCGAAGGGATACACCGTGGGGTCAAAACTATAGTTTGGGATGCACTGAAAGAGATGCCTTTTATAGAGGATACAGTTACATTTCAAGTGAGAGCACTGAAACAGCCCGTTAAAAAAAAGGTTTTTGTCTCCTGGGAAGGGAATACGATAACATGGCTTGGATTGCGGGCAGGTATGTTAGGGAAAATCGGCTTTTATGCTGAATTCAGAGGGAACCCGGATGCTTTTAAAAAGAGTTCCTTTACTTGTAGTGATGGCATTCTAACAGATTATAATGTTCCCGGATATTATTCGTATACCGGGAAAAATGGATATTCGGCAGTTTCTATCCTTGGCGGGATTAACTGGCAGGTAGTTCCTGATCTGTTTATCTATGGTGGTGTAGGATACGGCAAGGAGAACTACCTCGTGCAGGTTGATCAGTTCACCTATGGCAATTCATCCTCATTTGGTCAGGCATATGCAAAATATACCGGATATTGCGCATCAGGATTGGAGGTCGATGCCGGATTGATGTACAGGGTGAAATGGTTTCTGGTTACAGCCGGTGCTACGACCCTTAATTTTGGTTTGTTCAACTGGACAGCAGGTATCGGAGTAACATTTTAATCATTCAGATGATGATGAAACGAAAGCTGATTTTTCTAATATTATTGCTGGTTACCGTATTTTACTCGTGCAGAAAGAGTCCTGAGGCACCAACCGGAAGCAGCAGAATAGGTGTTTCCGATGCCCATGTTGATTCGGTTAAAGCAACCTGGGCGGTGGTCTCTTCCTCTATTGAAAGTGCCGGGCTGAAAAATCTTACGGATCGTGGTTTTTGCTGGGCAACAACACCCATGCCTGACCTTAATTCTACACATTTATCATTGGGAAGTTCTTTAATTCCCGGAAAGTTTACCGCTAAACTAACAGGACTTGATACCCTTACACCATATTATATCCGTTCTTATGTAATGGATGATAAGAAATTTGTTGTGTACAGTTCTCAGATTGAATTTACTACGCTTGATCTGACCCTTGCTTCAGTGACGACCGATCCGGTAACAAATATTACGTCTGTTTCTGCACAATGCGGCGGACAGGTAACCAGCGATGGCAATGGTACCCTGAGTGCCCGCGGGGTATGCTGGAGTGCAAGCGCGACTCCGTCACTTTCTCATTGTGACGGATTTACAACGGATACCGGGAATAATTTCCTAAGTAAGATATCAGGACTGTTAAATGATACAACTTACAAGGTTGTGGCCTATATCACGAATGAACAGGGAACTGCATACGGTTCTGTCAGGACATTTTCAACCCGGTTGCCTTGTGGCCAGGCTATCGTTTTCTACGGTAATGCCACTTACCATTCGGTACTTATCGGTAGCCAGTGCTGGCTTAAAGAGAACCTGAATATCGGTACACGAATCACAGGAAGCCAAAATCAGGATCCAAGCAATCCGACTGTTGAAAAATATTGCTTTAATGACGATAGTACAAACTGTTCCCTTTATGGTGGATTATACCAATGGGACGAGGCGATGAGAAGCTCTGTAACTCCCGGGGCACAAGGAATCTGTCCTTCCAACTGGCATATCCCATCGGATGCCGAATGGAGTGTACTTACCACTTTCCTTGGTGGTGATAGTGTGGCTGGGACAAAAATGAAGTCGGCTACCGGCTGGTACAATAACGGGAACGGAACAAATATCAGTGGTTTCACAGGTCTTCCTGGAGGCTTTCGGGGAAATGACTCCAATTTTAATAACCTGACACAGCTTGGCTTTTTTTGGTCCTCGACCCAGGCAGATGCTTCTTCTGCATGGAACCGGAAATTAAACTATGACACCGCAATTGTAACGAAATACAACAGTTTCATGACAAACGGCTTTTCAGTAAGGTGTATAAGGAATCAATGATGTGAAGGCGTCAAAGGTTACAGATTTTTTCTTAAATTTGCCCATAATAAACAAGATAACTTATGTACTACTCAGGATTGGAAATTATCGAAATCGCCGTCAGGATCGAAGAAAATGGGGAGGCGTTTTATACGGCAGCAGCAGAAATAATCAGGGAAAACAATGACGTTAAAGGACTTTTTCTTGACCTTGCTGAAAAGGAACTTACCCATATCGCCATCTTTCAGAAACTTGCAGATAAATTCGAACCTGAATCCTTTGAATTTAACAAAGAGGAATCTGCAGATTATATCGGACATCTTGCTGATACTCATATTTTCGGGCGTAAAGATGCCGGTGCAGAACTTGCAAAGACGGTATCTACACCTCAACAAGGACTTGAGATAGCCTATAAATTTGAAAATGACAGTGTTGTTTTCTACCAGGAGTTGTTGAAAAAGGCCTCTGGCAATTCAAAAAAACTGATCAACCAAATCATAGAAGAAGAAAAAGAGCACGCTGCAGAGATCAAAAAGTTTATGTGATTACAACAGATTGATCAGGAAAGCAGGTAAGAAACCCAGCACCAGGGTCAGTATTGTCAGAAAGATGATATTAGTTTTATAGGCATTTCCCGATACCAGTTTTATCCCATCTCCCTCTTTCAGATACATGGATATTATGGGCCTGAAATAATAGGCTACACTGATTGCTGAACCCAGGAGTGCAATGATAACCAGCCAAAGGTAACCTTGTTCCAGTGCAGTTGTAAACAGGTAGTATTTTGCCATAAACCCTGCCAGTGGGGGTATGCCGGTCAGGGATAACAAAGCAATTGTAAGGCATACTGCCTCAATGGGATTTTTTTTCGAGATCCCTTCAAAAGAAGTATACAGGTCATTCCCTTTTGTACCCCTGATGAGAATAAGTATCCCGAATGCTGTTACAGTTGCAATTGAGTATGCGGTAGCATACAATAACAGTGCGCCTGATGAATGCACGCTGAAAGCAAGAACAGCAAGCATCATATAACCGGAATGACTTATGCTTGAATAAGCCAGCATACGCTTGAGGCTCGGCTGGTAAAGACCAGTGAGATTACCAACAAGAATTGTCAGTACCGCCAGTATCCATAAGGTTGGATCCCAAACTTCCCTGATTGAAGAAAAACAGTTATTGAATACCCGTAACAATGCTACAATACTGGCTACCTTGACGACTGTCGCCATGAATGCGGTCAACAATGTGGGCGTTCCCTCATAAACGTCAGGGGCCCAGAAATGAAACGGAACAATCGCAATTTTAAATGCCAGTCCTATGATCAGAAGAAACAGTCCGGCCCGGAACATAGGCGAAAGATGTCCTGCTTCACGAAGGGTATAATGGGAGATCTCATCCAAATTAAGTGAGCCGGAGGCTCCATATAGCAATGCAATCCCGAATAATAAGAAACCCGACAGGAAAGATCCCATAAGGAAATATTTCAACGTAGCTTCATTTGAGGTGATTGCCTCTTTATGGCTCCCTGCCAAGACATATAAAGCGATCGACAGGGTTTCGATACCAAGGAACAGTATGATCAGGTTGCCAAAATTTGTCATCATGACACTTCCGGCAAGGGCAAAAATGAGGATGGCATAGATGTCGTCGAGCGGCCTTGCCACATCTTTGTAATAATGACCGGCGAACATGAAAATGAGAAATGTGGTAAAGATCAATACGGCGCTGAAGGCGATGGAACTGTTATCGACAATGAGCATGTTGTTGTAATAGTGTGCATTCTGATTCCATCCGGTAAGATCCAGTAACAGGGAAACCGGCAATCCAATCAGGATCGTCGGCAGATGCCATGATTTCTTCCCGAGAATTCCTTCAGCCAGGATCAGGATCCCAAGTACTGTCAGAGAAATGATTGTCAACATTTAACTTGCTCTAATAATCATTTTACTAATGAATCAAATTTATAATTTCCCGGATTGCAGGTTCAGCAAGATGCAGGAAGAAGTTCGGAAATATCCCGATCCAAACAACCATTATCACTAAAGGAATCAATGGGATCGCTTCCGAAAAGTTAATATCACTGATCTTTTGAGTAACATCAACCGGTTTGCCCAGCATGGTACGCTGATACATCCAAAGCATATAAACTGCACTGAAGATGATGGTCAAACCAGCTATCGCTGCTAACCATCCATTGGCTTCAAAAATACCCAGCAGTAATAGGAATTCGCCTATGAAACCATTGGTCAGGGGAAGACCGATGCTGCCAAGCAGAAGGATCATAAAGATTGCTGCAAGCCAGGGAGCCTGGGTTGCCATACCTCTGATCCTGTGAGATTTCCCTGGTTTTCATCTTCTTTTCTACCAGGCTGATGATGATAAATAATCCTGTTATGTTGATCCCGTGAGAGACCATCTGGATCACGGCACCTTCGAGTCCTTTCTGTGTCAATGCAAAAATCCCTGCCGAGATCAGGCCAACATGCGCAATAGAGGCATAAGCAATGAGCCTTTTCATATCTGTTTGTCTGATTGCGATTATCGAGGCATAAATGATCCCTGTAATTGAGAGGGCAAGGGCAATCCAGCCCCATTCCCTTAATGCTAACGGACAAATAGGTAAAAGAAACCTTAAAAGTCCATAGGTTCCCATCTTCAGCATGATCCCGGCAAGCAGCATCGTTCCTCCGGCAGGTGCTTCGGTATAGGTATCCGGTTGCCAGGTATGAAACGGGAAGATAGGGATCTTGATGGCAAAGGCAAGGAAAAATGCAAGGAAGATCCAGCTCTGTTCTGTAGAAGTTAAGATGTGCTGCATACAGGTAGATGATCTCGAAGGAATGAGGGGCCGGGGTTCTGAAATAAACGTACAGCAATGCCACTAACATGAAAAGGCTGCCTAGTGAAAGTATAAATGAAAAACTTAAAAGTGATAGCGGATCCGGTCGTTGCCACCCCATACGCACAGATAAAATAAGCAGGGATGAGCGCCAATTCCCAGAAGATGTAAAACACAAGGCCATCGTAAGCGCTGAATACCCCTATAAATGCCATTTCCATCAACATTATCAAACCGTAGAATGCTGAAGGTTTGCTGTAAGCATGACCAAGGGATGAGAGGATGATCAGCGGCGTCAGGAACGTTGTCAAGAGAACGAGCAGCAAGCTTATCCCATCGACACCAAAACGAAGAGAAACATGCAAGCTGTCAATCCAACCGATGTTCAATAGAAACTGGCAATCACATTGGGTTGAATAAAGAAACAAGCCATACCAGGGAGACCAGGAATTCAATAACAGATCCGGCTGTTGCAAGCATTCGGATCCATTTTTCATTCTTCAGACTGAAAATGACCAGTGAAAACAACAACGGCAGTATGAGCAGAATTCCTGTAATCATTTATAGTACAAGATTAAAAAATAATATTGCAATGATCCCGGCTACCATCATGAATACATAAAAACCAACATGACCGGTTTGAAGGTAACGGATCGTATTACCTGCCCGGATAACAAGGGTACCAATCCCATTAACCAGCTTATCAATAATTTTTTTCTCGATGATCCCATAGAATCCTTTCGAAAGGTTTAAGATTGGTCTGACAAAGAGAGCATCGTAAAGTTCATCAATATAGTATTTATGGGATATGAGTCTTGAAAGAAAAGATCTCTGAACTACCGTTTCTCTGACTTCCGGTTCTCTTCTCATGAAACGGTACCAGGCAAACAGGATCATGATCCCGACACCGGCAACGCTGATGCCTGCCAACAACCATTCGACAAATGGACCCGGCTTGAATGCCGGCATTCTCATTAAAGTCTCCGAACCGGCGAATACCGGTGCCAGAAAAGACTGAAGCCAGCTTGACCCTCCTGTAAAATCCGGAAGGTTGATAATGCCTCCCGCAATTGACAGTATAGCAAGTATAATCATTGGAATTATCATGACCGAAGAGGATTCACGGAGATGGTGCTTTTGTTCTTCCGAACCTCTGAATTTCCCGGTGAAAGTGAGAAAATACAACCGGAACATATAGAAGGCCGTCATCATAACGCCAATAATTGCGAGAACCCAGAAGGAAATGTTATTTGTGAACACTGAAGAGAGGATCTCATCTTTGGAGAAGAATCCTGAAAATGGTGGAATACCGGCAATGGCAAAAGTCCCAATAAGAAATACCCATTGAGTTTTACGTAAAGAGCCGCTCAATCCTCCCATTTTCCTAATGTCCTGTTCACCGCCCATTGCATGGATCACACTGCCTGCTGCAAGGAAAAGAAGGGCTTTAAAGAAGGCATGGGTGGTGAGATGGAACATTGCACCGGTAAAGGCACCCATTCCCAATCCAAGAAACATATAACCCAGCTGACTGATGGTTGAATAAGCAAGGATCTTTTTAATATCATTCTGATAAATGGCAATGGAAGCTGCAAATAACGCCGTCGCAAGTCCTGTGACAGCAACAATCGTAAGGGTTACCGGGGCAAGAACAAATAAGATATTCGACCGTGCTACCATGTAAACACCGGCAGTCACCATGGTGGCCGCATGGATAAGCGCTGAAACCGGCGTAGGACCGGCCATTGCATCAGGAAGCCATGTATAGAGAGGTATCTGTGCACTTTTCCCGACAGCTCCTGAAAAAAGTAACAGTGTTATTGCAGTGATCAACCCCATTCCCGGCTGCATGCCTTGTGCCTGGGAAAAAATATCCAAGTAATTAAAGCTTCCAAAGGTTGTAAAAAGAAGGAATATCCCCAAAAGGAAACCAAGATCACCGATCCTGTTCATGATAAAAGCTTTCCTGGCTGCGTTGTTGAATTCCTGGTTTTTAAACCAAAATCCGATGAGAAGATAAGAGCAAAGGCCAACTCCCTCCCAGCCAATAAACATGATGACATAACCAGCCCCCATTACCAGCAATAACATGAAAAAGATAAAGAGGTTCATATATGAGAAGAACCGGTTGTAGCCCGGGTCATCTTTCATATAACCAATTGAGTAGATGTGAATGAGCAATCCCACACCTGTCACAATAAGAAGCATCAGGACCGATAGCGGATCGATCAGGAATGAGAATGAGACTGTGATAGCCATTGAAAGATATCCAATCGAACAAATTAGTTACGATCTGGTTGGGAACACTTGAAACAGGGGCCAGGAGAAGATGAAAGAAAAGAATTACCGAACCGATAAATGAAAGAAAGACAGTTCCCGGACCTATGATTGATGTTAATTTCTTTGGAATATGATCAAACCCTAACCCGAGGATCAGAAATCCGAGAAGCGGAAAAACGGGAATCAGGGCTATCAGCAGATCCATCTTAAAAGAATTACGAATTACGAATTACGAATTAGAAAGTTCTTCACTACCATTTGAGTTTATTCAGTATATCAATGTCTATTGAGTGTGTCGTGCGGTAAATGACAACGATAATAGCCAGTCCGATCGCTACTTCTGCTGCTGCAACGACCATAATAAAAAACACAAAGATCTGTCCTGCAGGGTCATTCAGATAGGTTGAAAAGGCTGCCAGCAACAGGTTGATCGAGTTTATCATCAGTTCTATCGACATAAGTATCAGCAAGGCGTTGCGTTTGATAAGCACACCCGTTACGCCTATACAGAACAGGGCACTGCAGAAAAAGAGATAATAGCTTATCGGGACAAATTGCATTTTACCTTGAATTGAATATTGATCAACTAATTTTTAATTTTTAATTCTTAATTGTATCATATCTGTTCTTTTTTCCCTAATAGAACTGCGCCGACCATTGCTGTTAGGAACAAGATCGACGAAAGTTCAAAGGGTAACATGTAATCTTTGTAAAGCACTCTTCCCAGGTTTTTAACCAGCCCGATCTGGGTCAGCGACGGATCAGCATTCAGGGCAATATCGTATCCCCTGAATATTCCAATTAAAACTATCATCATGATTCCACCTGCTATGATAACAATAACCTTGATCCAGACCGGCTTGGGAGAAACTTCCTCCTTATTCAGATTCAGCAGCATCACAGTGAATAAAAACAAGACCATGATGGCTCCCGCATAAACGATGACATGAACTACAGCCAGGAACTGGGCATTCAGTAAAACATAATGTCCTGCAATTGCAAAAAAAGTAAGTGTAAGATAAAGAACGCTGTGAATGGGCTTTTTTGACATAAGCACCATCAACGCTGAATAAAGAGCCAGGATGGAGAGGAAGAAAAAAATGTACTTTGTAAACATCCTATAAATTGTGCTTTTTCGTTTTATCTTTCTTGAATTCGAGTACTGCTTTCGTTTCGCGTTTTGTAATATCCATTCTTTTCTCCGGATCCAAAGGTTCCAGGAGTTTCTCTTTCCCAAAGATAAACCCTTCGCGTTCATAATCGGATGGCACTATTCTTTTGGTAAGGAATATTGCTTCTTTTGGACAAGCCTCTTCGCATAATCCACAAAATATGCACCTCAGCATATTTATCTCATAAACGGATGCATATTTCTCCTCACGGTAAAGATGCTCTTCTCCCGGTTTCCGCTCCGCTGCCACCATCGTAATTGCTTCGGCAGGACAGGCAACAGCACAAAGTCCGCAAGCTGTGCACCGTTCACGTCCTTCATCATCCCTTTTCAGCACATGCTGTCCACGATAGATCTCTGCAAATTCCCTTTTTTTCTCCGGGTATCTTATCGTAGCTTTTTTTCTGAAAAGATGAGAAAATGTGATCCTCATACCATTCAATACTGCAGGTAAATAGATCTTCTCCCAAAAAGACATCTTTTTGTTCGAAACCATTTTTGATCGATTTGATATTCCCTGCATCTGGTGAATATTATTTAACAAGTATTACGATCCCTGTAATCACCACATTCAAAATCGCCAATGGAATAAGGCCTTTCCATCCAAGCCTCATCAACTGATCATAGCGAAACCGCGGCAAAGTCCATCTTACCCACATGAAAACAAATCCGAGGAATGTAATTTTGGCAAACAAGACAAAAAAACCGATCGTAGCCATGGTATTGGGTGAAACAGCGAGTCTATCCATAAACGGGAAATTATATCCGCCAAAAAACAGGGTGGCCATAACTGCAGCAGAAATGAACATGTTTATGTATTCGGCAAAGAGATAGAACCCAAGTTTCATACTGCTGTATTCCGTATGATATCCCCCTACAAGTTCAGTTTCGCATTCAGGAAGATCGAACGGGGAGCGGTTACATTCGGCAAAGGCACAGACCAGGAAAATGATGAAGGCAGCTGGCTGGTACCAAACATTCCAATTAATTCCATGTTGTTGTGCTACAATATCTTTCAGGCTCAATGATCCGGTCATCATCACAACTGAAATGATAGCAAGGCTCATGGCCAATTCATAGCTGATCATCTGGGAAGAAGCCCGGACGGCTCCGAGCAATGCATATTTGTTGTTAGAAGCCCATCCGCCGATCATGATTCCGTAAACCCCGATGGAGACGATGGCAAAAATATAGAGGATCCCGATGTTGATATCGGCTACCTGCAACGGATATTCCTTCCCGCCGATAACAACGTTACTGCCCCATGGAATAGCAGCACTGGTAAGCAAGGCGATGAGCATGGTCAACGAGGGCCCGAGAATATAAAGGAATTTATCGGCCGTATTGGGCATGAATTCTTCCTTGAAAAAGAGTTTGATCCCATCAGCCAATGGTTGAAACAACCCCCAGGGACCAGCACGGTCAGGCCCCAGCCGATCCTGAAAAAATCCGGCGACTTTCCTTTCGATCAATGTGGAATACATGGCAACCAGCAGGCTCATGATCAAGATGAAGCTTGCAAGGATAGTCTTGTATATAATGAATGTTCCCATTAACCTATTTCTGTTGTTCTGTGGTACCTTCAATCTGATGAATGATAGAAGGTTTGATCAGTTTTTCATAATGATTTGCTGAGATCACTGATTGCCTTTTAATTTTTCTCGGGCCTTCGATTACCCAATCTTTCAATTCTTTCTTTTCAAACCTGCATTCATTGCAGATAAAATCCTCCAATTCCCCAAATTGATCTTTCCTTCCGGTGATCCTGAAAATTTCATTCCCTGACATCCAGGCTGTCACTTTCCCTGAACAATGAGCGCATTCCCTGTGAGCATCCATCGGATTCAGGAACCAGACACGGCTTTTAAAACGAAAGGTCTTGTCAGTGAGGGCTCCCACGGGACAAACGTCGATGATATTCCCGGAAAAATCGGAATCAATAACATTCCGGATATAAGTACTGATCTCCGCAGCATCTCCGCGATAAAGGACTCCATGAACACGTTTGTTGGTGATCTGGTCGGCTGTATAAACACAGCGATAGCAAAGGATACAACGATTCATGTGAAGCTTGATCTTATCCCCGATATCGATTACGGGGAATTCCCTTCGCTCTTCATCACTTCTTGTTTCCACTACCCCATGTTGAAAGCTCAGGTCCTGCAGATCACATTCACCGGCTTGGTCGCAAACAGGGCAATCAAGCGGATGGTTTATCAGTAGAAATTCCACAATGGCTTTTCGTGCATCCAGGACTTCCTGTGACGTGATATTCTCTACTACCATCCCATCCTGGACTGGTGTACTGCATGATGCGACAAGCTTTGGCATGGGGCGGGGGTCTTTTGCTGACGATTGTGCTACCTTGACAAGACATGTCCGGCATTTTCCTCCCGTACCTTTCAATTTTGAATAGTAGCACATGGCCGGAGGCACTATTTTCCCTCCGATCTTCCGCGCTGCTTCGAGGATTGTGGTTCCTTCTTCTACCTCAATTACTATATTATCTACAGTGACTTTCATCTATTTCTTTATCGATACTGGATGCTTGACGCCGGATACTGCATTAATGAACCATGATCCTTATTTTTTACTATTTCCGGGTGTTCAATATGAAATTCAAATTCATGACGGAAATGACGGATTGCGCTTGAAACAGGCCATGCCGCAGCATCACCGAAAGGGCATATGGTATTTCCTTCAATTTTATCAGCAATACTTACCAGCAGATCTATATCGCTGTATTTTCCTTCCCCATGTTCAATACGTCGTAAAACGGGTTCCATCCATGCTGTCCCCTCACGACAAGGTGAACATTGTCCGCAGGATTCATGGCGATAAAACCGGGTGAAGTTCCATGTATTCCGCACTATGCAGGCATCCTCATCATAAACAATAAATCCACCTGATCCCAGCATCGTTCCACTGTCAAAGCCTCCTTCTGCGAGCGATTCGTAAGTCATGAGCCGTTTTTCTCCCTTCAGGGTGCGGAGGGTCAGTTCGGCTGGCAGGATTGGGACTGAGGAACCACCAGGAACAACAGCTTTTAAACGTTTCCCGTTTTTAATTCCACCGCAATATTCATCGGAGAATATAAAATCTTCTACCGGCAATCCCAATTCGATTTCATAAACGCCAGGTTTGTCTATATTTCCACAGGCAGAGATAAGCTTGGTGCCTGTGCTTTTTCCTTTTCCAATCGCTGCATAAGCATCTCCTCCCATTTCAATGATGGGAACAACGGCTGCCAGCGTTTCGACATTATTCACTACGGTCGGACAATCGTAAAGCCCTTTATAAGCTGGAAATGGAGGCTTGATCCTGGGGTTTCCCCGTTTTCCTTCCAGGGATTCGAGCATGGCTGTTTCTTCACCGCAGATATAAGCGCCGCCACCAGGATGAAGATATATGTCCAAAGAAAATCCTGATCCCAGGATATTTTCTCCCAGGAGTTTATTTTTATATGCTTCACGGATGGCTTTCTGAAGTATCTCAATGATGTATTTGAATTCACCTCTTACGTAAATATAGCAGGTTTTAACACCCAGGGCATAGCTTGAGATGATCAGTCCTTCAATCAGCAGATGGGGCAAATGTTCCATCAGGTATCGATCCTTAAAAGTTCCGGGTTCGCTTTCATCAGCGTTGCAAACAAGGTATCTTGGTTTATCTGATCTCCGGTCTAGGAAACTCCATTTTAGACCTGTAGGAAACCCGGCACCTCCCCTACCCCTAAGGCCGGATTTGGTGACCTCCCGGCTGATATCAGCAGGAGTCATTTCCTTTATGGCCTTTACCAGGTTGGAATAGCCTCCGTGAGCCCTGTAAACATCAAAGTCAGAGATACCTTTAATGTTGATCTTATTGGTTAAAACAAGTCTGCCCATTTGGTTTCCAAAGGTTGATTTTTAGCTTCACTTTTTAGATCATCAATGATCTGAATAATTTTTTCCTCGGTCAGTGATTCATAGAACACTGTATTGATCTGCATAACAGGTGCTGTACCACAGGAGCCAAGACATTCCACAGTTTTCAAAGTAAACAAACCATTGGTTGTTGTTTTTCCTGCTTTAATTCCCAGAATTTTTTCCAGATGATCAACGATCCGCTCACTTCCACATATGGCACAAGGCCCTGTCTGACAGACTTCGATTACATATTTTCCAACCGGTTCAAGATGGAACATGGAATAAAATGTTGCCCCTTCATAAACCTCGATTGGTTGAAGTTCCAACAGGGAGGCAACATAATCCATCACATCATCGCTCAGGTATCCACCTAATTCCTGCTGTGCAATATGAAGAACCGGCAACAAAGCAGATTTCCGCCGTTCTTCCGGGTAATGCAAAATGATCTCATTGATCCGCGCGCGGGTATCTATTGAGAACTTAACTGCCTTGTTCTCGCTGTTATATAACTTATGATCAATCAAATTATTCATTCTTTATTTTTCATTCTTCATTGGTTTTCATCCATCCAGTTCCCCGGCAATAACATTCATCGAACTCATTGTTAGTATGGCATCTGACAGCACTCCGCCCCTTATCATTTCAGGCAATGCCTGGTAATAAATAAAACAAGGCCGACGGAAATGGAGGCGGTATGGAGTTCTTCCTCCATCGCTGACCAGATAAAATCCCAATTCACCATTAGCTGCTTCGACCGAATGATATATTTCGCCTGGAGGTGCACCAATTTCTCCCATTACTATTTTGAAATGCCAGATCAGAGCTTCCATTTTACTGTAAACTTCTTCTTTAGGTGGAAGATAAAATTCAGGAACATCCATAAAATATTTTCCTTCCGGGAGATTATTCAAAGCATTCCTGATAAGTTTAAGGCTTTGCCATACCTCTTTTTGCCTCACACAGAAGCGGTCGTAGGTATCACCCTGTGATCCAATCGGGATGGTAAAATCAAAATCATCGTATGAACTATATGGGCTGGTTACCCTTACATCATAATCGACACCGGCTGCACGCAGGTTCGGACCCGAGAAGCCATAATTCATGGCCCGCTCAGCAGAGATTGGCCCCACATTAATGGTCCTGTCCATGAAAATGCGGTTTCGCAGGAGCAGTTTTTCGAATTGTCTTAACACTTTCGGCAGATGGTCCAGAAAATCGTAGATCTTCTTTATGACCTCTGGAGAAAAATCCCGCTCAAAACCACCGATCCTTCCAACATTGGTTGTCAATCGCGCCCCACAGAGGAGTTCATATATCTCGTAAACTTTTTCCCTTTCCTGAAACACATACACGAATCCCGTTAAGGCGCCGCTATCAACCCCGATAACGCTGTTGCATATCAGATGGTCAGTTATCCTGGCCAGTTCCATTACGATGATTCTCATGTAGTCGACCCTTTTCGTTGTCGTGACACCCAGGAGCTTTTCTACAGTCATTTGCCACCCGATATTATTGATCGGAGAAGAGCAGTAATTCATCCGGTCGGTCAGGGTCGTAATCTGATAATAAGGTCTTCTCTCGGCAATCTTTTCGAAAGCGCGGTGAATATAGCCGATGGTTTGTTCCGTATCGATAATGCGTTCTCCGTCCATTGTCAGCACATTCTGGAAAATGCCATGTGTGGCGGGGTGGGTCGGGCCAAGGTTCAGCGTTGTATAGCGGTTATCGTTCATCTTCCAAAAAACCGGTTGTCTTTATCTTCCCTCGTAGGGTCTTCAAGCGGATATTCTTTTCTCATCGGAAAATAATCCAGGTACTCCACATTAAGGATCCTTTTAAGGTTGGGATGCCCTTCGAAAATGATCCCATAAAAATCGTAAGTTTCCCTTTCCATCCAATTAGCTGCCGAAAACAAATCAGTAACAGAATGAATTACAGGATTTTTCAAGGGTAAAAATGTCTTGATCCGGACCCTGGTATTGTCAGAAAAATGGTGCATATGATATATCACACCAAGTTGCAATTCCTGGTCGGGGTAATGAATGCCGCATAAGGTTGTCAGAAAGGTAAAGGCCAGGGTTTCATCTTCTTTCAGAAACCGGATCACCTCATGTACCACTATTCTGTTGACCACAACGGTAAGCATGTCACTATTTTCTTCAACGGAAAGTATATTTTCCGTGAATCGGATTTTCAATTTGCCGGTGATAAATGAGTTGTCCATAGTTACAGAGGATACCTCAGTATGCTATCTAATGCCGTAACTTTCCAATAAATCTTTATACTCCTTTGAATACCTTCTTCTGAGCGATTCTTTCCCTACCAATTCCTGCACCTTAATAAAACCATCTATGATCTGTTCAGGACGTGGCGGGCAGCCTGGAACATATACATCAACAGGGACGATCCGGTCTATACCCTGCAATACGCTGTAAGTATCGAATATTCCACCACTTGCTGCACATGCACCAACTGCAATTACCCAACGGGGTTCAGCCATCTGGACATAAACCTGCTTAACTACCGGAGCCATCTTTTTTGCAATTGTTCCCATCACCATCAGCAGATCGGCCTGGCGTGGACTAAAACTCAGGCGTTCAGCACCAAACCGTCCAAGGTCATAATGGGCACCCATTGTTGCCATGAATTCTATCCCACAGCAGGAAGTGGCGAAAGGTAAGGGCCAGATCGAGTTTTTCCTGGCAAGTCCTACCACTTTGTCAAAGGTTGTGGCAAAAAGTCCAGGAGAAGAATACCCTTCAGGAGGTTCGACTTTTATGTAATTTGGGGTTTCCATATTTTTCACTTTCCTCAATCCCAATCTAATGCTTTCTTTTTAATGATATAATAGAATCCGAATAAGAGGAATCCCAGGAACAACATCATTTCGAAAAAGCCTTCCCATCCGAATTCCTTGAAATTGATGGCCCATGGATAGAAAAAGATGATTTCCACATCGAATAAAACAAAGAGGATAGCGATCAGAAAATACTGTACTGAAAAAGGGAATCTGGCATTCCCTTTCACTTCGATCCCACACTCAAAATTTTCCTCTTTTCTCAGGGTATGGATCTTCTTCCTTTTGCCACCGATAAAATGGGTCAGTGTCATCGTAACCGCAACAAAACCAAAGGCTACGACCGACTGTACAAGGATTGGGAAATAATCCGATGAGAAAAATGAACGTTCCATAATTTAGAATTATTCTTTACAAAGATATCTTTTTTTTGGACTACCGTTAAGCGTTCAAGAAAAATAAATAATTTTGAAAATTACTAAGCCCTGCTCATGAATGCTATGCCATTGTTGATCATTGCGATCGCTGTTTTTATTCTTGCCTATCGATTTTATTTTTCATTTATTGCAGCCAAAGTCCTCACCCTGAATGATTCCAGGGTAACTCCTGCCGGCCGGTTATATGATGGCCAGAATTATTACCCCATGAGTAAATGGGTACTTTTTGGCCATCACTTTGCGGCCATCGCAGGAGCAGGTCCTTTGGTTGGTCCAGTTCTTGCCTGCCAATTCGGATTTTTCCCGGGTTTTCTCTGGATAGTGATTGGTGCGGTAATGGCTGGATCGGTGCATGATCTCATCATTCTCACGGCTTCTATAGAGCATGATGGAAAATCATTGGCTGAAATCGCCAAAATGGAAATCAGGAAAGTTACCAGCACGATTACAACTTCAGTTGCTACATTTCTGATCATCATTTTAACGCTCGCAGGTCTTGGGCTCGTGGTAGTTAATTCCTTATCAGAGAGTTCCTGGGGAACCTTTACGATTGCATCCACAGTTCCCATCGCTATATTGATGGGTGTCTGGATGTTCAAGTTCAGGAAAGGTAAAACAGCTGAAGCGACGGTGATAGGTATTATTCTCCTTTCCTCAGCCGTTATATTCGGGAAATATATTCCCGGGTCTTCTTTTGCTTCCTGGTTTATTTTCGATAATAAATCGATGACTATTCTTCTTGCTGGTTATGGCTTTCTTGCTTCTGTATTACCGGTGTGGTTACTGCTTTCCCCGCGCGATTATCTTAGTACTATCATGAAACTTAGCGTTATTGCGATGCTGGCAGTGGGAATAATCATTGTTGCCCCCAATCTGAAAATGCCTGCTTTCACTGCCTATGTCTGGGGCGGAGGCCCGGTGATCCCGGGAACTCTATATCCTTACCTGTTTATAACCATCGCCTGTGGTGCAATTTCAGGATTTCATTCGATGATAAGCTCAGGCACCACTCCAAAAATGATCATGCGTGAGTCGCACATTAAATTTATTGCAGTCGGATCCATGCTTTCCGAGGGAGTTGTCAGCATACTTGCCCTGATCGCAGCATCTAGCTTGTTTCCACTTGATTATTTTCAGATTAATATATCCCCTGAAAATTTTAACCATATTTTGCCGCAATTGCATTCCATGGGATTTACCAGTTCTGATCTTCCCAGACTCTCAGCAGCCGTTGGGGAAAAGGTGGCAGGAAGGACCGGCGGAGCGGTTTCCCTTGCCGTTGGTATGGCACAAATTTTTTCTTCCATTCCCGGACTGAAAAACCTTATGTCATACTGGTATCATTTCGCGATCATGTTTGAGGCGCTTTTTATCCTCACGACTGTTGATGCCGGAACCAGGATTGCCCGGTTTATTCTTCAGGAAAGTGTTGGGAAAATTTACAAACCTTTTGCCCGGATTAACTGGCTTCCGGGGAACCTGATCGCCAGCGCAATTGTGGTTGTTTGCTGGGGATATTTTATTTATACCGGTAGTATTTCCACCATCTGGCCGATGTTCGGAACCGCCAACCAATTGCTGGCGACTATTGCATTAACCATTGGAACATCATATATCATAAACCGTGGAAAAATCAGGTATGCCTGGGTTACCTTGCTACCGATGATATTTGTCGGCGTTACCACGTTTACTGCCGGTATCCTGAACATTAAAGGAGTTTACATTCCACAACTGGCTACATCCGCACACAGGGTTGACGGAATTATCAAACTAAGTCTAACATTAATAATCATGGTTTCCGCAGTTATCATTATCAAGGATGCAATACCTGGATGGATCAAAGCGTGGAGACTGAACAACATGATGAACCATGCCGGACAAAAAACTGAATAAATACGTAGATTTGATTATATTCCCTGTGAAGGATTATTTGTAAACTCCCCCTCCCATTTTGCAATTACTACAGATGCAAGGCTGTTCCCCACAACGTTGATTGTAGTCCGGGCCATATCCATAAGAGCATCAATACCGAGAAGCATGAAAATTGGGAGTGTTGGTAATCCGAATGAAGCAGCCGTTCCCAAAAGAATTACCATCGCCGCTCTGGGCACACCTGCAACTCCTTTACTGGTAAGAAGTAAGGTAAGCATCATCAGGAGTTGTGTGCCTAATGGCATATCGATCCCGGCAGCCTGCGCAACAAAAACAGACGCAAGACTCAGGTATAATGTAGTTCCGTCGAGGTTGAAAGTATAACCCAATGGAAGCACAAACGATACTATTTTCCGGGGAACACCAAAAAGCTCCATATTTGTCATGGCAACGGGCAATGCAGCTTCCGAACTGGTAGTAGCAAAAGCGATGGAAGCCGGTTCAAGAATGGCTTTAAAAAAACCTTTGACCCGTATCCTGAATAAAATGCAAACCGGAATGAGAACTGCAATTATGAAAAAGACCAACGCAACATAAAGGGTCGCAAGAAGACGAAGCAGGCTTATCATGACCGATAGTCCCATATGCCCTACTGTGTAAGCAAGCGCTGCAAAAACAGCGACCGGTGCAAAATACATGATGATCCGGGTGAATTTGAACATTACTTCCGAAAGGGCTTCTGCAAAAACTATCATCGGCCTGCGGTATTTTTCCTTTACCATGGCTATTGCAATTCCGAACAAAAGAGAGAATACAACAACCTGCAGAATATTTCCCTCGGCAATTGATTTGGCAATATTTTCAGGGAAAATATGAAGGATCACATCATTGAAGGTCTGTTTTACCGGGATTCTCATTGCTTCCTGGGCTGCATCAACAGGGATATGAATACCAATACCTGCCCGGCTTATATTGATAGCAGCGAGCCCGATGAAGAGTGCAATGGTGGTGATGATCTCAAAATATAAAATCGATTTCCATCCCATCCTTCCCACTTGTTTAAGATTGGGATGACCAGCTATACCAACAACCAGGGTCCCAAAAAGCAAGGGTGCAATAATGGTCTTTATCAATCGTAAAAAAATCTGGCTGAGAATATCAAGTTTCTGCGCAAAAACAGGCATGTCAAACCCAAACTCAACCCCGGCAAGCATTGAAATCAGGATCCATACAGTCAATGATTTCTTTTCCCATCCGTAAAAGATGATTACGAGTAATACCAGCCATCGTGATATAATTAAATATACCTGAGGAACATTAATTACTTCATAAAAACTCAATAAATGGATCAGCATGCTGAGGAAAAGAGCTATAAAAAAGAGGAAAGAGATTTTCCGGGTGCATGTTTTCATTCAGGAAATATGACAGGGTTTCCGCTCAAATCACTCAATCTTGACTAGCCGGGTTGTTTCAGTATTTGTTCCTGCTGTCATCCTGCAGAAATAATAACCTGCAGTAAGCATAGCTGTAGAGAAGCCAACGCTATAAATCCCAGCAGTTTGTTTTTTATTCACCAAGGTGGTCAATTTCTGCCCATAAAGATTGAGAATTTCCAGTTTAACGAAAGTATCATCCGGGATCTGGTATCTGATCATGGTTTGAGTCTGGAAAGGATTGGGGTAGCAACTAACAGCGTAATAGTCATCTTTTTTCTGACTATTTTCAATCCCTGTAAGCTGGGGATTAATATAGCTGTAATATACGTCTTCTTCGTTATTTAAGGTGTTGGACCATGCAAGACGGGCGCCCGTGTTGTCAGAAATCATATCAATATAATCACCCATTTTATTCTGCTGGGGATACCCAACATGCGGATTGAACGTATCAGACATCTTTTCATTTACCGACCAGGTGTTTCCCTGGTCAACGGAATACGAATAATAGAGTGCTGAATAATCGGTGCCTGGAGGAGCATCACGGGTATCCAGCCAGGCAACATCGATTCTGCCATTCGGTGCTACAGACATGACGCCAAACCATTGGGTATTAGTGGTTGAGTTATCGTCGTTTATTCTGATCGGTGAACTCCATGTTAACCCGCCATCGGTGCTCTTTGCAAACATGACGTCACCAGGATCACCGTTTGAACGCAAAACAGAGGCAAGTACATAAACATTCCCACGGCCAGGCCCGGTAGAGCGATCAATATCTATGTTTACCTGTCCAAGAAGTCCTACCGGATTAACGGAAGGATCCTGTTCTATATATCCATCCAGATCTACTATTACCGGAGGATTCCATATAACTGATGAACCTGGGATATCGGCATTTTCAGATTTGCATACTTCAATATTATTGTTCGGATCGAAAGTTCCTGCAATGTAAAGTTCTTCATCATTACCTACAGCCATCGTTCCCCAATAAGGGTAACCATCAACTATAGTACAATCCTCATAAGCTGTGTCAATATTTGTGAAACGGGTAAAGAACCCAGGCAGACAGGAACTGTAATAAGAGGTCCAGAATGAATAAATATTCCCACTTCCCACACCACTGGTACGGTCAATGGTCATCCACTGTTTATCACCTCCTTTGGCGTCTGTACCGTTATCCCATAGAGCACCGCCATCAGTGCTTTTAAACACCCTGGCAAAATAATTTGTACCATCCGTAGTCAGGCTGTTATAATAGAAATTTCCTGCCGTGTCATAATCCAGTACAGGGTCTGAACGAAAAACGCCCGGGTTGATCACTCCGGGAAAAGTCCATGTTTGTCCTCCATCAGATGTATAACCATATCCCGCCTGTCTGAAATTACTGTTCACATTGTCGAATTGCCTCCAGCCAATCACCATATTGTTTGGATTCAAAGGATCGATTGCAATGTTCGGCTCATTGGCTGCATCTCCCACAATATTATGACCACTTGAATCTACATTGACCTGAACAGTAGTGATGCTGCTGCTCGTGAACCTCATTGCTGGTGTTGTCTTTTGATTATTATATTGATTTGGAAGGTACTTGTCGCGAGGAACTTCATTCTGAAAATGCCTCCTGTCATTATCAGGAAGCAGAATCTTTTGTGCATAAACACAAAACGGTTTGAAGTATGTAATCAATACAATTAAAAGGAAAACCGCTATTTTAATTTTCATACTCAGGGGATTCAGGATTATAAAACCATTAGTAATTTAAAACGGTGATCAAATCAGTGCTATAAAAATTCATTGTTAAAAAGTTTATACAAAGATAATCATTCCCTTTTCATGAAGAATAAAGAATGATAGATGCATAGTTTAAAACATCAAATGATTTATTGCGTGGGGGAATACTACTTGTCCTGCCTAACACTATCGACAATATATTCTGTTTCGCCACGCCATGGTAAGATCCCGTTTTTTTGCCTGTAATGAAGAACTACCATATGACCTTCAAGGCTACTTAATTTTGTTGCTAAATTTTCATCCTGAGCAGAGAAAAAGAACTTTTCCGATGCCAGAGTAACATTTTTATTGCTTTCCACGCTGCTCAGGACAAGCTCTCCTTCATAGGTCTTGAAAATATTACCCCTATGCGAGAATTTTTGCAATAATCCTGCACGATTACCTTCACTGTAAGTGAAGTAGTATTTCCAGTATACAAATAGACCCAGGATAAGAAAAAGTACTATGGCTACCCAGATGAGGAATTTTTTCATAGCTGTTATTTTACTTTCAGAAATTTGAATGCAAGATACTACATTTTTATTGTGATATATTTCAGTTTGACTCGACTATTAATCGACATTATTAATCTTACAATAAAATGTGGGAATTATGTAACTTTTAATTGGAATTATGTAACGACGTATCGACTTAACATGAATACATTTACACGTAATTTTTAATAATTAATTTTTGATTATGACAATTTAGCAGCAGAACCCTTTTAAATCTAACCTTGCTGGCTAAAAAGGTCCTGCGAAAGCCGCCTGCTGCTAGGATTGTCTTTAAAGTTTCTCCTTCGCATTTTTTTCCCTCAGACTCTTCCTTAAAACAGAAAATGGTATATGGTGCTGAATAATTGAACTACCAGCAGCAAGCTAAGAAGTATATTAGTTGTTTAATATTTTAAAATCGGTGCAAGTAGCTGGGAATTAACTATCTGAGATTCAATTTCAAATCGAAAATATCAAGAGTGGTAAGAGCAGATCCTTGTTGCCTGTTAAAACTCGTCGGGAAGCGTTTTTAATTGCTCATAAGTGAACACCGGTCCGTCTTTACAGACATAGGTACTGCCAATATTGCACCTGCCGCATTTTCCGAGTCCACATTGCATTTTCATCTCAAGGGTGGTGATAACATCTGCCGGGTCAAAACCAAGCTTGTCAAGTGATACCAGGGTGTACTTTATCATTATGGGAGGTCCGCATGTGATTACCTTAGTGTTTTCGATCTTTGGGTTTACAACTTCTTCCAAGATCTTTGGTACGACACCAACATTTTCTTTCCAGGTTTCTTCCGGTTTGTCAATGGTAAGAATGACTTTCAGTGACGGGTTCTTTCTCCACTCTTCGATTTCATCTTTGTAACACAAGTCAGAAGATGTGCGTGCACCATAAAGGATCGTAAAATCCTTGTAATCATTCCGGTTGTCTATGCAGTATTGGATCAGTGAACGCAACGGAGCCAGGCCGATACCCCCTCCCACGAAAAGCAGGTTTTTCCCTTTTATTTCTTCAATCGGAAACCAGTTGCCATAAGGCCCTCGAATCCCTATATCCATTCCTTCTTCGAGTTGGCTGTGTATATCAGCAGTTACAATACCTGCCCGTTTGATTGAGCAATCGAAATAACCTTGTCGCGTTGAAGAGGATGAGATACAAAATGTGCACTCCCCATGACCAAGTAATGAAAATTCCACGAATTGCCCTGGCATCCAGTTAAAGGCTTCCATCTGTACAGGATCATTCATTTTTAAACGATAGGTTCTGATATCGGGTGTTTCATCGATGATCTTATCAACCTTACATATCACAGGCACCAGTAATTGTTCCATTTCTTTGTTTTTTTCTTCTCATTAATGCTTCATTACCAAAAGGAAAAAGCGGTGTATGGGCATTATACTTTTGCTACTTGATTAACTACATCAAAAATGCTGATATTTACGGGGCAGGAAATGGCACAGTGGCCGCATCCCACACAAAGGTTCACTCCAAACCTTTCCTTGTAATACACGAATTTATGCATAGCCCGTTGCCGCCATCTGCGATATTTGACCGGGCGCGGGTTATGTCCTCCTGCCATGAGGGTGAAATATCCATTGTTGCAGGAATCGTAACTCTTATAACGAACCCCTGTATCTTTGATCTTTTCATCAGTGATCTTGAAACAGTGGCAGGTTGGGCAGATAAATGCACAGGTATTGCAACTTATGCAATTTGAAGAAACGGTTTCGAAGTCGGGAGAGTCAAATAGTTTCTGAAGTTTCGCATTGACCTCGGAGTAGTTCATTTTTAAACGAAATGAGGATTCGAAGGATTTATAATGCTTTTTTATTTCTTCTGTTGCATTTCCATTTGATGCCGGATTATTGATGCCGGATGCTTTCAGTAATGTTTCACCTTTTTCAGTAACTGCCTGAATGTAAATCTTTCCGTCAAGGCCGTTCACGATGCGTATATCATGTGCATCTGAATTTTCCACATCATAATCCAGAGAAGTACAGAAACACTGAGCACCAGCTTTATCACACCGTGTAGAAATGATTACGGTATTTTCCCTTCTTTTCTGGTAATCAGTATCGATGTAATCCCACTTGTAAACCCGATCGAGAACCTGTAAACCGCGGGCATCACAATGTTTAACGCCAAGAATAACGCGCTTCCCGGTAAGAGGATCCTCATCAGTTTCAGTGACAGTTGTTCCGGAACTGTCCTCTGTAAACTTCATGACTTTCGCTGTCTTCGGGAAGAAGAGCGGTTTAACGCTCATGGTCTTTTCAATGGGAGAATCAGGATCGCACTCACTAAGCTTCGATACTCTTTTAAAATCGTATTTTCCAAACTTTTCAACCGGGGCATAGGTTTCAAACTTCCCTATGATTTCGTCATAGAATTTTTGCAGTCCGGTTTTATCAGTTTCAACTATGAAAACGTTCATCGTCTTTTTGTGTTATAAGATAAAATCATCAGGATCACTCAGGTTGTACTTATAGAAAGCTCCCCGGTCGTCTTTTTCCATCCCTGCCAGGTGTTTCTGGAAGTTTTCATAAATCACGTTTTCATTCTGTTTGTGCAACAGGTGCAAAGGCAGGTGTGACGGGCAGGCCTTTTCACAGTTTCTGCAATCCACACAGCGTCCCGCCAGATGCAAGGACCATGTCATCAGAGCATGCATAGCGCCGGAAGATGTATTGGCCCCATGATAAAGTGTAGATGTTTCCTGGTCGATGCAACATTTTGCACAATAACACAGGGGGCAGGAATGGCGACAAGCATTGCACCGTATGCAGTTTGAAATATATCCTCAAAATAATCAGCACGTTCAGCCAGGGATTTCTCTGCAAGTTCCTTTATATCAACATTGATAGTATATTCTTTTTTACCGGAAGGAGTTCCTAGCATCTCGTCGTAAACAACAGGATCGGTCATCACACATTCTACGCAGTTCTGAGCCTTCTCTCCTTTTTCGTTTAATACACCTTCGCAGCAGATCCCAATGATATAAATGTTTTCACGTTTCACCTGGCTTTCGGTAAGCAACATATTCAGTGCACGGCTGTCGCATCCTTTAACGACCAGTCCCACCCTTTTCCGTTTTGTGTGATCCGGTTTCAGATAATTAGCCAGGTTGAATACTGAATTGCTTGTAAACACCAGCTTTGGAATTTCTGCAGGATCAGTGATCAGAAAAGGAACCTGGGTGTCATCGAATGAATTTTGTCTGTACCCGACGAAATAATCGATCTTATCTTCGGTAAACAGCTTCGATGCAATTTCCTGGATTTGTTTTGAGTAGTTCATTCTTAAAAGTTTTCCTTTTTATTTCTGTGAAGAGGTCCAAGTTTTTTGATGTCTTCAGTTATTTTTGCTACCACTTTGGCAAATTTTGGTCCTTCTGCTGCCGAGACCCATGAGAACTGAACCCGGTTCTCATGGTAGCCGACGAAATTCAGCAGTTTTTTTGCCACAAGGAACCTCCTGCGGGCATAATAATTACCTGAGATATAGTGACAGTCGCCGGGATGACATCCCGAGATCAGCACTCCATCTGCTGTACTCTGCAATGATTTTATAATGAACCATGGGTCAACCCGTGAGGAACATGGTACACGTGATGATCCGGATATTAGGTGGATACTGGGTACGCGATGTCCCGGTAAGGTCGGATCCTGCATAGGAACACCAATTGCAGAGGATCCCGATGATCACCGGTTGCCAATCCGCAGGTGCAATTAGATCCGGGTTTTCGGCGCTTACAATTTTTCTTGAGCTTCTTTTACTTCAGCTTCCATTAGATTGCAACTATCTCGTTAATGATTTGAGTATCGGTAAAACCAGCCAGAGCTGATTGCCATGCTGCGGCAGATGGCAACGCAGGAACCGCATCCCTGGCAAACGCCTTCATTGATCTTGGCGACGGTGCGCAATTCTTTTGAACCATGTCCCAGAGGAATCTCTTCGGTAACGATGGCCTGGTATGGACAAACTTTTACGCAGTTCTGGCATCCGCTGCAGAATTCATTGTTGATTGTTGAGATCATCGGGATCTTTTTTCAGGGTATCCCCGGCAAAAAGGCCACAAACCTTTGCGGCGCAAGCCGAAGCCTGGGCAACAGTATCAGGAATATCCTTTGGAGCCTGTGTGCAGCCGGCAAGGAAAATACCAGCCTTGGCCGTTTCAACCGGGCGTAATTTTGGGTGGGCTTCGGAAAAGTAACCGTATTTATCGTAAGAAACTCCCAGTAAGCCGGGCCAATGCAGGGTTATCCTTCGGGGCTGTAATGGCAGTCGCCAGGACAACGAGGTCGGCTTCTACTTCAACCACCTGCCCGATCTGGGCATCTTCTCCCCTGACCATCAGTTTATCTCCTTTTTTATAGATCTTCGAAACCCTTCCTCTCAGGTAGGTGGCAGCGGTTTCGACCTGGGCACGTTTCACAAATTCTTCGTATCCTTTTCCGGCAGCACGAATATCCATATAGAAAATATAGGCATGGCTGTCATGTACTTTATGATGCAAGCAGTATTGCATGCTTGGCCGTATACATGCAACAGATCTTTGAACAGTATTCAATGCCTTTAGCTTCATCGCGTGAACCGATGCATTTGATAAAGACCACATTTTTCGGGACTTTCCCGTCAGATAGGACGAACAGGCACGCCATTGGTAGGACCACTGGCAGAAACCATTCTTTCAAATTCGAGGGAAGTGATGATATCTTTGTAACCGGCCGACACCGTATTCCTCGTAAGGCTTGGGATCCCAAAGGTCATAGCCGGTAGCGACAACTACAGCGCCGATCTCCCTTTCGATGACTTCATCCACCATCTTGAAATTAATGGATCCTTTTTCACAAAACTTGGCACAGATACCGCATTTCCCTTTTAGCAGCATGGTGCAATGTTCGGCATCGATCACAGGTTTATTGGGAACTGCCTGTGGAAAAGGCGTATAGATAGCTTTCCGTTTATCAATATTCATGTTGAATTCATTTGGAACTTTCACCGGACATTTCTGGGTGCAGGTTCCGCAACCTGTACAGGTGCTGAAATCAACATAGGAAGCTTTTTTCTTTATTTTGGCTTTATAATTTCCCACATATCCGTCGAGTTCAATCACTTCTGAATAAGGGATCAGCTCGATGTAGGGATGTGAGGCAACATCGACCATTTTCGGCGTCAGGATGCACTGGGAACAGTCGAGTGTCGGGAATGTTTCATCGAGCTGGGCCATGCGACCGCCGATTGACGGGCTTTTTTCAACCAGGGTAACAGGGATACGTGCATCGGCAATGTCAAGTGCAGCCTGAATTCCCGCAATACCACCCCCGATCACCAGTGCCCGTTTTGTAACAGGAACAGAGATCTCATGCAGTTGTTCATTGGCGATGGATTTCGCGACAGCCATCCTGATCAGGTCGCATGCTTTTTCTGTAGCCGCTTTTTTATTTTTCTGATGCACCCAGGAAGAATGCTCCCGGATGTTGGCGAACTCCAGCATGTAGGGATTCATCCCGGCATCCAATAAGGCTTTGCGGAATGTTTTCTCATGCATCCTGGGTGAACAGGCAGCAACGACAACTGAGGTAAGCCTGTTGCTGTACAATGGCATCCCTTATCATCGCCTTGTCCGGGGTCAGAACACATGTATTTATATTCGATCGCAATTTTTACTTCTTTGATCTTTTTTGCTTCCTGTACGACGGCTGGAACATCCACGAAATCGGCGATGTTAGCGCCACAAAAACAAACGAATACTCCTACTCTGGCCATTATTCTACCTCACTTTCTGCTTCGACAGCTTTTTTAGTTTTTTTCACTTTTTCAGGTTCCGGAATTGCCTCACCTATATGTTTTAGTGCGGGTTCAACAGGAACGATGTGTTTGGGAAGTCTTAATTCTTTTTCGGTTAGACTGAAGGCCAGGGCCATAAGTTGGGTGAAATACATTACCGGAAGATCAAATTTTTTACCTGTATGTTTTTCGATATCGGGTTGACGCATATCAAGGTTCGACTGACAAAGGGGGCAGGCAACCACGATCATATGAGCACCGCTTTCTTTGGCAACTTCCAGGATCTTTCCGCTCAGGGATTCAACAATCTCCGTATCAGAAATGGAGAACGATGCCCCGCAACATTCCGTCTTATAATCAAAATCCAATGCTTTTGCGCCAAGGGCTTCCATCAGATGATCCATCGACATCGGGTATTCCGGTGAATCAAATTGTGTTACATCCTTCGGTCGGGTTAGAAGGCAACCATAGTAACATGCCACTTTCAATCCTGACAGTGATTTTACCACCTTGCTTTTTATGGTTTCCAGTCCGATTTCCTCATAGCAGTACTGAAGCATGGATTTGACATCGATTGTTCCTTTATATTCGCCTTCATCGATGATTGTGCTATTTATCTTTCTGGCCAGTTCCGGATTTTCATCCAGGTGCTTCTTTGTACCTTTCATCCTTGAATAACAAGAAGCACAGGCGATACCCATGGTTTTATTTTCCAACCGTTCGGCAAGGACAAGGTTACGCATAGGTAAAGCCAACGCCAGGTTCTCGGTCATGACATGAGCGGAGGTAGCCCCGCAACAGTTCCAGTCGGGGATTTCTTCCATCTGCACATCCAGGGTCTTCATGACCAGTTTCAACGTGTGATCAAATTCCTCGCTGGTACCGTGTGCCGAACAACCCGGGAAATAGGTTAGTTTGTTCATGTCAATTCAATTGAGTAGAATGATGGGGTGAAACGTTTTATTTCTTTGTTTTTTCAAGCTTTTCAGCCAGCTTATACATTTTCCGGATTGCTTTACCGCTTTTCGCAGATTCATGACCTATTGGAATTTTACCTTTAAGCAATGCCTTTGGGGCAAGATGCATGTCTTTGAAAAGGTTCCGGGTACGGATATTGAATTCTGCCATCATGCGTAATTCATAATTCCGTCCATAAAGTTTGATCATGTCCAGGAAAATATCATGAAATTTCCTGATATCCTTGACTTTTTTGTTTTGTGATCTGTAATTTTCTTCAATGGCAAGATGACGTATTGCTTCCATCACGGCAGGAATATCTATCTCGCGCGGACAGCGCCCACTGCAAGCTGAGCAGGTAAGACAAAACCACATGGAATTTGCCATGCAGGCCTCTTCCTTAAGGTCAAGTTTTATCATCTGCATAATCTCTCTTGGTGGAAAATCCATGAAGCCGGAAACCGGGCAGGTAGAAACACACTTCCCACATTGGTAACATTCCAGGACATTGGCGCCGCTTTTTTTATTTACAACCTCCAGAAAAGTATTTTTTTCCAGCAATCCAAGTGTTATCATTTCGTACGATTGAAGGGTTAAAAGAACTTTTTGTCTGCTGTTAAATATTTAACAACAGATTGATAAAAAAAAGAAACTCTTTAAAATTTCCGTTGTTTTTTTGATGTTACAAAGTTAACAAAAGTTTCGTTTGGAAAGGTTCTAAATTTCTACTTACAGTGTCAAATGTAAAAGTATTAATTGTTAAGTTCCTATTATCTATCACTTTCAGTCTCAAATACCAGACAGGAAGGAGAAAATTGGGATAAAATAGGTATATTAAAAAAGAAGAGCTGCCATACATTTATGACAGCCCGTCTATGAATAAGTTAGATTTAATTCCAGTGATTCAATGTACTATTGAAGTTTAAAATTAATAGGCAGGTTGAATTGCACACGGACCGGCACACCTCTTTGTTTTCCGGGGACCCATTTCGGCATTGACTTAACAACGCGGACAGCTTCGTCATCACAACCGGAGCCAATTCCCCTGAGGACTTTCACATCTGTGATGGACCCATCGACTTCAACAACAAACGTTACATACACTTTTCCCTGAACGCCAAGTTCTTTTGCTTCTTCAGGATATTTCATATTATCCTGTAAAAACTTGATACGGGCTTCATCGCCACCAGGGTACGTAGGTTGTTCCTCGACCACGGTGAAGATCTCTTTCGGAGCTTCCTGTTCTATAACCTGTGGTTTTGCTTCCTCAACAACGATCGTTTCTGCTGCCGGAGCTTCAGTATTAGGTTTGGCATTCAGATCTTCCTGGATTGCCATAGTAGTTACCACACTATCAGTAGTAACTTTAGGAGCAACGAACCTTTGTTGTTGCACTGCATCGGGTGGGGGTGGCGGAGGAGGTGGTGGTGGGGGTGGTTCATCTTTCGGGACATTCAGTATTTCCACTCCTACTTCCTTATTTTCCTTGATTATCCGGTTTTTAGTCACAAAAGCAGAAATGATCGGATAGGCAACAACACCACCAATTGTAAAGATACCTATGATCAAAGCAATCAAAGTATACTTTTGGTACTTCTTGCCGAGAACATATGCCCCATAATCTTTATTCCTGGTTTTAAAAACTATCTCTTCCAGCGATTCGACACGTTTTTTTTCATTTGTCATGTTCTTTCAATTTAAGAGATTAAGAAATCCTATCAATTATTTAGGAGCAGTTTTCAACATATCCAATTCAACCGGAGTAATATCCACAATCGCATAACTTGCAATGTTGGTAATCGCCATTTCGTCGATTATGTTTACGATATCCTTGTATTTTGCTTTATCGTCTGCTTTGATCAGGACAATCGGCCCTTTCGCGTCATTTTTTTTCATTTTCTTTATTTCCTGATCAGCGGTAGTATCGGCGACGACCAGCTTACCCGATTGACGTTTATCCCGGAATGTCACGATTTGTGTAAAAAGATCTCTGTTCTTATCCAAGAGCACCTTGCGAATCCCATCTTTACTAAAATCACTCTTTACCAATGTGGGTAGCGGCGGTTTTTTTGGATCAGCACTACCAATATAGTAATATACTACATCATTGTCAGTAAGGAGGATATTCAGGGTTCGCCAGGCTGGGATTTTTGGTTGATCTTTTGGTTGATCTTTTTGATCTTTTTCCGGCATGGTGATCACCATGACTTTGGACTTGCTGAAAGCAGTGGTAAGCATAAAAAAGGTGATCAGAAGACACATCAAGTCAACCATAGGGGTCATATCGATATGCGTCGAGAACTTTTTGGCTCTCCTTTTTCCGCCTTTTTTGCCTTTTTCTTCTTGAATTATTTCAGCCATATCATTTTTCTTTTAACTTGTAAAATGCTCTTATTACGTTTATTTCGGAACATCCTTCAATGTAACCTCTTGCTTTTCCAGGTTCGTAACAAGATTAAACTTATTTACCCTGTTTGACTGCAGCATATCCATGACCTTCTTCACAACTTTATAGTTAGTCTCGGCATCACCTTTAATGGCGACTTCTGCATTGATATTGGCAAGACGTGAAAAACGGATCCACATGGCCAGTTCAGATGCTCTTCCATCGACAGAGTCAGTCGGAATTCCTACCTGGAATTTCTCTTTAGCTTTCGAATCAGTTGCATCCAGCCATTTTTTCATATCGACCATCGGCATTCCGAAAGAAGCCAGGTGTCCGAAATCTTCCAATTCCTTTTTAGTAAAACTGACCTGGTATTGCTTTGCCATTTCTGTAAGAACATTGACGCGGATATGCGTGGTGGTGTCTTTACCATTATCGATATTATAAAAGATCTTTCCACTTTTATCAACAATGATCGTCATAATATCCTTATCAGGTGCCTGTTTTTCCGATACAGAATAGGGACTACTTATAATGGTCGCTTCCTGCGGACGGAACGAAGCTGTAAGCAATAAAAAAATCAATAGTACTGAGAACAGGTCCACCATAGGCGTCATGTCTATATGCGGACTTCTTGCGGGTGGTTTTATTTTAGGCATAGTACTTTATTTTATATTGATGACAGACAGAATTAATGTACATGATAATTTATCAACTCTGGAGATTATTTTACCTGAGCTGCAAATGATTGTACGAGGCTGAATCCTGCTTCATCAATTTTAAATGTAAAGCTGTCTATCTGAGTCGAATAGAAGTTATACATTACGATACCGAGTAAAGAACCGGTAATACCAAATGCGGTGTTGATAAGAGCTTCCGAGATACCGGTTGCAAGAGCAAGGGCATCTGGTGCGCCAGCTTGTGCAAGGGCACCAAAAGCACGGATCATCCCGAGTACGGTTCCCAACAGACCAATTAACACAGAGATCGAAGCAATGGTCGAAAGAATGACCAAATTCCTTGATAATAAAGGCAGTTCGAGAGCGGTAGCTTCTTCAAATTCCTTTTGCAGAGCCAAAATCTTTTGCTCTTTTGAAAGGTATGCATCTTTTTGCAATGTACGATAACGGACAAGACCGGCTTTCATAACATTTGCAAGAGATCCTTTTTGTTTATCGCAAGCTGCGATGGCGTCTTCAATTTTGTCGTTATTCAGATAATCCTGGAGACTCTTTACAAAAACATTGAGCCTTCCCTTACCGCTTGCACGTGCAAGAGTTATCCCTCTCTCTATGGAGAAAGTGATCAGGACAAGTAAAACGGTCATTAAAAGAGGAACGATCAATCCTCCTTTGTATACCATTGCAAGGTAGTTACCGGGAATAGGATGCCATTTGTCTGATGGAACTTTGTTCTTTATCAGGTCGAAGCCTCCTTCAAAATTGATATAATTTCCCATTACTTTCAGGTAAACGAGTAGGGCAATTACGAATGAAAGTAAAATAACAGCCACCGTAAACCACGACTTTAAAGCGTCACCAAGGGTTTGTCCGCCTTTGTTATTTGTCTTGCTCATTTTAAATTTGTTTTTTAATTATTAATGTGTGAATTGATAGTTTCTTAACAAGTAGCAAAAATATTAAAAATTATTGGATTAAGGTAAAATCTTGGTTAATTAATTGCTTTGTAATTAATGTATTCCTGCAAAAAGGCAAATAGCATTATTCTCATTTCCTTATTTTAAGTTCAAGACTTTTAAGAATACCCTTAGCTTTATCGGTATAATTTGGATCCTGGGGCTGAATAGCGAGGACTTTGTTGCAGTAATCCATTGATTTCAGTCCAAATTCTTTGTCTTTTGTATCTGTATATTGAACCAGATAATAATAAGCAAGGTAGGAATACGATTCCAGTAATTCTTTAGAGTTCTTTACTGTATCCGATTTTGCTTTTTCAATCAGTGTCTCATACACAGGTTTTGCCAATCCAAGTTTACAGGTCGTGTCAATATTCACCAAAGATCTTGCTCGCCAGAGGTAACCTTGTATCTGGTCAGGCACCAATGTGCTTAAATACATTAATGTGGTATCAGCTTTCCCCCAATTCTTTGTGTTATAATAGGCAAGTCCTAAATAAAAATAATCACCTGGAACAGCTTTATTCCGGGCAATCTTTAGATTATAATCCTCAATCGCCTTGTCATATTTTTTGAGTTTCATCATCGATACAGCAGCTTCCGAGAGGAGGTCTGAACGGGAAGTATCCATTTTAAAAGCTTTCAGTAAATATATATGAGCAAGGGAGTCCTGTTTTGTTTTAGCATACGACCTCCCAAGGTAAACATAATCGGTGGGGCGAATCTTATCTGGTTTGGCCCGGCTGAAGAATTTTTTGCTATAAAACAGCCCTTTGTCATATTGACCAGTTTCATAATAAGAGTAAGCCAATGCCCGGTTCAGATCATTATTGGATGTATCTGTCTTCATGATTTCATTAAGCTGGTTGATCGCTTCCTTGTAATTTTTCAGCTCAATAAGTGTGTTTACATATTGGATCCGGGCGGTTGTGTTTCCTCCAGATAACCGTAGAAATTTTTTGTAATCCTGTTGGGCTTCATCGTTCCGGTTTGCACGCGAAAGCAAGTACCCAAGTTCACGATAAGCAGGTGCAAATGTAGAATCGATTTTAACCACTTCCTGGTAATAAGTAAGAGCATCATTGTAATTTCTTGCACGCATCCACAATTGACCTACCCTGAGTTTTGCAAAAGGTGATTTTGGATTCAAACTTTGGGCAATATTGTAATTCAGGATAGCTTTTGATCCATCATTCAGCATAAAGATATAAGCATCGCCCTTGACGATGTAAAGGTCATAATTTTTACTGTCAAGTTTTTCTGCGGTCCTCAAGGATCCAAAAACCACAGTGGTATCGTAAACCCCGGATTTTATATACGCATTAGCAAGCCTGATGTAAACTGTGGCTTGTTTATCCGTTGCCATGATCAGACCTTTGTTTGCTTTGGAAGGAAGAAGGGAGATCGCTTTGGAGAAGTTCTGCTGTGCTTTGGAGTTATCTTTCTGCATCAGGGCAATTTGTCCAATGCCAATATAGTTTAATGGATTGGCAGGATCTGTATCAACTCCCTTCATGAAAAGTAACCTTGCAGAGTCTGATAATTCTTTGAAGGAGTTATTGGTCGTATCAGAATAATATTCCTGGAGGTAATTGTCTCCGAAATAGTAATAAGTATCACCATCATGGAGGTTTTTCTGTAAGAGGGCTTTGAAGGCCGAGTTTGCATCTTCAAAGCGTTCTGCTCTGGTAAGTTTAATAGCAGTCTGCAGATCCTGGGCCTGCCCCCTTAAACTTCCTATCAAAATAAATACCAAAAATGCAATCCTCACCATCGGTTTAAAATTCCTTGTCATAATTTACTCTCCTACAATTTAGTGTTTTACTTCTATGAGTCGTACAGGCATGGCGGCTGGAACCATACCAGAATGTAATACGATGAGTTGACCTTTTTCTCCTGCAATAAATGCTGATATACCATAAGCCAGCCCGACATATACCTGGCGGTTAATACAATAAACTTCCCGCGTGAAAGGATAGGTGCCGTCGGCTATGTATGCCGGATGTGGGGTATAAAATTCACTATGAGGATCTGTGCTTCCTGGTGGCACTTATAGCGACAACTTTAACTCGTTTAAGAAAGGAATGAGAAACTGTATCATTTTTATCACTTACCCAGTTTACGCTTACAACCCCTATCGCCCCCTTGTTTTTCTCAACAAAATCAATGACTTCTTTATTATTTGATTCGGCGAAACATATATCTGGTAATTTTAAAAGATTGAATTTTTCACGAAAATATCTCGTGTTGCATGATTTATAATTATCGAAAATGATCTTTAAATCATTTAACTTCGATTTTGGATCAAGTTCTTTCCAGGTTTTGGTCTTCCCTTCAAAAATATTTTTTATCTGGTCGAAGAACAATGTGCTGTCAGGGTTCTCCTTATTTATAATTAACGCAACAGCGTCGTAAGCTATTTTTGTGGTCTTAGGGAAGATTTGCCTGGCATTTAATTGGCTTTCTTCATCCTGTGTGAGTTTTCTGCTGACAACCATCAATGAAACCGAGTCTTTCATGAATGCATTCACAATATCAGCTTCAGTCCTGCACATTGTATCAACCTTCGAATAGGGATAAATGCCTGAAAAGTATATAACTCCGCATCGGTAAGAATGCTGTAAGAATCATCGATCCCGATTTTAAATTTACCCGTAGTAGGGGTATCTGTGTCTGTCGACTTAATACCGCCTCCACAGCCTGCGAGAAATATGATTCCACAAATGATAAAAAAAACCGGTAAACCGGAAATTATTGGTATTCTCATTTTCCAAGGAATAAAGCTGCCAAAGCTAATAGATTTTCCTATTGATAAAACACAAAAATATTAAATTTATTTTTCTCACCACCAAATTATTATAGCGATTATCACCGGGTTGGCAACATAATAAAAGAGCTTTACCGCTAATCCTCTTCCCTTCGCTCCCTATCTCTGGTGATAATCCTTACAAGCCGCCAGCTTCCGTAAAGGAACAAGAAAACTGAGAAGATTACTTTTATCTCTTTGGTCAGTCCGTTAAACCTGGGACTCAGAAGCACGTAAAATCCCAGGAAATACCACATCATAACAACAGCAACAGAGAATATTTTCCAGTATTTCGCCATGAGGAATTTATCTTGTAACCATCCAGTATGGAAGATCTGGATCAACGGCCCATTGATTCCAATATGCAGGAGTAACAGGATGACCATCGGGGCGGAATAGTTTTTGCTCATAAACCCTGATCACTGGATTAAAAATGATATCATTGACTCCAAGTATCCATGTTTCAAGCTGAGTACCGTCTTTGGTCTTTTCTTTTTCCATTTTAATTTCAAATCCGTTCTGTTGTAGAATCTCCTTTAAAAAAAGACCCCGATTTTCATTCAATCCGGTTTCGACTACAGTTGAACGAATTCCTTCAATTTCGGCAATAATATGTTTGCCTTTATTCAACGCCATAGTGTTTTGTTTTTCTTACAATGCAAACTTACGAATAACCCGTAAACAAAAAAAGCTGTCTAAGGCAGACAGCTATATTTTATTTGTTTTTATTGAAGATTAGTACAATCCGTAAGTAAATTTCAGTATGAATTCATAAACAGGGCTTGCAAAACCTATGAGGATGATTCCGGCAATACATATTGCAAGGCCTAGTTTTGTGTAGCCATCGCTTTTAAAATAGGCAATGGGCCGGTCACTCCTGTTAAGGAACATCGCTTTTACAACGAGGAGATAATAATAGAGTGAAATAATTGTGTTCAGAACAGCGATAAAGACAAGGATGTACATTCCCTGTTTAGCTGCGGAAGCAAAAAGGAAAAATTTCCCGAAGAACCCGGCTAACGGCGGGATACCAGCCAGGGAAAACAAAGCCAGCATCATGGTCAGGCTAAGCATGGGATTAGTTCTGTAAAGACCGTCATAGTCATCAATGCTTTCCTTTCCGGTTTTATTGGAAATGATTGTAGCCACACCAAAAGCACCCAGGTTAGAGAAGATATACACCAGCACAAAATAAACCACGGTAGTCATCCCTAGTTGGCTTTGCCCGATAATACCCAGCAGGATGAACCCAGCCTGGGAGATAGAGGAGAAAGCAAGGAATCTTTTGATATTACGCTGACGCATGGCAAACAGGTTACCAAGTGTCATGGTCAGGATGGAAATGATATAAATCACATCCCGCCACATCAGGGCTATTTTATTGAAGACCGTGTACAAGATAATCATGAAGATAAAAACTGCAGCACCTTTTGAAATGACTGACAGGTATGAAGTCACGTTGATCGGTGCACCTTCATAAACGTCTGCTGCCCATAGGTGAAATGGGACAAGGGAGATTTTAAATGCCATTCCGGCAAAGAAAAAGATGAAAGCCAGTATCTGAAGGGGTGCAGAACTGAAAGCAGCGGAGACTTCCGGAAAATAAACTGATCCAGTCGTACCGTAAATCATTGAAAGTCCATATAATAGAATGCCTGATGAGAGTGCTGATGTGAAGATCAATTTCACACCGGCTTCTGCAGATTTTTCTTTGAATCGTTCAAATGCTGCCAGTGCGGCAACAGGTATGGTAGCCAGCTCAAGGCCAAGATAAAACATAAGGAAGTCACCGGACGAGATCATATAGTCCATGCCGATCAGTGAGGAAAGCAGAATAACAAAGAATTCACCGATTTTTTCTTTCTGTTCTTCCAGTTTCAGCCATGAAACTGATTGGATAAAAATGATTAGTACTCCGATATTCAGAATGTTCTTCATCAAAAGGATAAGGGGTGAAGTTCCGTACATTCCGCCGAAAAGTATCCCTGTCGGACCTGGGATAAACCCGGCAATTGTGACCATTGCCATCAGAATTATGGCAGGAAGAATGATCTTATGCTTCTTGTCATTTGGCAGAAAGATCTCGGTAAGTAAAAGAATTACCGTGATGGCAACCAGCAGTAATTCATGTCTCATTATAAACATCGGTCTGAAATTTATTGATACTATCTTTTTGTCAATTTTTTCCACTCAAACGCCTCCAACGATATAGAGGTGAAGAGTTAATTAGTGAATCGGGGCAGCCATTAATAATCGTTGAATAATGGGGCCCAGGCCTCCGCTGATCATTTCTGATAACCATAAAGGCGCCAGTCCAATCGCCGTAATCCCAAAAATCAGAACACCGGTACTCAGTCGTTCATACCATTTTGCATCCCCAAGGTGCTCATAATGTTCATTGTTGATCTTCCCAAGTAAAAGTATCCCTACAACACGCAGAATATAGACTGCTGTTACTACAATGGAAGACACTGCAATTATGGTTGCTACCCTGTGAAAGGTATCAGTATTCTGGAATGCTCCAAAGAAGATTGTCATCTCGGCTACAAACCCACTGAACCCCGGAAGTCCAAGGGATGCAAGACCGGCGATCACATAAGCAACCCCCAGGAAAGGCATTACTTTCATCAATCCTCCCATTTCATTAATGTATCTCGTATGGGTCCTTCCATAGATCATCCCGATCAGGGCGAAGAAAAGAGCCGTCATGATACCATGCGAGATCATTTGTAACACGGCGCCTGTCATCGCTGTTTTGTTGAACATCAAGATGGCAAACAACACCATACCGCAGTGACTGACCGAGGAATAGGCATTGATATATTTAAGGTCTTTTTGCCATAATGCGCCGAATGCGCCATAAATTACGCTGATGGTTGTAAGAATAATAAAGATCCATGCCAGTTGATGGGCAGCCTCAGGTAATAAAAATACTGCTACCCGGAAACAACCATAACCTCCGAGTTTCATGAGGACACCTGCATGAAGCATGGAAACTGCCGTGGGTGCAGAAGCATGACCATCAGGCGACCACGTGTGGAAGGGAAATAAAGCCCCAAGCACACCAAATCCAATGAAAAGAAAGGGAAAGAAAAACCTTTGGATTTCGACAGGAATATGAACCCTGGAAATTGCAAGAATACTAAATGTCAGTTGGCCACCCGACGGATTCGAATTGAAATACAACCCCAATAACCCTACCAGGATCAGGGCTGAACCACCCATCAGCATCAGGGTAAGTTTCATGGCCGAATATTCTCTTGGACCACTCCCCCAAATACCAATTAAAAGGTACATAGGGATGACGGCAAGTTCGTAAAAAAGGAACAGGGTAAACAGGTCAAGCGAGATGAAAAAGCCAAATACTCCGGTTGAAAGTAAGATAAGGGAGGTAAAAAATTCCTTAGGCAGATCTTCCACTTCCCACGAGGCAAAGATCCCCGCAAAAATGACCATGGCGGTCAGGCCAATCATGGCAACAGAAATGCCATCAACCCCAACCAGGTAATGAATGTTCAGGCTCGGAAACCATACCAGGTCTCTGACAAATAACATTTCGGCTGTATTTCCTGCATTTCTTTGTAACAAAAACAGAATAATCAGAGTTGCTGCGCTTATAAGCTGCAAACCCATACCGATGGCTGCGGTCAATTTAACCTGCTTATGATCCTTGCAGAAAAGTATCCCAGTGATGGTAAGAACAGGAATTACGATAAATAAGGTCAGGATATCCATTCGTTCAATGATTTAATTCGTCCATAAATAAATGAATGCCAATGCCAGGGCCACAGCACTTGTCACAAAAACCCAGGCATATTGTTGTAGTTGTCCCGATTGTAAACCCTTGATCCGGGCAGAGACTTCATTTGTTACATAAGAGATCCCATTCATGGATCCATCCACAATATGGCGGTCGAACCAGGCAACAGGCCGGGATACATAATTGAACAGTATTTTTTTTGTGATGAAAAGATAAATTTCATCTATATAGAATTTATGGTAGACAGTCGTGTAAAACCCTCCAAGTGCAATGGATATCTTTTCCGGGATATTCGTTTCTTTCCAATAAAACACCATTGCCGTGAGAGCACCGAGAACACCCACCATTATTGCAGGAATGGCCACAGTGAAATCAATATGCGTAATCAGTGGCTTGCCGTCTGAAGTTACAAATGAAGCAAAAGGAAGAAGTCCGGCAAAAATTGCGCCCAAGGAAAGAAGCATCAGCGGGATGGTCATTACTTTGGGAGCTTCGTGAGGCGGTTGATGATAGTGTTGTTGTTTTCCCCAGAAGATTGAAAAGTAAAGACGGAACATATAAAATGCAGTCAGAGCAGAGATTATCAACCCAAGGATGAAAATATACATATTTTTGTCACGGCTGGCGGCCAGGATTTCATCTTTACTGAAGAATCCGGATAGGGGTGGAATCCCTGCAATGGCGAGACAGGCAATTAAAAAAGTGATATGTGTAATAGGAAGATGTTTTCTTAATCCTCCCATATCGTTCATATAATTACTGTGAACGGCATGAATGATTGCCCCGGCACCGAGGAATAAAAGAGCTTTAAAGAAAGCGTGGGTAAATAAGTGGAACATGGATGCCATAAACCCTAAGCCAGCTTCCCCTCCATATCCGGAAACGCCAAGAGCAAACATCATCATCCCAATTTGCGACAAAGTTGAATAGGCCAGGACCCGCTTTATATCAAATTGCGTACAGGCAATCACTGCAGCAAAGATTGATGTGAATGCCCCTACATACATTACCACATCCAATGCTACGGGCGCAGAGAAATGAAAGATAGGGAACATGCGGGCAACTAAATAAACACCCGCAACAACCATAGTTGCAGCGTGGATCAATGCGGAAACCGGCGTTGGACCTTCCATGGCATCCGGTAACCAAATATGTAACGGGAACATGGCTGATTTACCTGCGCCTCCCATGAAGACAAAGATCATTGACCAGGTCATTGTCGATAGTCCAAGAAACATGATTCCACCTCCCTGTGTGATGGCTGTGCCGTGGGGATCTGTCAAGGTTATAAAATCGAAGGTCCCGGTTGTAAACGACAATATCAGGATCCCGACAAGGAATCCCAGGTCAGCAAAACGGGTAACGATAAAGGCTTTCTTGGATGCAGCCACCGCTGTATCTTTCGTATAATAAAATCCAATCAATAGATAAGAGGAAACCCCAACCAACTCCCAGAAAATATACATCTGAAAAATGTTTGTCGCCACCACAAGCCCGAGCATCGAAAAACTGAACAAAGAGAGAAATGAAAAAAACCGCATGTATCCTTTTTCACCTTTCATGTAACCGATGCTGTACAGATGAACCATAAAGGAAACCGTGGTAACGACAATAAGCATCATGATAGAGATCGGATCGAGAAGAACTCCGAGGTCGACATGCAGTTTTTCTGTAAGGTTCAGCCAAACTGTGTTATAGGCGATTATTTTACCGAAAACTTCACCGGCTTTATGGGCGATAAAAAAGTACTGGTAAGCCGTATAAAAAGATAATACCATAGAAATAAAAAGGCCTGAAGTACCGATGATCCCCGAAACAACAGGTTTGAACCTGTTCCCAAAAAATCCTATCAGGACGAATAAGAACAGTGGTATCAGAACAATCCAAATTGTATACCCGAAATTGATCATATCGTTTTATTTTACAATTAATAAACTTTAATATTATGCACATTATCAATTGTCAATTAGTATTTCATTTCATCCATATTTTCAACATCAATGTTGACCAGTCGCCTGTAGATGTTAATAATAATGGCGATAGCTACTGATGCTTCTGCAGCGGCCACAGCAATGATAAATATTGTAAAGAACATACCTTCCAGATGTTGTGGATACAGCAGTTTGTTGAATGCAACAAAATTGATGTTTACTGAATTTAAGATCAACTCAAGCGACATCAGCATTGTGATCAGGTTTTTTCTGACAAGGAAGCCGTATATCCCGATAAAGAACATCAGGGTGGCTACGATCAGAAACCAGGTTAATGGAACTCCTTCAAACATGGTAATTTATATTAATTCGTTAATCTTTTCTTTTCTTAGCAATTACAATTGACCCTATCATGGCGGCCAGCAGAAGGATACTTATCACTTCAAAAGGAAGAGCGTACCCAAATTTCCCTGTATTGGTCAAGGCCTTTCCTATATCATCAATATTTGTGCGTCCAGTAATAATTGATGTTTCCGGGAATTTATACTGGATTATTGTTATGATACATAGTGTTGCACCTGCCACTGCAGCAAGGAATGCAAATATTTTTTTTGTGAGGCCGGGAAGTTCGAGTTTCGCTTCAACATGGCTGGTCAGGAGAATTGAGAAAATGATCAGCACAACGATACCCCCGGCATATAGTGTAAGCTGGATGGCAGCGAGAAAGTTGAAGCGAAGCATAAAATAAAGTCCGGCCGTTGACACGAGTACAAACAGCAGGAATGTGGCTGCCCTTAAAATCCGGCGGCTTGTTACAGTCAGGATGGAAAAGATCACTATGACCGCCGAAAAAATAAAAAACATGATCTGATTGTTCGTCATTCTTAAGTACCTTTTATAATGGATGAACCAGGTTGATTTAAAATCTTTGTCAGAACAGTCCTGTCAAAAACGGCGTGTTCAAATTCCTGTCCGAATGCCAGTGCATTCTCAGGACATGTTTTCACGCACAGGCTGCAGAATGTACACATTCCAAGGTGATAAATGTGTTTGTCGATAATTCGCACCTTTTTACCGTCAGGACCTTCGATCCGGTCTGAAATCACCTCTATGGACCCGTTGGGGCAATTCAGTTCACAGATGCCGCAACCAGTGCACCGGTGATGGTTGTTTTCGTCATGGATCATGATGACTTCACCTTTGAACCGGTCAACCATTTTGAGTGTTTTCCGGTTTTCAGGGTACTGTTCCGTTACGATCTGTCCGGGGCTGAAAAAATACTTACCGGTAACTGTCATCCCTATGAGAAGAGATTTCACACCGGAATAGATATCTGCAAAATATTTAAAAAAGCTGTTCATAGTTTAAAAATGCCAACCCATTAATACTATAAATGCCATCAGGAGAATATTGAAAAGGTTGATGGGTAAAAGGTACTTCCATTCAAGGGTAAGAAGCTGGTCGATCCTCAGTCGTGGAAATGTCCATTTGAATAACATCATCAGAAAAATGACAAAACCCGTTTTCCCGATATACCATATTGAAGGTGGAATGTAATCCATAATTTGGTTAAAGCCGGTCCATCCCCAAACGTGGAAAGGCATCCAGCCGCCAAGGAATACAGTAGCAGCGATGGAGGCGACGATAAACATATTCATGTATTCTGCAAGGAAAAAGAAGGCAAACTTGATTCCTGAATATTCGGTATGGAAACCTGCTGTTAACTCTGATTCGGCTTCCGCCAGATCGAAGGGGCCCCGGTTGGTTTCAGCGGTTGATGCGATCAGGAAAACAACGAAAGCGATGAAGGCCGGAATATGGCCTTTGAATATGTACCAACCGTATTCCTGTCCTGCAACGAGTTCGAGAGAACTGCATTGTTCCCGCAAGAATAATGATGGTAAGCAGTGACATTCCGACGGAAAGTTCATAGGAGATTATCTGGGCGCCGCTCCGCATTGCGCCGATCAAGGAATATTTATTGTTGCTCGACCATCCTGCCAATAAAACACCCACAACACCCAGTGAAGAGACAGCTATCACATATAGGATGCCGATATCAAAATCGATGGCATGCAATCCTTTCGCAAATGGAATTGCGGCAATGGCCATAAAAGAGGCAATGATGACAATGAATGGAGCCAGGTTGAAAAGCAGCTTATCAGAGTTTTTGATCGTAACCAATTCTTTCATCAATAACTTAATAAAATCGGCTATGGTCTGGAAGATCCCATAAGGCCCGACACGATTTGGACCGACCCGGTTCTGCATGAATGCGCAGACCTTACGTTCGGCATAAACCAGAAACAGCCCTACCAATGCATAAAACAAAAGGAACACCAGACCGATAATAGTCAATTCAGCCACCAGTGCCCAGAACCGGAGGCATCATATGGTAGAGCCCATTATGAATCCACTGGGTTAATGAAGAAACAAAGTTGTCATAGATATTAGAAGCCATATTGAATCGTATTATCTGTCAATATCCGGAATAACTAGATCGAGGGAACCGCCGATAGCCACAAGGTCGGCAATCTTTAAATCCCTGCTGATATGATCGAGAACTGAAAGGTTGCTGAAGCTCGGGGTACGGAATTTCAAACGGTACGGTGTTTTATTCCCATCGCTGATGCAATATAATCCAAGGTCACCCCTGGCGGTCTCTACCCGTTGGTAATATTCACCGGCCGGAAGTTTGATCACGGCTTTCATTTTTGCTGAATAATCTCCCTCGGGTATGTTGTCGATAAGCTGATCGATGATGTGCATAGATTCGTACATCTCGTCCATTCTGACCATATAACGTGCAAGTGTATCCCCTTCTTCGTACAGGATCTCCTTAAAATCGACTTTATCATAAAGTTCATAAGGATGATGTTTTCTGACATCACAGGAAAAACCCGATCCTCTTCCTGAAGGGCCAGTCACACCATAATTTATGGCTTCTTCTTTTGTCATAAGACCTATTTTCCGGGAACGCTCTCTGAAAATCACATTTCCGGATAATATCCTTTCATAATCTTTGATCTTCTTCCTGAAATATTTCAGGAACTCCTTTGTTTTCTTCTGGAAGTCGGGATGAATATCCCACATCAGTCCGCCCGGTGTATAATAACTCTGAAGGAAACGTGCTCCGGTGCTTTCTTCCCAGATATCAAGGATCTTTTCCCTGTCCCGCAGTCCATAAAAGAAACAGGTAAGTCCGCCGAGGTCCATCCCGAAACTTGCCCACCAGAGCTGGTGTGACTGGATACGGCATAGTTCATCCATGATGGTCCGGATATATTTCACCCTTTCCGGGACCTCAATCTGGAGTGCATTTTCAACCAGCAGGCAAACCGCATGGTTGTTGATGTGAGCAGAAAGATAATCCATCCTGTCGGTCAGATGAATGATCTGGGGATAGGTATCTTTTTCACACATTTTCTCCATACCGCGGTGAATGTACCCGCAATGTGGCTTCAGTTTTTTTACAATCTCCCCCTGAAGGGAAACCACCAACCGGAGCACACCATGGGTTGACGGATGCTGCGGCCCCATATTGATGTGATATTCCTCTTCTTCAACGGAGGGAACGGGGGTATGGATGACTTCTTTCATACTTAAAGTTCAACGATGTTTACTTCGTCCTGATAATCTTTTCTAAGAGGATAGCCGACCCAGTTTTCATCCAGGAAAATCCGCCGAAGGTCAGGATGGTTGTTAAACCTTATCCCCAGAAGATCGAAGATCTCCCTTTCATGAAATTCGGCTGTTCTCCAGATATCGCAAACACTATCAAATACCGGGTTTTGGCGATCTTCTGTTTTTACTTTGAGAACCAGGGTATGATGTAATTTTGTGGATTCCAGATGGTACACCACCACGAGGTATTTGCCCATATCAGTTCCACTCTGGCAGAAGAGATAATCAAAAGCAGTATCTTCATCTTCTTTCAGCCCGACTGCCGTTTGATGTAATTTCACAGCCGGAATAAAGAATGTAAGAAATTGTTTATTTTCTTCCAATTCTGCTTCAGGGGCAAGGGTCAATACTCTTTCCTTTAATTTTTCGAGATCCATATTATCGCAAAATCATTTAACTTTTTGGATTTTAACCTGCATCGGTGTAATTGTTTCAAGCTTGATCTTGCGCTGCAACTGCATTACCCCGTAAAGAAGGGCTTCGGGCCGGGGCGGGCAGCCCGGAACATAGACATCTACCGGAATCATATGATCAACCCCACGGACCACATGGTAACAATTATAATAAAAAGGGCCTCCTGATACTGCACAGGCCCCCATCGCAATCACATATTTTGGTTCTGCCATCTGGTCATACAACCGTTTGAGGACAGGAGCCATCTTGTTGACAATGGTTCCGGCCACAACAATCACATCAGCCTGACGGGGACTGGCACGGTAAACTTCAATCCCAAACCGGGCAAAATCATGACCTGGGTGCACCAGTTGCCATCATTTCTATACCACAACAACTAGTGGCAAAAGTCAATGGCCAGATAGAGTTTGAACGACCCCAGTCAATAATATCGTCAATGGTGGTAAGAAGAATTCCCTGGCCGGTTTTCTTGAAGGATTCAAGGGTTTCGTTATCTCTGAAATCCTTCTCTTTCATATTCTTTATTCCCATTTCAATGCTCCTTTCTTCCAGGCATAAAGCAAACCAATACCCAAAACAAAAAAGAAGATGACAATTTCGACGAATCCCCTCATTCCTGTTTCTTTCATGACTTTTGCCCATGGAAAGATGAAAACCGTTTCAACGTCAAACACCAGGAAAATGATTGCAAAGAGATAATAGCCGACATTGAATTGAATCCATGATAATCCCTCTGTCGGGATTCCGCATTCATAGGATTCGGATTTCTGAGGATTGGTTGAAGTGGGTGGAATGTAACTGGAGAATAGCAGGGCAATACCAACGAGGAATGCCCCGACGATAAAAAATAGAATCAGGCTTTCTGCACTCATAATTTAGTCCGTTAACAGATAGTTGAGCAGCAAAGATAAAAATTTAATCCAAAACAAAATGAGGGAGATATGAGGAAAACTAAATATCAAGGAAAACCGTATTTATGTCAATGCCAGTATTGAGAAACATCAGCTACATTATTTAGAATCAGAAAAAATATCTCGAAATCGATTTATGAATTATGTGCCTGAGCTATGAATTCGCATATAATCCAAATTTCCTCTTTTTAATTTATAATTTATTGATGAGTACCTTTGCCCAATGATCATAATAGATAATTCAATTTTGTCAGACGATCTTCGCGATGTTCACTTTTGTTGCGATCTGCAACGATGCAAAGGAGCCTGTTGTGTTGAAGGAGACGCAGGTGCCCCATTGGAGGAAGAGGAAATCTCTTTGCTTGAGGATTATATCGGAGAAATAAAATCTTTTATGATTCCCATGGGGATTGGGGAAATTGAAAAAACAGGGGTTTTCGACTATGATGCGGAAGGGAAATTTGTGACACCCCTGGTAGAGGGGAAGGAATGCTGCTATGTTTACTTTGAAGATAGCATCGCCAGGTGTGCTATTGAAAAAGCCTTCCAGGAAAAAGCGATCCCTTTTCCAAAACCACTTTCCTGCCATCTTTATCCCATAAGGATTTCACAAGTTGGAAAGAAGGATGCCATCAATTATCACAAATGGCATATATGCAATATGGCCCTTGAAAATGGAATGAAACTCAATTTGCCGCTTTACCGTTTTCTGGAAGATGCCTTGATCAGAAAATATAGAAGATCATGGTACAATAAACTTGTTAAGATGCTTTATTAGCCTTTAAGTGCTTCGGCTCCAGCAACAATTTCCAAGAGTTCTTTTGTAATTGAGTATTGACGGGCTTTATTGTAAGATATTTGCAATGACCGCAGCAATTCCCTGGCATTTTCTGTAGCTTGGTTCATGGCAGTCATCCTGGCACCCTGTTCCGATGCAAAGGAATCGAGGATCGATTTATAGAGTTGGATCCGTAACGATTTCGGGATCAGCAATTGGATAATGGTTTGCTGGTCAGGTTCAAAAATATAATCTGCATGATTTGGGAGCTTTTTCGAAGCCGGTGTTAGCGGTGCTATGGGAAGAATCGGTAGATATTGCTCGATGACAAGACGTTGTACTGCTGCATTTTTAAATTGATTGTAAACGATCTGAATGCAATCGTACGTTTTATCAGTAAATGCCTTCATTAGTTGTTCTGCCAAAAGAGAGATGTTCTCAAAAGTAAGGTGGTCGAACAAGACATCGTGGCTCTCCACCACTCTATATCCTCTTTTCCTGAAATATTCAGAACCTTTTCGGCCGATGGTTATCAAGCTGACATTATGTTTTTGCTGCTGATCATAGAAAGTTGTGGTAAGAAGGTTCAGGGTTGTCTTTATGATATTTGAATTAAAACCACCACAGAGTCCACGGTTAGAAGTAATCACGATAAGAAGGACTTTTTCCGGGTCGCGGTACTGGGTATATTTACATTCGCCCGAATCGCCGATACTTGCACTCAGGTTCTGCATGATTTCATTCAGTTTAGCCGCATAAGGTCTGAGTTTAATAATGGCCGTCTGTGCTTTTCTCAGTTTGGAGGCAGCCACCATTTTCATTGCATTTGTGATTTGCTGGGTCGATTTGACCGATGCGATCCGTATGCGAACTTCCTTTAAACCTGGCATCCTGTGCTATTATTTCTTTGATTCGTATTTTTTGGATATTTCACTGGCTGCCAGTTCAAGGGTTTTCACATCTTCGTCAAGCAGTTTCCCTTCCTGAAGATTTTTGAGTAGCTCTTTATGGGTTACTTCCATGAAATGGAGAAATTCAATCTCAAAGTTTGATACACTTCCAACAGGAATATTCTTCAGAAGATTCCGTGTGCCGCAGAAAATTATTGCAATTTGATTTTCAACCGGCATAGGGGAATATTGCATTTGTTTAAGGATTTCCACATTCCTTGCACCTTTATCAAGAACAGCCTTGGTAGAGGCATCGAGGTCGGAACCGAACTTTGCAAATGCTTCTAGTTCACGGTATTCTGCCTGATCAAGTTTTAGTGTCCCAGCGACCTTTTTCATAGATTTTATCTGGGCATTTCCACCAACTCTCGAAACGGATATTCCTACATTGATAGCCGGGCGAATCCCGCTGTTGAAGAGGTTTGTTTCAAGGAAAATTTGTCCGTCGGTGATGGAAATAACATTAGTAGGAATATAAGCAGAAACATCGCCGGCTTGCGTTTCAATGATTGGTAAGGCAGTTAGTGAACCGCCTCCTTTTACCATATGCCTTATGGAAACAGGCAGATCATTCATTTGGTTTGCGATCACATCGGATGAAATTATCCTTGCTGCTCGTTCAAGAAGCCGTGAATGAAGATAGAAAACATCGCCGGGATAAGCTTCGCGTCCAGGAGGACGACGCAGCAATAAAGACACTTCGCGGTAAGCTACTGCCTGTTTTGAAAGATCATCATAGATACAGAGTGCAGAACGGCCGGTATCACGGAAAAATTCACCAATGGCGGCGCCTGCAAACGGTGCATAAAACTGCATGGCAGCGGGATCGGAAGCAGTGGCTGAAATAACTACTGTATAAGGCATTGCGCCTTTTTCTTCCAGGGTTTTAACAATATTGGCAACCGTCGAACCTTTCTGACCGATTGCAACATAGATACAAGTTACCGGTTCTCCTCTCTCGTAAAACATCTTCTGGTTAATAATTGTATCAATGGCTATGGCTGTTTTCCCCGTCTGCCGGTCACCAATGATCAGTTCACGCTGGCCTCTTCCAATAGGGATCATTGCATCGATGGCCTTGATTCCGGTTTGAAGTGGTTGGTTAACCGGTTGACGATAGATAACACCGGGAGCTTTTCTCTCCAGCGGCATTTCAAACCTTTCACCTGTAATTTTACCTTTCCCATCGATAGGTTCTCCAAGGGTATTGATGACTCTTCCAAGCAGGCCATCACCCACATCGATGGATGCAATTTTGCGTGTCCTTTTTACGATATCGCCTTCCGTCAGGTCATGCGCTTCACTGAGCATTACTGCACCTATATTATCTTCCTCGAGATTCAGTACAATGGCTTTCGACCCATTTTTCTCAAATTCGATCAATTCACCCGATTCGACATTGGACAGGCCATATATTCGGGCAATCCCGTCGCCAATTGTAAGAACGGTACCGATCTCTTCCAGGTCGGTTTCATTTTTGTATCCTGCCAATTCCTGCCGTAAAATGGCGGAAACCTCCGCTGGCTTTATTTCTGCCATGTTATTTCTTTCCTTTTAAAATTATTTGTTCACTGTTATAGTTTGTAATTTGAAATTACGTTTTACTAAGAGTTAATTCTTTTAAAATCCTTTTTTGTACAGGTTAATCATTGCCATTCCTTTTTTCATTTTGTTGATCTGGCTGAGGATACTGGCATCGTACTGCTTATCTTTCCATTGCAAAACAAATCCACCGATCAGTTCTTCTTTGACTTCTTCAACCAGTTCAATACTCCCCTTTGCCTGGTTTTTCATTATATCCAGGACTTTTCGCCTTACCTCTTCCGTTATCGGACCCGCAGTTTTTAACAAGATGGGAAGGATCCCTTTATAGTCCTTGTAGAGATCAACAAACGCCAATGCCATATCCGGCAACAATGATTCTCTTTTCTTTGCTGTTATGATCTTTAAAAACCCTCGTGTAATATCCGATACAGAGTCCTTAAAAACTGCAGTGAGGATTTTTTGTTTCTTTTCTGTTTTCAGGATTGGGCTTTTCATCATCAGCAGGAAATCACGGTTGGATTTAAAAAGCGATGTCAATGCCTTCATATCTTTGTAAACATTTTCGAGGGCATCTTTTTCGAGGGCGAACTCAAAAAGAGCTTTGGCATATGGAACTGCAACATGTGAAATATTTTCCAACGATATAATTAATTAAAGTTCACTTCCTTCATCAATTCATTAATGTATTCTTCCTGTTTTTTCGGATCAGATAATTCCTTTTTTAGGATTTTTTTGGCAATCTCCAGTGAAAGTTCAGCCAATTGGTCTTTTAAATCAGTTATTGCAGCCATTTTTTCATTTTCGATGCTCTCCTTTGCGCTTACTATGATCCGGTCGGCTTCTTCTGAGGCTTTTTGTTTTGATTCTTCAATGATCGAATCTTTTATTTTCCTCGCTGTTGCAAGTATAGCATCTCGTTCGTTTTTAGCCTCCTGGAGAAGTTCTTCGTTTGAGAACTTCATTTTCTGCATTTCCTCTTTTGCTTTTTCAGCTGCATTTAATGCATCATGAATTGCAGATTCTCTTTCTTTCAGGGCCTTAATAATCGGTTTCCAGGCGTATTTACCGAGGATATAAAGGATGGCCAGGAATGCTAGTGTCATCCATACAATCAGTCCGATACCGGGATTTACGAGTTCCATATATTTTTACCTTTTGAACTGTTCAATGATAAAAACCTTCAGCCTCCACCGGGGGTTACTGTCGTTACAACAGAAAAGACCAGGTGGGAGGCCAAGGGATTGTTTTTATGCAGAAACCAACCGTTGCTGTATAAAAACCCGCCCGGATTCTAGATAAACAGAATCAACAGGCAAACAACAATAGCGAAGAATGCAACGCCTTCAACCAATGCCGCGGCGATAATCATGTTTGAACGGATATCTCCGAGTGCTTCGGGCTGGCGGGCAATCGATTCCAATGCACCCCGGCCAATCTGTCCAATGCCAATACCGGCACCGATGGCAGCGATTCCGGCGCCAAAACCAGCGCCCATCTTGGCAAATGGAGCAAAATTGGCTGCTACATCCAATAAAATTGATAATAAATGCATAATTCAAAGATTAAGGTTAATTACTATAGTAAACAAAGCATTAGGCAACAAAATATTCTTCATTCTTCATTTCTTCTAGTGGTGTTCCGGTTCAGCGGTTGCCAGACCGAAATAGAGAGCCGACAACAAAGTAAATACATAAGCCTGGATAAAGGCGACCAAGATCTCAAGCAAATCCATAAATATCATAAAAAGCAGGGTGGGTATTCCAACACCAATACCAAGCGCCGTTGACATTTGCCCGAAAATAAAAATGATGCTGATAAAGCCAAGAATGATAATGTGCCCTGCAGTCATATTGGCAAAGAGTCGGACCATGAGTACAAAAGGTTTTGTGATTATCCCGGTAATCTCAACGATCGGCATAAGTGGCAAAGGCAGCTTAAGCCACCAGGGAACTCCCGGTGTGTTTATAATATCAACCCAATAATGCTTATTACCGCTGAAGGTTGTGATGATCAATGTAAAGGCTGCCATGACGCCTGTAACTGCTATATTCCCGGTGACATTGGCTCCGCCCGGGAAAATCGGAACGATTCCCAGCAGGTTGTTAAACAATATAAAGAAGAAAATGGTCAGAAGGTAAGGTAAGTATTTTTCATACTTTTTCTCACCAATCGAACTTTTTGCCACATCATCGCGGATAAAAAGGATTACGGGTTCCAGAAGGTTTTGCAATCCGTGAGGCGCCTGGTTGGGTTCCATCCTGTAACGATTGGCAACTGAAATAAAAATCAGGATCAGGAAAAACCCACTGAGAAGAATGGCCAATACAGTTTTTGTGATCGAAAAGTCATAAACATCCGGACCTTTACCGGTCATTTCCTCCTGAACAGTAATTATCTTTCCTTTGTTCGCTCCATTTTTTGAAAAAGTAAAACCCTGATAAGAATTTGTTTCGTTATGAAACTTTGACGACCAGAATGCATGAAATTCTCCATTGCATATAATAAGTACCGGAAGTGGAATTGAAAGAACGAAATGCCCAATAGTAGCAATATGCCATTCGTGGTTATCAACCACATGTTCCATAATCATTTCTCCGGGGTTGAATTTTTCTTTTCCTGGTTTTTCCTTTAAACCTTGTATTGAAACTGAATCAGCCGGTTTTAGTGATGAGCCATCTTGCAAGAGGATACTCCCCTGCATACGGGGTATGAAAACCATCGAACACAGGAAAAAAACGACCAGGATCAGGCTGGAGATTCGTGAACGGATCATGGATTTACCGGATGTTTGAATGATGGGCGGCAAAGGTACTAAATTATTTATTTTCTGGATTGATTGGAGTGTTTAGCCATAAGATAACGGTTTCATCGACTCCGGCAAAAACTTCCGATGCACCATAATTATCCCAACCTTCTACACGGAACCAATAATATTTGGGGGCAAGGTCACGAAAGATCTTTGAAGCATTTGAATCTAACCACCCAGAGGCCACGTATATTTTATTATCAAGATTTTCTTTGCTGGAGGCTAAATGGATCGGGGTGTTTGCAGGAATAATGCTATCTTTTGCCAGGGCAATAATTGTCAGGGTGCCGGTCGTGGCCTGTTTCCCTGCACATGAAATAAAGAAGAAAGCACTTGAAAACACTAAAAGTGCAAAAAATATTCTGAATGTATTTTTCATAAAAAGAGCAATTAATTATTGAATGGGGCACAAAGATAACTGAAAATAAAATAAGCTGTAACCCATAGACAAATTCCTCGTCTTATTTATATAGGTTCAGATTTCATCATTTGGACCATTATTCATTGGTTATAAATATTTTCTTTACTTTTGGAAATTCATTTCTTGCTATCGATTAAAAAATATGCACCCTCCCGATCAACTGTAAACAAAACTTCTCATATATGTACCAGTCTTTTTGTAAACTCTTAATCAGATTGTTCTTTACTTTCCTGTTTCTTACTGGATTTTTTATTTCCAGCGCACAAAATACCAAGAAAGTTTGGACACTCGAAGATTGCATCAATTACGCCCTGGATCACAACCTGGATATTAAAAAACAAATCCTCACCGTTGAAGCAAATAAAAAACAATTACTTCAAAGTAAGTTGACATTGTTACCCAACCTTAATTTAAATGCGACCAATGTGTGGAATTTTGGTCAAACCATTGATATGTTCACGAACACATTTGCTACAACAACCGTAAGAACAAATGACTTTTATGCCCAAAGCAGTACAACCTTGTTCAGCGGGTTGACAAAAGTAAATACCATAAAACAAAATTCGATTAATCTTCTTGCCAGCCGGTATGACCTCGATGTGCTGAAAAACAACATTTCACTGTCGGTTGCCGGTTATTTCCTGGATATGTTACTTAATAAGGAACTTCTCGATGTGGCTAAGAACCAGATTGAAATTACGAAGACTCAGGTGTCAAGGATGGAAAAACTCGTGGAAGCTGGGTCTTCTGCTAAGGGCGATCTCCTTAATATACAGGCACAGGAAGCATCTGAAGCTCTAGCTGTGGTTCAGGCTGATAACCAATTGATCATTTCACGTCTTTCCCTGCAGCAATTGATCGACCTTCCTGTTACACCGGATTTCCAGATTGAAATACCCCCTCTGAAACCTGTGGAAGATTCAAAAAGACTCGAAACTCCAGAACAAATCTTTAATTTTGCAGTCGAAAAACGTCCAGAGATCAAAAGCGCTGATCTTCGGGTTCAAAGTGCCGAGAAAAGCGTTGCTATCGCCAAGGGTGTTTTGTATCCGATATTGTCTTTTGGGGGTTCATGGGGAACAGGCTATTCAGGAGCAGATAAAGAAGTGGATCCCAACCATCCTGCTGATACTGTTACATTTCCTGTCGGCTATACACAAAATACCCATGAAATAGTTATGGCTAAAGAACTTCAGTATCAATACAGGGTCAAAACTTTAAATAACCAATTAAAGAATAATGACAACCAATCCCTAGGTTTTTACCTTAGTATTCCTATCTTTAACGGGTGGACTGGAAGAACCAACATCGCCCTCGCCAAGATCCAACGGGAAAAAACCGAGTTAGATCTTGAAATCCAGAAAAGAGACCTTCGAAAGAATATTGAACAGGCTTATGCTGATGCTTCTTCTTCACTTCAACAATATAATGCTTCTCTTCAAAAGGTTACAGCACAAGAAGAATCTTTCAAATATACTCAACAGAAATTTGACGTGGGGATGATGACTTCCTTTGATTATAACAACAGTAAAAAGGATCTGACGAAAGCCCAGTCGGATCTTTTGCAGGCAAAGTATGATTTTATATTCAAGACAACCATTCTTGATTTTTATATGGGAAAACCAATAAGTATCAATAAGTAATCTAATTCATCACTATCTATGACTTCAAAGAAATCGAAAAAAAAGATAGCTATAATTGCTGGAATAGGACTTCTTGTCATTTTAATAATTGTCGTAATTATCGTCAAGAATCACCGGAATGAAGGGATCAAGGTAACGGCAGAAAATGTTACAAAAAGAACCATCATTCAGACCGTGTCTGCAAACGGGAAAATTCAACCGGAAAAAGATATCAAGATCAGTCCATACATTTCAGGTGAAGTTGTGGAACTTATGGTCAAAGAAGGCGCACAGGTTAAGGCAGGCGACCTGCTAGCAAAGATTGACCCGGAAATTTATGTATCGGCTTTTGACCAGAGCACTGCCGCATTGAATTCACAAAAGGCCAGTGAGGCCAACGCGAGAGCCCGTCTTTCACAAATGAAGGCACAATTTGAAAACGCAAAACAAACGTTCGAAAGGCAAGAGAAGCTTTTAAAACAGAATGTGATTTCACAGGCAGATTTCGATCAGGCAAAAGCAGCATATGATGTTGCAAAAGCACAGGTTGAAGCATCTGAACAGGATATTAAGGCGAATGAATTCCAGGTTAAAAGTTCAGAGGCAGGACTGAAAAGAGCAAAGGAAGATTTGACACGAACAGCTATTTTTGCACCCAGTGATGGTACCGTATCAAAACTAAGCGTGGAAAAAGGCGAAAGAGTGACCGGTGCTTCTCAATTTTCAAGCGGGACTGAGATTATGACCATAGCCAATCTGAATGAAATGGAAGCCCAGGTGGAAGTAAACGAAAATGATATTGTCCGCGTAAAACTTGGCGATACAGCCCTCATAGAAGTAGACGCCTATTTGAACCGGAAATTCAAAGGTGTTGTAACAGAAATTGCCACTTCAGCTAATTCAACCGGTACAAGTGTTGATCAGGTCACCAATTTCAATGTTAAAATCCATCTTCTTAAAGATTCCTATAAAGACCTGATGGACCCGGTGCATCCCGATTTTTCTCCTTTTCGACCGGGAATGACAACAACAGTTGATATTCAGACGGAGACCGCCAAAGATGCTTTGTCGATTCCGATCCAGGCAGTTACGACCCGTGCTGCAAAAGACAGTCTGGATAAATACAATGCCAAAAATGTCAAAGAAACAACCCAGGGCAACGACAAAATGGAGATAGTCGGGACGAAGAAAAAAACCGGCGAAATTCAGGAATGCGTGTTTGTGTTAGAGAAAGGAATGGCTAAAAAAGTAAATGTAAAATCCGGTATCCAGGATAACACTTATATCCAGATTATTTCGGGATTAAAAGAAGGACAGGAAATTATCACCGGACCTTATTCCGCCATTTCAAAAACCATGAATGACAAGGATAAGGTTAAAAAGGTTGATAAAAAAGATCTCTTTACGGAAAAATAATTGTCGCTGATTTTAAATATTGAAACAGCAACAGCAGTCTGTTCTGTTGCACTGGCAAAAGATGGGCAATTGCTTGAACTGAAAGAGTCGAACACAAAGAATAACCATTCAACTGTTCTTACTCTTTTCATTGATGATGTTATCAAAAGAGCAAATATTTCTTTGCCTGACATTGATGCAATTGCTGTAAGTGAAGGTCCTGGATCATATACCGGGTTAAGGATCGGGGTGGCAGCTTCCAAAGGATTGTGTTATGCATTGGAAAAGCCTTTGATTGGGGTAAGTACCTTACATGCCATGGCAACCGGTATGTCGCATAGGAATTCCACAGTCCCACCAGCCCGTATTTTATATTGTCCTATGATCGACGCCAGAAGGATGGAAGTTTACTGTGCTATTTTTGATGAAAAAGGAAAGGAGATCCGGGAAACCCGGGCAGAGATCATTAAAGAAGATTCTTTCTTACAATTTCTGGAAAGAAATAAAATTGTCTTTGCCGGTGATGGAGCATTAAAATGCAGATCTTTATTTGATATGCATCCCAATGCATTTTTTAAAGAAGGTTTTCAACTTTCGGCTAAATATATGATTGCTCTTTCAGAAGAAAAATTTTCCCAAAAGAAATTTGAGGATCTTGCCTATTTTGAGCCATATTATTTAAAGGATTTTGTTGCAGGGAAGCCAAGAGTAAAGGGACTGAGGTAAAGAATTGGCAAAATGGTAAAATGGCAAAAAAAATGAGTCGTATATTTGAATATTTGATTGTGATTCTATAACTTCATAATAATGATTTCTTCCCGCTTTCCAACCCGTGTTGTTAACATCGGAAGATTACCTCTTGGTGGCAATAACCCGGTAAGGGTTCAATCAATGACCAATACCAAAACCCTGGATACCAGTGCTACTGTATCCCAGGCAATCAGGATGATCGAAGCTGGCTGCGAATATGTGCGGATTGCAGTGCCGGGGATCAGGGAGGCAGAAAACCTGCGGAACATAAAAAACGAACTTCATAAGCGTGGGTACCAAACTCCTTTGATCGCAGATGTCCATTTCAACCCGAATATAGCCGAGATTGCAGCATCGATAGTAGAAAAGGTGAGGATTAATCCGGGAAATTATGTGGATAAAAAGAAGGTGACGGAAACAGGATACTGGATGGTGGAAAAAAATTACAATCGTGAACTTGAAGAAATCGCAAAGCGGATTGCGCCATTAATCAGCATATGTAAGGAACATGACACAGTTATCAGGATTGGGACAAACCATGGTTCATTATCGAACCGGATAATGGAACGATATGGTGATACACCCGAAGGGATGGTTGAATCGGCACTGGAATTTGCACGAATATTTAAAAGTTTTGAATTTCATGAAATCGTGTTTGGAATGAAAGCGAGCAATGTCAAAGTAATGATAGCAGCGAATCGTTTGCTCGTAAACCGAATGAAGGAAGAACACATGAACTACCCTATCCACCTGGGGTTGACCGAGGCAGGTTCAGGAGAAGACGGCAGGATCAAATCAGCTATTGGTATAGGCAGCCTTCTTGCAGATGGTATTGGGGATACAATTAGGGTTTCCATTACCGAAGATCCTGAATATGAAATCCCTGTTGCTTATGGAATCCTTCAGGCAACGGGTGTTCGGATCACCAAAACAGAGTATATTTCATGCCCTTCCTGTGCACGAACATTGTTTAATATCCAGGATGTGCTGGAAAAGGTAAAAGCTCATACTGGTCATCTTAAAGGTCTAAAAATAGCCGTAATGGGATGCATTGTTAATGGCCCGGGAGAAATGGCTGATGCAGATTATGGTTATGTGGGCGCCGGGAAAGGAAAAGTGATGCTCTATAAAGACCAGGAATTAGTAAAAAAGAATGTGGATGAAGCTGTCGCTTTGGAAGAATTGATTGAACTGATAAAGGAATATGGCGACTGGAAAGACCCAGCTTAAATTCCAACAACCACTTTCAAACTTTGCGGTAATATCTCGTACACAAATGGCGAGTGCCCAAGCGATTCACCGTCGGCTTCGAGGTAAATTTTCCCAACGGACCTTATTCTGATTAATTTCCCCCGGAAAGTACTGATAAAGGGCAGATTGACCATGGTTCCATCATAGAGTTTATTTGCATACCTTATTACCATCCATTTCCGTGTTTTTTTGATCAATGTGACATCAAACAATCCGTCATCGGGAACAGCAGCCGGAACCTGCATCATCCCTCCACCGCTGTATTTACAAATTCCCACATTCATCGAAAACATCTCACCTTTAAAAACCTGTTGATCGTCAATCTCAATTATAGCTTCAATGAATTTATACTGGAACAGGCTTGAAAAGACGAAATAAAGGTATGTGAGCGGACCACCTTTTCCTTTTTCTTTTGAAATGTTGGTTTTCTTTGCAACCAACGCATCATATCCCATCCCTGCTATATTGATAAAAAACCGTTGAACAGGATCCTGGTTTTTAAAATAACTGATTTTACCCACATCCTGCAGGAAGGTTTTTCCGTTTTTCAAGATACGGATTGCACTCTCATAATCGAACGGGATTCCAAAGGTTCTGCACCAATCATTACCTGTTCCCACAGGGATCATTCCGAGTGTAATGGCAGCAGGTGAAATATATTTCTGCTGAAAGATCCCGTTTACCACTTCGTTCATGGTGCCGTCACCACCCACAACGGCAATATTCCGATAACCTTCTTCGATGAAATAGCCGGCCAGTTGGTTAGCGTGGTTGCGATGTTCAGTCAGGACACAAAGGTGAAAGATTCCTGCAGAATTCAAAAGACGGGAGATGAGTGGCCAATCTTTGACCCCTTTTTTTATACCTGCATTCGGATTGACAATGATCAACCATTTATCCGGAGGAATGGGGGGAGTGTTTACCATAAGTTTGTTTCTATTTGAATCGGATGCAATTTAAAGAATTTTACCTTTCGTTAAATTATTGTAATTTTACTTATCCAATCATAAACAGTACCCACAAATAAAAATATGCAGAGACTATCAATCATTCTCACTTTATTAATATCTGTCTTGGTAAATTTTGCTTTTGGACAGGATATTTCTGAAAAATCTGCATTTCAATATTTCAATAAGACAGAAGCGGGGTTTGGGATTGGATTGGGTTCTTTCGGAACGGATAATATCCGCGGATACGTGAAAAAAGCTAAGAATGATCAGATCATAATACCTGTTCAAACTATAAACGGGGTCGTTATCTCGGGAAGAGCAGGTTTGGGCATTGGAATAGGAGCCGAATTCTGGAAGAAAGGAATGTTTTATCCGGTATTTGCTCATTTCTTTTATGACTTTAAGCCTTCCGATAATACACCGTTCGCCTATATCAACCTGGGAGAAGCATTTGGTAAGCGCGACAGCACTTCTTCTTATGAATCAGGGAAAGGTGGATTGTTATTCAGTATAGGTATCGGCCTCAGGAAGCGGATTGGAAAACGGTTTCAATTCGAGTATGAACTCTTTTACCGTTACCAGGCAATCACTTCAAATTACAGGACTTATTACGATACTATTGCATCTCATTACACCACAACAGAATATAAAGTACCCTATAATTTTGTCGGGTTTAAAATCGGGGTTCTGTTTAAGTAGCTTACCGTCAAATTTTATCATCTTCTTTCCGGGCAAAAAGAAAGAAGGAATAGAAGAATGCCAAAAAGGTAACCCCTAATTGTGATTCAATTGTATCTTCTGTTATCATGGAGAGCATCACAATGATAAAGAAAACCAGGAAAAAATAATCTTTGAATTTACCGAGAGAAAATGCAGGATAGAGGAGGGCAAAAAGGAACCAAATAAAACCAAATATCCCGAATCCCACGAGGATCGAGAGAAACTGATTGTGAGACCGCCATCGCTGTTCAGGGGCAAGTTTCGTTTTCATCTTTTCATATTGCTGTTGAAAAGCCTCATTCATATCACCTGTGCCGACTCCTGTAAGCCAATTATCTTTTATAATACCTAAAGAAGCTCTCCAGAATTCCAGTCGTTGCATCTGACTTGAGCCGGTAGGATCACCAGTTTTCTTGTATTCATCCAATCCCCATAACAATTCATAAACTTGTCCACTTATACTGAACTTCCTCGTAAAAATGACATTTGCTGTTCCTTTTTCAATTGCCCTGATCTCATTATTTGAAAGTTGATTCATTCCGTCTGCATCTTTTCTTAATCCCCTAGAGGTAAGATATCTGACGAGGGTATTGATGATCAGTTGGTTCTTTTTATCATATCCGTTAAAAGGAATGGTACTTCGTTTGTTCCAGGCATCCCGCAACTCATCAACCTGAATATAAATGTACAGGTAGTTACCATTTTCTGTTTGCCTGTTTATTGTGTCATGAACATAAGGATGACCCTGGCGTGATACTTTTTCCAACTTTGAAAAATTAACAGGATTTACCTTATAATATTCATTTATAATTTGGGAGATGTAAATAACTGTAAATCCGCTGGATGCTATCAGTAAGGATAAAAGACTAATCTTAAGCCATAATTTTTTACTCCGAACCATATAAAAAATGACCAGAATAAGCAGGGTCAGACCAGTTATAACAAGACCGGTGGTTGAATGGGCTAATATAAGATAGGCCATTAACCAGGCAGTTACCAAACCAAACAAAATTTTCCACCCAATTGAAAATATCCTTTGTTTGAAAATAAACCAGACAAGAACGAACATTGCGAGGCTGACATGAAGAGCTAAGACGACATGTGAAATTGGTTTGGAGATATCACGGATATCGATAAAATGACCTTCAAAAAGGTACCATGAATTGATCAGTGTCCGCACCAATACCGAAGCGGAATACAACAACATGAACCCATAGAAATACCTCCGGTTGAATGCAGGTGAAGTTGATATAAACAGGGGTAGAAGAAACAACGGAAGTTTTGTACGAATATCCTTCAATGCATAATCAAAATCAGTTGTAAAGATCAACCCGATAAAATGCATCAACAGGATCGAACTGAAGATCACTGCCGGGCGATTGTGAACGAATGAACGAAACCCTTTTACAATACTGATGAAAAAATGATAAACACTTATCGGAATTGCCCCTGCAATTTTTTCCCAAAGTGGGTTATTTTGGAAAAATTCAAGCCATTTACGGGTGTTGTAACGGTCCATAGCAAAGGTGCCGGCCAGCCAGAAATGGGCAATGCTGACCATAATTTTGGAATGAGGAACAAAAATGATCATCAGCACCAGACCGAGTACATAATTCACCCGGATAAATTGTCTGTAAAAAGCTCCTGTCATTCCGTTTCAGGAAAATACTTTCCTTCTCCCTTTTTTTAATTTGATTTTAAATGTAGAAAAACTATCAGTACCTTTAATATCAATTCTTTTTACTTCGTATGGATCTTTGAGTGGCCAATGATTGACTCTATTTCCAATCCTAAGGGCAAACTGAAGACGTGACGTTCTAAAGATTTCTTTCATTCTGGCCTTCAGATACAAATCTTTTTTTGGATAACTTCCATAGGGATATGCCAATACGCGGACAAACGGGATGTTATGATAACTAAGGGTTTGAAAACAAAGATCCAGGTCCTTTTCAATCCCGGCAGGATCAAGTTCTGTATAACTGCGATGTAAAAAAGAATGAATTCCGAACTCAATATTGCCGTTATTTGCCAATTCCCTAATCTCACCTGCCGAAAGAATAGGATCAGATCCATTATCCCAGATGTTTGTTTTATCTATGTAACCAACAGGAATAAATACACTGGCTTTAAATCCATAGGTTTTTAACAATGGTACTGCTAATTCCATGAAGTCCCGGTAAGCATCATCGAAAGTAAGGATTAATGATAGTTTGGGAAGTGGTTTGCCAATCCTGACAGCCTCAGAAAGGTCTTTAAATGATAAGGTATGATATCCTTTCCTATGTATAAATTCAATATGTTGTTTTAGGTTTTCTGCCGATATTGTAAGTCCATCGATTTTCCTTTCTGAAACTTTATGATACATTAAAATGCGAAGACCGGTCGGGGCTGGAAGGAGAATTCCATATTCCAGGATCAGCCAGACCAGAAGGAGAAGAAATATTGTTGAAGAACCAAGTAAGTATGTAATCATTTTTTCTGCTGCATTTCAATAGTTTTCGCCACTTTCAATGAGCCGTAAAAGGCTGCAAAAAACGCCCATAAGAAACCAGGATAACCATTAATTATTCCCAGCCTGATGAAATAAAATATGAAAAAATTTACTGGAAATTTTAAAAAAACCCAGATTTTTGAAAACTTTCTTCCCTTAGCCGTATATCCTTCGGCTGCCTGTGTGGTATAGGTGTTTATCTTTTGTATATGATGAGAAATATCCCTGTACGAATAATGAATAACCTTCCCTTTCAGCTTTCCAACATTACCTTTCACATCTACGCTTTCATGAACTGAAACGAATTTAAACCTGCCCCTTGTACGATCAAACAAACGGAGATTACCTATTCCTATATGCCTGAGAATACGTCCCATATAACAAAAAGCGAAAGGAATATAATATCCTTCATGTGGAATTATCTCTTCCTGAAGCAAACCTATAATTTCCTTTCCTAATTTGTTTGTAACCTCTTCGTCGGCATCCAGTGAAAGGATCCAATTGTTTTTAGCTTGGTCTACACCAAATTGTTTTTGTTGACCATATCCTTCAAATTTGTGCGTAATTACCCTGTACCCTGAAGAATTGCATATTTCAACCGTATGGTCGGTAGAAAAGGAATCCACGACAAGGATTTCATCCGCAAAATCTTTAACGGAATTGATGCATCGAAGAATATTTCTTTCTTCGTTAAAGGTGATGATGACAACAGACAGCTTATTCATAAGTCAAATTTCAATAACAAACCGGTCCCAATCAAGGCCAATTTTAAATGATTCTCTGAACAGGTTCAACTCCTCCATGGACAGGGTTGTCCTTAAAATTTCTTCTTTATCACCGGCATCTGCGAGGATAACTCCTTTCGGGTCAACAACCATAGAGTGGCCTGCATGCCAGGTACCATAGCCATCAGTTCCTATCCTGTTAACCCCTATGACATAAGCCTGATTCTCGATAGCTCTTGCAATCAGTAATGATTTCCAGATATTTGCCCTGCTTTGTGGCCAGTTAGATGGATAAACGAGAAGATCGTATTCATATTTCCCATTACGATAAGAATTTCTGCTCCATACCGGAAACCGGAGATCATAACAAACCAACGGGAGGAAATGCCAATCGCCATTCTGAACAATGATCTTCCTGCTCCCGCTTTGCATGACTTTATACTCTTCACTAAGGCGAAACAGATGGCGTTTATCGTAGGTTAGAAATGTTCCATCAGGAAACATGCAAACCAGGCGGTTATAAAAACCCGACCCTTCATTTATCAAGAGGCTGCCTATTACCGTGCAGTTTATTTTTCCAGCTGTTTCATTCAGGAAATGCATCGAAGTTCCATCCATGGATTCGGCACATCTGCTGGTATTCATCGTAAAACCGGTACTAAACATCTCAGGCAGAATGAGCAGGTCAACCGGTTCCCTGATTTCATCAACCAGTACTGAAAAATGAGCAATGTTTTTCGCGATATCTTCCCAAAAAATATCGGATTGCAGGAGGACAACGTTTAAATCTTTTTTATTCATAAGGTCAATTCCAGGGTAAAATTAAAAATTGTTGTCGTTTTCCGTTCGAAAATTTTAATTTTGTCTTGATTATAAATAATGAACCGTTATGCAAACTATTGATAATTTTAATTTTAAGGACAAGAAGGCATTGATCCGTGTGGATTTTAATGTTCCTTTAGACAGCGATTATCAGATCACCGATACAAACAGGATAGATGCAACACTTCCTACCATCCGTAAAATCCTGGCCGACGGAGGGTCAGTAATTCTCATGTCGCATCTTGGCCGGCCGAAAGGAGGGCCAGAAGAAAAATTCTCGCTTAAACACCTCTTACCATACCTTTCGGAGCAATTAAAACAAACCGTGAAATTTGCGGACGATTGCATTGGGCAATCGGCGAAAGATCTGTCGGCAGGATTAAAACCCGGAGAAGTATTGTTACTTGAGAACCTTCGCTTTTACAAGGAAGAAGAAAATGGAGATGAAGCTTTTGCCAAGAAACTGGCTTCACTGGGCGATATTTATGTGAACGATGCTTTCGGCACAGCCCACAGGGCACATGCTTCGACGGCGATCATTGCCAATTATTTCCCCGAAGCCAAATGCTTTGGATATGTGATGGCGGAAGAGATCATCCATCTTGACAAAGTACTTAAGGAAGCGACCCGTCCTTTTACTGCTATTCTTGGTGGGGCCAAGGTTTCAGGTAAGATTGAAGTTATCAGTCATCTGATGGATAAGGTCGACAATCTGATCATTGGAGGAGGCATGATGTTCACTTTCATCAAAGCAATGGGCGGGGAAGTCGGGAATTCGCTTGTAGAGGAAGAACTTGTGGATATTTCACGCAACATTGTTGAAAGGGCCAAAATGATGGGCGTCAATCTTTATTTACCCATTGATGCCATTATTGCTGACGCTTTTTCAAACGATGCAAACATTAAGACCTGCAACGCTTATGATATTCCTGATCCCTGGATGGGTCTCGACATTGGCCCGAATACATTGCAAAAGTTTGAACATGTAATTGAACAATCATCCACCATTTTATGGAATGGTCCAATGGGAGTTTTTGAGATGAAGAATTTTGAAGAAGGGACAAAAAAAATTGCAGAAGCCATAGCAAAAGCTACTGAAAATGGGGCATTCTCACTTGTAGGAGGAGGCGATTCCGTTGCAGCCATTAATAAATACGATCTTGCAGATAAAATGAGCTATGTTTCAACCGGTGGCGGGGCCATGCTGGAATATATGGAAGGCAAAGAGTTGCCGGGTGTCAAAGCCATCATAGGGTGAAACGAATCATAATAAGCCGAACTGATAATCTTGGTGATGTTATTCTGACCCTGCCAATGGCAGGGATTTTGAAACAAGAATTCCCGGATTCCACAATCATTTTTCTTGGGAAAAAGTATACAAAGCCAATCATTGATGCTTGCGAGTATATCGATGAATTCATTGATTGGGATGAAATCAAAATGAGAATAGAGAGTGGAAAATGGAGGATGGATAGTGAAATTTTAAAGGCCGATATCATCCTGCATGTCTTTCCGGTAAAGCAAATCCAGAAATTAGCGAAAAAAACTAAGATCCCCTTACGGATTGGAACATCGCATCGGGTTTACTCGTGGTTATATTGCAATAAACTTGTTCATTACAGCCGGAAAAAATCAAACTTCCACGAAGCGCAACTCAATCTTAAGCTTCTTAAACCCCTGGGTATCAATAGGGAATATACGGTATCAGAAATATCTGATCTATATGGTCTGACAAAGATACCCCCTTCAAACAATATCCTGCCACCCGATCCGAACCGTTTTGATCTTATTCTCCATCCCAAATCGAAAGGTAGCGCCCGTGAATGGGGATTGGATAACTTTTCAAAATTGATTGGTCTTCTCCCTGAAGATAAATTCCGCATTTCGGTTACCGGCACCAAAGAAGAAGGTGAACTGATGAAAGATTTTTTATTTCAGCACCGTAACAGGATAAATGATATGACCGGGAAACTATCACTTGCAGAGCTTCTTTCTTTCATCAACGTTTGTGACGGATTGGTCGCAGCCAGTACAGGGCCATTGCATATTGCTGCAGCATTAGGAAAAAGAGTCATCGGGATTTATGCGCCAATGCGACCTATCTTTCCTGAACGATGGGCACCATTAGGGAGAAACGCAACTTTCCTGGTATTGGATAAAAAGTGTGATGACTGCAGGAAAACAGGTAATTGTGCTTGTATCAGGGCAATTACCCCAGAGGAGGTAGTAAGTAAACTAATGGATTGATCAGCAAGCATTTACCCGGTTTCGCTGATCTTCTTTAATTGCTGGGGATTCAATATATTGAGATGATTACCTTCGACTGTCAAGATTCCTTCATCTTTAAATTCTTTGAGAATACGGATGGCGCTTTCTTTTGACATACCTGACAGATCGGCAAGGTCCTGACGTGAGATGCTCATTTCAAAAGGATTGTGTCCATATATTTTGTCGGAGAGGTAAAACAAAGCATCTGCAATCCGTCCATTCATTTGTTTTTGGGTGAGGCTTATAAATTGTTCAAAATTGAATATGGTCATAAGACTGATGCGATGTATAAATTCTTCAGCAAAATCAGGATTTCTTCGTGTCATTTGTTTAAATGTGTTCACGTCCACCAGGCAGGCAGTGGAATCTTCAATTGCTGAAGCAGAATAATGATGTCTGTTGTCGACATAAATGCCAGGGCCTAAAATATATTCAACCGGCTTCACTAAACCTATAATCAGATTTTTTCCATATCCTTCGATGTATATCTTTGCTAAACCTTTTGTAAGACAAAGAAAATGGGTGGCTGGTGTCCCCTGTTTAAACATTACCTCCCCTGGCTTAAAGCTGACTTCATAACGATTGTTATTCATACTCTCCAACTCCGGAGCCGAGAGAGTATTGAAGATTGAATTTCTACAAGTGCAATCAACACAATTATTAGTTTGAATAAACTTAGCCATTGATATAAGGTCGATAACTTATCAGGAAAACAACTAGACAAAAATAATAATAAATTGTACAAACTTAGAAAAACCACGAATATTTATCAATAATTAATTGATATTTATCAATGAAAAACGTCTTGGATATTCGTTTTCCCATCATAATGTGAAGTGCCATGTGAGGATACAGGTATATTAAAATTAATTAGCTTGTTAGGATCAGGTTGTGGGCAAGAAGGTACTGTGCAATCTGGATAGCATTGGTAGCAGCCCCTTTCCGGAGGTTATCCGTGACAATAAAAAGATTCAATGTATTCGGTTGCGATTCATCTATCCGGATTCTACCCACGAAAACATCATCTTTCCCCCGGGCATACAAGGGCATGGGATAAATGTTGTTTGACGGGTCATCCTGAACAATGATGCCTTCCGTTCGGGAAAGCAGTTCTCTTGCCTGATCAGGATCAACTGGTGATTCAAATTCAGCATTTACTGAAGCAGAATGACCGCCTGTGACTGGTACCCGGACCACAGTACCGGTAATCAGCAAAGATGGAGCAGTAAGGATTTTTCGTGTTTCATTAACCAGTTTTATTTCTTCAGAAGTGTATCCATTGGGAAGAAAATACCCTCCGTGGGGAAATATATTAAGGTCTATGGGATAAGGATATGCCATTTCCCCGGTAATACCTTTTCGTTCGTTTTCAAGTTGCCTCACAGCTTTAATCCCTGTTCCCGTTACAGATTGATAGGTTGAGATCACAAGCCGTTTGATCTTGAATTTCCTATGCAGAGGTGCTAATGCAGCCACAATTCCAATAGTTGAACAATTGGGGTTAGCAATAATTTTATCCTGATTTGTGAGAACATATCCATTGATCTCTGGAACTACAAGTGGAACTTCTTCATTCATCCTCCAGGCTGAAGAGTTATCAATAACCGTTGCTCCGGCGGCAACATATTTAGGTGCCCATTCCAAAGAAGTTGATCCTCCCGCAGAAAATATTGCGATCTCAGGTTTCTCAGCAATTGCCTGCTCGTGCATGAGGACTATATACTCCTTTTCTTTGAAAGAGATTGTTTTTCCGGCTGATTTTGGAGAGGCAACGGGAAGCAGTTTGAATAATCCCAGATCCTTTTCTTCAAGGACTTTCAGCATTTCGCGACCCACTAAACCAGTAGCACCGACGACTGCTATTTTCATAATTTTATGCATTTTTTGGAGCACAAAGGTAATTGAAGAAATCAGAATGTGTGGTATTACCTTTTTGATTTTCTCCGATTAAGAAGAAACAAACGAAATGTTAAAGTATTTTTGGCTCCTGATCCTGCTGATTCCGGCACTGAATGTAAAAGGCCAATTTAGTGATGATTTCACGGATGGTAATTTTACCCAAAATCCTGAATGGCTTGGTGATACCGGAAGGTTCGAAGTCAACACGGCCGGTCAACTCCAGCTTATTGCCCCGGGGGCTGGTCTTTCAGCACTGGTTACTTCCAACATGATGTTGAAAAGAACTGAGTGGTCATTCTGGGTAAAATTGTCATTCAATACATCGACAAATAATTATGCAAGAGTTTATCTCGTTTCTGATACTTCTAACCTGAAAGGTCCTGTTAATGGTTATTTTCTTCAAATCGGGGGAAGCAACGACAGCATTTCCTTTTTCAAGCAAACCGGAACACAAATTGCAAAGCTTTTCCAGGCAAATTTTTCCTGTACAAATCATCCGACCAATGATTTGCGATTTAAAATGATCCATGATTCTTTAGGAATTTGGACCCTCTTTGCCGATAATACGGGTGGAATGAACTTCCTGGAGGAAGGTCATTGTATTGATCCGGGTATTCCATCCACTTCCTGGTTTGGCATTTATTGTCAATATACCTCCAGCAATTCTACTAAGTTTTTTTTCGATGATTTTTATGTGGGAGTCATCAGAACTGATACTATTTATCAGGAAAAAACATGGGATGTTATTATGGATGAGATTATGGCTGACCCGGATCCTGTTAATGGTCTGCCGGAAAGCGAGTATGTTGAACTCTATAACCGAACCCCGTTTCCCTTAAACCTAAGTGGGTGGACCCTTGAATATGGTTCTTCTGTAAAGACTTTTCCCGGAACAACTATTGCACCGTATGGATATCTGATACTGACCAATGACACTATAATGAATAAATATGGGCCTTGTGTTATTCTCTTTAGTTCCCGTTCTTCGCTTCCAAATGAAGGAACAACGCTGATTTTAAAAAATTCTTCCGGGAAAATAATTCATACGGTTACTTATTCTTCCGACTGGTATCAGGATCCTTCAAAAGAGAATGGGGGTTGGTCCCTTGAAATGATAGATCCCGGAAATCCTTGTGGATGCAAGGATAACTGGATAGCATCAAAGGATGCGAAAGGCGGAACACCGGGAACGATAAATTCCGTTCATGCTTCACAACCTGATAAAATTAAGCCCTATCTTAAAAGGGCATGGATCGTTTCCGACAAAATTATTGGAACTGAATTTTCGGAATCCATAGATAGTCTAAGCCTTAATGATGCAAACCAGTGGTTCCTTGATGAAGATGGATTTACGCCTATAAAAGTGTCTTTGGTTCCACCCGGGTATAATTCAGTTTATTTGACACTTCCTGAACCACTTGAAAAAAATCATATTTATTTGCTTTCCTGCAAGGACCCTCCAACAGATTGTGTTGGAAACTATCTTGATACTGCCAGAACGGTCAGAATCGGTCTGCCTGATTCAATTTTCTCCGATGATCTTATCATCAATGAGATCCTTGCAAATCCAGTGACGAATGGAGCAAAATTTATTGAAATTTTCAACCGTTCCGAAAAAGTACTGAATCTCCAGGAACTTGCGCTGGGTTTGTTTGACAGTATCCAAAACACAGGAAGCGATATGAAACCAATATCGGAAAGTGGTTTTCTTTCATTCCCCGGTAGTTTTTTTGTACTGACGAAAGATCCCGATGATATTATGAAAAGATATTACAGCCCCGACCCTGATGCTTTTATTAGAATGGTTACCATGCCTTCCATTAAAAGTGATAATGGAACGGTTGTTTTGGCAAGGAAAAATGATGGGGTTATAATTGACAGGGTCAATTACTCGACCGTGATGTATTCTGATTTATTGATTACGACAAATGGTGTTTCGCTTGAACGAATAAATCCTTTGTTACCGTCTGAGGATATTACTAACTGGCATTCCGCTTCAGAAAGTTGCGGATTTGCAACGCCAGCTTACAAGAATTCTGAATTTCTAAAGCTGGACCCTGATAAAGATGCCGTTAGCCTCTCTTGTTCCGTTTTTACGCCTGATAATGACGGAAAAGATGATGTCCTAATTATAAGATTTAATTTAGACAGTCCAGGTTACCTTGTCAATATTACAATTTTTAATGCTAAAGGCATCTGTGTCCGGAGTCTTATAAAAAACAGGTTACTCTCAAATGAGGATGGAATAATCTGGGATGGCATGGATAAGAATAATAAGAAATCTCCAGTTGGGATTTATATTCTTTCAATTGAATTGATTAAGCCTGACGGAAAGGTAAGTCATATAAAGAAAACCTGTGTTCTTGGCGAGAGCCGCTAGAGAGGAGCCACAGCAATGGTTGCCACACTAATCCGAATACCACGGATTGAAGCAAGGGTAAGTATACAGGATTCAAGTGTTGCACCGGTTGTGATAACATCATCAACTAAAAGAATATGCTTCATCTCCAGTGAATTGGAATTTTTAATCTCAAAGACTTCAGCAACATTCTGCCAGCGTTTGAACCTTGATTTATTCGTCTGGGTTTCAGTCTCTTTTTTACGGCATATGGCATTTGGATCTACAGGGATCTTCATTGTTTCTCCCAGTCCGATTGCAAATTGTTCACTTTGATTATATCCTCTTTTCTTAAGCCTTCTTGTATGAAGCGGAACTGGTATGATCAATTGAATCTTCTGAAAAAATGGAGAAACTTTCAGATCCTGCCCATATTGCCGGCCAAGTTTAATACCTATATCCTTACGCCCTTTGTACTTTAACTGGTGAATCAACCGTTGAACATTACTTCCTTTATTGAAATAGAGATACGCGGCAGCACTTTCCAGGGGAATCTTTCCCCAGAATAACCTGCTTACCGGATTGTCGGGTGAAAGGTGAAAGTTTGTCCTTGGAAGATGAAATTCACAGGAGATACATATTATTTCTTCCTGTTTTAATAGGCTGTTTCCGCAAGCCGCACAAATCCGGGGAAACAGCAAGGAAATAAAATCGTCAATTACTGATATAGCGGGTGTTTTAATTATAGTAATATGGCGTAATGCTTTACACTGAACAGAAAATTTTAACGAAGAACTCATGGGGGAATAATAGCTTCTAATTGTTTTTGATGTTATCTATATCACTTTATCGGTTAATTTTGAAAAAGTAATTCAAGAAAGGTTGACTTTTTCATCTGGTTGAAAGTTTGGTGGTTTGTTTCTTCACAGAGATGAGTGTTGACCTTCGTTTGCAAGGAAAATGGATCTGGAAAAAATTTTAAAAGTAAAAAACCTTACGGTTGTTTTTCATCATGAACATGAACTAACGACAGCTGTCGAGGATGTGAGTTTTTCGTTGAATCGCGGAGAGACCCTGGGAATTGTTGGGGAATCAGGTTCCGGGAAGTCGGTCACTGCACTTTCTATTCTCGGATTGATACCCTATCCCGACGGAGAGATCAAAAAAGGTGATATTTTTCTCAGGGCGATTGATGGTTCGGAATTGTCATTGTTAAAGGCTGATGAAAAACAATTACAAGGTATCAGGGGAAAAGAGATTGGTATGATCTTTCAGGAACCTATGACTTCATTAAATCCGGTACTTACCTGTGGCTTCCAGGTTGCTGAAACGATGCGATGGCACCTGAAAATAAAAAGGAAAGAGGCGAGGCTTAGATCACTGGATTGGTTTAATGAAGTAAGACTGCCAAGACCTGAATCCATTTTTGATAGCTACCCGCATCAGCTCTCAGGTGGACAAAAACAAAGGGTGATGATCGCTATGGCAATGTCCTGCAACCCCAGTCTTCTTATTGCTGACGAGCCGACCACGGCACTGGATGTCACCGTTCAGCGAACAATACTGGACCTGATGAAAGAGCTACAGGCAAAACATGGGTTGAGTATTTTATTCATTACTCATGACCTGGGTTTGGTTTCTGGTTTTGCCGATCGTATTCTGGTCATGTATAAGGGGAAAGTTGTCGAGGAAGGAAAAACGGAACAGGTATTTCGTTTTCCTTCACATCCTTATACAATAGGTTTGTTGCAATGCCGCCCTCCTGTAAATAAACGTTTGAAAAGGCTTCCCTCCATCGGGGAGTTTTTAGAATCCACGACGCCATTAACCGAACCTGAAACAGAGACCTCCGAGGAACGAAGGAAAAGACATAAGGAGATTTATTCCCATCCCCCGATATTACAAGTTAAAGATCTTGAGACGGTATTTCCATCTCACTATTCGTTCTATGGGAAAGCAGATGCTTTTGTAAAAGCCGTTAATTGTGTGTCTTTTGAGGTCTATCCCGGTGAAACCCTGGGCGTTGTGGGGGAGTCCGGTAGTGGAAAGACAACTCTTGGGAGAAGTATTCTTCAGTTGATCAGGGCCCGGTCGGGAAAAATTAGTTTTGATGGACGGGAAATCCATAGCCTGTCGCAAAATAAGTTACGTTCATTCCGAAAGGACCTTCAAATCATTTTCCAAGACCCCTATTCATCACTTAATCCCAGGCTAACGGCTGGGGCTGCAATAATGGAACCAATGCTGAAATTGGATCAATATAAAAGCGCTGCCGAAAGAAAAAAAAGGGCGATTGAACTACTTGAAATGACAGGACTTGGCCCTGAACATTTTCGTCGCTATCCCCATGAATTCTCGGGAGGGCAACGGCAAAGGGTGTGTATTGCAAGGACACTTGCCGTTCAGCCCAGGCTTATCATATGTGATGAATCGGTTTCTGCACTCGATGTCTCTTTACAGGCACAGATCCTCAACCTCTTAAACAAATTGAAGGACGAATTCGGTTTTACCTATGTGTTTATTTCACATGATCTGTCGGTGGTACGATTCATGTCGGACAGAATCATTGTGATGCGAAATGGGAAAATTGAAGAAACCGGAGATGCCGATAAAATTTATTCCTGCCCCGAAAAGGAATATACCAGATCATTGCTTGGTGCATTGCCTGTTTTAAGATGGTAATGTAACAAAATGAGCTGCGAAGCGTATAAAAATATTATGATCTTTCGGGGAATACACTGAAATATTAGGAATTGTAATTCTTGTTTTTGTACCTTTGTTAATTAAGCGGAAGAAGGCCAATCAATGAAGTACTTAAATTCAATTATTCTCGGGTTGTTTCTGGGATACTTTGTATCATTATACCCAATTGATGCTTTCTCACAAAATTCTGCTATTAATCATTTCAAAAAAGCATCTCTTCAGGATTCCATTAAAAAGCTGGATTCATTGGTAAAACTTACCCTGATAAGCAATCCTGTTCTTTGCATGAATAATGCAAAAAAAGCCTTAAATTATGCACGCAGGTTGAAAACAACAGAAGCGTTTATTCAGGGTTATTCATTGATGGGAGAGGCATTTTATAGTACGGATAAAGATTCGAGTTACATTTATTTCGACAAGGCTTTAAAGCTAGCAGACAGTGCTAAGATATATGCACAGAAGCCTTTTTTACTTTTCGAAATTGCTCAAATTTATTATAAAGTCAAAGATTTTAAAACTGCAATTGGTAAATTGGACACATGTAAAAAAGTGGCCAACTTACAGCAAGACTACAGCACTTTGGCAAGTGCTTACAATTTAGAAGGAAATATCAAATATGATATAAAAAACCGGGATGAGGCGCGTAAAATGTACGATTCGGCTTATAAAATTGCGGTAAGGCATTCGATCCCAAAACAGATCGGTCTTTCATTAGGAAATCTTTCCCGTTTTGAAACGGATCCGGTAAAGGTGTTAAAATTAGAAAGGGAGGCTATCCGTTACCTGGAAAAAACCAAGGGAAACGAGTTCGGGTTGGCAAATATTTATATAAATATAGGCAATCACACGGAAAATCCAGATACGGCGCTTTATTATTTCAGAAAAGCTATAAAATTAACACTGAATACCAACCTTTCCACAATAGTATTTGGGGCCTATAATAATATGGTTTATAGTTATCTTGAGAAGGGAGATGTTAAAGGAGCGGAAGAGTGCCTGGTTGATCATGCTATTCCACTTGCAGAGAAAGAAAAGAATTTTGATTGGATGGCCACATTGTATGACACTTATGCGGATGTGCTTACACGGATGGGTGAGTATAATGCTGCAGCCAAATTTCAGAAGAAGGCTTATAAATCAAGGTCGATGGCGGACATGGGGCAGGCTTCGGACCAGGTCAGGGTGCTGGGTGCTTTGCTTGATTTAAATAACAAAGAAATTACCATTCAGGGCAATCAAAGAGAACTACTCTTACAGCAAAACCGGTTACAGAAAACCCGGTTAGGATTGACGATAACCGTTTTCATGATCATCGGGTTTATTTTCATCATTTTATGGTTGCAGCAACGAAACCGTGTTAAGCTTCAACATCAGCAGATACAGTCGGCAAAACGGATCATCGAAATAGAAGAAAATGAAAAGGCGAAGGTTGCCAGGGAATTGCATGATATTACCGGTCAACTTGTGCTGGGTTTGACCGGTGAGATTGAGAACCTGGATTTACCCGAAACCAAAATAAAGGAGGAAATCAAGGGGAAGATCAAGGCCTTAGGACAAAGTATACGCTTGATCTCTCACCGGATGAACAAGGCGATGCTGGACAATTTTACATTCGAGGAATTGATTGAAGGGCAATGTGAGGATATCATGAAGGCAACCGGATTGAAAATCCAGGTTGAAATGCCGGAAGAACCTATCGTACTAAACGAAGAAACAGTCTTACATGCGTACAGGATAGTACAGGAATTGCTTACCAATGCAGGAAAATACGCCAGGGATAGTTATGTGAGCATCTCCTTTCACAAGACTGCTAATGATATAACTATCAATTATTTTGACAATGGACAGGGTTTTGATCCGGCTCTTATTGAAAAGAAGGGAATGGGATTAATGAATATATATGAGCGGGCTAAATTGTTAAATGGTTCAGCAAAAGTGACCTCTGCTCCCGGGGACGGGACCTCATGGGAAATAAAATTTCCCTGGGTTCATGGAAAGACATAAACGGGATAAAATTCAGAGATAAATGATAAGGTTGTTCACAATCGAAGACCATCCGGTTATCATCACAGGATTACGAAACACTTTTCGGCCTTCCCGTGACGGAATCGAGATTATCGGCAGCGCCAACGATGTTGATGAAGCCGTCAACATAGCCGTTCCCACTTCGTTTGATATTTTTCTCCTCGACCTTTGGATCCCCGGTTACCAGCCATTGCAGAACATGCGGAAACTCAGGCACCATTTTCCTGAAAAATCGATCGTGATATTTACTTCAGAAGATTCGTCAATATGGAAACGTAAAATGTTTGAAGCAGGCGCGATGGCTTACCTGTTAAAAAATGCGGATAAAAACGAAATCAAGCTGACACTCGAGAAGGTTTCCCGGGGGATGACCGTGTTTACAGGGATTGTTGAACCTGAACAGGAAAAGGCTTTCAGGGCTGGGTTTGCTGATCCCAGGTATATATTGACACCCAACCAGAAAGAATATATTGTTTTTTTATCGAATGGACTTACACAGCCTGAAATTGCCGAGAAAAAGTGCCTGAGTGTTTCGACAGTTGAAAAAACGATAAGAAACATCAGGGAAAGATGTGGCGCCCGGAATAATGCCGAACTTGTGAAAATCCTCTATGAAAGAGGGGTTATTTGATCTTTTTTATTTTCTTTTCTTCAAATAAGAATTTTATTGACAAAAACCAGTGAGTTTTCAACAAAAAAAGTGGTCTTTTCATTATCTCTACCAAAAATCCGTCAAAAAAAAAAATTTCATGGCGTGTGAGTTGCACGCCATGAGAAATCTTATAACATTAATAATCAATGGATTAATTTTTTCATTTCTACAATCAATAGCGGGAACCCGCTATTTTATTTTACGGTTTCCTGCTATTGCGCAGGCTGAATTGGCGATGTAATTTTACCGCATAATTCATTCAATCAGTCAAACCCTGTAAAAACAACTAAAAATGAAAAAGATACTTTTACTTACCGTCTCGATACTAATGGTTACCGTAGTTTTTGGACGAACAACAAATCCTATACCGTCTTACAATGTTTTTGTAACAGGTCAGGCCCTCTTCGTGGACAATGGTTCGGGTGCAGGTACTGTTGGAGATCAAAAACTTAGCGCCGAGAAACGGGATATGAATGTTGAAAATGGCGCAGGTGGTACAAATAGTCCCAGTGATTTATCTTCTATTATTGTTATTATTTATCGCCTTGACCGTTCCATAGTGCTGGGGCCATATTTAGTTCCTGCAGGGCAAAATCTCAGTGTACCCATTGATGATTCTCCCTGGGCTGTTTCGGTTGTTGCAGGTTCAGGTGACTATGTTTCTGTTTGGACAGATAACGGGAACTAATACTTATTATACTAATAGAACAAAGATAAAATAAGTTATAATTAATAAAAGGTAATAAAAAGAACTAAAAATACCTTGTAAAGGACCAGGGTGGAGAAGGGATCGTGAAGGAATAATATGTAGCTATATTAAATCCAAAAATTCCGCCGCCAAAGATAACACACTGTTATCAAAATTCCCACCTGATTTTCACATCCTGATGATTCCCCCTGGTCTTTTTACAGGCAAATAAAGAAACCACCCCCAATGGGTGGTTTTTTTATGTAAGATAAGTTGTAAATGAAGACCTGCACAGTTCCCAAAATGTACTACCTTTACTATAATTTAAACAAACGATGAAAGAATGAGTAAAAGGAGCAAAAAATCGTATGAGAGTGCTAACACATTCGTAAAAAGTGTGATGGAGGTATTTCTGAGCGACCCCTTAAACAAGTTTAATTATAAACAGGTAGCAGCCCGGTTAGGGGTGAGCGATAACGCCAGTAAAGAACTTGTAAGAGATATTATTGAACGCCTTGCAGAAAGCGGGGAACTGGAAGGAAACAAACAAGGTAAATACCAATTAAACAAGCACAGCGGAAAGTTCCCACATAAAGAAACCGCCTATATTACAGGCACCGTAGACATGAAACAAACCGGGAAAGCTTATATTATTCCTGATGATAAGAGTGAAGATGTTTTTATTTCTCCCACCAGTACTGCACATTCGCTTCATGGAGACAAGGTGAGGGTGATGTTGTTTCCAAGAAGAAAAGGGAAAAAAACAGAGGGACAGGTTGTAGAAATCCTGAAAAGAAATAAAAAACAGTTTGTAGGGACCATAGAAGTTTCGAGAAACTTTGCATTCTTAATTCCCGATAATCCTTCGATGCCTGTGCATATCTTTATTCCATTAACCCACCTTAACGGTGCAAAGAATGGACAGAAAGTTGTTGCCGAGATAACAGAATGGCCTCCACAATCGGAAAACCCTTTTGGCGAGGTGAAGTATGTACTTGGAATGCCGGGCAACAATGATGTGGAAATGGATTCGATATTGGCTGAATTTGAGTTTCCATTGTTTTTTTCGGTGGCATCTGTAAAGGAAGCAGAACAATTTAAGGATAATATTCCTAAGGAAGAAATCAGCAAAAGGAGGGATTTCAGGGATGTTTTCACTATCACTATCGACCCGGCAGATGCCAAAGATTTTGACGATGCTATTTCTTTAAAAAAGCTGATTAATGGCAACTGGGAAATTGGTGTTCATATTGCAGATGTTTCTTATTATGTTAAGCCAGAAACGGCAATAGATAAAGAAGCTTATCTGCGCGGAACTTCGATCTACCTGGTCGATAGGGTGATTCCCATGCTTCCGGAGCGATTATCAAACCAGTTGTGTTCATTACAGCCGGATAAAGACCGTCTATGTTTTTCAGCCGTTTTCGAAATGGATGAAAATGCAGGAATCATAAATGAGTGGTTCGGGAAGAGCATCATCCATTCAAACCGGCGTTTCAACTATGATGAGGTTCAGGAAATCATTGAATCAGGAACAGGAGATCATGCAGAAAACATCCTAGTATTCAACAAACTTGCCATGAAGTTGAGGGAAGAACGTTTTCGCAAAGGATCGTTCAATTTTGAAACGCAGGAAGTCAGGTTTAAACTTGATGAGCAAGGAAAACCGGTGGAAATTTATCTAAGGGAGATGAAAGACTCAAATAAACTTATCGAAGATTTCATGCTCCTGGCAAACCGTAAGGTGGCTGAATGGGTGGGAAAGAAAAAGGGGAATACAGATCCAAAGACATTTGTATACCGGGTTCACGATAGTCCTTTACCCGAGAAACTGGAGAATTTTACTCAATTTATAGCTAAGTTGGGTTATAAAATCAATTTCACGAACCGCAAGAGTCTTGCCGAATCATTTAACCACCTGTTTGAACAAATCAAAGGAAAGGGTGAAGAAAATATGGTTGAAACCATCGCTGTAAGGACCATGGCAAAGGCATTTTATACGACTACAAATATTGGGCATTACGGCCTTTCTTTCGCATACTACACTCATTTTACATCGCCGATACGTCGTTATCCTGATCTTATGGTTCATAGGCTGTTGCAGCAATATCTTTCAAAAGGAAAATCAGCGAACCGGGAGGAATATGAGAGCAAGTGTGAACATTCATCCGATATGGAGAGAAAAGCTGAAAGCGCAGAACGCATGTCAGTAAAATATAAACAGGCTGAGTTTATGGTTGATAAGGTCGGTCAGATATTCGATGGAGTGATCTCAGGGGTAAGTAAATGGGGAATATTCGTAGAGATTGCAGGAACCAAATGTGAAGGAATGATACGGTTGAGAGATATGTATGATGATTATTATTACCTGGATGAAGAAAATTACCAGGTGATTGGTTCCCGAAAAGGGGAGCAGTATAAACTTGGAGGGAAAGTCAGGATTAAAGTTAAAAAAGTTGACCTCCCAAGGAAACAAATGGATTTTGTCCTGGTAAGTTAATGAGGTCGCCGGGAAAATCTAATTGGAGAAGAATAGAATAAACCGGTACTATAATTTCTTGTCAATCCGATCAAAAAAGGATTTCCGGTAGGTCTCACTGATAGGGATCAGCCGGTCACCTATTTTAATACGGTTCCGCTCTACACTGTCAATTTTGTCGAGGGCAATGATAAATGATTTGTGTACTCTTACAAATTGATTCTGAGGAAGGATCTCTTCAAGTTTTTTATAGTTCAGAAGGGTCATTATCTTTTTCGAAGTAGTGATAATGTGCCAATAATCCCCCATTCCTTCAATAAAAAGGACATCAGAAAAGCGAATTTTTTCGATCCGTGTTTCTGTTTTTACAAAGAAGAACGGGTCTCTCATAGCCTCGGAAATAGCCTGGTCAGGAGAATTGCTGATCTGGTCGGCCTGGACTTTATCAAATACTTTATTGACGCCTTTAACAAACCGTTCAAAGGAGATGGGTTTTAGTAAGTAATCCATTACATCCAGGTCAAATCCCTGCAACGCATAGGAATCAAAAGCGGTGGTGAGGATCACATAGGGTCGATGATTCAATGCTTTCAATAATTGAATGCCCGAAAGTTCTTCCATCTGAATATCAAGAAAAAGAAGATTGAGAGGATGTGTTCTGATATATTCGATTGAATCAATGGCACTTTCAAAGGTCTTCTCCAGGTTCAGAAACGGTATTCTTGAACAATAATCACGGATGATATCCAACGCCAGTGGTTCGTCGTCGATCGCAATACAATTTATCTTCATCATGTTTGTATTGAAAGTTTAACCCTGTAAATATCATTTTCCTTTGTTGTTTCCAGGTTGTATTTCCCGGGATAAAGAATTTCCAGTCGCCTTCGGATGTTTTGTAACCCAATGCCTCCCTGATTATCTTTCGATCCAGTATAGTTTTTTTTCAGGTTGTTTGTAATTTCAAAGAGAAGCTTATGTGGAGCAACAACCAGATGAATCCGGATGCCGGGTGAGGGGACGGTTTTACTTCCGTGTTTGAAAGCATTTTCAACAAAAGGAATTAGGAGCATAGGGGCAATGGTTTTATTACCTATCTCTCCTTCAATACGAAGTTCAACGAAATCAGTATGCCTTAAACGCAGTTTCTGAAGTTCGATAAAACTCTCGAGGTACTCAATTTCTTTTTCCAGCAACACCTTGTCGGTATTTGCATCGTAGAGCATGTACCGCATGATGGAAGATAATTTCATAATGGCTTCAGGAGCATCAGGTGATTTTTTACATACGAGGGAGTAAATGTTATTCAGGGTGTTAAAAAGAAAATGCGGATTCACCTGTGAACGCAATAATGCTAACTCGCTTGTTTGGGTTTGATTGACAAGTTCTGCCTTCAGTTTCTGAGTATCAAACCAATCAATTGCAAATTTTATCAGAAGAGCATAAGCCCCGGAAATAATGGAAAGTCTTAATCCCGCGTAAAACCATTCATTGAGGTTCATCATTTCTTTAGGGGGAAGGTGAATAATTTCTTTCCAGAACATTATCTGGATATAGTAACGGGCTACTGCAATAATGAACAAAAAAGATACTCCCGTCAAAATGCTCAGGAAAATATTTCTGTTCTTGATCAGGAATGGGATAATAAAATAGAAAGCATAAAAATTGATCAGACTTAAAGCAAGATTTAGTGCGAAATCCGTCCAGAAATAGTTTTCCGTTCTATTGATATACCATGGATACAAAAACTGGTTTATCATGTAAAACCAATAGATAACATGGATCAGGATTTTGGTATTTCTCTTCATGTATTATGTTTCTTCTTTAGAACCAGTAAAAAAACTTCACGAAGATACTACTAAACCGGGCAAAAGAAAAGGGCCTGTGTTGGATGTACTTTCTCTATCATCGCTAAACCCTGATATTTTATTCATTAGATAAAGATTTCAGGAAGTCTATTAACTATTTGGAGCGGTTTAAACTATTATTGCGATAATCATTCTTAACTTTGAGAAACATAAAAAGACGTTAATTTTTTACCGGATGGTCATAAAGTATTTTTTGAATCCGTTTCAATTTTTACTGTTTCTTCTTCTTGCATTTTGTTTATCCGGCAAACCCCTTGCAGGCCAAGTACATTATCGTTTTTATTACGGTAAAGTGCTGATATCAGACAACGGGAAACCACTGACCAATGTCAATATTTCCTTTGAAGGGTCGAAGATGGGGTCGGTCACAGATGAGAAAGGAGCTTTTTCCTTATATATTGATACGATACCTATTTTTATGATTGTCAGTCATATCGGATTTAAAACCAAGCGAATACTTCTGGATGGAACTTCAAATTCCATGACCTTGTATATGGATAGGGAAATTCGTGAATTGCAAGAAGTTGTGATCAAGGCGAATAAAATTGAACCTTATTTCAAAGATGTACATTATACCATCAGGGACTATGAAATTGACAGTGGACTTGTGTACCTGCTGATTTACAGGAATCGCATTTCCAGGGAGGAATTGATATGCAAAAACCTGGAAGGGGATACGGTGGCATGTACGGGTATTCTGTCATTTACTCCCATCTCTCTTTATAAGGATTGCCTTGGTTATCTTCAGGTTGTGGGTGAAGATACTGTATATCAAGTTTACAGGAACAATAAGGTTTTACAGTTGATCCATGGCGTGAGTATTGCTAAATTCAATGAGATTATGGTTAATTGTGTGGCATCTACAAGTCAGATCATGTTCTTTAAAAAGATGGTTACCCTTGGTCAGGGTGTGCAGTATTACGGAGTAGACCGTGTCAGCAGGAAGAGATATGAAGTGACCCAGGTGGTTGATGAAAAAAAAGCAAAGATGCTCAGGCGTAACCCTGAAGATGCCTGGGCATTGATGAGGGTGCAACCTGATTATTTTTCTCAATCAAATAATCTGCAAAGAAATGAACCGGATATTTCGAAAGTAGAACTGGATAGTGGGAGAAAAGGATTTGACGAGTGGAATTTTACCAATAAGATTCTCTATCGGCCGGTGAAAACTGCGCTTTATAAAGTCGATAAATTTATTTGTATCTTTAATATTCCTGCCAGGCAACTTGAATTTTTCGATACTACCGGAAATTATTCCTATAAGTTGAAGATCAATGTGGAACAGATAAATGCTGGAAGGTGGTCTGGTGATATTTTCCTGGATGAGACCCGGTCGAAAATTTATACTACATTTCTGAAAAGCACCGGAACCGGATTTTACCGGATTGACTTGAACACCGGAGAACTTCATAAGACACTTAGTCTCATTCATCCATTTCCGCAAAAAATAAGGATTTATAAAAGTCAGGTATACTACTTGTACAGCGTTCCAGGCGATCAGGAAAATAAAATCTTGTATAGGCAGGACTTATGATAAAATGCGAAATGCAATGTGCAAAATGCAAGAAGTACTTCCTCCCCCAGCCCTCTCCCAAGAGGGAGTGACTTAAGGCCAAAAGAAAAGTTTATTTTATCAGGGTAAGTTCTTTGATAAGGCGGGTATCACCGGCATATTTATCGATGATGAATAGTACATACCGGATATCCACATTGATGGTCCGCTGCAAAGCGGGTTCAAATGAAATATCTCCACTCATGGCTTCCCAATTGCCATCGAATGCAAGTCCTATCAATTGCCCGTTTCCATTAATTACTGGGCTTCCTGAGTTTCCACCGGTGATATCATTATTGGTGAGAAAACAAGTATACATTTCACCATTTTCACCGTATTGGCCGTAATCTTTTGCTTTATATAGTTCTTTGAGTTTTTCAGGTACAATAAACTCATCATTGGTCGGATCCTCCTTTTGCATCACACCTTTTAAGGTTGTGAAATATTCATAATGTACGGCATCGGCAGGGTAATAATCCATTACCTGTCCATAACTCATACGCATGGTTGAATTGGCATCGGGATAAGCTACAAGTTTTGGGTTCATTTCGCGAAGCCCGGCAATAAAGTGACGATTCCCGGCTGAGACGGAAGTTCTTGATTCACCGTAAGTAGCAGCATATTTTCCGCTAGCTTCCTGGAATGATTGAGCCATGATCGAAACAAGGTCTTTTTTAAAAACCTTCACGTTTGGTTTATTGAGAAAAGCCATTGCATTTGCCTCGGTAGCAAATGGAGAGGTCTTGAAAACTTCATTTGCAAACGCATTGAAATCATTCTTATAATCCTTTTCGATCATCGTAAAAACCGAAGGTAACTGGTTCTTTGGAACGTTTTGTTCATAAAGTCTCAGTAATTCAGCCATCAATTTTTTAGAAACTGCAGGATCGATTTCTTTAAAATGTTCTCTGGTTGTTGTTTTCAATGCTTCCACAGATTCTTTGATCCCAGCCTTTTTCTCGAGTGCGGACTTCAGGCTCCCGAATTGTCCTTCAAGTTGAACCGCATCCAACCCCATTCCGTCGACATTTGCATAGAAGAATGGAATTGCGATCGTGTTCATTTTGGCATACCCGTTTTTAATATTATCAAGGACGGAGCTATATTTTTTCTGTAAATCAGGAGACTTGCTGTACCAATTTATAAAATCGGTTTCAATGGCTTTCTTTTTATCTTCCACTTTGTTTTTAACAAGCATTTTTGACTGCCCAATAAAATTTTTCCAGGTATTGGCAATCATGGCATAGTTTTCGGCATAATCAATTTTAACTTTCGTGTTCACATCCATTCTTTCTTTCATGACTTCCAATTCTTTACCGAAAATTTTAATCAGGGAAGGATAAAAAGTACTCAGGTTGAATTCTAATCCATAGGAAGTAAGGTAACGGCTTGTACTTCCGGGATATCCCCAGATCATTGCAAAATCGTTTTTCTTTGTCCCTTTTAAGCTTATCGGGAGATGGTACCTGGGTTTTAGCGGAATATTTTTTTCGCTGTAAGCAGCAGGATTGCCTAATGAATCGGCATAAATCCGTAATACGCTGAAATCACAGGTATGCCTGGGCCACATCCAGTTGTCAGTGTCTCCTCCGAATTTTCCAATTGAAGAAGGAGGTGCACCTACGAGGCGAACATCCTTATAAGTTTTGAAAACAAAAAGGTAATATTCATTGCCCCCATAAAATGGTTTGACGCTGACTTCATATTTCCCGTCTTCAGATGCACGTTTCTTCATTTTTGCTGTGAGATCTTTAATTTTGTCTGAACGTGCCGATTCTTTTAATGTATCTGAAAGGAAGGGGATGATTGAATCGGTAACATTTTCCATGCGGACCAGGAATGAAGCACAAAGATTTTCGTTCGACAATTCTTCTTTCTTCGACATGGCCCAGAACCCATTGGTAAGGTAGTCATGTTCCGGAGTGCTATGGTTCTGTACGGCACTATATCCACAATGATGATTGGTAAACAACAAGCCTTCGTCTGAAACAACTTCTGCAGTACAGAAGAAACCGCCTGATCCAGCTCCGCTATTTGACAGTCCGACAATGGCATCTTTCAGACTTGAGTGATTGATATCATATAGTTCCTGGACAGTAAGATGTAATCCCATTTTCTCCATATCAACATAATTCAGTCGCTCAAGCAAAATAGGCAGCCACATTCCCTCATCCGGCGGGTTTTCAGCTAACAGCCTGGTTCCCAAAGAAAGGAACAGAAGGACTACCAGTGAATAAATTTTTACTTTAATTCTGAGTGACATGATAATAGTTAATTTTTTACCTGTGATTTTGTTTTTCATTATGCTGTATTTTTAAGGATAATAATTGAACATACTCTGAAAAGCCTTTTTTATCGCAAAGACGCAAAGACGCTAAATTCCCTAATAAGTATATGGCTGAAATTGAACTTCTTGTGTCTTGGCGATAAAACTTTAAGGTGGGTTTTCGAAAGGGACTCATAATTATAAAATCTTTTTGCAATATTACGGAGAAGAAAACAGCCATCCAACTTTTTTAGACTAATACTGACAAAAGGCGATAAACTGGTCCTTTTTATAGTTCAATCATTTTAGATGTTTGACGAATAAAAAAGGAAGTTGATCAATAAAAACAAAACAGATATCAAAATTCTTTTGAATTTGCAAAGATTTTATGGATATTTGAAAATAAAACGACAACCTTGTAGGGATGAATCAGAAAACCTCACATAAAATCCGCATTGGAAGTATCTTACTTCATCTTATTTTTTGGATGTTAAGTTTGGTACTTTTTATTGTTTTGATATTCCTTACACGGCATTTCAGGTTACAGGCCATGGATTTCCAAACGGCAATAAACATTATTGTTACTTTACTTTTACTGGCTATTTCTGTTTACATAAACCTTCTTGTTCTATTACCGTTTTTTTTTACAAAGAGGCGTTATTTTCTTTTTACTGTTTTAGAGATATTAAATATTCTCCTTTTTATATGCCTGAATTATTTTATCTCCTTTGCATTTGAGGGAAAACACCCGAATTTTCTGAACGAAGTTATTGCAGAATTTATCTTGGTACTGGTATTCCTGATTATTACGACACTGATCAAATTTACCCGTGATTCTCTTGCCCTGCAGGATGCAAACCTGAAGATCAAAGAGATCGAACAAGCGAATATGATATCCGAATTACAAGCATTGAAAGCCCAGATCAATCCTCATTTTTTCTTTAATACACTTAACAGCATTTACTCTTTTAGCCTTGACGGATCAGAAAAAACACCTGAGTTGATATTAAAACTATCCGAGTTGATGAGGTATATCCTTTATGAGACAAATGATGATTATATTTCCATGGAAAGGCAACTGGATTTTTTACGGAATTATATTTACCTGGAACAATTAAGGACCGACGAGAAGATAAAGATTGAAATGGAAATAGAAGGGACCTATAAAGATTTGATGGTTGCGCCGTTATTGTTTGTTCCCTTTATCGAAAATGCGTTCAAACATGTTGCAAAAGAAAAGGATAATTCTTCCTTTATCAGGATATCCTTCGATCTAACCAAGCCTGACAGTGTTGGTTTCACTGTGAAAAATAAAAAATACCATTCTGTCGACCCGGTCAAAGGTAGCAAGGAAGGAATAGGGCTGGCAAATGTGAGAAAGCGCCTTAACTTACTTTATCCATCGAAGCATGAGTTAATAATTTCTGATAAAGGTGATGTTTTCGAAGTAAAGCTATTCCTGGAACTGACATGAAAATCAAATGCCTGATCATCGATGATGAACCACTTGCCCAGCGTGTACTTGAGCGGTATATCCAAGATGTTTCTTCCCTTGAGTTGGTTCAGAAATGCAATAATGCACTGGATGCTATTGATATTCTGAAAGAACAAAATATCGACCTGATCTTTCTGGATATCAACATGCCCAAGCTCACAGGCTTGGAATTTCTGCGCAGCCTGAAAAATCCTCCACTTGTCATAATCACAACAGCCTATGCAGAATTTGCTATCCAGGGATATGACCTGGACGTTGTAGATTATTTGATGAAGCCCTTTGGAATGGAACGATTTACGAAGGCCATTCAAAAGGCACATGACCTTTTTAAACCAAGAGAGCACTTCATTCCGGAAAAAATTCAAGGTGAAAGCAGGGAAGATCATTACATCTTTGTAAAATCAAGCAAAAAAACCTACCGCATCAATTTTAATGATATCCTGTACATTGAAGCCCTGGGGGATTATGTTAAAATCTATACGACTGACCGGATGATCATTAGTTATCATTCTATGAAAAACCTGGAAACCCTTTTATCACCGAAGCAGTTCCCCAGGATTCATAAATCCTTTATCGTTTCGCTTTCCAAAATTGAACTTATAGAAGGGAACCAGGTAAAAATAAGGGATCGTCATATTCCTATCGGGACCAATTTCAAAGCAGAGTTCGAAAAGCTGATCAGGACGATTTGAGGGTATTAGGTATTAGATGTTGGGTGTTGGGTTGCTGACGGGAATGTTGAGAAAACGGTCAGAATGACCACCCTCCGCCGATTTACACTGACTAAACTATCTTATTAACATTTGATGGGGTTATGTGGTGAAGATGCTCCGTTCCAAATTAGTCAAGGTAAGCGTTGTTACTAGTTATCTGTCAGTTTCGAAGTTTTTCGAATGAGAATTGAAAGATAGATCATTACAAGGCCTAAGAGTATTGCGAATACGCCTATTGCTTTGATTATAAAAGTCGCGATGGCACTTTTTTCGAGGATCATAGCGATACCCAATGCAATGGTAAGCAAGCCATTGAACAAAATGATATTTTTGTTTGAGAGGTTCCGTTTGATGTTAACCAGGATCACGAGTTGGAATATGCCTAAAATAATTGTCCACATCCCAACAAGGAGATAGAATAATTCCAAGGTTCCGTTATTAAAGAACATAATCCCCACCCCTATTACGAGGCTAAATATGGATTGAAGAACCAGCATTCCGATACTTTTATCTTTCTTCAGGTTAATGATGGCAATAATTAGGAATAGTAATCCTCCCAAGGCAATTGCCAATCCTAAAAAGAAGACGATGCTCAGAAGAACTTCCTGTGAGAACAGAAGAAGCAGCAAACCAAACAGAATGGCTATGATTCCGTTGATTGCCAGAAACCAGCTGTTTTTATTGGGTTTTGTTTCCATTGAATTATATTGTTGGTAAAAGATGAATGTCAGGAGCCTCTAATATGTATTCCCAGATATTCCAGCAGTGTACCGGTTATAATAAAAGCGCCGAAGATAAAGAAAAGAATCCCCACTATCCGGTTGATCCAGAGTTTGACTTTTGGATTTCCGAGAACCTTTATTTTATTGGCAAGAATGCATTTCAGGATATCCGTAGCAAGAATCATTCCCAGGGCCCCGGCAAAGAACATGGCAACAGATTTCCGGTCGCCACCATAGGTTGAGTTGATAGAAACGACCCAGAAAATCCAGAAAAACCAAAGCGTCGGATTCGCAACATTCAGGAGAAAACCTTTGAAATAATAGGGAACAGCGCCGGGTCTTTTCACGTGGATCTCACTAATGACTTCCACTTGTTCGCTTTTCGGGATTTTACGAAAAATCGTAAAGATCCCATAGGCTATCATAACTATCCCACCCAAGATCCCGAATGCCAGGTGAAATTTCGGAGCTGTAATGATCTCGGAAACACCGAAGAAAGCGAGGACAACGAGAAGCAGGTCACTGGTAAAAATTCCCAATGCAAGGAATATTCCTCTTTTTATGCCATGCTTGATACTGGTCTGCAGGAGTGCAACCAAGGCAGGTCCCAAGGTTATAGCGACCGTCAGACCGAGGATCAATCCTTCGAAAAGGGGATGTAATAGTTTGACGTACAACTTACGTTTTTTTAGTTTGGTTCCGAACCGATTGCGGGATATTTTGTGCGATGTGAGCTTCCCAATCGACCCGTTGTTTTTCATTTAAAACGCGTGGAAATTTAAAGGCACCACCTTCCTTCCCTTTTGTTTTCATCCAGTCATAAAATATGTGCAAAGGTAAAATTTCCACATATACTTCCCGAATAGCCTCAGTACGTTCAACACGGTAGTCGTCATTTAGTACCCCAAGATATTCGTCCAGTTTTGCAGCTGCAATTCCAGGATCCAGCGGGTCGTCAGTGCCCAGGTACCATTTGTGTGCAAACAAGCTTCCATAACGGATCCCCGTGACCGTAAACTCATTGATCTTTATATTGAACTCATCCTGTAACATTTTAATTACGCGGTTCATGTTATCCTGGGAAAGATGTTCACCGCAAAGACTTAAGAAATGTTTGGTACGACCAGTGAGAAGTATCTCGCAGGCTTCTTTGCTGGTAAATTTTATGACGTCACCCAGAAGATAGCGCCACGCTCCTGCACAGGATGAAAGCAGCAAGGCATATTCTTTATTGATCTCCACATCTGCAATAGTAAGCGTTTCGGGTTTCGGGAGAAGGTTGCCTTCGGAATCAAAATTGCTGCTGTTGTATGGGATAAACTCATAAAACAGTCCGTTATCAAGAATCATACTTAGTGACTTTCTCGTACCTGCTTGCTGGTAGGCGATGTAACCTTCTGATGCGAGATAGGATTCGTTGTAAACAATGGGCTTTCCGAGAAGCTTCTCAAAACTGTTGATGTAAGGTTCAAAGGAAACTCCGCTATGAACGTATGCTGAAAAATTAGGCCAAATTTCATGAATGTTCTTCAGACCATAATGTGCAATGATCCTTTCGAGTATAATCTGTATCCAGGCCGGCACACCTACAATCACTCCGATATCCCAGTCTTTTGCCTTTCTTACAATTTCATTCAGCTTTAACGACCATTCGTCTTCCCTGGAGATACGCGGGCCGGGTTTGTAAAAATGCTGGAACCAGAAAGGAATGTTACTTGCCGATATCCCTGAAAGATCGCCTTTGTAATAGGTGCCATTATACTGAAGGTGGGTACTTCCGCCGATCATCAGGATGCCTTTTTCGTAAAATTCATCCGGAAAATTGTATTTTGTGGTCATTACCAACTGACGGATGCTGGCTTTCTGAATAGCCCTTAACATGGCGGAGGTAACCGGAATGTGTTTGGAGGATGATTCCGAGGTTCCCGATGTCAAAGCAAAATATTTGACTTTGCCAGGCCAGGTAACCCAGGGTTCTCCATTGAGGCTCCGGTACCACCACTCTTTAAACATTGAATTGTAATCATGTACCGGTACACCTTCCTGGAAAGACTTGATAAGATTCCTTTTTGCAAGGATATCTGCAAAATGGTAATGTTCTCCGAATGCCGTATCCTGCGCACGGTTCAGCAGTTTTTTCAGTTCTTTGCGCTGGGCTGTCACCGGGTTGAAATTCTTTTTAATGTCAATGGGAATCTGACGAATGGTATAAGCAGTTTTGATGATAGATCCAAGGATCGGCATGAGGAGAAGGGTGAGGTTATTATGCAGTAAAATTATGAAAAAAATTGTACATTTAAGCCACATTAAAAGAGACTTATGAAAAGAAGTAAAATGCTAATCAAATTAATCGCCGGGATCTTGATTATCCTTACAGGAGTCATCCTGGGGTTTTTGTTGTTCCTGACACTGACTGATTATCATCCAAGAGAGAAGGAACCTGTTATAATCGTGGGTAAAGGGGAAAAACTATCTCCGGACAAGAAAGAGTTTACATTTCTTACGTGGAACATTGGGTATAGCGGGCTGGGGGGAAATATGGATTTTTTTTATGAAGGAGGAACGAGGGTCAGGCCTGAAAAACAAGAATTTACAGAGTACTTTAACGGAATCTGTCAATTTCTTACAGCTAATGATTCTATTGATTTCATTTTTCTCCAGGAAACTGATGTTCATTCCAAACGAAGTTATTATACGGATGAAGTTGAGGGGATCGGTAAATTCCTTCCAGAGCGATGTTCGCTTTTTGCCAAGAATTATGACAGTCGTTTTGTTCCGGTGCCAATAGATGATCCTATGGGCCGTGTAGTTTCCGGCATTGCTTGTTTTCTCAGATTCAGACCTGATGCCGCAGAAAGGATCGATTATGGGACCCGGTTTTCATGGCCGAAACAATTGGCTTTGCTGAAACGATGTTTTATGGTGATGCGTTACAAACTTACATCAGGCAAAGATTTCGTTGTCATTAATCTACACAACTCCACATTTGATAATGGAGGAACTTTGCGAAGAAAGGAGTTACCTATGTTGCAATCATATGTACTTGCTGAGTATTCCAAAGGGAACTATGTTATTACCGGTGGAGACTGGAACAATAATCCGAGGGGATATAATCCGCAATTCGTGAATACCGGTGATATAGCTAAAGTGATTGATCCCAAGCTGGATTCTATATTTCTGCCGGGGTGGAAATTTGCCTTCGATCCTGTGGCTCCTTCCAATCGTGATGTAGATATGCCTTATCAAAAAGGGAAGACAAAAACCACCATTATTGATTTTTATGTGGTATCGCCTAATGTTGAAGTTGAATCGGTTCATACTGTTGCAACGGGGTTTAGGTTTTCCGATCACCAGGCGGTGGTTATGAAGGTGATGTTAAAGACGTGGTGAACTGGTGACATGGTGAACTGGTGAGTTTTTTTAGAGGGTAGTTATTTTAAATTAAGGCCTTGTCTTTTTTCTTTCCGATCTTTGCATCAAATTAAGGAAATGAAAATCAAGCCGGAGGAAGATATTTCGTTGATTGATCTTCTGATTAAAGAATTTAAAACCGGGTCACGGACGGGGATCAAGAAGATCATTGAACATGGGAGTGTGAGCGTGAATGGGAAGATTGTCACACAGCAAAATCTTGGGATCAAACCTGGTGATGTTGTTGAATATTTGAAATACAAAGCACCGGTGAATTCGCAGGATTGTCCCTTTCCGGTCCTTTATGAAGATGACGATCTTATTGCAGTAATAAAGCCAGCCGGAATTCTGACCTATGGTGAGAAAGGAACACACGGAACCTCCTTGTATAAGGAGCTTACCGATTACGTGCGGGACCGTTCAAAAGGCAAGGATCGGATTTATGTTGTTCACAGGCTTGACAGAGAAGTTTCGGGAATTTTGATATTCGCTAAATCGGAAAAGATCCAGGAGATGATCAAAGAGCACTGGAAGGAAACGGAAAAACGATATTATGCATTGGTTGAAGGGAAACCAGCGAATGATGAGGGGGCACTACAAGATTGGATGCTGGAGGGCTGGGATCAGAAAGTATTTACCCTGAAGAAGGAAAGGCCGGGAGCTAAAATGGCCATTACGCATTACAAGGTCCTGAAAGAGCTGAAGAACAACACGCTGGTTGAGGTTCGCCTAGAAACCGGCAGGAAACATCAGATCCGGGTTCATATGGCTGAAATGGGGTGCCCTATCGTAGGTGATTTTAAGTACGGTGCAAATAATAAGGTCAAAAGAAGAATCCGGTTACATGCCTTTTATTTCTCCTTTAATCATCCAATAACGAAGCAACCACTTGAATTCAAGACCCAGATGCCAAAAGGGTTTCTGACGCTGGGAGATAGTGATGAACATTATAAATGGTAATTCAAATAATTACGAATTAAGAGAGATAGCGGGTGAGAGGAATAGTAAGAACAGACTGAAGTTTAACAATAAAAATCTGTAGTTATGTCAAAAGGGAAAGATGTTAAAAAGAACGTTAAAAAGGCGCCGGCTAAAACGCCAAAGGAAAAACGGCAGGAGAAGATAGAGAAGAAAGCACAAAAGAAGAGTTAGGGGTTAGTTTCCCGTTATTATTGGTGACTTCGTGATTCAGAGGTAGAGTTCTTCTGAAAAGGATTTCTTTACCGCAAAGGGAGTAAGAACCCCACCCCCAGCCCCTCCCCCAAGAGGGAGGGGTGACTTGTCCAACTCAAGGTTCAATACTGAAATTTTCGTTGTCGCAGTGCTTCAAACACTACTATTGCTGCCGAGGCTGATACGTTCATCGAGTCAATTTTACCATTCATGGGGATCTTTATCAGTTCGTCGGCCTCCTCGAGCCAGGTCTTGCTTAATCCATAGGCTTCCGATCCCATTATGATGGCGGCAGGGACGCGCAGATCAGTTTCATGATAAAAGCGGGTTGCAGTCAATGCTGTGCCGAACATCCGGATATTATTTAACCTTAACCAGATAATGGCCTTCGGTGTTGTACTTGTCACCACCGGCACTGTGAAGATACAACCGATGCTTGACCGGATGGCATTCGGATTGAAGATGTCGGTTTGCGGATCACAGATGATCACGCCATCCAGGTTGGCGGCATCCGCAGTGCGAAGCAGGGCACCCAGATTTCCCGGTTTTTCGACTGATTCGAGTACCAGAAAGAGAGGTGAAGAACTCATTTTCAGGTCGTCGAATTGCACCCTCCGGGGTATTGCCAGTGCAATTGCGCCTTCATGATCTTTGCGGTAAGCGATACGGTTGTATATTTCCAATGAAACTTCCACCAGATCCATGGAATTAATTCCTGCAGCCAGCATCTCTTCGAGCCCCGATACCGGAATCAATTCCCTGCAATATATAAGCTGAGTGATTGAAAAACCTGCTTTCAGCGCCAGATTGATTTCACGGATCCCTTCAATGACAATCAGGTTTTGCTGCTTTCTTTCCCGGGGTTTTTCCTGGAGAAGCATCAGGTTCTTAATTAATGGATTCTGTATGCTGGAAATTGTTTTTGTCATGAATACTAAAAATAGTTTTAAGTTTGTTTGTGAGTCTGCAGTAAAAGTATGAAAATAAATTTTTGGAGTGGACTCAAAAATTGATTTCACAAAAAGAAAACCATGGAAAAAAGTATTTTCGAATCAGGTAAATTCCGGTTTAATGAATGTGTGGATTATTCCACCGATGGAATTGTAAGCAAGCGGGTACTTGACCGCACTGTAGGAAATGTAACATTGTTTGCCTTTGATAAAGGACAACGGCTGAGCGAGCATTCAGCTCCTTTTGATGCCATGTTGCATGTGGTTGAGGGAACCGGGGAGGTGGTTATAGACAAGGTCCCTCATCAACTTGGTGCAGGGGAAACCATTATCATGCCGGCAAATATTCCTCATGCTGTGAATGCTGTTGAAAAGTTTAAAATGGTGTTAACCATGATAAAGGGGTAGGATCCTTACCCTGGACCTGGAAAATCGTGGCGTGTGACGCGGAAATAATTGGTAAACTGGTGACGTGGTGAGGTGGTGAGTATTTTTTATTATGAATTTAATAAAGTTTAACTTTGCTTAAGGCACTCTAATTGCAAAACAACAAGTGTTATTTGCTTCCAGTAATATTATTCAGAGTACAAGAGCGTCAGGTTCAATTTCAGGATCATCTTCGTAACGATATAGGAATCAATACAAAATAAGATAGTATGAAGAAAAATATTTTACTGATCATTCTCTTATCATTTATTACTTATGGATTCTCCCAGAAGATTCATTCCCCATCGGAGCTTATGAAGATTATGAATGATTCCAAATTGTCCTATGAAATAAAAATACTGGATAAGCCAATTGAATGTAAGGATCATTCTGATAAATTAAACTATCATGATTATTACAGAGTTTCAAAAGATTCGGGCCTTATCACTTATACATTTAAACCAAATGATGAGGCAAAACAATTATTTGAATTAGCTGAAAAAGAATTCCAGAATAAAAATATTGATAACGCCCTTATTGATTATAGGCTGGCTTTAAAAGCCGATTCATCTCTATCAAAGATCATGACTTATATCGGACAGATATATACCAATAAAGGAGACTATGACAATGCAATAAAATGGTACAAAATGGCAATCAGCAAGAACTACATTGATTATATGGCTCATTGGTTCTTAGCAGATCTGTATTTAGACAGAAAAGATTTAAAAGATGCAGTTGATGAAATTGTAATAGCTCAAATTTTAAACAGGAATAATCCAAGAATAAAAAAATCATGGATTAATATCTTAGAGAAAGCAAACAGGAATACAGAGGACTGGTGTTTTAATCCACAGATGGAAATATCTAAAATCTCTGATAATAAAATAAGTGTAAGTATAAGTAATAAATGGATTGGCTATGCTGTTGCTAAAGCTCTTTGGACTTATGAACCCGGTTATCGGAAATTAATGGGTGTTTCTCAAGGTCAATACTCTACAATTGAAGATAAGGAATGCTTAATTTCTTTACTTGTGGGATTAGAAAATGCAAAAATCAATATCAAAAAAGTTGCTCAGTTAAGGATTTTAAAGAAAACTGTGGAGAACAAGCACCTGGATGAATATATTCTTTATGAGATCTTATTACCTAATACACCATTTGTTGCTTTTCAGTTACCAGAACAGACAATTTTGGATATAAAGGATTATATTCTGACAGTAAGAAATACGAAATAAAAATTTTGCAATAAACGGACAATAGATTAATAGGGGACAATTCGACAGGAAAATTAATTCTTCTGATGATAACTGCAGACCTATGAAAAGATTTCTGAGCCGGATAAAGCCGCCGTTGCCCTGGCAGATGCCTGTGACAATTTTGTTGGGCATTTTCTGCGGGCTTGCGGTTTATGTGTTTTATATTTCAAAAGCCCCCTCTTACCTGGGTGATAAACCAGAGACCTGCATCAATTGTCACGTGATGATCCCGCATTATGCTAACTGGGCGCATAATTCACATGGGCGGGTAACTACATGCAATGATTGTCATGTGCCACACGACAACGTATTTAAAAAATATCTTTTTAAGGCGTCGGACGGGCTCAGCCATGCTACGATGTTTACTCTTCGCCTTGAACCACAGGTGATTATCATGGAGGATGAGACACGTGACCTGGTTCGTGAGAATTGCATCCGTTGTCATGAAAAAACGGTTGGGAAGGGATTTATCTATGCGGTGCAACCAAATTACCATAATTACCTGGAAGACAGATGGTGCCTGGATTGTCACCGGGAGACACCTCATGGAAGGGTGAATGGACTTTCATCTACTCCTAATGCTCTCACGATACCGAAAACAAAGAGTACAATAGCAAACTGGCTGGAGGATGAATTAAAAATGAAGAATGAGTAAGAACCCCACCCCCGGCCTTTCCCCCAAGAGGGAGGGGAGTTGAAACGATATATTGCTTTTTAACAACAGTGAAAATTGCAACAAGTAAATCAACATAATATGGAAACATCTAAGACACGTAAGCCCTGGGTTAACTGGGTGTTATTTTTTTCGACGATTGTTGTTGTTTTTCTTTTGGGATTGCTGGCGTCTTCTATTACTACGCGGAAGGCTGAAAGGGAATATGTGTATAAGCCCAAGGTCAGGGTGACAGATTGGGAGCCACGGAATGCTGTATGGGGTGAAAATTTTCCGAGGGAATACCAGTCTTACCTGCAGACCAGGGATACCAGCTTCCGGAGTAAGTTCAACGGGAGTGCAATGATCGATGAACTTGCCAGAGATCCGAGGATGGTTGTCCTGTGGGCCGGGTATGCATTTTCCAAAGATTACAGCCAAAGCAGGGGGCATTATTTTGCGATCACGGATATAAGGAACTCGCTCCGGACAGGTGCTCCTAAAGGTCAAGATGACGGTCCGCAGCCAAATACCTGCTGGACCTGTAAGAGTCCGGATGTACCCAGGCTGATGATGGATAAAGGAGTAATGGATTTTTATAAAGGGAAGTGGGCATCGCTTGGGGACCAGGTAGTGAATTATATTGGCTGTGCCGATTGTCATGACCCTGTAACTATGGACCTTCGCATCAGCAGACCCGCACTCGTAGAAGCATTTAAGGCCATGGGGAAGGATATTACGAAAGCCACTCACCAGGAAATGCGGTCGCTGGTTTGTGCACAGTGCCATGTTGAATATTTCTTTGACAAGCACAGGAAAGGGGCCGAAGGGGTTGCCTACCTTACGTTTCCATGGAAATACGGAACTACGGCCGACTCTGCATTGAAATACTATAATGAGATAAACTTTTCAGATTTTACGCAACAACTGAGCAGGGCCCCCATCTTGAAAGCCCAGCATCCGGATTATGAGATCTTTCTTACGGGAATTCATGCTGATCGCGGAGTAGCCTGTGCCGATTGTCATATGCCCTATGTAAAAGAAGGCGGACAGAAGTTTACCAGTCACCGGATCGCAAGTCCGCTGGCTAATATCTCAGGAACCTGCCAGACCTGTCACCGTGAAAGCGAAGAGTCATTACGCGAAAATGTTTATGAACGTCAGGAAAAGGTCAAAGAAATCAGGGACAAGCTGGAGATCGAATTGGTGAGTGCAACAGTGGAAGCAAAAGCAGCATGGGATGCCGGGGCAGCAGATAAAGACATGGAAATCATCCTGAACAAGATCCGAAGCGGTCAATGGTACTGGGATTATGCTACTGCAAGCCATGGCGCTTCCTTCCATTCTCCTGTGGAAGTGACAAGGATCATTGGAAACGGCATGCACGAAACCCAGGATGCACGGGTACTTCTTGCAAGATTACTTTCAAGACTCGGAAAGAACAATGAAATCCCTTATCCTGATTTAGCAACTAAAGAGAAAGCACAAAAGTTCATCGGCCTCGACATGAACCAACTGAGAAAGGAAAAAGAAGAATTTCTGAGAACAATAGTCCCTGGATGGGATAAAACAGCAAAGGAACGGGAGGCCAAATGGAAAGTAGTAGTAATGAACCAGTAAAATTCTTTTATGATCCCATATAAAATTTTAAGCCCTGAAAATGCCCCGGAAGTAAAAGATAATCCGAACGGAAGGATACTTTATACTTCGGAAAATGTTGAAATGGTGCACCTTACCATGAAGCAGGGTGAAACAATGGAAAAACATTCCCAACCATTTGATGTTGTGTTTTTTGTGCTCCATGGAACGGGTGTGCTTGAAGTAAAGAATGATCAGATCCTGGTTCAACAAAACACTTGTATCCATGTGACAAAAGGAGCATCAAGGAGATGGAGAAATAACGGATCAACTGATCTGAAAATCCTTGTAATTAAAGATCATGGCTGATATGAAACTACTTACGCCATCAGAATACTGGGTTGATTACGAGCTTATTGATACCGGGGGACTTGAAAAGCTGGAGCGATTCGGGAAATATATTCTCGCCCGTCCCGAACCACAGGCAGTATGGTCGAAATCGCTTCCGGAGGCAGAATGGGAACGGCTGTCAGATGCCCGGTACAAGAGAACGAAAGGGATTGATCCATCAAAGCAGGAATACGGAGATAAAGGAGAATGGAAGCTGAAACCCAGGATGCCGGATCAATGGGTGATCTCCTATTCTTATAAAAGAATGCAACTGAAGTTTCGCTTGGGACTGACTGCATTCGGACATATCGGAATATTTCCCGAGCAGGCTGAGAATTGGAATTTTATTTATGACTTTCTTGAATCCTCAACTGTTTCGCATAACATATTAAGGATATTAAATCTGTTTGCATACACCGGAGGATCATCCCTGGCGGCGAGAGCTGCAGGTGCCCAGGTTGTGCATGTGGACTCGGTGAGACCGGTAGTTACATGGGCCAAGGAAGACATGGAACTCAGCGGGCTGGATGGCATTTCATGGGTGGTGGAGGATGCCTTGATATTTGTAAAACGGGAAGTGAAAAGGGGCAACCGTTATGATGGGATCATCCTGGATCCACCTGCATATGGGCGGGGACCGGAAGGAGAGAAATGGATACTTTCGGATTCTATCAACGAGATGGTACGATGCTGCAGCCTGCTATTGAAACCAGAAGCCGGGTTTTTCATTTTCAGTCTTTATTCCATGGGGTTTTCTGCCTTGGTTGCTGATAGTCTTGTACGAGGGCATTTTGATATTACTGAGGCGGATATCGGGGAGCTTTATTTTACGGATCGTTCTGAGAAGAAATTACCACTCGGAACTTTTTTACGGTTCAAGAAATAGATTTGCCGCAATTCCGTCGGCAAAGAGTTTACCTTCATCCGTGAGGGTGTAAATACCGGAGTTTTCTATCATTTCTCCAGATTGCAAATATTGGGATGCAAGTTTTGAGAAGTGAGCGGCAGGGGTTTCTCCGAATCTTTTTTCGATTGTTTTTAGATCACAGCCCCACATAGTTCTGAGGGAAACCATCACGTATTCATTGTATTTCTGGACTTCGGTGAGTTCTTCTGATTCGAAAAACAGTTCATTACGGGAAACCAGGTCGATATACTGAATGAGGTTGGCGATGTTCCATTGCCGGGAAGTGCCGTTGAAAGAGTGAGCCGAGGGACCCAGTCCAAGATAAGATGTTCCGTTCCAATACATGCTGTTGTGCCTTGAATAGCAATTTATTTTACAGAAATTTGAAATCTCATAGTGTTCAAATTCATGTTCTTTCATCATTTGCAGAAGGATCCGGAAATATTTCACAATGTCCTCCTCAGAAGGCCCGGGCAGTTTCATTATTCCAGATGAGCAGGTCGAGTGCAGTTTTTGGTTCGACTGTCAGCGAATAAGCAGATATGTGAGGTATCTCCAATGAAAATGCTTTTTCAAGATTTTTCCGCCATTTTTCCGTTGTAAGCGTCGGGATCCCATAGATGAGGTCAAGGCTGATATTGGTGAAACCGGCTTCTTTTGCCTGACGCACAGATTCTTCGGCACGTGCTGCTGAATGGATCCGGTTCAGGTATTGAAGGTCGTCATCAAAGAATGACTGAACCCCGATGCTTATCCGGTTAATTCCTGAATTACGATATTCCAGGAGGGTATCGGGATCAAGATCATCCGGATTGGCCTCAAGGGTAATTTCTGTGTTTTCAGCAAGCTGAAAATATTTCCGGAAGTCCTCGAGTATACCCTTAATCTCCGGGATCTTTAAGACTGATGGCGTTCCGCCACCGAGGTATATGGATTCAACGGGTGTGCCATTTAAATAATTTTTCCTGAGATAAATTTCTTCCTTTAACGCAACCAGGAACCGTTCCTTATACTTCAGGGAAGCCAAAGAATAAAAGTTGCAGTAATGGCATTTTCTCCTGCAAAAGGGAATATGAATATAAATACCGGCCATGGTTATTTTTTCTTTTTCAGCATGATGCGGAAAGTAGTTCCTTTGCTGATCACCGATGATTTGACGAAGATCCTGCCGGAATGATAATTATTAATGATCCGCCGGGACAAGGTCAGCCCTAATCCCCAGCCTCTTTGCTTGCTTGTATACCCGGGATTAAAGATGGTCTTCTGGAGTGATTTCTGGATGCCTTTCCCGGTGTCAGTAATATCAATGATTACATTTAAATCATCTTCTGCAATATCGATACTGACTGCCCCACTTCCGTCCATTGCATCCACTGCATTCTTACAAAGATTTTCGATTACCCATTCAAAGAGATGAATATTGACCGGGACCATGATCTCCCTATCAATTTTGGGGGTGATGGTAAAATTGATCTTCGGGGATGTCCTGGAACGGATATAGGAAATTGAATCATAAATAAGTTTAACGATATCGGCAGATTCGAGCCTTGGATGGGAACCTATCTTTGAAAACCTATCGGTAATGGTTTCGAGACGATTCACGTCTTTTTCGATTTCGGTCAATGTTTCATGGTCGACTCCTTTCAGCTTCAACAATTCGACCCATCCCATCATTGACGATAGCGGGGTACCAAGCTGATGGGCTGTTTCCTTGGCCATTCCCACCCAAACCTGGTTTTGTTCCGATCGCCGGGCCTGGCTGAAGAGCAGGTAAGCTACCAGCAGGAACAGACCGATCACCCCCAACTGAAGAAACGGATAAAACTTCAGCTTGGTCAACAGAAAAGAATCCTCATAGAAGATATAGCGTGTACCGGTTTCAGCAAGGTTAACTTTGATGGGTGTATTGTGGGACGCCATTGATTCTATGGTGGCTTTGACCAAGGCAGGAGTGGCTATTTTATTTTCAGGAATATTTCCGGAGACAATCCTTCCATTTTCATCCCGGATAGGAATCCGGTTGCTATCGGTTATGATGACAGGGACAGAGGCGGAATTCAATACCACCTCGGAGAAGAATGAATTGACCAGGTCGTCGAGCACCTTTCGCAGGTCGGTGAATATTTTTGAATCTTTGTAATAGAGAACCAGTTTAGCTTTCGGGTTATAGGGGTTATAACGTTCGATGATCGGGGGGTAAAACTCTTTCTTAAGTTCTGCGGTCATCTTTTTAACCGTATCCATGCTGAAGTCGACATTTCTTGCACTCTGGATGTTGCCGTTCTCATCGGTAACAATGACCGGTATTGATACATTGTTCTCGACGATGCTGCTTTCAAAGGTCAGATCTTCACTGATGCTTGCGGTGATCATGCGCCTGTGGGTTTCGGCAACTGTTTTCATGCGGAGGTTTTCTTCCACTTTGATCTGTTCGAACAATTTATTGGTATAATTGACGATCATGGCACGGTGATGGATTGCATCCGCCCAGATCTGTACATTCCTGCGTTCATCCTTACGGATCTCTCCTACCAGCACATTGGTCAGATAAAGCGAAATAGAGACAATGATGACGGCAGCACCGAAAAGAAACCATTTCCACCGTCTTTTCCTAAGATAGATATCCATGATTAGTTTTAAACGTATTTTTCTCCTTTTTCCAGACGAACGTCATTCACGAACTGACGGATCTGCTGTTCATCTGATTTTTTACAAATAAGCAGGACATTTTCCGATTCGACAACGATATAATCCGTAAGTCCTTCCAGGACGACCAGTTTTTCCTGTGGCATATTCACAATGCAACCGGTAGATTCGAATAACATTACATTTTTCCCGACGACGGCATTTCCATTTCCGTCTTTTAAACGATTTTCATAGAGGGAGCCCCAGGTACCAAGATCGGACCAGCCAAAATCAACGGCAAGGACATAGACATCCCCGGCTTTTTCCATGATGCCATAATCGATGGAAATACTTTTACAGATCCCGTAAGTTTCATTGATGAATGCCTGTTCGCCGTGAGTTCCGTATTGCCCGATCCCTTTGCGGAACAGGACATTGATCTCAGGGAGCAAATCAGAAAAAGATTTCATAATCGTTTTCAGCGACCAGACGAAGATGCCTGCATTCCACAGAAAATCGCCGCAATTTATAAATGTCGTTGCCAGTTCGATGTCCGGTTTTTCGGTAAATGTCTTTACTTTTTTTAAGTGAGGTTCTTTCGGATAGACCTTTCTTTCATCGAACTGGATATAGCCGTAGCCGGTATCGGGGCGGCTGGGACGAATGCCAAGGGTAATGAGCCAGTCGTGTTCGCCGGCTACCTTCAATGCAGTAAGAATGTTTTCGAGGAATATTTCTTCTTTCAGGATGATGTGATCGGAAGGCGCCACGACAACACAGGCCTCGGGATCTTTAGCCAGGATCCTGTAATTTGCATATGCGATGCAGGGGGCCGTATTCCGCCGGGCGGGTTCACAAAGGATCTGTTCAGTGGATATATCGGGTATCTGTTGCATAACCAGTGATTTATAGCCCTCGTTCGTGACGATATAGATGTTCTCCGGGTTCATGATCTTTGTGAACCGCCGGTAGGTTTGCTGGATCAATGTTTCACCGGTACCGAGGATATCGATAAATTGTTTCGGATGGCTGGTACGGCTCATCGGCCAGAACCGTGCTCCAATCCCCCCGGCCATGATCACACAGAAGTGATGGTTTGATTTTTTCATTCGAAGAAGGTTAAAACCGGTGTAAAATTACGATATAATGGGGAGAATTAAATAGTCGCAGAGTAAAAGGTTTCCCCCGGTCCTTCAGTTGGCAGTTGGCAGTTGGCAGTCTGTCAATGCGTGACGCGAAAATCGGTGTGTCACAGGAGCGGGAGGGGCAAGACTTTTGCCATTGGGCTGAAGAGATAGGTTTTTCCGTTGTTGAGGCAGATACAACGGTAACGTTTGCGAAGTTTTTCTTTTTTTTTGAATTTTCTGCCGGCAGGCAGGGAAAAGATTGCGTCAAACGGGAGTGATTCAATAAATACAGAATCATCCGGGGCATCGTATTTTGTTAATTCGGCTACCAGGTGTTTATTTGATCTGGAGGAAGAACCGGGATTTTCGAAATAACTTTGCAAGTGATGAAGCACTTCCTCAGGGAAAATGGTTTCTTTCAGCAATGGTTCCATCAGTTGCCGGTAATGTTTTTTCCATTCCTTACCGTGGGGGCGACGGCGGCGCAGGGCTGAAGTTTCAATCCATACTTCGTGGTGGGCCATTTCGTGAACCAGGGTGATCAAAAAATCAAACCTGTTCAGGTTCCTGTTCACTGAAATCCGGGCAGGAGCGTTATTTACCGGCGCCCTGTAATCGCCGAATTTTGATGTACGGGCCTTTGAAATCCTAAGGTGAACCGGATTGGCTTTGAACCAATCGAGGATAAATTCAATTGAATTTTCAGGGATAAATGTTTGAAGATCCGGGATAATTGGAAGGATACGTGATACAATTGGGAAACGTGTTTTACCTGATTTTGTCACCACGAAGGGCAGTTGCACGATTTTGGTTTTGGATTATGGTAATTCTGATGGTAGGTGGTTGCGCAGGACCATACAATAAAGGCGAAAATCATCGTCAGTAAAATAAGCACTAATCGTTTGAATTTCATTCTGCAAATATACTTTATCCTTATTAACCCGGTGCAGTTTGTTGTTTTACCAGGGACCCATGGAAGAGATTTTTTTTAATTTCGAACGTCTGATAATGAGGGATTATTGTAATTTTAGCAAAAATTTTCTCATTGAATCTTAAAATCATTTCTACTACCGGCGATTATGTGTTGCTCATGCGACGGGTTTTTACAAAGCCGCAGAAGGGAATAATTTTCTGGCAGCGTTTGCTGGACGAGATCCAGGGACTGGGCGTTGAATCGATCGGTATTGTTGCATTTATTTCGGCATTTATGGGGGCTGTTGTCGCCATACAAACCGCATATAATATCGACAATCCCTTTATCCCCCTCACGATGGTGGGGTGGACGACACGACAATCAATCATTCTCGAATTCTCTCCGACGATCATCAGCCTGATCCTTGCGGGGAAAGTAGGATCGAGGATTGCCTCCGAGATAGGTACCATGCGGGTTACGGAGCAAATCGATGCACTGGAGATCATGGGAGTCAACTCTGCCAATTACCTTATTTTCCCTAAAGTTGTTGCATCCCTGCTGATCAATCCTGTTTTAATCGTTTTAAGCATGTGGATGGGCATATTGGGTGGATGGATGGCCATTGCGGCAACGGGTTTATCCACAAGCACTGACTACGTGACGGGGATACGCATTGATTTTCAACCTGTATATAGTTGTTTATGCACTCCTGAAGACTATCTTTTTTGCTTTTATCATTTCGACGATTTCGGGGTTTTACGGATATCAGACCAATGGCGGGGCGTTGGAAGTAGGACAAGCCAGCACCAAAGCGGTTGTATATCAGCAGTATTCTGATCATTATTTTCAACCTGATCCTGACCCAACTTCTTTTAACATGATCGAAGCAAAGGAAGTAAATAAATTTTTTGGGGAGCATCATGTCCTGAAGAACATCTCGTGCACGTTTGAAAAAGGCAAGACGAACCTTATCATCGGAGCGAGCGGGTCGGGTAAAACAGTTTTAATGAAATGCCTGGTAGGCTTATATGAAGTTGATTCGGGAATGGTAATCTATGACGGCCGGAACTTTTCGGAGATGAATTTTGAACAGCGCAAGAATTTACGCCAGGAGATTGGGATGCTATTCCAGGGAAGCGCCTTATTTGATTATATGACGGTTGAAGAGAATGTGATGTTTCCGTTGAACATGTTTACAAAGCAAACAAAACAAGAGAAGCTGAACCGTGTTAACTTAGTATTGGACAGGGTGAACCTTGACCATGTAAACCACCTGATGCCCTCGGAACTCAGCGGAGGCATGCGCAAACGAGTAGCTATTGCCAGGGCCATTTCCATGAAGCCGGAATATCTTTTTTGTGATGAGCCAAATTCAGGACTTGACCCCCAGACCTCAGGGGTTATAGACCAGTTGATCAAAGAGATCACTGTTGAATATGGGATCATCACAATTGTCAATACGCATGATATGAATTCAGTGCTAAGCATCGGAGATAATGTTGCTTTTATTTATAACGGTGAACTCTGGTGGAGAGGAAATAAAGAAACCATCCTTCACACCGGCAACAAGGAGCTCAATGAATTTGTTTTCGGGACAGAACTTACTTCACGGCTGAAGCAGTGAACAATGAATTACCTCGACATTATTATCCTTTGCATTCTCGGGTTCCTGATCATTAACGGGATCAGGAAAGGATTCATCCTCAGTCTTGCAACACTTATTGCACTGTTACTTGGTATCTGGGCTGCTATTCATTTTTCCAGCTTTATGAGTAACTTCCTGATCAAGACGTTTCATCCTTCGGGGGCCTGGTTAACCATTCTTTCCTATGTTCTGACCTTTTTACTTGTTGTTTTGGTAGTTATTCTTATCGCACGATTACTAGAAAAAGTAGTGAAGACAGTTGGATTAGGATTGACGAACCGGATTATCGGAGGACTGTTCGGATTGTTAAAGGGAATCGTAGGTGTGAGTTTCCTGTTGTTTATTCTTGTCCACTTCGATCCGAATGGAAACCTGATCACCAAAAAAACGAAGGAGACCTCACGTTGTTATCCCTATATTGAGAAGGTTTTTCCTTTCTATTCCAAGTTTTTATTTAAATGAGGAGTCCGCTTTGAAAAGCTTCATTCATCGCTAAGACGCCACGACGCTAAGTTGGCTAAGGAATATGCAGTTGATTGACAAATATCAACAATTTTATTGATATTTATCATCAATTGATTAACAAATCTCAATATATAAATATATAAATCTCAATATATGGATAGATAGTCAATTTCATCTTTATGGTATATTTGTTTCCGAAAATATCTGCATTCACTTAACTAAGAAATCATTAACCAAAACCAACAAAATATGAAGAAGTTTATCAATCTTTTCCTGGTCGCAGGCTTATTTGTATTTGCTGCAGGATTTATTCTTTCGAGCTGCACCAAGGAGGGACCGCAGGGCCCGGCAGGAGCAAATGGAACCAATGGAACGAATGGAACCAATGCAGCTGCAACCTGCCAGGAGTGTCATAATTTCTCAGACACTATTGTTGCAAAAATTTTCCAGTACAATGCATCCAAGCATGCAACGGGCAGTACTATTCTTGAAGCTGGCTCTCTTACCCCTAGTTGTTCTCCCTGTCATACTAGTCAGGGTTTTGGACAAACTGTTGCTTCCGGACAGTTCAACGCAAATTCCACTATAACTGATGCAGCGCCGATCAACTGCCGCACCTGTCACCAGATCCATAAGACTTACACCAATGCTGACTGGTCACTGGCAACAACTGCTCAATATAAGTGGCGTTTTGACTCGACACAAACGCAGCATTTTACTGCCAATCACGGTACGGCAAATCTTTGCGGCAGGTGTCACCAGGCACGTCCAGCAAGTCCTGCTTTGACTAATCCAACTTCCAACACTGATTCAATCAGTATAACAAGCAGCCGTTGGGGGCCGCACCACGGGCCACAGTCGAATATACTTGCTGCTATAGGTGCATACCCCGATGCAACTTTTGGAGCTTATGGAACTTCACCGCATAAAGATACAATAGGATGCATGGGTTGTCATGGCGCCGACGCAATAGGAAACTATGTCGGTGGTCATACTTTACTCATGACCAGCGCTACAACCGGAGATAACATAACAGTATGCAAGACCTGTCACCCCAGTCTAACATCTTTCGATTTTAACGGAGCACAGACGACAATCACCGTTCTCTATAATCAGTTAAAGGTAAAACTTGCTACTATCGGTATGCTGGATAGTGTTAATATGGTAATCAAAACTGGGAAATATGCCCAGTCTGATCTGGCCGCATACTGGAATTTTATGCTTGTTTACGCTGACCGCAGTATGGGTGTTCACAATTATCAATATACTCACGATATACTTCAAGCAGGAATTAATCATTTTGGTACAAAGAATTATTAATCTTTTCCTGAATGTACGTAAAGGCTTCAGAAAAATTCTGAAGCCTTTTTTTCGATATTTAATACAAAAACCTTATCTTTACTTTCAATATTTTTATTGTCAATTATAAACCGATTCATCATGCAAACGAAAATTTTTGGAGGTTTGTTTTTATTCCTGGCCGGAATGCTGATATTTGCCTCTTGTGCAAAAGACACCGTTGTTTATCCTCAAAGCAACCTCAACCCCGCGCTGAAAATCAGTTTTAAGGATACCATTCAACCGATTTTCACAAGTAATTGCGCGACTGCAAACTGTCATTCCGGAACGGTAGCGCCAAATCTACTTTCAGGACAAGCCTATAGCAGCCTCACTTCAGGACACTATATCAATACCGGAGCCCCTACTCAAAGTACAATTTATACAGTTATGGAAACGGGCGGACTGATGGCAACCCATTGTACTGAAGACCAGGCAAATCTTGTACTGGCCTGGATCAAGCAAGGAGCATTGAACAATTAACCTGTTTTTCACATTAAAAACTTATTAGTCTTTATGCTTAAACCTATACCTGATTCTATGAAAAAATTCCTTATTGGCCTGGTTGTTTTTTTCACCGGCACCGGCATTATTTTTGCTCAGGATTCCATTCCTGTTCAAACAAAAAAACCATTGGTAAAAGCACCTTTTGAAAGCGGTTATTTTATTGATGATCAAACTGTAGCATTGCCACCAGCACATTCACTGCAATTGATTATCCAGCACCGGTTCGGGACAATACAAAACGGGTGGACCGACCTGGCCGGTATCTGGGGCGCTTCCAATATACGCTTTGGTCTTGATTTTACCATTAATAAAAATGTTCTGATCGGAGTAGGTACAACCAAGAACAAACGAATCCAGGATCTCCAGCTGAAGTATACTTTTCTGCGTCAGCGAAAAGGCGGATTTCCTCTTACCCTGTCGGTTTATGGTAACATGGGAATCAATTGTTTAAACAAATCCGCATTTGGAACCGATTTTAAGGCACAGGATCGTTTCTCTTATTATTATGAACTTATGATCGCGAGAAGGTTCTGCAGCAGGTTTTCCGCACAAGTTGGTGTAGCGTGGGTTCATTACAACATAGTGGATTCAACGGTAACACCACGTGACTGGCATGTAAACTCAATGTATAACGATAACCTTCAGATTTCAGGTATTGGACGCCTAAAGGTCAGTCCCCAAATGTCAATCATAGCAACCTATTCACAATCAATCTTTACTTATGTGAACAGAAAACCCTGGCCGAATGCCGGATTGGGAATTGAAGTTTCAACCAGTACCCATGCATTCCAGGTTTTCTTTGCTGCCGCACAAGGCATTGTACCCCAGGAAGTATCATTTTACAATGAAAATAACCCTTATAATGGGGTGATTCTGATCGGATTCAACATCACCCGGTTGTGGACCTTTTAATTAATGTAAATTGTTTAACCTTAACACATTAAATCAATGAAAAAAACACAGAAAGTAATTACACTACTCGTGACGATGATCATTGCAGTAGTATTTGTGGTTGGGATTACGGTCAATGCTCAACAGGCAAAAGCAAAACCATGGCCTGTTCCCGATAAAAATAAGACCATCAAAGCTCCCATTAACCTGAAAGATGCAACTGTGATCAGCAACGGAAAAGATCTGTGGGCCAAGAACTGCAAATCCTGTCATGGAGCTAAAGGATTAGGCGATGGACCCAAAGGTGCTTCCTTAAAAACCTTTCCTGGTGACTTCACAAGCGCAACTTTCCAGGGCATGACTGATGGAGAATTATTCTTTAAAACCTCTACAGGAAGGGATGAGATGCCAGCCTATGAGAAGAAACTTCCCGAGGCAAATGACCGTTGGGGACTTGTAGCCTATATGCGCACATTCAAGAAATAGACGATTTTTATAGTATGGTTAAAAAATTCAGGTGCCGGTCATACTGGGGTATTTTGATCCTAATGACCGGCATTGGTATTATTTTTTCTTTTGGCTATTCTGTCAGTTCAAAAGCAGGCAGTATCGATACCACTATCTCAAAGGACAAAGCAACTATTCAGAACGCCCTGTATTCCAATCATAAAAATGCTGCAGTAAATGAAAACTGCCTGAAATGCCACGGGCAGTCAAAATATTCCTATGAAAACAGCGAATCAAAGAAAAAGGCCACAAAGAAAATGTATGCCGAGCTTATTATTGACAGGGCTGTTTTTTATGAATCCAACCATCGTGAGTTCAAGTGTATCGATTGTCATTCAGAAGATTATATTACTTTCCCACACCAGGGGAACCTGCGCATGGAATCGAAACCGAATTGTCTCGATTGCCATGGAGGAGATGAAAAATATGCCAAGTTTCATTTTGAAAATATTGAAAAGGAATTCCAGAAAAGCGTACATTCAGAAAAACACAGCGATGATTTTACCTGTTGGATGTGTCATAATCCACATACTTATAAAATAAATGCCCGGGCAAATGTAAACATCAAACAAACAATCGCTTATGATAATGCGATTTGTTTAAATTGCCATGGAAACCTTACCAATTACCAATTATTAACGGATAAAGCAAACCCAAATTTGCTTAAAAAACATGATTGGCTCCCAAACCAAAAATTGCATTTTCTTTCTGTCCGTTGCATTGAATGCCATACAAAAAAGATCAATGACAGTACATTGGTTGCGCATAAAATACTTCCTAAGAAAGAAGCGGTGAGAAATTGTGATCAATGTCATTCATCCAATTCTGAATTACTTGCAGCTCTTTATAAGTATAAGATCAAGGAGGTTAGGAGTGCAAAAGGATTTTTTAAAGGTGTGATCAGCAATGATTCATACGTGATTGGGGCGAACCGGAACTATTATCTGAATTTTATCAGTATAGTAATTTTCTCAATCATGATTATTGTAATAATCATTCATGCCATTAAAAGAATTTTCTAATGGAGTAACTATATAAATCTCATGACAGAAGAAAGACTTTATTTATACCCGGTTTGGGTCAGGCTATGGCATCTGTTCAATGCCATTCTGTGTTTAACACTGATCATTACCGGCATAAGTATGCAATTCTCAAATCCGAAATTTCCCATGATCCGTTTTAATGTGGCAGTATCCATTCATAATATTGCAGGTTTACTTTTACTTCTGGACTACCTCATTTTCTTTACAGGGAATCGAATCACCCCAAACGGAAAATATTACAGACCTGTTATCTCAGGTTTTATCAGCAGATTAATGACACAATTCAGGTACTATACTTCGGGATTATTCAAAGGAAAGACAGCCCCATTTCCAGTGACCCTGGAAAGAAAATTCAATCCCCTGCAGCAAGCATCCTATATCGGAACAATGTATTTTCTTTTACCTCTTGTTTTCATCACCGGATTAGCAATGCTATATCCAGATTTCATTCCGACCCGCATTTTCTGGTCGAGTGGCCTTCATTTTACTGACCTTCTGCATATTACTGCTGCATTTCTGATTTCCATATTCATGTTCATTCATATCTATTTCTGTACTATTGGTACGACACCCCTGAGTAATTTTATAAGTATGATCAATGGATATCATGATGGACACTGACCCCAAGTAAAGTGCAAAATGTAAACTGTAAAGTCAAGGACCCCTCATCCAACCACACTCCAAACAGGAGGGAAGTTGAAATAATTACATTTAGAATTACTTTGATTTGTGCATACATTATTTTTTTAACTTGCATGGTAATTAGTATTCTCTCAAACCTTCTCTAAAATGAAAATGCCAAAATCAGTTTCCAATTGGATCAGTATTATTGGGGCTATCCTTGCGATAAATAGTTTCATACTTATCATTATCCTTTTCATTGAGTCGCTGTTCACCAGTCATGATAATCCATATAACGGAATGTTTACCTATGTTCTGCTTCCGGCAGTTTTGATAATAGGACTTATCCTTATTCCCATCGGAATGTTTATAAAGCGCAGAAGAAAAAGCAGGGAAGGTGAACCCAAATGGCCTGTGCTGGATATGAACAGCAGCAGACAGCGTCAGAAGTTATTGATGTTTTCCATCTTTACATTCTTATTCCTGATTGTGTCGGCTGTAGGAAGTTACGAGGCTTTTAATTTTACCGAATCTGTTCCGTTTTGTGGCCGGCTTTGCCATAAAGTAATGGAACCTGAATATGTAACCTATCTTCATTCACCGCACGCACGTGTAGCTTGTGTTGAATGCCATGTAGGAGAGGGCGCAGATTGGTATGTAAAATCAAAACTGTCAGGCCTTTACCAGGTATATTCAGTGTTGTTTCACAAGTATTCACAGCCAATTGGCACCCCTATTAAAAACCTGCGTCCTGCACGCGAAACCTGTGAACGTTGTCATTGGCCTGAAAAATTTTATTCACCTAAACTTGATAACAGAAGGACCTATCTGACCGATAGTCTAAATAGCGAATGGAATGTTTCAATGTTGATGAAGATCAGCCCGAATTACAATACAATGGGACTTTCAGGAGGTATTCACTGGCATATCAATAAGGATATGCGCATTGAATATGTTTCATCCTCCAAAGACAGGGAATCCATCCCCTGGGTGAAATTCACCAACTTAAAGACCGGCGATGTCCAGATCTTCCAGGATACAGAAAATCTATTGACGCAAAAAGCGCTGGATACTCTGGAGCACAGGATCATGGATTGCATGGATTGCCATAACCGTCCTTCTCATTCTTATAAATCAGCACCGGTTTTTGTTGACGAGGCGATGATGAAAGGAGAAATACCCGGAGAACTTCCATTCATTAAAAAAGTCGCAATGAATGTTCTGAAAGGGCCATTCAGTAATAAAGATTCTTCTTTTCGTTATATCAGTGACAGTATCAATAATTTTTATAAGATAAAATTCCCGGATATTTATAAAGGGAAAAAGGCACTGATCGACAAGGCCATTGCTGGCATTGAGTCCGAATTTTCACTCAATGTCTTTCCATATATGCGGGCATCTTCAAACAAATATCTGAACCATATCGGGCATCTCGAATCCGATGGTTGTTTCCGTTGTCATTCAAACCGGCATATCTCCAAGAAGGAAAAAAAGATATCCAAAGACTGCGAATTATGTCATTCTTTTATTTCGCAGGGACCTTCAAATAAAATGCAATACAGTTCTTTAGATAAAACCATGGAATTTATACATCCTGTGGATGTAAAGAACAATTGGAAAACATATTTTTGTACGGAATGTCATCGTACCCTTTATCCATAATAATTTCGAGTTTGTTATTCCTGGCAGGCACCCGATTCGTTTATAATGGTGTAGTTTTGTTGGATGAAAGTGAAAAATATTCCTTTACAGGCAAGAAAAGCTTTGACAGAAGGTAAAATCCAGGAGGCTAATGCGATCCTAGGTGAATCCTATTCTTTAAAAGGAACAGTAGTCAAAGGCAGACAACTGGGAAGAATCCTGGGTTTTCCTACGGCCAATCTTAAAGTGAATAAAATTCCCCTATTGATCATTCCAAATGGGGTCTATGCTGTCAGAGTAAAATATCAAACGACGATGTATAACGGAATGGTTAATATCGGTATACGTCCAACCATTGAACAAAACGAATTGACCATTGAGGCAAACCTTTTTGATTTTTCCGGTGATCTTTATGGGCATGAATTAACCCTTTTCTTCATCGAACGTATCAGGGATGAGATGAAATTCCCCGACCTAGAAGCATTAAAGCAACAGATTATACTGGATAAAACGCGGATTCTTGAATTATTGACCGGAAGGAATCAGCCGGACGCCAACTCCCAGTAAATTATTGATCTGCAAGCGTGGTACAAGGGTTTCAATTTCGATTCGTAACATCCCTTGCTTTTCCATTTGCAGTCCTTTTTTCAGTACAATTGATTCAGTGCAGGAATCCTGGTTGCAGATTCCCGTAAAGTCTCCTGTTTTATTCTTCAATATAAATTTATACTCTTTTATCCTTTCTTCCCCTGAGGGGGTAGTCATTATCATGTTAAAATGAAGATTATCAAACTCATAGTCTTTCGTATGATTGGCAAAGAAATAAACGTCATAATTTTTATCAATATTCAGTACCGGGATATCAAATTTTATTTTTTCAAACCTGTTCCAAGTCCGGTTATTAAACTTATGATAGCTTATAATCTCATTGTTTTTTTTGCAGCCCGTAAAAATGAGAACTATAAATAAACCGTAAATAAAAAACTTTCCGTTCATTGCTATTTTATATTAGAATTTACCTTATGAGTTTACTCTTAAAAGTTGTTTTATCGTAAACCTGCCAATAGGTATGCAGGGCCTCTAAAACACTACGTTCAGTAGAAGTATATGGTTTAACCTGAACTATTTACGTCATCGTAAGTTGTGCCGGGAAAACGAGAATAAAAGTAGTTCCGGTACCTAATTGGGATGTAAAATCTATCTCTCCTCCAAGGCCAAGAATAATGTTTTTTACGATAGCAAGCCCCATCCCCATTCCTCCTGATTTTGTAGTGAAATTTGGCTGGAATATCCTGTCTGATTGTTCATCTGAGATCCCTCCACCATTATCTGAGACTTTGATCGTGTATTTATTGTCATCCGATTCAAAATCAATGCTTATTATCCCTTGTTCTTTGTTTGCTATAGCTTGTATTGCATTATTTATTAAGTTGGTAAATACCCGCAGTAGTTGTTTTTTATCTCCCATGATTTTGTGCGGTGTGTGGGCATCGTATTGAAATTCGAACCGGATCTTTGAAGTATCCTGATATAATGCTTTTACGTTTTCAATGATTTTATTAAGATCAAGAGGTTCGGGGTTCGTTAACGGCATTTGTGCAAAATTTGAAAATTCAGAGGCTATCGCTGATAATGATTCTATTTGTTCAGTCATGGTTTCTGTGAAATGGTTCAACCTTTCATCCCAATCGGGGGTATGATCTTTCCAGGCTTTTTCAAGATGCTGAACACTAAGTTTCATTGGTGTAAGCGGGTTTTTTATTTCATGCGCAACCTGCCTGGCCATTTCCCGCCATGCCGTTTCACGTTCTGATCTGGCCAACAATTCTGCGCTAATTAAAAGTTCATCGATCATCCGGTTGTATTCATTCACCAATTGCCCGATTTCATCTCTCTGTTTCCATTCAATTTTTTCATTGTGTTTCCCATATGAGAATTGGCTAATCCTTGATGTCAGGGTTCTTAGCGGCCGGCTGATGTAATTTGAAACAACAAGAGAAAGAAATATTCCCACAATAATAAAGAAAACATATACATTTATGAAAGTAACAAGAAACGAAGAGATTTCTTTCTTAAGGTCATCCTGGCGGGCAAAATAAGGCAGGTTAATATATGCCAGTAGTTGATTCTTTTCATTAAAGAATGGAATATAAGCAGAATAATAGCCATTTTTGCCTATCTTTTCTTTATGGAAATAATACGAATCATGAAAGTAATTCAATTGCGAAAAGGCTTCTCTGTTCATTAGAGTAGAAGATAATCCATCCTCAAAAATCTCTGGTCTCGAAGTGGTAATCATTATCCCTTGCGGGTTATAAAGATTAACATCAACAAAAAAAACATTGGAAAATTCAGTCATCATTCCTTCCAGTTCCTCTATTTCAAGATCCGAAAAATCAGTATTGTTACCCATCTTATGTTGCAATTCGACTAACAGGGAATGTGTACGTTCATTTAGATTTTCCTGGTTTTTTGCTGTATTCAGGCTAATGATGTTATAAACCACAAGAGCGCCGGTAATTAACAAGGATATGGCGAGAATTCCTGACATGGATAATTGCAAGCGGTCACGTAACCGGGAGAAAGAAATACTCACCACATCCGAAAACCGGATGATCATAAAAAAGATAATAGAATAAACGGCGAAGAAGAAAAAAAGGTAAGAAAATGGGGCAATAATATCAAGAAATGAGCTTTCTTTTTTACTGATGATCAGCACATTACTTTTATCTATCGGATAAAAATAATGGCTGTACCCCTGTAGCGAATAATAATGTTCATTTAGCTGATATTGCTCCACTCGATGCTCAAGTTCAAGACTATATTGAATAGTACCGACACGATGTGTCAGTTTTCCATCTCTATAATAGGCATATGAATAATCAGAAAGGTCAGGAATTTGTCCTTCTTTTTTATCAATAAGCAATTCAGGATACCCTATATCCTTGAATATCAATTTAGAACTGATTTCAATATAGGCGTCTTGGATTATGGCTGAATCATTTTTACCCGTTTGAACAGGAATAACTGCAAGGTAATTTTTATAACCATATCCGTAATCAAGGAAATACAGAGACCGGCATAGGGTAGGTTTTCCTACATCGCTGATAATATTTTGAAAATAAGTTTTGCAGTTGATCAGGTTATTATTAGGTCGTACCTGTAACATTTTATCTTCCGGACAAACCGTGGCTTGTAAAGTATAGTTATTCCAATATCCCCTGAAATATTTGTTTTGAAGATATTCCTCAATACTGTCATCTACTTCATCAGAATTTGATTGAATATCTTTGGAAATGATATTCATCAGCAGGGAATCGCCAAGAATTTGTTGTTCGGCTTTTGCGTACATTAATTCTGCTAAAGGATCCCGCGTTGTGATGAGTTTTAAAGCCAGTAGTTTTCGTTTTTCCTTTTCAATAGATTCATTAAAATGATTCAGAACAAATGTTCCTGTAACAGAAAAGAAAATAAGATATAGAACGATCCTGGACAGAGAGATACCGGTTTGTTGTTCTTTTTTGCTTTCTTTTAAGTCTTTGATTCCAATAAGGTTATAGAAGGATTGTCCCAAACGAATTGCAACCAGAAAAAAAGAAAGGAAGACTGTTGATATTATGAAACAACCTAAAAAACTGGAAAAATTCAAGCTTGAAATATCCTGCAGATTGAATGGAATCGTTGAATTAACAACAAGGTCGTGAATAAGCTCGAGGATCAGAAAAAATCCTGCAAGAATCAGAAGGAGTAAAGAGGTTGCAAGCAGGATCCTGGTTTTTTTATTTCTTTTTTGGTTCTTAAGGAATCCGGAATAATTTATAAAAAATACATAAGAGATGAGCAAGAGCAGGATGCAATTTACCAGTAAATCGCCAAGTGAGGGGAGAAAAAGCGAGGAAGAAAAGGATCCCGGTCCAAAAAGTTTTGACTTATATAAAACATCCGGTAACTGAAAATAAAACTGGATTGCCCGAATTAGAATAACGTCGATGCTGAAGCTTAAAAAGAAAAGAATCTGTGAAGGAAAGTTGTGTTTAAGTTTGCAATACAACTTATAAAGTGAAACCAAAAGCAATATGAAACCTGCCAGATAAAGCAGGAAGAGAATAAAAAGATCTGTTTGCGAAAGTTCAGGGTTACCTGGAATCTTCAGACAGAAGAGAAACCGGCCATCCGTGTTTAATACAGAATTCGTTCCATAATGTTTATCAAGTTCTGTTCCTTCCGGAACATGAAATGCTTTCTCAAAATCGTTCTTTAAGTATTCATTCTCAAAAAGATATTGTTGTTTTATCAGGATCTGTCCAACATAAATCTTTTTGAAATCTTTTTTTCTGATTACTTCGTACCAGCCATTTTTCTGTCTTTCAAAATAATCTGAATCCAGAATATTTTTACCTGATAATTTTCCAGGACAGGAAACAGAATTTGACGACCAGTAGACCAGGGAATCATTTTCATAGATAAATAAAATTATTCCCTGTTTTTTGTTCAGCTCCTGAAATTCAATTTCTAAATTGACCAGGTTTTTATCTGTCTGCTGAAATGAAACCCCTTTTAATCTTTCAATCGCTTTTGAAAACAATATTTCCTTTTCATGAAGAACGGCGGTAAAATTTTTTGTAACACGTTCCGGACGTTCCTGAAGGGAAAAAAATTCCCGAAGGAGTACTGCAATAACAATTAAGAGCATCCCTGTAAAAAAATACCGGAGAATTTCTTTTTTATAGATATTTTTAATAAAAGCCATTTTATTTATTGAAAAATCAGAAAAAACAGTCCTTTTATTTCAATTATAAAGAACGATCGGCGAAAAGTTGACTCATAATGCCATTTAACATTCATCGTATGCTATAAGTCGTAATTTTCAATTTTTTACTTCTTAAGGATAAAAATCAAACTTGAATAATTTTTTTTATTCTTGTTTGCAAAATTATTTGACCTTATCCCATTTATGACAGCTTTGAAATAATTCTGATTTCCTTTCGCGTATTTTTCACTCAGTAAAGAAATGTAAAAGGCGTCGAGTTTCATGGGGATGATCTTATCAATTTTAAAATGATGTTCTCCGGCAAAAATTTTCATTGTTTCAGCGGAGAAATGATAAAGATGTCTTGGCAGGTCATAAGCTGCCCAGAATTTTCCATAGAAACGTGCGTCCCATGAATCACTATTTGGTACTGCAATAATCAAGGTTCCACCGGGTTTTAAAATTTCTCCGATTTTATTCATCCGATCATGAAGCTGATGAACATGCTCTAAAACATGCCACATTGTTATGACATCAAATTCCGCATCAACAATATTGTCAAGGTAACCTTCGTCCTGAACATTCAATTGATAATTTGCTTTTGCAAAAGATCTTGGTTTTTCTCCTGGTTCTATCCCTTTGACATCAAAGCCCATTTGATTACAGAAGAAAATAAATTCACCAGTACCACATCCGATATCGAGCAATTTCTTCCCCCTGGCATGATTTTTTACAAGTTTGTACTTTTTTTTGATTGCGTAGTATCGTACTACTCTATAGAGGGAATTCAACACATTCTTTTTCCCCCCATGCGAAACATAGTCAGGTGACTCATAATATTTACTAATCTCAGTTGTATCAGGGCGGGGGTTGACAAATTTCATTCCGCAACTTGTACAGACCACTATTGTAAATTCTTCCTTTGTAAGAAAATAATCTATGCCCTGCAAAAAGAGGATAAATTTTGTTTTTCCACAAACCGGGCAAGAAGACAGTATTTCCATATTTATATTATTCGTTTCACGTGAAACAATTTATCTGCCAATATAAACAATTAATACGGAAATGTCTGCAGGAGAAACCCCACTGATTCTCGATGCCTGCCCAATGGTCTCAGGTCTAATCCTGGAAAGTTTTTCACGTGACTCCATTGAAAGGGAATTCATTGCATGATAATCAAAATCTCTTCTGAGTGGGATATCTTCAAATTTTGTTAATTTATCAACAATTTCTTGTTCTTTTTGGATGTAATTCTCATATTTTACCAGTATTTCTGCTTCTTCCAACTCGTCATTGTTGTATGATCCTGAATTACGAAAATTCGAGAATGATACGCTTCCATCAGCTAAATCAAAGATGCTAATTTGTGGTCTTAATAATAATGTTGCCAATTTTACTCTCTGAGAAATAACCTGTGTATCCTTATTTTCTAAAACAGTATTGATTTCATCCGGGCCGATGCTTTCATTCATGATAAAATCGATGATCCTGTTAATATTTTCTTTTTTTGCTTTTACTTTTTCCATCCGTTCGTGGGATGCAAGTCCAATTTTATATGATAAACCTGTCAGCCTTTGGTCTGCATTATCCTGACGAAGCAATAAGCGATATTCTGCTCTTGAAGTGAACATCCGGTATGGTTCATCAGTTCCTTTAGTGATAAGGTCGTCAATCAGAACCCCTATATATGCTTGTGAACGGGATAGAATAAAAGGAGGTTTTCTATTACCTGTAAGATGTGCATTAATGCCTGCCATTAATCCCTGTGCAGCGGCCTCCTCATATCCTGTAGTGCCATTAATCTGTCCCGCTAAAAATAAATTATCTATAATCTTGGTTTCAAGATTAAGTTTTAACTGGTAAGGGGGGAAGTAATCATATTCGATAGCATACCCAGGTCTGAAAAATTTTACATTTTCAAATCCAGGAACTTTTTGTAAAGCTTCAAATTGAATTTCTTCCGGCAAGGAGGAAGAAAATCCATTCACATAATATTCAACGGTATTCCACCCTTCCGGTTCTACAAAAAGTTGATGTCGTTCTTTCGTCGAAAACCGTTCAATTTTATCTTCAATAGAAGGACAATATCTTGGCCCTCTTCCTGAAATTCTTCCTGAAAATAAAGGTGACCTGTCAAATCCTTTTCTTAAAATATTGTGAACTTCAAGATTGGTATAAGCCAGGAAACAACTCTTTTGAACATCTAATTTAGCAGTTTCCGTAAAGGAGAATCTTCCTGGAAATTCATCTCCTCTTTGTTCTTCCATTTTGGAAAAATCCAGTGATCGTCCATCTACTCTGACAGGAGTACCCGTTTTCATTCTTCGTGATTCGAATCCAAGCTTTACAAGGTTTTCAGTAAGTCCTATGGAAGCACTTTCAGCAATTCGTCCTCCTCCGAAACTTTTTTCCCCAATATGTATGATTCCATTCAGAAAAGTTCCGTTCGATAAAATGACTGTTTCTGCATAAAAGTCAAGACCCATTCCTGTTCTGACGCCTACAACTTTTCTACCTTCAACCAGTACCTCCTGAACGATATCTTGCCAGAAATTAACATTCTGTGTTTTCTCCAACATTGATCTCCATTTTTCAGAAAATCTGAAACGATCATTTTGTGATCTGGGACTCCACATTGCAGGTCCCTTTGATTTATTTAACATCCGAAACTGGATCATCGTATGATCACAAACAATGCCAGTATATCCTCCCAATGCATCGATTTCCCGAACAATCTGTCCTTTGGCAATTCCACCAATAGATGGATTGCATGACATCTGTGCCATATTTGTCATATTCATTGTGATCAGAAGCACCTTTGAACCAAGGTTTGCTGCTGCTGCTGCTGCTTCACAACCTGCATGCCCTGCTCCTACGACAATGACATTATATTTTGGAAATTCATACATGTTCCACGTGAAACATTCAATTTATAAAATTGATACAAAGATACGATTTGCTTTGTAGGTGCGGCTTTTCTAAATGGACTTGATTCTCAAGAAGGGGATAGGTTCTATATAATACTAAACATTTAAACAAACCTATATTAATAAAGACAATTTATTGGATATCTGTTTTTTAGAGTACGATTCATTAGTTATTTACAGAATAATCTCTAATGTTTGTCAATATATTTTTCCCAGATAATAATCTTCCTTTTCAGTCATGACTTTCTTCTCTTTCTTCCCATGATCAGAGTACCCTATAAGATGAAGAATTCCATGTACCATAACCCGCAATAACTCTTTATTAAAATCCTGTTTAAAATCAATTGCATTTTCCTTTACCCTGTTAATACTTATAAATATATCTCCTGAGATAATCTCCTCATCTTCCTGGTAAGGAAAAGTAAGAATATCCGTATAAGTTTCATGCTTCAGGTAAGTTTTATTTAATTCGAAAAGGTAATCATCACTGCAGAAGATAAAATTTATATACCAGGGTTTTTTCTTTTCTTCACGGATGAGCACATTAAGCCATTTCCGAATACCTCCTTTATCTTTCAGGATAAACTGAATGTCTTCACTGAAAAATTGAATTGGTAAACTCACAATTTTGATTTTAGGCCAGTGATTTTTGCTTATTAAAATACTGGTGAACCTGAGAAATCCGATTAAGTGTAGTTTCCTGGTTAATACTTGAAATATTAAACACGATTTCTACAACATTCCCTTTAGAATTATAAGACACGTGATCTGCCAGTGAGCGGATCAGGAAGATCCCTTTTCCCATATTTTCCAACAAAGAATCTTCAGCTTCGATAGGATCTTTGATATTTCTAAAATCAAATCCATTGCCTTGATCTGTTATCTTAAAACATAGTCCATCGGGAATGCTTTTAAAGCAAATTTTAACAGTTTTTTCCGGCTTATTTTTATTCCCGTGTACTATGGCATTTTTCGCAGCCTCCAGTATAGCCATCAAAATATTTCCATAATAAGAATTTGTAATACAGTACGCTTCGCAAATCTCATCCACGAATTTTTCCACTTCTCCCAGACTTTCGTTCGAGGAAGAAATTTTCAGTTCTTTAAAAGTTTTATTCATAAAATCATTCGAATTTCAAAAAGTAGCTATTTATTTTATTCTTATAATAATAATTATACGAAGGCTGAACCGTCTTTAACAAGTCTGTCGAAGCATTCTTTATACTGTTATACTTTAAATTCGTAAAAGGGTTACTAATTTTTGGATTTTTTGCTTCGGTTGATTGTCTTTTTTCTTCTTCCCCTCTTTTTATTTCTGCTTTTTCTGATTCTAGCATCCGCGTGAGTATTTCTTGTTGACGATTGATTGTCTCCTGAACGATTTTTTTATTTACCAGGTCTTTTTGTGTTTCTTCCATTTTTTTCATTATATCGCTCATCGCTCCACCGTCTTTAATGCCTTCTTCATTCAGCTGGTCGGCATATTTTCTCATCTCATTTCTGATTTCTTCCTGCTCAGCGGCAAGCTTTGCAAGCTTTTCACTCATCCCTGGCTGCCCCAAAGGTCCTGATTTTTTTTGACTATTTTTCATTGATTCCATTTCTTTTTTCAAACCTTCCATTTCTTTATTCATTTTCTCTTGCATTCCCCGCATAGGTTTCATTGACATTTTTTTTCCTTTTCCACCTGGTTTGTTGCAACTTGATGATCCCGATTTAGAGCTTTGCATGTTTGAGTTTGATTCCATCTGTTTCATTATATCTGATAACATCAACGCCAGGTTATTTACAGATGTCATAACGAATTGCTGTTTTACAGCAGCAGTTGGCACATTCCTGTTGTTAAGGTTTTTAACAGCTTCAGCTATATTGCTGTTTATTGAAGAGACTTCACGCAATATGTATGGTTTTATCATAATTTCCCTTTTCCCCAGTTGGTTAAGAGAATCTTCCACAGAATTTAAATCTTCTTTCAGATTGTTCTGATCCTGAATTAGTGTCAAATACTTTGGATCGCTTTTGTTTATTGTTTTTGTTCGCTTCATTTGATCTTCCTGGTCAAATGATATTCTTACAAGGTTTTCAAGAATTTGCCTAAGCATCGCCAGGTCCTCCTCATTTTGCATGGCCTCCATATCATCCTGTGAAGATTGGAGTTTTTGCGCCATCGCACTCATCTTTTTTGAGGCATTTTTTTGAGATTTCCCTGCTTCTTTTTTATCGTTTTTATCCAATGACTCCAGTGAATTGTTCATGTCATTGTCAATGTCTTGTTCATCCTTACTCAGATCAGGTAATTCATTTGGTTCCTGAAGTTCTTTATTTTTTTCCTGCAAATCATTCAGATTTTTCTTAGTATCGTCAAATTCTTTCCTGATTTCCTTTTGTTGGTTTTGTACCTGGTCTTTGTCGCTTTTGGTATCCATTGCGGACTGTGACAATTTTTCCTGTTTCTCTGATAACTCCTTCAGTTTATCAATTGATTCACTGATTTTTTTTTCAAATTCCGCTTTTTTCAAAAGCTCTAAATTCCTGTCGAGCTCTTTTTCAATATCTTTATTGCTCAGTTTTAGCTTTTCAAGCATTTGGCTAACCTGGTTTTTATCTATTTTATCCAACATGTTCCGCAATTCCTCTGCCAGTTTTTTAGTGTCTTCATCCATCACTTGATTAAATAGTTCATTCAGTTGATTTTGTTTATCAAGTATGGATTGGTCAATATTATTGAATTGCTCCTCCAGGTTGTTTTTTTGCTCGTATTGTTGGGCGATCTTTTCAAGGTTTTCTTTAATCTGTTTTTGTTTGTCTAACAGGTCCTGTATCTCTTTTTTGTCCTGCCAAGTCAGCGTGTTTTTCTCTACCAGTTTTTTATTCAACTCATCAATTTTTTTTTGTAAATCTCTTGCATCTTTGGCCGAACTTTGAATACTGGCTGCTATATTTTGCTCCTGTTTTGAAGTAATTTGTTCAATCTCTTCCTGCGTTGGTGCTTTAAATTTCAGTAATCCGGACCGTGTACATTTTGGTCCATACAAACCATCATTATCACAAACTTCAAAATAATAATTCAGTTCATCCCCCGGAGTTTTTACTAATTCATTCATATCAAGGGAATAATAAAACGATTGCTGATTTAGTGTTTTATTGAATACTAAATTGGTTGTCTTTGTATCTTTTAAAGAAGTATCACTTCCGTGAATCAAGGTATAGTTAAATGATAGCCGTGAGAATCCATAATCATCCCTGATCACACCCTGAAAAAATATCCTGGATTGTAAAACCGAATCTTTTTGCTGTTCGACAGTAATCATCGGATAAGAATCAGGGATGACAGTAATTGTATAGGAAAGTGAATCCTGCTGCCTTTTATAAGAATTGGCGGCTTTCAGAGAATAGTAAGTACTTCTAGAAAAAACAGAACCATATTCAAAAGTATTGCTTTCCCCTTTGTTTAGTAGTTTTGTTTCATTATCAAAGCGTAACAGGATCTGATCGACATCCTTGGTAAAAAACCGCCAGTTTACTCTGGTACCATCAGGAATGATAAGGTCGCCAGTGTTTTCAGTGACTTCATTTTTCCGGTTTAAATATGCGGGATATATTAATCCTGCTTCAAAGTTTAAAATTGTAGGTTTCGGGTATACCCTGATTTCGAATTCTTCGGTTTTATATTTTTCTGCTTCCAATCGAAATTTTTCAGATTTCTGCAGCGTTTTAAAGGTATAAGAAAACAGGATCCGGCTTATTTTGTTCAACTTATACGCGACCCCTTCATTATCGAGGTAAATCTCATCAGGAAGCTTATCTCCCGTTACTTTGATATTCAATGTAAAATCTTCTTGTTGAAATGCCTCCAGGCTTTTATTCAAAATTAAAATATGAAAAGGCATTTCTTCAATATACAGTCTTGAATGATGTAAAATTCTTTCGGATGGTTTCATTATCATTGAAGGCGCAATGAACAGAAGCAACAATAAAATCAAAAAGGGCGGGAGCGTATATTTTAAAAATTTTCTGTTTCTCGAAAGGTCTATAGCAAGACTAAATGGTATCGGTTTTAGTTGGGTTATCTTCTGATCGATTCCTGCTCTAAGCAGTTCAATATTATCTTTTTCCGATTCTTCAAGCTTTTTCAGCTGAAGTGTGTTCAGAAGTTTGTCTTTTATCTCCCCGAAATGTTTTCCTATAATCATTGCAGCCTGCTCGTGTGAAATCATTGATCCGATTCTCTGTAATTTCAGAAGGGGATCAAAAACTAAAACCAAAAAGGTAGCTCCATTTAAGAAAACAAAAAGGTAAAATAAAACTGACCTTGGGACAGGACCAAAGTGCAGGAAATATTCGAGTGTTACAAACAGAAGATACGAAACAAACAAAATTGCCAGAAAAAGGAATGCACCTCTAATTAGCTGATTTCTGTAATACTTCCTGATAAATTCATCAAGCTTTCGAATCAATATCTGATAAGAGTCCGTCATACTATTTTATCCTTCCTGAATAACGGGAAGTTGTGATATTTTATTTTCGTTGTAAAGGTACTTCATTCCTGAATAATCCCGCTTGTATCCAAGGAAAATTAAGCTAATTTTGCCGTACTAAACCAATATCTCAATCAATTGATAGAACTCTTTTTTTCTGACAAAAAACCGCTCGGCCGTAAAGATAAGGAACAACGGCTTAACCAGAAGGCAAAAGTTTTATGGATGACTGGCCTGTCCGGTTCAGGTAAGACCACGATCGGGCTTTCGCTTGAGAAAGAACTTTATAAACGTGGATTTGTTGTGATGCTTCTTGATGGAGACCTTGTCAGAACAGGAATAAACAATAATCTGAAATTTTCTGTTGAAGACCGGAAAGAAAACATCCGGCGCATTGCAGAAATCAGTAAACTTTTTGTGAATTGTGGGATTGTGACCATTAACTGTTTTATTAGTCCTACGGATGAGATCCGGACGATGGCAAAGACCATCATCGGTAAAGACGATTTTCTTGAAGTTTTTGTCAGTGCCCCACTGGAAATTTGTGAAACCCGCGATGTAAAAGGCTTATACACTAAGGCAAGAAAAGGAGAGATCCTTGAGTTTACAGGGATTAGCTCACCTTTTGATATTCCGTCTGATTCTGATCTCGTATTAAAAACCGACCAGTTGAGTGTAGAAGAATCGGTTCAATGTGTCCTTGACTTCATTCTACCCAAAATCACTTTACATGAATAGTTTATGAATAATCAGGAAATACGCGTCCGGTTCGCACCCAGTCCGACAGGACCTCTTCACATAGGTGGAGTAAGAACCGCATTATATAATTATTTGTTTGCTCACAAATACGGTGGAAAGTTAATCCTTCGTATTGAAGATACTGATCAGAACCGGTATGTTCAGGGAGCCGAGGATTATATTATTGAATCGCTTAACTGGTGTGGCATTCGATTTGATGAAGATTGTATAAAAGGTGGACCCTATGGTCCTTACCGGCAATCCGAACGAAAACCTATCTACCTTGATTATGCTGAGCAACTTGTAAGAAGCGGACACGCATATTATGCTTTTGATACCCCGGAAGAACTGGAGTTGATGAGGGAAAAGGGGAAGAATAAGGAAGTTCATTTTTCCCAATATGGACCCTTCACGAGGCTTGGCATGAAAAATTCACTTTCGCTCTCACAGGCTGAGGTTAATCAGCGGATTTCTTCTGATGAACCTTATGTTATCCGGATCCGGATAGAGGAAAATGAGGAAGTACATGTAAATGATCTTATCCGTGGGGATGTGGTAGTACAATCCACAAGCCTTGACGATAAAGTTTTATTTAAATCTGACGGATGGCCAACTTATCACCTTGCAAATATTGTTGACGACCACTTAATGGAGATCTCCCATGTAATCCGGGGCGAAGAATGGCTTCCGTCGGCTCCTTTGCATGTCCTGCTTTATCGTTACCTGGGATGGGAAGAAACCATGCCGAAATTTGCTCATTTGCCTCTATTGCTCAAGCCCGACGGAAATGGGAAGCTCAGTAAACGGGATGGCGACCGGCTTGGATTTCCTGTATTTCCTTTGCAATGGACGGATCCTGTTACACAAGAAATCTCCTCAGGTTATCGTGAATCTGGCTATCTCCCGGAAGCATTCGTGAATATGCTGGCATTTCTTGGGTGGAACCCCGGAACCGAACAGGAGTTATTTACGATGGATGAATTGATACATGAATTCTCCCTGGAAAGAGTTGGGAAGCATGGTTCAAAATTTGATCCTGAGAAGGCCCGTTGGTACAATCATCATTATCTGGTTAAAAAACCGGAACCAGAACTAATTGGGTTCCTAAAACAGGAACTTGAAAAGAGAAACCTGCATTTTGCAGAGTCATTTATTGCCAGGATCGTTCATTTAATTAAAGAACGGGCCAACCTGATCCCCGATCTTTGGCTCAATTCCTGGTTTTTCTTTATCACGCCAACAGTATACGATGAACTGATTGTTAATAAAGTCTGGAATCCAGCATATATTGTTTCAATGCGGTTAGGATCATTTCTTGATGAGATAAGGCAAATAACAGAATGGGGGCATGATCCCATACATGAATTTATTCAGGATTTTATAACCCATAAAAACATAAAGATGGGAGAACTAATGAATCCATTACGGTTACTTTTGGTTGGGAATAATCAAGGTCCCGGGATCATCGATATTGCAGTAATTCTGGGAAAAGAAGAATTTCTGAAAAGAATTCAAACCGGACTCGACGAGATGCCCAAGTAGTAATTTTCAGAAAAAGTGTATTTTTTTTAAAATATTTAATTTAATTGTTGGTATTCATTTATTTTGTAGTATATTTGAAACCCCATATGTGCTGCATTCTTTAATATCTTATTTTTTTATTTATTCAATTCATAATCATATGAATATAAGGAAAGTAACAACTATTACCTTTCTATTCATCATTGGAATATTCGTACTTCCAGGTTGTACAAAAGAAAGTGTAATCACTGTCCCTATCAGTTTAACTGATAAAGCAGGACATATTTTTATTCAGATTGATACTATTTCCAATAGTTTTTATGCATATTCCACGACAAAAATTACGAAGGGGCAGCTAAAAGGAATCTTTAATGACACCATAGAATCTGGTTTCTACCTTGCAATAGCGACCAATCCGGTTTGGGATACCACATATCATCCCTCAGATACAACAATATTCCCTACCCATTATGCAGGCCACACTCTAGTCGTACAAACGTGTGTTGACCTGACAAATTATTCTTCTCCTTATCATTTCCTCCTTCTTGGCCTAACTTCAAAAGAATTGAAAGTTAACGCATTTGGGCAGCCAAGCGTTTTACTCACGTTGACACCATCGACGAATTAAACAAAAAACCCCGTAAACGATGTGTTTACGGGGTTTTTTGATTCTGGTTGTCCGACCAGGGCTCGAACCTGGACTCTACTGATCCAGAGTCAGTCGTGTTGCCAGTTACACCATCGGACAATCGAGCGGCAAAAATAACCAGTTTATTTTAATAAACAGACTGCTTTATTGATTTTTTTCCATTTTAGCCCATGAATCTTTAAGGGTAACAGTCCTGTTAAAAATAAGTTGGTTGGCAGAAGAATCCTTATCTACAGTGAAATAGCCCAATCTTTCGAATTGGTATTTATCGCCCGTAAGGGCATTTTTAACTGATGGTTCAAGATATCCTTTGCAGATTTTCAAAGAATTGGGATTGAGATAATCTTTGTAATCTTTTCCTTCTTCCGCATCATCCGGATTTTCTTTTATAAAGAGCCGGTCATATAGCCGTATTTCAGCCTCCATTGCATGATTTACTGACACCCAATGCAATGTTCCTTTTACTTTCCGGTTGCTCATTGGCATCCCGCTTCGGGTTTCAGGATCATATGTGCAATGGATTTCTGAAATTTCGCCTGTTTGGGCGTCTTTAACGATACTTTCGCATTTAATTATATAAGCAGACCGCAAACGAACTTCCCCTCCGGGAAATAGCCTGAAAAACTTTTTAGGAGGGTCTTCCATGAAATCTTCACGTTCAATGAATAATTCCCTCGAAAAAGGAACAGGACGTTTTCCTTTGGATTCATCCTCAGGATTATTTACTGCTTCCATTTCTTCTATTGTTTTTTCAGGGAAGTTATCGATGACGACCCGGACAGGATTAAGGACAGCCATAATACGATTGGATCTTTTGTTGAGATCTTCGCGTGATGCAAAATTCGAGCAGGCTTACATCGATGACATTATCCCGTTTTGCAACCCCTATGATATCAGCGAAATTCCGTATCGATTCAGGTGTATAGCCCCTTCTTCGTAATCCGCAGATGGTTGGCATTCTGGGATCATCCCAGCCGTTGACTTTATTTTCCTGCACCAGTTCAAGAAGTTTTCTTTTGCTCATCACCGTATAACTCAGATTAAGACGGGCAAATTCAATTTGCCGCGGTGCGTAGATCCCTATTTCGCGGATAAGCCAGTCATAAAGTGGCCGGTGAACTTCAAATTCAAGGGTACAAATGGAATGCGTTATTCGTTCAATGGAATCAGATTGGCCGTGTGCAAAATCATACATCGGGTAGATACACCATTTATCTCCGGTACGGTGATGGTTTGCATGGAGAATGCGATATAGCACCGGATCGCGCATTTGCATGTTGGGAGATGCCATGTCGATCTTTGCCCTCAGTACTTTTGATCCATCCGGAAATTCTCCTGTTTTCATCCGTGCAAACAAATCAAGATTTTCGTCAACCGTGCGGATGCGATATGGACTTTCTTTACCCGGATGGGATGGTGTTCCCCGTGTTTCACTGATCTCATCTGAGCTCATGTCACAAACATAAGCTTTCTCTTTCCTGATCAGGATAAGTGCATACCCATAAAGTTGTTCAAAATAATCGGAAGCATAAAAAAGGCGGTCTTCCCAGTCAAAACCCAGCCATTTAATATCTTCCATAATTGAGTCGACATATTCAACATCTTCTTTTACCGGGTTAGTATCATCAAAACGTAAATTGGTTTTTCCATTATATTTTTTTCCCAGCCCGAAATTCAGGCAGATGGATTTAGCATGTCCGATATGTAAATATCCATTTGGTTCGGGGGGAAAACGTGTATGAACCCTACTTTCGTTGACATTGTTTCGCAAATCTTCTTCAATAATTTCTTCAATGAAATTCAATGATCTTTCGTTTTTTTCCTCCGGTATTTTTTTTTCTTCCATTATTCTGTTGATAAAAGTATTTGTACGATTGCAAACTTACTGAAAATTAAACAATCCTTGGAGCGTTCACCGGAAATTGATAATTTCGCTTTCTAAAATATACCAGACATGGGGAAAATTCTTTTGGAAGGCATGGAATTTTATGCTTACCACGGTCACTATAAGGAGGAGCAGATCATTGGTACAAAATTTATCATTGAACTTGAGATTGAATTTGAAAGTGGAAGTGCAGAACAATCAGATCACCTTAGCGATACCATAAATTATCAGGAAATTTACCAGTTGGTTAAAAAGGAGATGGAAATTAACGGCCACCTTATGGAGAGCGTTGCGCGACGTATTTTGAATGCCGTTAAGCAGGTGTACCCGCAAGTAAAATCAGTACAGGTTAAAATATCAAAAATCAACCCTCCATTGGGTGGAAAAGTAAAGCAAGTAAGCTTCATTTTGGCAGACTGATTTTTTTCCTATCTTTGCTGCCCTTAAAAGGGTATCGTGGCCGAGTGGTCAGGCAGAGGTCTGCAAAACCTCGTACAGCGGTTCGACTCCGCTCGATACCTCCGAACCCGTTCTTTTTGTCTGGACGGGTTTTTTTATTATTTTTGTTTAACAATGAAATGAAGTACGGAGAGAAGATCAACCCGTATTTTTTCATTCTCTTATTTTCCATTTCGTTATTATATGAATATTAACATATTTTTAAAAAATCTAGGTCTATGAAATACGTTGGAGCCCATGTCAGTGCCTCAGGCGGAGTTGAAAATGCACCCGTAAATGCAAATGCAATCGGTGCAAAAGCTTTTGGCCTATTTACCAAGAACCAGCGTCAGTGGGTGACAAGCCCATTGACAGAGAATAATATCAGCCAATTTAAAGCGAATTGTGTGAAGTATGGATATACGCCAGATTATATTCTTCCTCACGACAGCTATTTAATCAACCTGGGAAACCCGGAAAAGGAGATGCTGGAGAAATCCCGAAAATCATTTCTTGATGAGATGAAACGTTGCGAATTGCTTGAATTGAAACTTTTAAATTTTCATCCCGGAGCTCATATGAACCTTCATTCCCTTGAGGATTGTCTTAAGCTTATCGCCGAATCCATTAATCTTACACTGGATAAAACCAAAGGTGTTACTGCAGTAATTGAAAATACGGCCGGCCAGGGTAGTGCAGTCGGACACAAGTTTGAGCACATCAGTGCGATTATAGGCCTCGTTCAGGATAAAACCCGAGTGGGTGTTTGTCTCGACACCTGCCATACACTCACTGCAGGTTATGACATTCAAACTGAACAAGGGTATAAAGAAACGATGAAAGAGTTCGATTCCATTATCGGCCTTACTTATCTGAAAGGCCTTCATTTGAATGATTCGAAAAAAGCTGTGGGAACACATGTTGACCGTCATGAGAATCTGAAAAAAGGGGTAATGGGAGAAGGGGTTTTCCGTAGAATTATGAATGATCCCCGGTTTGATAATATTCCTATGATCCTTGAAACACCTGATGAAACAGCGTGGAAAGATGAGATTGCCTGGCTATACAGTCTGGTTTCCTGATAAAAAAGTCCCTTATTTAGAAGTTCATTATTTTTTCGTCGGATAAGACAAATATTCAGCAATAAAAATAAGCAGCAGGGTAAACAAACTGCTTAATAAAACACGCAGAAGGGTCTGGAAGAATTCACTGAAACGAAATATTTCTAGGTAGAAAAGAGAAAAATGATGAACCAGTACCAGGATAACAGAATAGTAGGCGAACCATTTTAATCCCTGGTTTTTCAGAGAAGGTGAATGACCGATCATGAATTCGGTTCCCGTTGAAATGCTTGAAATCACAAAAGGTCTGACAAATGCCATTAATACACAGGCGGAGGCATTCAGACCAAATGTATTTGTGAAAGCATCTAAAGAGATTCCAAGCAGAAATGCTGATAACAGAAGCAACCAGCGCGGAGTTTCAAATGGAAGCAGCAAAATAAAATAAATGTAAAAATAGGGATTGATGTAACCCCCTAACTGGATATTATTCAGGATCAATACCTGGAAGAGGATCAGGAAGATAAAACGTCCAACATTTTTCAGAAAGATCATTGTCATTTACAAATCCTCTTTGGTTTTACCGTTCACTGCTTTTAAATGATTTTTTCAGGTTTTCTTTTTCCTGCCGCATCAAGTCTATGAGCACTTCCACAAAACTCAGGCTATTGAAATCGGTGGAAAATCTGATGGTGGCATAATTGAAATTTTCTTCTTGTGCAATCGTGAAATGATCAATCGTTCCGATCAGTAATCCTTCCGGAAATATATCAGAATTCCCGCTGGTGATAATGGTATCTCCATTATGGATCACAACATGTTTGGGAATTTCTTTTACTTCACCAACCTGATAATTACCTCCACCCCATTCAATGTTAACCAGTTGGTTATTCTTCTTGAACTTACCTGAGATCTTGCTATCTTTATTGAGCAACGACATTACCCAGCAAAAATGATTTGAGATGCTCACTACCTGACCCACAATACGATTTCCCATAATAACACCCATATGGTTTTCTATGCCTTGGTTATGTCCTTTATTGAGCATTATAAAATTGTTCCGTTTATTCGTGGAATTGTTGATCACCTTTGCACTGATGTACCGGTACTCAAGTTTATAAAGTGTGTCTTTATGATAAAATGATTCAGTATCGGCTTTATAAAATGCTTCCGAACGGTTGGAATGGAGTTTGGCATTATCTTCCGCAAGAATACGGTTGACCCTCTTAAGTGAGAAATATTCTGAAACATCACTTGAAATGTTCAGCACAGATCCTGTGATTCCGTTTGAAACATAGGCTAAGGCACTGTTCTGATAGTAGTTGTAATTAAATAATATTATCAGCGACAGAGCCTCCAATGCCAGGAAAAGGAAATAAATGTATCTTTTCCGGAGGAAATACAACAGATAACGCATGACTTCCTTTACTTAATGAGGAAGGTGAATTTGTCGAAATTCTTTAATGCAATCCCCGTACCTCTTGCAACGGCTCTCAGCGGGTCTTCTGCGACATGTACTTTAAGTTTTGTCCTGAGATGCAATCGTTTGTCCAGTCCTCGTAATAACGATCCTCCACCGGCCATATAGATCCCGGTTTCAAAGATGTCGGCAGCAAGTTCAGGAGGGGTCATTTCGAGTGCATTCAACACGGCTGCTTCAATCTTAGAGATAGATTTATCTAGGGCATGGGCGATTTCTGCATGATTTACGATTACTTCCTTTGGAATCCCGGTAAGCATATCACGGCCATGAACAGCGTATTCAGGTGGTGGATTATCGAGATCAGCAAGTGCTGCCCCAACTTCTATCTTTATCCGTTCTGCCGTACGTTCCCCGATGTTGATATTGTGCTGTTTCCGCATGTATTCTTCAATATCGGAATTGAATTCATCTCCGGCAATACGGATGGATTTATTATTGACAATCCCACCCAATGCAATCACTGCAATTTCACTGGTACCACCACCGATATCGATCACCATGTTCCCAACCGGTTCAAGCACATCGATCCCGATCCCTATAGCAGCCGCCATGGGTTCGTGAATAAGCCTGACCTCTTTTGCACCAGCCTGTTCGGCCGAGTCTTTTACTGCCCTCTCTTCCACTTCAGTGATCCCCGAAGGAATGCAAATTACCATTTTCAATGCGGGCGGAAACCAGGATTTCCGTATCTCGATCATTTTGATCATTTCCCGGATCATGTGCTCAGCTGCATGAAAATCAGCGATTACACCACCACGAAGCGGTCGGATGGTTTTGATGTTTTCGTGTGTTTTGCCATGCATCATCTGGGCTTTTTTACCCACGGCGATAATTTTTCCTGAACTGCGTTCAATAGCCACGATAGAAGGTTCATCAACCACAACCTTATCATTATAGATGATGATGGTATTTGCAGTACCAAGGTCGATTGCTATTTCTTTTGTAAACAATCCCATTTCAATAACTTTTAATGTTTAAAGTGCCTGATTCCGGTGAAAACCATCGACATTTCGTGCTCATCGCAAAAATTGATCGAATCGTTATCCCTTATGGATCCTCCTGGTTGTACGATAGCAGTTATACCTTCCTTGCATGCGATCTCTACACAATCTGCAAACGGGAAAAATGCATCGGATGCCATTACTGCACCTTTAAGGTCAAAACCGAAATCATGCGCTTTCTGAATGGCCTGTTTCAATGCATCAACCCTGGATGTCTGTCCGGTTCCTGAACCAATCAATTGTTTTTGCCTCACAAGGACAATGGTATTGGATTTCTGATGTTTTACGATTTTATTGGCAAAAATCAGGTCAGAAACTTCTGCATCTGTAGGAGCCTTCTTTGAAACCAGATGCAAATCAGCTTCTGTCTCTGTTTTCAAATCCTTTTCCTGTTCAAGTGCCCCGTTTAAGATCGATTTAAACTGAAGTTCAGAAAAATCAACGGTTTTCTTTTGCAAAAGTATTCTATTTTTCTTTGACTTCAGAATTTCTACCGCTTTTTCACTATATTCGGATGCAATCAGAATCTCAAAGAAAAGTTTGTTCAGCTCTTCTGCAACACCAGTGTCAACCGGCCTGTTGGCAATAATCACTCCTCCATAGGCTGAGACTGGATCACAGGCAAGTGCATCGCACCAGGCATCTTTTATATTAGTCCTGCTGGCAACACCACAGGCATTGGTGTGTTTAATAACAACAAATGTAGGTTCGGAGAATTCTTTTATCAGAGCAAAAGCTGCATCAATATCTACAATATTATTGTATGAAATTGCTTTGCCGTGAAGTTGGGTGAGTACTTCATCAAGGTTACCATAAAAAAGTGCTTGTTGATGGGGGTTTTCTCCATACCGCAGAGGAAACGATTTTATAATGCTTTTTTTGAATGCAGGTATGTTTTGATCCTTATTGAAATATTCAAAGATTTTGGTATCGTAATGGGAAGAAACATTAAAGGCTTGTGCAGCAAAATATTTTCGGTCTTCCAGGCTGCTAATTCCTTTTTTGTTTTTGAGAAGCTCAATCAATGGTGTGTAAAGCATAGCAGATGGAACGATCAATACATCCCGGAAATTCTTGGCCGCTGCACGGATGAGCGAAATTCCTCCAATATCGATCTTTTCTATGATCTCATTTTCTTCCTTAGTTGTTGTTACTGTATCTTCGAAAGGATACAGGTCTACAATGACAAGGTCAACCGGAGGTATTTCATATTTTTGAAGTTCCTTTAAGTCATCAGGATCATCTCTCCGGTAAAGGATGCCACCAAGTATTTTTGGATGCAATGTTTTCACTCTTCCTCCAAAAATGGAAGGATAACCTGTAACTGATTCGACGGAGGTTACGTCTAATCCCAGGTTTTTTAAATAACTATATGTTCCTCCAGTGGAAAGAATTTTTATTCCAAGTTTGTTAAGTAAATTGGCAATTTCATCTATCCTGTCTTTTGAGTAGACTGAAATTAATGCTGTTCGAATTCTTATATCCATAGTATTTGTATGAAAAGGTTCACCCTGCAATGTTACCAATTTTTAGGCTAAGATACAATGAATTATTCCGGCTCTTAAACAATTTGTATTACTTTTACGTTTGTATTATAGAACTTTAGCTTCATCTTCACATGTTTTTACTAATCCGGCTTATCCGCGAGAGTTACCTGTTTGCATTTCAGGCAATTATTGTTAACCGCGTTCGAACAGTTCTTTCTTTATTAGGAATTGCTATCGGTATATTCTGTATTATTTCTGTTTTCACCATTTTTGATTCCATGGAAATTTCAATCCGGAAAAGTATTGATTCTATGGGTAGCAACGTTCTCTATATTCAAAAATGGCCATGGTCTATGGGAAACGATTATCCATGGTGGAAATATTACCAAAGGCCGGAAGCAACCCTGGCTGATATGAAGGAAATTCAGGCTCGTAGTAATCTTGCTGATGCAACTGCTTTTTTTATCCAGGTTAACAAGACTGTAAAATTTCGGAATAATTATGTGGATAATGTAGGTGTGATGGGTGTTTCGCAGGATTTTGACAAAGTGTGGAAATTTGAATTGGCTGATGGCCGCTACTTTTCCCCTACCGAGTCGAACAGCGGAAAGAATGTAGCTATTATTGGTGCCGATATTGCTACAAGCTTGTTCCAGGAAGCAACAGCTGTTGGTCAGAATATTAAAATCTTCGGACGGAATATTGAGGTCATTGGTGTGTTGAACAAAGAAGGGGATGATTTTTTCGGAAATTCTAATGATAAGGTCGTAATGCTACCAATAACCTATTGCCGGAATATGGTCGACCTCAATCAAGTCGGGACTTGTATCATTGTCAAAGCCAAACCGCTTGTATCAAACGAACAATTAATCGATGAACTTACAGGGATCATGCGGTCGATCCGGAAACTGAAACCCGCATCTGAGGATAATTTTGCCATTAACGAAACCAGCATTATCTCTAAAGGATTTGATAGCTTATTCGCGGTGATTGGAACAGTGGGGTGGATCATTGGTGGGTTTTCACTTTTGGTGGGCGGATTCGGAATTGCGAATATAATGTTTGTTTCCGTTAAAGAAAGAACGAGCATGATAGGAATTCAAAAAGCACTTGGAGCAAAAAATTATTTTATTCTGCTGCAGTTTTTATTTGAAGCTATTTTTCTGTCGCTGATTGGTGGAATTGTCGGATTATTAATTGTAGTTATTCTGGCTGTTATCATTTCCCTAAGTACCTCTTTTCATCTCATAATAACACCGGGAAATGTTTTTTTAGGTATCGGAGTTTCAGCGTTAATCGGCCTTATATCAGGCATTATTCCTGCATATTCAGCATCCAGGCTGGATCCAGTTGAGGCAATGAGAACAGGAATATAAATGAAGAATTTTTTCCTTCTGAAAATCAGAATGGCCAGAATTGATTGTCGTACCAGATTTTCTCTTTCAGGTCATTATCCAGATCATTCAATATTTTAAGGTGTGTTTTTTCCCAGTCGGCCAGCCAATTGAATAATTTCTTTTCGTTTGGATCATCTGCTGATTCTGCTTGGGCTGAATAAATTTCGATGGCCTTTTTCTCCATATCTATTGCAGCTGAAATTGCTGCCGCTTCAAAGCCAGCGGCTGCGATTTTCGTCTTTATTTCCTCTGAAAGGATCATGTTAGCGATTCCATCTGCTGCCGGATCTGGTAAGTTAGGACAGGTGAATTCCTGCTCCTTTTCGAAACTCAGGAATTGTTCCGAAAGAAACTTCACATGAGTGGATTCCTCGGCTGCCATGGTTTTAAATATATTACTGATCTCCTGATCGCTGCTTTGTAAAGCAACATTCGTATAAAATGCGACTCCTCTTTTCTCCATGAGGATAGCCATCTTTAAAATATCAAGTGTTTTGTTGGTGTCCATATGATTCATTTTATGAATTGAATATCAAACTTAATACATTTATTTTTATAAAATAAAACCCAACAGCATCCCGGCTGTAATCGCACTTCCAATTACGCCTGCGATATTCGGAGCCATGGCATGACTGAGCAGATGATTGGTAGGATCTTCTTTCAACCCCATGATCTGTGAAACTTTTGCGCTGTCAGGAACTGCAGCTACACCTGCAGATCCGATTAATGGATTGATCTTGTTTTCGTTTTTAAGAAACAGATTCATCACTTTTGCAAAGATGACACCTCCGGCAGTCGCCACCATGAAAGCCATTGCCCCCAGGAGGAAAATCAGGATGGATTGTGGTTTCAGGAAAACATCGGCTTGTGTTGAAGCCCCTACAGTTACACCAATCAAAATAGCCACGATATCAATGAGAATGGTGCTGGCTGTACCTGCTAATTGCTTGGTGACACCGGATTCTTTGAGAATGTTTCCGAAGAAAAACATGCCCAGCAATGGTAAAGCGCCGGGAGCGATAAAAGCAGTAAGCAGAAGCCCAATCAGCGAAAAAGCAATCTTCTCAATGCGCGACACTGACCGGGGTGGTTTCATCCTCATCATCCGTTCTTTTTTTGTGGTCAGGAGTTTCATAATGGGTGGTTGTATGATGGGAACCAGGGCCATGTAAATATATGCAGCAATCGCGATCGGACCAATCAGATTTTGAACGATCGTACCATCCGGTAAAGTCCGCAAGCCATTGGCAAGCTGAGATGACAGGAAAATGGCAGTATTACCATCGGCACCCCCGATCAGTGCTATTGCTCCGGATTCCTGTAATGGAAATCCCAGGATCAATGCCCCAAGGAAAGTAACAAAAATACCTACCTGTGCTGCAGCACCCAACAGCATAAGTTTTGGATTCGAAATAAGGGATGAAAAATCAGTCATGGCACCGATCCCAAGAAAGATCAGTGACGGATAAATTCCTTTCAGAACACCCTGGTAAAGGTAGTTCATCACACTGCCCTCTTTATAGATCCCAAGGGGATAAATAGCTTCGTGGGCAAAAGGAATGTTCCCAATTATCACTCCAACACCCATTGGGATGAGTATAAGCGGTTTGTATTCAAATTTAATGGCAAGGTATATCAGCAGGATCCCGAAAAGGATCATCAGCAGGTTGCCCAACTGGATGTTATGAAACCCAGTGTCTTTCCAAAGTTTCGCAAGATCGATGCCAGATGCAAAGGAAGAGGTTGCGACCAGGAAAAAAGCCAATAACAAGATAACGGGTAATTGTTTGTATAGATATCTTTTCATATAGAGCATAGCAAGGTGGCTTGAAGTCTTTGGAGAATCATCATTATTCAATTTCGACAAGAACATCATTCTGCATCACTGTATCTCCTGGTTTGACATTTACTAACCGTATGATACCGTTTTTTTCAGAAAGTACATTATTTTCCATTTTCATGGCTTCCATGGTGAGCAGTTTGTCCCCTATCGTTACTTTATCGCCTGTTTTAACAAGCACCTGGATGATCGTTCCGGGCAATGGCGCTTTGATGGCCAGATTGGTGGTACGAATAATATTTTTAGGGATCTTGGTTTCCTTCAGGGTGGGTTTTGGCGCTTCTGCTCTGACCAGGGTGGGTGTTTTCGGAACCTTCATATCTTTTAGGATCTCTACGTCATACATTGTACCATTCACTTCTACCTTGGCAATATTTTCCTCAATTCCAAGGATCTCTACTTCGTAATTGTTTCCGTTGATGGCAAATTTGAATTTTTTCATCGGTTGAGTATGTTTAAGCAGTCATGATTCCGTTGGTGTTACCAGTGTTTCAGGGTATTGAAAATTCCATAGATCTTCGAACTCCACGGAGAGTAAGTTCTTGATACCTTTTTTACTGTCATCACATATTTTTCTTCATCATGAAGTTCTGTAAAATAGAGGTAAAGAGCAGTACATATAGCTGCATTCTCGTCCCCGGTAATCTTCTGCTCAGGTTTATTCAGAACTTCTGTGTTAGTTTTTTTCTTTCGTGATCGGTTAAGAAGATAATCCTGAATATGGTGGGCCTGGTTAAAAAGGATTACCATACAAGCGAGGAGCAGGAAAACAGTGCAGTACCCCACGATGGTAATGACAAGAGCCTTTTCATTAATATTTCCCGGATCGATGGAGATGAACAAAAAATTCATGTAAGTTATGATTTAGATAGAATTGAGGTTACAAAGGAATGTTGGAGTGTTTTTTGGGTGGAAGCTGGTCTTTCTTCGTTGAAAGTGTCTGCAGGGCCCGGATGATACGAAAGCGGGTATTGCGGGGTTCTATTACATCGTCAATATAGCCGTATTTCGCAGCATCATAAGGATTGGCAAATTTTTCTTTGTATTCATTCTCTTTTTCAGAAATGTAACGTACCCGTTCGCGGACATCTTCTATTTCACTTATCCTTTTACCTTCGAGAATTTCAATAGCCCCCTTAGGGCCCATGACCGCTATCTCGGCTGAAGGCCATGCATAATTCAGATCCGCGCGAAGCTGTTTGCAACCCATTACATCATGTGCACCACCATACGATTTTCTTAGAGTGATGGTGATCTTTGGAACGGTGGCTTCGCCATAGGCAAACATAAGTTTGGCGCCATTGGTGATGATTCCGCCATACTCCTGTATACTCCCCGGCAGAAATCCCGGTACATCGACCAGGGTGATCACCGGAACATTAAATGCATCACAGAAACGAACGAACCGAGCTGCTTTCTTTGAGGCATCTATATCCAGAACACCGGCTAGGAAATTCGGCTGATTGGCAACTATTCCGCATGGGATCCCGTTGAACTTGGCAAATCCCACGACGATATTTTTGGCATAATGCTGATGAATTTCCAGAAATTCCCGGTCATCTATTATCAGATAGATCACATCTTTTACATTATAAGGCTGGTTTGGGTTTTCCGGTATAATGTCGTTCAAGGTATCTTCAATCCGGTCGATCGGATCAGTACATTCAGTTACGATTGGATCTTCAAGGTTATTTTGCGGAAGATATTCCAGCAACTTCCTGATAAGAAGAAGACCTTCATTTTCATTTTCTACCCGGAAGTGGGCGACTCCGGACTTTGTGGCATGTATTGTAGCGCCCCCAAGGTCTTCCGTGGAAATATCTTCCCCTGTTACGGTTTTTGCCACTTTTGGTCCGGTTACAAACATGTAACTGGTTTTATCACTCATGATTATGACATCTGTAAGCGCGGGCGAATAAACTGCGCCTCCTGCACAAGGGCCAAAAATTGCAGATATCTGAGGGATAACACCTGATGCTGCGATGTTGCGCATAAAGATCTCGGCATATCCGGCCAGACTATTGACACCTTCCTGTATCCTTGCCCCGCCACTATCGTTGATCCCGATCAAAGGAGCACCAACTTTCATTGCCTGGTCCATCACCTTACAGATCTTTTTCGCAAAAGTTTCAGAAAGTGAGCCTCCAAGCACAGTAAAGTCCTGAGAAAACACGAATACAACCCGCCCGTCGATAGTACCACGACCGGTTACTACACCATCGCCAAGATAAATGTCTTTTTCCAGTCCAAAATTCGTACAGCGGTGCGACACAAACATGTCGTATTCTTCGAAGCTGCCTTCGTCCAGCAATTTTTCAATACGTTCCCGGGCGGTATATTTCCCTTTCTTATGTTGCGATTTAATACGATCTTCGCCTCCGCCCAGTTTTGCCTGTTCGCGTTTTTCGAGTAATTCGTTGATCTTATTTTCGTGAGCCATAAAGCGTGTTGTTGAGGTAGTTCTATTTACTGCAGAATTCTATCAGTACGCCATGAGTTGACTTTGGATGAAGAAAGCCAATGTTCATTCCTTCTGCTCCCTTCCGTGAAACTTTATCAATAAGTATAAATCCTTTTTCTTCAGCATTTTTTAAGGCCTGATCAGCATTATCAAACGCAAATGCCAGATGATGAATTCCTTCTCCCTTCTTCTCCAGGAATTTCCCGATCGGACCTTCCGGATCTGTCGATTCCAGCAATTCAATCTTTGTTTGTCCTATTTTAAAGAAGGCAGTCCTGACTTTCTGGTCTTTCACTTCTTCAATTGAATAACATTTGATCCCAAGAAGATTTTCAAAATACGGAATGCTTTCATCAAGACTCCTCACTACAATTCCAAGATGTTCAATATGAGTTGGTTCCATGAGTTCATTTTTATATCAAACTTTGAACAAAATTACTTGATTTATTTGAAACCTCAATGGGTTATGAATTAAGTGAATTTCTTTGAAGAATTTTAAGATGAGGGCCGGTATTGCAGTCGAGGATAATATATTGATATGAACCCGGTCACAGGTAACAGAAAGATCTTTTATGCCAAGACTGCAGTTTAAACTATTTCGCTAAAACTATCTTTAACAGATAAGAATGAAAAAATACTTTGTATCTTTGGACGATTTTAGTCAAATCGTCGAATTAATCCTGATAATCATTGGCCCAAAAAACCAACATAAGAGAATCCATAGTGAATGCCGCTAGCGACATTTTTAGTAAATATAGTTACAAAAAGACCACTATGGATGACATCGCTAAAGCCATGGGTAAAGGAAAAAGTTCGATCTATTATTACTTCAGGAATAAGGAAGAGATTTTCCAGGCAGTTCTTGAACAGGAAGTGATTCTCCTGAAATCAAAAATGGAGAAAGCAGTGAATGGGAAAAAACAGAACAGGGAAAAATTGAAAGCTTATATCATCACCCGCATGAAAGGATTTGAAAGTATGCTCAATTTCTACAGTGCGGTTAAAAATGAATATCTCGCACAATTTGAATTCATTGAACGCATACGTTACAAATACGACCAGGAAGAGATCGCTACCGTACAGGGAATTCTTGAGGAAGGGATTGAAAAAGGCGATTTCAAAATCGAAGATCCTTTTCTTGCTTCTGTTGCGATTGTAACTTCCATGAAAGGTTTTGAGATTCCTCTGTACATTAAAGAAAAGAAGGGACAAAATCTTGAGCAACGGGTGGATAAACTTTTAAAAATGTTATTTGACGGAATAGTGAAAACGTGAATAAATATAGCATGATAGCATGCAAAACGATATGAAAGACACAAGATACTGGTAACTTCTGAATAATTTGTTTTTTGGTTAATACATTTTATCCTCCCAATACTACTTGTGTCTTTCTTTTTTCCACAGTCAACGCTCGAATCTCTCAATAATTATTCATCTTCAGTTAACACTAAACTCAATTCTAAAACTACCTTTGTAAAAAATTATAAAAATACCATGAAAAAACAATCTCTTTTTATTATTGCATTGTTCCTGATGGCAATACAGTATTCAAATGCCCAAAGCAAAGCCATTGAATACAAAGTAATTAAGACCATTCCCGTAGAAGGAACGGGAGGTTGGGATTACCTTACAGTTGATAGTCCAAGTCAGCGGTTGTTTATCTCCCATGGCACTTGTGTTGATGTACTGGATCTGAAAACAGATAAACTCGTAGGCCAGGTACCCAATACAATAGGAGTTCATGGAATCGCTTGTGTTCCTTCTTTGAACAAAGGTTTTATTTCGGCAGGCCGGCTTGATTCGGTAGTGGTCTTCGATCTGAAAACATTGAAAGTCATTACTAAAATCAATACAGGTAAAAATCCCGATGCAATACTTTATGATCCCTTCAGCAACCGGATATTCACCTTCAATGGCAAAGGTCGTTCAATTACCGCAATTGATGCCAAAACAAATACTGTTGTTGGAACATTGCCTGTTTCCGGTAAACCGGAAGCCGCAGTCACCAACGGAAAAGGAAAAATATTCTGCAACATTGAGGATAAATCGACGGTTGTGGAATTTGATGCCAAAACGTTGAAGATTGATGCTGAGTGGCCGCTTGATCCGGGCAAAGAACCATCCGGACTTGCCTTTGATAGTAAAAACAACCGTCTGTTTTCTGCTTGCAGTGATTCAAAACAAATCGTTGTTATGGATGCTACAAACGGGAAGATCATTGCCACTTTGCCTATGGGGGAAGGTTGCGATGGTATTATTTTCAGTCCTCAGGATCACAATGCAATTTCATCCAATGGAGAAGGAACCCTTACTGTGGTTCACCAGGATGGCCCTGATAAGTATAAAGTTATTCAGACTGTCGAAACCCGTAAGAGTGCCCGTACTATTGCTTATGATGAAACAACGGGCAGGATCTACTTGTCATCTGCGGATGTAACTATGGATAATGGTAAAAGGACGATAGCTCCCGGTTCCTTTAAAATTATTGTAGTTTCCAGGTAGCGAATTTTTTGTCAGGCAAAATGCCTCACAATGAACCTAATAGTTGGGTGCGGCAAAATACTTCTTCTTAAACCAAAACGCCAGGCTTACAAGGCTGATCATCACTGGAACTTCCACTAATGGCCCGATTACCGCTGTAAAAGCTTCACCTGAATTCAATCCGAAGACCGCCACGGCCACTGCAATGGCAAGTTCAAAATTATTACTGGCTGCAGTAAATGAAAGGGTTGCCGTTCGTTCATAACCGGCTCCGATCTTCTTTCCTCCAAAAAAGGATACAGCAAACATTACCACGAAATAAATGAGCAGTGGAATTGCAATTCTGACGACATCCAGTGGAATCTTTACGATATATTCACCTTTAAGCGAAAACATGACAATAATGGTGAAAAGCAAAGCAATCAGTGTTACCGGACTGATCTTTGGAATGAATTTTCTTTCGTACCAGTCCTTTCCTTTCAGCCTGATCAGGCTGAAACGGCTTATAATTCCAGCGAGAAACGGGATGCCAAGATAAATGAAAACGCTTTTTGCGATCTGCACGATCGTGATATCAACTTTGAAGGTCTTCAGCCCAAGCCAGGAAGGTAATATCGTAAGAAATATCCAGGCATAAAGAGAGAAGAAAAGCACCTGGAAAATAGAGTTGAAAGCAACTAAACCTGCACAATATTCCCTGTCCCCTTTTGCCAGGTCATTCCAAACGATTACCATGGCGATACAACGTGCAAGGCCGATAAGGATCAGGCCGGCCATATACTCCGGGTAATTCCTCAGAAAACCTACAGCCAGCAGAAACATCAATAACGGACCGATAATCCAGTTCTGAACTAAGGAAAAGGACAATATTTTCACATCTTTAAAAACATCTCCAAGTTCTTCATACCTGACTTTTGCCAAAGGAGGGTACATCATCAGGATAAGCCCTATTGCAATGGGAATGTTTGTAGTGCCTGTCTGGAATTGTCCCCAGAACTCTTTGATCCCCGGGAAAAAATAACCCGAAAATACTCCAGCGAACATAGCAAGGAATATCCAGAGCGTGAGATATCGGTCTAGAAATTTTAATCGCCTTTTTTCAAGAACCATAGATGTGTGTTGAATTTATGAAATGATAAAGTAATTAAGATAAATCAGCAACAGTTACTACCTGAACCGGAACAATCACATGTAGGTTCAGTTCCCCTTAGTATTCCATTAATAATACCCGAAGCACAACCCACACCTGAATGCACAGAAATGGCATTCTCCGGGCAATTCTTCGCGCAAGCCCCGCATTCCATGCAAAGATTCCTATTTACGATCCGTGCTTTTTTATTTTCAATTGTAAAAACCGCATGGGGGCAAACGAATGTGCACATCCGGCAACCGTTGCATTTGTTTGCATCCAGTTCAAGTGTTACAACATTTTTCAGATATAGTACTGCGTTCATAAAATGATAAATTTTGAAACAATCCATGCAATTACACCCAATCCTGCCATAATGATTTGTCCGGGAACAGCTGTTTTCATTTCTTTCTTGACTCCGGAAAGTGAAGTAAAAGTAGAAGTCCCGGTGAACATCATCGCAAGAAATGATGATATACTGCCAACCAGAAAGAACCACGAGGTAATTTCTATTTTACCCTGCCCCAGAAAATGAAAACAGAAAAGGATGAAAGCTGCCAGCCAACCGATGAGCAGACCTTTTAACGCGAATCTTCGTAAGGGGATCCAAGGCAATAAAGCAGGAGTAACAACACACCCACAGAGATATGCGATAAGCAGGATTAATACGGATCGAAGTCCATCATGATAAGCTATATCCAATGAATAACCTTTCGGATTAAACCCTGAAAGAATAAGGAATATTGCCAGGACCAATATAAGATACTTTTTCTGATTCATGAATTCAACCGGGATCAGTTTCAACCGGTCCCAGGTAGAAAAATTCACCTTTCGCATTTCCTGAGTTGCTTTCATTCCAGCTTCCATAAAATCCGGAATATCTTCTGCTCTAACCGGCCCGTAAATGACAGTAAACCCAGTATTTCTTTTAATTTCATGAGCAGAAACCCCAACTGCTCCTAATTGAGGAACAATCACTTTATGGTGGTCAACAATTTTATTAAGATTTACAAGAGTGATCTGCCTGATAAGTTCTTTTGTCCCAAAAGTTCCCTTCCCGGCTGCGCACCAAACATTGATCCCTTTGGTGTCAAGCACTAATATCCATGCATTTAAACCTTTTAGCGCCCGACGTAAATGATCAAATGAGAGTTTAAAATTGGCAGTTACAAATACCTGAGATTTTTTTTCGGGTTGTCCTACTGCGTAAATACCCGGTTCAACTTTATAATTCATCCGGCCAACCGACCAGCGAACCTTAATAGTTTCCCATAAATCTTTCTGACTCCATGTAGTCGAAACCTTGGGAATGTTTCCACTTATTGTATTGATTTGACCAGTAATAAAATGGAAATTCATTTGTTTAAACTATTGTCCATTTTTCATTGCTAATTCTTAATTGTTTAAAAGGTCAACAGAAAATAAAACCCCAAAACCAACAAAGTAAGACCCCCGAGATAGGTCATAATGGTTCCAACGATGGACAGGGTTTTTGATATTCTTCCTAATCCGAGGCCGAATCCAATAATCGCGGCTGCCAGCGGTAATCCATAGCCAAAAGCAAATGCGCTCAGCATCATTAACCCCCAGAGTGCTCCACCTTTTACAAAAGAAGCAGCAAGAATGACAGGGAAGATCGGATTACAGCATGAATTTAATGCAGTAGATAATCCGCCAATGATAAATCCAAACAGGATTGCAGCAAATACTCCCTGCAGGATTTGACCAGTTTTGATGGATAATCCGGGCAGTTTGAATGGCAGCAGATTCATGGAATACAAGCCGAAGAAAATCGTGATCAATCCTGCTGCAATTTTCCAGTAGTTTCCGAAGGAATTACTGATCAATTCACTCGCGTACCCAAAAAACGCACCAATGGTTGCCATTGAAATGATGCCGCCAAGCAGGAATGCAATTCCTCTATACCATACTGTTTTGTATTTACCAGGAGTGGTGCTTGCCCCTGAATAACCTGCTACAACGCCGAGGATAGCGAAATTACATCCGCAAGTAACAACGCTGATCATTCCCATAAGGAACACCGCTATCAATACTGTGAGGGTCGCATGTTCATTGGTTAAAACCTGTTGAATCCATGTGTTCATATTTCTTATTTTTTAGAACAACAGGATGAACCTTTGGTCGTATCGCAGGTCTTTGTCTTGCTGGTATCACAACAAGATGGCTTCCCCGGTGCTGCAAATGATTGTTTGCCTAAAGCATTGCCTGAACGACCGACGAGTTTGACACCGATGATTGCTAATGCCGCCAGAATAATCAAGGCGAAAATCAATTTTGAATAAATATTTTTCTTTGGTGGCTTGCAGTTGCCGTCAGCGCAACCACAAACCTGAATTTTACCTTCACCCTCAGTTTGCGGGCTGTTGTTTTGGGTTTCTTCCATTTGAGATGTTTATATGTGTTCAGTTTTTATATTGCTCACTGATTATTGTTCATTTTTTTTCGTGTGGTTTTATCATGCAAAGACAGGGTCCATTGAGTGGTTGGCATTTACCTGATTTTACCGGAAATCCGTCTTTATCCCATTCATTAAATCCGCCTGCAAGGCTGGCTATCTGATCATATCCCTTCAATTTAAGTGTGGTGGCATCTTTTTTACTCCATATTCCCACCGAATCGGCTAGGATCAGGGGTTTTTCCAAAGGCAGTGTTTGCCATTTTTTATCGAAATCTTCGTGTGCCAGAAATACTACTTGATCCACATCAAAAGATTTAATATCAGTTTCAACTTCTTTGCGAAGGTCTACAAGCATGGCTCCTTTCTGAAGAAGCGGTATTACCTCTGAAGGCAATACATAGCTGATGCCATCGATCTGCAATTTGCATTTATGAAACAGGTTACTCATAGTGTTTTGTAGAATTTTAAGAATTGCTCACTGATCTGATCACGAACCTGTCTATAAATCTCAAGTTTCTCTTCTTGCGTACCTATAGCTTTTGTGGGATCTTCAAAGCCTATATGTATTCTTTGGATTACATTACCTGAAAAATAGGGGCAGCTTTCATTTGCTTCGTCACAAACTGTGATCACATAATCAAACGAGTCTGCCAGAAAAAGATCGACACTTTTGGGCTTATTTTTTGAGATATCGATTCCGGCTTCTTTCATCACTCTCACAGCATTTGAATTAGGCTGAAGGGCTGGGTGAGTTCCTGCAGAATAAACCTCCAGCCGTGGGTCAAAGGATTTCAGGAATCCTTCAGCCATCTGGCTACGACATGAATTTCCCGTACAGAGGATCAGAATTTTCATTTTAATGCTGATTAACAATTATTTTGTTTCGGATTCTTTAAAAAACCATCAAATAGTTTCTTTGCCTTTTTCCAGTTTTTCGGGTCTATACAGTATCTGACTTTTGGTGGTTCAATGCTTCCCTGGATCAATCCGGCGTCTTTGAGTTCCTTTAAATGTTGTGAAACGGTGGCCTGGGCAATAGGCAGCTCTTCAACTATCTCACCACAAAAACACATGTCCTCGTTTGCCAGGAACTTCAGGATTGCAATTCTTGCGGGATGCCCCAGGGCTTTGGCAAATCTGGCAAGAGTTATATCATCTTCTTTATAATCAATACTTTTCAAATGCGACATGGGTTCTTTAATTGTTCATCGCAAATATACGATTAATATTATATTGACAAATTGTTATTGAAAAAAGTTTTTAATAAATTTGCGTTTTCCATTTCTATGACACTAACAAACCTTATTTCTATGAAAAAACTTTTATTTGTATTGCTGGGTATTGTAATTCTTTCAGGATGTTCAAAGAAATCCACAACCGATAACCCATATTCCAATAGTCTGCAATTAGGTACCGGAATAAATCCAACTAATTTATTTGACCTTACTGGAACAGGAACTTCATTCAATGCCAGTTCTTTGATTTATTTTCGCCTGGAAAGTGCTGATGATCAGGGTGGTTCTTCTATTAAACTCCAGATAAATAAACAAGATGGGACTTCTTATAATTCATATACTTATCCGGCTCTGCAAAATTATGGGCATATTTTTATTTCCTCTTTTTCCATTCCTGATCCTGGAAATTATACAGTTACTGGTATCATTGTGACAGGGAATAAAACTGTTGCTTCACTTGGAGTTACAATTCTTCCCACTAAGTAAAAGACAATCTTTTTAATTCAACTGAAATACAACCTCCCATGCATTTTGATTCAGGTAAAGATCTGCAGGCCTGACAATCTTTCCATCACATAATCTTTTGTATTCACTAAGTTCGTGCTGACTTGCAATGCCCCAACCACAGGTCTTTGCATATACTTTCAGGACCAGTTTAGAACAATAAAATGAATCGTCAGAGTTATTGAAATCAAAACAGTAGGGTGTGCCTATAATTTCCAATGCATGATCGCATGCTTTTTGCATCTCCTTTATTCCGCAGAATCTGGGTCTTAAAATCACGAAATCATCGGTATTTTTAAAAAATTCCTGCAGTTCATTTAAGATCACTCCATTTGAAGTGGCTTCAATAACTTTATCCTGTGGCATGATCATAGCAGAATGGGTCCAGTAACCTTCAATAAAAAAATTGGAGATCTGAAATTCCTTTCTCGATAATAAGATCATACCTGGTTTCACTAAATCTCTGAAAGAATCAATGTTATATATCAACAATTCTTCATTTTCAATGTAAAAATGGTTTTGGTGTTCCAGAAGAAATGAGATGTCTTACAAAATTTCAGGGTATTACTTTTATAGAAAGTTTTGTGTCTAAAAATTGAAATGTTTCAGTAATGTTTCAGTAAAAATAAACAAAAAAGCCCTGTATTATCATTAAATACGGGGCTTTTCCTTCATTTCATTGTGGAGTATAGGGGAGTCGAACCCCTGACCTTTAGACTGCCAGTCTAACGCTCTAGCCAACTGAGCTAATACCCCTGAACAGCCCGCAAAAGTAAAAAATATTTTAATATGTATTTTTATTCTTAGTTTTACCCACTATTGGTCACAATAGTAAAAACAATATGAAACGTTTGTTTGCTGCCATTAAGATTAATCCTGATGACGCTTTTCTGAACCATTTCAGTGAAATTCAAAAAAGCTTGCAGCACGAAAGGATCAAGTGGGTGGAAGATTACAACATCCACATTACCCTGAAATTCTTCGGTGAAACAGAAGAGGCAAAGATCTCTGAAATTTCACGGGTACTTAATGAAGTGGCCTTCAGCACAAGCGTTTTTTCCTTAACACTGCATAACCTGGGCATTTTTGGCAGTTCTTATGATCCACGGATAGTATGGGTAGGTATTGAGCCATATGCAAACCTGGAATCGCCTATAAAACTCATCAGGGATAAACTTGAAGTAATTGGCTATAATCCTGACCGGCAAAACCTGGTACCACATTTGACCCTGGGGAGGATTAAATTTTTAAGAGATAAAAGGTTGTTTCAGCAGATCATTGATCAGAATAAAAATATCATCTCGCAGGAAATTACTGTTGACAGGATCATCCTTTTTGAAAGCATACTAAAAAAAGAAGGGCCTGTTTACCTGGCCCTTCAAACATTCCAATTAAGGACATAGTTTCATCTTGTGATCACTCTTTGGGAGGTAAAGTTTGTTTTTCAATGTTCCTGGCAATAAAATGATAAATAATCAGGCTTAAACCTCCGAAAAGGCATATCATTGAAAAATAAGATGCTTCTTCACCGAGACAAGTGTATGAGGCGAATACCCTTCCAAGAAGAATGCCGATACCAATGCCAAGAAAAAGTAATCCCCATCTAAGATTTGAAGTCTCATTTCTTTTTTTCGATTCAAAAGTTGAGGCATCGACTCCTCTTTGGATCAAAAGCATTCGTTCTTTTTTTCTGATAGCGAGGTATACGATTCCAAAGACCATTGCGAAAAACGCTATCGGGACTAAAATTCCAGCTTCCATTGTTTTTGGGTTTTAGGGTGATTGATTCTTTTTGCCCCTTTTGACGCTTTAACAATAAGGAGGTTACACTCTTCGCAATCTTTTTTACTGCAGAATGATTTTCCTGATCATAAACGTGATGCTGCCGGTTAGTTCGACAAAGTACACTCCCCTTGAAAATGGTGAAACATCGACCATTTGCCTGAAATCATCCGGGATGTTATTCAATGATTGCCTGTAAACTGTTAGTCCCCTTACATCAATAATCCTAAGTTCCAGTTGATTTTCCCCTCTTTTAATGACTATATTTAAATCACCTTCTGCCGGATTGGGAAAAACAGAAATCACATTCTCTTTACTAATATCCGGGATACCGGCACAAACTTTTACAATAATATTCTTCGCACTGGCAGTCCCTGAACCACAAGTATTTTTTCCTTCGGTTGTAATGGCACCTGAAATCGCTCCGGGATTGACAGTCATTGTAATCGCATTGGTACCAGAGCCTGAAGTGATCGATGCGCCCGAAGGAACGATCCATGTATAAGAAGTGGCCCTCGTAATAAAAGGAACAGAATAGTTATAGGTTTCATAATTCGAACAAACTGTATCGTTACCCGTAATCGTCCCTGCCGGTCCTGGTAATGTTTCAAGATCTATAAACCTTGTAAGTGGCAAACTTTCGCCGCAGTTATTAAGTGCGGCAATTGTAACATTACCGGCATCCCCCCCCCATTGAACAAAAATGGAATCGGTATTCTGACCATTCATGATGGTTGCATCCGATGGTACAGTCCAAAAATAGGATGAAGCACCCGGAACCGGATCAACCGAAAAAATGACTTTTTCCTGATTGCACACCTGATCCGGACCAAGAATGATATCCGGTTGGGAAGGATCATTTGTGACTGTCACTTCCAATACACTTGGATTGCTGATCCCGCAATGATTTCCGGAAATAACTGATACAATTCCACTGATAGTACCCAATTGAATCGTAATGGAAGGTGTATTTTGCCCGCTCAGGATCTGTGCTCCGCCAGGAACCAACCAGGAATAAGAAGTAGCAAATGGTACAGCCTGAATGCTGTATACAGCAATTGAATCATGACAAATAATTACCGGTCCGCTAATAATACCGGGAGAATTTGGTGCAGGGAGGATATTGATAAGGACACTATCATTGGCCATGTGTGAAACAGAATCCACCACATGAACATGGTATAGTGTATTTTCAAGAGGTGATGCCACAGGATTGGCAATATGAGGATTATTCAGTCCCGTTACAGGGGTCCATGAAAAAGAAATAGGTCTTCTTCCTTTAATCGTTCTTGCGAGAAGTTGTGAAGATTCTCCGGCACAGATCGAATCGGGTGTTGCAGTTGCAACGACATAAACCGAATCTCCAGAAAGAACCTGTATTGTTGCATTCCGTTGATGGACAGGTGTGCTATTAGGACTTTTTGCAACAAATTTCACAAAATAGTATCCTGTTGGAACAGCTCCTGTCAGTTTGACTTTTGCAGGGAGGGATTCAGGAAAACTGGTTATTGTGCTCCCTGAAGGAAATGAAACCGCGATGGTCCCTGAAACTGGTACCGGGTCTATTGTATCAGAAAGAAGAATTGTATCTGTATAAAGTTTAACTTCCGGAATGGAAATATTGAAAATTGTACTATCAAGGGTAGTAAATAATGTATCCAGTGAATGGTCGAGAGCCATGGCAAAATCAGGAAAATACGCAGTAGTACTCATAAAATTTCCATACCTGAAATCTGTCCAACCCGCCATGGCAACTTTTTTATTTGAATAGATCCCGTTATAATCACCCTCATATTCCGGATTGCCTCCTCCACCGCAAGTTGTGCAATTAATCTTCATTTTCTGGTTAGAGGTTCTCTGGTTGGGTGCAAAAGAGCTCCCTCCATCTGATGAATAAGTAGCATAAATATATGCACTGTCATGCGTTGGCGTATCTCTTGTGTCCATCCATTGAATATAGAAACGCCCATTCTCTTTGTCGCACCATATGGCAGGTTGCCATTGATTATTGTTTTGACTGTTGCCATCGTCATTCACTTTTTTGGCTGCAGACCATGTGCCTCCTCCATCATCAGAATACCGGCTGAAAATATCAGGCATATTCCCATTACCCGGTGGATCATTTGATGCATAGACCAGGTATAATCTTCCCCGGTGCGGACTATAACTATTATCTGCAGCGATCAGTGGGTATGGACGAGTCCGCATTCCAGAAACAGAATTTCTGCCATTTACCTCTGTTCCCACATAATTTGAAAATTGTTCTGAGGACATCTTGGTAAATGTAAGTCCCCCGTCGACGGAACGGTAAAATGTATATATGCTGGCAAATGGTGTTCCGGAATTAGTAACTACATAAACCGATCCTCCCTGAATATTGTTAAAAGGGCCAACACAAACCATCATTCCGGGAATAGTCTGGGTGGCCGGGGTAAAGGTGCTTGTATAGGTCTGTCCGTGATCAGTACTCCTGGAGAAGTTTCCTGATCCATTGTTTGTCATGCACGTATAAATATTATTTGCATTGGGACCATTGGTCTGATCACAGGCAATCCAAGGTTTATCTGTCCCTGTAAGAGCAGTGATCCCCGGTCCCCAGGTTGTTCCGTTATCGGATGATTTCATGACTTTTAATCCAACGATGATATTGGTCCCAAACATATTACCATAAAACAGATTTCCAAGGCTGTCATAAGCTACCACCGGATCTCCCATCATTGTAGCACCAAAATCGGGACCCTCCGACTCCCAGTTAAGTCCATTTTCAGATTGATGCGCTGTATTTGTATTATAAGCGGTAAAATACCAGGTTGGAATTGAAGGATTAGCTGCCATGTTGCATGATCCGGAATCAATACCCAGATTAAAATTATCCCAATTGCCAATTGTGATAACTGTAGATGTTGAAGAAGAAGTTAAGGGAGTATGTTTATAATTTCTATTCAAATGAGGAAGCTGGTCGGAATTGGGATCATCCCCGTTTTGTGAAAAAAGTTGAAAAGTGATGAGCCAAAATCCTGAAAACATCATGAATACAGGTATTATATGCAATATCCTTTTTAAAAAAGCAGTCATGATTACCGGTTGATTTTTCCCAGGATCCTGTTAAATACTAATAAACAAACATATGAAAAAATTGTATGTATTCATTAACAATTATTCTTATGTACGTTTTATCCTTAACTTTAACGTGAATTGAACCGGGATATTTTCCGCTATTTGTAACCTGGTTATCACACTAACGTCTAAGTCACAAAATGAAGTTTCAGGACGATAACGATTATATCGGGAGAGTTTTAAACGGAGACGTTTCGGCGTATGCATCATTGGTTGCGAAACATAAAAACCTGGTTTTTTCAATTGTTCTGAAAATTGTCAATAACCGGGAAGATGCAGAAGAAATCTCCCAGGATGTTTTTCTGAAGGCTTATCAGTCACTGAATACATTTGAAAAAAAATCAAAGTTCTCAACCTGGCTTTATCGCATTGCTTATAATGCAGCGATTTCGAAGACACGAAAAAAAAAGGTTGAAATGGTTGCCATTGAAGAAACGGTTATTACTAATTATTCGACGGATGAGGTTAGCAGGACTATCAATGAATTTGACGAGACCGACCGTCAGGTAATCCTTGAGAAAGCTTTGAAACAGTTGCCAGAGGAAGATAACCTACTGATCACCCTGTTTTATAAAAATGAAAATTCAGTTGAAGACATTAGCGAAATAACAGGTTTATCAGTATCGAATGTTAAAGTAAAGCTTCACCGGATAAGGAAAAGGCTATATGAAGAAATGAATGGGCTGATGAATATAAATTAACAAAACCACTGAAACAATAGTATCTTTGCAGTTGAAATGGAAAAAGAAAATTTTTTACCAGATGATTTTTTAAAGGATCTTTTCAGGAACCAATCCTGGGAAAACCCAGGGGATGATTTTACAGACAATGTTATGGAACAGATCCTGAAGTCGCCTGACATTGCTCCTGTCAGAAAGCCTTTTTTCCTGATCTTACGTTCATCATGGCCATATATTCTGCTTTTCCTGATCACGGTAGTTGTTTTTATGACTTCTGATCTTCCATTCTCAAATTATATACCTGGTAAAGAATATTTCATTAAGAATTTTATTCCCGCTTTTAATTCCTTATTTTCTGGATTAAAACCCATGTTTACAAATGTGAAGATGTTTATGATTCCAGTAACGGTGATAATTGCAGGAAGTTTACTGGTGGGCTTTGATCATTTCCTTTTCAGAAAGCCCGGCGTTAGACATCAAACAACGCATTGACCGGAACCGGCCATCAGGATCCGTAATAAGTTTATCGGGAAATTCTCAACATCAGTTATTTTGTTGTCTTTCAAGCCATAGTTGCTTGAAGCTCTTTTCTGCAAATTTTGGCAGCTCTCTCCTCGGACCCCACCATTTTTTGAAGAATATCCGGAAGGCTCTGTTTTTCATACCGGAACCTGTTTTGTCAATCATCCATCTACGCAGCATTACAATTTTCCAACCCTTCATAGTCAGTTTCCAGATCTGTTTTGGAAAACCTTTATTTACTGTTTCATTGCGGTTGTATAGTAACAGTTCATGTAACGGTATATGCATGGAACAAACCTCTGAACATTTTCCACAAAGTGAACAGGCATAACTTAAATGATTGTAATCTTCCAATCCTAAGTAATGTGGTGAGATCACAGAACCAATCGGACCTGAATAAACTGCTCCATAGGTGTATCCTCCGATACTACGATAGATCGGACAAGCGTTCAGGCAAGCACCGCAACGAATACAGGCCAGGGCCTGGCGTTGTTCTTTATGCTTTAGAACTTCAGTACGCCGGTTGTCAATAAGTATGACGAACATCTGTTCAGGTCCGTCTGGTTCATCATACAGTTTTGGCCCAAAAATTAAGTTGTTGTACGCAGTAATTTTCTGCCCGGTACCATATGTAGCCAGTAAAGGAAGAAATAAATCAAGGTCTTCCATCGATGGAATGATCTTTTCAATCCCTACAATTGCAATGTGAATTTTCGGAAAAGCATAGGATAGCAATCCATTTCCTTCATTTTCGGTCAGCACGAGAGCACCTATATCAGCTACCAGGAAATTTCCCCCGGTTATTCCAACATCGGCACGGATGAATTTGATCCTCAATTGTTCTCTGACGAACCTTGCTATATCTTCCGGTGTGCTGTGCAAAGGCGTTCCAAATTTTTTATTAAAAAGTTCAGAAACATCTTCTATGGATTTATGCATTGCCGGGGTAAGAATGTGGTATGGTTTTTCCCCTGCCACCTGGACAATGTACTCACCAAGATCGGTTTCGATGACTTCCCGCTTATGTTTCTGAAGCAACTCATTGATTTCAAGCTCTTCAGAAAGCATCGTCTTTTGCTTTACAATTAATTGCGCATTTGCTTTCTTTATAATGGCAAAAAGTTCTTTCTGAGCATCTTTTTCTGTAGCGGCCCAGATAACTTTGCCACCATGTTTTTCAAAGTTGCTTTCAAATTCAAGAAGATACCGGTCGAGGTTATTGATAACTTTATGCTTCCGCATGGCTGCCCTCCGACGGGCAAGTTCAAGGTCGGAAAATTGTTGCTTTCCATTGATCACTTGTTCATCATACCTGCCAATATTAAAATCTAGACGTCTGCGGTGTTCCGGGTCAAATGACCGTTTTTCAGCATCGGCTAAAAATTTATCAAAAATATTTGACATACACCACGTTTTAATTACTTGACAGGAATAGGGATTTTCTGTACTCTCCGCTCGTGCCTTCCGTCTTCAAAATCAGTAGTAAAAAAGATCTTCACCATCACCAATGCTGCTTCATATGAAATAAAACGAGCTGGAAGTGCGATAATGTTTGCATTATTATGTAAGCGGGATAACCGGGAGATTTCATCCGACCAGCAAATAGCTGACCGTACCAGGGGATATTTGTTTGCGACCATCGATGCACCATTACCACTTCCACAGATAATGATCCCCCGTTGATAAATTCCATCGTTTACTGACTTGGCTACAGGATGAATAAAATCAGGGTAATCAACATTTTCTTTCGAAAATGTTCCGAAATCCTTGAAGTGGTACCCTTCAGATGACAGGTTTTGAATTAGATAAGTCTTTAAATCGAAGCCGGCATGATCACTTCCAATAGGAATATCCTGGTTAAAATCAAACATTGTTCACAAATTTATTCACAAAAGTAATCATAATTTTAACGGGGTTAAATTTGTTGTAATGTTGTAACACCAGCTCATAAATTTGAGTACCAATTCTTTTTCCCCCATTTCTAAAATTCATGTTTCATTTGTCAGGTAATATTTAATAAGAAATCTGATATAGTAATAAAAACTGCATTTTCAATAGTAATCACGGTATCAATTTCTTAAAATTTTAACAGCAGATTGTTTATAACTGCTTAACTTTGTTAAAAATTTCTTACAACTCTTGTTTCCCTTCAAAAATTTTTCTTTGGAAAGAATTAACTTGACTTTTTGACAAAAATTATTAACATTTTATCCAATGAAAAGGATAGATCAAAAAACAATATTTTATCAACAAACAAAATTATTAACCTTTTGTTATTAACCTGGTAGATTATTACCTTTCAGGATAATACATCCTGATAACTTTCGTTCAAGTGTTGATCAAAAAGTAGAAATCGTAAAATCAAAATTTTTTGGTAAAATTGAACAAACAGAATCAACGCCTATTATTATAACAGATAAAAAATTTTAAAGATTTATTATTATTATAATGAAACGTAAAATCCAGAGTGCAACAGCACAAAACAATAAAAACCTTAAATATATTGAAGAAATAATCAGGCTAAGGAAAGAAAAAAACGCCATCCTGCTTGCTCATTTTTATCAGGTTCCTGAAATACAGGATATTGCTGATTTTATTGGAGACAGCCTTGGATTATCGCAGGAAGCATATAATACAAATGCTGATATTATTGTATTTGCCGGCGTTCAATTCATGGCTGAAACTGCAAAAATTCTTAATCCATCAAAAAAAGTTCTTCTACCCGACCTTGAAGCAGGATGTTCGTTGGCTGATTCATGCCCCGCAGATGAATTCAGTAAATTCAAAGAAAAATATCCTGGTCATATCGTAATCTCTTATATCAATTGTTCAACTGAGGTCAAAGCTCTTTCGGATATTATATGCACTTCAAGCAATGCAGTAAAAATTGTTGAATCGCTTCCAAAGGAACAAAAGATCATTTTTGCGCCGGATAAAAACCTTGGTAATTATGTAAACAGGATTACAGGAAGGAATATGGTTCTATGGGAAGGTACATGTGAGGTTCATGATATCATAAATACAGAAGCTATAATTAAGCTGAAAATTGATCATCCGGAAGCAAAATTGATTGCTCATCCCGAATGTAAAGCCGTTGTTCTTCAAATGGCAGATTTTATCGGATCAACAACAGCCTTGTTAACCTATACACAAAAAAGTCCTGCAAACGAGTTTATAGTAGCCACTGAAACGGGCATTATTCACCAGATGAAAAAAATGTCGCCGGATAAAAAATTCTACGTTGTACCGACAAATGAAACCTGTTCCTGTAATGATTGTCCTTATATGAAACTGAATACATTACCAAAATTACTAAATTGCCTGAAAAATGAATCACCGGAAATTCAATTATCTGATGAGTTGATAGAAAAGGCAAAGAAACCAATACTCCGTATGCTTGAATTATCAAAATAATTATTTCATATGAGTAAGATTTACAATTACATCCAAATTCTTTTCATTTTTCATTTTTCATTTTTCATTTTTCATTCCTCAAATGCCCAGGATACTTCAAAAATTCTTAACGGTTATCAAAGATTCTATTATAAAAGCGGAGTTGTTTCCAGTGAAGGAACGATGAAAAACGGACAACCTGACGGCTATTGGAAATCCTATTACGAAAATGGGAAATTAAAATCTGAAGGTAACCGTAAAAACATGGAATTAGATAGCCTTTGGATATTTTACAATGAAAAAGGAACACGCATCCTGGATGTGAACTATAAAGATGGGAAGAAAAATGGATTAAAAACTACCTATATAGACCAGGAAATGACTCGCGAGATGTTTAAAAATGATGTCAAAGAAGGATATACACGGTATTATTATCCTGATGGTAAACTCAAAATGGAGATTCCTTTTGTTAAGGGGTTAGAACAGGGGCTGGGCAAAGAATATTCTAAAGATGGAGACATTATTACCTTAATAGAGTATAAACGAGGTTTCGTGATCGACCGCCTGAAGATTAACAGAAAGGACCATAATAATCTGAAGCAGGGACGATGGTATACTTTTTATGGAAACGGCAATATTCATGTAGAAGGAAATTACCAGGATGACCTGAAAGACGGATATTTTAAAATTTACGCAGAAAATGGCGATCTGATCAGTGTAGATAAATATGTGAAGGATGTGAAACAGCCGGAAGCTCAGGAAGTCAAAAAACTGGATATAAAAAATGAATATTATCCCGATGGAAAAATAAAAGCCAGTGGTACATACCGGGATGGTACTCCTGAAGGAATTTACCGGGAATACAATTCAGAAGGACTCATCACCCGGTCATTGATTTATGATATGGGAAGTGTCACCGGAGAGGGAATTGTAAAAGAAGATGGCGACCGCGACGGACATTGGAAAGATCTTTATCCCGATGGTAAAATAAAAGCGGAAGGCGATTATAAAAACGGATTACAGGTTGGAGAATGGAAATTCTATTACCCGGACGGGAAACTTGAACAAAATGGTAAATTCACAAGTACAGGAAAATTTCATGGGATATGGAAGTGGTATTATGAATCCGGACAATTGATGCGTGAGGAAGAGTATGATAATGGTTTGAAAGACGGCATGCATACTGAATATGATGAAAATGGCAAGATTATAGAAGAGGGAGAATATGTCAAGGATCAGGAAGATGGTCCCTGGTTTTTAACTATTGGCGATTACCTTGAACGTGGAACTTACCGTGATGGATTGAAAAACGGAAAATGGGTCAGCTATCATTTGACCAGGATGAATGAAAAAACAGATAGCGTACTTTCTTTCTCAGGTAGTTTTGTTGAAGACAATCCTGACGGAAAGCACATCTATTACTGGGATAATGGAAAGGTAAAAGATGAAGGATCTTATCTGATGGGTAAGAAAGATGGTGACTGGATTAAATATGAATACGACGGAACTCCATTTCTGGTGATAACCTACAAGAAAGGCATAGAAACAAAGTACGACGGGGTGAAAATCAAACCACCGTTTGAGTCTGAAGAACAATAATTCAGCAACGAAAATTATGGATAAATACAAAAAACCAGAGGGCAACTGGAAAGGAAAACAAACGCCTGATGCCTGGAAAAGAAAATCGGGTGAAACAAAACCTTCTCCTTACCGGAAACAGAATGACGATGATGTCCCACGTGAAAAACGAACTTATTCTTCAGCTCTTAAAAAGAAAATAAATCCTGGCAACACTTCAAAAGGAGAAATGATCCGTTTGAACCGGTATATTGCCAATGCCGGTATCTGTTCCCGCCGGGAAGCAGATAAACTTATAGAAGCAGGAGCTGTAAAAGTAAATGGGAAAGTTGTGACCCAGCTTGGAACAAAAGTCTCGCTAACTGATAAAATTTCTTATGGCGACCAGGCGCTTTCACGTGAAAAACTCAGGTATGTGCTCCTCAACAAACCTAAAGGATTTATTACAACGACCGATGACCCCGAGAACCGCAAAACCGTGATGAATCTTATCGCGCGCGCATGCAAAGAGCGTATTTACCCGGTTGGCCGGCTCGACCGGAATACAACAGGACTTCTCCTCTTTACCAATGATGGAGAGATTACCAAACGGCTTTCGCATCCCAGGTACGGAATCAAAAAGATTTATCATGTTGGTCTTGATAAGAATGTCACAGTACCTGATATGAAGAGCATCCTGGCGGGTGTCGAGTTGGAGGATGGGCTCGTGAAAGCGGATGCTGTCGAATTTGTGGGTGATGGGAAAGATAAAAAAGAGATCGGTATTGAACTTCATACAGGACAGAATCGTGTAGTGAGAAGAATATTTGAGAAACTAGGTTACAAGGTGGTAAAACTGGATCGTGTTTATTATGCCGGCCTTACCAAAAAAAATCTTCCCCGTGGAGAATGGCGGTTTCTCGAAGAAAAAGAACTCAACATGCTTAAAATGATCGGATCGTAGCATTATATCTAAATATTTTAACTTATGACCAGAGGATTTATTTGTGCGTTTCTTTTTTTCTTCGTTCAATATTGCTTTGCTTCCGTTGATCCCATGCAGGATTTGATCCATGCAGCAGGCGATGCAACAATTTATCCAAACGACAACCTGGTAGTAGTTTTCGATAGCATCAAGGTGGATGTTAAAGAATCGGGATTGAGTTATGTCCTGACCCATACACTGACTAAAATTCTGAATGCAAAAGGAGCCATCGACATGTGCGTAGTGAAATTTGGTTACGACCCACTGTCGGCCTATGTCGATATTAAAAAAGTGGTGATCTATAAAAAAGATGGAACCATTATAAACCTGGATATGAAAGATGTCCTGGATTATCCTGCTCCTGCAAGAATGATATATTGGGGTGCCAGGGAAAAAATGATCGGGGTGGGAAGACTCGACCCTGGTGATGCCGTTGAGGTAATTGAATTTAAAAAAGGATTTACTTATGCCCTGTTGGAACAAGGAGAAAAGGATGACAGTAAATACATTCCCCCGATGAAAGGTCATTATTACGACATCGTGGAGTTCTGGAGTGGGAGTCCGGTAAAAGTAAAAGTTTATGAAATTGCCCTTCCGAAAGATAAACCTATACAATACAAGGTTTACAATGGAGAAGTTCAATCGTCGGAATTGTTGCGGGAAGATAAAACCGTTTATACTTTTACCAAAAAAGATATTGTTCCATTCAAATCCGAACCGCATGGAGTAGCCACTTCAGATGTTGCAACCAAACTACTGCTTTCGACAAGTCCCGATTGGTTTGCCAAATCGCGCTGGTTTTACAAGGTGAATGAAGATTTTGGAAGTTTTGATGATACTCCCGAAATCCAAGCCAAAGTAAATGATATCCTGAAAGGTGCAACCAATGAGCTGGACTCTGTTTCACGTTTAACGCACTGGGTAGCCGATGAGGTTCGTTATTCGGGAATATCCATGGGTTGCGGTGAAGGATATACCTTGCACAAAGGAGCGATGACATTCAACGATAGGTGCGGTGTCTGCAAAGATAAAGCCGGGATGTTGATCACTATGCTTCGTGCTGCAGGATTCAAATCATATCCCGCAATGACAATGGCTGGTTCAAGAATTGATTATATCCCGGCCGATCAATTCAATCATAGTGTTACCATTGTAAAACTGAAAGATGGCAAGTACCACCTGCTTGATCCAACCTGGGTTCCCTTCGACAGGGAATTATGGTCGAGTGCCGAACAACAACAACAGTACCTGATGGGAGTTCCTGAAGGAGCTGATCTGGCTACCACCCCGCTATCAGCTCCGGAAAATCATTACCTGAAGATCGACACAAAATCATCTTTATCTGCAGATGGAACAATGACGGGGACAATGACTCTCTCGGCAGAAGGACAATCTGATGCCGGGATCCGCGGAATGTTCCGGAATTTCAATAAAACACAATGGAACCAGAATGTAGAAAAAGAAATCCTGAAAATATCCCCATTGGCTGAAGTCACAAATATTGAATACACCGACCCCATTAATTACCAGGCCGGCCCTATTCGTATTACCATTGAATTCCGCATACCTGAATATGCACTCGTTTCAGGTGACCAGGTTCTTTTCACACCGGTGACTGCTTCCAATGTGTTTAAGAATTATCAGTCACATCTGTTTTTTGAAACCGGGATGAAAGAACGGAAATATTCTTTCCGCGACCGTTGCTCACGGTTGGTAGAGCTCAATGAATCTATCCAGCTTCCTGGAAATTCAAAAAGTATTTTCTTGCCTGGAACAAAAAACACAATCGGCGACGTGTGTTCTTTTCATGGAGGATATGATTGGAAAGATAATAACCTGATATTGAATGAAAAGATCATCCTAGGAAAACGCATTTACGATGCAAAAGACTGGCCCGAATTCCGCGATGCTGTTATTTCACAGAATTCCTTCGCTGATGATCCCGTTGTTTTCCACATTCAAAACTAATTCTTCATTACTCTAATTTTGATGTTTATGAAAAAGATACTTTCATTGCTTCTTCCAACTTATTTGTTTGATGTCATCCAATTTCCTTTTTTCCCAGGATGAAAACTACGACGCGGTATATCTTCAGCTTAGAAAAGAATACACCCTGAATCCCGATGGAAGTATGGACTACCGGTATGTAAAAAAGCTAAAACTGCAAACTTACCGGTCATTTAACAGTCTGTATGGTGAAACATTCATCCCCTATAATCCTGCTTTTCAGTCTTTGAAGATAAATGAAGCTTACACGATCATGGCCGATGGAAAGAAGAACCCATCTCCTGCTAACGCATTCAATGAAGTCCTCCCGGCCTTTGCCGCAAATGCTCCTGCATACAACAATCTGCACGAGATGGTAGTTACTCATTCAGGCACCGAGAGGAATGCGGTAGTGAACCTTGATTATGTGCTTCATACCAAAACAGGATTTTATCCCTGCCTTATGGGTAATGAATTACTAGCCGAAGTGGAACCGGTAAAAGAATTGACTTTCGTTATCCGGGTTCCTTTGGAAAGCAAACTGAATTATTTAATACTGAATTTAACAACAACACCGGTTGTCACAAAGGATGGGGACTTTCAGGTTTACACATGGAGTTTTAAGGATGTCCCGGCTATTTCTTCTGAAGATTTTCAAAAAGGAGGCAACGATCTGTATACAAAAATTATATTCAGTACTGCAAAAGACCGGGCAGATGTGTACAGGGAATTTATGAACCGGGTATCATTTTCTTATGCATTAAGCACCGACATGAAAGATGCCGTTGAGAAGGTTACCAAGGAGAACAAAGAAAAACCAGAATTACTGTTAAAACTTCAGGACCAAGTAATCAACGAATTACGGCTTTACCCGGTTCCATTGAAAATTACCGGCTTTACCTGCAGAACCCCACAGGAAACTTGGAACAGTAACGGGGGAACACTCCTTGAAAAATCAGTACTCCTGACAACGTTACTAAAAGAAGCAGGCATAGAAGCAGATCCTGTTTTAATGATCAAGAACAGTTTATACGACGAATCCATCGGATCACTCATGGATGTTGAAGATATCCTGGTAAAGGCGGAATTACCTGAAGGGACGGTTTATTTATCGTTGACTACTCTGAATCCGCAGAATCTGTTTTGTTGTTCACCAGACAGAGTATTTGTTGAATTAAATCAGAGGGGTATCAAAGTCGAAAAATCACCTTCCCTGAAAAATAAGATCAACATGACCGGGACCTTTACCGTGAATGAGAATAAACAATTATCAGGAGAAGTTATACTTACTGAAAATAACGGGGATAATCCTTACCTGATGTTGCTTCGTGATAAGAATAAAGCAAAATCACTTATAGGAGGAGGATTATCATCTTCCGATCTCAAAGACCCGGGCATTACAAAAATGGGAATTGATCAATCCACCATCGTTATTGCAGTTCAAAAGGATAAACCCTTCCGGACCGACTCTGAATATTATTTTTTCCAATTACCTCTTGTAGCCAATGGTATTGAAAACCAGGGCATCCATTTGTTACCGAAAGACCGTGTTACTCCTTTGGAAACAAATTCATTGATTGACGAAAGCAACGACTTCACTATTGTTCTTCCTGAAAAGATGAAACCCTTTGTAACAAATGAGAGAAAAGAAATAAAGAACATTGCCGGGGTCTTCTCTTTTGAGATAAAGACGGAAGGAACAAAAGTAACTATTCACAAATTCCTGAAACTTGAAAAAAGATTAATCCAGCCTGCTGAATACCCCCAATTCAAAACTCTTCTTGACCATTGGAATGCAGATCGATACCGGGAGGTTGTATTTGCGAAATAGACTGATCCTTTTTTACTCCTTAGGCACAATACCTTTTAGCTTTTCAGAGATCAGGATTCCTCCCTGTCCCATATTATCATAAGAATTTTCCTTGATGAAAATAACATAGGCCTCTTTCGGAATATTGGTGATATCGCTGACCAATTGCGTGACTTCTTTTACCAGCTTTTCTTTTTTTTCAAATGAAAGCACGGGTCCATCAATAGTGATTACGGGCATAGTAAAATTCCTTTAAAATGATTTAACAATAAAAGAACATACAAGTCGACAATCGCAACTTGTGATCTTTGTCCTATTTGATTATCGTTCTGCCTAATTCTTTACTTTGTAAACGTATACGAATTTCATCCAATTTCATTCGTTGAACGATACATTGCGTTAACTCTTCAATTTCATTCCGTTCTTTAGAATTATTAAGTCCTTTAATTCGTTTTGAGTACCCGTCAATCATCCGTTCGACTTTTTTTGCCTTGAAATTATACAACGCTGGAAAAACTGAATCTGTCAGCCGTTCGGATTCGGGCTGAACGTAAATTTGATTTTTTTCCCAATAATGGCTCAGTTCATATGGGAGAATAATCAGGTCAATGGCCAGGGTTGCGAGGATGGGATCAGGATGATGAAGAAAATAATCCTTATCGGGAATAACGCCTTTTTGCTGAAGCTCGGCCATTTCTTCGAAGATCTGCCGGCATACCGGAGTCTCAAACTGTATCTCATCCCGGAGTAAGTCCTGGATAATAAGATCGGTAACTTTTACCGGTATCTCTTCTTCCTGGCCATCAATGTTTTTTTGTTTCAGAATAATTGATTCGCTACCGAATTGTAAAAGCAGGCGGATGAGCTCTTTTTCCTGGAATTCTGGTGAGTCGAAATCAAATTTGAATTGAGGTTCAGCAAGTTCTGTTTCTTCCGGGTCAATGTAAGGTTGCTGACCTTCTTCCTGCAGTTTTTTAGTGAATTTCCTTCTCAGGATCTTATTCATTTCATTCACCAGCGTCTGTTCTGGAACGGCCAGGAGCGATGAACATTCCCTCGTGAAAAACGTACGGGCGATCCCATCCGGAATGATCGCTATGGTACTTACGATTTCTTTTACAAGAGCAGCTTTTTTGATTGGATCACCTGCTGTTTCACTCAGCAGGAGCCGGGTCTTGAAGAGAATGAAGTTGACAGCATTTTTTGCTATGAACTCCTCAACTTCAGCGGCACGGTGTGAACGGGCAAAGGAATCCGGATCTTCATTTTCCGGAAAGAGAACGATCCTGACATTCATTCCCTGCTCCAGGATCATATCAATACCTCTCAATGATGCTTTAATGCCGGCAGGATCACCGTCGTACAGGATTGTAATATTTGGGGTATAACGCTGGATCAGTTTGATCTGGTCAGTTGTTAAGGAGGTACCTGAAGAGGCCACTACGTTTTCAATGCCTGCCTGGTGCAACGAAATCACATCGGTATATCCTTCCACAAGGTAGCAATTGTCCTTGGTGACCACGGCATTCCGTGCAAAAAATAAACCGTAGAGCGATTTGCTTTTATTGTAGATATCAGATTCGGGAGAATTCAGATATTTTGCCGTTTGTTTATCTGCGGTAAGTATACGGCCACCGAACCCAATAATCCTGCCCGAGGCACTGTGGATCGGGAACATCACCCTGCCATGAAAACGATCAATGAGCCGGTCCTCCTTTTGAATGGACAGCCCCGTCTTGACAAGGTATTCGGGCTTATATCCTTCAGAAACAGCATGGGATGAAAAATCGTCCCAGCCCGCTTTCGAATATCCCAACTGAAATTTACGGATTGTCTCGTCCCGGAAGCCACGTTCCTGCAAATAAGTCAGTCCGATCGCTTTCCCGTCTTCTGTTTCGAAAAGAGTATGTTCGAAATACTTCTTGGCAAACTGGTTTATGAGAAAGAGGGTCTCCTTCTCGTTTTGTTCCTGGATCTTTTCAGGCGTCTGCGCTTCTTCAGCGATCTCGATATGATATCGTTTTGCAAGGAACCGCAAGGCTTCCGGATAGGTAAAATGCTCATGTTCCATCAGGAAGTTAACCGTATTACCGGCTTTCCCGCACCCGAAACATTTAAAGATCCCTTTTGCGGGAGAGACTGTAAAGGAAGGCGTCTTCTCATTGTGAAACGGGCACAACCCGATATAGTTCGTCCCTCTCCTTTTCAGAGAAACAAAATCTGCAACCACCTCTTCAATCCGCGCGGCAGACAGGATGTTTGAAATAGTATCGGGAGTAATCAAAACGCTGTTTTTTTCTCAGCTAAAGTAACAAAAATCGGTGAATACCGGCCGTGAAAATAATATCCATTTCACGAATAATTTGTACTTTTATAACCTAATTTCAAACCAATGGACCGTAGAGAATTCTTTAAAAAAAGCATTGTGGCAGGGGTTGCTGCAGGTGCTGCTATGACCCTGGGCAATTTCAGCAAGGTTGTCGCCGGAAAAATACCTCCTCCAAGCTCCAACCCTGGAACCAGTCCAGATTCCCAGGGACCTTATGACCTTGTGGCGGTTAAAGATGGTGAACCGGTTCAGATGTTCGACAAAGCAATCGAGTCACTAGGAGGGATGAAAACCTTCGTGAAAAAGAACCAAACCGTCGTGGTAAAACCCAATATCGGATGGGATACATCACCCGAACGGGGCGCTAACACCAATCCTGACCTGGTTAAACACATCATACAACAGTGTTACAGTGCCGGTGCCAAAACAGTTTACGTTTTTGACAACACCTGCGATAACTGGAGCAAATGCTATGAAAACAGTGGGATCCAGAAAGCGGTAAAAGATGCCGGAGGAAAGCTCGTTCCCGCAAATTCAGAGGGCAACTACCAACAGGTAGAGATAAAAAACGGGAAAAAGTTAAAACAAACCAAAGTTCACGAATTGATCCTCAGCTCGGATGTATTTATCAATGTACCTGTCCTGAAATGCCACGGCTCTGCGGTGATAACGGCAGCCATGAAAAATCACATGGGGATCGTATGGGATCGCGGATACTGGCATCGTAATGACCTAAACCAATGTATTGCCGATTTTGCGGCCTACCGTAAACCCGACCTTAACGTTATCGACGCATACCGCGTCATGACTAAACGAGGCCCCCGGGGCGTTTCTGAAGAAGATGTGGTACTGATGAAATCACTCCTGCTCTCAAGAGATATTGTTGCTGCTGATGCAGCTGCTGCAAAATTGTTTGGAACAGAACCCGAAAAAGTATCCTATATAAAGCTTGCCAACGACGCAGGACTGGGTTCAATGGACCTGACAAAACTGTCCATCAACCGGATAAAAATGTAAATAAATGCAGCTTATTTTCCTGAAAAAGATCAGGGTCATTGTTTCACTGATCTTTTTTCTGTTTACCGTTTTTATATTCGTTGATTTTACCGGCCTTGTCACAACACGGCTGATCCGGGCAATCCTTTATCTCCAGTTTATTCCTTCTTTTCTTAAATTTATGAATGCGCTTTCCATTGCAGCCGCGGGATTCCTGTTCATGCTTCTGTTGACGGTATTCTTTGGACGGGTCTACTGTTCTACTGTTTGTTCGTTGGGTACCTTACAGGATATTTTTATCCGGATATCTAAAAGATTTCGGATAATAAAGAGGGTAAAATTCACAAAACCAAATAACCTGCTACGATACACGATATTAGGTGTCCTGGTACTGATCTTCTGTTTCTCATCTCTCTTTTTAGTAAACCTGATGGATCCATACAGCCTCGCAGGAAAGATCTTTTCCGATCTTATCCGGCCGTTGGTTTACCTGGGTAACAATATTCTTTCGAGAATATTACAAATTTTCGATTCCTATGCCGTTTATTCGGTTCCCATTAAAGTTTTTTCCTGGCCACCGGTTCTATTTTCGATATCTTTTCTGTTACTTATTGTTTTACTTGCTGTTAATAAAGGAAGATGGTATTGTAACAATCTGTGCCCTGTTGGTACACTCCTTGGGATCTTCTCCCGTTTTTCTGTTTTTAAAATTAAAATGGATGAGAATGCCTGCACCTCCTGCGGACTTTGTGCCAAAGAGTGTAAGGCCGGATGCATTGATGTCAAAGAGAAAGAAGTGGATTTTTCCCGATGTGTCGCCTGCTTCGATTGTTTTCAGGCATGCCCCGAAAAAGGGATTGGTTACAAATATAATTTCCGGAAAGGAATAACTTCAGACAATGAACCTGATCCGTCACGAAGGGACTTCTTCAAAACAACAATTCTTGGAACTGCTGCGATCTTATCCTCGAAAACAGTATTCGGCGGGAAAAAAGAAAAGCAGGGAATAAGCGCTGTTCCGGTTACCCCACCGGGTTCAGTCAGTATCTGGCATTATGCATCCAAATGTACTGCCTGCCACCTATGTGTGAGCGCTTGTCCCACAAAGGTCCTGCAGCCCACCCTCATGGAATTCGGATGGAACGGGATATTTCAGCCGAAAATGAATTATCATGCTGAATATTGCAACTTCGAATGCGTGAAATGCTCGGAAGTATGTCCAACAGGTGCAATTCTTCCAATTTCAAAAGAACAAAAGTCAACCTTGCAGATAGGCACTTCAAAGTTTATTAAAAATCTTTGCATTGTCGTTACCAAACATACAGCCTGTGGCGCCTGTTCAGAACATTGTCCGACAAAAGCTGTTGAAATGGTCCCTTATCTTGGCGACCTCCTGATTCCCAAGGTCGACGAAAAGATTTGTGTAGGATGCGGTGCCTGCGAATATGCCTGTCCGGTCAAACCTGATAAGTCCATCTATGTTGAAGCAAATCCCTATCATCGTAAAGCCTTAAAACCCAAAAAGAAAGTTGGAGAACAGAAGAAAACAATAAAACCGACTGACGACTTCCCATTCTAAAAATATTGTGAACTTTTATTATTTTTACTCACCAGTTCACCACGTCACTACGTCACCAGTTATTATATGTTAGAGGTAAAACGATTCAATTTCGCTGATAGTTAGCTTGCATCCCAGGCATTCGCCATTCGCCGTAAAGTTTTTGTGGAAGAAGAGGGGGTTGATGCAAACCTGGAATACGATCATGAAGAGGAAGCCCATCATTACCTGCTTTTTCTCGGAGGGAAAGCCCTTGCCACTGCACGCTGGAGGGAAACAGATAAAGGCATCAAGCTGGAACGGTTTGCAGTGCTGCCTGAGTTCCGCAACAGGGGTTTTGGGGCCCTCATACTAAAGGAGGTGATAAAAGACGTTAAACCGCTCGAAAAGATGGTCTATCTGCATTCACAACTACGCGCAGTTCCTTTTTATGAAAGAAATGGTTTTATCAGGGAAGGACCGGTGTTTTACGAAGCCGGGATGGGACACTATTTCATGAAACTCAAAAGCTCTTAATAAAGAGAGATCTCTTTCCATCCACCGGTAGTCTTTAACCAGTTGGATTTAAAACCAAGGTCAGTCAAAACTTTCCCTGCTTCTTCAAAATACAGCGACAACTCATGGGGTTTGTGGGCATCCGAAGCTATAGTAACGGGAATATTCCTCAAAAGGATCTTCTTCAGTATTTCCGGTCCGGGGAATAAAGTGGTCGAGCGTTTTTTATAAATCCCGCGGGTGTTCACTTCAACTACACAACCTGCATCGGATGCCATGTCGAGGGTTTCTTCCACCAGTTTTATATACCACGATTCTTCTTCTGAAAAATACCGGTCGCGGTTATACATTTTTATTTTATCCAGGTGACCCACAATATCCGGCTTTTGGGTAAGGATCATCTCCTGAACCTGGTGATAATATGTGGTCACTGCTTGCTTGATGTCGCCTGAAAAAATTTCTTTTAAACCTTTATCATAAATCGTAACATCCGGGCCATCAATGAACCAGAGTCTTCCTGAATCTTCATTTTTTACCAGGTGAACAGAACCAATAAAATAGTCGAAGGGATAAGTCTTACGGTAATGGTCAACTGGCACCGTAATATCGGGAATATAATCTATCTCGAGTGCCAATAGGATATTTATACCCGGTGATGCAATACTGCTGCAATAAGTATTTTTTAATTTTAGTATGGCCTGGATATAATCTTCAAGCTCCTCCTGCCGAATAGCGAAATTATTTTCAAATGGCACTGGTGAATGATCGGAAAAACCCAAGAGTATGAAATCCCTGGCTAATAGCCTCTCTGACATAAACTTCCGGATCAGATGAGCCGTCACTGAAACGCGTATGAGTATGGAGGTTAAAGATCAACTATAAATTAAAATCTAAAATCATGAATTTCTAAGGATCTTATAGATCTTATCTGCACGGCGAAGGAATGTTTTTACCGGGATAGAACATTGATCGCCCTTGACTGTTTTTTTAACACTTTTCAGATCGACACGTATCTCAGGTGATTATCATTTCCACAGAGCCTGTTGTCGGGCCCTGGATATAAATGGCATCACCCGGCTCCAGAGAGCCCGATTCCATCTTTATTTCGGCGAACATTAAGTTTCCCGAAATAATTAGTAACCTTCCCCACATATTCTTTTCGGTGTGTCGCCAGTGAGCCATGCTGACCTGCCCATTCGCCCATAGTCTGACCGAGATAATAACCATCCCAGAATCCACGATTATAGACAGACTTCAGCCTGTCCATCCATCCGTCTAACTTTTTCCTGTGCATATATTCCATGCTGTTACCGAATCCACTGCTTCACGGTAACAGGAAATAACCGTATTGACATATTCAGGACTGCGCCCACGACCTTCAATTTTCAGGATGCTTACTCCGGCTGCAATGATCTTATCCAGGAAACCAATTGTGCAAAGGTCCTTTGGCGACATGATGTATTCATTATCGATCACCAGTCTCAACACCTCCATCAAGGTCGGTGACTTTATAAGGGCGGCGGCAAAGCTGGTAACAGGCACCCCGGTTGGCAGAGGCGTTGTGATTATCGAGGCTGAGGTAACATTTTCCCGAAATGGCCATACAAAGAGCACCATGGACAAAAATCTCTATCCTGACTGGTTTTCCGGATGGCCCTGTGATCTTTTCCCGCTTAATGGTCTTCGTGATTGAGGCGACTTGAGACAATTCCAGTTCCCTTGCGGTTACCATCACATCGGCAAACTGTGAATAATATTTAACAGCATCAATATTTGAAACATTGGTCTGTGTGCTTATATGTACAGGTATTCCCACAGAAACAGCATATTGAATTACGGCCTGATCAGAGGCAATGATGGCAGAGATCCCGTTTTTCTTAGCCGAATCTACGATCTTCTTCATTTCTTTCATTTCCCGGTCGTAAATAACAGTATTCAGTGTAAGGTAAGCCCTAACATATTTTTCACTGCAAATTTTGCAAATCCTCACAAGGTCCCGGAGGGAAAAATTGATTGATGACCGTGCCCGCATGTTCATGATGCCGATGCCGAAATAAACAGAGTCGGCACCTGCTTTTATTGCGGCCGATAATGATTCCCATGAACCAACGGGAGCAGTTACCTCGGGTTGATGATCAGTGATTTCATCAAGACTTGCAAATACGGGTATTAAAATATAATTTGTACCTTCGTCCGCATTAACCAGGGATGTTAGCTCAGTCGGTTCAGAGTGCATGCTTCACACGCATGAGGTCGGGAGTTCGAATCTCCCACATCCCACGACAATCAAGTTAAAATTTATAGGTGGAATTTTATTTAAAAGGAAATAGATTCACCTCGTAATTCTACAAAACTACTCTTCTGTTGGTGGAATGGTATTTATACCAGAAGTCTCAGGTTTTGAACCCAGGAATGATTCTTCCCATTTTTCAACTGATGGTCCTTTTATCCGTAATGGCTTTCGTAAAGGAACCAGGGAAATCCTTTTTGATCTGCGTTTTCCTGAAAAATTTCGATTAAAGACTTTCTTTTTCTTAGGGGTGGGCCTATTTATTGTTTCCATATCACCAGGATTGATGACAGCTTTAGTTGCAACCTCAACTGGTGCAGGTAAAATTACACGTTTGGGTCTTCCTTTTTTTGTAGCTCTTTTCTGACCTCCAAGCTTTTTTAAGACCTCCCTGATCTGGATCACATACCTTTCTGCGCTTTCAATCTCATCTGTGTAAAGTTGACGTAAAAAAGTAAGTTCATCTTCAGAAAATTTAATCGTTTTCATCCGTCATTTTATTTGTTATAAGTTGCTAAGATAAGGAATTTCAAAAAGAAAACCAAATATTTCCCCTGGCTCCTCAATGGCCAATATGCCATATGAATTCGAAGCAGGGAGGAGATCAAATTATCAGGTTAAGTAACTCACCACCTCACCAGTTCACCACCTCACCACTTAATCAAAGTCCAATCCTTTCAGCAATCGGTAACAACGCCTGTATGGACAGGGCGGCAAACTCATCCATGGGAATTCCGATCATCTCGCATTCAAGAATGTTTTCACGTTTCACAGATGCGGCAAACATTTTTTCCTTCATCCGCTTGACTACGGATTTGGATTTTACACTGGCGAGTTTTTTGTCGGGATAAACGAAGGTGGTCGCAAAGATCAGTCCGGTTATGGTTTCTCCTGCAGCAAGGGCATGCTGGAATTTTGTTGTACGTTCTTTTCCTGCTGAAACCTCATTATGCATCCGGATGGCATCGAGAATATCAGGATCAACTTCAAATTCTTTCAGCAATAATTCTGTCTGGGTGCCATGAACAAGGGGATCGGCATGGGTGGTCTCAACATCGAGATCGTGAAGTAAACCGGCCAGACCCCATTTTTCTTCATCTTCACCGAGATGCAATGCAAGTGCACGCATCACGGCTTCTGAGGCGAGGCAGTGATAGATCATTTTTTCATTCTTAACATAATGATGCAGGATCTCGAGGGCGTTTTCACGGATCAAACTCATGATTTTGGTTTTTCAATGGTTTATAAAATCACAAAACCGAATCAGTGTACAGGCTTAAATCTTAGAGCAGAAATCAACAAAGTCCAAATATCCACTTGAAACGATAATCGCCGGATAAAATTATTAAAATACCGGTTTAGATCATGTTGATTTTTTAATTTTTTCTTCTTCCTCCGTATTACCTTTTTGTTTCAGAGCCGATTAAACAAATATTTTCAATCTGAAATTTCAAATTTATTCTAAATAAGGATCAGTTGACGTAATTGATTTTTATAAAAATCCTCGTTGTTATGAAAAATCTGTTTTTAATTTTTATTCTCGGATTAACAATAAGTAATTTGGCACTGGGGCAGGTTTTATGGGTTTCTATTGCAGGAACTGAATGGTTAACCGGAAATAATTGGGCAGGAGGGGCTGTACCTTTGGGTACTCAGATTGCCCAATTTTCTGCAAATCCAACAACTAATCCTGCTCCTATCAGTATCTCCACAAACGCAACCCAACAAGTTGGTGCAATTGAATTTACTAACCTGCGCCCGTATGATATCTCAATTGGTAACGGCGGAACAAATTATTTTAACGGTAAATTACAGATTAATGGAACAATGGTAAACAATATATCCAATGTTATTTTACGTAATAATAGCAGTAAAACGTTAACCCTAAAAGATCTGCAGGGAACGACAGGTTCCACACTGACGATTATTCTTGGCAATACGACGAATAATATAATAAATATTGATGGTTCAGGCGGAATCATAATCAGTTCTATTATCAGCGGAAGTAATAAAAATCTTATAAAGAGTGGTATCGGTACTGGTGTATTGATATTAACAAATCCTGCAAACCAATATTCCGGAACAACTAAAATCAATGAGGGTGAGTTAAGATTGAATCCGGCTTCCACAACAGCCGGTTTCTCTTCCCAGGTCGTGCTGAACAGTGGTACGCTAAGTACAACGAATATAGATGCGAACACTGTAATTACAAGTACTTCAACATTACAGGTTAGTGCAAGCTCAACCATAGCTTTGGGGAGTAATGTTCATTCCCTGAAATTCTCTGCAAGTAGCACTATTTCATGGGTTGGAACGACTTTAACGGTTACAGGCTGGTCGGGAACAGCCGGTTCAAGCGGAACAGCTGGAAAACTATTTGTAGGTACGGATGCCACTGGGTTAACTGCGGGACAATTAGCAAAAATTACTTTTACCGGGTTTCCGGCAGGTGCTCTGATATTAAACACCGGAGAAGTTGTCCCTGCATCATCATTTGCTCCTTCAATATACTATTCCAGGGGAAGTCTTGCTCCGAATCTGACTGCAAACTGGAATTCAAACAGGGACGGAAGCAGTGGAAATGCTCCATCTGACTTTACAAGTGGATCAGTTTTCGTTATCCAGAATGGACATACAATGACAACCTCTGCTGCATGGTCAATATCCGGAAACAATTCCAAGCTGCAAATCGAAAATGGCGGAACTCTTAATGCAAGTTATGCAATTACTTTATCGTCAGCAACAACCTTTCAGATTGATAACGGGGGAACTTATATCCACAACAATAATTCAACAGTTGCAATATTTTCGGGGATTGATAACTTTTCAGGAAATAGTATGGTTGAAATAAAGAATTGGGTTAATGCTTCAACACCAATTCCAACTATTAATGGGGCCTGGGGCAATTTAAAGATAACCAACAACCCGGGGGCTGAATGGAACCAGGCGGGAAATATTACCAACATTGCTGGTAACTTTATTATTGACAATTCATCCTCATATGGATTTGTCTTTACAGGTAATTCCGGGTTGACTCTGACAATTAATGGGGATTTGAATATTATCTCAGGTTTATTGAACTTATCAAATAATGGTTCAACAACAAATACTTTTATTTTAAACATTGGAGGCTCCTACATACAAACGGGGGGAATATTTGCACCAAACCTTAATGCCTCATCTACCCTATCAATCAATTTTACGGGTTCTGATAAAATATTCTCTCATTCAGCAGGAACACTGACAAATGATCAAATTAACTGGACCCTGAATTCGGGTTCGGCATATATCCTGGATGATAATATATCTGTCGCATCAGGCAGAAATTTTACTGTTAACGGTTCTCTGGATTGTGGGTCAAAATCAGTCAGCGGATCTGGGACATTTACACTTTTATCCGGCGCTACATTAAAAACAACAAATATTGCGGGAATTAATGGTTCAATTACGGTATCGGGAACAAAAACATTAAATACCGGAACAAATTATGTATTTAACGGCAGCTCATCACAGGTCACCGGAACCTTACTACCTGCGGCTGTCAACAACTTTACTGTGAATAATGCTACAGGCTTAAAACTTTCGAATACGGCATTGACAATAAATGGAATACTAACCATTAACAATGGAATGTTTTTAACTCTTGAATCTGATAAACAAATGACTGTCTCAGGAACGACGGCACTCAGTAGTCCCGAATGTCTTATCCTAAAATCAGATGCTACCGGAACAGCGTCATTCATCGATCATGGAATTACCGGTTCGGGCACGATCAAAATGGAACGTTTTTTATCTACTGATGCCTGGCATTATATTTCATCCCCGGTAAGCAACGCCACTTCAGGTATATTTTTGGGTGATTACCTGATGACTTCCGATCCGTCAGCAACAAACGGATGGAGTGGATGGATCACTAATCCCTCAACACCTCTGGCAATAATGCGGGGATATGCATGTTGGAAACCATCGGGAAATTCCAATTCCGAAGCATTTATAGGGAGTCTGAATACAGGAGATCAAACTTTTGTTGTTAATAATAATGGTTCCGGTACATATCAAGGCTGGCACCTGGTTGGTAACCCTTTTTCCAGCGCTATCGATCTTACTGCAGATATTGATTGGGGGACTTTTGAACATTCAGCTTATTTCTGGAATCAAGCCGATACGACATCTAATTTCTATAATTGTGATGGAAATTATGATGTTTACCCTGCATCAGGAGGTTGGGGAACACATGATCAATTTGCACCTGCGACACAAGGTTTTTTTATTCATAACCCGTCAGGCAACACCTCCTTCACGATACCTGCCTCAGCGAGAGTACACAGGAACACGGCCTTTCTTAAAAGTGTAAGATCGATTACAAATGGAATATTAATCAGTGTCATCAGTGACATTAACAACTATACCGACAAAATCTCCATACATTTCGATCCAATTGCAACCCCGGGATACGATCCGGGATATGATGCCTGTAAACGATGGGGATTAAGCGAAGCGCCTCAACTCTACACCCGGATCGGCGACCTCAATGTAACCTGCAATTCTTTGCCATTTGACAAAAAGAACATAGTGATCCCGATGAGTTTCAGTTGTGGTTTGAGCGGGCGTTACAGGCTTAAGGCCGATAGCTTGGACACGTTTAATAGTAATATAACGATCTCACTTGAAGATCAGAAACTGAGCCTTACCCAGGATCTTAGACTCAATCCTTCATATTCCTTCACTTATGACACCCATGATGATGCCAACCGTTTTGTTCTTCATTTTGATGACGCAACATTCGGGGTAAACGATTTACAAGGTATCCATCCTGTTCAGATCTATTCTTATGGAGATTGCATCTTCATTAAATCACAGGATGGAATTCTTCCGGAAGGTAAGATTTTTGTTTATGACCTTATCGGAAAAGAAGTTTACCACGGCACCTTGATCAACGCAATCCTGAACAGATTAAGCTTTAATAAAATTGAAGGATATTATTTAGTGCGAGTGATTACAACAGTTGGAATTTACAATGGAAAGGTATTCCTTCAAAAAGGTCCATAATTTAAAAAGCTCACCACGTCACCAGTTCACTGGTTACTTATAGTCCGTATTCATCAATTAAGAACACCAGCGCCCCCATTGCAGCAGAACCCAGCTGCAGTTCACGGATATTGACTTTGTCGAATAAATCGTTGATGGAATGATGGTAATCAAAATAGCGTTGCGAATCGGGTACGAGACCTAATAAGGGAACACCCTGGGATTTGAGAAAGTTGACGTCAACTCCGCTTCCACCTTTCTCAAAATAGAACAATCCGTAAGGAATTAGCAAATTTTTCCATGACCTTACCTTTTGTACCTGTTCAGGAGTACCGTCGATAGAGAAACCTAAAGGGGTAAATCCACCGCGATCAGCTTCGATGGCGGCAATATGTTTTGTATTTTTCGCTGCTTCAGCATATGCTTTTGCTCCACGCTGCTCCATCTCCTCATCCATAAAAACAACAACGCGGATCGTATGCTTGGGTTTCAGGTTAAGTGACCGGAATTGTCTTAATATATCTATGGTTTGAACAACCCCTGCTCCATCGTCATTTGCACCTTGGCAGATATCCCAGCAATCAAGATGACCGCCAAAAGCTATGATTTGTTCAGGATGTTCTGTCCCACGGATCTCGGCGATAACATCATGAGAAACAATTTCAGGCAGTTCCCGGCAGGAGGTCTTAAGAAATATTGAGAGATCAGGATCTGTTTTGAGCCAGCGACTGATGTTGTCGGCATCATTGGTACTTACCGACACGGCGGGTATCTTATTCACGGTATCGGCATAATGCTGGATCCCCGTATGGGGGCAATTATCATGGATGGTCGTTGCAGAGCGATCGATCATGGCCACAGCGCCATAATAAGCTGCCTGTACTGCTCCACGTGAACGGTAACCCGCCACACCACCATAAGCTGCAAAGGTATTATAGAGCGTAGGATCGGCAGGATGGTTAATGAAGACTATCTTCCCTTTGACTTTTTCCCTGCCCAGTATTTTCAGGTCTTCATAATCCTTGATCTCGACTACTTTTGCCGTTATCCCGTTCCCACCAGTTGGCACTGATCCTCCCAAAGCACAGATACTTAAATTGTGATTACGTGACTTTACAGAAATAACTTTTCCGATTTCCTTTTCACCTCTGTCCCAATGCCTGACTTTACAATCCTGGAGCCAGACTGTATCGGATCCAATACTCTTCAATAATTGTTCGGCCCAGGAAACAGCTTTCAGTGATTGGTCTGATCCTGCAAGACGTTTGCTGTAATGGCTTGTGAGATACCTGAGGTTATGATAAGAGCTGGAATCTGTAAGAGCATCATTGAAAATGCGTTTAATGACAAGACTGTCATTATTCTGAGCTATCAATCCGTTAAGTACAGAAGAGAATAAATAGATAACGGAAAGCAGAATGAATTTTTTCATTTTGAGATGTTAAGTGGTAAATGATTGAACCAGGGAATTTTTTGACAAATGTATTACCTTTTTAAAAATCACCACTCCATCACCTCACCAGTTCACCAACTTTTTTACCTTTACGCAATGGATCTACAACCTATCTGGACTGACCGTTACCGTATCAACTGGTACGAAGCAGATGCTAACAATTGTGCTTCATTGGTTTCCATCTGCAATTTCCTCCAGGTCACAGCCTTCAGGCATGCCCACCACCTTGGATTTGACTATACGAATAAAGATGGTTTTGATGCACTCTGGGTATTGATCAGGATGCTCATTCACATGGACGCATATCCGGGGTGGAATGAGGAAATTGAAGTAAAAACATGGCACCGGGGAGCGGAAGGACTTGTTGCAATGCGCGATTATGAAATTAACAATGCAAGAGGAAAGCGGTTGGGTGCTGTTTCATCGCATTGGTTCCTGCTCGATCCGGAAACACGCAAACCTTTGGTCCCTGAGATCAACGATAAGGCAGTAAATTCAACATGGCCGGTAGCTGTGATGGAAGAACAACCCAGTCGTATTATTATACGCCATGACCTGCCGCTGATCCATAGTGTAGTCGCCGGCTATACCGATCTTGACATGTACATGCATGTAAACAATGCCCGCTATATCGATTGGGTACTGAACCTCTTTCCCGAAGAAATGCACCACAAATTCATCATTTCTTCATTCCTCATTGAATTTCTGTCAGAGGTCAGGTATGCAGAAGAGATCAAATTATTTGCCTCAATAAACACCAACGAATCGCTGGTAAAAGGAGTACGCGCAGGGGACAGTAAAACGATTTTTAAAGCCAAAGTAAAGTGGAAAGCGAGATAACTCACTACTTCGTTAATTCCTTCATTTGCTCATCCGTTAAACCTTCGGGTTCATGTCCAGCACTTTTTACCAGAAAATAGATCCTCGCAGCTTTTGACAGAAGATCGATGGTGTCAAACGCTTCTGAAACGGATTTCCCGGTAGCCAGTACGCCATGTTTTTCCCAAAGGGCTAATGGATGATCCTGCAAGGCAAGTGAAGAAGCGAATGCGATATCAGAAGTTCCGGGCAAATCATAGGGAATGAAGGAAAGGCCCTGGGGAACAAAAAGATGTGTTTCAGGATGCATGCTCCAGAGGAGACGATTCAATGTTTCCGTCGAGCATAATTTATGAATCTGTGTCAGAGCAATGAGCTCGGTTACATGCGCATGAAGCAGTACCGTTGATGTAGAATTTGTTTGTACCAGCATGTTGTGAACCGCCAGGTGTGTGGGAAGTTCAGAAGTGGGAGCACAACCTTTATCAGGCCATTGCCTAAACCGGTTACCAGAAACATCAACCTGTAAGAAACAGAGGTAATCCCAGGGATTTTTTACGAGATCGCGCATCCGGCTGCCTGCATTGGTTACCATGAGAACCTGACCCACAAGGGAAGATTGAATTATCGACAGGGGTCGGATAATACTATTGGTAAATATTTCCAATTCTGCAGAAGTTACTAAACCAGTGATATTCACCGAAAGGTTTCCGGCATTGCGTTCCGCCCAGCCTTTTTCCCAGATGTAGCCGGCAGTTTCAGCGATTTCCGTAACTGTTTTTTCGAGGGAAGGGAATTGTAACTTATCCTTCATTTTCTTTTTGTTTGGAAGAAAGTGCTCATTAAATCACTGCATTCTGAAGCGAGAATACCTGAGATGACCTTTGTTTTCGGATGAAGGAGTTGCTGATCTATCAGCCTGTATCCTCTTTTGGGATCACTGGCGCCGTAAATCAGCGTTCCGAGTTGTGCCCAGAAAGCCGCACCCGTACACATAACACAGGGCTCGACAGTTACATAAAGGATGCATTCGTCCAGGTATTTCCCTCCAAGATAACCGGAAGCTGCAGTGAAAGCTTGCATCTCGGCATGAGCGGTCACATCATTCAGGGTTTCTGTAAGATTATGGGCACGAGCAATAATGCGGTTTTCACTGACAACCACTGCCCCGATAGGAACTTCGTCTTTCTCCAAAGCGATCTTTGCCTCCTTCAGGGCTTCGTTCATGAAGTACTCAGGTGAATAAAGAAGATAAGATTTGCTTGGGGTCATGATGCTGGTAACTCTAAGAATTGATAATTATTTTGCCATATTTCTAATTCTTGATAAACTTCTCTGTTTTGACCGTTCGTCCGTCTTTATAAATACTGACAAAATAGATTCCGGGTGTGAGATTTGAGACGTTCAACTGTCTTACTGCATATCCGTTAACGGGTCCCTGGTTTTCATCAGCAAGGCATTTTCCGGATGGATCGAAAACCCGGAAAAGAATATTCTGTATTCCTTTCGTTTTAAAAGAAATATTCAGCAAATCGTTTGCAGGGTTTGGATACATTTTAAATGCCTGGACCTGAAGATTATCGACACCCAATGCAACATCCCATTTAGCAGTGAAAAGCCCTCTTCCATGTGAAGCAGCGATTACATTGTTATCACTGGCCCGGAAGTTCAGCTGGTCAACCCTTACGTTAGCCATCCCAGTCACATTCGGCGTCCAGACAACAGGTGAAGCATTGATATTATTGGTAGTCCATATCCCGGTTTCAGTGGCCAGCATCACTTGTGCGGAGTTTAGTGGGTGAAACATCCCCCATCTGATGGGCATATCGGGAAGGTTGCCTTCACAGTTAAACCAATTCTGCCCTCCGTCATAACTGGTGAATACCGAGGGTATCCCATAATTCGAAAAGGTCACAAGCAAAGTATCTTCTGAATTTCCTATGTTAATGGAAGAAATATTTCCAACCGGGAAATTGGAACCCGTGATCTCTGTGGGAGCTGGCGTGAATGCGGCATTGGTCACCTTAAACAGTCGTCCGGACTCAGTGCCAAGAAAAATATTTGCGTTTCCGGATGGAGAAAAAGGCGACCATCTCACAGCTGAAAAATAGACTTGTGTTGTGGTTCCCACCTTCTTAAATGCACCGGATCCGCCGTTGGTCACATTCGACAATTTCAGGTAATAATCTAGTGAATCATTAATAAAGTCACAGGCGTTGGCATAAATTACTTTATCCCGGTAATCATAGTCAGCAGGGTTTACAAAGATCCCGCTCGACCAGTTGTCAAGGTAGCTTATGGTAATACCATTTGACTGCAGGTAATAGGAATTGTAATAAAGGGAAGAAATTGAATAAACGATGTCATTCTTGTCGAAAAAACAATAAGCCCCATCACCCCCGCTTACCATATTGTTGATGGTCACAGGTGCATTATTATAGTAAAGACATCCGTTGTCCTGCAATCCTCCGATCAACTCCTTTGAACCTGTCTCATTTTTCAGGTCGGCTGAATAGAATTGAAGAGTGTTATAGTCGTGGTCCCGAAGCTCAAATACAGGATAGGCATTATTGGCAGAGGCAGTATAGAACACACCCCCGTCGCATCCCAGCAACAACTCGCTGGATGAACCCGGTTTAAAAACCATGATGTGCTGATCGGCATGAACATATTCACTTCCTCCTCCAGAATACATCAGTGACCAGTCACTTACACGGGTCCACGTTGATCCGCCGTTGCTGGTTTTTTGAACATCTAGTCCACCGATAAATACGGTGTTCGGAGCATTGGGGTCGACTGCAATATCGAGGGCATGCCATGCAATGGTGGCAAAATTCGATTGCCCGTTTGCATCGGAAGGTATGTTTTGTTCTGTCCACGTAACGCCTTGATCTGCCGAACGGAGGATATGATAACAGTAATAATATTTGAAGTTATTGGCTGGGCTGATCAGGCCGGAAGCTATAAGGGCATAAACAACATTCTGATCTGAAGGGGCACATCCAAAAACTACCCGGCCGGGTATGTTATACTGGGGATCGAGAAGGATCTCATGCCTGTAAGTCGTATCAACATTCCAGGATCCGGAAAGACCTGTATCTGACCACAGAAGAACGGCTGCACCGTTACCGTTGAGGTCAGGCATGGTGCCTACATAGATCCTTCCACCTGCACCGAGCACTATATCAGAAGGAGAATATGGAACAGTGAAACCTGTAATAGCTGGCAGCACCTGTGTCCATGTCAATCCACCATCTGTTGAACGGAAAAGACCATTAGATGGGAGACTGTTATGGGTGCCATGATATAGGCCCGAAACAACGCCGGCATAAATAACACTAGTACCGCTTTCATTTCTTACAACTAACCTTGGAACATAAGCAAAACCGGTGGTCGAGCTCAGAAGGTTCCAGGTTACGCCACCGTCGGTAGATTTCCAGATGCCATCACCAAGACCTGAAGATTCACGATATGTATGGATCGCTGTTTCAGCTTCACCTGTTCCAATGTAGAAAACAGAAGGGTTGTTGGGGTCATAGGTGATACATCGAATGGCAAGGGTGGGCCAGAAGTCACCAATAGGCACCCATGACTGACTTGCATCTGTAATATTGGTATTATACCAGAGACCTCCGGTTACACCGCCTGCCCAGACTTTATGATGCTGAGGATCGTTTGGGTCGTACATAATAGCACGGGTGCGTCCCCCCATATCGGCAGGATAACTGGTCCAATTGACAGTGAATTCAGTACTCTTCTGTTTCATAAGACTACGCGTTTCAAGGTAAGCCTGGTAAAGACGTTCACGCGGAACGGTACCCGTGGCAGGATCGACAGTCATGAAATAGTCCAGCAAGGTTGCCATATCCGGCTGGTCTGCCTCTGCATCTTTGACTTCTTTAAGATTGGAATGCGGCAGGCTGCGATACTCCTGTTTGAGGATTGATTCAAAACGTGCCCTGCGGAAAGCTTTTGAATGCTTATATTCCACAAGGGAAAAAGTTGCAATTATGCACACGAGTGTGAAAAGTAAGATTTGTTTTTTCATTGAGATTGGAATTAAAAATGGTACTGTCTCACGACAATGAACAAAGGTACGAAAATCAGCAAAGGTTTATTCTTCTTTCAGTTCCGATTTCAGGTCTTCGATATTATAAGCATCGCGTAAATAGTAAGGCCCTATTCGTGTCCGGCACAACGTTTTGAGATGGGCTCCCGTGCTAAGGGCCACGCCGAGATCGCGTGCCAGCGCCCGGATATAGGTTCCCTTGCTGCAGCAAACCCGGAAATGAACCTCAGGCATGTTTATTTCCTGGACTTCAAAGGCGGAAATTGTGATTCGCCGTGGTTGCATGATGACTTCCTGGTCTTTCCGGGCATAGTCATAGGCCCTCTTTCCCTTGATCTTCTTTGCAGAAAAAACAGGAGGAAGCTGGTCATAGCTACCGGTAAGTTTTATAACAGCAGCAAGGATCTCTTCTTTTGTTATGTGTTCCCAGGGATAATGAAAGTCGATTTCTTTTTCCAGGTCGAAGGAAGCTGTGGTAGCTCCCAGCACGAATGTTCCGGTATATTCCTTGTCGAACTCCTTGAATTCTTCAATGCGTTTGGTCATCCTGCCGGTACAGAGGATCAGTAGTCCGCTGGCAAGTGGATCGAGCGTGCCGGCATGGCCGATCTTGATCTTTTTAATTCCCAGTTGTTTACGGATATAATTTCGAATAAGGTTCACCACATCAAAAGAAGTCCATTTAACCGGCTTGTTGACAAGGAGGATCTCCCCCTGTTCAAAATTAAACTTCATGGATGTGGTATTTGTTTAAAGGATGGTAAAATTCTTCCCGAATAGAAGAAGAAGAATGATTGCCATTCCTACAATGATACGATAATAACCGAAAACCCTGAAGCCATGTTTGGTGAGGTAGGCAATGAATGCCTTGATGGCGATGATGGCGATGATAAATGCTACAAAATTCCCGGTTATCAACATCATCACATTATGGTGATCAAGTATTTCCGGAGTTTTCCGCCAGGCATCCCAGAGACTCTTGGCGAATGCGCCGGCCAAAGTAGGCACGGCAAGGAAAAAAGAAAATTCGGCTGCAAGTTTCCGGGTCAGTTTCTGCTGCATCCCCCCAATGATGGTTGCAGCGCTACGGCTGAATCCGGGAAATACAATGGCCAGGAGCTGAAAACAACCGATGACGAGGGATTTTTTATAGGTTATCTGCTGTTCCTTATCAAGGTCTGAGTTTTTAAACCAATTATCCACAAAGATCAGGAGGATCCCACCAAGGAACATCACAATAGCAATGAACAGTGGTTGATGAAGAATTTCATCGATACGCTTTTTTAGGAGCAGTCCCACGATGGCAGAAGGGATGAAAGCGATCAACAGCTTCACATAGAACCGGTAAGATTTGAAATCGATGAATTTTCGCCAGTAAATAAAGAGTACAGAAATAATTGCACCAAACTGGATATTTTCGATAAAGAGACTTATAAAGTCCTGGGTTTGCTTGTCTTTGGAAAGATTCATGAACGAGGCCACCAGTGCCATATGACCTGTCGAAGAGATCGGCAGGAATTCGGTTATTCCTTCAACGATGCCGAGGATGATGACCTGGATGAGGGACATATCAATCCTTTGGTTTCTTCATAATAGCAAAGATCTCGATCACATACCCTGTGAGGACAAGAATTGGGGCGAGGGTGATATGCTGGAAGTTGAAGATGGCAGGGTTGAACACTTTGGGATCTTTTGATCCGCCCCCGATCATCAGGATAAAGCCCAGTACTATGAATGCAAGGCCGATAAAGAGTAAACGGTAATTCTCTTTCCCGAAGGCAAATTCTCCGGTTTTCACCGGGGCTGCAGGAGCAGGCTGGGGTTTTGCAGCCTGGGCTGCGGGCTTGCTCTGTACTGGTTTTTTTATTTTCTTTTCCATGTTATGATTGAAATTCTGTTCAAAATTAGAGAAATTTTTTAATCAGGTATATAATTCATCAGTTTTCATGCGAAGGTACTTCCTTACCGACAACCAGGTGCAGAACCAGGAGATAAGGATCCCAAGCAAAAGAATAACGATCATAAGGGCTATGTAGTATGGCAGTTCAACCATTTGAGTTAATTCAGGGATTTCCTGGAAAAGGAAATAGATGACACTCAGGAGGAGCCCAATAGCAAATAAAGCGCTGATGAATCCGTCAACAATACCATTGCGGATGAAAGGTCTGCGAATAAAACCGCGTGTTGCACCTACTAACTGCATAGTCCGGATGATAAAACGGCGTGAATAAACAGAAAGCCGGATAGTGTTGTTGATAAGTGCTATGGCGATGATCATCAGTACGGCGCTGAATCCAAAGATGATCAGACTGATGCGTTCCATGTTCTGGTTCACCATCTCCAGCAGGTCTTTCTGATAAAAAACCTCCTTTACTTCCGGGGATGCCAGGAGTTTCTTCTCGATCCTGCCTACACTTTCAAGGTTAGCAAAATTTGCCTTCAACCGCAGATCGATAGTGGGAAGAAGAGGATTATAACCCAGGAACCCAATAAAATCTTCGCCCAGCTCTTTCTTCAGCTGAATCGCAGCATTTTCTTTGGGGATGTATTCAGTAGATTTGACAAAGTTTTCTGTATCAAGTTTTTTAATGAAGGCCATGATCTCAGCTTCCTTAACACCTTCTTTTATCATGATTGAAAACCCGATATTCTCCTTGGCATAGTCAGAAAGCTTTTTGGTATGCAGCAGGAGTAGTCCCAACAGGCCAAGCATAAAGAGCACAAGGGTAATGCTGATAACCGTCGAAACATGGGATGTACGGATCCTCCGGTTATAAAATTTCTCTTCCTGTCGGGCCATAGCGATAAAATGAAAAAGCGAAATTAATGGTTTTTTTGATTAAGACTATTTTTTTCACCATGAAGTCCTCTCTGCCAAAATTTGTGATTAAATCTGGACACCAGCCAAAAAAAATGTAGAAGCAAATTATAAACTCACTACGTCACAATGTCACCAGTTCGCCAATTGACTTCATCTCTTAACATTTCCCCGGTTTTTCCTAACTTCGCAGAAAAATTGCAAGGGGTTAACCGGTTAGAGCCAATTATTAACTCGCCAGTTCGACAATTCACGAGTTCGCAAGTTCACCAACTCACCAGTTCACCACTTCAAAAATTCACCACATAAAAATGGAGTACAATTTTTCAGAGATCGAGAAAAAATGGCAGGAATTCTGGATGAAGAATAAAACATTCAGGGCAGAAAACAACTCTTTAAAACCGAAATTCTATGTCCTCGACATGTTTCCTTATCCCTCAGGAGCAGGTTTGCATGTGGGGCATCCTTTGGGATACATTGCTTCTGATATTTATTCACGGTACAAACGGTTAAAAGGATTCAATGTGTTGCATCCCATGGGATATGATGCCTTCGGACTTCCCGCCGAGCAATATGCCATTCAAACCGGCACCCACCCCGCCATCACTACTGAAAAGAATATTGCACGATACCGCGAACAGATGGATAAGATCGGTTTTTCTTATGACTGGGACCGTGAAGTCAAAACCTGTGACCCGGGATATTATAAATGGACACAGTGGACTTTCATTCAACTCTTCAACCACTGGTACAACCTTGAAACACAAAAAGCAGAACCTGTTTCTGACCTTATCCGGATTTTTGAATCTTCAGGAAATACAACGGTTCATGCGGCAATGACTACCGACTGGCAAAAAGGATTCCGGAAAAAATATCCTTCTGTTGGTGAAAACTGGAACGGAATATTTACTGCAGCCCAGTGGAAATCCTTCCAGGAAAAAGAGCAACGGGAACTCCTGATGAATTATCGGCTGGCTTACCAGAGTGATGCCATGGTGAACTGGTGTCCTGAACTGGGAACTGTTCTTGCCAATGATGAGGTTTCCAATGGAGTATCACTTCGTGGTGGCTACCTCGTTGAACGCAAACTTATGCGGCAGTGGTTTTTACGAATCACTGCCTATGCCCAGCGTTTGCTGGAAGGACTCGATCAAATAGAATTTACTGAATCTTTGAAAGAAATCCAAAGGAACTGGATCGGCCGTTCGGAAGGAGCAGAAATTACATTTCCCATAGAGAATACAAATTACAAACTGGATATTTTCACGACCCGGCCGGATACCATTTTCGGGGCAACTTTTATGGTCCTGGCGCCAGAACATGAACTGGTTGAAGCTATCACAACACAGCAACAACTTTCTGCTGTAGGGAATTACCTTCATTGGGCAAAGAACCGTTCAGAACGTGAGCGGATGTCGGAAGTGAAAACTGTCACAGGTGAGTTTACGGGCGCTTTCTGCCTGAATCCCCTGAACGGGAAAAAGATCCCGATCTGGGTTGCCGATTATGTGCTGGCTGGTTATGGCACAGGCGCTATCATGGCCGTTCCAGCTCACGACAGCAGGGATTATGATTTTGCAAAGCATTTCGACCTTCCCATCATTGAAGTGGTTTCAGGTGGGGACATTTCAGAAAACTCTTATGATGCCAAAGACGGGATACTGGTGAATTCGGAATTCATAAATGGAATGAATGTGAAAGAAGCTGTTTCAGCAGTTATCCGTAAAGTGGAGGAGTTGAAGATTGGTAAAGGAACCGTGAATTTCCGTCTTCGTGATGCAATTTTCAGCCGCCAACGCTATTGGGGTGAACCTTTCCCGGTTTATTATAAAGACAGCACCGCCTATGTTCTGGATGAATCAGAACTGCCTTTGTTATTGCCGGAAGTAGACAAGTACCTTCCAACAGAAACCGGTGAGCCACCATTGGCCCGTGCTAAGAACTGGAAGACAAAAGAAGGCTATCGTTATGAGACCAGCACCATGCCGGGCTTTGCAGGGTCGAGCGGGTATTATCTTCGTTATATGGACCCTCATAACGAAAAAGAATATTTCTCAAAAGAAGCCAATCAATACTGGCAGGACGTGGATTTATATCTCGGTGGTGCCGAACATGCCACCGGACACCTGGTATATTCGCGATTCTGGAATAAATTTCTTTTCGATATCGGGTTGGTTTGTAAGGACGAACCTTATAAGAAGCTCATCAACCAGGGAATGATACAGGGACGGTCGAATATTGTCTATAGGATTAAAAATACGAATACATTCGTCTCTTATAATCTCAAAAAAGATTACGAAATAACGGAAATGCATGTGGATGTAAACATCGTGGAAAATGATATGCTTGACCTTGATGCGTTTAAATCCTGGCGCCCCGACCTTGAAGATGCTGAATTTATCCTTGAAGATGGAAAATACATCTGCGGGTTTGAAGTTGAAAAGATGTCGAAATCATTGCATAATGTGGTAAATCCTGATGAACTGATTGAACATTACGGAGCCGATACTTTAAGGCTCTATGAAATGTTCCTCGGTCCCCTGGAACAGTCGAAACCGTGGGATACAAACGGCATTGAAGGAGTATTTCGGTTTATACGCAAATTCTGGAGATTGTACCATAACAGGGATAATGAATTTTCAATAACTAGCGAAGAACCAACAAAAGAAGAACTTAAGATCCTGCATAAGACGATTAAAAAGATCCAGGATGACATCGAACGGTTTTCATTCAATACGGCTGTTTCAAATTTCATGATCTGTGTGAACGAGCTTACCGAATTGAAATGCAATAAAAGGGAAATCCTTGAGCCACTTGTGATACTGATCGCACCGTATGCTCCACATATGGCGGAAGAACTGTGGGAGCATTTAGGACATTCCGGATCCATAACATATTCTTCTTTTCCCTTATTTAGGGAAGAATACGTGGTTGAGAGTACTTTTAATTACCCTGTTTCGTTTAATGGCAAAATGAGGTTCCAACTGGAACTTTCGCTTGACCTTACAGTGCTTGAGATCGAACAAACGGTAATGAAAGTCCCGGAAACTGTGAAATGGCTCCAGGGTAAATCTCCCAGGAAGATCATCGTGGTGCCGAAAAAAATAATCAACATAGTGATTTGAAATGAAGCCTTTTTCCCGGTTATTGATTCTTGCATTTTTCATTTTTCATTCTTCATTTTTCATTCTTCCTGCGCAATCATTAGTACCAGTTAAAAACACTGCCTTCATTCGTGGTGAGAAACTGAAATTCAAGGCTTATTATGATTCTTTTATTACAGGCAAAGTAAGTGCCGGTACAGCCACCCTGGAAGTCAAATTCGAGGATAAAAAAATTGATGGGAGAAGCACGTATCATATTATCGGTGAAGGAAAATCGAAAGGCGCTTTTAATTTCTTTTACAAGGTCAACGACTTGTTTGAGACATATATGGACGAAGAATATCTTGTTCCCTGGTTGTTTATCCGTAATACGCATGAAGGTAGTTATTTGGTGGATGATGAAGTTCGGTTCAACCAGTATTCCGGAAACTTTTCCAGCCATAAGGCCAATAAAAAAATGAAAACCGGCACCCACGATATTTTTTCCGCATTCTTCTATTGCCGGACGCTTGATTTTTCCAATCTGAAAATTGGCGAGCGTTTTCCTGTGAATTTTGTCCTTGACGATTCAGTATATGTCTCCCTGATTGAATTTGCAGGTCGGGAAGACGTAAAAACCGACCTGGGTACTTTTCATTGCCTTAAATTTAAACCGAAGGTGGCGACTGGAAATGTATTCAGCCAACCATATCCAATGGATATCTGGGTGTCCGATGATAAGAACCGGATCCCGATTCTGGCAAAATCAGCAGTTGTTGTAGGGTCAGTGAAACTCGAACTCATTGAATACAAAGGATTGGCCAATCCGGTGACTGCTCTGGTTAGTTCTTCTAAATAGAACAATCTTTTGCTTACCTCAATCGTTTTCTTTATTATTGCATATTAAAATACCTCATCCTATGAAAACAAAACCTGCCATCTTAGGGTTTGTACTTTTGCTGAGTAGTATTTCCATCCATGCCCTCAACCCCACCCCCCAACTCACCAGTTCACCAGTTCACCACATCACCACCTATTATTCTTTGGAGTGGAAAAAAGTTGATTCCCTCTCAAACCTGGGTCTTCCAAAATCGGCCCTGGTGATCGTGAATAAGATCTATGACCAGGCGAAGAAAGAAAAGAATGATCCTCAATATATCAAGGCTATTATCTACAAGTTGAAATTGAAAGCAGACTACAGGGAAGATGCAGTCGCAGCATCCATCAGGGAAATAAATGAAGAGGTCAAAGGATCGCATGAACCGGCCCGGCAAATACTGAATTCCATCCTGGCTGAAATTTATCAATCCTATTACCAGAATAACCGTTATCGTTTTGGGAACAGGACAGAAGTGCTGAATAACACTTCCGACAGCATTCAGACCTGGGATCTGAAAACCCTGACCCGGAAAACTGTGAAAACCTGGCTTCTCTCCCTTCAGAATCCCTCACTCTTAAAATCATTGCCTATTGGTGAGTTTGAGGATATTCTGGTAAAACCGGAATCACGGGTAAAGAACAGCTACCGGCCTACCCTGTATGACTTTTTATGCTGGCGTGCCCTGGAATATTTCTCCGGAAATGATAGTCCCGACCAGGTTTCTGCTGAACCCTTTTCACTTAACCAACCTTCTTATTTCGAGCAGGCACGTGAGTTTGCAGCCGTGAAGTTGGAATTACCGTTTGATTCCTCCTCATTTCTTGCTTATTCCCTGAAGATCTACCAGGATCTTGCAGGTTTTCATAGTGCAGATAAAGATCCCCATGCACTGATCGATGAAGAGATCCATCGTTTTCAATTCCTGAAGGATAAATCAATTATCAATGGGAAAGACACATTGTACCTGGATGCTTTGAAAAAGCTGGAACAAACAAATCTTTCATCGCCTTATTCTACAGATGTTACCTATGCCATTGCAGCTTATCTGAAGGAACAAGGCTCGCAGTACCATCCTGCGGAATCGCAAAAACACAAATGGGAATTGAAGGAAGCCCTTGATTATTGCAACCTGGCAATAAAACGGTTTCCTGAGAGCACCGGGGCCGGCAATTGCAAGCTATTGGCACTCGATATTAAAAAACCTGCATTGCAGATCGAAACTGAACATGCTGTCGTACCCAAAAAACCATCCCTCGGTTTGATCGAATTCAGGAACCTGAAAACCCTTTATTTCAGGCTCGCAAAATCAGACCCGGATGTTGACCGCGAAAGAACTATGAACCGTTCAAGGGAAGACCAGGTATCTTACTTTACAACCCTTGCTTTTCAGAAGGATTGGTCACGGAACCTTCCTAATGACGGAGATTACCAGTCGCACCGGATGGAAATACGCATACCCGGTTTGCCTGTTGGATATTATATTCTTCTCACATCTTCTGACCCTGAATTTAAAGATACCGGTCAGGTTATCGCCTGGGCACCTTTCTTTTCCACCCAGATCAGTTACATCAGCCAGCGCAATGAAAAAAGTGAAGAGGAATTCTATATCCTCGACAGGGAAACCGGTCTTCCACTGCAAGGCGTCACCGCAGAAGTTTTTCACAACGTCTTCAATTATACGACCCGAAAGTCCGAGAATCAGAAGTCAGGAGAGTATTCAACCGACGAAAACGGACATTTTTTATTGCCGGCGGTTATGCAGAGTGGGACAAACAACAATGTTTACATGCGTTTGAAGATGAAAGACGACCTCTTAATAACAGGTTATTATTACCGTTACCCCGTAAATGAACCCAATGAAAAAACAACCCTGAAAACAGTCTTTTTCTCCGACCGGGGCATCTACCGGCCAGGACAAACGATCCATTTCAAAGGTGTTCTTATCGAAAAAAAAGGTGATTTACAAAACCTTCAACCAGGGGTTAAGACCACCGTGAATTTTACCGATGTAAACAGCCAGAAGATTGCATCACAGACTTTCATCACCAATGAATTCGGTTCATTTAACGGGTCTTTTGAGATCCCGCAAGGATTGCTGCCAGGGGTTATGACTATTACAAATGGATCAGGTTCAGTGACTTTTTCGGTCGAAGAATATAAAAGGCCGACCTTTGAAGTCTCTTTTGATCCCATTGAAGGAAATTATCATCTGAACGACAGTGTCACAATTATTGGGAAAGCTATGGCATATGCCGGAAACAACATTGATGGGGCTACCGTGAAATACAGAGTTGTAAGGGCAGCACGATTTCCATTTTTTGAAATGGGCTGGTGGTTGCCCATACACTCCAGTCCGGAAACTGAAATTATGCAGGGAATATCGAAAACAGACGCTGATGGAATTTTTAAAGTAAAGTTTAAAGCGATTCCTGATCTTTCGATAGAAAAATCATCTATGCCTGTTTTTGATTATTTGATTTATGCTGACGTGACCGATATCAATGGGGAAACACAGTCATCCAACCAAAGTGTCTCCGTTGGATTTATTTCACTTCTCCTGGGAATGGATTTTCCCGGAAACCTTGATCCCGCAAAAGATTCAGTATTTCACCTGACGGCAACCAATTTAAATGGCCGGAAAACCCCTGCTACCATCACTTTGAATATTCAGAAACTGAAAGAACCCGACCGGTTTTACAAGAATCGTTTATGGGATAAACCCGATTTAATAGGCATGACGGAAAAGGAATTTCATTCAGATTTCCCAAACGACATTTATACGGATGAGAATATTGTGACCAACTGGCCTGTTGAACAGGAAATCCTGAAAAAAGAAATTAACACGGCAACTGATTCCATATTTCACTTTTCGCAGGTTGCTGCAAAGTCAGTATTTGGAGATTGGAGGTTGGAGAATGGGAAAATACTTTCAGAAGGTAACTATCTGCTGACCCTGAAAGCAAAGGATCCCTTTGGTGAAGATGTTGAACAAAAAATCCCGTTCGTGATCTATGATCCTTCCTCTGCAAGCGTACCCGTGCAGGAAATGGATTGGTTTGTTCCTGTAAAAACAAGTGGTGAACCTGGTGAGAATGCTAAATTTCTGATTGGGTCAAAAGCAGAGAATGTCAATGTTTTGTATGAAATCAGGATTCATGATACCCTTTATTCGAGGCAATGGATGAAGCTCAACAACAATCAGGAACTGGTGGAGATCCCAATACAGGAGAATTTCCGTGGAAACTTTTCCGTGAATTTTATATTTATCAGGCTGAACAGGTCTTTCCAGCATAATGTATTGGTACATGTTCCTTTTACCAACAAAAAACTCGACATCAAATTTGAAACATTTCGTGACAAGCTAAATCCTGGTCAAAATGAAGAATGGAAGATCAGGATCACCGATGCAAAAAAGAAAGGTATAAGCGCTGAATACCTTACAACCATGTATGATGCCTCCCTGGATGCTTTTGCTCCTGACAAATGGTCATTTTCTATTTTACAGGAATATTTTTCATCACTATCCTGGGAGGTCAGAGGTGGATTCAACACCACATCAGGCATATATTATCCATTGCATTATGTTGGCGGTGAATATTTTTCGCCCACGTATGAAGAATTGGATTGGTTCGGATTTGGACTCGGAGGAGGTAACAGGAATTATGGAGGTTTAAAAATATATTCCCCGATGGCAGCGAGTAAAGAATCATCAGGACAAATTCAACCAGAAGTAATTTCACCCTCATTATCTCAATCCAAGGATGGTACACCAGAAAACGTGGCAAATCCTGCAGAAGTGAAAAAACAACCACCCAAAGTTGAAACACAGACAGGAATTCAGATCCGGAAGAATTTCCAGGAAACTGCTTTCTTTTACCCTACCCTGGTAACTGATTCGGCAGGAAATCTTGATGTGAAATTCACCGTGCCTGAATCCCTTACCAAATGGAAGATACTCGGATTTGCATATACTAAAGACCTGGAATATGGACTGACCGAAAAAGAGATGGTAACCCACAAAGATTTAATGGTATTCCCAAATGCCCCACGGTTTGTCCGGCAGGGAGATACGCTCATATTCAATGCCAAAGTGGTTAATCTTAGTGAACGGACTTTGAATGGGGAAGTATTACTTGAACTCTCCGATGCACTCTCGCAAAAGACCATCAACCTTATGATCTCGGGCAACCAGACTCAGGCTTTTACCATGCTTACCGGACAGAGTTCCACATTCCAGTGGAAGCTGGTCATACCAAACGATCCTTCCCTTTCTGTCCTTCAGTATCGCATCACTGCCAAAGCAGGCAATTTCAGTGATGGTGAAGAAAAAGCCTTCCCGGTCGTGACAAACCGCATGCTGGTAACAGAATCCATGCCACTTCCTGTGAGAGATAAAGGCTCTTTTGATTTCAAATTTGATAAGTTGCTAAATTCTTCTGCTGACAAGACCCTGAAAAATTATAAGCTGACCCTTGAATTTGCCTCGAACCCGGTATGGTACGCCGTTCAGGCACTGCCTACCATGGATGATCCGCAATATCCGAATGCGGATAATATTTTTCATTCCTATTATACCAACAGTATCGCATTCTTTCTTGCAAATTCTAATCCGGCAATTAAACAAGTCTTCGAAAGCTGGAGAACAACTTCAAATGATGCACTCGTGTCGAACCTGATGAAAAATGAACAATTAAAATCGGCGCTGTTGCAGGAAACGCCTTGGGTGATGGAAGCACAGGACGAAACTCAGCGGAAACACAGGCTGGCTTTGTTTTTCGACCAGAATAACATGGAAGCAAAACTTGACCAGAATCTGAAAAAGCTTCAAAAGATGCAGGCTCCTTCCGGTGGTTGGCCATGGTTCGATGGGATGCAGGAAAGCCGCTACATCACACAGGAGATTGTAACCGGTCTCGGTCACCTTGATCATCTTGGGATTAAAAATATCAGGGATGACAAGGATACCTGGATTATGCTGAACAAGGCCATAGCCTACCTTGATGGAGAACTTGTGAAAGATTATAACTACATCGAAAAACAGTATCCCGCAAAAATGGATGAAAATCATCTTGGTGCAAAACAGATCCAGTACCTCTATGCAAGAAGCTATTATCTCAACGATGTTGGTATAAAAAATAAAGTTGAAGTGCATGCCGCTTTTCAATATTTCCAGCAGCAGGCAGAAAAATACTGGCTGCAGAATGACCTCTATATCCAGGGCATGATAGCACTTACACTAAACCGTCTGGGAAACAAAACCATCCCTGACGCCATCCTTAAATCGCTTTCCGAAAAGGCTCTTCATTCCCCGGAAATGGGAATGTACTGGGCTACGCAAAACGGGTACGAGTGGTACCAGGCCCCAATAGAAACACAGGCCCTGCTGATCGAAGCTTATGAAGAGATTACTGCTGATCTGAAGCCGGTTGATGATATGAAAGTCTGGTTGCTGAAACAAAAACTAACCCAGGACTGGAAAACTGGTCGTGCCACTGCTGAGGCCTGTTATGCATTACTCCTCCGGGGAACAGATCTTCTCTTAGTAAAACCGGATGTGAAAATAAACCTGGGAAAAGAAACAATAGATCCTATGAAATTAACCGATACAAAAGTGGAAGCAGGTACAGGTTATTTCCAGGTATTCCGCGATGGCAGGGAGATCAATCCCGACATGGGAAATGTCAGAATCTCCAAATCCGATGAAGGCGTTGCCTGGGGCGCTCTGTACTGGCAATATTTTGAAGATCTCGACAAGATCACACCGCATCAGACACCACTCAAGCTGGAAAAGAAACTTTTCATAGAACGGGTAACACCCAGGGGAAAAGTGCTTCAGCCAATTACAGATTACAAATTTCGATCAACAGATGAGCAAAAAGGATCAGGCGCGGATATCAGAGTCGGGGATAAAATCATTGTTCGTATCATCCTTTCCGTTGACCGGGGTCTCGAATTCGTTCACATGAAAGATTTGCGGGCATCGGCATTCGAACCGCTGACGTCTGAGCAGTTATCGGGTTACCGCTACCAGGGTGGGTTGGGTTATTATCAATCAACAACAGATGTGGCAACGAATTTTTTCTTTGATTATCTCCCAAAAGGAACCTGGGTGTTTGAGTACCCGCTTGTGGTGAATGTGGCAGGTGAGTTTTCCAATGGGATCACAACGATACAATGCATGTATGCACCTGAGTTCGGGGCACATTCTGAAGGAATAAGAGTAAAGGTTGGGAAATAGAAAATACCTGTCTGTCCAGGCAGGGAGGATAGAGGACGGATTCGATGTCTCCTTGTTTTTTCTTACTTTTGCCTTTAAATAAAAGGAAATCATCATGCTTCGAACACATACCTGCGGGGAATTGAACATGCAGTTCATTGGACAGTCCGTGACACTCTGCGGATGGATACAAAGGATTCGCGAAATGGGAGGAATGACTTTTATCGATCTTCGCGACCGTTATGGAATTACTCAGCTTTTTTTCAATCTCCAGGTCGAACCTGACCTGTTTGCTAAAGTAAAAGATCTGGGTCGTGAATTCGTTATCTCGGCTACAGGAAAGGTGGCCGAACGTTCTAGCAAGAATGCTAAAATACCTACCGGAGAAATAGAGATACTTGTCGATTCACTGGATATATTGAATACATCGAAAATCCCTCCTTTCACAATAGAAGACAATACAGATGGGGGTGAAGAGCTCCGGATGAAATACCGTTACCTTGATCTCCGCCGGAATGTTGTCAAAAAAAACCTTGAACTGCGCCACCGCATGGCCATCCTCACCCGGAACTATATGAATGAACAAGGGTTCATCGAAATCGAAACACCGGTCCTTATTAAATCTACTCCGGAAGGTGCCCGTGATTTTGTGGTTCCCTCCAGGATGAATCCGGGGCAGTTTTATGCACTACCCCAATCCCCACAGACATTTAAACAATTATTGATGGTTGCAGGTTTCGACCGGTATTTTCAGATTGTGAAATGTTTCCGCGACGAAGACCTACGGGCCGACCGCCAACCTGAATTTTCACAGATAGACTGTGAAATGTCGTTCGTTACGCGGGAAGATATCCTTGCCACATTTGAAGGACTTGCAAAATATTTATTCCATGAAGTAAAAAATCTTGATCCCGGTGATTTCCCAAGGATTGAATATGACTCAGCCATGAGCGAATACGGCAGTGACAAGCCGGATATCCGTTTCGGGATGAAGTTTGCTGAACTGAACAAAACAGTGAAAGGTAAAGGATTCAAGGTGTTTGATGAAGCGGAGTTAGTGGTTGGTATAAATGCTACGGGATGCTCGGAATATTCACGCAAGCAACTTGATGAACTGACTGAATGGGTAAAACGTCCGCAAATCGGCGGTTCGGGCTTGGTATATATACGCTATGGAACTGATGGTATGCTTAAATCATCGGTTGATAAATTTTATTCTTCGGATGACCTGAAAGCTATCGCCGGCAAGTTCTCTGCCGTTCCCGGTGACCTGATGCTGATCATGGCAGGGAAGGCGGAAAAGACCCAAACTGCCCTCGGATCGCTGAGACTGGAAATGGGAAAGCGGCTCGGACTGATGGACCCATCTGTTTTCAAGCCTCTCTGGGTCATTAATTTTCCCTTGCTCGAATGGGATAAAGATTCAAAACGATTCTATGCTAAGCACCATCCATTCACATCACCGGTAATAAACGATATTCCCTTACTTGACACGGACCCCGGAGCAGTTAGAGCAAATGCTTATGACTTGGTTATTAATGGCGTTGAGATCGGTGGCGGATCCATCCGTATCCACAACCGTGACCTTCAAAAGAAAATGTTCCGGGTGCTTGGGTTCACTGATGAACTTGCCCAGGAACAATTCGGGTTCCTGATGAATGCATTTGAATATGGTGCTCCTCCCCATGGTGGCATTGCATTTGGTTTCGACCGCTGGTGCACCATCTTTGGCGGAGGTGAATCCATCCGCGATTTCATGGCCTTCCCGAAAAACAATTCAGGAAGAGATGTGATGATTGATACCCCTTCGTCAATCAGTGAAGAGCAGTTAAAAGAACTAAATATCAAGCTTACCAGTAATGAAATAAAAAAATAATTATCAATTATCAATTGTCAATTATCAATTAATGTTTTATGAACCCCCAAAAATTATTTCTTCCTGTTATTGTTGGCATTGTATTGATTCTTTCCGGTTGTGGTAACCGTGAATTGAAAGAAGATGCTGCCAAGGTCGGCGATGCAATGTGCCGGAACATAGATATCATGAACAAGATGAGGGATGCTGACCCTGCAGATTCTGTCACCCTGCAGAAACTTAAGATGCAAGCCCATCAGTTACAGATCGAAATGACAATTGTCTATAAAGAATTCGGCGATAAATATGGCGACAAAACCAAGGATCCGAAGTTCAATAAAAAATTCAACCGGGAACTGAGAAAAGCAATGCTCGATTGCCCTTCTTTATCAAAGAAAGACCGCGATTTATTTGAGAAGGAACTTAACGAGTAATGTGTGAGATGTAATTGGCAGGAATTGAAGGATTGAATATTTACAACTTATTATCAATTTTGACCATGCGAAGCATCCTCCTGTCATTATTTCTAATGCTCTCTGCCCACATTGTGAAAGCACAGGAGGACATCGATACCACAATCATCGTAGGTAACGTTCCCGTGGATTTCCGTTTCCCTGATCATCCAAACGAGGGTGCTATCCTTGTACTCCCGGGCTGGAATTTCAGTAGGACAGATCTATGTGACAAATCTGATTTCTGTGATAAAGCACGTAAACTGGGATATATTCTTGTTCTTCCTGAGATGCTGAAAAGCGTATATGCTTCTGAATTTTTCCCGGAAACCCGGGCTGACTGGAGACGCTATCCAATACTGCATTGGATTACCGACACGTTAATTCCTTTCTGTCAAAAACAATTTCAGGTATTTAATGAAGGTGAAAGGAATTTCCTCTACGGGATATCAACAGGAGCAAGGGGAGTGACCCTTGTTGCCGGGAACACTGATACATTATTCCTTGCAGGTGCTGCCTTGTCAGGAGATTATGATCAGACCAAGATGGCGGCCGACAGGTTGATGACTGGTTACTATGGCTCTTATAACCAATTTAAAAACCGCTGGGAAGGTATTGATAATCCAAGCTTTCATTCAAATCGTCTGAAAATCCCCCTATACATTGCACACGGACAAAAAGATGCTGTAGTTCCCTGCCAGCAATCTATTGATTTCTATCAAAAAATAAACTCAGAAAATCCGGGAAGAGGACATGTACTTATTCTATGCGATACTTGCGGACATAATTATGCATTCTGGAATTCACAAACTGATGCTGTTTTCAGGTTCTTTGATAAAAGGACGAAATACCCTCCCTTAAGAAAGTAAATATATCAATTATTGCATTTTAAGTTTTGTCTGCCCGGGTCACACTTTCAACTCCCTTCAATTTCAGTAGTTTTTTCATGACATCATCCAGGCGAACTGTGCTGTTAATGAGAATTCCTATTTCACAGGTATAAGATTCGTTGGGATGGGTTTTAACCCTTGTTGAACGCACGCTGACTTTCATTTCGTTTGTCAGTGCCTGTGTTAGCCGGGTGACAAGATCCTTGCTGAATTTTCCCGTCACGACAAGGTTTGCAGTAAAGTTCTTTTCCGTGTCTACGGCTTTCCAACGTGCTTCCATGATTCGATAAGGATAACGAGAGATCAAATCATGGGCATTCGGGCATGTGGTCTTATGGATCCTGATCCCCTGGGTGACACTGACAAAGGCAAAAATATTATCTCCCTGGATAGGATTGCAGCATTTTGCAAACTCATAATGGATGGAATCGATTTTCCTGTCAATGATGATGAAATCTTTTTTCCCGGATATTACTTCGGAAATCCTCTCGGGGAATGATTCTTCTCTTTGTGCTGACCCAGGCTGAACTTTTATTTCAGGTTCGGTTAAGGCTTTCTTGATCTTTAACGGATCCAGCTTCCCTTCTCCAAAACGCTGATATAGATCTAAATAATTCTCGCAACCAAAAAAATCTACCAGTTTATTGATAACCAGATCAGTAAATTCCATGCCAAGCTGGGTGACCTTGTTTTTCAGGATCTCTTTACCGGCATCCGAGTCTTTGTATGTCTCCATTTTCAGGGCATGCCGAATACGGGTCTGAACCCTGGGACTTTTCACGAATTCAAGCCAGTTATGACTTGGTTTCTGGTTCCTGGAAGTAAGGATCTTTACAGTATCACCATTTTTGAGAACATGTTTTAACGGAACCATGGTTCCATTGACAATAGCACCAGTGCAGGTTGACCCGATATCGGTATGAACCTCATAAGCGAAATCAAGTACTGTATATCCTGCTTTCAGTTTTTTCAGATCGCCTTTGGGTGTAAAGATGAAAATCTCATCGCGGTAAAGCTCCTTTTTTTCACGGCTGATATCCATGTCGGGAGAAGATGGCACAGGATTTTCCAGCATCTCCCTGATGGCTGCATAAAATTCAGTCTGCCCGTTAGTTTTTTCGTTGGACTTATATTTCCAGTGAGCGGCGATGCTTTTTTCGTCAATGTCATCCATGTGCCGTGTCCTGATCTGGACCTCCACCCATTTTCCTTCAGGTCCGATGACCGTGGTATGCAGGGATTCGTAGCCTGTGGATTTCGGAAGGGTGATCCAATCGCGCAGCCGTCGTGGATTAGGCATGTAGATATCAGTGACAAGGGAATATACTTTCCAGCAATCCGATTTCTCGTCTTCAATCGTATTATCCAGGATGATACGGATAGCAAAAAGGTCATAAACCTTATCAAACTCAACTTTTTGCGCGATCATCTTCCGGTATATGGAAGGTACTGATTTTACACGGCTTTTAATTTCGCAAACGAAACCGGCTTCTTTCAGGCGTTCTGCAATGGGATGGATGAATTCAGAAGTGTAGCGATCACGGTCTTTTTGGGTTTCCTGTATTTTCTGTTGGATCTTGCGGTAAATTTCCGGATCAGAAAATCGCATTACCAGGTCTTCCAGCTCTGTCTTGATACGGTATAAGCCGATGCGATGGGCAAGCGGAACATAAAGCATACTCGTTTCACCGGCAAGACGGAGTTGTTTTTCAACAGGGAAATCAAGGATATGCCGCATATCCAGCAAACGTTGTCCAAGGGAAATGAGGATTACCCGGATATCATCTGAAATGGTCAGCAGTAACTTGATAAAATTCTCAGCATTCGATGTATATTTCGCCGTATCCATCCTGTCTATCTTCTGAAGACCTGTGATAAGATCCTTCACCGGTTTCCCGAACTCCTTTATGATTTGTTCTTCGGAAAGTTCTCTAGGTACAAGGTCCTTTAACAGGGTAGCAAGAATCGCTTCTGAGGACAGGTTCAACTCTGTTGTGAGGATTGTCTCCAACTCCATGAGGCCTGGTATCATTTCCTGCTTCTTTATCTTTTGGTAATGATCTTCGGCAAGGGTGTATGCCCTGGTAAGTTTTACTTTTTCTTCTTTAGCCACAATTTCCATGGTACTCAATCAATCCGGGTACAAAATTACGCGTTCTCAGGTCTGCCATCGCGTCTTATTCTTCTTATAATGTCCCAACGTAAAGAAAATAAAGAAGATAAGGGCAACTGCACAGATCCCTGAACATATTACAAAAGCGGTGGAAATTGAAAATTGTTGTGCAATGCTTCCGACAAAGATCATCCCAAGCCCCATTCCAATATCAACAGAGGTATATAATGTGGAATTGGCAGCTCCACGGCGGTTCTTGGGAGCCATGTTGTTGGTCATAGCCTGGAAAGTTGGGTAAACTACCCCGTTGCCAAAGCCAAGAATAACGGCTGCTCCATAAAATCCTGCAGGATTTTGTACGAGGGCAAGTAGCGGAAATCCAACGATAAGAAGTGAAATGCAGATGATGAGAATTGTCCGTGGGCCATGCATGTCAAAGAATTTACCAGATGTGAACCTGGCACCAATTATCCCGATTGCATAAATCAGAAAAAAACCTGAAGGATTTTGTATACCAAGTTCACGTCCGTATAACGCCACAAAAGAGAGCAATCCGCCATAACTGATCATAATGAGAAGAATATTAAAGGAAGGCAGCAGGGTAGTGGATTCGAACAAGGTCGAAAAACTTAATTCCATTGATTTTGCAGGAACAATAGCCGGGTAACATATGGAGGCAGCCATAGCCATGCTTACAAGACTTATAATAAAACCCGCGATAAACATAGCATGATAACCACCATGGTGTAAAATGAACAAACCAATCACAGGCCCCAATGCCATACCAAGGGTCGTGGAAATTCCGAAATAACCAATTCCCTCCCCACGTTTTTCCGACGGAATGATATCCGCTGCAATCGTCGAATTAGATGTGGTTGTCAATCCCCATGTAAGCCCATGAATAAACCGGATGAAGATCATCACTGCAACAGTCCAGGCAATAAGATAACCGTTAAAGATCAGTGCGTATAAAAAAAGAGAAAGAATAAAAATTTTTTTCCTGCCATATTTATCCAACCCGAAACCAGCAAAAGGACGCACCAATACTGAAGCTACAATATACGAAGCAAGTACAAGACCAACCACACTTTTGGGGGAATGCAGTTCAGTGGAAATATAAATTGGAAGTGTTGAGATTAGTGAATAGTAACCGCTGAACATGAAAAAATTAGAAAAAGTCAGCAGGGTAAAATTCCGGTTCCAAAGTTTATTAGGCATCTTAATTTAATGATGAATTAAATATCCATAATTCACCCTCATAATTCATAATTAAATTTAAGTACTACCATTTTTCTGCTTTCTTCTTTTCTTCAATCTCCTTAAGTACTTCTTCCTGAATCCCCTTTGGCAACGGCATATATCTGAAAAATTCCATAGAATAATTTGCTCTGCCACTTGAGATATTCCGGAGCTGGGTGGCATAGCCAAACATTTCCATCAGAGGCACGAGTCCGTCAATTTTCTGTGCACCTTTACGATACCTGCGCATGGCTTCGATCTTACCTCTGCGTCGGTTCAGATTGCCGCTGACCTCCCCGATATAATCATCGGGAGTGTTTACTTCGATCTTCATCATTGGCTCCAGCAGAATGGGGTTTGCTTTCATAAATGCTTCCTTAAAACAAATCGATGCACAGGTCTGAAAAGCCATATCCGATGAGTCAACCGGATGATGACTTCCATCGAGGAGCACTACTTTCACATCAACAACCGGGTATCCTGCCAATATCCCCTTTTCCAATGTTTTCTGGATGCCTTTGTTGACTGATTGGATAAACTCGGTAGGAATGTTGCCTCCCTTGACTTTATCCACAAATTCATAGCCTTTTCCTTCATTGGGTTCGATGCGCATTTGAACGTCTGCAAACTGACCTTTTCCACCGGTTTGCTTTGAATGTTTGTAACGGTGTTCTTTTTCAATGGTAAGTGTTTCACGGAAAGCGACGGCCGGCTCACCAACAATTGCATCGACCTTGAATTCATTTTTAAGCCGGTCAATAATGATCTCCAGATGAAGCTCACCCATCCCGGCGATAATCGTTTCTTCCGTTTCATCATCATACCTGACATTGAAGGAGGGGTCTTCGTTCATCAGTTTGTTCAGCGCTTCTCCCAGTTTTGCCTGGTCTGCCCGTTTGGCAGGAGATATCTTCAATTCGATTACCGAAGGCGGAATGTGAATGTTCTCCAGGATAAGAGGATAATCATTATCACAAAGAGTATCCCCGGTTTTGGTCAGTTTTAACCCGATCAGGGCCACGATGTCTCCGGGCCCTGCCTCACTGATCTCCTCCCGGTCTTTAGCATGGATCCTGAAAATCCTGCCTATACGTTCGTGTTTTCTTTTGGTGGAATTCAGGATCTGCATTCCACTGTGAAGGGTCCCTGAAAATACACGGGTAAAAGTTTGCTGTCCTACAAAAGGATCATGGATAAGTTTGAATGCAAGGGCCGAAAAAGGTTCTTTTACTGTCGGATGCCGCGAATGTGATTTTTCCGGATCATCAACATCAATACCAACAACAGCGCCAACATCAATAGGGGAAGGAAGGTAATCCAGGATAGCATCGAGGAGCATCTGAATACCTTTGTTTTTATAGGCGGCTCCGCAAAAAACCGGGGTTATCAGCATTTTCATTGTTGCTTCACGGGCAGCTTGCTTTAGCAATTCAGAAGGTACTTCCTTATCGTCAAAGAATAATTGCATGATTGGTTCATTGAATTCAGCGATCTTTTCCACCATCCAGGCCCGTGCTTCTTTTGCTTTTTCCTTGTAGGCTTCAGGGATCTCAATTTCAATTTGTTCAAAATCCTTGAACATATAAGCCTTCTGTTCCACCAGGTCAATGATCCCTTCAAAATTATCTTCCGCGCCAATGGGCAGGTTGAAAGGAACAGCATTCGCATCAAGGTATTTATTCATCTGGGCAACTACCGCTGCGAAATCAGCACCGGTGCGGTCCATCTTGTTAATAAAAGCAATACGGGGTACCCGGTAACGATCGGCCTGGTTCCAAACCGTCTCACTCTGGGGTTCAACGCCTCCAACAGCGCAAAATACTGCTATCATCCCATCAATGACACGAAGAGAACGCTCCACTTCAACCGTAAAATCCACATGTCCTGGCGTATCGATCAAGTTGATCTGGAAATTTTTCCAAAAACAGGAAATTGCGGCCGACGCAATAGTAATGCCCCTCTCCTGTTCCTGTTTCATGAAGTCCATGGTAGCCTGCCCATCATGAACTTCTCCCATCTTACGGGTGGTCCCTGTAAAAAAAAGAATACGTTCGGTAACGGTGGTCTTGCCTGCATCAATGTGAGCGGCAATCCCGATATTTCTGAATTTATTTAATGGCATTGTTTTTTTTTAAGCCGGCAAAGGTACGGTTTTTACCGGTACGATTCTAATTATAAGCTTGTTATATATTGACTAATGAGACAGTGATTTTGAAAAACGCTGTGCAAGATCTAAGATATCTTCTTTCCGGGCCAGCACATCAATCCACTCCCCAGGTATCTTACCCCTTCCATAGATTATTCCGGCAAGACCCCCTGCCAGCGCTGCAACAGTATCGGTATCTTCCCCGAGATTTACAGCCTGTAATACTGTATCACTGAAGTTGTCGTTACGCATCACACACCAGAAGCAGGCTTCCAGGGTATGAAGTACATAAGCAGAGGAACGTATGGTAGATTCAGGAAAATCGGCGATGTTCTCAGAAAGAATTCTTGAATAATATTCGTATTCGCAGGAAGTGGCAGTCTCCCGGCAAAAATCGGGAATGAAGTTCTGTAGTGTTATATAAGCCTGATTCTTATCCTGTCCTTCCATGAGGTTCATCATAAAACGGGTATAAATAAAACATGCAATCACTGCCCGTGCATGGGCATGCGTCAAAGCTGAAACTTCATGGATAATGCGGTAACCTTTTTCAGAGGATTTATCTTTAAGAAAAAAAGCAAGCGGCAGGATACGCATAAGCGAACCATTCCCGTTTTCCTTTTCATTCACTCCCTGTTCAGGAATCGGCTTGATCCGTAACCCCATTTCAAGGCAACGGTCAATCCGTTCAATCGCTTTGTTTGTTTGTATACCAATATCAAAAACCCTTCCGCGGGGAGTCCAGAAACGTTCATTTTTCCATTTTGAATACTTAAGAGCGATGTCTTCAAGATTGTAACCTCTGCAGAGGCTTTCGGCAGTGCAGAATACCATTGAACTGTCATCCGACCAGGTTCCGGGAGACTGGTTATACCGCATGTTTCCAAGCATTCCCTGTACCGGATTTTCCCTCAACCATTCCCGGGTTTCAAACTCAACAGGTACACCCAGGGCATCGCCTGTGGCAAAACCAATAAATGCATCCCTGATGAATTCATCAATGGTCTTCATGACGCTATAAAAATAAAATAAATTGATGAATTAATTCCGGTCTTTATTAATCCTTTTTCTTTTCGGTGCATCGGGAAATTTCTGACTGTTCTTTTTTCGTTTCCGGAAATCACTTTCATCTTTTCTTCGTCCTTCATTTCCTGTATCCAGGCCAATAGCAATCTCCGATCCCCGGAAATCCTGGTGTTGTAAAGCTTTTATGAGGAAATCAGAAAAGTCTGATCCGACTTCAAATGAAGCAGACCGGTCAAAAAGATCAATACGTCCGAGAGGAACCTTTTTTCCTGGTGTGTATTCGTTTACCAACTCAATAAGACTAATCGGAAAAAGTCCGTCGGTCTTTCCCTGGTTGATGAACAGCCGGGTAAAACCGGAATCCTTCTTACGGAATCGCGATGAAGAATCTGAGTCATTTTCACGTTCTTTATAGGATCCTCTGTCTTTATAGGATCCTCTGTCCCTTTCTTTATAGGATGCTTTTTCGCGATCTTTGTAAGATCCTCTCTCCCGCTCTTTATAGGATCCACGGTCACGTTCCTGGTAAGATCCTGATGATTTATCATCAATAACGTTGATGTCCTTTGCATTCTTGTAATATTCCAGGAAACGGTTGAATTCAAGCGCTACAAAACGTTTGATGATCTCTTCTTTATCAAGCCATTCCAGTTTGCGGTAGATCGTGGGAAGATAGGAATCAATTTCTGTATTTTCGATTTCCACCTGTTCCATTTTGCTGACCATACTAAATAATTGCTTCTCACAGATCTCCCTTCCACCGGGAACTTTTGCCGCAAGAAAAGTCTTGTTGATCTTTTTTTCAATTTGTTTGATCAAATGTTTTTCCTTCAGGTTAATGATGGCAATGGAAATGCCTGCCTTTCCGGCACGTCCGGTCCTGCCGCTGCGGTGTGCATAAGCCAGCATATCTTCCGGAAGATTATAATTAATAATATGGGTAAGGTCATCCACATCGAGTCCGCGGGCAGCCACGTCGGTTGCTACCAGCAATTTTACATGACGGATCCGGAACTTCTGCATCACCATATCACGCTGAGCCTGGGACAGGTCGCCATGCAGGGATTCGGCGTTGTACCCGTCATGCATCAGTTTATCAGCAACTTCCTGGGTATCCTTCCGGGTCCTGCAGAAAATAATTCCATAAATGTTAGGATAATAATCCACAATACGCTTTAAGGCGATGTATTTATCTCTTGCGTGAACGGTATAATAAAGATGTTTAATATTATCTGCGCCTGAATTACGGTTACCAATGGTTATTTCTATGGGGTTGCGCATATATTTTCTTGAAATAACTGCGACTTCAGCAGGCATGGTTGCTGAAAACAGCAGAGTAGCCCTTTCTTTAGGAACTTCAGAGAGGATATCATTGATACTATCCACAAAGCCCATATTAAGCATCTCATCGGCCTCGTCGAGGACAACGGTTTTTACCTCATTCAGTTTTATTGCTTTCCGCCTGATCAGATCGCAAAGACGTCCTGGTGTGGCAACCACGATCTGAACACCTTTTTTGAGTGCGTTGATCTGGACATCCATGCTGCTTCCTCCATAAACCGGCAGAATTTTTAGGTTATCAGTATTCTTTGCAAAATCATTGAGATCACCGGCTATCTGTATGCATAATTCACGGGTGGGGGCAAGGATCAGCGCTTCCGGCACCTTACTGCGCGGATCGGTCATCTGGATCAGCGGTAAACCAAAGGCCGCGGTCTTCCCTGTCCCTGTTTGAGCCAGCGCAACGATGTCAACAGGGCCGGCCAACAAGAGTGGTATCACCTTCTCCTGTACCGGCATCGGGTACTCAAAACCAAGTTCCTTCAAAGCATCCACGTGAACAGGGTGGATACCCAATTCTTCAAATGTAATCATAAATAAAATTTAATTATGTGATTTCGGGCTTTCCGGTTTACCCCGACCAGGCATTTGCATGGAACCTTATAGGTTGTGGAGATAGGAAATAATAATTTAGATCGGCTAACCGGAAACACAGGTTAATAATGCGGCAAAGGTAATACTTTTATTTGGATATGCTATATTTACAAATGAATTAAAGCCCGTTATAAGTCCGATGGCTTTATTTCTTCGGTAAGCGGTATTTCAACTTTGGGAAGTTTCTCTGTCTTAATTTTTGAACCGGCATGTTTCTTTGATTTATGTGCCTTTCTTTTCCTTGAACCACCAGTGGTTTCCACCATTGTAACTAATGGACTGTATTCCTTTAAAATCTTTGGTTTCCTTCCCCTTTTCTTTCCAAAAATCAGCTTTGATTCCTCAGATTGGATCTTCGGTTTCCTGCCTCTTTTCTTCTTTTCAACGATCGGCATCAATACTTCAGATTGGATCTTTGGCTTCCTGCCTCTTTTTTTACCAGTCCTGACAGGTACGGCTTCAGCAGTAACGACTTCTTTTTTCAGTTTGGTCAACGTTTGCTTCAACTTGTCGATATAAGATTCGGCCTCTTTAAGTTCATCTTCATAAAGGGCAACAAGAAGATCAATTTCCTCTTCATTAAATTTCAGTGTTTTCATATTTTACAATGTTGGTTTTAAGTGCTCAATTGCTTGTCCTGCCACATAAATAATAATTTCCATGATCACCGGTCACGGTTCATATTATGTGAGTTTAAAGTGGTAAAAAATGTAAAATGTGCTATATATCCGCGGGCAAATTTACTAAAGTTTATAATACCAAATGCTTACACGAGAAATTATTTGGTTTTTTACCAAATAAAAGCGTTTACCATATTAAATTTTAAATTGAATACAAAAAATATTACTTGCACAGCCGTACAAAAAAATTACCCTATAAAAATATTTTCCTCTCAATTGCTTTGTTTTTATTAGCATTATCATCATTCAATCCTGGAATTTATTTACTTACCCTGCAAACCATACAAGGAACATTTCATCTTAAAATACTGGTGCCTTGAGCAGTTTCCCATGAAACGAGTTAACTTTTTTTGTTAGTGGGAAGTAAATGAATCAGGCAACCCTGATGAGAACCGACTGTCTTGTAATACAAGAAGATAAATTTGCTTTTCTCCTGTTTCTTTGATATTTTTACAACAAATTCCAAAAACTTATCTGCAGATTAAAAATTCAAGGTATGAAAAAGCTCTACGTTTTAGTTTCCTTGCTTCTTGTTTTTTCCAACGGGTTTGGCCAATTGTCAGGCATCAAAACCATCCCGGGTGATTATGCAACTATTACTGCTGCCATCGCTGCATTAAATGCCCAGGGGGTCGGGGCCGGAGGCGTGACATTTAATGTTGCTGCCGGTTACACGGAAACAGCGTCCAACCTTATCATAACTGCTACAGGAACCCTGGCGAACCCGATAGTTTTCCAAAAATCAGGAATAGGTGCTAATCCCCTGATCACAGCATCTCCCGGTGTAAGTACCACACTTGACGGAATAATCATTCTCAGAGGCACTGATTACATAACTTTTAATGGAATTAACCTTACAGACCCTCTAACAAATAATACACCTACAACGATGATGGAATGGGGCTATGCGTTACGAAGAATTCTACCACCGACGGTTGCCAGAATGTGATGATCACCAATTGCACGATTACATTGCAACGTATTTATGCAAGCTCCGTTGGGATCTATGTGGCAAATCATCTGCCGACTTCAACCACTGCACTGACAATCACTGCAACGACCGGGGCGAATTCGAATAATAAATTTTATTCTAATGTCTTACAGAATGTCAATACAGGGATTTCAATTACCGGGTTTAATGATACAGTCCCCAAAACCCCAAAACCCCAAAACCCCAAAACCCCTGTATTGTATTTGAGCACATAAGCTAATCATAAATTAAATCTCAATTTGAAGTTATTTATGTTTGGATTAAAAATTCAATATTGCTTCCTTTGCTTGTTTTTTATAAGTTTTATATTTGATTCCTTTTTCCTCTAGCCAAAGAGTTGCTTTTTCAGCAATTAAGATCCAAGATCCAGCATCTTTCTTATACTTGGTCTTAAGTAAACACAAAGCAACAATAGTTGCCCATATTTGTTCCCTGACGTCTTTTTCAAACTTGTCTAAATCAGAAGGGCACTCAATAAGTAAATCCTCAATAGAACATTCCAAAATGTCACTAATAGCTTCGGGGGTCCAGTATCCTTCAATTTCTTGTTCTTTAGCAATTATATGAGTGGGTGTTAATCCTTTTCTTTCTTTTCCTTTTTCCTTTTCTCTTTCTCTTTCTCTTTCTCTTTCTCTTTTTCTTTTTCTTTCTTTCTTTTTCTTTCTTTTTCTTTTTCTTCTTCTTTCTTTCTCTTCTTCTTCTTCTTTCTCTTTTTCTTTTTCTTTTTTTTCTTCTTTCTTTTTCTCTTTTTCTTTTTCTTTTTCTCTTCTTTTTTCTCTTCTTTTTCTTCTTCTTTTTCTTCTTCTTTTTCTTTTTCTTTTTCTTTTTTTTCTTTTTCTTTTTCTTCTTCTTCTTTTTCTTTTTTTTCTTTCTTTTTCTTTCTTTTTTTTTCTTTTTTTCCTTTTTTCTTTTTCTCTTCTTCTTCTTCTTTTCTTCTTTCTTCTTCTTCTTCTTCTCTCTTCTTCTTTCTTCTTCTTCTTCTCTTCTTCTTTCTTTTTCTTTTTCTTTTTCTTTCTTTCTCTTTCTTTTTCTTTTTCTCTTCTTCTTTCTTCTTCCAGTGGATAATTGGAGCACTTTTGACCCATACCCTTTATAATATTACCACACTTGGGCATCATTCCACATTCTGGAACCATGTTACCTACTTTTTTTTTCATTATACCTCCTCCTCCTGAGCAAGAGGCCATGCAAGATGTCAGCCTAGTACAATATTCTTGTGGATCTGGTCTGTATTGTTGTCTTGGAGGATCAAGGTCTCTAATTTCCTCTGCACTCCCTTTAAAAAGATCGGAAACAGTAACAGTTTTTTGCTCTTCAGTGATGGCTAACTTTTGCTTTTCAACTAAAATAAACGAAGTCCCTTTCATTAGCAAAGAATATTTTAAAGCAATTTTTTCCCTTTTTTCTGTACTTAATTGAGAATTTTTCATTATTATTGCAGCTGCTGCTAAAATTAAGGAATTTCCATCTAGCCTCTCCTTAGGTATAACAAATTTATAAGAAATTTCTTTTTCAGTGCTTGTATCTATTGCTTTGATCATAGCTTCTCCTTCTTCCAAATTCTTACAAATAAAACTATTAGTCAATTGCTGTCCACTCGAAACGCTGAAGAAAGGTGCAGAATACAAAACCTTGGTATTACCTGGCATTTTAATTTCAATATTAGTTAGAGAAGGTTTAAGTGCAGTTGATAGAGCCATCACAACTTTTGGCGTCATATCTTCTCCTTGCTCAATAAAAGTAGCTGATCCACCACCTGCAGTTGCTAGTTTATTAATTAAATCTACATCAACAGAAGATCCAATTCCAATTGAATGAACGCATGTATTATTCGCATTTTGCCTTATTAGTTTAATAATTTCTTCCTTCGAGTAAACTTCTCCATCAGTTAAAATAAATATAAATCGCTTCATGTTGGGTCGGATTTCATTTTTATATACATCTTTTAATGGTTGATATAATTCTGTACCGCCACCAGAGTCAGTTTTCTCAAGTTTTTCTAGTACGCTCTCTAAATTACTTTTTGTATAGTCCCCTGTTGATTTCATGAATTTAATAAAATCGCTTTCGAAGGTATAGACATTGAAAGCGCTTTTAGCAGGAAGACTCTTTAAAAACATCATACAAGCTGCTTTTGCCATTTCCAGTGGCCTTCCACTCATTGACCCACTGCAATCTAGCATGAAAATAAATTCACCTTGAGCTTTACATGTTCCGTTTATGCTTGGAACGAAAGAGATCTGTACAGCGGCTTCTTTACATCCTTGAGGCTGTTGTATAAGGATGCCAGGTAAATTCATCTGAGAATTTTTAAATTGCACCCAGAAATCTTTGTAATTCCATTCGGCTAAATTTATGAGAGCATCATTGTCATTTTTTTGATTTGTCTCAATTTTATGAGAAATGCTCTTAATCTCAGCTATTTTACTTGCAGAGCAAATATTTAGATTTAATGACACTGGTATTCTTTTCTCTAATATTTTAGTTGGTAATACAAATGTCCAGTATCCATCCAGCAAATACAACATCTTTACTATTTTTATAGTAATTTTCACAGGTTCACCAGGAAATATATTCCCTGTTCTGAGCTCCGCATAGTTTTCATTTAATGTCAGCAAATAAGCCATGTCTCCAGATGAAACAGCATCTGTGTATTTTATTTCTCCTCCAGATTTTGGCTTTATAGATGCAACTAAATTTTTCCCATTTATAATTGCCGACATACCAGTAATTGTCATTGTATCATCAAGAGGGAGAGAAAATGAAGTTTCTATAACACAGTCTGTTGTATTCATATAGGAGAGTTCAATCTCAAAGGAGCATATTGTGTCTAATATTTCTGCACTCACTTTTATTCCTTTTGCATCTACTCCTCTTATAAATCCTTGTTGCTCTGACTTTTTACTTTTATTATCCTTGCATCTTGTGCATAGAAGGAATTTACATTCATTGCAAATCCAGTGAGGATTGGATACGTAAAATGATTGACAGCAGTTGCTGCATATACCATCTGAACTTTTAGTGGTTACTGCGGAAATTAAATTATGACCTTTTGGGCAGGTCTTTGAATCATATTCCTTAGCAGGCAAACACTTGGTGCACTGTCTTACTGGGCAAGTGGAGCATACCCATTTGGCAATATTAGTAAAAAATGTACCAGAGCAAGAAGAGCAAATAAAAGTACTAAATTTCTCCTTATTATCAGAATTTGACATTTCGAATAACTTTGAATGGCCACACAAAGGAGGATATTCCTTTTTTACAGGAACAGTTTCATAATGACCACCATAATTAGGACGGCCTCTTATCATTCAAAATCTTTCTAAATGAAAATACTAAGATAATTTCCTTTTATATTCCGTTGTTGCAGATATCTTTGTATCTATTCCTAATGTGATATGATACTATCATTATTGTCTTTATTATTATATGCT
>CAWDBP010000012.1:0-138968 GCA_963800585.1 uncultured Bacteroidales bacterium
TCAATTCAATCCGCAATCTTGAATGAAATGAAAAAACAATAGTAGTTTAGTTAATCTTGTAACCTAATAAAATCTCCATTGCCCTATAAAAATATTGCCTATTGCATAAAAAATGGAGTGGGATACTATTTTTATTCCCCGTTTTAAAAAATAAAATCTTTTGATATTTATTATTCTCAATGTAAAGCTGCATTTCTTGAACATATATTCTCTTAATATCATCAATATTATAAGTTACATTTTCTTCTCCTTGTAAGAAAGTTATATATCCTATACCTAATCTGATATAAGGCTTAAATGCTACCAAAAATTCAATATAGCCTTTTTGTTCCAATTCAAGTTCCATTTTATCAAGCAAGTATATTGTAAAATATTTCTCAGCATATTTGTTAAATTCTGATTTTGTTAAATTGTCTATATTTTCATTTTTAATGATTTCAGAATAAATTATTTTATTTGAGAATCGATTAGTCCAGATAAATCCATTGTCTCCATTTTCATATATAGAAAGAAGATCAGTCACATCATTAAAATTAATTTCAATTTTATCAATTTCGGATTCATTCGGTTCTTCATATTTATAAAAGGCAAACCCATTTATACCAATGAAATAATTAATATTGTATAATGAAATATTTTTGGAACCTAAATGATACCTAAGAACAGTTAATAATGTACGTATTATTGCAATGACTGACCAGAAAAAAACAGCAACGTGAATCGAATTTTCTCTATTAATAAAATATAAATACAAATAGTTTAAAACAAATAAAATAGCTATTATAAGAATGTTTTTAAATATTATTTTTAATGCTTTCTTTTCAAAGCCCTTTATAGTTTCTCTTGGGTTATCATTCCTAACATTTGATGCTCCACATATTATTTTACCAATGTTTTTAGGGTTAATAAAAAAAATAGTATGTTCTGGAATAGGTTTGCCCCCAAGGGGTTTTTTCAGGACGTGATTGAGGTGTTTCTTGCGACTTTCTTTCATCGGAAGAGAAAAATTGAACGAGAAGGGCTCATATATAAATTCATTCTTTTGCGGGGGGTGTTCGTATGTGTTTTGGGATTCAAATTTATTCTCTTTGGTATCGGGAGCATTCATTTGTGACCAAAATTCCTTATACCTAATATCAAATTCACGCCTTTTTTCTGGATTGATTAGATTGTCATATGCCTCCCTGATTTCAATAAATTTTTCAGTAAATTTCGGGTCGCCAAAATTTTTGTCAGGATAATATTTGATCGCATTTATCCTATATGCTTTTTTTATAGCAGCGGTTGATGCGTCAGAAGTAATGCCTAAAATAGAATAATAATCTTTTACCATTTACAATCTTATTTCATCTTCTCAGCATCCTTTTTTTTTGCAGTTATTTTTTTTATCATTGAAGATATTCCTAAAATAATTACTACGAAAGCCACGGAAACCAGTCCAAGAACGATAGCTTCAATACCAGAATCAGCTTTGTTCTGAAGTAAAATGGAAAGAAATAGGTTTTTCATAATTTGTATTTTAAGTTATAGCAAATCACCCACAATTAAATTTTCAGTAAAAGTAACCCAAACATTATACATAAACAAATTGGTTACACACTTTCGAAGTTTTTAAAATACTAAAGGGCGGTGTGAAGAATATTATTTCATTTTTGATCCCTAAGTTATTTCAATGATCAATGATTTTAATTTTAGCTTATGAAACTACCATCAAATCAGATTGGTAAAAGTATTCCCTTCTACCAATCGGGCAAACGGCAATACATATCCCACATATTCTTTTATCAATCTTTAGAATAGTTCTCCCAATTCCCTGCATTTCTCGCTGCATTTTAATACAGCAAAGAAAGTATCCCATCAGTATCAATATCCTATAACTGACCAATGGGCGGCTGTGCTGAACATTTCTCCATGCATATCATCGAGGATGAATCATTTAATCTTGACTCTTGTCTTGACCTTTTCAACGAAACTCCTTTGCTGGCTTAAATCCTGGGATGGTATGGGCTGGTACCACAACGGCAGTCTTTTTGAAATATTTCTTCCGATCTTTTTTGCACGGTTTTTAAGAAGAAAGGTGCCGAAGCCCCTTAGATATATGTTTTCTCCTTTAACCATGGATTGTTTAACATCGTTTCCATTAGGGCTTCAACAGTAGCTTGTACTGCAACTTTTTCAAGACCAGTTTTATTTACAATTTCGTTTACGATTTCTGCTTTGGTCATAGTATTCTCTTTTAAATGGTTAATATTTAATCGATTGAATTTCCAAATCTTTCACAAAGATGAGAATCTCTTCCTTTTTCACTAATAAATTGATCCGTTCCTCTGGCATTCGGACAAAGCCGTACAACAAACCAGCCAATCCTCCTGCTAATGCTGCAATGGTGTCGGTATCACCTCCAAGGTTCACAGCCTTCAACACCGTCTCCTTGTAGTCAATACAATTCATGACACACCAGAAACATGCTTCTAAACTTGCAAGGACGTATCCTCCTGATTTAATAGACTCTTCAGGGTAATTCCATATCTCTTCCTTGAGAATTCTGCTGAAAAGAGCCAATTCCTTCGGTTTAGATGGAACAGGTGAATATTCCAGCGTCACTTTCTGAGCGTTTCTATAGGCTTCTTCTTTTTTTAAGCCATTTAACAATCCTATTGCAAACTCCGTATAGAGCACACAGGCGATAGCAGAACGGATATGTGGATGGGTCAGGGCAGAAACACCCCAAATGATCTTAAAATGATCCTGAATAGGTTTATTCTTCAAATAAAATGCCAATGGCAAGATTCGCATTAATGAACCGTTGCCATTCTCACTGGCTTTAGCCATGGATTGGGGCATCGGGGCAATTGGTTCTCCATATTCGATTAGTTTGTTGATCCTTTCTATGGCAAATAAAGTCTGGTTGCCTTTATCGAAGACCTTTCCATGGGGAGTCCAATAATTCTCATAAATCCACTTGTGAAACTGTAACCCCATGTCCGAAAGATCATAACCTTTGCAAAGGCTTTCCATGGTACAGAATATCATTGAACTGTCATCTGACCATGTTCCGATAGGTTGGTTCCAACAGCCCCCACCTGTGAGGGTCGTTACTGGATTCCGTTTTCGTTCTTCCCTATGTGAAAATTCGAAAGGAACACCGAGGGCATCGCCAATGGCAAAGCCGATTAGTGCAGATTTAATATTGGTTACATCTATCAAAATAGTAATCTATAATTACATAAGAGAAAGATACTGATCTCTTACACGTTCAGGCATTCCCTCATTCCCTCTCCCTTTAGTGAAAATAGAATTGATGCCTCCAAGATTTTGAAGATTAGTTCCAATTACTTCTTTCATTGGTTTGAAAATTTGAATGTTCTTATAGTTGTTTGTTTTAATTAGAACCTAAAGATTTGGTGCTAAACAGATTGCACCAATACGTGTTTCAATTGCTCGTAGCTTCAATAATGAGATTGTGTTTTTAACATCTACTTTATCCTTAAGTAATAAACAACAAAATTATTTTCAATTCCCTTTGGGCATTTGACCTCAAAGAGTTTAGACCGAACAAAAAGATCAATATAGTTCAAGCCAATTAATCCAATCTTTTTTGACTTTTGTACATACCAGCCTTCAAGAAGATCAATCTCCTTTTTAATTTTCTTGTCATAACAAAGAAGAACATTTTTCTTTACAATAAGTGATATGTCACAATCGACACTGTTATCAAAGCCTATCCGAAAATCCTTGTACATGTTTTTAGATAGATTACTGACAGGAACAAAATCTTGATCAGGTATTAATTCAGGCAGCGAAAACATTACAAACTCTGCCTCACCTTGTTCTATTGAGCCAACCTTCTTGTTGGGCAGCAATTTATGACCTTTGTAGAATCCAAAAGCCTCTGAGCTCCCAGACTTGTTCCATGAAATATAACTCATAGTGCAAAAAATAGGAATATCCGTTTCTAAACTCCTTCCTTGAAAAACATTATGCCATTTTGATAGTTGAACATTACCTCCAGTGAGATTGATTAGAACATCCATCCCCGATTTTTGCAGTTTCTCAGTGATAAGTGTAAAGAATATGTCATGACAAATGTTCACCTGAATTTGATGTCCGTTTAATAGTATCGGTGAAAACAAATCTTTTTGAATTTTTGGATAATCTGACAAATCAAACGCCAATTCACCCGCAGTTGAATGCTTACAGTAATATTTTACTTTGGTTTCGCCCTTCTTGGGAGATGGATTGTAATAAACAGCCCATTCGCCTTTATTGCTATCAACTGAAAATCCAGATAAAACAGGAATACTATATTCCCATTCTTTAATTACATCAACTGCATCTTTGATATCGTTTGCATGGCAATATTCCTCAGGAAAGACTATTAGACCGATTTCGTTTTTTGCAATAAACTCATCAAGTTTTTCGTGAAGGTTTTTTAAATAGGCAAATCTTTTTCCTTCAGACTTGATTAGCATGTAATATGGAAGAAAAAGACAAATATTTAATGGCTTTTTCATAAGGTTAAAATATCTTTAAATAGCACATTTTGAATTCCAAGAGCTCTTTTATAAGTCATTAAATGTGATTCTGTGTTTTTTCCAGATGCAAGAATCCCACAGAACTATGTGTAAAGATTTAAAATTCCTCCATTAAGATGTTTTGAGTTAGTGGTTTCAACCTCAATCCCGATGAGAGGCAAAAATACCGATGCGGCTTCTTTCTTACTCTTCAAATAGTTTAATAGTGGATAACTTACCACTTCTGACCCTATGATACTTGAAAGTTGAATTAAAAAGTTAACAAACCTTTCGGGTAAATTAAATCCATAGCACAGATCAATTTTGGGTATGTAGAAATAATCTTCTTTTTTCGTATTTGCTTTTATTTCATTGGTTTGCGGATCATGTACATGCATTTTTCCAAGAACAAAATCAGCCTTCTTGTCACTTTTTATGTTTTTAAGTTCCTCAATAAGAGAGTAGTTGTATGAATAGACCTCAGGTTTGTAGTCTCCTATACACTCAAGATTTAGTCGGCTAAGATGTTTTATAATTTTTGTAATATATGGGGTTGAAGTGCTTTCACCTCCTGATCCTTTTTTAGTGTTATCTTGTTTAACTATCTGAATACCATCACTAAGTTTTTTATTGACTTTAACTTTTTGGATGTGTGATTTATCAAAAAGATATGTATTCCTGTTACCAATCAGTGTAGAATAAGTTCGCAATATTTTAACTCCTCTTCGATAAGTGTCGTTTTCATTGGCGGCTCCTTCGTTGTTAGTTATTAAAAATTTAAAATAAAAGGGCGAAATTATTGTATTGGCAAAATTTCCGACTCGATTTTTAGAAGTGGTGGTTGATCCCTCAATTTCGAATACTGCCAAGGGAAATTGTTGGAAATACGGTAATATATCGGTCTTGCCAAGAAATTTTTCAAGAATCTTAATATCAATGAGCTCAGTAAGATCAAGAAACCAGACCAGATCGTAATGAGGTTGATACTCCCTATTGGCAGTCGATATTCATACTTAACATCAAAATTGAGGTCAGTACCAATCTTAACAAGGGTTTGAATGATTCCTTTTGTGGATGTCTTGGTCATAAAAAATTGGTTTTCATTTTTGTTTCTCGTTTCAATTTTTCCCGCAAAAGAACATAATCGATAATTCTTCCAAGAACGTCTTGCACTTGATTTTGATTAAAATACAAGTCCTCTTTGATGTTTAGCTCTCCTAAAAACACTTTATTATCTTTGATTAAAAATGCCGCATTAGTCTTTACATAATCCAACAAATAACTGTTTGGTTTTCTTGTTTGTATTGTCATTGCTCCGTTATGACTAATCGTATAAGAATCCCCCAAGTTCATCTTTGCATACTTATCCAACTTCAATTCTAATGAATGAGTAGTTATTTGTTCACTGCTTATCCCAACCATCAAATATGTCCCCTTATATGATGAAAATGTTGGCTGATTCGTTTCTTTGTTAAATTTTGGATATTCCGGAGCATACTGACCCCCTCAAATCCGGTTGTTGAAGCCTGATTTTCTGCTGTGATAACATGACATTCCGGCAGATATTGACCTCCTAAAAGATTTTTCGATTGCTGACCAACCGTTTTTTCGGTTTAGGCTTGTTTCGATTCTGGAGCATGTTGACCCCCTGAACCAAAAAGATGGCTTGTCCGGGACAACATATTCCGGAGCATATTGACCCCCCATTTCGAAAAGAATCAAAGGTTTTATTTCTTCGTGGTTTTTTTAACCACAAACAGATCTATGGCAGGAAAAATAAAACCAATGAGCCAAGTAAAGCAATTATTGCTTTTGTACAAAGATGGGCGCGGGCGTAAAGAGATAGCTCGCAGCCTGAAAATGAGCAAGAACACGGTAAAAACCTATCTGGCAAAGCTACAATCTCTAAACCTGAATATAGAGGACCTGATTGCCCTTGAGGATCCGGTACTTGAGGCAAGGTTCCATGCAGGCAATCCTGCTTATAAGGACAATGAGCGATACGAATCATTGAAAACAGACCTTGACTACTTCAAAAAGGAATTAAATCGAACAGGCGTTACGAGGAAGCTGCTCTGGGAGGAATACAAACTGGCGAATGTAAATGGTTACGGCTACGCGCAGTTCTGCTTTCACATGTCACAACAGGAGATAGCATCCAGAAGGTCGATGGTGATGAATCATAAGCCTGGTGAAAAGCTTTACATTGATTTTGCCGGTAAAAAGATGAGCTATGTTGACAAAGTCACCGGTGAGATAGTTCAATGTCCTGTTTTTGTTGCCTGTTTGCCATACTCGGATTATTGCTTTGCGATGGCTGTGAAGAACCAGAGCATTGAGGAGTTCCTTTTTGCCCTGAAATGTTGTCTTGAGTTTTTAGGCGGTGTTCCTCAGATTATTGTATCAGATAATTTGAAAGCGGCGGTAATAAAGGCAAGTAATTATGAACCGGACATTAACCGGGCAATGGAAGACTTCTGCAATTATTATCGCACGGCAGCTGTACCTACCCGTGTAAGGAAGCCCAAAGACAAGGCGCTGGTTGAAGATGAGGTAAAGCTGGTTTATACACGGGTTTTTGCAAAACTGCGTAATGTCACATTCTTCTCCCTGGCGGAAATGAACATTGCCATACTTGAAAAGGTAATCTGCCATGATCAGACAAGGATGCAGATCAAGCCTTATTGCCGGGAGGAGAAGTTCCTTTCAGATGAGAAACATCTTCTTTCACCACTTCCGCAAGAGCCTTATGAAATAAAATACTACCGCCAGTTGAAAGTAATGGCCAATAACCATATTTTGTTGTATCCTGAAAAGCATTATTACAGCGCTCCATACCAATGGATAGGGCAGCAGGCCAAGGTTATATTTACCAGGACATTGGTTCGTATTTTTGTAAAAGGTCAGCTTGTTGCCCTTCATCATAGGGATTTAACACCCGGAGGTTATACTACGGTTGAAGAGCATCTTTGCTCTTACCATAAGCATTACCTAAGCAGAAGTCCCGAATACTACCGGCAGAAAGCGAAAGAAAAATCAGATCTTCTTTACTGTATTGTCGACAGACTCTTCAGCGGGGGAAGACCACCCGAGCAAAATTACAAGAGTTGTGACGGACTCTTCAGTCTTCATAAAAAGACAGATCCTGAAATCTTCAACAAAGCCTGTGAAATAGCCATTGAATGCGGTTACAGCTCATACAGGTATCTTCTCACCACCATTGAAAACCTTAAAAAAGCACCTAAAGTTCCGATAACGGAAAATCCCCGGCCGTTACCATCGCATAATAACATAAGGGGAAAAGATTATTACTCACAAACAGTTATATATTTTTAAAAGATGAAACAAATCGAAGCACAGCTATCCCGGTTAAGACTTACCGGCATGAACAAAGGATGGAAATCAATAGTAGAAACCCGCAGGGTGCAAGAACTGTCATTTACAGATGGTCTTCAATTGCTGTTACAGGCCGAAGAACAGGAGCGTTCAATCAAGCGTTTTGAGCGACTAAAGACAAATGCAAGGTTCAGGTATCAGGCAAGCATCGAAGAGATAAACTTTGATGCGACCAGAGGACTGAGCAAAGATCTTATCACTTCTCTTGCAACATGCGATTATATCACAAAAGGAGAATCGGTGCTAATCACCGGAGCTACTGGTTGCGGAAAAAGTTTTCTTGCCTCTGCACTTGGCCACCATGGCTGCATACATGGAAAAACAGTCGGATATTACAACACCCAAAAGCTGCTTATGCGAATAAAAATGGCAAGGTTAGACGGCAGTATTATGAAATTTTTTGATAAACTTGCAAAAAACTCGCTTCTGATCCTTGATGATTTTGGTTTATCGCACTTGGAACAGCAACAACAATACGATCTGATGGAAATCATTGAAGACAGGCATGGCAGGGCATCTACAATCATTGCAAGCCAGCTTCCGATAGGTAGCTGGTATGAAATAATAGGAGAAGCCACTATCGCAGATGCCATACTCGACAGACTGGTGCACACATCACACCGGATAGAACTAAAAGGAGAAAGCTTAAGAAGGAAAAAATAACTGCAATTTTGTCAGACGACACCTGTTCTTTGAAATAAAACCTCAAGGGGGGTCAATATCCCGGAATGGGGGTCAATATGACCGGAATATCCAAATTTTTCATAAGAATATACTGCCAAACTAATTGTACAATTATTCCCGTCATTATCTTCAATTATAAAGTGACGATAAAATTCTGTAAAGGTATGCCCACCAAAAGCTGCGAATTTTCCAAATCTTTTCCCCTTATCTACCACGATTTTTGCAAATCTTGAATTTACTGTAATAATTTGGTTGTCGGAGGTAATATCTTTGAATAAGTCCAGTAATCTTATTGCTAACCTAATGGTGTCATCTGATGAAAAATATGATAAAAAGTATCGATAGAGTGGATCAGTAGGTGTGTTCGAAATAGCATTTTTCCATATTTCTAATATTTTGGGATTTTTTAACTTCAAATATGACGTTCTATCCCATTTCAATTCATCTTCAGGTTCCTCAATAACTTTTCCTCTTAACAGGTTAAAAAATGTACTTCTGGGATCAATTGAAATTGGAATATCATGAGATACATCAAAAAGATTAAAAATCTTTCCATTGGTTATTGCAACATATTTAGCATTTATTGTTTCGTTATAACGCATGACTTGGTCAATAACATCATAGGTTAACGGCTTCCCGTGCGATTTGCATTCGATCACAATGATCGGAGTTCTATAATTCTCTTGTTCATAAACAATTAGATCAGCCCTTTTTTTATTGTCCTTGATAAACCTCGTAAGAGGAATTTCAATAGCTATGTTTTTCTTTGGAACTCGAAAGGTGGTTATTAGAAACTGGATAATCTTTTGACGGACAATCTCCTCAGAGTTGCCAGAAGTAAATTTGAAAATGTCACCACGTATGATACAGTAGTAAGAAGGTTTTGACTCTTGTTTAAAAGAACATTCCACTTTAAACTTTGACAAATCAATATCCATATAAGTTAATGGTTTGTTTGGAGTATATATGCAAATATGATTAAAATTATCCTTGAAACCAAAATTAATATCTTGATCTTAAGAACATCAGAATGATGTCTTTATAATTAAAAGAATAGAGGATTGAAGCGGTTGAAAAAGAAAATGGGGCTTTTTGCCCCTTTAATGCTTTCCCTTACTGACGAGCCGCTGGTCGCAGCTTCTGGAGGAGCTGTTGGAAGAAGTTGACCTTGGGTTTGCTTTCATGTAGATTGGTGATCTGAACAGGTTCTGATTCAATCAGTTCAATATTGACATGGGCAGTAAGTTGCAGTGGTTCCTTGTCCGTTTCGGTATCAGCTTCAAGCACCTCGGGTGCAGCATTGATAGGTTCAACTTCCGAGAGTTGAAAAACCTCATTGGGCTGTTCAACAGCGGTTCTCCATGGTTTTCTTTGTTTACGTAGGATGGTCTGCTCTCCAAGCATGGTATCAGAAGGTTCGAGTTTAATTGCGGAGAGCTTTTCGATTATGGGGTTCGCCTGATCAGCGATTGCGGGGTTTTTTGCCAAACATTCCTTACAGAACATTTGGATCATCAGAATTTCATTTTGGGTAAGATCAATTGATTTTTCTTCGGTCATGCAAATGAATTTATTGGTTTCTTCTGCAATAATATAAACATTTTCCGAATAAAAAAAAACGGTAAACGAAGAAACTCAAAGAACAATTGGATAATTTAGTGAATTATTGACCGTCAATACTTTCAATCTGATTGCCGATAGACTTAATTTCATTTTCCAATTCTTTAATCCTATCGCCACAAGAATCAATTTCCTTCTTAATTACTTCAGTTTTTGATTTTATTTCTGCTGAAAATGAATTAAGGTAATTGAGAAACTTAGTTTTTATCTCTTCTCGTATTTGGCTGATAATGTTTGAGTTCTTCTCAATTAATTCATTATTTACTGATACTTTGTGTTGGAGAGCCTCGTTCCTACTTGTGAAATCTGCTAAAATATAATATTCCGTTCTGCTTTTCAAAGATTGTAACATGTTTTCGCTTGATATTTCGTATAAATAATTAGTAGCAAAAAGATGATCAACTTCAGTTTTCTTAATGATTCTAACTAATTTTTGATTCTCTTTCACGAATTCCCAATCTCTTGGCATAACCAGCTTTTTATACAAAATTCCACCAATTTGTAAACTTTCCAACCTTGCAATACTTTGCAACCTACCCTTGAGTTCCCTTTGTTCCGTTTGTTTACCTGCAATTGTAACGTTGGCTTCCTTCAATGATTCAGCATATTCTTGTTTGAGGATGCTTAAAAATGTTTCATCTTTAATAAAGGGTAAATAGCAATAGCTTTTAGGTAATTGATCCATAATTCTATTTACATGATAATCTACGTCCTGAAAAAGAACATCTACCTCATTGGTTGTTCTATTAAGTATATCGATCTCACTTAGCTGGGTTTCAAGATGATTTCGTTCTTTTTTATTTTCTTCGTCTTTTTCCTTTATAAATGTCTTGAGTTCCTTTTTTTTCTTTGTCTTTTCCGAAATCACCTTTAAACGTTCTTCTTCTACTATTCGGGCATTTCTTTGTCGCTCTTGTTCAGCAATTCTATTGTTTTCTATACGCTCATCATATTCTTTGTTAACAGAAATTTTTTGAGCAGCAGAGTTATGATAAAACAATTTGTAAGTATCATCTTTGAAAATCAAATCAGATAGCTTGATGAACTCAAATTCCCACTTTTCCTTTATCATTTCATAACGGATTGAGTAGACTTTATACCAACAGCGTAAGACCAAATCATTTTCTTCAAGAGACTTTTTGTACGTCTCGTCATCAAACACATAGGCATTTTGGTTGTTGGTGTAAATCACATCATTGTAGGTCAAAAGCCTACTATCATCATTTGGATTGAAATGGTGAAATATCCAGAGGATGAAAATCTTCTGATCCTCATAAAACTTTTGTCTCCCAGTGATTACATCCAACCACGTTGTGGATAATTGCAGCTCTATGGCTATTCGTTTGTTTTGAAAACGTGCGTTGATATCAGGCTTTCTCCATTCTTTCTCCTCACGATTATTAATCACCTTTTCTATTTGGATTGTTGAAACCTCGCCCGTTGTATTTTGATTAAGTAACAGACATTCAGCGATTTTGTTCTTTAATGTCACATGAAGGATACTTTCTCTTGCCCCTTGATATTTAATTCTATCAACTTCTTCTTTGGAAAGTTTTGAATCCGTTTTAACAGGACAATCATCACTATCCTTTAAATGGGCAAAGTGTAATGTATCTACTTTCCGTTTAGATGGTTTTCCAATACCACCACGGATTCGAATTAACTGCTTGCAATAATAACATTTGAAAAGTGGTTCCCTAATACCTTTTATTGCTTTTTGAAGTTCTGACCTATAAACGGTTATTTCATCTATTGGTTTTTTAAAGAAATCGTCAGCAATGATTTCTTCACCTGTTTCGAAATTGAGAACATCTTGAATTGTACGCTTATAATAATTTCCCATATTCTATTATACTTCATTGATTGTTTTGGTATTATTAGAAAAGAGCTAATAGAAATAATATCAATCTCCACCATGCTGGAAGCATTTTCCATTCGGGCTATAGGTCATTCGGGAGCATTGAGTGCCCTTTTTAGTGATCGCTGAACATCTTACAGGAACAGTCCGTCTGTTACTTGTATTTTTTATGCTATTATTTTGAGGTTCAGTTCCTGTTGCCTGACTTTGATGCAAATGACAATACCCATTGGGATTAGGGTCATGTTTTTACACCTTTCCCCAGCTTTTGTTGTCCCCTTGCACTGGACGGACTGGGAACCACCTTCTTTTGATGTGCGGGTCGTGGTTGCTGTCCAGCTCCATTTGCTAACATCGATGGTGCTTTCAATGATCCGCTGCTGATCTATCGGGCAACTGATAGAAGAAATCGGTACCAGTCACCTTCTCTACACTGTCGATGGTCACAGCGTAATGTTGCATTGGTTCCTTTGATCCTTCATTGGTGATGATAAACCCAATACCCTTGATGTCGGGTTCCGTATAGTCAAGAATTACCTTATAGAAGTACCGTGGTACCGTGATCCTGTCGGAGCCAATGGTCGGTAACCCTTTTGTCAAAACCGTTCCTGTAACCACGTAAACTGCATTATCATCGATTGCCCATTGACGAACCTGACCTTCAAGTTTTGCCCAGATGCCACGATTAAAACTGGGCTCCTGAGGTGACATGTTCGAAAGATAGAAGGATTCTTCCATGGTTTGCTCAGAAAAACACATATCGGCTGAGGGAGCCAGATGCCCCCTGTCATATCCTGATCCTTTATAATCGTCATTTGAAAGAGATACTGAAGTGAGTAAGGGATCAGGCACGAAGTGATTGTTTCTCTTCACCACTGGAACTGTTTCTTCGGCTGTCAGTTCATAGGCAACCCAATTGGCGATATGGTAAGTTGGATTGTAGGAGAGTGTGTATGCTATGTGCTTAATGATTTGATCGTGGGGGTTAGCTTTGGGAAGTTCAAGGTGGGAGATTGATTGAGGTTTTAACTCTAAATTCTTGGACTCTTGCTGACCCCAAAATAGTTGAGAACAAAAGATGAAAAACACCAGTAAAGTGATTTGTTTCATCTTTGAAAAGATTTAGATGCCCATAAAAACGCTGCAAATTAGTGAAAACCTTACATCTTTAACATTATAAGGTCAAAAATAATTTCATGGTTTTCATACTCTGACATGAAGAAAGGAGGGTGCTCGTTGGCACCCCTTTTTCATTTTTTCCATTATTGACGAATCGCTGGTCGTATCTTTTGCAAGAGAAGCTGAAGGAAGTTGAGTTTCGGGTTGCTTGCCACAGTGGTGATGGGTTGCTCAGTTACCGTCTTGGTCAGTTCTGAGTTATCTGAGGCAACTATCGGTTGGGGCTCATGAACCTGTTCCTCAATTTGGACAGGCGTTTCAGAAGTTGCCTCGATGGAATCAGGTTCAGATGTGGCAAGAACCTCTTTTGGTATCTCAGAACAGATTCTGCGTGGTCTGCCACGTTTTTTCATGGTAAGTGGAGCCTCCTCAATAGGGATGTGGGAAGATGCAACTCCAGAGAGCTTCGCAAGGATGGATTGGATTATTTCTGTGTTGTGTGGTTCCCTTGCCATTCTTCTTTGGCAGAAGGATTGGAGCATTGAAATTTCTTCTTCGGTAAAATCAATTACTTTTTCTTCATCCATAAAATCTGTTATAGGTTTGAATAACAAATATATGGAAAGTTTATGAAGAAAAAAAATTGAGCGGGAAGTGGTTTAAAACGCAGGGTGATATTGAATCTTAGAGCATTTTACCAAATGGATTTTTCATCAATCCCCACCATGCTGCCAGCATTTTCCATTCGGACTATAGGTCATTCTGGCGCACTTAGTACCTTTTTTGGTTTATCGAATGTTGAAAACTTTGTATTGTCACAAGAAGAAAATCAATAATGAACTCGTACTTTTGACATAAGTTGTCAATAGGAAACATGTCAAATGAAAAAATCGGAGACAAACTCCGTAAATTGAGAGAGCAGAATGGATTCCCTCTTCGGAAAGTGGCAGCATCACTTGATATTGATATTGCCATTCTCAGCAAGATGGAGCGAGGTGAAAGACCGCTCACAAAAGAAATTGTCCAGAAACTTGCAGTAATCTATGAGCATGATGCAGAGGAATTAATGGTACTTTACCTAAGCGAAAAAGTTCTGCTTGAAATAGCTGATGAAGAGCTGGCATTGAAAGCATTACAGGTTGCTGAGGAACAAATCAAGTATCAGAAAGCTAAAACAAAAAAATAGCGGGAGAAAGTTAACAAGAAGTTGCTAAGATATTAATATAGAAAATGATAGTTGAATTAATATATTTGAACCTGAACTAAATAAATCATGCCTACACTCCAATTCAAAGGGAAAACCTTTGTCCAGAATCATCACCTTACTGTGAAATATCACCAACTTGTGCCGAGGAATGATTTAAGTTTAACTGATAAAGTTTCCCTAAATGATAATCTTATTATCCAAGGTGATAATCTGAAAGCATTGAAGGCATTACTACCAACGTATAGTGGGAAAGTAAAATGTATTTACATTGACCCACCTTACAATACAGGGAATGACAAATGGATTTACAAGGACAATGTTAATAGTCCAATGATAAAAGAATGGCTGGGAAAGGTTGTAGATAAAGAAGATTTAACACGCCATGAAAAATGGTGTTGTATGATGATGCCGAGATTGAAATTGCTTAAAGAATTACTCCATGAAGAAGGGGTGATTTTTATTTCAATCGATGATAATGAGGAATCACATTTACGTGTTTTAGTCGATGAAATTTTTACTGCTTCTAATTTTCTTGGCAAATTACCAAGAAGAACAAAAATCGGTGGAGGTAGTGCTGCTTCAGATTTTGCCATTGAACATGATTATGTTTTAGTGTATGCTAAGAATAAGCCCCAACTGCCAAAGCTATTTATCCCTCATGACCCAGATTATGCACTAAGATTTAAAGAAGAAGACAAAGATGGAAAATTCTTTTGGGACACAATGGAACGCTCATCGACAGCAACAAAACCATATAAAATTACCGCTCCTGATGGAAAAATATTAACTGGAAAATGGTTTAGAGCTGAAGAGACTTTTAAAAAGGACTTAGAAACGGGTGATGTTAGATTCTTATCAAAAAAGGATGGAAGTTGGAGCGTCCAATTCAAACAACGCATTGGTGCTGGAAAGAAAATTCGATCCCTTATTGAAAACGAATTTAAATCTGATCAAGCAGAGTATGCTGAATTTGGAATACCTATCAAGTTTGAGTACCCCAAACCAGTTTCTCTACTCAAAGAATTAATTCAAGTTTCAACTGAAGATGATGATATTGTTTTAGACTCATTTGCAGGTTCAGGAACAACGGCTCATGCCGTTTTAGAGCTCAACAGTGAAAATCAAGGGAACCGCAAATTTATTTTAGTTGAACAAGAGGAATACGCCAATACTATCACAGCCGAAAGAGTTCGTAGAGTTATCAAGGGCGTAAATAGCGCATCTTCTGAGAACCTTAAAAAAGGCATAGGTGGGACTTTCAGTTATTTTGAACTGGGAGACGAGATTGAAATGGAAAGCATTTTACGGGGTGAAAAGTTGCCTTCATTTACAGAATTCGCAAGATATTTATTCTATACTGCTACTGGAGAGGAATTTAATGAAAAAGCAATTAACGAAAGAACAGGCTTTATAGGTGAAAGTAAAAACTACGAAGTTTATTTGCATTACAAACCTGACATTGAATGGTTAAAGAAAAATGCCTTAACTCTGGAAGAGGTAAAAACATTTCCGAAATTCAAAAGCAAGCAACGATTGGTTTTCGCTCCAGCAAAATACGTTGATGATTATACCTTACTTGAAAACCGTATCGATTTTTGCCAACTGCCTTACGAAATTTATCGCATAAAGAAATGAAGCTGAAGCATTATCAGGAGAAAGTATTGACTACTCTCAAAGAGTATCTGAGTGCATTGAGTGAATTCGAAGCCAAATATGAACGTGCATTAGAGATTGACCCTGATGTTGCAAGTGATTATAATTTCCCAAAGCGTGCATTTACACAGGCTACAGCAAGAACAATTTACCACAGCAAAACAAACGGACTCAATATCCCCTTACCAGATTTTTATTTTAAAATTCCCACTGGCGGAGGAAAAACTTTACTGGCTTGTCACAGTATTGATCTTATCCAAAAATCTTATCTAAAAAAACAGACAGGGCTTGTACTTTGGATTGTTCCATCAACTCAAATATATCGGCAAACAATTTCCGCTTTGAAAAATAGAGAGCATCCATACCGACAGGTCTTAGATATCTCAAGCGGAGGTAGAACTCTGATTAAAGAGAAACTGGAAATTTTCAACCGTCTTGATGTTGAAGAAAATTTAATGATATTGTTGCTAATGCTTCCATCTGCTAATAGGCAGAATAAAGAAACACTGAAAGTTTTTCGTGATTCAGGAGGATTTACCGATTTTTTCCCTGCCGAGGATAATTACCCTGCCCAACGAGAATTGCTAAAAAAGTATCCTAATCTTGATTACTTTGGAGAAGAAAGTGAGGTTTTTAATCAGCAAATCAAAACTTCATTAGGCAACACACTGAAAATCCTCAAACCTCTTGTTGTTATTGATGAAGGACATAGGGCTTATAGTGAACAATCGAGAAATACGATTAGAAATTTCAATCCGAGCATAATACTTGAACTTTCTGCAACCCCACCGCCTAACAGCAACGAATTGGTGAAAATTACTGGGCGGGAATTGCATGAAGAAGAAATGATAAAGTTAGATATTCACTTGACGAACAAGGCAAGCTGGGATTGGAAAGACACAATGCTTTCAAGTTATGAGAAACAAAAAGAGTTAGAGACTAAAGCAAAAGAATTCGAAGAAAACACAGGCGAATATATTAGACCGATTTGTTTAATTCAAGTGGAGCGGACTGGTAGAGACCAGCGAGACAGTGGCTATATCCATGCAGAAGATGCAAAAGAGTTTCTAATCAAAAATTGCAGCATTTCCGAAGACCAAATTGCAATCAAGAGTAGCGAAAAAGATGACATCGAAGGCATTGATTTGTTTTCAAAAGAATGTGAAATACGCTACATCATTACCAAGCAAGCGTTACAAGAAGGGTGGGACTGTTCATTCGCCTATATACTTACGATACTTACAAATCCACAATCAGCCACGGGCATCACGCAACTCGTAGGGAGAATTTTGAGACAGCCAAATGCCAGAAAAACAAAAGTGAAAGAGTTGGATGAATGTTATATTTACACTTATAAGCCAAATGCTGCAACTTTAGTGAGAGAAATAAAGAACGGATTAGAGAGCGAAGGGCTTGGCGATCTTGCTGGTCGATTAGTAAACGATTCAGATGGAGGCAGTGAAGGAGGTTTGCATGATAGAGAATTAAAATACCGAGCGAAGTTTAAAAAATTTGAAGGAAAACTTTATTTGCCAAAGTTTGTGATTCAAGAAAAAGAAAGCTGGAGAGATATCATCTTTGAAGCGGATATTTTGAACGGAATTGATTGGGATAAAATTAACATTGGTGACATTTCTGAAAAAACATTGAGTAGTAAACAAACTAAGGAACAAGAACTGACTTTAGGTTTGAGCAGGGAAGAGTCAGAGTTACTTAAAGAGACAGGGCGGTATGAAAAGGTGGGAACACTCGAAATTGATGAAGCATTTTTAGCAAGACAATTGAGCGATGTGATTCCAAACCCATGGGTTGCTTTTGAATTAGGACACAATGCATTGAAACTTCTTTCTGAAAAGTACAATAGAGAAACCCTTGCAGCGAATTTTGTTTTCATCATTGAAGAACTGAAAAAAATTCTGGAAAAAGAGAGAAACCGTTTAGCAGAGCTTGTTTTCAAAAGATTGCTTGACAAGAAACAACTTTTATTCTTTTTAATTCAGGAACAAGGGCACCACATATTACCTTCTCATATCAAAGTGAAAAGTAACAGACAGTTAGTCCGTTCTGATAATTCGCCAATTCAAGCATCTCTATTTGACTATGTTCCAGAAGAAGATTTAGATGGAACAGAAAAAACAGTCGCAATCTATCTTGATGAACAGGAACAACTGCTTTGGTGGTATCGGAACAGATCGAGGAAGGACTTTCATATCCAAGGATGGCAAAAGAATAAGATTTATCCTGACTTCGTAGCAGCAAAGAAAAGCCAGACAAAAAATGATGATTACGAAACAGTTTATGTTTTGGAAACCAAGGGCATTCATCTCAAAGAGAATGACGATACACGTTACAAGAAAAATGTTTTTGATCTATGTAACGAGTTAGGCGCAAAGAAACCTTGGAAAGAATTGTTTGCTGAATTTCCAGACCAAAATTTCGAATTTCAGGTCGTGTTTGAGGATGAATGGCAGAGCGAGATAAATAAAATAATAAAATGAAAACCAATACCCCATGTTCATCACCAATCTGACCCACTATCTCGATCCCGATGGCAACATTGCCAAAGAGATGCCAAAACAAGCACGAGAACTTGCCTCATTCCAATCCTTGATTGTGGATGAAGCGACAAAGGATAAAAATCCTCCAACATTGAGTACCGAATTGAGATGCAGAAATAAAAAGTGCAAAGGCAATATTGAAGTGGCTTTTGACAGGGATATCATCGAATGGTGGTGCACAGACTGCAATGAAGCTGGACGGATCAGTGACTGGCAGGGAAGTAAGTGGGACAATAGGAAATAACGCAACTATATCTCGTTCAGGAGTTGCCGATCAATCCAAAGATAAGCCTCTTGACAATTTAGTTAAATTTCGGAAAGGCAACAATCACTTCGACAACTATTATATTAATCCCTTCTTCTTTTTATCCAATATATTTCCAAATTTAGTACCTCTTCCAAGTCTTAATCTTTTATCATTTGGTAGGGTAATGTACTCTTTGATGAAACTATTGAACAGTTCAACATCTACGGGATCAATGTTGATTCGCTGTAATATATTCATTGTGGGATAGGGGACAATAACCTTTACTGGTGGTTGAATTTGAATCCAAGTTTTATTAGGATCATAAACAGCAGCATGAGTAATTGCCGTTACAAACCAACCTCCTTGGGTATAGTCATATTTTCCAAACTGTTTTCCTTTGACCAGCATAACGAAAAATTTGTTAGCATTGAAAACAAATAATCTGGCTTCCTTTTCGCCAATGCCGACTGTATAACCCTGTGCTTCATAATCCGCAAGGATTCCAAAGAACTCATTTTTATTTCTCGGCTCGAAAAACTCCCATAATTTTTTCATTCGTGAAAGATTAAATCTCTATCTTTTATTGATCATCATTGAAAGAAGCTGGATTTTTCTTCAAAATTATTGAAATCGAAGCAAATAAATACATATAATCCCAAACTTGCTCGAAAACGGAGCGATTTGAGGAACCCTACAACAAAAAAACGTTCTATACCTCATTCAGAAGCTGCCGATCAATCCTGACCAATAAATGCCTCATCTCAGGATCATGTTCTGTTTTCAATCTGATTCTGGCATCAATATACCGTTTGGCAACAGATTTGAACTTTTCAGTCTCTTCATATTCCGATAACCATTTGGTAAAATCTCCAAGTTCGGGCTGCTTGCAAGAGTATTTGAAGTCCTGCAAATACTCAGGTTTCTCAATATTCCAATTCTCCAATTTATCCGATGGTTCTAAGGGTTTGCCAAAGAATTTATTAAAAATGTAAGTGTTCCTAAAGAAGCACTCAGCAGCTTTCCTTTCAGCCTCTTTGATTTTATCGCAATTGAAAAGGATTATTGCCCATTCAAATAGGAATTCAGGAAAGCCAGCATCATCAGGGAAATTCCTTGCAAACCACCTCAGGTAAACCATTCCACCTTGGTAATCCTGCAATCTCAAGTAATATCCTGTCGGGGCATAACGTAATCCACGGCTGTCATCATAGCAGCCGAATTTTCTTTTCTCTGCTGCCAGAATTGCCCTGATCTTCTTGATCTTTAGTTGAATTACTTCTTTCTGATGGGGAGTCATTTTAGGCATGACCTTATTTAATATATTCGAGTGCTCTTTTTCTGCTTAGCCTCGTTAGGAGTTTACTTTCATCCATATTGAGAAAATAACCTAATACTCTACTTAATTTCCACCAATATTGGTCATTCGATATCTTAAATCTAATATCTCTTTTCACCTCATATAAGCCTTGAATTGTATCATTTTTAACACGATCAATCCAGCAGCCATACTTACAGCCAGATTCCATCTGTTGGTATTCATTAAGTTTTAATAAAACATGAGAACTGGATGGGCAAAAAGCAATCAATTGCTTTTCATACCAATTGTACAATCCGTAGAATATGTCTACGATGACAAACCATTTAAAACCATCAAATTCTTTTAAAACTAAAAGAGCGTTAAAGAATTTCTCCTTATTATCTGGAGTTTCAATTGATAATAAATCGTCCAAGCTCATCTTTAACTTTTCAATATCGTTCTTAATCTCACTTGGAGATATTACATCAACTGAAAACTTTTCAATATAATGTATGCCACACGTGTCATATAGCTTTTGAGATAATTGCTGCTTTAACTGGTCAAAATCAAGCTCTTCTCCTGACCGTACTTTTAAACTCCCAAGGAAATAAAAATCGAATTCTTTTTCTGGAATAATATTTTTAGCATAAAACTTTAAAGACCCGCCATTTCGGGAGACAAGAGACATCATCACTTTGGTGCGGTCTGAAATTTCAACATCTGGGATTTTCATAATTTCTTTTTTTCACAAAAGGAGCCAAATTACTTATGGCTTAATACCCGTTAAGTGGTTACCAATGAGCTTTAGTAATAAAATCAATGCTGTTATAGCTTTGAATGTCAAAGGTAAAAAAAATAACAGGGTCTCCCTGTGTTTTCGTTAATGACGAAAAGGGACATCCTAAAATTTATATATACTGTATTGAAAAAAAATCATTACGACAATGGAAAAATATGGAAGGGTTTATAAAGGGTTTTATATTGCGCCTGAACAGTGGCTACAGCTTAGGATTATCTCAGCTATACAGAAAGAGAACGTGAGTGTGACCTTGAGAAGGATCATAAAGGAATTTCTGGATCGAAATCAAGATCAAATATCGGGACAGTGGAATGATTCAACTTTTTGATTCTATATTTGCATACCCACGCCCTACAAAAAATAACTGATCATATGAACGAGATTATTTTTTACATTCATCGAAGAGGGAATGACGATCTTTTCCCTTATCAATGTGTCATTCATGATGGGGTCAATTTCATAAAGGATAATATTAAAGGATTTTACAATTGGGCAACTATAAAGAATCCACAGAACACTCAATTTGCTGACCCAGCAATTCAACTTCAGCATAAGATTTCTGGTAAGCGTATTTCTAAGGACATTCCCAATGTGATCTATTTACAAGCATATTGGCTTGATATTGATACTCATTCAGAAAAACAGAAAGAAAATCTCATAAAGGATTTTAAGGTTCGTACAGTTTCCGAGGCAATCAATAAATTATTGAAGAGCTTGAAGAATGACCCATTTATCTTTTTTGCTGGTAAGTCCAAATCGGCTGAAGGATTACACATAGTAATTTTGTTAGAGAATGTTGATCAAAACAATAAATCAATCTTAAATGCAGATAGTGAGACGCTTACAAGAAATCATAGATACAATTCAGAGATTATAACCGATCACCTGATTAAAAATCATGGTATCAAGATTCACGGTGCACATTGGAAATATGCGACATGGGACACGGACTCCAACTATATTGATGCAGCTCCACTGCGTAATATGGTACAAAGTATGTACAGATCAATTCCTGATCCACTCACAGTCCTTAATTACAACCCGCAAATATTTAAGGTACAAGTACTTCCCATTAATGTTTCTAAAAAGAATTCCACGGTAAATGTTGCAGAACGTGATTCGGATAACCAAAGGTTTATTAATCTGGTGATGGCTGAATCTGATGGCTCCTTTCTTAAGGATGCGCTTTCACACCATGAAATATCATACATTTTTGCAATCCAAGGTTTAGCAGAAGATCAGAGACGATGGTTCTACAATTTATATGTCAAATACTATAAAGGGAAAAGTATCCCTCTACAAACATTTGAAATATTTGACCAATGGGTTTATGCGCAAAAGAACCGAACCTATGCAATTGATCTTGAAGATCGGTTTGACCTTTTAGACTATAGAGTCAATGTTACAAGAAATTTGTTCGGCTATCCCTATGATAAGGTGATAACAATAAAAACCCATGCTTCAGAAGCCAGAACGGAGGTCAAGAAGATTATTAATAAGCATGATCGAGTAATCATTGATGCCGAACCAGCGGTAGGTAAAACAACCATGTTCCGTAAACTTATGGCTGATCTTTACCATCAGAAGCCCCGAAAATATTCCTGTTATACTACACCAAAGAACATCATTAATGATCAGATATACGAACTAATGAAGACGGATTTCCCAGAGATTCCACTTTACCGTAATTATTCTGATTCAACTATGAAACATCTGGGCGCAGATGATAAGACACTCGAACATTTTGTTTATATAAGTTCTAACGCTTCTCTTCATAAGATTATTCAGGACGTGGATATCCTACTGGTTGATGAAGTTCAGGACTTAGTAAATTATGCGGAACTCATTGGTCAAAGACAAATCGAGTTTCCATCAACGGTTAAACAAGTCTTCTTCTCTGCAACACCAGAGACGTTCATGGTAGGAGGGACTGAGGGCAAGTATTTCACGGTGAAGATCGTGAAAGAGAATGATCAAAAACAAAAAATAGACCTTATATCGGTTAATAATATTTTGGAGTATTGCTTGGACTTCATCAGAACTAATAAAAATAAGAATATTCTGATCTACTACAATGATAAAACCAAGTGTCTTGAAATACAAGATACGCTGGCTAAGGAAAATATCACTGTTGGGCTGATAAATGCTGATACAAAGGGCTCAATCCAAAACCGAATGCTTATTGAAAAGCAGATGATACCAAAAGGTATTTGGTTAGGTACAGACCTTATAAATTCGGGTATCAACATATTAAATCCAGACATCGACTATGTCTTGATGCTTACGGATCACCATAAGGATATTTTTAAAATAGAACAGTTTCCAGCCCGTATTCGTAACAAACAAAATACAAATATTATTCTGGCAACGGTATTTAACTATCCCCAAATAACGTTTGGTGATGACTGGAGGATTGAAAAAGAAAACAATAAACAACAGGATGGTGAAACAGATGAACATTTCTTAAAGAGAATGTTGCAATTAAAGGATGACTATCGTAAGAAACGGATTGAACAGGTACTAAGTGATCCAATTTACCAGACGGTACTTCCAATTAAAATCAGGGAACGATTGGATAGATTATATGAAGCAGCCAAATTAACTGAACAGGCAAAAGCTGACTATTACAATAGTATCGGAGAATCCCAATTTGATGATGAATCCCCACTCAATGAAGACTTTATCTACATCAAGAATAAGCGGGTTGAGATTAACAAAAACCGAATCAAGAATAAAATCGTTCAAGACGCAATGGAATTGATTACGAATCATCCAGTGATCTACAAGCATTACCTTTCAAAAATATTTGCAATCAAATGGCTCCAGCCGTATTCGTCACAATCTGAAGAGGTCGAAAAACGGACAAACATTTTTTTTGACTATCCCGAAGAAATCACTTCCTATGTTTTAAACTTTCAGGGTAAAGATTCGGATTTTGTATTCAATTATCCTCATATGAAGCCGTTTGTAACAAATATCCAACTGATGCTTAGTGTCTATTCCAAACTGGCAAAGAAATATATAATGGCTAAGGAATTTAAAATTGATTTTTCATTGATAAAGAATAGCCGTTTTGAAAACGTATATAAAGCCAAGTTGATGGAATCATTCAAGGAACGAGCCCCGATCACAATCATCGACAAGGTCAAGAAAAAGGTATATAATGATTTATGGCACTTGATGTACTTTGACATTAAATTTGAACCACAACCAACAGAGATGATATTCAAATGCTTGAAAGAAGATAGCCAAGAATATTTCTTAAAGGTTGGAGGTAACCCTTTGATCAGTTTGGGTAAATTTATTCATACTTACATTGAATCAATAGATCAGAATTGGGTTGGTAAAAGAGTGATTATTGATGGTAAGAAGGTTAAAGTCTGGAGGTATAAAAAAAATATGAAATTGTTGTCCAAGGTTGAATCTATTTCAAATATAAAAAATGATCCTACAACGTTATAAAAAATGGGCAAGGAATAGAGTCCAATTGCGTCTTAGATAATTGACGTAGATTACTTGTTTAATAGGCTGAATTATAATTGATTGAAACAAATAACGGTTTTACATTATCTTTATAAAGAAATTAATTCTTCGACTTACTCTGAACTATTTGTTATCCGATTCATTTGCCAATCTCGGATGAAGACAATGGGGTAAACTTTGTATGCTCTAACTATTGGGAATTCTGGAAGTAGAGATAAAATCCGAAAACATTCTTAGGAATAACAACCTTATTAAGCCTTTCCAGAAATATCGAAGTACTTTTTGGGTGTAATAAGTTGTGCTGTAGGAGTTGTAGTTGTGTATTGACCTGTTTCCATAAAAACCTGAACTTCAGGTTTGTTAAACATACTTAATATTAATTGGTCAAAATAATAGGCAGTTTCCATTTCACCATTTTTATCCATAACTGCAACAATTAATAACGAGAAGTTGTACTTATTCGCTTTCCTCTCATATGGAGCAAATATAATTTGAGTTTTAATATCATAATAGAGTTTAAGATTATACCTTTTAAAAGGTATTTCAATACTTGTAAAATGATATGTAATATATTTTTTATCAACTGTTACATTTTTCAAACACTCATTAAACAGCCATACATCGGATATTCGATTCATCAAATTAGGATTTTTACTGATTTCTTTAAATAATCGATGAGTGTTAATTTTTTGCCACTTTTTATCATACATAAGTTGTGATATTTAAGAAAATTGATTTTCTACGTTGTGACTTTGTCTTTCACAGGACTCGATTCGAACCGCATTAATTACCAATTTAAATCACAGTGATTGTTGACTGATATTCAAGGTATTTGCAAATCCCTAATGTTGACAAAAGTAAAATATTTTGAACATAAGGAATATTCTAATATCTGGATATTTTAAAATCTGCCATATTTCCAGTTATCGCTATTTTCCTCTATCCTGATATTTTACACTACCCCCTGCTCCTTATAACATGACTTCTTTGTAAAGATGGCAAAGTGATTTCAAGTTATTTGCAAAAAAATTCAAATAAATGGGAATGTCATTTTTCAGGAACGGTTTGGCTGGTTTAAAAATGAATACTTTCCATTCTCAAAAATCGAAAATTTTTTTGGAAAAAATTAAAGAATCGGTGCTTTAAGGCGTTGATATTTGAATGTCTCAAAGTTTTAGAATTCCTATTTCCAAAATTTTTCAATAACACCTAACCCAAATAACGCAAAATCATATTTTACTGGGTCTTTAGGATCAAGTCGTCTTAAATTAGCATCCAATTCCAGTACAGCCTTAGAGTCATTCTGTCGTCTTTTTAGCAATTCTAACTTTCTGGCTACATTACCAGAATGAATATCTAAAGGGCAAGAAAGTTTTGAGGGCGAAATTGATTTCCATAAACCAAAATCAACGCCAGACTTGTCTTTTCTGACCATCCACCTTAAAAACAGGTTAACTTTTTTAGCAGCAGAGCCTTTATTGGGGTCTGCAATATGCTTTCTTGTTCTAACAGAATGAGGTATTTCAAAAAAAACTTCATGAAGTTGGTGGATAGCTGGTTGCAAAGAATCTTTCGTTTGGTATTTAGCAAATATACCTTCTAATCCTTCTTTTTCTTTATAAATGTATTGTAACGCCTTGATGAAATGGATAAAATCAACTGAATTAAATGTGCGGTGAACAAAACCATTTAATTTTTCTAAGTGATGCTCTTGATGATTAACGACAAAGTCATAAGGTGAACTACTCATCATAGCCATCAAACGGTTTCCATTCACGGTAATAGTCTTTCGGTTGCCCCAAGCTATCGAAGATGCGAGAAAACCAGAAATCTCGATATCTTCTTTTAAAGTATATCGATGCGGAATACTTATAGGGTCTGTTTCAATGAAGGAAAGGGTGTTATATTGAACTACCTTTGCCTCAAGAAAATCTTTCAACTCGCTATTGGTAATCTCCATGAGAAAATTTTGCGACCATTTTCAGAGCAGCAAATGTACTAAGATAATCATGATTAGAATTACTACCTTATTTACCCGTATAAACATGTTCCTCCGTTGGATGGTCAGGAATGATCGCAGAGGGGTAGACTTTGGTTTATGGAAAAAGATATCTCCTTCAATCCTGATGTGTCCTTTGGATGTACATAGTGGTAATGTGGCACGGAAACTTGGTCTTTTACAGCGAAAACAAAACGACTGGAAAGCCGTCGAAGAACTGACAGCTAACCTTCAGCAATTTGACTCTGAAGACCCTGTAAAATATGATTTTGCGTTATTCGGACTGGGAGTTTTCGAGCATTTCTGAGAACGTAATTAAACTAATCTGCGGATCATCCCCTTTAAGGTCACTTATAATGTCCTGATAAGTTCTAAAGCTTCATCGATGTGTTTTCGGAAATTGATCTGAGAAGAATAATTCATTCTGACTATACCTGCCCTGTCAATTACGAATGTTACCCTACCGGGCATTCCTAATGAGCGACCTACTCCATAGAGTTCAGCCACGATATTGTCCTTATCAGAAAGGAGAATAAATGGCAAACGGTGATGGTCAGCAAATGAGCTGTGCGATTCTTCATCATCTGAACTAATGCCGATCACTTCTGCACCCGCTTCTTTAAATTCATCATAACTGTCACGAAAACTGCAAGCTTCTTTTGTACACCCATAAGATTCATCTTTAGGATAAAAAAAGACCACGAGATTTTGTTTCCCTATCAAATCAGAAAGGCTGACCGGATTGCCTCCGGAATCGGGTAAAGTAAACAATGGCGCTTTGTCACCGGTTTTAATATTGATTTTCATTTAATTAATCTTTATACGTTTGACTGGGAATTAATTTAGATTTGTTTTAAATAATACGATTTATTCTTATATTTGCAACATTAATTTATAAAAATAAGAAATAAAAAATTGCAAATTATGAAAACCATCATTTTAATTTTAAGCTTCTTTACCATGACAATCCTGGCCAATGCTCAAAACACAAAATCATTCTATAATTTCAAGACCACCACCATTGATGGACAACCCTTTGATCTTTCCACACTAAGGGGGAAGAAAGTATTGGTCGTCAATACGGCTTCCAAGTGTGGACATACTCCTCAGTATGCACAGCTCGAGGAACTTTATAAAAAATACGGAGGCGAGAAATTTACAATTATCGGTTTCCCTGCAAATAATTTTCTCTCGCAGGAGCCTGGAACCAATGCACAGATCAAGGAATTCTGCACAAAGAATTACGGGGTCACATTTCCGATGATGTCGAAGATCTCTGTGAAAGGTAACGATCAGGATCCGATCTATAAATGGCTGACCTCCAAAGAAGAAAACGGAGTCATGGATGCCCCAGTGAAATGGAATTTCCAAAAATTTATGATCGATGAGAACGGGCATCTTGCCGGCATGGTTGAACCGGGAACTTCACCAATGACGGACAAGATTGTGAACTGGATAGAGGGAAAATCCATTAACAAATGATAAATGAAAATTGATAATTATTATTCAGAACATATTATGGACAGTAGGTTTGATATTTAAAAAAACTTAGATATGAAGAAGTACAGATGTATGGTTTGTGGTCATGTTTATGATGAAGCAGAGGGTGATCCAATGCGGGGATATCCTCCGAGGACAAAATTTGAAGATCTTCCGGAAGACTGGATTTGTCCGGTTTGTGGAGTTTTAAAGGAAGAATACGAGGTGATTGAAGGATGATTGAAATTTAAAATTTTCCAACTATCTTTGATGAAAATTTAAGACTATGGAAAAAAGTATAAAAGGAACAAAGACCGAAAAGAACCTGCTGAAAGCCTTTGCAGGAGAATCACAGGCAAAAAACCGTTACACTTTCTTTGCCAAGCAGGCACAGAAAGAAGGCTATGAACAAATTGCAGCCCTTTTTGCAGAAACTGCGTTGAATGAAGAAGAACATGGGAAATTATTTTTCAGAAACCTTGAAGGCGGCCCGGTTGAAATTACAGCAACCTACCCTGCCGGAAAGATCGGCACGACTGCTGAGAACCTGGGTGCTGCCGCAGGTGGAGAGCATGAAGAATGGACTGATCTGTACCCGGAATTCTCCCGGATTGCTGCAGAAGAGGGGTTCCCAAAAGTGGCAACACTCTTTAAACTCATTGCCAATATCGAAGCCGACCATGAAAAGAGATTCTTGAAATTACTGAAGAATCTGGAAGAGAATCATATATTCGAAAGAGGAGAAAAGGTATTTTGGATCTGCCGGAAATGCGGTCATGTTCATTTTGGAACCAAAGCCCTGAATAATTGCCCGGTATGCGGCCATCCCATGTCCTATTTTGAAATGAAAGCAGAAAACTACTAAATCCCTAAAACACGGAGAAAACGGATAACATAAAGTCTTTGGATAAAAACAAGCTGATTGGGAGGGATGTTGTCCTTAAGGATTATCAGGTAGCTTGTGAGAGCAGGCAGGCGAGTTTACTGGGGCGCAGGGAAGTCCTGACGGGAAAAGCCAAATTCGGCATTTTCGGAGATGGCAAGGAAGTGCCCCAGATTGCGATGGCCAAGGTTTTCAGGGAGGGAGACTGGCGTTCAGGATATTACAGAGACCAAACATTCATGTTGGCTTCGGGAATGTTCACACTGGAAGAATTTTTTGCCCAGCTTTATGGTGATACCGATTTAATATCAAATCCGGGGAATGGAGGTCGTTTGATGAACAACCATTTTGCCACCCGGTCGCTGGATGCGGAAGGAAACTGGAAAGATCTGACAAAACAGAAGAATTCATCAGCCGACATCTCCCCTACCGCCGGTCAGATGCCACGTTTGTTGGGGCTTGCCCTGGCTTCAAAATTATTCAGGAACAACCCCGGACTTAAATCCTGTACGGGGTTTTCTCATAACGGTGACGAGGTGGCTTTCGGGACTATTGGCGATGCAAGCACTTCTGAAGGTCATTTTCTAGAGACATTGAACGCAGCTGGTGTATTGCAGGTTCCCTTAGCAATCTCAATTTGGGATGATGGTTGGGGAATTTCAGTTCCAAAGAAATTACAAACAACCAAAGAAAACATCTCTGAACTCTTAAAAGGATTTGAACAAAATAAAAATGACCGAGGCTTCCTGATATATCGTGATAATGGATGGGATTATCCAGCCCTTTGCAAAATGTATGAAGAAGGTGTTGCCCTCTGCCGGAAAAACCATGTCCCCGTTTTATTCCACATCAATGGTCTCACTCAGCCTCAGGGTCACTCTACTTCCGGATCGCATGAACGTTACAAGACAAAAGAACAGCTTGACTGGGAAAAGAAATTTGATTGTAATTTTCAATTCCGCAATTGGATATTGGAGAATGAACTTTCGGATAGCAAGGAATTAGATGAGATTGAAGCTTCAGCTCTTAAAACGGTGAAAGCTGCAAGAGACCGTGCCTGGAAAAAGTTCCAGGATCCAATCAAAAAGGAAAGGGATATCCTTATCAAAACTGTCAGAACGAGTCATTGTCCTTGTAAAAAGCAGCAAAAGATAGATAAGATTGTGGATGATCTTCAAAAGATCACCGATCCCATTCGTAAAGATATTATCTCATCAGGAAAAAAGATCCTGCGCGATGTTTGTACCAACTGTAGTCTGAAGAAACCAATGAAGGCAGATCTATCAGCATGGTTGGATGAACAGTTGAATGTTAACGCCGACCGATACAGCTCTCACCTTTACAGCGAATCTAAAAAGAGTGCTCTAAAGGTAACAGAAGTTTGCCCTGAAATTCATGAGGATTCTCGTGTGGTCACCGGACGTGAAGTGTTACAGGCCAATTTTGACAGGATCTTTGCCACCAACCCCTATGCTTTGATTTTCGGTGAAGATGTAGGGAAGATTGGAGGAGTTAATCAGACACTCGAGGGATTGCAGGCAAAATACGGTGACTTAAGGATTACTGACACCGGGATCAGGGAAGCTACGATCATCGGACAAGGTATCGGGCTTGCCATGAGAGGACTTAGGCCAATAGCTGAGATCCAGTATTTTGATTACCTGCTTTACGGTTTGCAATTGCTGAGTGATGATCTTGCAACACTGCAGTATCGCACCAAAGGTGGCCAGAAAGCACCTCTGATCATCAGTACACGAGGCCACCGGTTGGAAGGGATATGGCACTCGGGATCGCCATTAAGCATGGTCATAAATTCAATACGTGGCGTCTATGTGCTGGTGCCGAGAAACATGACACAGGCAGCAGGATTTTACAACACCATATTGGCTTCCGATGATCCAGCGCTGATCATTGAACCATTGAACGGTTACCGGTTAAAGGAGAAAATGCCTGTTAATATCGGGGAATATAAAATCCCGATTGGCATCCCTGAAGTACTCATTAAAGGAAAAGATATAACCCTTGTCACTTATGGCGCATGTGTAAGGATCGCTCAGGAAGCTGTTCTCCAGTTAAAAGATTTTGATATTTCAGTAGAGATGATCGATGTACAGTCACTACTGCCATTCGACCGTAATTATATTATTCTTGAGTCGCTGAAGAAAACAAATAAAATTGTGTTTTTTGATGAAGATGTACCCGGTGGAGCTACTGCTTATATGTTCCAAAAAGTACTTGAAGAACAGGGTGGATTCCAATACCTTGATGCAGAACCCCGGACACTGACCGCCAATGATCATCGGCCAGCCTATAGTACCGATGGCGATTATTTTTCAAACCCCAATGCTGAGGATGTATTTGATTTTATCTATGAGATGATGCACGGTTACAACCCAGCTAGATTTCCAACTCTTTATTAAAACCATGACCATCCAGACGGTTATTACGGAAGACGGGTCTACAACTTTATTTATTCCGGAGTTGAATGAGCATTATCATTCCATCCACGGAGCAGTGCAGGAATCCCTGCATATTTTTATCAATAACGGCTATTCACAAATCCCTGCTTTTCCGGCCAGGATCTTTGAAATAGGATTCGGTACCGGATTAAATGCATTCCTTACCTTCCTGGTATCTGATAAGGTAGGTGAGTCTGTTCATTACACGACGATAGAAAAGTTTCCCCTGGAGAATCATATTGTCAGCTTAATGAATTACCCGGAAATGACAGAGCCTGCAAAAGCGAAAGTTTTTCAAGCTCTTCATGATGCTCCCTGGGATCAAGAAACCAGGATATCAGAATCCTTTTCACTTCATAAAATTAAAGGTGATTTACGTGAAGTTCACTTGCAGGAATCGGGATATGATCTTGTGTATTCTGACGCTTTTGGTCCTGAGGTCCAACCTGAACTTTGGACGGAAGAAATCTTCCGGATGCTTTATCAATCGATGAAAGAAGGTGCTGTTCTTGTCACATATTCAGTAAAAGGATCAGTTAAGAGGGCATTAAAAACTGTGGGTTTCAGCTTGGAAAAACTACCCGGTCCCCCGGGAAAGAGGGAAATGACAAGGGCTACCAAAAAAGGAAGCCATGGAAAATAAATGGTTCAATATCCGTGTTTATGGATTCTTGATTGATGAAGGGAGGATTCTTGTGACCGATGAATTCCGACTGGGAATATTAATGACTAAGTTTCCGGGAGGTGGACTTATTTATGGAGAAGGATTGAAAGACTGCCTGAAAAGAGAATTCAAGGAAGAACTTAAGGTGGAAATAGAAATTATATCACACTATTATACAACCGATTTCTTTATTGCTTCCGAATTATTACTTGTCGAATCGCAATTGATCAATATATATTATTTGATAGATGCTAAGAAGCCATTTCCTTTTCAAACCACGACTAAGAAATTCGATTTCCCTGAGATAGTGGATGGTGCACAATGTTTTCGATGGCTTTCAATTGCAGAATTAAACGAAAACGAATTCACTTTTCCTATTGACAAATTCATCGTGTCAAAGTTGAAGAAGGACTTTGGAAATTAATTCTCCCTCAGGATATACTCATCATATTCTATTTCAAACCTGAGTTTATGTCTCGACTCCTCCAATGACAGGGTATGGAATAATCCTTTCATCAGGGGATCGGTGGTTTGTTCAGAGAGGAATGAATAGAGCTGGAACGCTTTCTTTTCTTTTTTCATGGCCAGGATGAGTGCATCTGAATATGTCATATCCGGCTTGGGAACTATATCTACAAGGTAATCTGACACCTTCATATCTTTTACCATTTCACCGGAAATATGCAGGTTTTTATCCTCTTTAATTCCCAATAAACGTGATTTGTGTTTCATCTCTTCTCCTGCAAACTCGAGGAATACTTTTTTAATCTGGTCATTCTTCGATCTTGCAGCAAGATCCGAATAAAAATCTACTGCTTCCTGTTCAGCCCTGATCGCAAAATCCAGGATATCGTCTACATTATTGAATTGTTTCATGATTTCTTAGTTAACTGTTTTTACTGTATTAATCCAGAAATTCCCTTCTGACTGCTACGATGTCACGTTTATAGCATGACTCGTGACATTAAGATTTAATGCATTTTCAAATTCTTCCTCGAACAACTTCACAATTGCATCACATCCATGATCAAAGATACGGTCGAAATCTTCTTCCGTGGTTGCCGGGAATGAAAGATTTGAATGATCCTTTTTCTGAGATAACAAGGTGATAAACTCCATAAATACATCTTTTGACGCGCAGGGCATTTCAAATCCAAACTTCTTTAGTAATCCTGTAAGCTGTTCGAGATTTGTCATCCTGGTTTTCGGCTTCATAAGCGCTTCAAATTCCTGGATCACCTTTTGGGCATTTGTATAACTTCCACCTGTTTCGGCGGGAAATGATGCAGGTATAACCAGGTCGGCTTCTTCAGCCGTAGGGGTCATGAAATAATCCTGAACCATCACAAAATCCGCATTCAATATCCATTCTCTGGGTTCCTGTCCGGTAGCACAACCAATGGGATCTTCTCCGAAAATGAACAAGTTACGGATTGATTTATCTGATAGCAGTTTCACTATATCGAGAACGGAATGAGGAAGGTTACTGGTGTGCCATTTTTCTTTCAAAGATTCATGAAAAACAGGATCTTTCATTGATTGTCCCCCTGGGCCTCTTCCTGGTGTAATTCCCATATCAAATAAGCCCTGTGAGTTATTCTTCTCTTTTAAAGCGATAATGCCATTGGCTGTTTTTCCCAGCTTTCCTGTTATCATAGCCAGAATGACTAATTCTGCAGAGGTTGCTGCGGAAATTTCTTTCTCCGAAAAAATGAGGATAGCATTCAATTGGTTGTTATAATCTTCGGCAAACCGGGCAATACTTTCTTTACCGGAGGTACCTGATAATTTAACCAGATTGCCATAGTCCTCTTTCAGCATTGCGTTCTTATAATTCTCAAATCCATCGGTGCGGTCGTCAAGAAACAGCCTGTTCTCCAAGTCTTTGGTTAACAGATAATGGTTGACAGCTTTAATAAAATAATAGTATGATTCAACCTTCATAACTTCATCCACCTTGTGTTCCATTGAATTTTTCTTTTTAACAGTAATCAATGAAACCGGGATCTTCTTCATGTATCTTGTATTCTGAACAAAGTACCCTGCAACCGCATGATCCTTGTTAATTTCTGTTCCCACTAGAATGATCTTACTTGCTTCGCTAATATTTCCCATTGGAACATTGAACTCGCAATTCGACCGGTAAGAATCTCCTCTACCCAGGTAATGAAAGCTTGAGATGTTATTTGTTTTTGCTGCAGCCCTCGCCAATTTCTGAACCAGGTACATCTCTTCGTTTGAGAGACGGGCACCGGCAAAGAAAGCATTTTCATCCGGTTTTACCGATTTGACCTTTTCGGTGATCAAAGAAAAAGCTTCATCAAAACTGATCTCATGGAATTCCCCGTTAATTTTCAACATTGGTTTAGTAAGTCGCTTCGGATCGTTCAGGTACTGGTACCCGAACTTCGGGTATCTGCAAAGGTTTCCGTCATGATTTATAAGACCTTTATTTCCAGTCACTTTCATGACAAACCCATTCCTGTGGTTCAAGGTTATGGAACATCCAACAGAACAATAGTTGCAGATGGTTTTTACTTCTTCTGTTTTTACCGGTCCGGGTTTGAACAGAACGTTTTCGGTCATCGCACCAGTTGGGCAGGTAGAAAGACACATGCCGCATGATTCACAGAATGTATCCTGAAGTGCATCTCCCATACTGGGTGCTACGAATGTATCAAAACCCCGGTTTATGAAACCTAATGCATTGGCACCCACTATCTCACGGCAGATCCTTATACATCTTCCACAAAGGATGCATTTGTTGTTATCAATCTCAATAAAGGGGTGTCTAAAATCGATATTGTACTCTTTGAATTCGCCGGCAAACCCTTTTTGATTGGCATTATAAATTGTTGAATATTTCTGCAAATCACAATCCAAAAATGCCACACAACCACATTCAAGGCAGCGTTGGGTTTCATGTTTGGCAACATTTTCCGATTGATAACCTAATTCCACTTCGTTAAAGTTGAACCGCTGATCAGGTTCCAGGACAGGCATTTCTTCCCGATGTTGTTTCCCGAAGTGGTTAACATAATCCTGGGGTACTTGTTTTTTGAAATTGTCCCTACGGCTGGTGAAAGGCTTTTTTAACGGTTCAAGCGGTAAATTCATCAGGTATTGGTGGGCACTGGTTGAAGCTATTTTCGCCTGGGCTATAGCTTCGATTATAGTAGCAGGACCTGTAACACCATCGCCCGCTGCAAACACTGAAGGAATTCCGGTTTGAAAGGTATCTTTTTTTGCATCAATATCGCCCCATTTATTAATTTGCAAGCTCCCTGCTTCAGCAAAGTTGTTGATATTATCGATAAAATTTACATCTGTTTTCTGACCGATCGCAGCAAGTGCATAATCAACGTCAATTGTAAAGTCGGATCCTTCAACCGGAACAGGCCTTCTTCTGCCTGAAGCATCAGGTTCGCCCAGTTCCATCCGGATGCAGGTAATGGAGTTTAGCCGATCTTCTAAATCTTTATTAACTTTTTTGGGTAATGTCAGAAACAAATATTCTACTCCTTCCATTTTTGATTCATGAATCTCTATAGGATTAGCTGGCATTTCCTTCTCCGTTCTCCGGTAAATCACATAAACCTTCCTTGCATTGCAACGAATTGAGGTCCTGCAGCAATCCATGGCAGTATTACCTCCACCGATAACAGCAATTGTCTTCCCGGTAAAATCGTACCGCTGTCCGGTTGCTTCCATGTTCCGGAGAAAATCGATTCCAGAAAAAACATTGTCAGCATCATCACCTTCACATCCGATCCCGGTTCCACGCTGGGAACCAATGGTAAGGATTGTAGCCTGGTATTTTTCTTTCAGATCTTTGTAGCTTAGATTTCCTCCGAGTTTTTTATTATAAAAAATATTAACACCAAGATCGGTAATGTTTTTCACTTCTTCGTCAACGATATCATTAGGCAACCGGTATTCGGGGATACCATAACGCAGCCAGCCGCCCGGTTTTTCAGAGGCTTCATAAATGTCGGCCTGATGTCCTTGTATCTGAAGAAAATAAGCGGCAGAAAGACCTCCAGGACCGGCCCCAATGATAGCCACTTTTTTACCTGTTGAAGGTTTAATCTCAGGAATATACTTTGTTTCCGATTGTAAATCTTTATCTGAAGCAAAACGTTTTAAATAGTCAATGCCAACCGAGGCATTTTCGCCAAGAAGGTTCCTGCGGCATTCTGTCTCACACGGACGAACGCACACGCGTCCGCAGATTGCTGGTAGTGGATTTGTTTCCTTGATCAATGCCACAGCATCATTATACAACCCTTTTTCGATCAATGAAATATAACCCTGTACATCCACTCCGGCAGGGCAGGTCTGCTTGCAAGGCCCGATGCAATCGGCATAATGGTTGGAAAGCATAAGCTCCAATGCCATTTTCCGTGATTTGCGGATGCCTTCATTGTTGGTGATGATCTTCATTCCCTCTGTGATCTTCGTGGAACAGGAGGGTTGGTGACCACGCATGCCTTCCACTTCAACCACGCAAACATAGCAGGAAGTAAAGGGTTCCAGGCGATAGTCATTACATAGGGTTGGAATGTCAATATTGTGTCGCCGGGCTAGTTCAAGGATGGTTTCACCGGGTTTTCCTTTTACGATATTACCATCGAGTATAATGTTATAGAAGTTGTCTTTCATCGTCGGAAAGTATTACAGGTTTTGTTTGATATTTTTAATTGTCAGGATAAAACGATTGAATCAAATTTGCATTTCGAAAAACATACTCCGCATTTTGTACAGATATCCTGATTGATCAAATGAGGTTGCTTGCGTACACCGGTGATGGCTTTCACAGGACAATTTTTCAAACATACGAGGCAACCGGTACATTTCTCAGGATCGACAGTATAGGTCAGCAAGGGTCTGCAAACCTTGGCAGGACATTTCTTATGAAAAATGTGCGCTTCATATTCATCCCTGAAATATTTGATTGTAGTAAGAACCGGGTTCGGAGCTGTCTGCCCTAGTCCGCAAAGTGAATTATCCTTGATCTGGTATGCCAGTTCTTCCAGTTTTTCAAGATCCGCTTCAACGCCCTTCCCATTAGTGATCCTTTCGAGAATCTCCTGCATGCGCATGGTTCCCATTCTGCAAAAGGTACATTTCCCACAAGATTCCTTCCTTGTAAAATCGAGGAAGAACTTGGCGACATCCACCATGCATGTTGTTTCATCCATCACTACCATACCCCCCGAACCCATTATGGCACCAGTGGCATTGACCGAGTCATAATCTACAATCGTATCAGACAGATATTCGGGTATACAACCCCCTGATGGGCCTCCCATCTGTACAGCCTTGAATTTTTTATCTTTCTTTATCCCTCCGCCAAGTTTGAATATGACATCCCTGATGGTCATACCCATAGGAACTTCGACAAGTCCTGAATGGCTTACCTTGCCTGCGAGTGCGAACACCTTGGTGCCTTTACTCTTCTCTGTTCCATAGGCAGCAAAAGCAGCAGCTCCGTTCAGGATGATCCATGGTATATTAGCGTAGGTTTCAACGTTGTTAATATTGGTAGGTTTCTTCCATAAGCCAGAATTAGCGGGGAAAGGTGGTCGTTTGCGAGGCATGCCGCGTTCACCTTCTACCGAGGCTATCAAGGCAGTTTCTTCACCGCATACAAAAGCACCGGCACCTTCTTTTATAAAAATATCAAAATCAAATCCTTCAACCCCGAAAATATTCATGCCCAGGTAACCTTTATCCCTTGCCTGTTTCAGAGCAATGTTGAGCCGTTTAATTGCAAGGGGATATTCGGCGCGGCAATAGATCACACCTTGGGTAGCCTCAATGGCATATGCTGCAATGATCATTCCTTCCAGCACCGAATGAGGATCACCTTCAAGTACTGACCGGTCCATGAAGGCGCCCGGATCACCTTCATCTGCATTACAGATCACGTACTTTTCTGCAGATTTATTTGCATTGGCAAATTTCCATTTCAGTCCTGTTGGGAAACCTCCCCCTCCACGTCCCCGGATTCCTGAATCCAGGATTGTCTGGATGACTTCCATACGGGCAATTTTTCCGGTAGCCAGTTTTCCGATAGCTTTGTAACCGCCGCGGGTTTCATATTCTTCGATTGATTCTGGATCCATATATCCACAGTTCCGCAGGACAATCTTCACTTGTGAGTCAAGGAAATTGTTTTCCGGTGCGTCGAAAAGATCGCTGTAAACGATGTAATCGCGGATCGGCTCTTTCTGGTTGACATGCTTCTCTATCACCTCAATTGCCCGTCCTTCTGTAACGTCACCGTAGAGATAAGTTCCTGATTCATCCTTGATCTCAACCAGGGGTTCCCGGTAACACATACCGATACAACTGGTCTTTTTAAGGATAAAATCCAGCTTCTCGGTATCTTTCATGGCTCTGATCTTCTCATAAGTCTTGCCTGCGCCTGCTGCAATTCCACAGCTTCCAAGCCCGACAGTAACAGTAGTTCCAGTCATAAATAGTAGGGTGTTTTATAAAATTAATTAGTTGTTTTCGCTGATCCTGATATTCTTGACTATTTTCGTTGCTTCATTTCCGGTTAGCTTGCCATAAGTCTGATCGCCAATCATCATGACCGGGGCCAGAGAGCAGCACCCCAGGCAGGCCACTGATTCCATTGTATAGAACCTGTCTTCTGTGGTTTCCCCATCTTTGATCTTCAATGCTTCCTCCAGCGCTTCCGAAATTTCTTTGGCATTCTGAACATGGCAGGCAGTTCCATGACATACCTTGATAATGTACTTTCCGACCGGTTTCAGGCGAAACTGGGAATAAAAGGTCGCTACCCCGAACATCTCGCTCAAATTCAGCCCTGTTTCACTGGCAATCTTTTCAAAGGCTAGTCTAGGCAGGTAACCATATACATCCTGTGTCCCCTGGAGTAATGGGATCATGTTCCCTTTTTTACCTTTGTATTTCTGGATCAGTGGATCGATCAGTTCAAGGTCGATAAGATCAGGAGTTGTAGTTTTTTGAGTTGTGTTAATTCGTGCAATTCGCATAATAAATTATTATTTTATGAATATTGTGGAAGTCATTTGCCATTTCCCAATGTGATCACTGAAATTCGTTTTTTCCCATCCATTTTAACGGTAAGGGGTTTCTTAAAATTTACAATAGTAAAGTATTGTGTTTTCCGAATATCTTTCTGCGCCTTCAATATATCATATCGAATAAAACTCTTTGAGAATTCAGGTTGAATACAGAAATAGCCAACATTCATAGAAGTCACATTATGAAAAAAATGTGATCCCGAAGAAGCATCCAGCGGAAACCCTTCCAGGCTTGTTTCCACAATAATCCTGGCATGAGAAATTTGCGGCCAATTTACGGGAACGCCGATCCAGCGATCGCGCGTCCCCCATCGTCCGGGGCCTATCAGGATATAATTCCGGTTTTCATGGATCATCTCTGCATTGATCTTATCCATTTCGTCAGCCATCTCCATGGTCTTCGACTTATCAAACGTATCAGGATCAACAAATACAACTTCACTAATATCATCAATCAAACCATTACCCATCTCTTTTTCGGAATAGAGAAGTATGTCTTCCTGACTGATCTTCTGCATATCAATATTATAATCGGTTGAATTGCCGATAAGAGGTTTAAGTTGAAGGACATAAAATGAAGCTTTGTTTTCTTCATCCTTGTTCAGGTCAACGGCAAACTCAATCTCTACAGGAGAACCCATTGCTTCTTTTACTACTTCCAACACAACTTCTATGGTCTTTGCAAGTGGGATATAATTGTATTTTAGAATATCTGCAAAATTCACCACCCTGGGTCCAGCATGGTTCAGTCCGGGAATGATGCTGTTATTGTCATAGGAGTAAACAGAAGCACAATGTTTCAGGGTACCATGGCGTTCGGCATCATCCACTTCCAGTTTTCGCAGTCCTGCTTCTTCTCCTTCCAGGAGGTTGATTTCTTTCTTTTTCAGGTCGACGGCATAGAAATAAACTTGTGAGCCTTTGTATTGCTCAACAGGGGAATTTATTTCGAGACCCGGATATTGGGGTGCAAAACGGAAAGCACGTTCACCTTCAACCACATATCTTCCCAGACCAAGAGCTGCCACCGCAAACCCCTCTTCCGGTTTCATATGGGCAAAAGGGTAATAATTATAGGATTGGGCCACACCGCTGATATGCGGATAAAAAACATCATCATAATGGTTACCCACTACTTCCTGGATGACTACGGCCATTTTTTCCTGTTCGATCTTGTAATTGATTGCTTCAATGTATCCTTTTGCAGTTTTTGAATAAACCGATGCATAAACAAGTTTAATTGCATTCATCAATTGTTCAAGACGAACCTTTGGATCAGGGTGAATATTCGGTATGAGATACGTTTCAAAGATCCCTGCAAAAGGCTGATTGAGTGAGTCCTCGAAAAGTCCGGAAGACCTTATAGCCAGTGGTTTAGTGATGGCCTTGATGATAAGTTTAAGTTTCCTGACGAGAGTATCCGTTAAATTTCCTTCGAGAAACCATTTCCTAATCTGCTCATAATCCTCCTCAAACACAGCCCGTTCCCGTAGTTTGTTCCGGTCAAGGAAATATTCAAATTCATCTGTCCCGATAAGTGATGTTTTTGGGGTCCGTATGTGGATGTTCGGAATATGTTGAGAAAAATCATAATTGTAAATCAGTGTATTGACGAATGCCAGTCCACGGCCCTTGCCGCCCAGTGAGCCTTCTGTAAGTGTCAGAATATTGTGTTCATCGGAAATTGCCGATTCTTCAAAGGGGATTACTTTACCGATATTTTGTTCATTCCTAAAGTTCTGAATCACACTGATGAGGTATTCACGAAGACTTTCTGGATCCTTGAAATCTGTTACCTTAGCCGGGTTAAGGATCTTGGCAACCTGGATCTCTCCGCGAGCCATCAACCATAATGAGAAATGATCTTTCCGGGCATGGTACAATAGCGATTCTTCCGGAATTGTCCGCAGAAGATCCTCAAATTCTTTTAGCGACCTTGCAACTGCAATCTGACTACCTTCTCTATCGCGGTAAATAAAATTCCCGAACCCCAGGTAATGCGTTATAAAGCTTTTGAAATCGAGCAACAAAGTCTCGGAATTTTTATTGATAAAAGTAGTCTTCAATTCATAGGCCTCGTTAGCATTCTCATCGTTGGACGACTGCAACACGATAGGGAGTTCTTTAATCTCTTTGCGGGTTTGTTTCACGAGGGCGAATCCGGCAGTACTATCAAGTTCGCCATCTTTTTTAAATTTCACATCCGAGATAAGGCAAAGGATGAATTCTTTATATTTTTCGAAAATATACATAGCCTCCTCATAAGTGGAAGCCAACAGGATCTTGGGACGCGCTTTTAACCGGAGTATCCGGTATAGCTCGTCAGTAGTTACATCTTCAATAATATTTTTAGTTTGTTCAAGAACGATGTTATACAGGTTCGGAAGGTACATGGAATAATATTTCGGTGAATCCTCCACAAGCAGGATTACACGAACCATCCCTATATTGGTATCATTCTCAACATTGATCTTATCCTCCAGGTAATTGATCATAGCGAAAAAGATCTTGGAATCTCCATTCCAAATAAACACGCGATCAATCCAGGTTAGTTTTTCAGGTTCGGCCTCGAACATGGCAATATCCGTGTTGCTGTTCAGAAGCGTAAATACAGGAATATAATTATATTTCTCCTTGATCTTTTGGCTCAATTCAATGGGGAATTGCTTATCAACTCCCATCATGATAATAACCAGGTCGTAGTGTTTGGCATCAAGTTGTTCAAATACCTCATCAGAAGAAGAAACTCCTGTTATTCGGGGCATTGTACTCAGGCTCAGCTGGTAGAATTCACCAAGTACGTGCTCGGAAAAACGCCCTTCTTTCTCAATGCTGTAAGCATCATAAAGGTTTGCGACAAGAAGGATCTCCTTGACTTTAAAAGGCATCAGGTCGTGATAGATGTCCCTGTTAAAGTTGTTTCGGTTAAGGAAGGTCTGTAAAAGCTGCCGGCTGTACTTGGACGATTCAGGGGGTTCTTTTTTTTCAGAAGGCGATTCCTTTTCGATGCTTTTTTTCAGGATAGCTTTCCCCTTGATGCCATTAAGATAACCTGCAATAATGTTAGCAAGGTTAATGATGAGGTGACGTTCTTCTTCAAGGAAAGGTCCTTCATAAGAAGGAGGGAATGCTTTTAAATAATAAATCTCAATGGATCCTTCCTGGTTGTCTATCGTTTCAAATGTTTGTTTCTGTAACCACTCGGTTTCCCTGAACCCCGAACTTGTAATCTCGAAGTTGGCAAACCGGATCCTTGAAACTGTATATTCAGGATATTGCCAAGCCTTGGGAAGAATTAAAGCAATTTGGTGAAGAGCTTCTTCAATAGGTTTGCCGGTGCGGAGGATGGCCGTAGTTTGATTTATAGCCGCAAGTTCTTTCAGACGTTCGCGATTATCATAAAGAAGTTTCGCAAAATCTACCGAATCCTGGCCATTCGACTGTTTGCCGGCATTTTCTTCAACAGGCTGCATGATCAAGTTCTTTTTTACGATGGTATGAACAAACCGGGATGGGGTGTAAAATTACATAAACTTTTTGAGGTGGAAAAAGGAAATTGAAAATGTGGCAGAAGACGGAGGCCAGAGAACAATATGCAGAAAACAGAAGATGGAAGATTGTAAAATGATTGATGAGCAATTAAAGGTATATAAATTTGTTTTTATAATCGTAGAAATGACAGAAATCAAGTAATTTTACAAGGGTTAAGATTGAATGATGTAAATGGATAATTGGGAATGTGGAGTCCAGAAACCACTATAAAAACGGGGCATATTTCGAAAAGCCATAAGAGTAGAAAAGAAAGAATTAAAATTATGGAGGTTCACGTAAATTATCTTGCTGTGTTAGTTGCAGCAATTGCAAACTATATCATTGCAACAATCTGGTACGCAGCAATTTCCGGAAATCTGTGGAAGAAACTCACCGGAATTACTGAAATGAAACCAGCGCCATGAACATTGTACTAGTCTTTATCGATCACTTATACTTAGTTTTGTTCTGTATCACTCCATTGTATTTGGTGATGCCTTTTTAAAAATGAGCGGTATTGGTGGAGGACTAATGGGTGGATTTTTTGGCTGGTTAGGATATATAGCGCCAGTTACGTTAAGCACTAAACTCTTTGAGAAAAAACCATGGGGACTTTGGTTGCTTGATAATGCCTTCTGGCTTATCTCATTGCTGGTGATGGGGGTCATCCTATCTTTGTGGATGTAATTTACAAGAAAAGAAGACGAACTGATAGATGAAGGTATTGATAAGGCAAATTACCTGGGTTGCAAGGATTATAAAATAAATCCGTATTTTTTGTATTACCTTTTTACTCGAACCAGATAAAGGATTAAGGTTTGAGTAATGGAGTTTACAATGGAACAATCTGCAATCATCAACTCGACCGGTAACATCAAAATAGATGCTGTCGCTGGTTCGGGAAAAACAACTACTCTCATTGAATATGCCAAAACCAGACCCAAGGGATGTAAAATATTATATCTGGCCTTTAACAAATCAGTAAAATTAGGAGCCATCCGTAAATTTAAAGACCAAGGGCTCGATAATGTTAAAGTTGAAACAGCCCATTCACTTGCATATAAGCACATTGTTTTCCAACATGATTATCGGGTAAGACTACATGGATATAATACGAGTGAAATTGTCGAACTTTTAAATCTTCAGGGAAATGGAGAGAAGCATACCGAATATGTTGTAGCAAACCATATTAATAAATTTATTACATATTACTGCAATAGCGACCGGCAAAAGATCCAGGATTTGAACTATCTTGATCTTGTATCTGATAAACGAACAAAAAAATTTGTTAAATCATTTTACGGTTATATAGAGAGCCAAACAAATCTGTTTTTGGACAAGATGGACAAAGGAGAAATTGAAGTCTCGCACGACTTTTATCTTAAGAAATTTCAGTTATCAGACCCAGACCTCCCTTATGACTATATTTTGTTTGACGAAGGACAAGATGCTTCACCAGCGATGCTTGATGTTTTTTTTAAACAAAAAGCCACGAAGGTTATCATTGGTGATACCCATCAGCAAATTTATGGCTGGCGGTTTGCTGTTAACTCTCTTGAAAAAGCAGATTTCAAAACATTTCACCTTTCAACCAGTTTTCGTTTCAATCAAGACATTGCAAACCTAGCAATGGGAGTTCTTAAATGGAAGAATTATATAGAACAAAACAACCCCGTACGAATAAAAGGTGTTGGAATCAACAAGGGACATAAAATAAAAGCAATTCTAGCACGAAACTAATCTCGGACTCCTGTTAACAGTAATTGAATTTGTTATAGAAAAGAAGAAGCTTAATAATATCTACTTTGAAGGCAACATTAATTCATATACCTATGCAGATGATGGAACATCATTGTATGATGTTTTAAAACTTTACAATGGCAATCCACAACTTGTCAAAGATAAGGTAATCAAAACTATGAAAAACATAAGTGAATTGGTTGATTATATCGAAAAGACTGAAGATGTTCAACTTGGAATGATGGTTGAAATTGTCAGAAAATATGGGAATAGAATCCCGGGGATTATCCAGGAAATTAAAGCTAAACACATTGATAATGATGAAAGAGAAAATGCCCAAATGATTTTTTCAACTGTTCATCGTTCCAAAGGAATGGAATATGATTCAATCCAACTGGTCAACGACTTTATCACAAAAGATAAAGTTGAAAAGAAATGCATCAGCAAAAATGAAGAGGAAATGAATTTTTCGAAGTTAAATGAAGAAATCAATCTGTTGTATGTTGCATTGACAAGAACAAAAAACAGCATTTATATTCCGGAGGATCTTTTGCCGGATGATCTTCAAAAGTCTCCTCAAATTCATATTCTGAAGAAACCTACTGAAAAAGAAAAAACACAAAGTAATACTTTACAGACAAAAATTCCTATACATCAGAAAATTGAAAAGGGAAAAAGAGTGATAAAAAAAGCATATTCAGTTGATGAAGTAAGATTAAAACATAAAGATGCTTATAGACCATGGACAAAGTAACTCGATGACAAGTTGACAATTATGCATTTTAATGGATTAAGTCGTAGTGAAATAGCTATAAATTTTGGAAGGAGTAAGGGAGCAATATTATCAAGAATAAGAAAATTAAAGCTGGAGTAACAATATGGATAATACTACGTTTCACTATTTAAACTTGACTATAGGAATGAATATCTGTGAATTAATTCACAATTCATTTTTTTATTCAATTCGCTTGAGAAGGAGGATATCAAAAATAAGAGCATTTGGGACATCTCATCAGATCGATTAATAACCGGCGACATATATTTTATCTTAAACAAAGTTTCACATTCATAATGAGCCATATAATATGCTGAATCAGGCATACATGAGTGTTAAAAAAAAATACTCCCGAATATCATTGATGTAAAGATATTTATTGTAATATTGTGAAGTTTTTCACAAATTAATAATTTAACTATTTACTCCTATGACAAAAAATGTGTATGACCAGTTGGTCGCCGAATTCATGGCCAAGATCATTGCTAAAAACCCGGGGGAAAAAGAATTCCACCAGGCTGTTCAGGAAGTTGCTGAATCTTTGATTCCCTTCATTGAAGAAAACCCAAAGTACAAAACTGCCAAAATCCTCGAACGTATTGCTGAACCTGAGAGAGTCATTATGTTCAGGGTTCCATGGATGAACGATAAGGGCGAAATCCAGATCAACAGGGGTTTCCGTATCGAAATGAACAGCGCTATAGGACCTTACAAAGGAGGTCTTCGTTTCCACCCGACCGTTTACTTAGGCCTTTTGAAGTTCCTTGCCTTCGAGCAGGTTCTTAAAAACAGTTTAACTACCCTTCCTATGGGTGGTGGTAAAGGTGGTTCTGATTTCGATCCCAAAGGAAAATCAGACAATGAAGTCATGGCTTTCTGCCAGAGTTTCATGACCGAACTGCAACGTCATATTGGTCCTGACACAGACGTTCCTGCCGGTGATATTGGTGTTGGTGGACGTGAAATTGGTTTCATGTTTGGACAATACAAAAGGTTACGTAATGAATTCACCGGTGTTTTAACTGGTAAAGGTCTGGAATGGGGTGGTAGTCTTATCCGTCCGGAAGCAACAGGTTACGGTCAGGTTTATTTTGCAGCAGAAATGCTGAAGACCCGTAAACTTGACTTCAAAGGAAAGACGGTTGTCGTTTCCGGTTCAGGTAACGTTGCACAATATGCTACTGAAAAAGCTACCCAGCTTGGTGGTAAAGTTGTCACCTTATCAGATTCTGAAGGTTACATTTATGATCCAAAAGGCATCGATGCTGAAAAACTCGCATTCGTGCTGAACCTGAAGAATGTTAAGAGAGGACGTATCAAGGAATATTGCGATAAATACAGTGAAGCAAAATTCTTCCCTGGCAAACGTCCATGGGAAGTAAAATGCGACATCGCATTACCCAGCGCAACTCAGAATGAAATTAACGGAGACGATGCAAAAACCCTCGTTAAGAATGGTTGCTACTGCGTTTCAGAAGGTGCAAACATGCCTTCTACACCAGAAGCTATTGAAGTTTACCTGGAAGCCAAGATCCTCTACGGACCTGGAAAAGCCGCCAATGCAGGTGGTGTCGCCACATCAGGACTGGAAATGTCACAGAACTCCATGCGTTTATCCTGGACAAGTGAAGAAGTTGACGAGAGGTTGCACAACATCATGATCAACATTCACCAGAATTGCGTTAAATACGGAACAGAACCTGATGGATTTATCAATTACGTAAAAGGCGCCAACATTGCTGGCTTTGTAAAAGTAGCCGATGCCATGTTAGCTCAGGGACTTGTTTAACATTTTAGATTAAGAATCAAAACGGGTACACGATGTTGTACCCGTTTTTTTTATGCTCTTTCAGGATTGTCCAGGTGTGTTGGGAGCTTTTTCCATCCAAAGAATAATAAAGCATTAAAGAATGAATAATAAATTACTCCTGCCTGGACCTCAAGCATAGATTCAACAAGAATATTTAAAGCGAATACAGCAAGAAATGAAAAGTAAATAAAATGATGCCTTCGTAGGGCAAACCATCCTGGTACAAACAGGTAAATTACAAGCAACAATGCACCAAATATCCCCAAAGCTATGCAGGTTTGCAGGTATTGGTTATGAGCATTTAAGCGCATGTTGTAAACCAACAATCTATTTTCCTTCTGGTATTCCAATAATAATGCATCCTTTACATCGCCGGTTCCAACACCAAAAACTGGATTTCTCCTGATCACTTCAATTCCGGCTTTCCATACAACCAGTCGTTCACTGTTACTTTCCATAGTCTCAGGCGACAGCTTTTTTTGTTCTGATAATACCGATTCAGCTCTTTTAAAGCGTGCGGCGATTGTTGGAAGGAAGTTATATCCTGCATAAAATGTCGCCAACACCAGGAAGAAAAACAATAGACCTTTCCAGATTTGTTTATTGATGACCAATAGATACAAGGTGATTATCAGAAAAAGGAATAAAAGTGAAAAGATCCCTGCTTTTGAACTTAACAGAATAATCACAAACGAAAGATAGATAGCCAGAATGAGAGGAAGAGTGCGGATTTGTTTTGTCAATGGTTGTTCTTTTCGGATCATGTGGTAAGCCAATATTGAGACTGCCAGGTTAAGATACATTGACAGATAGGAAGGGTGAAGGAACCTTGAAAAGGATGTATAGAAAAAAACCATTGAATTCCCGGAACCAATATAAGAATAAAGTGCAATTCCCAAAAGGATCAGTGTCCCGGTCAGGCATCCTGCAATAAACGACTTAAATACATTTGATATTAGTTTCTGGATTGGAAATTTATTGTCAACAGTAGCAAAGATCATTGGAAACAGAAACAGTGAAAGTTTTACCTGAAGGTCAAAAAAGCCATAATTCATATTCTTTGAATATAGCATTCCAATCAGATAAAAGACATAAATAGCCGTGAATGAAAAAGTAAGTATCCTGTGTCGTTCGTGGAAAATTGCAGGGATTTTTTTAAACCTCCCTTCAACCAGCCAGTTAAGTACCATCAGGAAAATAATAGAGGGTAATATCTTCTCAAATATAGGCATGAAGAAAACCAGGCCCAGACAACAAATAGTAAAAATCTGGTCGTGAATTCTCTGACGTTTGATATTCATTTTCTTCCTGTACGAATTAGATAAGGTTCCAGAAATCAGTTGCATTATACCAGGATAGCAGGATATGGCTGTCCGGATATATTATTGATAATAAATTGGATGATGTTTGCAAAAACCTGTTATTTCTTCTTCTGGTCCATTGTTCTTATAAAAAATGATTTCGGCCGCAGGATTTTATCAAATACATAGTACTGTATCAGCGTAAAATCCTTGCCATCATTTACCAAAGCATAAAGGCGATCGAGGTCAAAAGGTGCAGGTTTCCCTAATTCATTTAATTCACCGGGAGCTGCTCCTTTCCGAAACGTCTTGATAGTATTCGTGATATGACCTGTATCGGTAAGAGAGATAATGCAATATGGGGTCGTTGCAAGAATCGAGTCCTTCCTGTGTTGATCCATATCGTTTAAAATGGCTTCAAAATTGATATTTCTGAAAGAAGTCAAAAAATTCATAAGTTTAAGTGTGTCAAAAACAGGGATTGTTTGATTGTCAGCTAAAGAAATGAAGCGGATATTCATGTTTTCATCATTTTTTATCTTATATGAATTTTCAGGATCGGAAGGAAATTCAATTCTGATTGATTCAATTTGCTGGATCATCTTTTTAAAGATGGTATAATCCCGCCAATACTTCTCAATTGGAGAATAAATGGGTGTTACAAATCCCCTAAGTCCCTGAAGAAAAACCACGAAAGGCACAGTAGAATGTTCCATGATCATGTAAGAGCCTTGGTTACTTTGGATAGGCCCGCCAACGAAATAAACTTTTGAGAGTTTTTCATGGGGAAAGAGACGAACAATTCCAAAAAGGTCGATCCTGTATTTCCACTGGTAAATTTCAACTTTAACTGAAAAGATGGCCAAATCCTTGATTATATTTTCCATTGCCGGTTTAGGGACAGTTTCTTTGACCTGCAACCTTAACATAGTTCCAAGCAGCAACTCCACATTGGCTTTTGATGCAGGATATTTATCATCGACAATCCATCTCCCAGGCTTAAGTCGTGTTAATGTCAGATTATTATTATTTTTGTCTGACATGAATATTTTTGTGACATTGCTGGTATCGTCAACAGCAAAATCACTCAATTCCCGTTTAAAGGTCGTTTTACTATTGGTAAGAAAAAGTACGATTGCAATGACTGCTAAAACAATAACAGTGATAATAAATTTCCCGTTTTTCTTCATTGCGATCTTTACTGGTTTAATGTTGATGAGGCGATTGGTCTTGAATATTTTCTTGAACGAAGCTTCAATTTTATGAAACTGAAAATCAGGATCAGGATTATGGGTAGAAGAACATTAAGGATCTGCCAGAAGAGTCGGTCGCTTTCTAATTTCGTTGAGTCGAGCATCCGGAGGGTAAGTTCTCTCGACCTGACAGTTATTAGACCGGACTCATCACATAAATAGTTCATGGCGTTGAGAAGAAAATCCCGGTTGCCGAATGTCTGCCCTGTATACTGGTCATATCCTAAAGGAAGAAAATATCCTTGTGGTACTTGAAATTGGTTCTTGATGATATCTCCATCGCCAACCACAATCATTTTTGTTGGCTTATGACTTTTAGGTATAAACTGAAGGTCTTTGTTTTCAGAAAGTTCAGGTGGTATGCGAAACATAAATGAAGAAACAAAATTTCCTTCCAGCAGTACTGCAACGGGTTGAGGACCTTTATTATATTGACTTTCTTCTGCCGGTTTCTTTAATATTTCAAGATCGATATAAACTGGTGCATTCACGATCCGGGAATAAGGTGAAGTAGTCAGCAGAATGGTTTTTTTCACTCCCTGGGCCTCGACAGTATCTACACTGCTGATAAATTCAGTTTTGATAGCATTCAGTCCATTAACGATTGGATGAGAAATTGTAGGTGTAAGGACAGGAAAATAGTACCACGGGAAGAAATCAAACTGCGGCTGGTCACCGATTTGTCCTGTTTTAACAGGGATTTGCAATGCAATTTTATCCATCACCAGGTTTGTATTTAACCTGACCCCATAATTGAACAACATATCTTCCAGGTTCACATTATTAACCAGCCCCATCGTGGAATTGAACTTTTGAAGGCTGTCCATACTTGCAAAAACAGGATCAATCAACCAGAGGACTTTCCCTCCCCTCATGATAAATTGATCGATCAGGAATTTATCCTTTTCATCGAAAGGGGTTGTAGGCTTCGCAATAATAATGGCTCTGAATCTATTGACCAGTTTGTCACTCGATGGTCCTTTCAATCGGATTGACAAACTATTTATTTTATGATTAATTGTCACCCGTTGCACATTATAAAATTCAGATAAGGCATTTTGGGCATCCTGGGTTTCAAGCTCTGACAATTCCCCCTGCCCCTGGATAAATGCTATTTGCGGTTTGTTTGGTTGTAATAGTTTCTGTAAAGCGCTTGCCAGATTATATTCGAGTGACTGAACAGAAACATTCAGTGCTTTATCAGCATTCTGACCCAATTGAGACATAACCAGTTGCACAGGGACTTCACGAGCTCCATAAGTTACAATAGCTCCCGGAAAAATGATCATCTGTGAAGCCTGACCCTTTTTATTCGCACTTATCACAGTAGGTTGTAAACCTCGTTCGGCAAGAAGTTTATATCCATCAGTACGTTCTTTGACATCCGGATTGGCGGAGGGATCTACAAATTCATATTGGATATAGTTACTGTATGCCCTGAATTCATCCAGCATCTCCTTCGTTTCATTAGCCAACCTTCGAAATCCTGGCGGCAAATCTCCTTCCAGATAAACCTTGAAAAGCACTTCATCTTTTAAACCTTTCAACATTCTTTTCGTAGCAGGTGCAAGGGAATAACGCTTTTCAGCAGTCAGATCCAAACGGGTAAAAATAAAACCGGCAATGATGTTGATCAGCAATAAGATAACGATCCCCAGGAAAAGTTGGATAATGTTTGACCGTTTAATATTTTTCTTTTTGTCAGCCATTCGCTTTCAGTTCTTTTTTTTCAGTTGTTACACGAGTAAGTTTAAAACTTTGACTACCATTTTCTGCTTTCAAGGGATATCTTGGTGAGTAAGATGAAAAAAACGGAAATACTGATAAAATAAATCAGGTCACGGGTATCGATTACTCCACGGCTAATGGACGAATAATGTGAGTTGATTCCGATAGATTGGATGGCCAAACCGATCTTCCCAGAGAGGATAAAGGTGTAAAACAACTCAAATCCGATGTAGAAGAAACCGCAAATGAAAACAGCAGTGATAAAAGAAACAATCTGGTTGTCACTAAGCGAAGAAGCAAAGATACCAATGGACACGAAAGTGGATCCCAGAAACAATAAGCCTAAATAAGAACCCCACATCCCCCCCATATCAAGGTTTCCAGGTGGAAGTCCAAGACGGTAGACGGAGATGGCGTAAATTATTGTCGGGATCAAGGAAAAGATCACCAGGACAATACCGGCAAAGTACTTCGCCAGGATGACCTGTAGGTCAGTTAATGGCTGGGTCATTAGCAACTCTATAGTTCCGCTCTTCCTTTCATCCGCAAATGAGCGCATGGTTATAGCTGGTATCAGAAAAAGAAAAACAAAAGGTGCGAGAATAAAAAGCCCGTCAATATTGGCATAACCAAATTCAAGAATATTGAATTGCATTGGTACTACCCAAAGGAACAAGCCAATCACCACTAAAAAAACGATGATAACGATATACCCGATAAGAGAATTTAAGAAACCATTGATCTCTTTCTTGAATAAAGTATACATAAGTTAACCGGTTAGGCGTGCAAAATTAATATTTTAAGTGATTTGGCGTTGGATATATTCCGAATAATCAACTAACCGTGGTTCATATTCTTCTTTAAGTAAGTGGGATGATATCAGGAAATCTGCTGTTGATCGATTGCAAGCGGTCGGAATGTTGTAAACTACAGTAATGCGAAGGAGGGCTTTAACATCCACATCATGTGGCTGGGGCTGCATGGGATCCCAGAAAAAAATCAGCATGTCGATCAACCCATCCGAGATCATCGAACCTAATTGTTGATCGCCTCCCAGCGGGCCTGATTTCAGTCGTATGATCGGGTTATCAAAAGTTTCACCCTTTTCGAACCTGTTCCGTATGGTTTCCTCAACCATCCTCCCTGTCGTCCCCGTGCAGATTAGCTGATGCCCTAATAAGGTTTTATAATTGAATTCAACCCATTCTGCAAGGTCTTTCTTTCTGTTGTCGTGCGCTACAAGCGCTATCCTCTTTGACTTTTCCATTTGTTTGTTCTATAATATCGTATGCAAAGGTAATCAGGATGCCATACTGGTTTCATGAATTAAAAAAGAACTTTTCATCAAAATTTACCAGGTATAGTTTTTTCGTAGCCCTTGTCAACGCTGTATAAAGCCAATGCAGATAATCAAGGTTCATCATCTTTTCGTTTAGCCACCCCTGGTCAATAAAAACTGTATCCCATTGACCACCTTGTGTTTTATGGCAGGTTAGGGCATATGCAAATTTCACTTGCAAGGCATTGAAATATGGGTTTATTTTCACTTTTTCCATTCTGGCACGTCGTGAAGAAAGTTCTTCATAATCTTTTATCACCTCCTGGAACAGTCTGTTATTATCAGCCGATGACAATGCAGGTGATTCTGAACTAAGGGTATCCAAAAGGATCTTCACATCAAGATCTTTTTCATGCGGGTAATCAATAAAACGGATTGTTACATCGGCAAAATGGAACCCGTACATCTCTTCGATCCTGCGGATACGAATCAGCTCAATGATATCCCCATTGGCAATGAAGCCTGCAGATGATCCTTCCGGCAACCAAAAGTAATTATTCTTTACAACCATCATAAAGTCACCGTTATTGATTTCCTCCTCCAGGAACAATATTCTTTTCCGGATCTCCCGGTTAAAGATATTTGCCCGTTTGTTGGAGCGGCATACAACGACATTATTTTCTTTCCCCAATCCTGAAAAGGCAGAGTTAAGAGCATCTTCCAATTCAGAACCATTGATACGGATTACATCCATATGAGCTTTGGCTATCGAAAAAAGCGGTAATTTCCATTCCTCCCTTGTTATTTGAGTTCGTACAGCAGTAGCATTCATCAGGATTCCGGAATATTTTTCCTGTCTCACCACTTCGGTCAGCTCATAGGTATCTATCGACAGGTGATAGGTTTTTCGAAGAAATTCGAGGTCCAGGGCAGGGCTGTGTTCCAGTCCCACTGGTGGAAGCTGAGCCGTATCGCCTATAAACATCATCCTGCAGCCTTCCCCACTGGAAACATATTCAAACAGATCGTCCAGCAAATTTCGTGAGGCAAAAAGGCTGGTCTCCGAAAGAGTTGAATGCTGGATCATGGAGGCTTCATCGACGATAAATAAAGTTTGTTTATGAAGATTCTGCTGAAGTTTCAATGCAATTGTCCCATCTTTCGTGGTCCGGGCAAAATAAATCTTCCGGTGAATAGTATTGGCAGGCCGTTGTGCATACGCTGAAAGAACCTTGGCGGCCCTGCCAGTGGGGGCCATCAGTGAAGATTTTCGCTGAAGTTTGGGCAGGACATTAACTAACGAACTAACGATAGTAGTTTTTCCTGTTCCTGCGTAACCTTTAAGAATAAAAAGTGAGTTTGGCTCTTTCCATGAATCAGTAAGGAAAAGGGCAATCTTTTCAAGAACTCTTTTCTGGCCGTGTGTGGGTTCATAAGGAAATTCCTTCAATAATAATGAAGTGACATCGGCGGAATTCATGGCAGTAAATTTATCATTCGTAACGCAGCGACTCAATCGGATCCAGGTTTGATGCTTTTTGTGCCGGGATAATTCCAGAGAGCAGGGCTACTCCAAAACAAAGTAGTACACCTGTTATTATCCATTCCCAGGGAACAATAAAAGAGCTTCCGATTAACAAAGAAATTACATTTCCAATCATAATACCGAGGAAGATTCCCAATAATCCACCCATTTGGCCGATGACAATTGCTTCAACCAGAAACTGGTTGCGGATGACCCTTTTTGTAGCGCCGATCGCTTTCCGGATGCCAATCTCCCGAGTCCGTTCAGTAACCGAGACCAGCATGATGTTCATCAACCCGATCGCCGCACCGGCTAATGTTATCAAGCCAATAATTGTAGCTGCAAGTGTGACATATTTTATGTTTTCGATGAGCATCTTTGCAATGTTGTCACTTTTAGTAATTTCAAAAGTGCTTTCTGAACCAGCCGGATCCTGGCGGATGGTCCGGAAAAGGCCAGTTGCTTCACCAACGCAGGCATCCAATTGCTCTTGTTTTTTTGCCATTACATTAATGGAAAACGACATGTTTGGCCGGGAAAAGTATGCACGAACGTTTGCCAGAGGGATATAGCACGACCTGTCACCACTAAAACCCATGCTTGATCCCTTTTCTTTCAAAACACCAACCACCCTGTACTTTCCAGGACCAATTGAGATGACCTGACCTAACGGATCCTCTTTATTCTTAAAAATATTTTTTACAACTTCCGACCCTATTATACACACAGGGGAGCCATGATTTACTTCGTCCATTGTAAATGCCCTGCCTTTTTCGATTTCATCACCTGAAGTATAAATATAATTCTCATCAGTGCCCATAACCCTGACATTCGGGTTAGTTTTATTGGATTTAAATTTGACTGTAGCAATTCCGGTAGCACCAATAAATACAGATGTATATCCCGGGAAGAAGAATTTTTCCTTGAATTCCATGGCCTGTTTATAACTGATTGCTTCGTAAAGCTTTTCCTTATTTGGGCCATCACCTATATGAACCTGAAGGGTGCGATTTCGAATGGTAAAAGTGCTCGAACCCATCATCGAGAAATTCTTTGTCAGGGAATATTTGATGGAATCGGTTGCTGTCAATATCCCTACCAAAGCCATGATCCCGAAAGCAATGATGAGGATAGTAAGGATGGTTCTCAGAAGGTGGCTACGGATAGAATTCAGGGAAATCCTGAAATTTTCAACGATCAGGGTGTTTTTCATTCTGCAATGGGATTCAGATTTTCTTTCCAAATGCCAGGTCGCCAGCATCTCCTAACCCTGGTACAATGAATGCCTGGGCTGTAAGTTCATCATCAACAGTCCCAATCCAGATAGAGATGTTTTTACGTGGAAGATTGCGGTTGAGGTAATCCAGTCCTTCCTGGCTGGCAAGTATTGAGACGATATAGGTATTTTTTGGTTTGCCACGTGAGACCAATTCCTTGTATGTGAGCACAGCAGAGGCGCCGGTTGCAAGCATAGTATCACAAATAATTAATGTTTTCCCTTCAATATCAGGCACCGAAGCATATTCGATCTGGATGTTGAATGAATGATCCTTATGGTACTTCCTGTAAGCAGAAATAAAGGCATTTTCCGACTTGTCAAACATGTTAAGGAATCCTTGGTGAAATGGAAGGCCGGCCCGTAAAATTACAGCCAATACGGGGTATGATTTGAGTACAGGGACTATTGCAATGCCAAGTGAAGTGACAACCTCTTTGGGTTCAAATTCAAGTTCTTTGCTGATTTCATATGCAAACAATTCTCCAAGCCTCTCCAGGTTTTCCCGGAACCGGAGACTATCTTTTTGTACTTCTACATCCCTTATCTCAGCTATAAAATGATTGATGAGAGAATTCGTATTGCTTAAAATATTCACCATGAGTGCCCGTGATTTTGTACAAATGTACTAAAAATAAGGATTACCGTAATTTCTTCATAAAATTAACCATCCGGTTTACTTTTCCAGGCAAATGGTTGATAAGGATTTCGTTGAATCCGGTTTCTTTTGCTCCAAATCCCTTATAGAAACGGGCGACATTCGGATCAGTGGATCCTTCAAAATCAAGAATCAGGGGTTGCCCAGCATGCTCTTTAATAAAACTATCAATCAGCATGAACATGGCTCCATTCTCACGTGCATTTTTATCAGACGCTGCAAAATGATAAATAACCCTGTCGCGGTCATGAAGAAAGAATATTCCGGCACAAAGGGTACTATCAGGCAGATAAGCTCCAAGGATCAAACTGAATGTATTTTTCAGGCAATAGGCCATCAGTGAACGAAGTGCATTATATTGCCTAAATCTTAACGAGACCTCATTCCGGCCATAGTTATCCTTGAACAGTGTGATCAATTCATCAGGATCCACCTTTCTCCTAATTCTGAGATTCTGATCGAGCGCTTTCTTGAGGTTCCGCCGGGTATTCTGGTTGTACCTGCTAAAAATTGATTCATAAGATGGAATAAGATCAAGTTCATGATTCAGGCGTTGGTCTATCGTAAATTTTCCATGATCAATCTTATTCATAGAATTAAGATGAATATGTATAAAAGAAAAACGCGATGGAATGGTCACAAGGAATTGTTCAACCAGTGCCTCAGTCAAATGTTCACGTGAAAAAACTCCCAGTTGTTGCGCAAAATAGGGTTGATATAAATAGCGTATGCCAAACTTCCTGTTCTGTGGTAATGGAAAAACCGTTTCATAATCGTTCATCTCAAGGGCTTCCCATCCCGGAGATACAATGTCAAGAAACCATGAAAATGCATAGGGTCTGCGGTTTACGGCATTCAGTATACATTCATCCCATTTCTGTTTATCAATATCTTTATGTTTTCTGTAATTTATCATTTATTCTTCATAATGCCATCAGTGTATGAAAGGATATCCTCATAAACTGTTTGCCATCCTTTCCAACGTCCGGATTCATCAAAACTTTCATTGTGCCAAATACTTACAAACTCGCCGTCAACAGCCTTTATTGTATCTATAAAAGATCTGCTTAGTACACTGGCCTCATCCGGAGATATTTTCAAATAATCTTTCAGGGTCACATCCATCAGGGAAACCGGATGATTTATCAATTTTTCTGTGCAATTGCTTACAAGATCAAAGAAAGGAAAAGGATCCGCAATCCCCGCCCTGAACCCAGCATTGGAAGCATAACCAAGCGAATAGTCATCAGTTATTCCAAGTTTTATAAGTTCACGAAAGGTCCAGGGGAAGGATACTTTAAGAAAATGTTGACGACTGATAACTATTTTGTGACCAATTATTTCAGAAAGCCCATTGATCTCAGATTTAAGATTCTCAGAGTGCTTACCTGAGGTGAGAGAAGGATGTATACCAACCGTTCCGGAATCATCAAGGCCAAGAAGAAGCCGGCGGAATGTCTTACCCGAAAGGGTTACATTGTTGTCATCTTTACCATTGTTGGCGAACAAGATAAAATAGTATGGCTTCAAGCCAAACCGTGTATGAACATCCCGGATATAATCATATTGATCATAGGGATCCTTTGACTTACTTAAGAGAACCTGTGTTCTCTGTATAACCTTTTTCAGGTCCCAAAGCATGAGTGATCTTCCATATCCACCGAGAGTGCGGATAAAAGCATGCTGTTTATATGCAAAAGCATGATCAATATCGATCGTAGGGGTGTACCGGAACTTCTTTTCGTGAAACCTCATTGTTGGATAAACCAACCGTATATGATCTTTCAGCAGATCTGCCCATATATTTACGACGGGAATATCCAGGAACTTTCCGGCTGTTGAGATGCTATCGGAAGCCTTGAACCTTCCGAACTTGTCGGGAATAAAAGACAGGTATTCTTCATAACGTGTAACCAGGTAAAACGCAGCCGCAAACAAATCAAAAGGAAACACCGAACGATCATCATGGACACCAAAAAAAGCAGGATAATTCTTATAAGTGAAAAGCCCAATAGGCTGTGGTTCTACCGATTTCTCAAGGAGAAGTCCACATGAATGGATAAATACTCCTTGTCCAGAAGGTTCAGGAGAATATTCAATACGGGGACCTTGATAAGAAAGATAATCTTCCTGACGGTCAGTCACTATTAATTCCGCACCCATCAAGTCTCTCACCAACAGAAAAAAAATGTACTCACCCCGTGCAGAAAGGCTGGGCATATAAATCATAATCTTTTCCATAGGCAATTTCCTGAAGCCAAAGTACAAAAAAAACCAATAGGTAGCACAACTGCAAATGGAACAAGAAAATATTTTGTACCTTTGAATCCATATAAAGTAAATCTGCCCGAATTTTTTATGGAGAATTTTATTGTATCTGCCCGTAAGTACCGTCCACAAACTTTTGATTCGGTGGTGGGACAGAAATCCATTACCAATACCCTGAAAAACGCTATCCGGAATAACCAGCTGGCACAGGCGTTTCTGTTTTGCGGACCAAGAGGAGTCGGGAAAACAACCTGTGCACGAATCCTGGCAAAAACAATCAATTGCGAACACTTGTCTCCAGCCATGGAAGCATGCGATAAATGTCAATCCTGTGTTTCTTTTAATGAAAATGGATCTTTCAACATTTATGAACTCGATGGTGCTTCCAATAACACGGTAGATGAGATCAGGAATCTTGTGGATAAAGTGAGGATTCCTCCACAGATGGGTAAATACAAGGTTTATATTATTGATGAAGTTCACATGCTTTCGGCTTCCGCTTTCAATGCATTTCTCAAGACATTGGAAGAGCCACCCGCCTATGCCAAATTCATTCTTGCCACAACAGAAAAACACAAGATCATACCTACCATACTTTCACGCTGCCAGATTTTCGATTTTACGCGTATTAGTGTTGAAGATATCGCAAGACACCTTAATTATGTTGCGACGAATGAAGGAATATATTCTGCGGAGGAAAGTGCGCTTCATATCATTGCGCAAAAAGCAGATGGAGCTATGCGCGATGCTCTCTCGATTTTCGATCAGTTGGTCAGCTTTGCCGGTAAAGAGCTGACCTATGAAACTGTCCTTGAAAACCTGAATGTACTGGATTATGATTATTTTTTCAACATCACGGGTCATATTCTTGAAGGTGATATTTCTTCCACCCTACTGACAATCAATGAGATCTTCGATAAAGGCTTTGAGGGTCAGCATTTCCTGATCGGTTTTGGCGAACATATCCGTAATCTTCTGGTATGTAAAGATCCTTTTACCGTAAAATTGCTGGAAACAGCTCCTGCAATTCGTAGCCAGTACTTAAATCAATCAGCCCTCTGCCCTGTAGATTTTCTGTTAACTGTCTTAGAAATAAATAATAAATGTGATCTCAGTTACAAGGTTAGCAACAACAAACGCCTGCATCTTGAACTGGCCCTGATGCAAATGTGTCAGATTCTTAAGAATGTTGAGAAAAGAATTCCTGATGTTATACCCCAATCATCATCCAGGCCTGCATCAACATCCAAACCCGCATCACCACCTAAACCTTCGGAACCCTTAAAACCGAAGACATCCAAGGCCTTTCCCGGAACCCTATCGATCAAAGAAATGACTTCTTCTAAGGTAGAGGAAATTGAATATGAGGCTCCACAGGCAAAAGATAAAACCGATGAATATGGGAACTCAGACATATTCTCTCTTGAACAACTTGAAACCGCCTGGGATAAGTTCGCCGAATCTTTGCACAGTTCAATGCCTCACTTGTCAACGACCCTTAAGAAACACCGTCCGGTATTGAAGGAAGATTTCCTGATTGAATTTTGCGTGGATAACAAAGTATTGGCCGAAGATTTAACCCAAAAGCGGAATGATCTTCTCGTATTCCTGATATCACAATTAAAAAACACAAAGATCCATTTGCAGATCATAGTACCGGATCATCCAACCGGAGTGAGACCTTACACCGATCGTGAGAAATTTGGCAGGATGGCTGAGAAGAATCCCGACCTCCTCAATCTCAGGGAACAACTGGATCTGGAGATAGAAAGCTAAAATTAATTACGAAGTACGAAACCTGATTCCACATCACATATTTCGCCTATCGTTCGTACAGTGTTTTGTATCGGCGAAACGGTTCTTGACATTATATTCAAAAATGCCCAACCGATCGCAGCAAAACCTGGTGGATCTATATTAAATACTGCTATTTCATTGGGACGTGCCGGAATACACGTCGAATTCATCAGTGATGTTGCCGATGACAAACCAGGGGAAATGATCATCAGGTTTCTTAAGGAAAATTTAGCAGGTACCTCTTATATCAACCGTTATTCCAGTGGAAAAACCACCGTTGCTCTGGCGTTCCTTAATAATAATGCAGATGCCGTGTATTCATTTTATGCCGAACCTCCAAAAGAACTGTTAGCAGGAAAATTGCCTGTACCTGCCAGAAATGATATTGTGATGTTTGGCTCCTTTTTTTCTTTAACTGATGGTATACATAAGAAGTTGAAGGCATTCCTGACTTCAGCCTGTCAAAACGGTGCTATTATCATTTATGATCCAAATTATCGCCAGCCCCATCTAAATGAACTTCAGCTGGTAATGCCCCGCATTTTGGAGAATATTTCTTTTGCCGGTATTATTAGAGGATCTGATGAAGATTTTCTTCATATTTTTGCAACCCAGAACCCACTGGAAGTTTATACCAGGATCAGAACCCATAATAATCAGGTATTGATTTATACCCGGTCAAACGAAGATGTAATTATTTTGGCAGGGAATCAAACAATTTCTGTTCCGGTACCTAAAATAGAACCGGTGAGTACAATCGGAGCAGGAGATTCATTTAATGCGGGCCTGATCCATGCAATAATAAAGATGGCGACTGATTGTGAACAGATTCCCTTTCTTCCTATAATTGAGTGGGCAGAGATTACTGGAAATGCAATCAGGTTTTCACAAAACGTTTGTATGAGTATTGATAATTATATATCACGGGATTTTATAATTTCTTTGGGAAAATGATTTCAAAGATATCCCGATTTATTTTACGATTAACCGGATGGCGGACGAATGCTATCTTACCGGAAGATATTGTAAAAGCCGTTTTAATCGTTGCTCCACATACCAGTTATTGGGATTTCGTTATTGGCCGTATGACTTTTTGGTCATCGAAACTTAAGATCAGGGTCCTGATAAAAAAAGAAGTATTCTTTTTTCCACTGGGATGGTTTTTGCGAAGGCTTGGAGGTGTTCCGGTTGCCAGGGGACAAAGAAATAACCTTGTTGAACAGGCAACCGAACTCTTTAAACAAAATTCTACAATGATAATCGTGATAACACCCGAAGGTACACGGCGAAAAGTACATCATTGGAAGAAGGGATTTTATTATATTGCAATGGAAGCCAAGGTTCCAATTGCTCTTGGATTTATAGATTACAGGACAAAAACCGGTGGTATCGGTCCCCTCATATACCCTACAGGAAACTATGAAAAGGATCTGTCAGTCATCATGGATTTTTATCGTGATAAAAAAGGTCGTTACCCTGAAAAATTTAACCTCAACATGTTGCAGTGAAAGAACAAGCTGTTTAATGAGGTAGTAATCAATTTGGCAGTTATGAAATAATTTCTACCTTTGCAACCGTTGACGGGAGTTTAGCTCAGTTGGTTCAGAGCATCTGCCTTACAAGCAGAGGGTCACTGGTTCGAATCCAGTAACTCCCACATAAAAAAGGGTATACGTTCAGTAGACCTTTTTTCATTCTTCCCTGCATTCTCTTCACTGTTATATTTTCTCCTTACTTTTGCTTTGTTATTTTGATCGTATTCATTTGGGAAGAAGACATTCAGCCGGCATCCTTTTATTTATCCTTGCAATTCTTTCTTTTGCCGGATGTAATGTAACGCGGAATTTTAAGCAGAATGAATATTTACTGATCAGGAATAAGTTTAAGATTTCTTCATCAAAAGTTTCTCAGGATGAACTTTCAGGATATCTCCAGCAGGAGCCTAACACTAAACTTTTAGGGCTCTTCAGGGCCAATATTGCATGTTATAATGCAGGATCAAAAGGGAAGGAAACAAAATTTAAGAAATGGATGAAAACCAAACTTGGCTCTCCTCCTGTTCTTCTGGATTCAAACCTTACAACGATTGCAAAGAAACAAATGGGCCTTTACCTTGCAAATAAAGGATATTTTAATGCCAACGTTAAGGATTCGATAATTTTCCATAAGAAAAAAGTTACAGTTATTTATTTGGTCAGGTTGAACTCACCATATATGATCCGCAATATCCGTTATGCTATTGCCGATACACAATTGGCAAAGTTTGTCTTTATGGATACAGCAAAAACTCTCGTCCATCCTGGTCATAATTACGACATGTACCTTTTGGACGGTGAACGCACCAGGATCACCAATGCACTTATGGATCACGGGTATTATCATTTTTCTAATTTATATATCCGATACCGGGTTGACAGCACATTTGACAATAAAAAAATGGATGTAATCATCGAGATCAGGAACCCTGTCATTCCTTCTCTTCAGTACCTTGGGACTTTTACCGAATCAAGGCATGTCAGGTACACCATTGGGAAAGTCCTGATCAATCCCGAATACAACTTATTGCAATCGGACACACTGCACTATGATACATTGATGGTTACATTCAAGACTTCGAGAAATGACACAACAGGCAATACTTACTATTTTCTTTTTAAGAATAAATTACGACTGAAACCGAGGACATTAGCGCAGATGATCTTTATAAGGAGTGGAGACTTTTTTAATCTCAAAGATCTGAATCAAACCTATTCACAACTGGCTTCCCTTCAGATTTTCAATTACATGAATATTCAGATGCATGATGCGACAGGTAATAATTTTACTGATCGGGACAAACTTGACTGCAAAGTACTGCTTTCACGTATTCCATTGCATTCGTTTTCAGTTTCCACCGATGGAACGAATTCTTCAGGAGCTTTCGGGGTCCAGGGAAGCCTTAATTACACTAACAGGAACATTTTCAGAGGAGCACAATTGTTCAGAATATCCCTAAATGGGGCAGCACAGATGCAAGGCAGCTTCGGGCCCGAAAACACATCAGGTCTTTTTAACACCATTGAATTCGGCGCGAACACAAGTCTTACCTTCCCCCAGTTCTTGATCCCGATAAGGCCTGAACGGTTTCGTAAAACATTAAAACCTCGTACCACAATCTCATTAGGTTATAATTTTCAGCAGAGGCCGGATTATTATCGTAATATTTCAAATATATCATTTGGTTATACGTGGAACCAAACAGATAAAATAAAGCACGTTCTCAACCCGGCGGAGATATCTGTGGTGAAAATTTTTCCGGATGCTGCCTTCACTGATTCCCTTAATCACATAACTGATAAAAGACTTAAAAATCAGTATACCAATCATCTGGTAGCCGGATTAAAATACGTATTCACTTACAACGGACAGGATGTCAATAATGTAAAGGATTTTTTTTATATCCGGTCAAACGTCGAAACAGGTGGTAATCTTCTTAACGCTATTGATGAGGCCTTTAAAGCGCCTAAAGCTTCTTCAGGCTATTATACACTTTTTAATATCCAATATGCGCAATTTGTTCGCCCAGACCTTGATTTGCGATTTTATCATTTTTTCACCCGGACATCTTCACTGGTTACAAGGTTTTATGCAGGTATTGGCGTGCCTTATGGGAATTCTATATCTCTTCCTTTTGAAAAAGCATTTTTTGGCGGAGGCGCCAATGATCTCAGGGGTTGGAAAATGGGATCGTTGGGACCAGGTCGCTTCCATAATGATACTACCAGCAATACATTTGACCAAACAGGCGACATGCAACTTCAGCTGAACCTGGAATATCGTTTTCCTGTTTATAAATATTTCCGTTCAGCACTATTCATTGATATGGGGAATGTATGGTTGCTGCATAGTACGTCTGAACTCCCTGGCGGGTTGTTCCAGTTAAAGTATTTCATTCCTGATATTGCAATCGATATAGGGATCGGTATCCGTGCTGATTTTGATTATTTTATTGTCCGATTCGATCCTGCAGTTCCCATCAGGGTTCCTTATTATTTTGAGAATAACCACTGGTATGCCGGGAAACTTGGGTTGTCAGACATCATCTGGAATTTCGGGATCGGATATCCTTTCTAATTGCGCGAGTTGAGGTCCTGCACGGCTATCAAATGATCATATTGTGCTCCGGCAGGATGATAATACACCCAGATGGTATATTCGTTTTCTGTCTCCCAATGATTCCCTTCAATGAGCGACTCATCTGTTCTGCCAGAATGGTTGTCTTTAAAAAGATAAATGTAATTGTAGTATCCCTGTTTAACTAGTAATGTTTTTTCATATCCTCTCCGCAACGGATTATAATTCATCCGGCTGCTATCGTTTATCTGCCAGTCTGTAACAGCACCAAGGATGTAAATCTGGCCATTATTTAATGGCGTTGCTAATGGTAAAAAAAAGTGAATATAGGCGTAATCAGCCTCGATATCGCTGTTCTTTGCATGCTCTTCATTTTTGATCAGCTTCCTGCCATTAATTTCTTTATCCGTTGTATAATTTTTAAAGGGTCTTGGAAGGTCATCCAGCAAATAAACGTTATATCCACTGCTATCGGATACAATCTTTTTGATCCTTTCCGATTGATACAACAAGCTCTTTATATCAAAGGCCCTGAATTCGTTTCCACCGTTGAATAAACATTGAGGCTCATCAGTATAATCTAAAGAAGAACCCCTGACAAATCTTGGAGTAGGTCCCCATACTGCATTATCCATCCGGTCATTCTGTGTGATCAGAATCTTAACTTCACGGGTTGGATCATTAATAGTCATCCCGTTGTATTCTAAAGTAAAATCAACCTGTTGCTTTGTGAACCTGTCAGTCACATTGTTTGCCGGACGAACATTTCCGGCGACTGATAGTCCTGTATTTTCCACAACCATGAACCTCCATGTAAGTATTACATTTGCGGGATCATCTAGAAAAACAATGATAATGTAATTGCCGGAAATTTTCGGACGTAGGTTCGATGTGGGAAATACAAGGGAATAATGCGTATAATTTGTTTTCGTATTATAGGAATAACTAAAATCGTCGATTGCATCATCCTGAAAGCCATCAATATATTCTGTGGCCATTAATTCCGAAGAAGTAGTCCAGTCTGCCTCGCAATGGCGAATGGTATAACGAAAACGTTTCAAATCAGAATCCATTGCATCAAAAGAAAGCTTCAGTCTTTCAGCAGTATTCAGATTCATTACAGGAGCCGACATTTCAAATCCATCCTTATATAACAATACCGTTTTGATCTGGCTGTCGTAAATCCTGTTTGTATTAGGAAGCGTGTCAGGAACCTGAGCCAATAACGGGTTTATTCCGGTCAATAAAATACATGAAAAGAGGAACAGGTTCCTTTTAAGAAATGACTTAAAAACCATCATAAGGTCCGGAATTAATTATATGGGATAACGTAAATTTCATCCTTTTCTTCTCCTGAATTCAGAACATATGATAGCAGTGGCAATTGATGCATTCAATGATTCTGCGTGAACATCGACTCCACTTTCCTTCACAAAAGAAGGTATGCTTATTTTATCGGTGACTTTTGAAACTATCTCGGGTGAAATACCCGAGGATTCACTGCCTATCAGAATGATACCTTTTGGATCCAGCCTTACTGAATATATATTTTCTGATTTCGGGAAAGAACCATAAATTTTAATCGTTGGGTCCAAAGAAGAAAAAAATTCAGAAAGATTGATATAAGTTACGCTGACCCTTAGCAATGAACCCATGGTAGCCTGAATCACCTTCGGGTTGTAAAGGTCAACTGTATTTTCTGAGCAAATAACCGATTCAATTCCAAACCAATCCGCGATCCTGATGATGGTTCCAAAATTCCCCGGATCTTTGATATTATCAAGTACAAGCACCAGGTCATTGATAATGGCAGGAGGGACTGGCATTATAGGGATTTCAGCGATTGCTAATATAGAGCTGGGTGAAGAAAGTGCAGTAATCCTTTCCATCTCCCCCTCTGTGATTTCCAGGAAAGGGATCTTTTTTGAAAGGAGTACGCTTTCATTATGCTTTAGCCAGTCAGCCAATGCATAAATATTGATAACCTTAACTGAACTTGCAAGGATTTCTTTAACCAGTTTTGATCCTTCCGCAAGAAACTGGCGGTGAACTTCCCTGAATTTTTTTTGTTTCAGGGAATGAATATGTTTTACCTGGTTTCTGGAAAGCAATGAAGTATTTTCTTATTCGGCGAAAACTTCAAAGTTGATGTCAATCTGAACCTCTTTATGAAGAATGATCCTGGCTTTATAAGTACCCAGTTCTTTTATATGCTCGCCATCAACATGAATCTTTTTACGGTCAACATCAAATTTGAATTGGTCTTTTATAGCCTGTGCGATCTGGATTGCGTTGACACTGCCAAAGATTTTACCCGATTCAGCAGCCTTAGCACCAATTTTAACTGTAATATCCTTCAATCCTTTGGCAAGTTCTTCTGCTTCATTCCGGACTTTATCTTCCTTAAAAGCTTTTTGCTTAAGATTTTCAGCCAGGATTTTTTTATTGGGTTCAGTTGCAAGAATCGCAATACCTTGTGGAATCAGGAAATTTCTTGCATATCCCGGTTTAACATTAACTTTCTCATTAGTATATCCCAGACTGGGAACATCCTGTTTTAAAATAACTTCCATTTTTCCTCCCTATTTTAAAAGATCTGCTACATAAGGCATTAACGCTAAGTGTCGTGCCCTTTTAATTGCCTGTGCCACTTTTCTCTGGTACTTGGTTGAGGTACCAGTGATTCTGCGGGGGAGGATTTTCCCTTGTTCATTCACAAATTTCAACAGGAAATCTGCATCCTTATAATCGATGTATTTGATACCACTTTTTTTGAACCGGCAGTATTTTTTCTTTTTTGTATCAACTGTAATCGGGGTTAAGTATTTTATTTCGCCGGCTTGCTGTGTTGCCATTTTTTTGTTTTTTACGTTTAACAATTGGGTTATTCTGCTTTTTGTTTTTCTGTTTTTGCCTTGTTGCGCTTCTTTTCATTGTATGCGATGGCGTGTTTTTCAAGAGCAACGGTCAAAAATCGCAGGATGCGCTCATCCCGTTTGAAGATCACTTCCCATTCACGGATCAGTTCCGGTTCGGATTTGAATTCGATCAAATGATAAAATCCTGTGGATTTTTTCTGAATGGGATAGGCGAGCTTGCGCAAACCCCAGTTGTCCTCATGAACAATTTCTGCCTGTTTGCTTATCAGAAATTTCTGATACTTTTCTACCGTTTCCTTCATCTGTTCTTCAGATAAAACGGGAGTCATAATGAAAACGGTTTCGTACTGGTTTAACATCTGTTTGATTTTAAATGATTAAGATTTTTAAAGGGACGGCAAAATTAGTAAAAAGAAAACATTTATCCAAACCGGAAGATAAGGAAAAATGAATTTGCTACTTATGCTGGCCAAATTCCTGGATCCATTGATACATTCCTCCTTTTAATCCACTCGTATAACATGCCACATGTGTCCATTTCGGATCGAGCAGATTATAACGGTGACCATATTCCGGGATTCCTGAATCGATCAGTAATTGAATCACTATGTCCCTTGCAGTAGGTTCAGGAAATCTTCCTGCCAGGTTTTCATTGCCTTCAATCATCTGAGGTGAATATTTCTGGATCCTTTCCCAGGGCCAGGAACCATCGCTGCCCTGATGACCAAGTGTCCAGTTATGCCGGTCCTGGTCAAGTCCATGTTCGCGGGCTGCTTCATAGATTCCTTTATCAGGTGATAATATGGATAAGGAAGGTGTATTTTTCAGGTCGTCTATCAGGGTCTCAATGGCATGAACTTCTTCCTTATACTTATAAGACCAAACTGAATCCACTTTCTTCTTCCGTTCACCCCGGTCTGTTTTCTCATAGAGCACTGAAAGTGAATAATTCCGCTCCCCTTTCCCAAAATACTTCAGGTTCAGTTTTGCCAACTCATAATAATAGTCAAGGTACTGGATATATCCTGCAGGGTCACTCCGGACAAGGTTGATCTCGGCAATCATTTCTTTCTCAATCTCTTTCATATAGCCACAGTTCCTGGCCGTATTCAGCATTGGATTTTCCTGTGCGAGAGCCGACAGCGAAATAAAAAACAGAAAGATAGTTACCAATCTAATTTTCTTGAGTAAGAAATTTATTAACTGCATTCTTTTCCCATTCTTAAAGTTCATCGTGTCGCTCAGTGTTAATTTTAACCAAAAGTAAATTCAATGAGCAGGTTTTGAAACATTTATAAAACGCCTGTTTCATGCTTCCATTGTGAAGTATAAATTAAAATTCAGAAATGGCATGAAACCCAATTCCGGAATAGATGTGCGGAAAAACTTATTGAAAATAACTGCTAGTTACCTGATAGCAAAGGCGATGAGTAACCCGATGATCACCAGCAGATAAATTACCAGTAGAACTATTGTAAATATCCCGACATAGCGAAAATGCTTTTTCAGATAACTGATTGCATTAGCCATCAGTTCATTAGAAGATTGTCCAGAACTAATTTGCAGGAGTGATTGTTTTGCAAACTTTGAAAACCGGAACAAATACAAAACCGGAAAAAAATAAACCAATGCAAGAAGGAGATAGCAGATTCCCATCCATGGACCCAGGGTAATACCTAATTCATCAATCTGCATCGAAGGCCTTGTAACTGAGGCTATCAGAAATATAACCCCAACAAACAACAGTAATCCAACGACCACAAATCCAAGAATGGACATAAATTGGGTCCATTTCCTGATTTCATTCATATGAAGGAGTGTAACGCCTTCCAGTTCGATCTTTTGATTTTTAATCTCAACATAGTTTTCAAGGGGACCGGTTGTTTCCATGGTCAAAAGAATTAATAGTTAAAATTCCTCATAAAAAAGTATTAAGCAAAACCGAAGTAAAAATAGATATTTTTTTCAGGGTATTCTCGTCAATTGTAATATTTCTTTACATTTGGGTGTTCAACCAGTCTATTTCGATACAAGATGATTCATCAGAAGTATCCAACAATCGTTCTGTACTGCCTGGCTTGTCTTATGTTGGCATTTTTTGCCAGTAATCGTTTGTTTGGTGGTGACCCTGCAGGCTGGAAACTGATCATTTCCAGCGACGGGCTGGGTTATTATGCTTACTTACCTGCATTATTAATCGACCATGATATTTCTTATCACAATGTGACCGGGAGAGAGAAAAAAATTCTCGGTTATGACAGATATGAGCCAGGATACCTTGTCAAATCCGGTGAAAGGGTTGTAAATAAATACTTTGCCGGAGAAGCTTTATTGTTACTCCCATTTTTTCTAATCGCGATTTTCTTTTCCTGGGTTTCGGGGATTGAGATCTCTGGGTATTCTTTCTTTTTTCAGCTTCTCACAGGTTTGGGAGCGCTGTTCTATTTGTTTCTTGGACTTTATTACCTGAAAAAAATATTGAGGTATATTAAGATTCAGCCTATGCTTATAGCTGTAATCATCGTCGCTATTCTCATGGGAACGAACCTCTTTTATTATTCGCTATGGCAACCCTGTATGTCTCATGTATATTCTTTTTTTGCTATCAACGGCGCGCTTTGGTATTTTTGTCGTACAATTCAAAATCCCAGGTTAAAAAACATTTTAATCGCCGGATTATTTTTTGGATTAACGGTGCTCATCCGGCCTACCAATGGAATCATTATTCTTTTAGTCCCATTTCTCTTCAACACATTAGAAGAGGTCAAAATCGCCATCGGTTTTTTGCTTAAAAGAAAACTTTCCTGTTTTCTTTTTTTTCTGGGTTTCCTGACTGTAGTTTCAATCCAGTTCATATTATGGCACATCCAAACCGGCCATTGGATCATCTGGTCATATAAGGATGAAGGTTTTCTTTTCCGGCATCCGCAAATAATTAATGAACTCTTTAGTTATCGTAAAGGACTCTTCATTTACACTCCTCTCATCTTGCTCTCGCTGATGGGATGCTTCCGCCTTCTTAACCGTAACATTACCCGGTTTTTCAGTATAGCTTTGTTCCTTGTCCTTAGTATTTATATTATATCATCCTGGTGGAACTGGTACTATGGTGATAGCTTTGGCGCAAGAGCTTTCATCGATTATTACGGAATATATGCACTTTTGCTGGCTATTTTATTAAGACACAAAGAATCCAAGACAAGCACGATACTGGTAATTATTCTGCTTTTTCCATTTGTAGCTCTTAACCTTTTTCAAACCTGGCAATACACTCATTATATCATCCATCCTGACAGTATGAATAAAGTAAAATACCAGTATGTATTTCTTAAAGCTGATTCGGTTTATCAAAATTGTTTTGGTGGTGTTAATGAGATTCCCGGATATAATATGGATATGTCACATCCCTTTAGATTATATCGTACCGATCTTGAATATGTTTCTAATGTATGGAAGAACTCATTCAATAAAGAAGTTCCTTATGCACATTCTGGTAAGATTGTTGGCTACCTCGACTCCCTCCATCCTTATAGTGCAACGCTTGAGTTAAGGCCCGATACATTATCTGCTTACCCGGCTGTATTCTACGTTGAAGGGAGTGTCTGGATTCGCGACAGCTTAAAAGGTTCATCAAACAAAACCTTTTTTGTATTTAGTATGGATAGTATCGATAAACATGTAAATTATTGGTATGGCTTCCCGGTTAATGACATTCCGGATAATCCTGCAAGGGTCTGGAGAAAATGCAGGTTCTCATTAACATTGCCTGAATTCAATGTCCAAAAAAAAGTGTTGAAGATTTATGTCTGGAATAATGGGAAGAAGCCGGTGGTTATCGATGATTTTTCTGTGGCATTCTATATGGAAAAAAAGAAAACAATAAAGAGATAAACGTCAGGACTCATGCAGTAAAACGATGGCATAAGCAGAAATTCCTTCTTCCCTTCCAATAAATCCCATTCTTTCACTCGTCTTGGCTTTAATGGAAATCCTGGATTCTTCAATCTTTAAGACTTCAGCAAGTGTTTTCATCATTTCCGGAACATGGACATTGATCTTAGGGCGTTCAAGAACAATGGTAGTATCCATGTTCCCGATAGTATATCCATTTTTCTCAATAAGATCCAGCGTTCTTTTCAATAACACCTTACTATCAATATCTTTGAATTCAGAAGATGTATCCGGAAACTGAGTGCCAATATCCCGTAATCCTGCTGCTCCAAGAAGTGCATCACAAATGGCATGGATTAATACATCCGCATCCGAATGTCCGGTGGCACCTTTTTCGTGAGGAATACGCATTCCGCCAAGCCAGAATTCATGACCAACTTCTAACTTGTGTGTATCAAATCCAAATCCTATTCGCATGACAAATTTTAAAATGGCGAATATAAGAGAAAGATGCTAAATTAATTTAGCTAACTTACTGTTTACTGATCTTTTGATTGTTGTTTGTCCTTGTTTTCAATTTTATCGAAGTCGAAAACAAGTGTGAATTGCATGGTGTTTTGGAGCGGGTTGTTGTTTTTTACCGGGATCAGGTAGGAAAAATCCAGGCCAAAAACATTGTATCTCAATCCTGCACCGAGAGTAAAGAATTTACGATCGCCTTTAGAGACATTCTCATAGAAATAACCTGCTCTTATTGAAAATAGCTTGTTGTACCAGTATTCAATGGCAGGTGAAATAGTCCATTCCGCTAACTCTTCTTTGAGCCCTCCGGGGGCATCATAGAATGATTGTATCATCCCTGTAATTACTGAAACATTCGGATCTTTTCCCTTGGCAATCGTTCGGATTCCATTTGTGTCGGTTGTATAAATCGGGGGAGTAGGAACCAAGAGTTTGTCAAAATCTATCATAAGGGTGATTTTGTTGTATTCGTCGATATCCATCGAAAAGGAGGGTCCCAGGCGTAGGTTCGTAGGGATAAAATCACTTGTGATCGATGAACTGCTATAAGAAATCTTTTGTCCAATATTCGAAATATCCAATCCGAAACAGAACAATGATGAAGTAAGACCTTTAATTTCCAATTCTTTATGGTAATACAAGGAAATGTCGGCAGCAACCGATGTACCTGGCCGGACATTCTCGATATATTTTACAGGTACCAGATTTGAATAGATAAACCGCCCTGCAACTGCACCTGAAATCGATGGAGAGAACTTTCTGGCATAGGTGGCATCAATCGCCCATTCATTGGGTTTTACCTCTCCAAGTTCAGTTCCCTGGTCATTTGTAAAAGTAACAGTCCCCATTGAAAAATACCTTAATGATAAACCTATAGCCTGCCGGTCTCCAAATTTTTTGAACCCGGTAATAGAGGCAAGACCGATATCATTTACTAACCCGCGTAACCATGGAACGTAACCAATTCCAACACCAAAGTCTTTATCCTCAAAAGCATATTTTGCAGGATTCCAATAAAGGGAATATACATCAGGTGATGAAGACACGCCTGCATCACCCATTCCACCTCCGCGGGCATCTGGCGCAATCATAAGAAAAGGAACGGCCGTTGTAACTGGGTTTGATTGCGAAAAAACATTGGATGTAAAAAGAATACAGGCAAGAAAAAGAAAATAATGGAATTTTAATTGTTGCATTCAAAGTTGTATTTAAAAGTTAATAAAGCTGTATTTAAAAGATAATACTATTTGTATTGAAAAGTCAATAAAGTAACACTAAAGTTATTAAATAGTAATATTGATTCTAACGAACAATTTTCCCCGATATTGCCCTTTTGTCAAAAAATGCCTTTATCCAGGATTTACCTCATAATGACGATCTTTTGGGAAGCTTGTGCAACAATTCCATTCGAACCCTGCACGATGATACGATATGGATAAATCCCATTACTCATGGGGTTCCCGTTTTCTCCGTTTCCATCCCATGGAATTACCTGAACATTTCCAGCTGTTTCAGTGATTTTCTTTTCTATCCTCTTTACCAGTTGACCAGTGGTCGAATAAATAAAGATCTGGACATCAAGATCACCAGTAAAGTTTGTTGAAGAAAAAACGAACTTTGTATTTGTCCGCAATGGGTTCGGAATGTTCCTTATTTGCTGGACCAGAGGAATCTGTTGGTCAGAAACCCAGAAATAGATTTCTTTTTCAGTAGGGATGTCATATACATTCCATGCTTTCAGGACAAGTGAATGAAATCCTGTTGAAAGATCTGTGAATGGATAATTAATTGTTCCCGAGGTATAAGAGTTTGTATCCGGTTCGTAAAAATCATTCATTTCGATAGAATGGCTGTCATCATCATCCAGTACCGCAACGATATCATGGCCAATCCCCAGGTTATAATAGTTGATCCCTACCGGATCCTTTAAAAAGGCCAGCATTAATGGATTCTTTCCAGTCTGATCACCTGATACAAATTGAGTATTATTCATATAAAGAGATAGATCGGGCCCTTTAATTACAGTATCTCCCTGTGGATTTTCACCACCTATAATAATGTTCGAATAAAAACCATTTGCATCGGTAACAGAATCCTGGGAATAATAACTTATTTTCCCATTTCCAAATTGCAAACCAATCCCCTTTGGTACCATAAATATGAACTCAAAGGCGCCATTGATAACCTTGGTTTTTCCTGAAAAAAGCAACCGGTCTTGTACCTTAAATGTCTGAGGATAACTTGCGGAAGTATTCCCAATTGTGGTGTAAGTGACTGGTTTATCAAACACTTTCGGAAAGATAAGACCCGAGTAATTCCCCATCTTCAGACCCTTTACATCCCTGATCTCGCCAGTGACAGTAACTTTTGACATTCCAATTAAGGTATCTGGAACAGAATCGGCAGGATGACTGTTGATCGAGGTGGTAACCACCTGCTGGACCGGAAAAGCAATATCTTGTGCGGGATCACCTAAAAGATCGAAATTCCGGATAAATACATTATTACCATTCTCATTTTTTACAATTCGCATAAGGTCACCCATTTTTTGGTTGGCATCGCCATCTGTTGATTTGATATGACTAAAGAAAGATGCTGCAAGTTGAATATTTGCACCGGCGTATGCTTTCCGTGTAGTTGTAAAAATTGCAATAGCGCCTCCATTTGGTTTGGTTATCACTAATTCTCCTCCTGTAGCCCGGTTTGGGTTGTCGAATCTGCCAAATTCACAGGTTGCCGTAATAAAAACCGGAAGGCGGTAATTATTATTCCAATTGTTGATATCATCTATGGTCAGGATCTTTGTATCGCTCCAACCATCTTCACCTCCATGACCGGTATAACTAAAAACGGCTGATCCATCCATGACAGCCTGGTTTATAGCCTTCTCGCAATCGGGGGAACGCAGACCTGAGGGAGAAAGATTAAACCGGTAAGCATCATTGTAAATCTTTTTAACATTGAAAACAGGATATTTTTTCTTAACGGTATCAGCGAGTTGGTCTGCCTGCTGAAGATGAAGGTTTGAGTCAGGGTCGTCGGCTACGAATGTAAAGGTGTTTTTCCAATCGGCCATTGTGGAATCATTAAGAGAAGAATACCTCATTATCTTATGCAAAACATTTTGTGCCTGGTCAACTGAACTCACCGGTAAACGCCCGACGCCTATATCAATGCTACCATTCATTGAATTCCCTTCAGTATCACCCATGATCCCGAAATAGTCGTCCGAAACGTAGGAAATAGTTTTAGACAGGTATTCGTTTGATTCATAAGGTGGAATAAAATTATCATTTGCAGTAAGCCGATTTTTCGGATCATAGGTCCCATCACCAAACAACAGCAGATAATGGGGAAAACTGTCAGGATAACCTTTATCGTACAGCATCTTCATAAAATCACGGATTGCAGAAACGTCCCGTTGTCCACAACTAAATTCATTAATGATCTGGTCAATGTCTACAACAGCCACAGTCAGGCTGTTGTGTGTCCTGTGAAACTCAGCAAGGCTGTCTGCCTGATCCCTGAACAGAGAAGGCGTCACAATTACGAGGTTGACAGGATCCATTCCGTGAAGGTCCTGGTTAGCAATTGGACCTGAAAGATGTACCGGATAATAGGAAGATCCATCAAAGGCAATATATTCTTTCAGGCTGTCAGAAGCTGTCCTGAAAACGACCATTGTTGAATCAGTCGTGGTAAGTGGAATTATCTGTGCAGCATTGCCTGTTTTCGTCACATCCCATATCATTACTGAAGGGTTTGCTCTGGTTATACGGAATTCATTTACAGGGCTGCCAATGCAGTGAGGATCGCGAAATGACATCTGCGGGCTTGTCCAGGTGAGCTTTCTCTGACCTGTAACTTCAATATAATCGAGCCAACCCGTAGCACTGGGTTCATTTATCAGATAGGTCATTGTGAAATCCATCTGAGAAGACGGGTTTAAAAATAAAGTGGATTTTGTACTATCATAAGCATAATGGTCATCTAGTGGATCGAGTGCGGAAATGTGAATGTGTTGAGAAAAGTTTTTATTATCAGTAAGCAGGAAAGAGCTTTCACTCGTCGATTTTGACAAAATATGGGTAACCACCCTTGCTCCAGCTAAAGAATCAATATGAGGAAAACTAAAGGAGAAATTGCAAGTGTTTGCATTAGAAGAAAAAGTTTCTCCGACCCAGGTTTTTCCTGATTGTGTCAGGTTAACAGAATCAATCTCATGAAATATATGTTCGATGAAATCATAAGATGTAGTCACAGCTGTATCAGTTAGTGACGGAACCTGTTGTACCCGTTTCCCTGCAATCGATCCAATCGTCACAAAATAGTACGTTGAATCAGAATAAAGGTTTTTCTGATGTGTAAAATGAAAATCTGAATAATCCATATACCATTTATCAGGAGATTCTCCATAAAAGAGTACATAATCACCCGGATCCAGTCTGCCATCACCTCCATCATTTACCACAATAGCATTCTCTACCAGGTCATCAGTGCGTTTTGTGGCATTTGATTCAGGCAACATACCACCCCCATTACCATAAATTGAGATCTTTGTTGGATCAATGGACGCCGGGTCGAATCCCATAGCAATGAAATCATCATAAGTGATCTTGTATACTCCCGTTTTTTGCACAGAAATCCTGAACCATTTGCCATTTGCCAATACAGAATGAGCCTTGTGGGAATATCCAGCGAGAAGTACTGCAGGAAACAACAAAAAAACAATAAAGATTTTGAATCTCATAGTTTCAGGATAAATTCAACCTGTTAATTTTCATAGGTACTATCAGCATGCAAAATTACGACAATTTCTGTTTCTGGAAGATATTATATTATTAGCGGATCACAACGAGTTTTGAGGATTTCTGGGCTGTGGAGCCATCCGGTAAAATTACCTTAATGTTGTAAACATAGGTTCCTGAACCGATGCGAGCGCCACTATCAGATGAACCATCCCATTCAATGGCATTTACCCTGAATCCATCTGAATATGCCGGTACATGAATGGTTTTTACCTTTTGTCCGTTGAGGGAATAGATATCGATCTGAATATCCAGTCTTGTATCCGGCTGGTTATATTCAAACGAAAAAGTAGTCTTATCAAAAAACGGGTTTGGATAATTCAGAAGATGCCTGACTGCCAGGTCGGCCGATGACACAACTAAAAAATCTATACTGGCCTCAGAAGAGTTGTTGTAAACATCCCAAACTTTTAAGGAAACGGTATGCATCCCATCGTTTAAATCTGAAAATGGGTATGTAATTATACCTCGCTGAAATGTATTAAGATCTGCCACATAATAGTCATTAAGGATTGCAGGAGATTGGGAGTTATTATCTAATGTAGCGGTCAGATCATGACCAATCCCATTTCCGACGGTATTGATCCCGGATGAATCAGAAAGATAAGCTAAAAGATTTGGATTCTGATTCGTTATTCCCCCGGAAACAAATAATGTATCATTCATGAACAGCCTTATTGCCGGCCCTTCATTATCCTGACCAGCTCTATTGTTAAACCCTCCGACGATAATATTCATATCATAACCATTAGCATCCGTAGATTCATTCTTTGCATAATAACTGATCTTGCCACCACCAAAATCGTAAGCAATATCTTTGGGAACGATGAATGAAAATGAAAACTGACCAGCGGTCACAGCCAGCTTGCCTTTGTAAATCACATTTCTTAACAATGAAAAGGTCAGTGGAGAATCTCCTTCAAGAGGCACAGTTGTGATCACGGATGGTTTATCATATACTGTCGGAATTACAGTGCCATTAAAACTTGTGACCCTGTTTCCATTATCGTCTCGTATTTCGCCAGAGATCGTTACCATTGATAAAGCTTTTATTGTATCTCCACCAGAAGGATTATTATCTGCTGTCCGGACAGAAGTAGTTACCACATGAAGTTTCGGATAGGCCATCTGCATAGCAGGATCTCCCAGCAGGACAAATTTCAGGGTATTGGCATCTCCATTGCCACTCCCGCTAAAGTTCTTGGAATCCATGATGAGATCTCCCAACGTGGGATAATTCTCATTGATTCTCCTGAATGCATTTGAATAGAACCCGGTAACCAATAATTGATTCCCGTCCGCATAGGTTGGGCGGGTTGTAGTCAGCAAAGCAATACCACCTCCGTTAGGGTTCAACAAGACCAATTCGCCGGCAGAAGTAAATGAAGGGTCGTCAAAATAGCTGAATTCACAGGTAGCCGTAAGAAATACCGGCATATTATCAAAATTAGTCCATGAGTTTATATCCGGTATCTCAAGTATCCGGGCATGTGACCATCCCAATGTACCACCATGGCCTACATAATTCATGACAAGGGCTCCTTTTGCCATCCGTTTGTTGATAGCTTCATTGACCTCAGGATATCTTAATCCTCCGGGGGTTGATAATCCATCATAAGCACCAAGATAAATTTTATCTTCGTTGTAAGAAGAATCATAAATACGAACCGTATCAGCACTTATGCAAAAATTACCATCCGAATATTCATCACCAACAAAACAGATAACATTTCTCCAGTCATTCTTTACCGTATCGGAATTGGAGCAATAATGCATAACCTTTTTCACCATAGCATTGGCCTGGTCAACTGTCTGGACAGGAAAACGGCCTACCCCGACATCAAGCAACCCTTTACATCCCTGTCCCCCATTATTCTCCATTATTCCAAAATAATCATCCGTTACAAAAGTAGCTACCGGGTTTAGAGATTCTGCGGATTCATAAGTGGGAACAAAATTACTGTTCGGCAGCATCCGGTCCTTATAATCAAAAGAGGCATCTCCAAACATCTGCAGGTATTTTGGAGCTGTATTACCTGACTGGTCATAGATCATTTTCACAAAATCACGGATCGCCGTTATATCCTGCGCTCCTGAGGAAAATTCATTATAAATCTTTTCAGGTGTTGTTACAAGCACATTCATCTGGTCGTGTTGCTCATGAAAACTGGCCAGGGCATTTGCCTGGGCGATAAAGTCAGGATAGGTCACGATCACAAGATCAGGGGTTCCGGCATTATAATGCAAGTCCTGATTTTCAATTTTAGTGAATGATTGTACTGAATAAAATGAAGATCCGTCAAATGCAGTAAATTCTCTAAGGGTATCGGTATGTAAACGGAAATAAACAAGGTTACTGCTCTGCATTGTTGCAATCGATCTTACATTCCCAGGATCACTTACATCCCAAATTGTCACAGGCTGGGTCCCTGAAGTCACGTTGAATTTGCTGATATTGCCAGCCCCAAAGCCAGTTGTCGAACGGAAAGCCATCTGACCGGTCGAAAAAACGAGTTTTCGAATAACGTTTAGTTCTAAAGCTCTCAAATATCCTATTCCGTCATTATTGGGACTTATATAGCTGATCTTGAGGTCGATGGTAGCACCGGGGGAAGAATAGGACGGAGTCATGTTATGTTCGATAGCGAAAGTATCAGTATAATCAGCACCAACCGCATCTATGATGGTACTTGCCAACTGCTGGCCGTTAGCATAAAGATCGAATGAGGTTGAAGAACTGGTACAATGTGCAGCAACCGCTGCACTGATGGAAACATGGACGGTGGTATCCAGATTTGCAAATGTGAAGGGGTAATCATATGAAGTTGTAAGTTCAAAAACATTTTTTGAATACCATGATCTTCCCGATTTTATCAGGTTAATCTCGGCAGGTTCATAAAATGTATAATCGTTGAAACGGTCAATGGAATAATTTTCATTGTCGGTAACAGAAGATTCAGCAACCACTCTCTTCCCTGTAGCCTGACCATATGTCAGAAAGCAATAGGATAAATTTGAATATGTATTTTTCTGATGGTGAAAAAGATGATCGGTACTGTTGTATTGCCAAGTATCAGGTCCCTTTGCATAAAAGATGATGTAATCGTTATCATTCAGTTTTGTCGGATCCGATCCTACAATCTGGATAGAAAGCTCACGAAGATCATCGATCCTTGCCGTAGCATTTGATTCCGGGAGCATTCCTCCATTGTTACCATATATCTGAATTGTAGCCGGGTCAACGGTGGAAAAGGCAGGGTCAATACTTTTAAGATCTTTTGCCTGCAGTACATAAATGCCGGAAAGTGGAATTGCCATTTTATACCAGGTACCGGTACTGAGAACGGAATGTCCGGCATAAACCCGGGCAGGTTTTTGGAGACCAGCCTCTGAATCCCTCTGAACGTCATAAACGACATCGAAAGAAAGAAGTTTTTCAAAATTCCCGTTTTCAGACTTTTTGCGAATGGGAACAAAGGATACTGAAAGAAAAGCATTGTTTCGTTGTATGTGAATGGATCCTTCAGGAACGATCGTCGATGAGATCTTATCGAGATCTTTCATTCCTGAAAGCTCACTTTTGCTGATCTCCATGTAAACGGGATTCTTGATGGAAAGGCTGATTAGCTGACTATGCGTTGAATTCAACGGGAACATTTCCATGAATACCGGCAGGAACCCGAATAATTGACTCTGGGTGGCAGCCCCTTTGAAGCTTAGAACATGCATTGAATCTCCCTGGCCAATCTCCGCAATATGAACCGGAAACCAATTCAGCATTCTATGTTGATGCACAGTCTGCGAAAATCCAGGAAAAAATGAACTGACGATAATGATTGCTGTAAGTAATGCTTTACAACAATATAGCCGGATTCTAAAAGGAAAGAAAGTAATCATGTCAATGGATATCAGATTTAATCGTTTTCCCTGTTCCCCGAATATGTTCCACTTATATTCTAACAGCCCTGATACAAGGAACTTTATTTGGGATTTTTATGTGCAGAATTAAACGGTTGCCGATTTTTATTATTGTCGGTGTGGACAACTTATTTGTAATTAAATTTATGGTCCTAAGGTTATTTAAAAAAAATTCGTAATATTGTAACCTAAAATTAATTAGGGCTGTAAAAGCATTCATGGGTAATAAGTCATTTATACTCATAATTTTGGCATTGATTTCTTTTATGCAAATGGGGTATCCACAGGATCCGGAATTCTCGCAGTTTTATGCGAATCCATTGTATCTGAATCCAGCTCTTGCAGGGGCAACAATATGTCCCCGGGCAATCGCAAATTTCAGGGATCAATGGCCAGCTATCGGGGGTGCATATGTTACTTACAATGCGGCTTACGATCAGTATATAGATGCTATCCATGGAGGTGTGGGGTTATTGGTTACCGAAGACAGGACGGGTGGTGGAAAATTAAATACAACAGAAATCAGCCTTATTTATGCATACAAATTCAATATCACCAGTAAGCTCTCTGCCAGTGGTGCCTTACAAGCCGGGTATTATCAACGTCATTTATCCTGGAATGACCTGATATTTGAAGATATGATAGATCCACGGCTTGGTGTTGTCAATCCAACTAAAGAGAAAGCGCCAGACAATCCTACGGTTGGAGCCCCTGATTTTGCAGCAGGTGTGATGCTTGGTTACAACGAGCAGGTTTATGGGGGAATTTCGGTTTCGCATCTTTCACAGCCCAAATTTGGTTTTTATAACAGCAGTACGAGTACTCTCGATATGAAGTTCACCGTACACGCCGGGGGAGTGATCAACCTGAAAGGAGACGGAAATACTGAAGACCGTGAATTCAGCATTTCTCCGAATGTTCTTTATCAGCAACAATTTAAATTTCACCAGTTAAATGTTGGAACTTATCTTACCATGGATCCATTAATCCTTGGAATATGGTTCAGGCATAATTTTGAAAATGCCGACGCATTGATCCCATTATTAGGTGTACACTACAAAAATTTACGATTTGGGGTTACCTATGATATCACACTATCAGATCTGAAAGGCGCCACTGGCGGGGCTTATGAAGGCTCCCTTTCATGGCAGTTTCCCTGTATAGAAAAAAGAAGGCATATTCGGGCAATAAAATGCCCCCGTTTTTAGTTATTTATATAAAATTCTTAAATGATGAGATTCAATAAACATTTTCCCGCACTTATGATGGCTGGTGCCCTCATATTGCTCGGTTCCTGTCACAAAGAAACCTCAAAAACCACCGGATGGGATTACAACAACCCAAAAAATGGTGGATTTGAAGTCCGGCCTTACGCTGAACAACAAACAGGACCGGGGTTAGTTTTTATTGAAGGCGGTACTTTTGCCATGGGCCAAACCCAGGACGATGTAATGTTTGATTGGGATAACCAGCCCAGAAGAGTGACCGTTTCAAGTTTTTATATTGATCAGACCGAGTTAAGAAACCTCGACTATCTCGAATATCTCTACTGGCTGAATCATGTTTATGGCACTGATTATCCGGACGTTTACCGGAAAGCCCTACCTGACACCCTGGTTTGGCGCGATAAACTTGCCTATAATGAACCACTTGTGGAGTATTATTTCAGGCATCCCGCCTATAGGAACTATCCTGTAGTTGGCGTAAGCTGGGTTCAGGCAAATGATTATTGTGCCTGGAGAACCGACAGGGTAAATGAAAATCTTTTAGTCCGGAAAGGAATTCTTTCACTGGATCCTTCTCAAAAAGACGAAAACAATTTCAATACCGAATCTTATCTTGCCGGACAATATGAAGGCCTGGTCGATAAACCATTGCCAGACCTGAATCCAAATGGAACAGGAACACGGAAGGTGAAAATGGAAGATGGTATCCTACTTCCAAAATATAGATTGCCGACTGAGGCAGAATGGGAATTTGCAGCTCTCGGACTCATTGGCAATACTCTCTATGAGAGAGTCATCGAACGAAAGAATTATCCCTGGAACGGAAGTTATGTCCGAACCAGCGAATCCAGATACTACGGTGGTTTCATGGATAACTTCCGTAGAGCAAAAGGCGACTATATGGGTGTCGCTGGTAACCTTAATGATGGTGCAGATATCCCTGCTCCGGCCGCTTCATATTTCCCCAATGATTACGGTCTATATAACATGGCCGGTAATGTCAGCGAATGGGTCCTCGATGTTTACAGACCTATGAATTCTATGGAAAACACCGATCTCCGTCCATTCCGTGGAAATATATTTAAAACTGAAGTCCGGGATGCAGAAGGATTTATCGCTCAGAAAGACAGCTTAGGTCATTTGAAATACCGTGATATTACGACGTCAGAAGCCGTGAACCGTAAGAATTACCGGGCTGCTGACAACATTAATTATCTCGATGGCGACTATGCATCCACCATTGGCGGTAACTGGACAAATCCACCAAAGGACACCTCCACAACAAGCATGATGTACGAGTTTGGCAAGACATCTCTCATCACCGACCATACAAGAGTATATAAAGGCGGCAACTGGAAAGATGGCGCTTACTTCCTGAGTCCCAGCACACGCAGGTTCCTCGACCAGGATGATGCTTCCGATTGCATCGGGTTCCGTTGCGCAATGACCCGTGTTGGCGGTACTGTCCCCGGGAAATAAAGCCATCCAGAAATTTATTGAACCCCGCTTCAAGAAAGAAACGGGGTTTTTTATTTACTTTGTAAAATTGTTGATTTATCGCCCCAGATGACTGTTGTAAATTTATACGACCTTTTCCTGCAGCACCCGGAAATATCTATTGACAGCAGACAGGTGCCGGAAGGTTGTCTTTTTTTCGGACTGAAAGGAGAACACTTTGATGGAAATGGATTTGCCGGATACGCACTTGAAAAAGGAGCTTCCTACGTCATCATTGATGATTCACGTTACCTGACCAATGACAGGTGCATTCTTGTAGAGAATGTCCTTACAACTTTGCAACACCTTGCAAATCAACACCGCAACCAATTCCGGATCCCCGTTCTAGCTATTACCGGGACAAATGGTAAAACCACAACCAAAGAGCTTCTTTATTCTGTGCTTTCAAAAAAATATCAAACCCTGGCTACAACCGGTAATCTGAATAATCATATTGGGGTACCACTGACCCTTTTAAAGCTCAGTCCAAAAACAGAGATTGCAATCGTAGAAATGGGGGCTAACCATCCCGGAGAAATTGATCTTCTATGCAGAATCACGGAACCTACCCATGGGATCATAACAAATATCGGGAAGGCACACCTTGAAGGATTTGGAGGATTTGATGGTGTCATCAACGCTAAGACAGAATTGTTCCGGTTTCTGAAATCGCATCAGGGAACTGCATTTGTGAATACAGGGAATCCTTTGCTTGTTAAATACTCTGAAGGGATGAAGATCATTCCCTATGATACCGGAAAAGAGATTTTTACAGATGAATACAACAATCCGAAGGATCCTTTTCTGAAGATGAAAATCAAGATTAACGAACAGGAGATCATTTTATCAACAAAACTTTTTGGCCGGTATAATGCAGAGAATGTTCTTACAGCTGTGTGTATCGGGCATTATTTCAATGTCGATCCCAGGCAGATAAAAGATGCCATTGAATCATACCAGCCGCAGAATAACCGGTCACAGATACTTCAAACCAGGAACAACCTTCTTATCCTTGACATGTACAATGCCAATCCCAGCAGTATGGATCTGGCATTGAAGAATTTTTCAGAATCCAATCATGAACGGAAGGTACTTATCCTGGGTGACATGCTCGAATTGGGAAGCGAATGCGACAAAGAGCACCAGGAAATCCTTGAATTGATAGAAAAACTTGGGTTTACCAAAGTCTATCTGACAGGCCCTGCATTTACAAGGTTGAATACAAAAAGGGAATGGCTCTGTTTCCAGGATAGTGAACTAGCCCGGATTTGGTTCGACCATCACCGGTTAACTGATGCGTCGATCCTGATAAAAGGATCGAGAGGAATTAAACTTGAGAAGCTTGTTGATCTGTTCTAAGACCTCTTATTTTCTATACTCCATGGATCCATCACAGCAAAAGAAAGATAATTACCGGGTAACCGGATTGATGTCGGGAACTTCTCTTGATGGGGTCGATATTGCATTCTGCACTTTTTCTTTAAAGAGCGGGAAATGGACTTATATTCTTGAGAAAGCAGAAACTATTGCCTATTCCAATGAATGGAAAACCCGGTTATCGAACCTCGAAAATGAGCGTGCAATTGAGTTTGTAAAGACAGATGCGGAATATGGTCATTACCTGGGAAAGATCACCAAAGAATTTCATCAGAAGCATAATTTAATACCTGACTTTATAGCTTCTCATGGGCATACAATTTTTCATCGGCCAGAAAGAAAATTTACATCACAAATCGGAGACGGATCATCCATTGCTGCTGAAACCGGCATTCCCGTAGTTTGTGATTTCCGGTCAGCGGATATTGCCCTGGGTGGGCAGGGGGCTCCACTGGTGCCCATCGGAGATCAATTTTTATTCGGGAACTATGACTATTGCCTCAATCTTGGTGGGTTTGCCAATATCTCTTTTAAACAATCCGATGACCGGATTGCATTCGATATATGTCCTGTAAATGTTGTACTCAATCATCTTGCCTCTTTTTTGCATAAGGAGTATGATGAATACGGGATACTAGCCAGAAATGGATTATTAGGGAATCCCTTACTGGAAGAATTGAACACTCTGAAGTATTATTCCATACCACCACCAAAATCTCTGGGAAAAGAATGGGTTCTAAAGGAGGTCTATCCATTGATTGAACGGTTTGAGATTCCGGTTGAGGATAAGCTTCGAACATTCACAGAACACATTGCCGTACAGATTGCTAATATTGTCGGGACTACGAGTCAGTCCTCCATGCTTATCACTGGTGGCGGAACTTTTAACAATTTTCTCATTGAAAGGATTCGTGAAAGAACCGGAATGAACCTGATACTGCCTGATAACCTTACCATAAACTTTAAAGAAGCTCTGATATTTGCTTTTCTCGGTGTTCTTCGTTGGCGAGAAGAGATCAACTGTTTGAAATCCTGTACCGGAGCCAGTCACAACAATATAGGAGGAGCAATTTACCGGGTGTTTTCAGAAAGAGGAACAAATGACCTATAAAGAAACACTTGACTATCTTAATGCCCAACTACCCATGTACCATCGGATTGGAGCCGCCGCTTACAGGGCAGACCTTAACAATACATTGGCGATTTGCGACCTTTTGCGAAATCCCCAGCAGGCATTCCGATCAATTCATATCGGAGGAACAAATGGGAAAGGATCAACCTCAAACATGCTGGCATCTATCCTGCAGGAAAAAGGATTAAAAACCGGCCTTTACACCTCACCGCATTTAACCGATTTCAGGGAACGTATACGGATCAATGGTATCAAGATCCCCGAAGAAAAAGTAGTTCATTTTATTGAAAAATACAGAACGGATTTTGAGAAGATCCTCCCTTCTTTTTTCGAGATGACGGTTGGCATGGCCTTTGATCATTTCAGTGAAGAAAAAGTGGATGTCGCAATCATTGAAGTTGGACTTGGAGGAAGATTGGATTCGACAAATGTGATCACCCCACTCTTTTCAATCATAACCAACATCAGTTTTGACCATATGCAGTTTCTCGGGGATACGCTAGAAAAGATTGCTATGGAAAAAGCAGGAATCATAAAACAAGGTATTCCGGTCGTGATTGGTGAGAGCCAGGCTGATATCCGTCATGTATTTATAGAAAAAGCAAAAGAACAACAATCAGAACTTTTATTTGCCGATGCTGAATTCAAGGCGGGAGCAGGCAGTATTGAGTATACTGGTGATGGTATTTTAAAAGTGGATATCTTCAGGAACAATAAATTGTTTCTAAGTGATCTTGAATCACCACTTATGGGTAATTATCAAAAGAAAAACATCGTAACTGTTTGTGCAGCCTGTAAAATGATTAATTCACTTCTTGAGCCAATATCAGCAGATGATATCCGGAAAGGGATATTACATGTCGCAGATAATACCGGGTTTGCCGGACGATGGCAAATTTTATCCAGAAGTCCACTCACGATTTGCGATACAGGTCACAATGAAGGTGGATTAAGGGAAATACTGGATCAGATCAGCATGACACCCCATGAAAAACTGCATTTTGTTTTTGGGTTGGTCAATGATAAAGAGATTAAAAACATTCTCCAAATGCTCCCTAAAGATGCTGTTTATTATTTCTGTAAAGCGGATATTCCGCGCGGGCTGGATGCTAATGAACTCAGGACCAGGGCAAAGGGCTTCGGATTAAACGGGGAGACCTTTGACTCTGTTAAAAATGCTTTAAAAGCTGCTCAGGAGAGGGCAAGTTTGAATGACCTTGTGTTTATTGGTGGAAGCACGTTTATAGTAGCTGAAGTGGTTTGACTATTTCTGAATCAGCCTCCGCTTATCAGGTGTAAAACCGAAATATCATCTCCATCATGAATGGTGGTTGTTTCATAATCCGTTTTCTGAATCAACCTACCATTGATTTTTATGATCAGCATTTTAAAGGTATAATTTTTTAGTCTTAAGAGATTAGTTACAGTGATACTGGTTTCTTCAATAGTTTCGGGATTATTATTTAAGGTGATGTTCATTGGATATTGGATATTGGATATTAAACTGTGAATTAGGTATTGAAGTTTAGGTATTGTATGCACTGTTTAGATGTTACGTTACTATTTAAGTAATATTTCCAGGACGACATTCGCCTGCATATTTGCCACCATACCCACCCGGGGGGCAATCGGAGGTAAATCAGGGGCAATTTCAGAGACTTCATCCCCACAAATGAATATATTATCGACTTGTCTGCAATGAATGCTATCATTTTTCCCCCACCCAGCCATACCAAGTCCCACAACAAGTGGTTTTTCCGGAAGCTCTTTCAACATTGTTTCTATTAGCATCTCTTTTTGATCGGCCTGGTCGAATGCCTCTACAACGACATCACAATCTCTGAAAAGAATGGGGATATTTTCTTTTGTAAGATGGATCTTGTGAGAAATTACGGTTATTGAAGGATTGATCTTTTGAATGTTTTCCTTTAATGCATCTGCCTTTGAGATCCCAATCTGTTCATAAAAATAATACTGGCGGTTTAGGTTGATCTCGCTTATCACATCAAAATCTGCAATGATCAAGGTACCGGTCCCAACTCTGGCAAGCGCCACAGCGCAATTGGATCCGAGACCACCGGCACCTGCAATCCCGACAGTTTTTTGTTGAAGGATATTTTTTATGTCATTGAAGGTCATGAAATGGTTTTAATTCATAACGAGATGAGGTATTCATGAAGAATAACATGCAAAAATAATAAAACCAGATGAATTGAAATCACTAACTTTGCAATAATATCCTGAAGTATTCCAGATCAACTAAACCCTACTATGTCAAGAAGAAAATTGCTCATCAGGGATTTGACTTTGCGTGACGGACAACAATCCCTTTTTGCTACGAGGATGACCCAGGAGCAGGTTGACCGTGTTCTACCCTATTATAAAGATGCAAAATTTTATGCCATGGAAGTCTGGGGCGGTGCTGTTCCTGATTCCATTATGCGTTACCTGGGTGAAAATCCATGGGAGAGACTCGAGAACATTAAATCATCTATCGGAGATGTTTCTTTGCTGACTGCACTTTCAAGAGGAAGAAACCTTTTTGGATATAATCCTTACCCAAATTCGGTCATCGAAGGTTTTAACCGGAATGCCATTCGTTCAGGCATAGGGATCATGCGGATTTTTGATGCTTTGAATGATCTCGACAACATGAGATCCACTATACAATACGTGAAGGAGAATGGAGGATTGGCCGATTGTGCTTTGAGTTTTACTGTGGATCCGAAGTTTTCTACTAAACAAAAATTCCATTCATGGGTAACGCTAAAATCTCTTCCCCATAATATATTCACATTGGATTATTTTACAGATAAGGCAAAAGAACTGGAAGCCATGGGGGCCGATATGATCAGTATCAAAGATATGGCTGGTCTTATTACACCCTCTGTATCAGGACAACTCGTTCGAAGACTAAAGGAAGAAGTTAATGTACCTGTTGACTTCCATACACATTGCACACCGGGTTTTGGTCTTGCATCAGTACTGATGGCGATCGTAAACGGAATAGATGTGGTTGATACATCCATCTGGAATTTTGCCGGAGGACCTGCTGCGCCTGCTTTTGAGCTCATCCAGATCTTTGCCGACCGCATGGGAATTGACACCGGGGTTAACCGTGAAGCTGTCGTCAAAATCAACAATGAACTCAGGATCATCCGGGAAGAATTAGCAAATTTTGACACCTCCAGTCAATTCCCGAAGGATTTCGATATCACCAAAGACAAACTTCCCAGGGAAATAAACCGTCAATTTACCAAAGCCATTTATATGGCAAAACACGATAAGGAAGCAGAATTACTGGAAGCATGCCGTGAGATTGAAAATTATTTTCAGTTTCCCGAACCGGATGAAACTGTCCGGAAGGCTGAAATACCTGGGGGAATGTACACAAATATGCTGGCCCAGTTAAAACAACTCAAACTGGACCACCTTTTTCCAAGAGTCCTTGAATTGGTTCCCCTTGTTAGAATAAAATCGGGGTGCCCGCCACTTGTGACACCAACCAGCCAGATTGTCGGGGTTCAGGCAGTGAACTGCGTGATTGACGAAAACAAAGGGCAACCATTCTTTACTACAAAATCAATCCAGTATGTCAACCTTGTGAAAGGTATTTATGGCAAAACACCTATCCCAATAGATCCCGATTTCAGGGAACAACTCACAGGGGTTCGGGAAGAAACCTCCTATGATACAAAGAATTATAAAAAACAAGAGAACACCATCTTTGAGGATTATGGTGACATGAAACTGGCACAGAATGAAAAGGAAGAGTTACTGCTTGAGCTGTTCCCAACCGTTGCCAAGGATTTCCTGACGCGATGTGTCGAAGAGAGGTACCTTGAAAATATATACAAGATAGAGGAAGAAAAAAGGCGCAAACAACAGGAAGCGCACGATGCTTATGAACGTCTTACTCCTGAAGAAAAATTTAAACGTATCGAAAAAGGTTTGTACAATTTTCCCTGGCTGTCTTATCCGGAAGAAGACCTGGGGAGGTCATAAAATTACTGTTAGGTATTGGTCATTGGAAATAATGTATTAATTATTAATAAATATAGGCTGGTAGACAGATTGAGGATGCCGGATTCCAGATGATAGAGTTGGAAAGAAGAAGATGAAATGATGCCAGGCGATATGCAGCATTAATCCTATCGAACTTTTTGAATGACTATTAGTTACATTGATTCTTTTATTACTTTTACAATCAGAAATATCTACTTTAAATCGGATCACATGAAATTTGAAGAATTTAAGAAGAAACACAAACTACTCACAACTTATAAGTATACCTGGGCTCCGATCGATAAAGGTTACAATAACCGGACGCTTTATGTTAATGTGGGTGATCGCAAGATCAAAGAGAAACCGGTCACCCAGCAAATGAAAGATAAATTTGTCGGTGGTAAGGGATTTGATCTCAGGCTTTTATGGGATGCTACGCAACCGCAGACAAAATGGAATGATCCGGAAAACGAGATCGTTATCTCCGGAGGACCTTGTTGTGGAATCACTCAATATTCTGGTGCAGGGAAGGCTATCTGTTGCGCCATCAGCCCGCAAACTGATATTGTCATCGACTCCAACGTTGGTGGTTATTTTGGTCCCTTTCTGAAGTTCTGTGGTTTTGATGCCATTGAATTGCAAGGAAAATCAGAACAGGAAGTCTTGGTATTATTGGACGAAGAACGGGAAGTTGTCGAGATTTATGAAGCGGGGGATTTGCCTTCCGATAGCCATGTTCTAGGTGAGATCCTTCATGAGACTTTTGCAAAGGAAGATAATGAGAAGGACAAGATAAATGTAGCCGTTGTTGCTGCAGGAACGGCAGCCGAGCATTCACTTATTGGGATGCTGAATTTCACTTTTTATGATATGAAACGCAAACTGGTGCGCCTGAAACAGGCTGGCCGGGGCGGTATTGGAACAGTGCTGCGTGATAAAAAAGTCAAAGCACTCGTAGCAAAGGTGAAATCCATCGGAGGGAACCGGAATAACGTGGTGAACCTTGAAGCCATTCAGGAACGCGGACGCCGATTCAATAAAGAGATGCGCGAGCTTGATGATAAACAATGTGAGATGCGTTCAAAAGGAACGGCCCACCTCACACTTATCATGAATGACTATGACCTTCTGCCGGTCAATAATTTCCGGTTTGGAAGCCATCCTGATGCTGTTAAGATAAAAGGGGACGTATGGAAATCGTACTTTACCCAAAATGTGCCTGACGGATGCTGGATCGGTTGCAACATGTCATGTGCTAAAGGAGTAGACAATTACGAACTGCGCACCGGTCCATACAAAGGAAATAAAGTAATCGTTGACGGACCCGAATATGAAACTACTTCCTCACTCGGATCCATTGCAGGAATCTTTAATCCGGATTTCACCATCGAAGCTAATTTTTATTGTGATACTTATGGTATTTGCACCATCAGTTGGGGCACCATCCTTGGTTTTGTGATGGAATGTTTTGAAGCGGGCATCCTGAATGAAGAACGTACAGGAGGATTAAAACTTAATTTCGGTAGTGCCGAGGCAGCGATGAACCTCCTGCACCAGGTATCAAAGGGGGAAGGATTTGGTCTCATAGCCGGACAGGGAGTCAGGAAGATGAAAGCAATCTTTGCAAAGAATGGCTGGGGCGACCCGAAATTCATGCAGGATATAGGTATGGAAAACAAAGGCCTGGAGTATTCACAATATGTTTCCAAAGAATCGCTCGCCCAGCAGGGGGGGTATGCGATGACAAACAAGGGCCCTCAACACGATGAAGCCTGGCTGATATTCATGGATATGGTAAACAACCAGATACCCACATTTGAAAAGAAAGCCGAAGCACTTCACTACTTCCCGATGTTCCGGACCTGGTTTGGCCTGGCAGGATTCTGCAAACTTCCCTGGAATGATGTCGAACCCGAAGACAATCCTAAATCTTCCGAACCCGCAAAAGTTCCCGAGCATGTTGACAATTATGTAACTATATTTAATGCCGTTACCGGTTTGAACATTGATAAGACTGAACTGCTAAAACAATCGGAACGGGTTTATAATTTTCAGCGGATCTTCAATATTCGAAGGGGCTTTGGTATGCGCCAGCATGATGCTCAACCTTATCGTGCCTGCGGACCTGTGACAAAAGAAGAGTACGAATCGCGTGCTGAACGTTATGATAAACAGCTTTTAGAGAAGATAGACTTTGATCCTGCAGGGAAAACCACCGAAGAGAAGATGGTTGTGTTACGAAAATTCCGTGAAAACCAGTATGAGAAACTCCTTGATGCCGTTTATGAGCGCCGTGGATGGAATAAGAACGGGGTTCCCAAGATAGAGCATTTGAAAAACATTGGCATGGATTTACCGGAGTTGATTGAAACCATTACACCATACCAGGAATAAATAGTGAGTAGTGAATGGTTAAAAGATGAGAGATATGACTTTTTTTGTAAATTGGTGGCCAAGGGATTGATTAAAAAGTCATCAAAATACAAAAGCATGAAAGAAATTGAAGAGAGTACCAATCTTATCGCTTACTGTGGCCTGTACTGCGGCTCATGTAAATCTTATTTAAAAGAGAAATGCCCGGGATGTCATGAAAACTCAAAGGCTTCCTGGTGTAAAGTTCGCTCCTGCAATATTGAGCATGGATATAAGAGCTGTGCGGATTGCACTGAATTTAGCGATCCCAGGGAATGTAAAAAATTCAATAACTTCTTCTCCAAGATTTTCGCAATCATGCTGGGTTCAGATCGCCCTGCATGTGTCAGCAAAATAAAAGAATCAGGTTATGAAGAATTTGCCCGTTTCATGACAGAGAACCGACTGCAAACCATAAAAAGGAACTAATCCTTTCGTAATACGGGCGGGTTTAAAACCCGTAATCCTTTCGTAATACGGGCGGGTTTTAAACCCGCCCCTACGATTATTTCACATCAAACGTTATGCGTAACGATTTCGCCATTTTGCTATTTCGCAATTTCACTTGTGGCACCGGTCTTCCTTCATGAATGGATAAGTAAATTCACCGGGTGGGATCAGCGTCTCTTTAATTGTTCTCGGACTGGTCCAGCGTAACAGGTTCAGGAAACTGCCTGATTTATCATTCGTGCCCGATCCCCTGGCCCCTCCGAAAGGTTGCTGTCCAACGACAGCTCCGGTTGGTTTATCATTAAAGTAGATGTTGCCGGCAGCATACCTGAGGATACGACAGGCATGGTTCAATGCATTTCTGTCACTTGCAAAGACTGATCCTGTTAAGGCATAAGGCGAAGTTTGGTCACAAATCTTTAATGTTTCTTCAAAATCTTTATCCTTATAAACATAGATAGTCATCACCGGGCCGAAAATCTCTTCTTCCATCGTCTTAAAATGAGGATCTTTTGCCAGGATCACCGTAGGCTCGACAAAGTATCCTTTTGATTTGTCACCATTCCCTCCAAAGATCACTTCGGCATTCTTCGATTTCTTTGCATAATCAATATAACCCATGATGTTGTCGAAAGACTTCTCATCAATAACAGCATTCATAAAATGGCTGAACTCACTGACATCCCCCAGTGTGATCCTGGAGATCATATCATTCATCCGGGTTTTAATATCATTCCACAATGATTCAGGGATATAGGAACGGGAAGCAGCGGAACATTTTTGACCCTGGTACTCAAAAGCACCTCTCACAATGGCAACTGCGACTTCCTGCGGGCTGGCTGAAGGATGGACAAAAATGAAGTCCTTTCCACCTGTTTCACCTACTATCCTGGGATAGGACCTGTAATTCTGCATATTCTCAGCAATGGATTTCCAGATCCCGTTAAAGGTGCCCGTAGAACCTGTAAAATGAATTCCGGAGAAATCACGGTGCTCTAAAACAGTTTTACCAATCAGGCTCCCTGAGCCAGGCAGGAAATTGATCACTCCGTCAGGAACGCCTGCTTCCTGATAAATCTTCATAAGGTAATAATTGGATAACAAGCTTGTAGAAGAAGGTTTCCAAACGACCGTATTCCCCATCATCACCGGAGCCATATTCAGGTTGGAGCCAATGGCTGTAAAATTAAACGGAGAAACCGTAAAAATAAATCCTTCCAGGGGCCGGTATTCAGTGCGGTTGATGACTCCAGGTTGCGATGAAGGTTGAAGCTTATATATCTCAGAGGTAAAATAAGCATTGTAACGAAGAAAGTCGATGGTCTCACAGGCAGCATCAATCTCAGCCTGGTAGGCGTTCTTTCCCTGCCCAAGCATGGTAGCGGCATTCATCACGAACCGGTATCTTTTTGCAATCAGATCTGCAATCTTCAGACTGATGGATACACGTTCGACCCATGAAAGAGTCGCCCATTCCCTGTGAGCTCTAAGAGCTGCATCAATTGCCATTTTCACCTCTTTTTCTCCTGCCAGATGATAATTGGCAAGTATATGCTGATGATCATGAGGCATGATGACCTTCCTGGTGTTTCCTGTTCTGACTTCCTTTCCATCAATGATCAGCGGAATGTCAATCACCTCATTGCTCATGCGGGTGAGCTCTGCATTAAGAGCTTTCCTTTCCTTACAACCCGGCGCATAATCCAATGCATGTTCATTAATCGGCCGCTCCATGTTAAAAATCGCATTATTCATAAACTCAAATTTTTAGTTTGCCAATATACTATTAGGGGAAAAATATTCTTATTTCTGTTCCATGCCGTTCACATATTCTTTCTTCCTGCTTTTCAGGAAAAAAGAGGCAATGACAAGGATAAATGAAAGGACGCCCATAACCAGAAAGGCATATCCGAATCCTGTTACTCCCTTATCAGCTGAAGATATTAGTGCTCCAATCAGCGCAGAACCAGTCAATTGTCCGATACTGATGAAGATAAGCAGAACTGCCTGGGTGGATGCACGTTCATTAACCGATACTTCATTCAGCATGATATAGCTTAAAGAAGCCCGGATTGCAAGTCCCAGGCCTAGCAACCCTTCAGCACAATAAAAGTAAGTGAAATTCTTTAAGACGGCACTTAATAAAAATAATGAAATGGTAGCAATCATAAGACCAGTAAAGATAATGATCCTTGAACCAATCTTATCAACCAGCTGTCCTCCTACCGGTGAACCTATGGCGGCCGCAATGACCACCGGAAGCAGCATAAAACTTGCACGGGAAGGTCCGACTCCAAAAAGAGTGACCGCCAATTTTGGAAGAAAGACTATGGAGGACTGAAATAGCCCAAGTCCGACAGCAATAAAACCTACCAGCAATACCTGGCGGGAACGAAATAATTTCACGTCCAGCACAGGATTTTCGGTTACTTTTTCAAGCATTATAAGAATAGGTGTAAGAATAGCAACAATAAGCAAGAGAAGTAAAACCGGGAAAGTTGTTATGCTTTCCATAAAATTATCTGCTTGTATATTGTTCACTGCCACAGAATAAGCGCCCAGGATGATTCCCATCAGGATGACCCCTGGAAAATCAAATTTCATCTGTTGCTCCATCCTCTTTGATGGTAGAATAAAATAGCCCCAGATAATAAGGAGGATGACTACGGGAATGTTGATCAGGAACAGGGTATTCCAATTGAAGTACATCAGTACAAATCCGGCAATAAACGGGCCCAGGATAAAGGCGATGGCGAAAACAGCTCCAAGAAGCCCTAAGGCACGACCGCGTCTTTCTACAGGAAACACATCCCCTATCACAGCTGCAGCAACCGGGAAGATTCCACTCGAACCAAAGCCCTGGATCCCCCGGCCGATCAGAAGAAAAGTGATATTCTGGGAGGAGGCAACTACCAGTGAACCGATCCCAAATAATGCGGCAGACAGGAGGTAGATCCATCGTCTTCCAAAGAAATCGGAAAGCTTTGCCATGAGCGATATTCCAACCAGGTTAAAGAGAACGTAAATAGAAAATATCCAGGAAAGATCCCGTTGATTCATTAAAATCGTTTTTTCTATCGAAGGAATTGCCGGTCCTACAATTGAAATATCCAGTGCTCCCATCAGGACACCGATAAATAGTAAGATAAGAATTTGATTATTAGATCGCGAGGTCATTTTTCAGAATTTATTATTTATAATCAATCTACAAAAGTAACAAAATCTCAACAAATTCAACAAAAAAAATGGATATGCTGAAAACAGCTTATCGAAAAAAGAAGTAACTTTGCATAAAGATCATAGCCCCGTGGAAAAAAATTTCAGCAATGGATTATCTGATATTCACCTTCATTATAAAATATGGATGTCGGATCAAGAGAACAAAGGGATCCTTGGTGATGGAAAATGGCAGATCCTGAAATTGATCGAGAATAAAGGATCAATTAAAGCTGCCTGTGATGAACTCGGATACACCTACAGAAGGACCTGGGGGAACCTTAAAAAGATTGAGCAGTTTTTTGGTTTCCCACTGTTGGAAAAACAACGCGGAGGAAGTGATGGAGGCCGCACCCTGCTAACACCTCAGGGAAAAAAATTAGTACAGGCTTTCGATAATTTTCATGCATCAGTAGACCAAGTGATTCAGAAAGGGTTTGAGAAATTCGTTCGGGATCTGGGAAATTAATTTGGTTTTGGTAGTTGATTATTAATAATTATAAAACTTTAAAAATTGCGTTATGGTAAAAAAAATTACTCTGTTTCTAATTTTGATTGTTACACATATTAGTATGAGCGCTCAACAAATTAATAATACCGTTTCTGGTGATCTGATAATTTTCCATGCAGGGAGTCTTGCGATGCCTTTCAAGGAAATTGCAGCAGAATTCAATAAATTATACCCGAAAGTGAATGTTCTGATGGAGGCAGCAGGAAGTGTTGCTTCTGCACGTAAGATCACCGACCTCAACCGATCATGCGATATCCTGGCATCCTCTGATTATGGAGTGATCGATAACATGCTTATTGCGAAATATGCAGACTGGAATATCAAGTTTGTAAGTAACGAACTTTCGATCGTTTACCAGGAGAAATCGCGTCTTTCCAATCAGATCAATTCCAAAAACTGGTATGATGTACTGATGAAAAAAGAAGTTGCCTTCGGCCGTGCTGATCCCAATGCAGATCCCTGTGGCTATCGTACTATCCTGTCACTCGAGTTGGCTGAGAAATATTATAAAAAACCAGGACTTGCTAAAATGATTTCTGAAAAGGATCAGAATTATATGCGTCCGAAAGAAGTGGATCTGGTTGCCTTGTTGGAATCAGGAAGCATCGATTATAGCTTTCTTTACAGGTCCGTTGCTATTCAACATGGATTGAAATACATTACGCTGCCCGATGAGATCAACCTGAAAAGCATTGGCTTGGCTGCCCAGTATGCCGAGGTTGTTACAGAGATCAATGGAAAAGAGCCGGGAAAGAAAGAAACAGTTAAAGGTGAACCAATGGTTTATGGTGTCACGATGCTACGTAATGCCCCGAATAAACCAGCGGCCATTGCATTCTTACAATTCCTGCTTTCAAAGGATAAAGGGATGAAAATCATGGAAAAAGATGGACAACCATCAGTAATACCCATGGCAGTTCAGAATTATGACAAGCTTCCGAAGGAGCTGAAAGAATTCGCGAAGGAGAAGTAGTGAGAGGAGAAGGGTGAAGAGTATACGGGTTCACCATTTTGAACCCATATGTTGTAATAGAAAGATGTCTAAATATACAAGCAGATGAAAGAGTTCCTTCAAATTCCGATTATACTTTTTCTATCTTCTTTATTAATAAATAATGGTCTCATGGGACAAGACTACAAGAAAGGCGATTCAATTAAAAACATTATCCCGGCTGCTGATGCCGGTGATTTGAACAATAACTTTTACGATAATACTGAAACTTACAGGTTATCAGGTGGCGAGATCGAGGTTGCAGGTGAGATTGAGAACCCCGGGAAGGTTAATCTTTCAAAGCTATCAAAACACACAGTAATCGTTAAAGAGACCTTGCTGAAGGAAGATGGAACCGACGCTTTTATTGGCGCTTACCGCTATGATGGGTATTCCTTGTTCGATATTCTGAGCGACAGGATAGTCAGGAAAAAGAACACTGCTGAGTTTAAGCCCATTATTGATCTTTACGTTGAGATTGAAAATCAAAAAGGAGAAAAAGTCATCCTTAGCTGGGGAGAGATCTATTATCCAAATTCCCTTCATAACTGTATCATTGCTACTGAGGTAGCACGTATTTTCCCCAGTAAATCGAAAGATTTATGGCCGTTACCAGTTGAAAGAAAGCTGGTTGTCGGGAATGATCTCATCACAGAAAGAAACATATCCAACCCCGTAAAGATTACTGTGAGGTCCTGGCCGCAGTCAATTCCTGTTAACCGCAATCTTGATCCTCTGTACTCTCCGGAATTCAATGTTTTTAATGGAGATAAGCTCCTTACGACGGTCAATAAAAATCCAAAATTACAACCTGAGACCGTCCATACCATCTTCTATGGCCGGGGCAGGGGAATTCATAGTACCCAACCCTTTACAGGGTTTTACTTTAAAGAGCTTCTGGTTAAATATTTTCCTCTGGATAAGAAATACTTGCAGCAGGGGCTTGTAACGATCGTTGGAAAAGACGGTTACTGTGCGATATTCAGCTATGATGAGATCATGAACCGGAATGACCAGGCGGAAGTGTTGCTCGTGCCCTGTACAGAAGAGAAAGACGGTGGACAATTCAGGATATTTCCTGCCGGGGATTTCTTCTCGGACAGGGCCGTGAAAGCGGTTTCGGAAATCCGGGTTACCTGGTAAATCCAGAGAAAAGTTTGTGAGAAGTGAATGGTGAAAAATAAAGTGAAGATTCGCGATAAATCAAACGAAGAATTTGACTCTGTGACTCTTTGATTTTTTCGCGTCACGCGTCACGCGTCACGAAATTGTGACTCTGTGACTTCTCATAAGTGGATATAAATTAAACATCAAATTTGAAACGCTATCAGTCAATTCAATTAGTATTCATTTTTCTGGGTGCACTGGTATTGCTTTTCATTCTTGCGCCTTTGCTGGGGATGTTTTTAAAAACCAGTCCTCAGAGTTTATTTGAAACTGCACAAGACAAGGAAGTCACGGGAAGCATATGGCTGACTATCTGGATCTCTGTTGTGTCCACTTCATTATTTGCATTTGCTGCCATTCCGTTTTCTTATCTGTTGGCAAGAAAAAAATTCCCACTTAAAAAACTGATTACAGGCATTATCGATCTTCCTGTTGTGATTCCGCATTCTGCAGCCGGGATCGCTATCCTGGGATTTGTTTCCAGAGACACTGTTCTCGGCAAAATGGGGTCGGCTATCGGGTTGAACTTCGTCGGGAATCCTGCAGGGATCGCTGTTGCCATGGCTTTTGTGAGTATTCCTTACCTCATCAATTCTGCACGAGATGGTTTTGCAGGTGTTCCTGTGCGAACTGAAAAGGCAGCTCTTACACTTGGTGCATCCCCTGCCCGGGTTTTCTTCACTATTTCACTGCCCCTTGCCTGGAGAAATGTTGTTTCGGGACTGATCCTTATGTTTGCCCGGGGAATGAGTGAATTCGGCGCAGTCATCGTTGTTGCTTATCACCCCATGATAACTCCCGTGCTTATCTATGAACGTTTTGGAGCTTTCGGATTGAAGTATGCAAGGCCGGTTTCGGTATTATTTATATTGATCTCGCTTGCGCTGTTCATCCTCCTAAGATGGATGGCAAAGGAAAGAAACAGCGAGGCTGAAAAATCGTGAGGATGTGAATCAGAAAAGATGTTAGAACTCAGAAATATTTCGAGACGGTTTCCGGATTTCTCTTTGAAGGATATTTCTTTCTCGGTTGAACAGGGGGATTATTTTATTCTGTTGGGGGAATCGGGAGCAGGAAAATCTATGCTTCTTGAAACTATTGCCGGACTAATTAATCCGGAGAGCGGATCGATTTTTCTGGAAGGCAACAATATTACAAATCAAAAGATCCAGGACCGGAAGATCGGACTGGTATTCCAGGACCATGCAGTTTTCCCGCATATGACTGTTTACGAGAACATCGTCTTTTCACTTCATGGGCGAAACCTGAGCCATAAAGAAAAAAAAGTTAGCGTACATCAAATTGCAGAACAGTTAAGTATCTCAGGACTTCTTGACAGACGACCTTCTACCCTTTCGGGCGGCGAATTGCAACGGGTTGCACTCGCGAGAACATTGGTCCAACAACCACGGATATTATTGCTTGATGAACCGCTGGCTTCGCTCGACAGTCGCATTAAATCCGAACTCCGGAGTCAGCTAAGGAAGATACAGCGCCGGGGTCAGACCATTCTTCATGTGACTCATGACTATGAGGAAGCCCTGTCGCTCGGGAACAGGATTGCTGTGATCCATGATGGATCAATTATCCAGGAAGGCGCACCGGATGAGGTGTTTAGAACTCCAAAGTCGGAGTTTGTCGCACATTTTACAGGCGCACGAAACTTTTTCAAGGCCCTGTTGACCGGAGAAAACAACAATAGCACTGCCCTTGCAGAGAATATACTGCCTATCAGACTGCTCCCTCCCGAGACCGGACCTGAAGGTTTTATCCTGATCAGGAGTGAAGATATCCTTTTGTCAAATGAACCTTTTGAATCCAGTGCAACCAATAATTTCGAAGGAACCGTAACGGAGATCATTCCCGGGATCAGGGGCATCGAAGTGGTGGTCGATGCGGGAGTCACGTTTAACGTGCTAATCACCGTCGACTCGTTGTACCATCTTGAACTTACTGAACACAAGAAGGTATGGATTCATTTCAAAGCAACAGCTGTAAGATTCATTCCGGGTTAGTCGTACCTTTGTAATTGTTAATTCATAATTAATATTTAACCGTGATATCATTTGAGGAAGCTTACCGGATTGTGATGGAGCATGTTTCTGTTTTTCCAATGGAGCGGGTTAACATGATGGATTGCCTTGGTCGCATCCTGGCTGAAGATATCCATTCAGATACTGATATGCCTCCTTTCAACAAGTCTGCAGTCGATGGGTTTGCCTGCAGAGTTTCTGATCTGGGTCGTGATCTTGAAGTCATTGAGAAAATCCCGGCAGGAAAAATGCCGGAATTCAGTGTTACTGAAGGAAAATGCTCACGCATTATGACCGGAGCTTCACTTCCTGAGGGATCTGATTGTGTTGTGATGGTTGAAGACACACAAATCCTGGAGAATGGAATGATGCGATCAAATACAAAACCCTTCTCACCTAACATTTGTTACCAGGGGGAAGATATAAAAGCAGGCGACGTGATCATCCCGAAAGGAACACGTATAAAACCGCAACACATTGCTGTCCTCGCTGCAGCAGGAGCCGTCACACCGAAAGTATCGAAACAGATTCATGTCGGTATCCTGTCAACCGGTGATGAACTGGTAGAACCTGAACATCTCCCCTCTCCTTCCAAAATAAGAAATACAAATGCCTACCAGCTAATTGCACAAGTAAAGAATACAGGAGCAATTACAAATTATGGAGGGATCGCATCAGATACCGAGATCTCCCTGTCGGCCATGCTTTCGGATTCGCTAGACCGGAATAATGTCGTACTTCTTACCGGTGGAGTTTCAATGGGTGATTTCGATTATGTACCAAAGGCAATGGAAAACCTAGATATCAAACTCCTCTTTAAGAGTGTTGCTATTCAGCCCGGCAAACCTACGGTTTTTGGGAAACGTGGAGACCAGATTATTTTTGGTCTGCCTGGTAACCCCGTTTCCTCATTCGTGCTTTACGAAATTCTTGTAAAACCTTTTCTGCTAAAGACGATGGGATGTCAGGAAGAACCATTAATTATCAGGTTGCCAATGGGCGTTCCTTTTATAAGAAAAAAATCCTCCCGGAAATTGCTTATCCCTGTCAGAATTGAGAACGGGTCTATATTTCCAATCGAATATCATGGCTCGGCTCACATCAATGCATATACTGAGGCTAAAGGCATGATTGCCATCGAAACCGGGAAAACGGAATTGGTAAAAGGAGAAATGACAGATGTTCGATTCCTATAACCGTTCCCTTAACTATCTCCGGGTCTCTGTTACCGACCGCTGCAACCTGAGATGTGTTTACTGCATGCCTGCAGAAGGCATCCGGTTGATGGATCATTCGGAGATACTTTCTTTTGAAGAGATTTTCGAGGTGATACTTGAAGGAATCCAATTGGGAATCACCAAGGTACGGATTACAGGAGGTGAACCTCTTGTAAGAAAAGGGGTGGTCAGCCTGGTAAAAATGGTGGCTCAGTTGGAAGCGATTACCGACTTTGGAATGACTACCAACGGAATTCTTCTTGAAGAATTTGCTGAAGACCTGGCAAAAGCAGGCCTTCACAGGGTGAACATCAGTCTTGATACCATCAATCCTGAAAAATACAGACAAATCACACGTGGTGGAGAGATTGAAAAAGTCTTCTCCGGCATACATGCTGCAAAAGAGGCCGGCATCTACCCTATTAAGATAAATTGTGTTGTTAAAAGTTCATCCCAGGAGCTTGATGCTTTAGAAGTCAGGGACTTTTGCCTTCAAAACGGGCTTGAGGCCAGGTTCATTCATGAAATGGATCTGGATACAGGTTGTTTTACCCTCGTGGAAGGCGGTGATGGTGGAAATTGCAGTCATTGTAACCGGCTGAGATTGACCGCAAACGGAATGATCAAACCCTGCCTGTTCTCCAATCTTGAATATAGCATTCGCGAAATGGGAATAAAGGAAGCACTCGTGCGTGCAATCCATACAAAACCTGAAAAAGGAATAACTAACAATAGGGATTTATTTCATAATATTGGAGGATAGTACAAATCGCAAAATGGTAAAATGGCAAAATAAACCATTATCAATTCTCATTTATCAATTATGAAAAAACTAAGTCATGTTTCTGAGGAAGGGAAGGCTAAGATGGTGGACGTGAGCAATAAGCCAGATCAGCTAAGGATCGCCAGAGCGGCAGGTCATATCACTCTTATGCCTGAGACAATAAAGTTGATCAGGGAAAACAAGATGAAGAAAGGAGATGTCCTGACGGTTGCCGAGATTGCAGGAATCCAGGGGAGCAAGAAAACCAGCGAATTGATCCCACTTTGTCATCCTTTACAAATTACGAAGATCGATGTTAAAGCATCCCTTGATAAGACGGGAGTTTACATTGAAACCGAAGCCCGCTGCACCGGGCCTACCGGTATTGAGATGGAAGCATTGACTGCAGTCGGAGTTGCACTCCTGACAATTTACGATATGTGCAAGGCGGTGGATAAGAACATGGTCATTGATGAAATTATGCTTCTTGAAAAAAGCAAGATGGAAGTGAAGAATGAAGAATAAAAATCAGGAATTAAGAATGAAACAATTAAGAGTTCTTTCGGTTAATATTTCGGAAATAAGGGGAACGATAAAGCACCCTGTTGAGTCAATTCAGTTAACAGAAATGGGAGTGGAAAATGATGCTCATTCCGGTATGTGGAACAGGCAGGTGAGTTTGCTTGGGACTGAGAGCATCCTGAAGTTTGAAAAGGTAACAGGCAGAAAAGTATCTCCGGGCGAATTTGCTGAAAATATTACTACTGAAGGATCTGAACTTTGGAAAATGAAACCGCTTGACAGGTTCACATTTGGGGAAGCAGAATTGGAAGTAACCCAGATTGGGAAAGAATGTCATGGGACTTTATGTGCAATTTTTAAGGATACCGGGGATTGTGTGATGCCGAAGGAAGGGATCTTCTGCCGTGTGATCAGGCCGGGATTCATCCGGCCCGGCGATACGTTCATATATCATCCAAAGGTTTTTACAATACATATCATTACACTCAGCGACCGCGCCACTCGGGGTGAATATGAGGACAAATCGGGTCCCCGGATCAAAGAACTTCTCGAGGAGTTCTTCACCATTCACCATTCACCATTCACTATTCACTATTCACTAATTCCCGACGATCCTGATCAGCTAAAAGATTTGCTAAACCAGGACAAGCAGGATAATACCGATTTTATCTTCACAACAGGGGGAACCGGGATCGGGCCTAAAGATCTTACTCCTGAGGTTGTCAAACCTATGCTGGATAAGGAGATCCCCGGGATCATGGAATTTATCCGTACAAAATATGGAGCGGAGAAACCCAATGCCCTTGCCAGCCGGAGTATAGCCGGCGTCATGAATGAGAGTCTTATTTTTACGTTACCCGGTAGCGTGAAGGCAATAAATGAATACATGACCGAGATATTGCCAACCATTCACCATCTGGTATTCATGCTTCATGGTATTGACAGGCATTGAGAAGTGAAACAGCTTGTAATCGTACCCGGGGCGGGAGTTGAACCCGCACACTCGCAATGAGTACAGGATTTTAAGTCCTGCGTGTCTACCAATTCCACCATCCGGGCGTCGGAATTGAAAAAAAAAACCCTCTTCAGAGGGTTTTACGTTGTTAGAGCGAAAGACGGGATTCGAACCCGCGACCCCGACCTTGGCAAGGTCGTGCTCTACCAACTGAGCTACTTTCGCATTTACTTTGGGAGTGCAAATTTATTAAAATTTTAAAAACTTCAAGTTTTTTTATTTACCAAGTAACTTTTTAATCTCATTGAGTTTCATAAGGGCTTCAACTGGGGTGAGGGTATTGATATCGGTGTTCAGGATATCTTCTTTTATTTGTTGAAGTATTGGATCGTCGAGCTGAATAAAACTGAGCTGGTAGCCGGAAGATTTTTGCTTAGATGTTGATTCCGGATGCCTGATATTGGAGAATGAAGCATGGGATTTGGCGGATGGATGTTGTTTACCTAGCTCTTGTGCGTTATGGGAAGCCTCTAGTTGGTGAAGAAGGGTGTTGGCATTTTCTATTACGGTGCCAGGCATGCCGGCCATTTTTGCGACATGAATGCCAAAACTATGTTCACTTCCACCAGGCAAAAGCTTCCGGATAAAAATGACCTGGTTCTGGATCTCTTTCACGGCTACATGATAATTCCTGATCCTCGGGAAAAGTTCGGCCATTTCGTTCAGCTCATGGTAATGCGTGGCAAAAAGGACTTTCGACCTGAACAAGGGATGTTCATGAAGATATTGGGCAATTGCCCATGCAATGGAAATCCCATCGTAAGTGCTGGTTCCCCTGCCGATCTCATCGAGGAGGATCAGGCTGCGATTTGAGATGTTGTTCAGGATGCTGGCCGTTTCATTCATCTCGACCATGAAGGTCGATTCACCGGAAGTAATGTTGTCGGATGCTCCAACGCGCGTAAATACCTTGTCCACGATGCCCAATTCCGCTGATTCCGCAGGAACATAACTGCCCATCTGAGCCATCAGCACGATGAGGGCAGTCTGTCGGAGCAGGGCTGACTTACCCGACATGTTCGGTCCTGTGATGATCATGATCTGCTGGTTTTTATCATCCAGGTGAACATCGTTGGAAATATATTCCTCACCCTGTTTCATTTGCTGCTCAATAACAGGATGCCGTCCACCTTTAATATCCAGAACATAAGAATCGTTCAGGACAGGACGGGTATAGTTGTTCTTCTCTGCAATGATGGCAAAGGAGACCAGGACATCGAGGCGGGATGCAAGATTGGCATTCAGCTGGATCGGACGGATATAATCATTGAGGAACAAAACAAGGTCTTCGAAAATCCGGGTCTCCAATGCGAGGATCTTTTCTTCAGCACCGAGGATCTTTTCTTCATATTCTTTAAGCTCCTCCGTGATGTACCTTTCGGCATTGACCAGCGTTTGCTTTCTTGACCATTCGGGTGGAACCTTGTCTTTATGAGCGTTGGTGACCTCAAGGTAATACCCGAAAACGTTAGTATAGCCAATCTTCAGCGAAGAAATTCCTGTTCGTTCTATTTCACGTTGCCTGATTGTTACCAGGTAGTCTTTTCCTGAATATGCAAGTTTACGTAATTCATCCAGTTCCTCAGAGACCCCTTCCCTGATTATATTTCCTTTGGAAACGAGCGTTGGAGGATCGGGACGGATTTCCTTTTCAATCTTTTCGCGGACAAGCTGGCACACATTAAATTGTTCTCCAATCTTTTTCATCCCTTCATTTCCGGAAGATTCACAGGCATTCTTCATGATCCCTATGCAATCGAGCACCCTGGCCAGATGAACCATTTCCCGGGGGATGATCTTCCCGACTGAGACCTTTGATATAAGCCGTTCCAGATCGCCGATACGCTGGATATTCTGGCGAATAAGGTCACGGTTATCAGGATTGGCGATGAACCAGGTTACCATATCCAGCCGTTCCTCGATGGGCAGGTGGTCTTTGAGGGGAAGGATGATCCACCGTTTCAATAGGCGCGAACCCATGGGCGAGACTGTATGATCGAGAGTACTCAGGAGGGTTGCTGCATTTTCGTTGGGTGAATTCAATAATTCGAGGTTCCTGATCGTAAAGCGGTCGAGCCAGACATAATGATCTTCCTCAATCCGGGAGAGTTTGGTGATGTGACTGACTCTGTCATGCTGGGTTTCAGCAAGATAATGCATGGCTGCTCCGGCAGCGATCACGGCAGGTTCCATGTTGCTTACACCAAAACCTTTCAGAGATGTGGTTTGAAAATGTTTCCGGAGTATATCGTTGGCAAAATCAGAGGTAAAAACCCAATCCTCAAATGTGTTGATGTAATATTTGCTACCGAACAATTCACAGAATTTCTGACGTTTGTTCTTCTGCACGATGATCTCGCTGGGACGAAAGGTTTGGATCAGCTTGTCAATATATTCTATTGATCCCTGCGCGAGATAAAACTCACCGGTCGATACATCCAGAAAAGAGATTCCCGATGTTTTCGGGTCAAGGTTTACACTTGCCAGGAAATTATTTTCCCGTTGTTCAAGTATCTTATCATTATAGGAAACGCCAGGTGTAACCAGTTCCGTGACCCCTCTTTTCACGATCGTTTTGGTAAGTTTCGGATCTTCAAGCTGGTCACAAATAGCCACTCGCAAACCTGATTTTACAAGCTTGGGAAGATAAATATCAAGTGCATGATGCGGAAATCCGGCAAGTTCGATGAAAGTAGCAGCACCGTTGGCCCGCCGGGTCAGGACAATCCCGAGGATGCCGGAAGTTTTTATTGCATCCTCCCCGAATGTTTCATAAAAATCACCCACCCTGAAGAGCAGCAACGCATCAGGATATTTCGCCTTGATGGTGTTGTACTGGCGCATCAGCGGGGTGACGGCGGAGTCTTTTATTATGTCCCTGGACATTAAGTGCTAAGTGTTAAGTGTAAAGTCATGAACCCACCCCCGACCCCTCCCCCAAGAGGGAGGTGGGAGTTGAAGTGAAATCGTGACACGTGACGCGAGGACAGAAGGTGTGAATTATGTAACATATTGATAAAGTCATGTAATACTTTCAGGGATTAATTTTCTCATCTTTGCAAATAAAATGATTCGCATTTTTTATAAACCGGGGTTAACCCAATCATTAATTAAAGCAATCATTAATTAAAGCAATCACAAAAGTATATTAAATTCTCACAATGCGAAAACTGAAAACTTCAGAAATGAACCGCCTGACCGTTGAAGAATTTAAGTTGTCGGCCAAGGTTCCTGTGGTTATTGTGCTTGACAATATCCGCAGCCAGAATAATGTTGGTTCGGTTTTTCGCACTGCTGATGCATTCAGGCTTGAAGCAATTTATCTTTGCGGCATAACAGCTACTCCACCACACCGGGAGATCAATAAAACGGCCCTTGGTGCGACTGATTCCGTAATCTGGAAATATTTTTCTGAAACGACCGTCGCTCTTGAATCCCTGCATAATGAAGGATATTGCATTATCGGGGTTGAGCAAACGAACACGAGTATTCCCCTGCATCTTTTTCACCCTGACAAAGAGAAAAAGTATGCCCTGATCTTCGGGAATGAAGTTAACGGACTCGACGACGGGTTGATCCCTTATTTTGATGATTGCATAGAGATACCGCAGTACGGGACAAAGCACTCGCTGAATATTTCCGTTGCTGCGGGAATTGTGATCTGGGACATTTTTGTTAAGATTGAGAGGGAAGGGAAATTCGTGACGCGTGACGCGGAAATGGTGAGTGGTGAATGGTGAGTGGTGAATGGTGAACTGGTGACGTGGTGAAATAAATTTTAAAAATTGCAACTATTCGATGAATGAACCGTATAATTCAATTAAATCGTGCTTTTTTATTGCCAGTTTTATAAAAGTTTATAATTTTACGTTCGGAAACGGAAGCAATTTGGTTTTATCTAACTAAATATCAATAGTTTATATACAAAACGAAAGTAAATAACAATACATTGATGAAAAAATCAGTGGAAAACATGTTGTTTTTACTACATTAATCAATATATTTGTAAAATCAATCAACAAAACCTGCAATATAAAATCAGTAACACTTTAAATGATAATTAAAATTTCGATTGTATGAAAAAACTTTATGAACACTTGTCCAGGGCACTAATTGTTATGCTTGTGGCAATCATTCCGTTGGTTTCGTTCGCTCAAACCACTCCGGCGAAAGTTGACGCAAAGAAAGATTCAGTAGTCAAGAAAAAAATAAGGGATCTGGCACCCACCAATACCTATTGGTCGGTAACAGGTTATGGCGCCCTTAACCAATTTAACGGTGATCTTTCCAAGAACTTATTTTTTAACGATAAATGGATGTTTGGCGCGGGAGGAATGGTTACGAGACAATTCGGCCGGGTGATCGGTGCCCGCGTTAATATTGGCTGGGATCCTCTTGCAGCAAGTGTAACTGGAAAATATGTTCCTGAGGGAGGCCTAACCGACCCAATAAGCCACCAGAAAGGAGATTATATCAGCCAGGCATTTAAATCCTATGTCATTCATGCCAATCTTGAAGGGACCATCAACTGGGTAAACTGGATCCTGGGATCAAAACCTGAAAGGTTTTTCTCCTCGTATATTATTGTCGGTGTTGGTCTCGACCATACACAGGGCAGTAAATGGAATCTCAATACCGATACCACTATAGGTTACCTTGGATATCCTTCACACAAGGGCTATGCACAACTGGGTATTGGCAATAATAGCGGCATTGGAAGCTGGAACCTTGAATTCAAGGCTCTTGTTGGTCTCGGGTTTGATTTCAACATCAATAAACATTGGTCAATTAACCCTGAATTCACCTGGAATTGGAGGGACGGAGACGATCTTGACCTGACGAACGGAGGTGCAAAGGCCATAACACAAGATATGTACAGTGGCGTCAGAGTTGGCGTGACTTATAAATTCCTTTACGGCGGATGCAGCCTGAAGTCTATGGAAAAGGATTTCCCACTGGTTAAATTCGAAACCACACCGGCTGTCCTTTCCGAACAAGGCGACTCTGTCAGAGTAACCGTCAAAGGAACTTTCCCGGAAAAATACTTCTGTCCGAAAGTTGCCATGTATTTCCAGCCAGTGCTGAAATACCAGGGAGGATCCTATACTTTGAAACCGATGGCTATCATGGGTGAAAAGGTAACCGGCGACGGTCCGCAGATAAAATACGCAGAAGGCGGAACATTCACCTATACTACTACATTCCCATACAAACCGGAAATGGCTACTTCCCAGCTTCTTGTTTGTCCACTTATTTACACCCCAAAGGATTACAAAGCTATTCCGAAAAAAGACGATATCCTGACCAACACAAAATCTGTTGAACTGTCCTGCAGGGATCTTGCACCAGGCATCATCCACACTGCCACACGGATCAATCCTGATTTTATCAGCGAGATCGCCGATCATGGATACCAGAAAGAAGTGATCATCTCAAAGAATGCTGTTCTTTATTTCCCGATCAATGTATTTAAACTGGATCTGAAATTCGGATTAAATAAGACCGATGCTTCAAAAGATGCACTTGCCAAACTGGATGATTTCATTCAGAAATCCTGGAAAGTAAAGGATATCACCATCAACGGCTGGGCATCACCCGACGGGGAAGAAACATTCAATGTCGGACTTTCCGAAAACCGTTCAAAGACCGGCAATACATACATGATCGACGAGTACAAGTCATGGGTGAAGGAAGCTGAAAAAGACAATAAGGACAAGAAGGATGTTAAAGCCAAGATGGAAGCAGCAGGCAAGGACGTCAACTTTGTCATCAACCACCATGGACCGGATTGGAATGGCTTACTTGTCAATATTAAAGCCAGCAACATCAAGGATAAAGATAAAATCCTGAATGTGATCAATTCTGCCGGTGATAATAAAAAGAAGGAACAGGAAATCCGTAACATGATCGTGATCTATCCGGAACTGGAAAAGACCTTACTCCCACCGCTCAGAAGGGCTGAAATCACAGCCAATGCTTATGAAAAGAAGTATACCGATGAAGAACTCTCCAAACTGGCTGTCAGCAGTCCTGATAAACTGAAAGTTGAAGAGCTCCTCTACGCCGGCACTCTTACGACTAACGCCGATACCAAGCTTACCATTTATGAGAATGCAGCAAGGCTGTATCCTGACAACTGGAAAGCCCAGAACAACGCCGGTTATGCAAACATTGCCAAGGGAAATCTTGACAAGGCTGCCACAAACCTGCAGAAAGCACAGAGCCTCGCCGCAAACAACGGAATTATCGAGAATAACATTGGTGTTGTAGCCGGAATGAAGAAAGATTACAAGAAAGCTGAAGACCAATTCAAGAAAGCACAGACGCTGGGTGAAAATGAAAATTATAACCTGGGTGTGCTGATGATCCCGAAAGGCGATTATGCAAAGGCAAACAGCTTACTGGCTACTGCAAAATGCACCTATAACTTAGGTTTGGCACAACTCGTATCAGGAAACACCAGCGGTGCAACTACCACACTGACGTGTGCTCCTGCAACTCCACAAACAGCTTACCTGCTTGCAATTTGTGGCGCACGCACTGCCAACACCAAGATGTTGTATGATAACCTCACGAAAGCCGTTGTTGACCCTGGTCTCAAAGCAGATGCCAAGAATGACAGGGAATTCTTCAACTATGTCAGCACACCGGATTTCCAGAGAATTGTTAAATAAGTATTTATTTTCTTAAAGAAAAAGCCGCCCTTTTGGAGCGGCTTTTTTTTAACTAGTGAACTGGTGACGTGGTGAACTAGTGAACTGGTGACGTGGTGAACTAGTGAACTGGTGACGTGGTGAACTAGTGAACTGGTGACGTAGTGATGTGGTGAGGTAGTGAATGGGGGAAGAGTCACTAAACTTCAAAACCTAATGCCCAATACCTAATACCCAATACCCAATACCTAATAATGTGAATCAAGAGTTAAAAATCAAATAAATAAACGCGGCAGCCAATTTGCCAAACACATGAACTAGGAGGCCATTGCCTGACCGCACTTTATTCGCTCTTTGAAAGTCTGTTTTTTCGATCAACCAACTGAAAAGAGACTCGATTGGTTGACGGATGCCTAAGATTGCTTTTGAGAACAAATCATCCGCAGCTTTATTAAACTGCTTATCCCAGGATGATTGGTTCTTGACTGCTTTCACAGGTGTAAGCATCACTGAATTTTGAGTGTGTGCAAGGTTATTAAAGTAATCAACATTGTAATAAATCTTGTCACCATAAAATGTCCGATTGCTTATACTGCTCCAATCATCTCTAAAAACATTCAAGTCATTTCCAGATGCTGGAGTCAGGACTATTTGTTCAGGGAAAGGTAAATGATCAATTCGACGGAAACTTAAAGCATGAAGTCTGAGACCATAATAATATAATGACTTGGTTGAACAATAGCCCTTATCAGTTAATTCAGGTGCGACCTTGCCCTGACGTTTACCTGAGCAGGTTATTACTGGCATTGAATCGACCAGACTCTGGTCCTCGATACATTCAACCAGTCTAAATTCTTGGAGAAGGGAATCTGCCAGTAAACGAAATGGCTCTGTAAGACGGTTGAGCCGATTATTAAAAGTGGAATAAGAAGGTAACTTTGGAAACCATGACCTTAAATAAACATCAGCAAATCGATAGATTCGTTTGATTTGATAATGATTCTCTTGACTTATGACGAACAAATAAATTGTCATTATTTCCTGATCTGTAGACTCTGGATTATTGTTATTTGTAAATCTTTGGCATGAAAACTTTAATTCTTTTTCAAATTGATCACAAACGTATAAGTAAATTTCAACTAATTTAGTTGTCAGAACCTTGGGTATCATATCTTAAGATGTTAGATGGAACTTTCATCTAAGATACTGATATTCAGGGTTCTAAATTATTTTTATTATCATAAATTACTAACAATCAATTGTTTATAACGTAATAGTATTTGGACGTTTGACTCTTGATTCACATTAATACCCAATACCCGTTTATCTTTTGAATTTCCGGACTTCTTTTGAGTCGTTGCATTCAGCCAGAAGGTTTCTGATGGTCTTTGCGGAGAGGGGGTGGATGAGGCGGGGGGCTATTTCGTTTAGCGGGACAAGAACGAACTTCCTGTCCTGGAGGCGGGGATGGGGAATTTTCAACGTGTCGCTGAGCATAACGAGGTCATCATAAAACAAAATGTCAATATCCATGGTTCTTGAAGCGTAGCCTTCCTCCTTTCGTACTCTTCCAAAGGACTTCTCAATTTCAAAGATCTTTATCATTACCTCTTCAGGAGTAAGGAAGGTCGATACTTTCAAGACCCTGTTCAGGAAGTTATCTTCTGAAGAAAATCCCCAGGGTTCGGTTTCATAGATTGAAGAGTACCTTGTGACCTGCCCGATCCTCTCATTGATAAAGCGCACGGCATTTTTCAACTGTTTTTTCCTGTCTCCGAGGTTGCTTCCAATGAGGAGGTAGAGATTGTGGGGTTTAGTTGGATTCATGGTGCAAAGGTAGTAATATCATGACGCGAATGACCCCACCCCCGGCCCCTCCCCCAAGAGGGAGGGGAGAAAGTGGTGAATAGTGAGTGGTGAGTGGTGAAGGGTGAAGGGTGTAGGGGCTCAAGATTTTGAGCCCTTAAGGATTGGGCACAAAATATTGTGCCCCTACCATTATATAATTATCTTTGTTTGATAATTATATTCTGATCGTTATGAAAGATTTCTTCAAATTTATGTTTGCTTCGATGCTGGGATTTTTTCTCACTATCGTGTTGCTTTCTATTATCCTGGTTACGATTGTGGTTGCCTTGGTTGCGCTGGCGACTACTGAAGAGGTTACCACGCCAAAGAATTGTATCCTTCAGATCAAGCTCGACCGGCCCATCTATGACCGGGGTCCCAGGAGTCCGATACTGATCGACCTTCGTTCGTGGAGTAAAATGGAAGGTCTCACAGATATCCTTGACGACATTCATAAGGCAAAGCTGGATAACAATATTAAAGGTATCCTGCTTGATGTCAGTGTTATCCCGGCAGGGCTTTCCACCATTGGCGAAATCCGCGATGCCCTTATCGATTTTAAAAAGTCCGGGAAATTCATTATCAGTTACAGTGAATATTATTCCCAGGGAGCCTATTATCTTGCTTCGGTTTCCGACCGAATCTATTTACAGCCCCAAGGATTGATCCTGTTCAAAGGGCTGGATGCAGAAATTACCTTTATCAAAGGTGCCCTCGACAAGCTCGATATCAAGATGCAGATCATGCGGCATGGAAGATTCAAGGCGGCAACAGAGCCCCTCTTCCTGGACAAGATGAGCCCCGAAAACCGGAAGCAGTGGACGGAACTGATCAACAACTCCTGGGCAAAGATCGTGGATGGGATCTCCGTTTCAAGAAGCATCAGCACCGAAAGACTGAACTCGATAGCAGACAGCCTGAAAGCAGAGACACCAGTATATGCACTGAACAATAAGCTTGTCGACCAACTGGCTTACCGGGATGAACTTATGAAGGACCTGCGCCAGAAGCTGGGTCTTGCAGATAAAAAGGAAGTTAATTTTATCTCCCTTGAGAAGTATGACAATGTTGCTGATCTCCACCGTACTTTTTCAGGTAAAGACGGAAGAATTGCAATTATCTATGCTACCGGTTCTATTGCGGGAGGAAACGGCGATGACCAGTCCATTGGATCGGAAAGGCTCAGCAAAGCTTTCCGGAAAGCCAGGGAAGATAAAAGGATCAAAGCCATCGTATTCAGGGTCAATTCACCCGGAGGCAGTGCACTGGCATCCGATGTGATCTGGCGTGAAGTAATGCTTACTGCAAAAGAAAAACCGGTAGTGGCTTCCTTTGGCGATGTAGCTGCATCGGGAGGATATTATATTGCCTGTCCGTCGACAAAGATCTTAGCCGACCCAACATCGATCACAGGATCCATCGGGGTTTTCGGAGTGATACCAAACATGAAAGGCCTATTCAACACTAAGCTCGGGATCACTTTTGACGAAGCAAAAACCAATGCCAACTCCGACTTTATCAGCATCTTTAAACCGATGCCTCCCTACCAGGTGAGCGTTTTCCAGGAAGGGATTGAAAACATCTATTCCACCTTTGTCTCCAAGGTAGCGGAGGGAAGGCACCTCTCAGAAGCAACGGTCGACAGCATCGGCCAGGGGCGTGTATGGAGCGGAACGGATGCTAAAAAGATCGGGTTGATTGATGATTTCGGAGGTTATGGCCGTGCCATAGAAGTGGCCGCCGATCTTGCAAAGATGAAGAACTACAGCCTTATTTACCTTCCTGAACAGAAAGAGCCGATCCAGGAGATCATCGACCAACTGACGGGGAATGAAACACAGGCAGTTCTTGAGAAGGAGATGGGGGAATACTATAAGTATTACCAATTACTCAAGGAGATACAGCAGATGAAGGGGGTGCAGGCGAGGATGGAGTTTGACGTAGTCATAAACTGAGGGAAGAGAATTGTAGGGGCTCAAAATGTTGAGCCCGTACGGATTGGGGCACAAAATGTTGTGCCCCTACGAATGTGGTTACCGTTGGGGATAGTGGATGAAGATCTCTTCGGATTTCATGAGGATATCGACGTATTGGGCGCGTTTGTAGACGAATGGGTCTTTCATGTTCTTTTTTGAAAGTTTGCCACGGAAGCTGTTTATATCTTCATACTTCTTATGATCCATCCAGTCGGTGATCTCTTGCAGCATTTTTGTGATCTGGCCGAAACCATTTTTATATAAGGTGCTGACTACCTGAACGCAATCGGCCCCGGTGAGGAGCATTTTTATTACATCGGCACCGGTATAGATCCCGGTATTGGCACAAAGGGAACCGTGAATCTCTCCATAAAGCAGGCCGACATAACGAAGGGGTAAACGGCTATCGTCGGGGTTGCTGAGGTGCCAGTTAAAATGGTGTGTTTCCTTTTCAATGTCGATGTCGGGCTGGAACAGACGGTTGAACAAAACAAACCCATCGACACCTTCGAAATACATCATCTGGATCAGGTTCAGGACATTCGTGTAAAATGGACTGAGCTTGACGCTCACCGGAATCCGAAGGCTTTTCTTAACCTGGTTAACCACATCCAATTGCTCATTGACTATGGCTTTCTCTTCTTTCTTAAAATCGCCGGGGATGGAATAAAAATTCAGCTCTATGGCATTGACTCCTGTTTCCTCAATGGCTTTGGCATATTCAACCCATGTTTCACCGAAGGTACAGTTCAGGCTGGCAATTACAGGAATTGTGACGGCCTCGACCGTTTTCCGGAGGTGCATGAGGTGTTCAGCCGGACCGGCATGTTCGATGTCGGGAAAGAGGCTGATCATTTCGGCATGTCTTTCATTGTACTGGTTCAGTTCTTCGGATAGCTGAAGACGTTCCAGTTCGATCTGTTCTTCGAAAAGTGTTTTATAGACGATGGCTGCTGCACCGGCGTCTTCTATTTTCTTAATGTTGTCAATGTCTTTAACGAAGTTGCTTGCGCCGGCGATGATTGGGTTTTTCAGTTTCAAACCCATGTAGGTGGTTGATAAGTTGGCCATTCGGGTTAGTTTTTAGTGTTAAGTTTTAAGAGTGAGTTCAGATAAGTTTTTTTCACCGCAAAGACGCAAAGACGCTAAAATTCGCTAAAAAGTATAGGATTGAATTTGAAATATTTGTGTCTTTGTGTCTTAGCGGTAAAATTTAAAGTGTTAAATGTTATTTTGAAAATACCATTTCTGATAGTCGTTTATAATTCTGATAACGCCATTTTGCGTTTTCTTCTGCTGCTTTGAACAAAATGTCGGCTTCTTCAGGGAACATTTTTTTCAAGGAGGTATAACGGACTTCACCGTCAAGAAATTGTTGGAATTTTGTCCAATCGGGTTCTTTTGAGTCGAGGGTGAATGGGTTTTTACCTTCGGTTTCGTTGAGGGGGTTGTACCGGTAGAGATGCCAGTATCCGGCCTGAACGGCGCGGTCCATTTCGTCCTGGGTTTTATCCATTCCTCCACGTATCCCATGATTGATACAAGGGGCATAGGCAATAATGATTGAAGGTCCGTGATAAGCTTCGGCTTCTTTCATAGCGCGGAATAGCTGACCGTTGTTGGCGCCCATGGCGACCTGTGCAACATATACATATCCATAGGTCATGGCCATGGCACCGAGGTCTTTTTTCCTGACTTTCTTGCCTGATGCTGCAAATTTGGCTACAGCGCCAGCCGGGGTGGATTTTGATGCCTGTCCGCCGGTATTGGAATAGACTTCGGTATCGAGAACGAGAATGTTGACATCTTCGCCTGAGGCGATCACATGATCGAGACCACCATAACCAATATCGTATGCCCAGCCATCGCCCCCAAAGATCCAGATGGATTTTTTTACCAGGTACTGTTTCAGGTCAAGGATATCTTTTGCCAGTGGGTTTGATTCTTTTTCCAGCAATGGAATGATCTTAGCGGCAGCAGCTTTTGATTTATCCGGATCATCTTTTCCATCCATCCATTCCCGGAAGGCATCCAGAAGCTCAACCGACATCATGTTCTCTTTTATGGCCTCTCTCATCTTCTGATCCATCCTTTTCCTCAGGTTGCGCACGCCAACTGCCATTCCGAATCCATATTCAGCATTGTCTTCGAATAGTGAATTGGCCCATGCAGGGCCTTGTCCTTCACGATTCATGGTGTATGGAGTAAAAGGAGCCGTTCCGCCGTAGATGGATGAACATCCTGTTGCATTGGCTATCATCATTCGTTCGCCAAAAAGCTGAGTAATAAGTTTTATATAAGGGGTTTCGCCGCAACCGGCACAGGCGCCTGAGAATTCAAAGAGCGGTTGTGCAAACTGGCTGTTCTTGAAAGTACGTAAACGTGGTGCAACATCAGGTTTATATGTGACTTTCGAAATAAGGTAATCCCAGTTCTCCGTTTCTTTCAATTGCGATCCGAGTGGTTTCAACTCAAGGGCTTTGATCTTCGCCGGACAAACATCGACGCAATTGCCGCAGCCGGTGCAGTCGAGCACTGTGACCTGGATCCTGAATTCAAGTCCGGAAAGTTCTTTCCCAAGCGCTTTCAGGGTGACCATATCGGCCGGAGCATTCTTTTTTTCATCAGCATTAAGGAGGAAAGGACGTATAGCAGCGTGAGGACAAACATAAGCACATTGGTTATCCTGGATGCAATTTTCGGGGATCCATTCAGGGACAGTAACGGCAATGCCTCTCTTCTCAAGTTGGGTCATTCCTACCGGGAATGTACCATCTTCGCGTCCGAGGAATGCGCTGACGGGAATATCGTCGCCTTCAAATTTATTGACCTTATCGAAAATCTGTTTGACAAAGACTGAACGATCAGGATCGTCAATCTCAGGTTTAATTTCAATATTGGCCCATCCGGCGGGAATGAGAATTTCTTCAACCTCTCCTCCCCTGTCGATGGCCTTGTTATTCATATTAACAATATCTTCTCCTTTTCTGCCATACGTTTTCTTTATGGCGTACTTCATTTCTTTCACTGCAAAATCGTAAGGAATCACATTGGCCAGGCGGAAGAAGGTGGATTGCATGATGCTGTTAGTGCGGTTCCCAAGGCCGATCTCCACTGCGATCTTAGTTGCATCGATGATATAAAATTTAATCTTATGCACGGCAAGGTACTTCTTCATATGATCGGGAAGCCGCGTTTTGGTTTCTTCTGCATCCCAGATGCTGTTCAGCAGGAATGTACCCCCATCCTTCAGTCCTTTCAGCATATCATATTTCTCAAGGTAAGCCGGAACGTGACAAGCCACGAAATCGGGAGTGATAACCAGGTAAGGTGCACGGATGGGCTTGTCGCCAAAACGAAGGTGGGATACTGTGATCCCGCCGGACTTTTTGGAATCGTAGGCGAAATAAGCCTGTGCATATTTATCGGTTGATTCGCCTATAATCTTGATCGAATTCTTATTGGCTCCAACCGTTCCGTCGGAACCTATACCGAAGAATTTTGCCGAGAATGTGCCGGCCTGGTCGATGCTGACTTCCGGAAGAAGCGGCAATGAATGGAAAGTTACATCATCGACGATACCGATGGTGAAATGATCTTTTGGCTCTTTTGCTTTCAGGTTGTCAAATACTGAAATGATCTGTGACGGGGTCGTGTCTTTTGAACTTAAGCCATAACGGCCGGTCGTAATCATGGGACGGTTTTCCCTGTCGTAGAATATATCGCGGATATCAAGGTAGAGCGGTTCGCCATTGGCGCCGGGCTCTTTCGTACGGTCGAGCACTGTGATCCTTTTAACAGTCGAAGGCAGCACATTGAAAAAATATTTCGGGGAGAAAGGCCTGTAAAGGTGTACGGATATCAATCCGACTTTTTCTCCCTTCGCAGTCAGGTGATCGATCACATCCTTTATGGTATCGGTCACAGAGCCCATTGCAATAACAATGTTTTCGGCATCCGGGGCGCCATAATAGGTGAACGGATGATATTCCCTGCCGGTCAGTTTTGTGATTTCCTGCATATAACTATTAACGATATCGGCAACCGGTTCATAGAAACGGTTCACGGCTTCTTTTGCCTGGAAGAAGATATCAGGGTTCTGGGCCGTACCGCGGGTAACGGGATGTTCAGGGTTCAGTGCCCTGTCGCGGAATTCCTGTAATGCCTTGTAGTCGATCAGCGCTGCCATGTCCTCATTGGAGAAGGCCTCAATTTTCTGGATCTCATGGGAAGAACGGAACCCGTCGAAAAAATGGAGGAAAGGAATGCGTGATTTGATGGCGCTGAGGTGGGCTATGCCTGCCAGATCCATGATTTCCTGGACGCTGCCGCTGGCCAACAATGCAAAGCCGGTTTGACGGGTAGCGTATATATCTGAATGATCTCCAAAGATCGACAGTGCATGGGCGGCAACGGTACGGGCGCTGACGTGAAATACACCGGGAAGCAATTCGCCAGCAAGCTTATACATGTTCGGGATCATCAGTAATAATCCCTGTGATGCTGTAAACGTTGTGGTTAACGAACCCGACTGCAGGGAGCCATGAACTGCGCCTGCTGCGCCAGCTTCCGACTGCATCTCGACTACTTTTACTTCATCTCCGAAAATGTTTTTTCTCCCATGAGCAGCCCATTCGTCGACATTTTCGGCCATATTTGAAGAGGGAGTGATTGGGTAGATTGCCGCCACCTCGCTGAACATATAGGCCATATGGGATGCGGCCTGGTTTCCATCGCAGGTGATAAAATTCTTTTTCTTTTCCATAATAAGTTGGTTATTAATATTTTAAGTATGCTCTTGTGAATCCGTTAACAAGCTGCAAAGGTACACTTTCTTTTTTTTCAATGGCAAGGAAAGGAGGGAAAATTTTATTTCAGGCGGGCTTGATCAAAGCCGTTGTAAATTATTCCGGAGAGTTCAGCGGCAAGGTTGGTTAATTCCTCTGTTTTGTTTCCACGGGTCATAATTACGAGAAGGTAGGGGTTATCGTTTTTGTAGACGATGGCTGATTCGCAGAATTCCATGAAATCACCAACTTTTTGTTCGCCAAATTTACGAGGAACTTTAACTCCATTTGGTAAGCCTTTTATAATTCCTTTGTCGAATTTGCAGTTGGCCAGTAATTCCAGTCCAAATTCTGATAATGGTTCTTCCAGGTAAGAAGCGTTAAAAAGGATCCTGAAAAATTTAGCGTATTGTTTTGCAGTAATGGTATAATTAAGATCATCCTTTTCATCCGGCACAATATCCAGATCTGTAAATAGTTTGTCGAATAGCTGGTGATCGATATGTGAACTCAGGAAAATAGTGGCATTGTTATCCGATTCCTCAATCATATAACCTAACAAATCGGCAATCCGGTATTTTCTACCGACACGAATTGAATCCCCGGCATAAGTCTGAACAGGTATCTCAATAGCCGGTTTTTTATAGGTCACTGCCCTGTTAAGTTCACCTGGATGTTCCTGTTCCAATTTCAGGTAGTAGATCATGATCGGGACTTTCATCAAACTGCCCGGTTTATAAGCCTGTTCTCCGTTGATGCTCATCCATCTTCCATTACTCAAATCCCTGATGTAAATAGATGCTGTCTGAAGTTTCCCAGATTGTTCCCACTGCTGTAATTTATTATTAAGGTCAACCTTCAACGAATTAAAGGATGAAGATTCCTGAATGACATCAGATAACAAGAGCGGGCGAATCAATCCATTGCCCTTTTCCCTGATCAGGCTTATGGACGAAGCGCAATCGTTATCCGTCGAGGGAACAGTATTAACTGATGCTGACTTATGCCTGCCTGAAAGATATAAAGTCAGGCTCAATGTGACTCCTGATAACAGGACCATGAAGATGAAGTTTAAGATGATAATCTTTTTCAGATGGGGGGAAGAATTTTTTCTCCGCTACCGATCCTCCCACGACATGAATTCCGTGTTCTCGGGCAAAGGCAGAGAGCAGCTCCTTCGTCCGGACACCGTCGGCGTCGGCAAGCTCCTGGATCTGGTCCAAGGCGTAGCCGGTATTCCACATCTCCGGCAAGACGATCACATCCGGCTTGGGAGTAACCGGCTGCGGCTTCCGCCAGCCGTTGCTCTACTAGGCGGTAATTGGCGTCAGGACTCCCCGCCGAGATTGGAATTTGCAGCACCGCGATGCGCAGCTTGCCCGTCATTGTGTTCCCCATGTGCATATCCCTCCGAACATTTTGTTCTTCTAATCATACGTCCTCATGAACCGCTGTCAAGTTGGACAGAGTAAGAGGGAACGAAGCCCCAATATCGGAACTCAAAAAAGGAGGCTCGCCGTTGCCCCGTCTACTATTAACTGTCGTATATGCTGCGGCCATTCTGGCCCTGACCCTCTTCCCCGCCGCCAGTTCAGCCGGACTGCTCTCCGCTGCCCCGCGGCTTCTGCGCCTGTCGCAAGCCGGCATCCGCTAACGGATTCCAAATCACCGCAGCACCTTGTCCATCCTGTCCAAATCTTCGATGTCGCGGCCGGACAGATCATCAAAACGCTGGAAAACGGGCCTCGCTTCCAAGCTTACGCCCGCTCCTGGCTGAGCGGCGTGAAGGGGCTGTCGCCGAGCCTTGGTCCCCAGGACAAATGCGGATACGTTTTCCGAATTCCGCTGGATCAGCCTGTGCCGCTGCAGGTTGGAGAGCTTTCATTTCATGTGCAGGATGTGTTCCTGTTCTACTGCATAGACAGGGAGCCTGAGCTTCTCGTCTTCGACGCGAAGTACAGGCCCTACCTGCTGTCTGTCACAGTAGACCCCGCTCCGTTTCTCTCTGAGATCGGCTTGAAGCCATAAGTTTTCCACCCGCTTCTCGACATATTGCCCCTCCCTTTGATACGATGGCTCCTATAGAATGCGATGCTGCGCAAGACGCAGGCCCGTCATTTCGAAACAAGAGCATTGGAGTGGTGATTAAATGAGTAATGGAAGCCGGACTCGGCTTGATATAACCGCGGCAGATCGGATGCAGGGGCTTCCGGTCCAGTTTTTCGCCAAGCTGGTAGGCAAGGCGAACGCCCAAGCGGCCAAGGGCAGAGACGTGATCAATCTTGGACAGGGCAATCCCGACACGCCCACCCCGCCCCATATTGTGGAAGTGATGCAGCAGGCATCGGCTGACCCCCGTTATCACAAATATCCTCCCTTCCGCGGATTCCCGTTTCTGATCAGTTCTCAGGCAACCGGAATGGTTGAAGCAACCTTGACGTTGAGCGATGGAAACGGATCAACTCCAAATGCAGATAAAGAATTATTTATAACGGCAGCCAGCGGATGGTCGGAGGGAAGCGATTTCAATTCTGTGTGAAGATTGATATCCGGCGCATCGATCCAGATTCCATCTTTGGATAAATCCAAAACTTCAACATCGGCATGAACCTGCGTAACCGGAACAGCCAGCGCGGGCCGCCCGTAGACAACGGCATGTTCGCCGAAGAGAATGATTTTTCCGGGCGCAGAAGCGGAGGTCATGCCGGGAAAAGATAAAAGACAGCCAACACAGCCAACGCCCACAAAAGGATCGCGATCTGCAATGGACGATCCAACAACAAAATTTCTTCGGGTGCGCCGCCCGCGTGTTCAATTTGAATCAAATACATGTAACGGAAGATCGCATAGAGTACGAATGGAATCGTCAGCATCATGCTGTGATTGGCTGGAACATTCGGCGCGGTAAACGTATAAAGCGAATACGCGATGATGGTCGTGCCTGAGACGATCAGAATATATTGATCGAGCAAAGGAATGGTATAGCCTTCAAATACCTTGCGATGCGAGCCCGCGCCTTGTGCCAGCAGGGCCAGTTCCGCGCGTCGCTTCCCAAAGCCTAGATAAAGTGCAAGCAAAGTCATCACAATATAAATCCAAGGTGAGAAGCGTTCCACGTGAATCAACGTCACGCCGCCTTCCACGCGCAGAACGAAACAGGCAGCCAGCACCAAAACATCAAGAATCGGAATATGCTTGAGCCAGCGCGAGTAAACGAGATTGAGCAGAAAGTATGTCAGCAGAACGGCCGCAAATACTCCATCCATCATGTAACTAAGTCCAAGAGTGATGATCGTTAATAGAATGCCGGCAATCCAGGCCACGCCTACAGACAGTTGGCCTGAAGGAATGGGACGATTCTTTTTTTCAGGATGCTGCCGGTCGGCCTCAATATCCACGATATCATTGAAGATATAAACACTGCTTGAGATCAAACAGAACAGGAAAAATCCGGCAAGTGTTTCGAGAAAAGCAGTGCGATGAAATAATTGCTTGTCGAAGACCAAAGCGGCAAACACAAAGATGTTTTTCGACCATTGACGCGGACGCATGGTTTTAATCAATGCAATGAACATGGGGATATTTTACTGTAAAATACATCCGTGACTAAGGTTCGCCTGGATGTTTTACTCTTTGAACGCGGATTGGCTGAAAGCCGCGCCAAGGCGCAGGCGCTGATCATGGCGGGACAAGTGCGCGTCAACGGTCAGACCGCGCTCAAACCGGCCACCGCGATTGAACCTGATTCCACGCTGACCATTGACTCCGGTCCGCGCTTCGTCTCGCGCGGCGGTGAGAAACTGGATGCCGCGCTTGAAGCATTCAAGGTTGATGTTACAGGTTTGACCTGTGCGGATGTCGGTGCTTCGACTGGTGGCTTCACCGATTGTCTGCTTCAGCGCGGCGCGGCAAAAGTCTATGCCATTGATGTCGGCAAAGGAATCTTACACTGGAAATTGCGCAATGATCCACGTGTTGTCCTCATGGAAGAAACCAACGCGCGCTTTGTCGAATTGTTGCCAGATGCAATATCGCTTGCGACGATTGATGCTTCATTTATTTCATTGAAGATTTTATTGCCGGTGGTAAAAAAATGGTTTACCTCCCTCGCCCCTTCGGGGCACTCCCCTCATTTTCCGCTCCCTTCGGGAGTGCTTCGCGAAAAATGGGGGGAGACGGAGTGGGGCATTACCGCCCTCATCAAGCCTCAATTCGAAGCCGGGAAGAAAGATGTGGCGCGCGGCGATGGCGTGATTCGAGATACACAAATTCATCGGCAGGTTTTACTTGATGTGTTGACGTTTGCACAAGCGGAAGGATTCAGCGTACGCGGGTTGATCCGCTCTCCGCTGTTGGGACCCAAAGGGAATACCGAATTCCTGGCGTGGCTCGGATTTGATCAAGGAGAAAATATTCAGCAATTGATCGAATCTTTATTTTGAAAAGATCGTATTCTGATAACCGAGCGCGGCAAAGAACTTAGTAAGATAACTCTGCGCGTTTTGATTTGCAGTATTGAGAATGCCGTCATCCAGTGCAGCCTGCGTAATTTTATCTTTGGCTCCTTGAAGGCAAGTCAGCACTAGGTTTGGATCAGGCGTAACGAATAAGCCGTTTTGCACATTATAGATTTGAGTTTTGCTTTCATCCAGCGAAGTTGTAAAAATCTCAGCGGTGGGCAGTTTGACATAAAGGACTCCGGTCTGCAGGTTCATATCGCCCGGCTGAAGTTGAGACATATCGATACCCGCAATCACCGTCCCATGAACTTGGCAAAGCATTTTGTCGCCGAAGAGAAAAGCCAGCGTTCCCTGATTGGTTTCGACGGTGACAACCTGTTCCACGGTATATTGGATTGTTTCCAGGCGCGCCAAAGCCTGGATTTGGTTGATGTACGTTATCGGGTCCGGGATGACCGTGGGCGTAGGATGCATCAGGTCGGAGACTTGAGTTTGCATCGCGTTGTTGGCTTGTTCCCACGGCGCGACGGCTTGTTGAGTGGCGTCGTGGATCGTTTGTATAATGTAATAGACACCAAAGCCGACCACAACCAATATCAAAAGCTGAATTAAAATAGAGCCACGGTTTTCTTTCATGATACTCTCCTCATAGTTATGTTTCATTATAGCAAGGCTTTCATGATTAACACGATAGAAAGTTGTTAGAAAACTGATGAAAAGACTGCTTTTGTTGCTTCTGGTTACCATATATGGCTGCGGATTGATCCCATATCCGAATCAGACCGCTTCGCCCAAGCCGATTATTGTAACCGTCACACCGACAACGACACCGCTCGCACCTCATCCCGACTGCCGCGTTGGGTGACGTTAAAAATCCTTTGATCATCTCTTTGGCTCCCGCGCCGCGCGTCGACCCGAACGCACTGAATGCCAGCAAAGTCCTTATCGCTCATCTGGAAAAATCCACCGGCTATCAATTCATCACGATCGCACCGACATCGGAAACCGATCTGATCCATCGTTTTCAAAATGGCAACGCGCAGATCGGCGTGCTTTCTCCATTTGGATATTTGCTGGCCAGCGAGAACGGAAGCGTGGATGCCGCGTTTGCGCGTCAGCAGGATGGAAGCGCGTTTTACGGCGCGCAGTTTATCGTCCGGAGTGATGCGGGCTTCCTTCCATATTTCGATTCGGTAAAGAATGAAAACACTGCGGATGCTTCGACCGCGCTGGCACAGTTCCAAAATAAAAAGCCGTGTTGGGCTGATGAATTATCGCCCTCAGGTTATGTTGTACCGCTGGGCTTTTTGGCGGAGGCCGGCGTTCAAACAGCTGATCCTGCATTCGTTGCGGGCCAGCCGACCGTCGTCCGTGCAGTATACGCTCAAGGCATTTGCGATTTCGGCGGCACGTATATTGATGCGCGCACCTATCCCGGTTTGCAAGATGCATTCTCTGATGTGCTGACCCGAAGTCATTGTAGTGTGGCGCACCCCCAATATTATTCCTTATGACACGCTGGTATTTGCCAGCAACATGGATAACGACATGCGCCGTATTTTGATCCGTGCCTTTGTGGACGCGATGGATACTCCGGATGGCAGTTCTGCAATGCAAACGTTGTATGGCATGGATGCAATGCAAGTCGCGCAGGATGGACAGTATCAGGATTTTCGCAAAGTGGTTAAAGCTTCGGGATTGGATTTGAACAGTTTGGTGAAATAAATCAATTCAAACCGGTTGTATTTTTTAAGAGATATTCGCTTGCCGAAAGATATTTTCCGAGTTATCATCATCTTGTATGCAACAGCATACATAGCCAATTCATTCCAATTTCATAAACGAGGAGAAAATATGATGAACAAACGCCTTACGTTTTCTTTGCTGGCGCTGGTTGTCGTCTTTGCGATGACGCTCTCCGCTTGCGGTGCCGCTGCCACGCCCGCGCCGACTGCTATGCCTGCCCCAACGCAGGCCCCAGCGGCCACAACCGCACCGACAGCTGTTCCCGCAACCGCCACGGCTGCACCAACTGCTAAACCAACTGCAGTACCGCCGGTATGCAATAAGCTGCCTGACGCTCCCGCTACGCCGGCCGCGGGTCAACTTGGCGCATCGGATACGCCCATTACCATAGCTTTCGTGCCATCGGGCGAAATCTGGCACCATCGCCACAGCCAGCAGTGCGATTGCCGATTGCCTGAATAAGATGACCGGGCTGACTTACACGATCCAAACCGGGACCAGCTACGCCGCCGCCATTGAAGCGATGGGTGGAGGAAAAGCCCAGGTCGGCTTCCTCAACACTTTCTCCATTCTTGCGGCGCAGGCCAAGTACGGCATCATTCCGGCCCTGATCAATCTGCGCAACTATTCCACGAATGACTTGGATCCAGACAAGGCTCTTGGTGGCCAATCGGAACCGTTCTATCGCGGCCAATTCATCGCCAATGTCAGTTCGGGCATCAAGACTTTCGCGGACTTGAAGGGCAAGAACTTCTGCTTCGTGGATCCGCTATCCACCTCGGGATATATTGTCCCGCGCATTCAGCTCAAAGCCAATGGAATTGATCCGGACGCCGATATCAAATCGACCGTTTCTGGTTCACATCCCAATGTAGCCATTGCAGTCTATAAAGGCGACTGTGATGCAGGCGTAACCTATATCAACGTTCTGACGGATGCTGCTACCAATCTGGCTGGCACCTATCCCGACATCACACAAAAGGTGGTCGTCTTTGCCGATACGATCCGCATCCCGAATGATGGTGTCCAATATATCAAGACGCTGGATCCGAAACTTCAGGCGATCACAACAGAAGCTCTGCTTGCCATGTCCAAGGATCCGGGCGGCAAGGCCGTGTTGAGTAAATTGTATGCCATCAATGCCTTCCAGAAAATCAATTCATCCTTTACGATGTATTCCGATTTCGCCGCAGTTCTTAAGAAGGCTGGCGTTGATCCCGCTTCTTTAGTTAAATAATTTTCATATTGGCCTGGCAGGTTTATGAAAGCCTGCCAGGCTTTTCTTTTATTCTCTATTCGCCATGTTAAGAGTCGAAAATCTTACAAAGGTTTACCCCAACGGAACGCGGGCGTTGAAGAACGTCAGCTTTGAAGTTAAAGATGGCGAGTTTCTGGCCGTGATCGGGTTGAGCGGTTCGGGCAAGTCAACTTTGTTGCGTTGCATCAATCGCCTCATCGAGCCGACCTCCGGAAAAATATATTGGAACGATCAGGATGTTACCGCAGCCTCTGCCGGTGAAATGCGCAAGGTTCGTCGTCAGATCGGCATGGTCTTCCAACAATTCAATTTGGTGAAGCGTTCCTCGGTATTGACCAATGTTCTCACGGGCCGGTTGGGATATGTAAATACGTTTTCAAGTTCCATGCATTTGTTCTCTTCCGAAGATTGGAAGCGGGCGGCGGCCAGCCTCGAACAGGTCGGTCTTGGGGATAAGGCGCACGTGCGCGCTGATTCGCTTTCCGGCGGACAACAGCAACGCGTCGGGTATTGCGCGCGCATTGATGCAGGAACCCAAATTGATTCTGGCGGATGAACCGGTCGCTTCTCTCGACCCTGTGCTGGCTCATTCCATCCTGAAATATCTCGAGCAATTGAATAAAGAGCGCGGCATCACCGTGCTATGCAGTCTGCACTTCCTCGATTTAGTGCATCGCTATGCCACCAGCGCCATCGCGCTGAAGGATGGCGAGCTTGTCTTTCAAGGATTGCCAAAACAAATTGACGATGCCCAATTCAAGGCCATCTATGGACAGGAAGCGGAGCGCGTTTCGATTATTTAGCATCCGCGTGCCTTGATAACTTTTCCATTATTTCTTTCATGAACAAATCAGGGAATACCCCAACACCTTCCGCCAATTCTGCCCTCATAACATTTTCTTCTTTGATTCTTCCGGGGCTTGGACAATTCCTGTTTAAGAAGCGTCAGCGCGGTTTCGTAATATTTTTTGCGGCGCTGATTTCAGCGTATCTTGTCAATTGGTCGTTCGTCCATCAGAATATTGGGAAAATAACTCTTGGCGAATTCATCACTAGTTGGCTATGGCTTCCATTGATCCTGTTTTGGATTTGGAACATCATGGATGCCCGCGCTTTGTTGGAAGCAAAAACATTCAATATTTTTCCGGGATTGTTTTATTGCAGTGATTCTTTATGTGATCGCGTGGAATGTTACCGACGTTAAGCTGAATCGACTTGTAGAGAGATTCAATGATGCGCGCACCGTTTCCACCAATCTGCTGAATCCGGATGTGATCACAATCTCCATCAACGGGAATGACAAGATCTGTGCGTGGGAATGTATGTTCACGTATGTGAACGATAGATTGGCGGGGCGGCCAACGCAAGGTCCGATTCGCTGGAGCGACAATCTGCTGGAAATTGTTGGAACGATCAAGGAGATTCCTGCGCCGTCATGGGAAGTGAAATTGGGCTTGGCTCAACCAGGAAGCAATGTCAAGACGTTTTCATCCGGAACGATGCTTCAAACCATCGCGATGGGATTAATGGCGACAATTTTCTCAACCATCTTGCCATACCCGTTAGCTTTTTGGCGGCGCACAACATCATGTCACGAGTTCGCGGCGGCATGATCGTGTATTATGGAATGCGCACGATCTTGAATGTGGTCCGTGCGGTGGACACGATTGTATGGGGATTGATCGTCATCGTTTGGGTGGGGCTTGGAAGTTTTGCGGGCGTGATTGCCTTGACCATCCATTCAGTCGCCGCATTGGGAAAATTATTTTCCGAGGAAATCGAACATATCGATGAGGGTCCGGTGGAAGCGGTCAGCGCGACCGGCGCCAATTTGATACAGACCATCCGGTATGCAATCATCCCGCAAATCACTCCATCCTTTCTCGCTTATTCACTTTTACGCTGGGATATCAACATGCGTTCCGCGACCGTCATTGGATTCGTGGCGGGTGGCGGAATCGGATTCTTCGTGGTCGAGACCGTGCGCATGGGAGGCTATCAACAATATGCCACCGCGTTATGGGCGGTGGTGATCGTCATCGTTCTCGTGGATTATATTAGCGCTAAATGGCGTGAAAGCATCTTGAAGGATCAACCGCAAAAAGTCCAAACTGCGAAGCGGCCTTTCTTTAACAATTTACGTCTTGCCTTTTATGGGATACTGGGCGCGCTGGTTTTTATCTATTGTTGGAATTTGAGCGGGATCAGCATCAAGGATATGCTTAGCCCCGGCTCGAATTTCGGTCAATTGGTGAAAGACTTCGTGACGATTGATCTCTCATCAGATGTTTTGAAACCGGTCATCCAGCAAATGATCGTGACGATCTTTCAGGCATTTCTTGCCACCACTTTGGGCGCGATCGCGGCGCTGCCTTTTAGTTTCCTCGCCGCCAAGAATCTAACCGGACGCAGCCGGCTCTCGGCTTGGATTTACTATGCAACTCGGGCGATGCTCAACCTTCTGCGCTCGATTGAGGCATTGCTTTATGTGGTCATCTTTATCTTTTGGGTCGGCATCGGCCCGTTCGCGGGGATGCTGGCATTGGCAGTGACTTCATTCGCATTGATCGGCAAATTGTTTTCGGAAGCCATCGAGAATATAGATGCGGGCCCCATCGAAGCGGTCAATGCCACCGGTGCGAACCGTTTGCAAATGATCGTGTATGCGGTTCTTCCGCAGATCGTCCCGCCATTCGTATCGTACCTGATCTATCAATGGGATATCAATATCCGTATGGCGACGATCATCGGCTTTGCGGGCGGAGGCGGCATCGGCTTGACCCTCACAACCTTCTTCGGTTCTCTTGAATATCACAAGGCAGGAACGGTTGTCGCCTTTATTGTGGTCGTTGTGGCAGTGATGGATTTTGCCAGCGCGAGATTAAGACAAACATTAATATAGTAAAGAACAAGAAATGCCTTTGCATGAGGGCGGAATAAATTTGTTAATTTCAACTGCACGAAACATTCAGATTGGCGTATGATTACTATGATGAATGACAAATCTACGGATACTTTACATCCTGATATTCTTGTGGCGATTTGGCGGGCTTTATTGGAAGACGTCGGAAGCGGCGATATCACCACAAATAGCATCGTTCCGATGGATGCTTCCATGCACGGGCGGATCATCGCAAAGCAAAACGGAATCATTGCCGGGCTGGATGTGGCAAAAGCTGTTTACGAAATCGTTGACCCCAAGATTGATTTCAATGCGGATATATCCGAAGGCGCACGCGTGGATAATCGGCAAACGGTAGCTACTCGTTTCCGGATCTGCTCGTTCTCTCTTGACCGGAGAACGGACTGCGTTAAATTTTTTGGGTCGCATCTCCGGCATTGCCACGTTAACGCGTCAGTTTGTGGATGCGGTTGCTGACACACAAGCTGTTATTCTTGACACGCGTAAGACCGCTCCCGGATTGCGGATGTTAGACAAACTAGCTGTATTACGCGGAGGCGGTAAGAATTATCGTGTTGGACTCTACGATATGATGCTGGTCAAAGATAATCACATTGATTTTGCGGGAAGCATTGAAGAAGCTGTCAGACGCGCACGCGCCATCCATAGCGATATCAAACTTGAAGTCGAGGCGCGAACGCTGGATGATGTACGCGCCGCGCTTGAATTGGAAGTCAGTCGCATTCTATTGGACAATATGACAGTTGAGATGATGGCGGAGGCTGTCAGCATCACGAAGGGACGCGCCAAGCTTGAAGCGTCAGGAAATGTGAATCTGGAAAACGTCCGGCGCATTGCAGAGACGGGCGTTGACTTTATTTCGATTGGCGCGCTGACGCATTCTTCAAAAACATTCGATGTTTCATTTGATACCATTCGATAAAATATTGGTAAAGGAGAACGATGAATTCCGAAGCACAAAAGTTATATGAAGAAATGAAATTACATCTGGCGAATGTTGTGCCAGATTTTGAGTTGGCATATAAAGCCGAGATTGCCGTTGAGATCAACGAGTTAAAGAAACAACGCAATGCAGTGATTTTGGGACACAACTATATGGAGCCGGTGTTGTTTTATTCCGTGCCGGATTTCAAAGGCGATTTGCTTGACTTGAGTCGCAAAGCCGCGCAGACCGACAAGGATGTGATTGTGTTTTGCGGCGTACGATTCATGGCAGAGACTGCCAAGATTTTGAATCCAAACAAAACGGTCCTTCTGCCCGCGACGAAAGCGGGTTGTTCCCTCGCGGCGAGCATCACCGCCGAGGATGTGCGCAACCTTAAGAAAAAATTTCCCGGCGTGCCGGTGGTGACATATGTCAACACCTATGCCGATGTCAAAGCAGAAAGCGATATCTGTTGCACTTCAAGCAATGCGGTTGCCGTGGTTGAGTTGCTCAAAGCCGATACGGTCATCTTTTTGCCTGATCAATATTTAGCCAGCAACGTCGCGAAAGAAAGCGGGAAGCATATCATCTTTCCGAGTCTTGCCCCACTCCAGCTCCCTCCAAATTCAAAGAGTTTGGGGGGAGAGAAGCGGGGTGAGAATTTACTCGACGTTCAAATGATCGGGTGGCATGGACGCTGTGAAGTCCATGAGAAATTTACAGTCAAGGATATCGAGACGGTGCGCGCTCAATTTCCAGATGTGGTCATTCTCTCGCATCCGGAATGTAGTCCGGAGGTGGTTGCCGCATCTGATTTCTCCGGCAGTACAAACGCCATGATTAAATATGTCCGTGAGACACAAGCGCCGCAATATCTCATGTTGACCGAATGCTCGATGGGCGATAACGTCGCGGCGGCCAATCCGGAAAAGGATATGCTGCGCTTGTGCATGGTGCGCTGTCCGCACATGAACACGATCACGATGGAAGACACACGCGATGCACTGAAATATAATCGCTATGTGATCGAGATTCCAGAAGAGATCCGCGTAAGAGCTTTTCAGGCAGTAGATCGAATGATCAAAATTGGATAACGCATGAAGACCACTGATGTTCTAGTCATCGGCTCGGGAATTGCCGGAATTGCAACAGCCATTCAACTCGCCCAAAACCCGAAGCGAAAAATCATTCTCCTCACCCGCTCGTCCGACGTTCACGAATCGAACACGTTCTGGGCGCAGGGAGGGATCATCCATCGCGGTCCGGGCGATAGCGCCGAACTTTTGGTCAAGGATATTCTTGACGCCGGGGCCAGCGCATCCCTGCCGGAGTCTGCGCGCATCCTCGCCGAGGAAGGTCCAAAGCTTTTGGATAAAATCCTGATTGGCGAAGCGCACATTCAGTTCGACCGTGAGGCGGATGGAACGCTTTCTTATGGTCAGGAAGCCGCTCATTCGCGGCGAAGGATCGTCCATGTCGCGGACGGAACCGGCGCAGCCATCAGCAACGGCCTGGTCGCTTTGTTAAAGAATTATCCCAACATCGAAGTGCTTTCCAATGCGACGGCGGTGGATTTGATCACGTACCCTCATCACTCGCGCGATCCTTTGGATAATTATCGTCCGATCCAATGCCATGGTGCATATGTGTTTGACTACACCGGAAAAGCCATTCATCGAACACTGGCGGCGGTCACGGTTCTCGCGACAGGCGGCTTGGGACGCATCTATCGCAACACCACCAACCCTTCGGGTGCGCGCGGCGATGGCCTCGCGATGGCCTCGCGTGCCGGCGCGCGCATCATCAATGCGGAATACATTCAGTTCCACCCGACTGCGCTGGCGGTTCCTGGAGCGGAAGGATTCCTGATCAGCGAAGCGGTGCGCGGCGAAGGCGGCGTGCTGCTCGATCCGAATGGACATCCTTTTATGCAGAAGTATGCTCCTGAATGGAAGGACCTCGCCCCGCGCGATATCACCGCAAGAGCAATTCATGCAGAAATGGAATCAAACGGTTATTCGTTCGTTCTTTTGGATATCGCCTCCCATATGTCCGAATCAGCAGTGAAGACTCGCTTTCCGAATATCTACGCGGAATGTTTGCGCGTCGGACTCGATATTACGCGCGAGCCGATCCCGGTTGTTCCAGCCGCTCATTATTTCTGCGGCGGAATCGCTGTGGATGAATGGGGACAATCCAGCATCGCCAATCTATATGCAGTCGGCGAGGTATCCTGCACAGGCTTGCATGGAGCAAATCGTTTGGCGTCCACTTCGTTATTGGAAGGACTCGTGTGGGGCCATCGCGCTGGACAAAAAATAGAAGAAACGTTAAACGCCAAATCATTCCCGATTCCAACCCGCGCGGATATTCCTCCGTGGGATGAAAGCGGATTGATCAATGATTCCGATCCCGCACTGATTCAGGGTGATATGCAGACGATTCAAAATATCATGTGGCATTATGTCGGCTTGATCCGCTCCGGCGACCGGCTGGCGCGTGCCATTCGTGAGTTGCGCCATTTGCAAAATGAGATCGAAACCTTTTATCAGAAAACAAAATTGAGCGATGGTTTGATCGGATTGCGAAATGCAGTGGAGGTTGCATTGATCGTCGCTCAGGCCGCCTATCACAATCGTCAGAGCCGAGGCTGCCATTATCGGGTGGATGCAGTGGAGGTCGGAGATCGATTGCTATAACCTTTCCTTTTATTGGTAGAATCATAAAAATGTCAAAACAAAATTGGAAGTTCATCCGAAACATATTCATCGCGCTCGCAGCTGTCGGATTACTCGTTCTGATCCTGCCACGCATCATCACAACGATGTACAGTTGGACGCGCATTTATACAGCCGATGCGGTACCGGCTGAGCACGTTGCCATCGTCTTCGGTGCGGGCCTGACCCGCGACGGCCAGCCAACCCTGATTCTGCGTGACCGCGTCAAAACAGCAGTGCAACTTTATTTGAGCGGCAAAGTTGAAAAACTTTTGATGAGCGGAGATAATCAAGGCGTAGGCCACGATGAGCCAGGCGCCATGCGAGATTATGCGGTCAGTCTCGGCGTTCCTGCCAATGCCATTGTGCTTGATAATTCAGGCGACCGCACGTACGATACTTGTTATCGTGCCAAGGCCATCTTCGGCCTCGATTCGGCGCTGTTGGTCACGCAACAATTCCATTTGCCGCGTGCGTTGTTCTTGTGCAACATGCTCGGCATTCAAGCCGTCGGCGTGGACGCAAACAATTATCGTTACTGGCCGCCGCTGATGCTGATCTGGAACATCCGCGAACAACTTGCCACGGTCGGTGCCTTCGTTGACGTGTACATTATCAAGCCGGTTCCTACACTTGGCAAACCCGAACCTATTTTTACGGAGAATTCATGAACCGCGATGAAGGTCTTGCTCTTGTGCGTGAATATGTAAAGAACGAAGGTTTGGTACGTCACATGTTTTCAGTGGAAGCCTGCATGCGTTTCTATGCCGAGAAATTCGGCGAAGATGTGGAAGCGTGGGGATTGCTCGGCCTCATCCACGATTTCGATTGGGAGATTCATCCCACGTTGAATGAGCATCCCACCAAAGGCGCGCCGATCTTGCGCGAGCGCGGTGTCAGCGAAGATATCATTCAGGATATCTTGAGCCACGGCGAAGGGACGGGTGTGCCGCGTGATACATTGAGACGCAAGGCGTTGTATGCGTGCGATGAGATCACCGGCCTGGTCACTGCAGTTGCGCTGGTACGTCCATCCCGTTCTCTCCTTGACCTTGAGCCGTCTTCCGTTAAAAAGAAATGGAAGGACAAAGCCTTCGCCGCCGGCACCGACCGCGGAGAGATGGCCAAAGCCGCCGAGGATTTTGGCGTGGAATTATGGGAACATGCAGGCAACGTGATCACGGCCATGCGCCGCATCGCGCCCGAATTGGGATTGGTTGGGAATATTCAACCTTAAATTATGGATCGCACCCAAAAGCGGATTCTCTGGTTATTGATTGCCATCGGGGCGATCTATTTCGTTGCGTTCATTTTCCCCAACTGCAACCGGCGCAAACACCTATTCGATGATCTCGCTCTTTCAGCCGGATGAGCACGCGCAATATCCGGCGTTGCTGTTCATGCTGAACGGCAACAGTTTGAAACAAACCGTCCTGAATTTTATTCTTTATCGCTATTACTATTACGGTTTTCCGTTTTTTGCCAGCAGTGCTTTGGTTTTGTTGCCGCTCAAATTGGCAAACGCGCTCAATGGTCAGAATGTTCAGCTCGCCATGCTGCTTCTACGGCAACTCATTAACGTTCTACCGATGACGCTGGCAATCCTGTTGATGGTTTATTCGCAAACCAAATTTCGTTCCTATTTCACATCCATCCTTACATTTATTTTCTTGTTATTGATTGCCGCAGTAGTCGAAAATAATCTCTGGTGGCACGCGGATAGCCTCACCGTTTTATTTGTGGTCCTCGTGTTTTTCTTCCTGGATCGGGATCAGCTAAAATTCGACATCAATTTTCGCCTGGCGGCAATCGCATGCGGACTCGCCATCGGCACAAAGGTTTTGGGGTTTTTCTTCTTTATCGCGATTCCGGTTTATATTCTGATCGGCATCCAGCAAAAACAAATTTCCTGGCAGAAGGCATTGCAAGCGGCTGCGGTTTTCGTCGCCTTGATGGTTCTGGTCGTCGTTGCAAGCAATCCCTTTCTGTTGATCCAAAGCGAGCGTCAGGAAATGCTTCGGCTGGTCAGCAATACCTCGCATGACATGACGCAGGGCTATACCTTTTATTATGTCAAAAGCCCGTTTTCATGGCTTTCGGTTCTTGCTAGTCTCGCCAAAGCCAGTATTCCTAATTTTTGTCTCCCTTATGCTTTTGATAGGAATATGGAAATCGTCCAAGCCGGTTCTTCATATCCTGATCCTTTGCTGGGTCATTCCATTTTCCTTTTATATTCTCTACTTCGTTTCGGCTCAACTACCTCATTACTTCCTGCCGATTCTGATTCCGTTATTCAGTTGCGTTGCGACAGCGTTTGAAATCAAACCAGCTTCCTGGTTGCATCAAAAGTATAGCAGTTCATTCTCGACGGCTTGGGGAAATAAATTGTGGTTGGCGATTGTCGTTCTCATCGTTGGCTATCAGGCAGTGAATTATTTATCCGCGGACATAGGTCTTTATCATAATGATCTCGTCCGCGAGCAGACCAGCCCAGCCATTCAGTTTTACAATGTCCTGAATCAAAAATATCTTCATGCGCTTCCGTCCGATCAGACTTTTACGGTCTACCGCGACGATCGGATGTATTTCCCCGATTCAGATTTCCCGCCACGTGATTTCCTACTACGTTGCCACAAACTATTCAACCGTTCAAAAATACAAACCGGATATTATCCTGCTCCTGCAACAGCGCATCTCCGACTTCACCCAACCGGGCGCAAGCGCCAATGCGATCAACAAGAACACATTCCAGGATATCTATCAATTTTTTACAGATGCATCCGAGGGTCAACTGACCGGATTTCATTTGATCTATCGGGATGATACGGGGCTGGCGTTTGTCAGTGATGCTCTCTATCAAGAATATTTCAAGTCGCCGCAATGAAATGATGTGGACAAAATCAATCGTTCCTGTTTGTGGGAAAGGATCAGGCCATGAATAATATTGCGCATCCTGCCTATCGAATTACCGACCTGCATGAAAACGAACGTCCGCGCGAACGACTGGCATAGCTTGCACCGCAGGCATTGAGCAATACTGAGCTGATTGCGATTTTATTGCGAGTCGGTGTGCAAGGCGAGAATGCGGTTCAAGTCGGGCAGCGACTTCTTGCACTCCTTTGGCGGGTTGGGCGGTTTGCATCGCGCGCCGTTTGATGAGCTGGTCAATCAACATGGGATCGGTGAAGCCAAAGCCGCGCAGATCAAAGCCGCAATTGAATTAGGACGAAGGTTGACCCTCGAATTCGACGGAGGAGCGTCCGACCATCAATAGTCCCGCAGACGCGGCCGCGTTGGTGCAATATGAAATGTCGGCATTGGAGCAGGAACATTTGCGTGTGTTGTTGCTCGACACGCGTAATCATGTGCTGGATATTGTCGAGGTGTATCACGGCTCGGTGAACACGTCGCAAGTTCGGGTGGGAGAAATCTTCAAGGCGGCGATTCGGCGCAATGCGGCCGCGCTGATTGTGGTACATAATCATCCCAGCGGCGATCCGACCCCGAGTCCGGTTATATGGCAGTAACACGCGCGCTCGACCCAAGCCGGAAAATTATTGGATGTCGAGGTGTTGGATCATTTGATTATCGGTCAGGGCAGATTTGTTTCGATGAAGGAACGAGGATTGGGGTTTGTTTAAAAATGTAACGGTCACTATTAAGGTGACCTTTACATCGTATTAATTCGTCCAGCCTTTCATATGGAACATCAACAATAAAATGCGTTTGTGCAAATTGATCACGCGGCGATTCCAATCAATGTGGTCATCATCGGGGTCGACTTCAAAGATGACTTTCATTTCTTTGATGCGGTCGTAAATGGCCTCGACTAAATTGGAAACATCCGTACCGATGAACGAAGACAGGTCGCTATCTTCAAATTGAGTTCCTCCTTTAACAGTACGCTTGCTGGATGAAACCAAATTGTTGAAATTGTAATTCTCCTCCAGCAGATGATCATAAGTTTTCGTGCTTAATTGCGGAATAATTTTCTTCGCTTCAACCTCGCGATTTACTACCAGCCATGAAAGCGTGGAGTTTCGTTTCAATTCTTCCAGCAACAAACGTTCTTCACCTTTTTTATTTGCCAACAGCTCTTTGAAGGCCTTGGTGGTATTAGCCGCCGTGCCAAGCGTGGAAAACAATGTGGATAATGTCGCCATGACCATAGTGACCTCTCTATGCCCATTATAGGCCGATTTTTATAAACAAGTCAATCACATACTTCTTTTGACACCAAACTCTTTAAATTCCCCGGTTGCATTTTCCCATTCCACTCTTGAACTCGTTGACACGGCTGGCGCGCGGCCCAGCCTTCATCGCTTCGACAAAACGATCCACGTTTTTGCGTTCGCCCTCCGCGACGGCTTCGACGGTGTCGTAACCAACATTCCGCACCCAGCCTGCGACGCCAAGCTGGCGCGCGTTATATTCAGCATATGCGCGGAACCCAACATTCTGCACCAGCCCCTGGACCCATACATGGACACGAACTATTTCAACGGTCATTTTTCCTCCCTCTAGCAATGAGGCTAATTGCGCCCCAGAACGGGACGATCAGCGTCAGGCCAAGTATGAGAATATACGGCAGTAGATTTTGCACCGCGACGCCTGCAACATTTTGTCCGAGAACAGTCTCGCGCCAGCGCACTTCGAGTTGATTGAGCGACACGCCCACCGCACGCGTCGCGCCGAGATCGCAATCGAGGCCATCCGCGTAAGCTTGAGTCAATGCAACAAGTCCGGTGTTGCCGTAGGTGTCGCGCAGAAAACGGACGAAGGATTGGGACTCCGCAAAAGCCAGATAGGCGCGTCCGCTATCGGCGGGGAAGGAAACGCACAAGTCGCTAAACGATAACAATGAATTATTTTTGCTGGCCGCATCCAACGCACTCGCATAATCTGGATTGGGATAGAGTTCCTCCATCGAGGCGATACCCTCCTCCAGCCAGGTCGGCAGGCGATTGAAACCGTCACCCAAAAAACGATAGAGCATGATGTGAGTGAGTTCGTGCGGCACCAATTGTTGCAGATCGATGGATTGCGTATCGCTTGGGGCGACGGCGAGCATTCCAATTCCGAGGGAAGGATCGGCATGACCGGCTTCCCACTGCCTGCCGCCTAAAGTTAATGAGCTGACCAAATCATCAAAGGTCGAATAGATATAAACATCAACGGGAGAATTCAACGAAACCGGAAAAGTCTGGCTGATGTTTTGCAAACCCGCCCGCGCTGCATCGAGCGCGGCTTGACCAAACACATTGTCACCGTTATACCAATGCACTGTGACCGATCCGTCGCTGAGTTGTTTCCATGCGAAACGATTGTCATCGTACCGGAAATAAAACGGTCCGGCTGTAACGCTTTGATTATTCGTAAGCGTGGCCTGATATGAAAATTCAATCGTCGCAAAAGGCGGTATCAAATGCTGGCTGGCGTCGTATTGATAAGAGGTGGAACCATCCGCGTTGAGCGTCAACGGCACCACGCGCGTGGTTTGTTCATTGACTTCCCGGAACGAGAGCGAGGCCTGCTGGATGGGAACGCTCGATGTAAGCTGCGCGAGAAACGTGATCTGTTGTCCAAAGTTATAGGATATGTTGACATTGGTCACGTTAAATCCGGATTGAGCCTGCGGCATGCCCGTAAATCCCAAGGAGACCCAAGCCAAAAGAAAAACGAAGATGGACTTCCGAATTCGTTCCACGCTAGATCCTCAGGAAGACCAATGAAGAAGTTTGACCAGCAAAAATCCTGCCCCGCTAATGAGAAGAATGGGCAGGAGATTGTCAACGAAGCTTGAGAAGAGATCATTGAAAGGCATATTAACGTCTTGTAACCCCGCTCATATCAAATGTCATTGCGAGACCTGCGTAGCAGGTCGTGGCAATGACATCTGTAACATTATTCCTCTTTGTCTATTAGATCGTCTTCCAGATCCAGATTGAGCAAATCGAATTTAGCGAGGTCCTCGGTGAATGCTAAATTATCCAACGCTTCTTCGAGGAATTCAACCTGATCCTCATCCTCGGTTTCGTCGATCAGACTTTCAATATAGATACGCGCGTCTT
>CAWDBP010000013.1:0-80414 GCA_963800585.1 uncultured Bacteroidales bacterium
CAATAAATCCATATTATGTTACCCACTCGAAATTATAAAGAACCAAAATTATAACAACTCCTTAGACCTTGAAAATGCTACCTTTTCGTCAGTCTATTTAGAGAATTACGGTTCTACTCTGAACATTGCTGGACAACCGGCTAACCCATCAGTATTTACCAGTTGTTCACACATAACTTCACTTCGTGGAACTGTGAACATACAATATAGCACTTTTAACAATTCCCCATTGTATTTAGCAGACGGGGACCGGTCTATAAATAATTCTGCAACAGTTACTTGGTGCAAAATTACAGCAACGACCCCTATAGATGATTTTTTAGTGGAAGGTTACAAGAATTATACAATAACCAATGACTCAATCAGTGGAGGACTTTATGGATTGGCTTTGTATTATAGTGGTTCTGCCTCTGGTAACAATACAGTCGCAAATAATCACATATCTAATTGTACGGAAGGCGGGTTATATATTTATGGTTCGGAAGCATTAATCAATATGAACCATATTCATAATAATCTCTCCGGAATTGAAATATTGGATAATAGCAGCAATGTTTCTATGATGGGGATCCAAAGTGCCCAGGATTACTCCCAGACACAGGAAATAAGTAATTGTACGGGCTATGATCTATATGCTACAAACAATTGCCTTCCGTATAATATGATGTACAATGCAATAATTGGTTCTTACGATCCATTATTGTATTATGATAATTCCCGATCATACCCGGTACCAAAATTCGATGTTGAATATAATTGCTGGGGCCCAAATTTTGACCCCTCTGAAGATCTTCACGCAAATTATGGTGTTTTTCTTCCTTATCCGACCTGGTGCCCTTCCGGAGGTGGAAATGTTCAAATCAATCCTGTTGAAGACATGTTTAATACTGGAATGAGCGACGATAGTATAGGAGACTATACAGATGCAAAAAGTGTGTTTCAGCTTCTTGTGGAAACATACCCCAAATCAATATATGCACTGGCAGCTATGAAAGAACTGTTTGCAACTGAGACCTATGCAGGAAATGATTTTAGCGGGTTGAAGACGTTCTATCTTACGAATGATTCAATTTTAGCGGATACTTCCCTAACCCAACTTGGTGATTTTCTTGCCAATGAGTGTGATGTTCAAATGCAGAACTATGGTAGTGCAATATCCTGGTACGAAAATAAGATTCAAAATTCGACTGACCCTAATGACAGTGTTTTCGCTATCATTGATCTGGGCCATCTGTATACGATAATGGACACAACTGGTAACAGGCCAATTTTCATAGGATCAATGCCACAATACAAACCAAAATCAAAGGCTAAATATGTGGCTTACCGCGATTCATTGATATTTCTTCTTCCATTTACAAAAGATCCTTTGAAGAAAAGCATCACTAAATTACAAAATGGACAGCTTCTTCAAAATGTTCCAAACCCTACCGGTTCGTCAACAGATTTTTACTTTAAACTGTTTGGCGCTGCAAATGCCGACATCAAAATATACGACAGTTGGGGCCGGTTGAAACAAGTAATACCGATAACAAATTTGAGCGATGGAACACAGAAGATCACATTTGATACATCCATTTTACCTGCAGGCATTTATGAGTATTCTCGTAAGCCTTCGGCTACGAGCATCTTGTGCAATTGATCGATCCTGGTCAACTTGCAGCCAAAAATTTCTATGACTCTTCAGGACAGACGTTCACAGATGATCACACTGGTTAAGGAGTGGCATCAAAGTGGCCTTAGCCAGGCAGAATTTGCCAAGGCTCAGAATATCAAGCTTGCAAAATTGCGTTATTGGATCCATAAACAACGGCATGGTGAAACGGATCGTTCAGGGTTTATCCAACTGAACGGGCTACCATCAGCGGGCATCAGCATCCGTTATCCTAACGGGGTGGAACTGATTCTGCCAACCCGGTTGCCAGCCGGGTACATAAAAATGCTGATCAATATCTAAGCCGGATGTTTTCCCTTGGCGCCTCACGGTATTATCTTTACCGGGAACCTACCGATATACGCAAAAGTTTTGATGGCTTGTGCGGACTTGTGACAGAACGGCTGGGACAAAACCCCATGAGCGGCGATGTGTTCATCTTCATCAACAAACCCCGCAACCGTATGAAACTACTGCGGTGGGAACCAGGCGGATTTGTTTTGTTTTATAAACGTCTTGAACGGGGCACATTTGAACTACCCATCCTTCCCGGTGAGGTCCTCTCCCAGCGAATCGGGTACGGGGAGCTGGCTATGATAATTACTGGTATATCCATGAAATATGCAAAAAAAAGACGTCGTTTTTTACAACAAAATGATGTTGATAAATATCGTTAAAAGTGTGATTTAGCATGGGTTTTCCATGGTAAATTTGACTCATGGAAAGCGAAGAAACAGTCACCATAACCAGGTCAGAATATGAGTACTTTTTAGGGCTCAAATCCCAGTTGGCCTACGTGCAGTTTCAGCTTTCCGAGTTGCAGAGGTTGATCTACGGAGCCAAAAGCGAACGTGTTATTTCTCCCAATCCTGAACAGACATCCCTGTTTGCTCTGCCCCAAGAACAACCTGTCGAACAAGCTACCGAACAGATATCCTACACGCGCCGCAAGCCGCAGCCGGAGAAGAAGCAGCCCCTGCGGATGGAGCTTCCTCCGCACCTGGAGCGCAGAGTGGAAGTGATAGAACCGGAGAATCTACCCGAAGGGGCAAAGAAGATCGGTGAGGCGGTTACTGAAGTGTTGGAATATGAGCCGGCCAGTGCCTATGTTCGAAAAATTGTACGTTCCAAGTATATCGTGGAGCAGACAGACGAAGAAACCCGTATCGCCATTGCTCCACTGCCTACCCTTCCCATACCCAAAGGCAATGCCGGACCCAGCATGATCGCCCACCTTCTGGTTAGCAAATTTGTGGATCACTTACCGTTCTACCGCCAGGTACAAATCTTCAAACGCCAGAGGCTCGAAATCGCCGAATCGACCATCAATGGCTGGTTCAACGGCGGTTGCAGGGTGATCGTACCACTTTACCAAGCACTCAAATCGAGGGTGTTTGCCACGGATTACCTTATGGCCGATGAGACGCCGATCCCGGTTCAGGACAAAGACAAGCCGGGCGCCACACACAAGGGCTATCTCTGGGTATATTACGATCCGGTCCACCGGCTGGTCTTGTTCGACTACCGGAAATCCCGGGGAAGGGAGGGCCCGGACGAGATGCTCAAAGAGTTCGCCGGATTTTTACAGACAGATGGGTACAATGCTTACGATCACTTTGAAAATCATCCCCAAATCACCTTATTAGCCTGCATGGCCCATGCCCGGCGCAAGTTCGAACATGCCCAGGAGAATAATCCAACTTTGGCAAGACAGGCGCTGGAGATGTTCCGGCAACTGTACGATATCGAGAGTCATGCCAGGGTGAAAAACCTGGAGGCCGGAGATATCAGGAACCTTCGTCTGGAACGATCAAAGCTGATCCTGCAACAAATGGAATCGTGGATGCGTGAACAAATTATCGTCGTCCCACCAAAGAGTGCCATCGGTATGGCTTTGGCTTACACGCTCAACCTCTGGCCGCGACTAGTTCGCTATATTGACGACGGTCGTTTCCAAATCGACAATAACCTGATCGAAAACAGTATACGACCGGTGGCCCTGGGTCGGAAAAATTATCTCTTTGCCGGTTCCCACGAAGCTGCCCAGCAAGCTGCCGTCATCTATTCCATCCTCGCAACCTGCAAACTCCACGATGTGGAGCCTTTCGGGTATCTCACCAAAATCCTTTCTATTATCCCCGACTTCCCGGCTAAACAACTACACACACTTTTGCCCGGGCAAAAATAATCATCCTGCATTCAGTAAAAAAGATGCTCGTAGCCGAAGGCTTACGGCTATCTCTGGGTATATTACGATCCGGTCCACCGGCTGGTCTTGTTCGACTACCGGAAATCCCGGGGAAGGGAGGGCCCGGACGAGATGCTCAAAGAGTTCGCCGGATTTTTACAGACAGATGGGTACAATGCTTACGATCACTTTGAAAATCATCCCCAAATCACCTTATTAGCCTGCATGGCCCATGCCCGGCGCAAGTTCGAACATGCCCAGGAGAATAATCCAACTTTGGCAAGACAGGCGCTGGAGATGTTCCGGCAACTGTACGATATCGAGAGTCATGCCAGGGTGAAAAACCTGGAGGCCGGAGATATCAGGAACCTTCGTCTGGAACGATCAAAGCTGATCCTGCAACAAATGGAATCGTGGATGCGTGAACAAATTATCGTCGTCCCACCAAAGAGTGCCATCGGTATGGCTTTGGCTTACACGCTCAACCTCTGGCCGCGACTAGTTCGCTATATTGACGACGGTCGTTTCCAGATCGACAATAACCTGATCGAAAACAGTATACGACCGGTGGCCCTGGGTCGGAAAAATTATCTCTTTGCCGGTTCCCACGAAGCTGCCCAGCAAGCTGCCGTCATCTATTCCATCCTCGCAACCTGCAAACTCCACGATGTGGAGCCTTTCGGGTATCTCACCAAAATCCTTTCTATTATCCCCGACTTCCCGGCTAAACAACTACACACACTTTTGCCCGGGCAAAAATAATCATCCTGCATTCAGTAAAAAAGATGCTCGTAGCCGAAGGCTTACGTATTCTCTATCCATTAATGAAAAGAGGACCGATACCAAAAAGATGGTTGTGACAAGATAACAGTTAATAGTTTTAAATTGTCGATCTAAATCCAACCTCAACAAGGAATTCTGTTCTTAATTGAGGTTGGATTTTTTCAATCTATGTCAGTCCATTAAAGATGTATCTTTGAAATATTCATTCGTAAAAATAATATTGACATGAAAAGGCTTTTCATTCTTCTCTGTTTTTTCCTTATCTCAATCCTTGCATTTCCCCAGTGGAAATGGCAAAACCCTTTACCTCAGGGGAACGGACTAAATGCTGTTTTCTTTACTGATATTAATACCGGTTATGCGGTAGGTGATGCCGGGACTATCATGAAGACTTCAGATGGCGGAGTAACATGGATAATTTATTCGAGTGGGGCGATTAATTTAAACTCAGTTTTTTTTACGGATGTAAATACCGGATATGCCGGGGGTTCAGGTCCCAATGGTGAGCTGATATTTAAAACCGACGATGCCGGAACAACATGGTATACCGTATATAGTCAAACAGGAGGTGGGTTATATTCAATCTATTTTCCTGATGTTAATACCGGTTATGCTGTAGGCGGTGATCTTTATATTGTAAAAACAACAAATGCCGGATCAACCTGGACAACTTCACCGAGCGGAATATCAGTAGGACTAATATCCGTTTATTTTACCGATGATAATACGGGTTATGCTGTGAGCGGTTATGGAAATATCATAAAGACAATAAATGGAGGCTCAACCTGGGACACACTATCAAGCGGAACGACACATCCCCTGAATTCTGTTTTTTTTACCGATGCCAATACGGGTTTTGTTTGTGGAATGAATGGCGATTTATTAAAAACTGTGAATGCAGGGATAACATGGACAGTAGACACAAATGGATTGGGCCCATACCGTATTTTTGATTCATTTCTACTCAATCTTACTTTACTGATGCCAACAATGGATATATTGCTGGAACTGATGATGATAATAGCGGTCATTTATAAAACAATAAATGCTGGGGTAACATGGACTACAATTCCGACTGGAATCCGGAATTAATTCAATTTATTTTCCGGATGGCAATACTGGTTATATGGTAGGTGGGTCAGTATATTCCAAAAACAACAAATTCAGGCATGAGTTGGGACCAACTTTCCAGTGGGGAAATGGTAACCTATTGAACTCAGTCTATTTCCCTGATGCCAGCACAGGATATGCGGTGGGGGAGGATGGAAGTGATTTTAAAAACCACAAATGGAGGATTAACTGGACCATTTTATCTAATTTCACTGGTGACCGTCTATATTCAGTATACTTTACTGATGCAAATACAGGTTATATTGCAGGATGGTTTGGGCCCTTTTCAAAACAATCAATGGCGGCGTATCGTGGGTTCAATTAACAACCTCGTCAACATATGAATTTAGTTCGATTTTTTTTACTGATGCCAATACAGGTTATGCTGTAGGTAACATCTACGGTAATCAGTCAGGTATCATAATAAAGACGATGGATGCGGGGGTGACATGGACACCAACCCCCGTAAGTTATTTGTTGACCTCGGTGTACTTTCCAGATGCAAATACAGGGTATGCAGCAGGATATTCTCCCAATAATGGTCAGGGAGTAATATTAAAAACTACAGATGGCGGCATAACATGGAATGAATCTCTGACTGGAGCCTACAATGGATTTTATTCAATTTACTTCACCGATGATAATATTGGCTATGCAGTAGGATACAGTGGAATTATGATGAAAACAACAGACGGAGGATTGACCTGGATAAACTTATCAAGTGGGACATCTTATACGTTGAATTCGGTTTTCTTTTTTAACGCAAATAAAGGTTATGTGGTAGGTGAGGATGGCAACATTTTAAAGACCATTAATGGCGGCCTTACCTGGACTAACGATTCGAGCGGGACATGGAACATGTTAAATTCAGTTTTCTTTACCGATTCTACTACCGGCTATGTTGTAGGTGGTGGTGGTACTATATTAAAAATGGGCAATGGTGGAACTGATTTTATTGAAGAACACAAACCAACCAATGCAATTTTCACCATCAGCCCAAACCCGGCAAAAGACAAGTGTGAAGTGCGAAGTGTGAAGTGCGAGATCAGAAATATTGAAATTTATAATTTGACCGGTGAGAAAGTTTACAGGGATGAGTTTCCGGGTGGGGGTAGGAATGTTGTAGAGGTGAATCTTAATTTTCCGGCGGGGGTGTATTTTGTGAAAATACGAAGTGAAAAGGGGATAAGTGTTCAAAAACTGGTTATTGATTAGTTTTCATGGTACCGGGACCAGTTAAAAGCGATTCAAAAAGAAAATGTCCTGACGTTTTACCGGGATCGTGATATTAAACGGGGGCACTTTGCCCCGGAATCATACACTGAATTCGCGGCTTATCTGCAAAAGATTGCCAAGGCTGATAAGAGTAATGCTGTATTGATAAAGAAGTAGGTTTTATTGATTTATATTAGGGACCCTTGTGGTCTCTTTGGTATCACGGGCAACCGCAAGGGTTGCCCCTACAGTTATTGATTCATCACCAATTTGATGAATTTTGTTTCGAATGGTTTGAATTCTATACTTTTCCTGACTTCCGAAATTTTGTCCTCTAACACGTTGACTTCAAAAGCGGATTTTGCACCGGTATGTAATTTTCAAACCCGTCCAGGAAGAGAAGGGATCGTTCCAGTTGATTGAAGGATTGCTACCTGCGATCTCCCGGACTTGTAAAATAATCCCGGTTTTATCTGATGAAGGTTTTGCGTTGATCAGTAAAAGCTGAGGCGGCAGATTGAAATACGACGACCTCATGGTTGAGACGACATTATTGTCTTTTGCAGAAAAGACCCTGGCCGGCATTGGGATCCTTTCGTTCCAGCCGAAGGTTGTGGAAAAAGTATTTGAAGTGTCTTCCGAAGAGGTCAGGTCGTAAGTCCATTTTAATTCACCTTCCTGGTATGCCCGGAAGTTGGTTGTCCAGTAGTTATTGAAGACCCAGGAGAAGATCGAGTTTGTTTCCGGATTGGCTATTCGCGAGAACTTTCCAAGGTTGAAGGCTCCCAACTGAACGACCGGGATCTCAGGACTTACCAGCACCACCTGGGAATTGTCGTTTTTCAAAGAGACAAAATTCTGGATGCCGTTCCAGTCGGAGGCGGACCCTTCGAGCTGGTCCCTGCCCGGCCTGACAGTGCCACCCTGAACTTCGAAGGTGAGGTGACCGTTATCGAGTTGGAAAGGAAATGCAACATATCCTCCTTCGGGGTCGGTAAGTGCAAGTTTTTTCATGGAATAGCAGAGTTCAATCTTCTTTTCGGTTTTATACAACCGGATCTCACAGGTAATGCCATCCTTTTCTGCACATTCAGGCATAGAGCCATGGAGGGTAATACTCTGCCAGACGGGTCCGTCAGTAATGTCCGGTGAAATATGAACGTTCTGAAGAACTGTGCGGGTGGCTTCATCAAGTTTCAGTACTTCAAGCTGGTGCCTGTTTTTCCCTAATCGCTCGTAAATGAACTGGCCCGGTTGGTATGGTGATTTTGTATCGACCAGTTCCTTTCCCAGTTTCTTGTCATAGAGGCTTTCAATAGTTCCTTTCACAGTATTGATCCGGAGACGGTAATAATCATTTTCGAGCACACCCGTAAATGCGGTTTTTATATCCTGCCGGTTTTCCGTTCCCACCATGATCCGGTAAGTCGCATGACCCATGGAGGGAACATCCGTTGCATACAAGGCCCAGTATGTGCCTTCTTCCCTGGATTCAAGTTGCTGCATAGGGACTGACCTTCCGGTACCATCCATTATAGTGAATGATTTACCGGCTGGGAGGAGCTGGTGATCGATGTATAATTTCACGATACCGGAGCGAGGCCGGGAGAGTGTATTGAATACCGTAATTGTTGGCAGGTTAAGGTGTGGCAGGTTATCCTGCAGGATCCCCATTATTTCCTCTCTCAGGATGCCGTTCTTTTTGACGGCATCCCATGTAAAGGCTGCTTTTTCATTCCACTGTACCATGCTGTTCTCTATCCGTGGATCGGAGATGCTTTCGGCAGCACCAAACGTATGCTCATCGTAAAAGGCCAGGTCGGTTGAGATTTGTTTCGAAAGCTGATCCAGATGCACAGGAACCGGGGAGTGCATCAATACGGCCATTGCCATTAATCCCTGGTTTGCAATAAAGTCCTCGTGTGCGTGCCTGGTATAGGCCGTTTCCATGCAGGCCGAGCCGAAGCCATCAATCCACCAGTCGGGCCAGGCACCCCTGTATACGGGGATATCCTGAGCATGTTCTTTTACCATGTAGTTGCCAAACTCACTTATCGTGGCAAGTTGCAGCCTGGGCCAGATATACTTCTTATTCCATTCTTCAACCAGTTTGCAGGCAGTTGTTGAGGGAGGGGAATTATCCGTCAGGTAACCGCTGAACTGAATGGCATAATGATCATAAGGATAACCCTTATTCATGATATTTGAGAGATGCTGAAACAGTGCCTGTCCAAAGGTATTGGCATTTGTCAGAATGCCGAGCGCGTTGCCGAACATATAATGCTCGGGCCGGTTTACGAGGATCCTGTTCCCTGAAGGAGATTGCCACCAGAAGGTGGTAGGGCGGTCGAAAGGTCTCAGTGCACGTGTATCGTTCTGCCCCATTGAAAGGTAATTGATCCCGCACCCCTTAAGGTAATCGACAAGGCACCAGGGAACCCCGTTAATATCATCCTGCATGGCTGCCGTAATTGGGATGCCTGCGTCGCGGAATTGTTTAACCGGCTGAAGATAAGAGGCAATTGTGGCTTCATCCGAAAGATCGGATGAATTCAGGAATAACCCTGTTAACTCGATCCTTCCTTCGGCAACCCTTTTCTTCAGGCGTTCAATCTGAGACGCCGGTCGCGAACTGAGGTATTCACTCAGGGCCCAGGAGGTCTCGCATGTCCAGCGAAAACGAGCCTCTTCAGGTAACGAATCGGTTTGGTCACAATAATCCAGGGCGTAGTCGATGTACCTCATATGTTCGGGTAAAATCTCAGTCTGCGGACGTGTGTACCCAATATCGGTGTGTGCATGCTCTACAAGGTAAATCGTCCATTGCCTGACCGGATGAACTGTGAAATCTCTCTGAACCGGTTTCTCACCTTTAAGGATCATCGTTGCATTATAATGCGCTGAATCCTTTGAAGCAGGTAAGAGAACCGGGATACGGGTAAAGCCAGGCTGAAGGCGGAAATTAATAGCGGGTTGTTTGCCGATCTGCAGCTTTCCTGTGACTTCAGTTCCCAGGTGAACAAAATTGAAGAGAAGGGAATAAGAGGGTTTGTCACCGTTTTTCACCACGGCCTCCTCCTGGATGATATCCAGTTTTTCTTCAACGCGTGATTCGAAGGTCATATACCAGACATTGCTTCCGGCAGATTCGCCGACCACTTTGATGACCTGTGGCTCTCCTTTTCTGATCAGATCCTGCAGGCATTTTCAGGACGGCATAACCCATGGGGTCATCATATTTATCGAGCATGGTAGTGAGGAAAGTTAGGGAACAGCCATTTTTTCCCGTGACGGTCCAGGGCTTTATTTCGGAAACGACCGGGTTGGCGAAGGTCAGGTAATAGGTTCCATTAATATAGAGGCGGTAGGTATGACTTTCAGGATTTGCATCGATGCCGAACATCCAGACAAAATTGGCATAGGGCTCTATAAAGTCTGATGGGATCTTCTCTGTTTCCCATGAAATGTATGAGGCCGAATCTATTGATCTGAGCAATAGTGACTCGGTAACATCCGGTTGCGGTGAATGGTAAGAGAATTTCCCGGTTGTCAGGGACCTGGTATAGCCTTTATAGAACTTCCCGGGCCATGATTGTTGCTGTGCATGCAACACAGACCATCCAAGGAGTAGAAAACTAAAAAAAATAAACAATTTTTTCACACTGAGAGTTTTAGTTTATCTGACTTTGCCATTTTAAACCAAGTTTTCTTTTACCGCAAAGACGCGAAGACGCAAAAAAAACGCTAAGTTTTTTTACCATTTCTTCAATGTACGAGCATATTCGACGGGATTAATTGTTTCTTCATTGTAGTACTGCGGATGGAAACAGTCAGACCCTGATCGCCGGTTTTGTTGAAGTAATCGATACGGAACTCGTGATAACCTTTTCCAAGTGCAATTGTCGATTCGACTTCCTGATCGGCATGAAGTCCATCGTTGTTCACAACTTTTTTGCCATCGATCCAGAGATTGCTTCCGTCATCAGAGTTTGTGGAAAATGCATAAATATCATCTGAAGGGATAAGGATAAATCCTTTGAAGCTGAATCCATAATATTCCTTTGCATTTTCGGATCCAGGCTGAAATTTTCCAGGGAACCTTCCTTAACTGGTTTTAAGTGGTAAAATCGGGAATACTGTCCCAATTACCTTCATAATAGCAGTATTTTATTCCGGGAACGGGATTTATAACATTGACACCCGGGATTGTTTCAACTTTCCGGTACATCCTGGTGCTGACGCCGGATACCGGTTTCCCGTCCCTGTAGCACCGGGCAGCAATGGTAGTGGTTTTTCGAAAACAACAGGGTCTGGAATATAATGGCGAGTTCAGTCCAGGACTTGATTGATCGGTTGCATAATGGATCTGAATATTTTCCCGATCGCTTTTTAGCTGTACATGAAGGGTATCGACGAAACTATCAAAACCGGAAAGGATAAGGGGCGGTTCAGTCAGATCGAGTTTCCCTTTCAGGTCGAGGACAACCACAGTATTAATAGTATCCGGCATTCTTACAGGCAACGATATCATGAGTGCATCTTCAGAGCGAGTGACTTTCAGCGGTGTATTGTTTGCATCGGCAAGCAGGTAAGCATTTATAGGCTCATTCAGGATCCCGGGAACCCTTAACGTATGGTTTTCCGGCCAGTCGAAAACATGAAGATAAAGACGGACTCCTCCCGGAATTTCTTTTCGTGTGCATCTTCCCCAGCCGAGTGAACGGAAAGGGCTGGCCTGCGTTTTATAAATGGATTCCCCGTTTACGCTTCATCCATGTACCTACAGATTTAAAACGGCCGATACTTTCAGGGGGGATCAGTCCTTCGCTGGTGGGCCCTACATTAAGCAGGTAGTTTCCTCCTTTTGATGCAATATCGGCAATCATCCGGAGTAATTCTGTCGCTGTTTTAAAGTTCTTATCATTCTTATTATATCCCCAGTGGTCATTCATTGTCATGCAGGTTTCCCAGTCGACTCCCGGTAAGCCTGTCGCAGGGATCTGTTGTTCAGGGGTTCCGAAATCGCCACCAAAAGAGCCTTCTTTTGTCAGCCCTTCCATATCCATACGCCCTGCTCCTACCCTGTTGTTTATGATAATACCGGGCTGCAGGCTCCTGCACCAGGAATAGATCTCTTTTCCTAATTTCTCGTTCCAGTTATTCTCCCATTCACCATCAAACCACAGTACTCCGATTTCTCCATAATTTGTCAACAACTCTTTAAGCTCCGCTTTCATATAATCAACATATTTCCGGAATTCAGCGCCTGTAACCGGGCGGGATATTTCCCATGACCGTCTTGGAAGGTAATCCGGATGATGCCAGTCCATGATGGAATAATAAAAGCAGAATTTCAATCCATATTTATGGCATGCATCGGCAAGATCTTTCATAGGGTCATGATGAAAAGGCGTATTCATAATATTGAAGTCGGTTTGCCGGGTGTTGAACATGCAGAATCCGTCGTGATGTTTTGATGTGATGACGATGTATTTTACCCCGGCACCTTTTGCCATCTTCACCCATTCATCAGCATTAAATTTTACCGGATTGAATTGCTCCCTGAAATGATCATATGTATCGAGCGGAATTTCAGCAGATGTCCTGATCCACTCTCCATAATCTGTCTTTCCCTTCCACTCGCCGGCAGGAATGGCATAGAGGCCCCAGTGGATGAACATGCCGAAACGTGCATCGCGCCACCATTGCATCCGGGCATCGTGATGAGTTTTGGTTTCCGGCTGGGGGAATGTTAATTGAGGAGAGAGTAAAGTGGCAAGCAGGAAAAGTGTAAGGAGTTTTTTCATGGGATTGTATTATCTGGTAATTTTTTCTTTTTGAATTATGAGAACCTCTGAAAAGTATTTCTTTACCGCTAAGACGCTAAGACGCTAAAAAGCGCTAAGAAGGATATCGTTGAAACTGAAATTTTTGCGTTCTTATGCCATGGTTTTTCAACCGTAATACTACCTCAATAGCATTACGGTTCCTTTGTTTGTGATTTTTGTTTTGTTGTTGTCCCTGTAAAAGATTTCCCAGACGTATACTCCGGCAGGGCAAATTTGTCCTTTGGCGGTTCCATCCCAGGCATCATCGATATTATTCGTTTCAAAAATTATCTGTCCCCAGCGATTAAAGATGCGGAAATTGTACTCGGTGATATTTTCAGCGGGAGTTCCTAATATTCTGAATTTATCGTTCAGCCCATCCCCATTCGGAGTGAATGCATTTGGAATTGGTCCCCGGACTACCACAAGGACAGAATCTTTAAGCGTAATTCCTGTGCAGAGGTCAAGGTAAACAGTATACCATGTAGTTTCCTTCGGGGTAACAGTAACTGTTGAATCAGTAGCGATTTGCTTAGAACCCTCGTACCAGTTAAAAACGATTTTATTTCCAGGAACCATTGGTTGCAAGTGAAACGGTATGGATGTTATTGCGAAGCTATCCACTGAAACTGGTGTATATAGCCAGCCTTCCTTACTTGCCGTCCACGATGTGTTATTCCTGCCAGGTACTGCAAAACCAATAGTGCCGGTACCATTTTGTATTCCTAGGGTTGCATGGTTGGCGTAAGAAACCGGACAGTCTTTTTTGGTAAGGATCTGATCTTCTATTGTATTAGATCCCTCATGAAGAACAACCTGGTAGGTAGCCACAGAATCCCTGCAATCACTTTCATTCAAAGACCACATTGGAACCTGGCACCACATCACTAACAGTTGTCTATTGGGAGCAATCCCTTCGGAAAGATAAAACACATAAGTATCGCTTGTTTTTGGCAACAAGTCGATCCAGGGCGCCATAATAACGTTTTTCGGATACAAGGCGTTAGTAGTAGGTATTGTAACAGGCACACGTTCTCCTGCTGAATTCGGATTAGCGGTAAAACTCATCCATCCATTGGCAGCAATATAAACCTCAGTGAAGTTATTTCCAAAAAACCTGAAACTAAAACCAATTGGAAAGGGACCTGCAACATCATCATCCCCGAGAATAACGGGAGTTCCCGGATTTCCATACGTAGCTTTTAGTGTTACCGGTACACCGGGATTAATTGTATCGTTTGGACCAGCGTCAAGCTGCGCGAAGATAGCAGTTGAAAAGAAGAAAAAAAGAACGGTAATAATTGATAATTGATAATTGACAATTGATAATTGATAATTGATAATTGATAATTGATAATTGATAATTGATAATTGATGCAGTTTACGTGGATGGGGCGTGGATTGAGGATGATCAATAAGATCAGAATAGGTATATTTCAATGTGTGTGGATTTACAATCAGTTGGTATTGGGCTGATGCTATTAATTTTGCGTTTATGTTAAGATTTTAGGTATTCCTTCATTCTAACCACAAAAATGGTCAAATTATTTCAAATAAATCTTAATTTTGTAGATGCTTTCGAAAGTTTTCTTCCAATATTCCCGAATTTCTTAAATTTTATACTCATTATGAAAAAAGATTCACAGATTTTCAGCATTATCAAAAAAGAATTGAACCGCCAGACAAGCGGGATTGAATTGATCGCATCAGAGAATTTTGTCAGCGACCAGGTGTTAAAGGCCATGGGGTCGTGTCTTACCAACAAATATGCAGAGGGTTATCCCGGCAGAAGATATTATGGAGGGTGCCAGTTTGTTGATCTTTCAGAACAACTTGCCATCGACCGTGCCAAACAGTTATTCAATGCAGAGTGGGCGAATGTTCAGCCACACTCAGGAGCACAGGCAAATATGGCCGTTTTAATGACTGTTTTAAAACCAGGCGATACTTTTTTAGGGCTGGATCTTTCTCATGGAGGACATTTATCCCACGGTTCACCGGTCAATTCCTCCGGGATATTTTATAAGCCGGTTGGATACAAGGTAGAAGAAGCTACCGGAACGATTAATTACGATAAGATGGAAGAGTTGGCACTGCAGGTCAGGCCAAAGCTGATCATTGCAGGCGCCTCTGCCTATTCACGCGACTGGGATTACAAACGGATGCGTGAGATCGCAGATAAAACCGGAGCAATTCTGATGGCAGACATTGCACATCCTGCTGGACTTATTGCCAGGGGCTTACTGAACGACCCCATTCCCTGGTGCCATGTTGTTACAACCACAACTCACAAGACATTACGCGGTCCCCGCGGTGGCATGATCCTGATGGGTAAAGATTTTGAGAACCCATGGGGAATAAAGACCCCGAAAGGCGAAACCAAGATGTTCTCTGCACTGCTCGATTCGGCGGTATTTCCCGGAGTTCAGGGCGGCCCGCTGGAACATGTGATTGCAGCCAAAGCCGTTTCCTTCTTTGAAGCCTTATCGGATGAATACATGGATTATATCATACAGGTGAAAAAGAATGCAGCAGTGATGGCACAATCATTTGTCGACAAAGGATACCATGTAATCTCAGGTGGAACAGATAATCATCTGATGCTGATCGACCTCCGGAAGAAGTTCCCGGAAATTACAGGGAAACTGGTTGAAAACACCCTTGTGAAAGCAGACATTACAGTAAACAAAAACATGGTTCCGTTCGACAGCCGTTCTCCATTCCAGACATCGGGACTTCGTGTCGGAACACCCGCTATTACTACCCGGGGAATGAAAGAGAAACACATGCCGTTGATCGTCGAACTAATCGATGAAGTGATCTGCGATATAGAGAATGAAGAAAAAATTGTGACCACCAGGAAGAAAGTAAATGAGATGATGAAGGAGTTTCCATTGTTCGCCTATTGAAACTTCCCGGGAAAAGCTCTTTATCAAAGATTATGAAAAGATTGTACCTTGTCCGCCATGCAAAATCCTCCTGGGAAGGACCGGGAGTATCAGACATGGATCGGCCACTATTAGAAAAAGGGATCAAAAGAACGATGAAGGTTATTCGTTTCCTGAACGATCGCAAGGTAAAGATCGATCTGATGATCTCAAGCCCTGCTGAACGTGCATTTCAAACAGCATTACTGGTTGCAAAAGGGATCGGCTATCCGGAAGATAAAATTCAAATTGACCGGAAAATTTATGACGGGTACTATGACCGAATCCTGGATCTTATTTATGCAACCTCCAATGAAGTCGATTCCCTGATGATTTTCGGTCATAATCCAACGATCACTCATCTTGCAAATCTTTTCCTTCACCCGGGAATTGAGCTTTTACCCACTACGGGTACTGTTTGCATTTCCTTTGATACAAAGAAATGGGAATCCATTCCTTCGGTCGACCCGGTCAGTGAGTTTATCCTTTATCCCAAAATGCTGAACTAACTATGAGAAAGGATGATAAAATATTAGTTATAAATCGTGAAACCAGCTGGCTGCATTTCAACGGGAGGGTATTGCAGGAAGCTGCCGACACACGTAATCCGTTGATCGAACGGCTGAAATTCCTTGGCATATTTTCCAATAACCGGGATGAGTTTTTCCGTGTCAGGGTTGCTACGCTGACCCGTATGATCAAGGTTGACCGCTTACATCATCCAACCAACCTGAATCCACGTAAAATATTAAAGGTAATTAACGATATAGTTGTTTCGCAGGAAAAAGATTTTATCCGCATCTACCAGGAGATCGTAGAGGAGCTTCGAAACAAGAATATCTTCATCATCAATGAAGCCCAGCTGACCGAGAGTCAAGGCCTACTGATCCGAAAATATTTCCAGGAACAGGTCCGGGTTTTTCTTTTCCCCATGATGATCAGCAATTTAAAAGATATGTCATCGCTCCGCGATAAATCAATTTATCTTGCGGTGACCCTAAAGAAAAACATCGCGGCAAAAGCTGATTATGCTTTAATCGAACTACCAACAAAGACTCTCTCACGATTCTTTATTCTCCCCCAGGCAGGAAATAAAAAATTCATCATCCTTCTCGATGATATTATCCGCTATTGTCTCTCCGATATCTTTTCTGTTTTCGGATATGATTCATTCAGCGCTCATACCGTGAAGTTTACGAGGGATGCGGAATTAGATATCGATACCGATGTCTCTAAAAGTTTCGTGGAGATCATGACAGAAAGCCTGAAACAGCGCAAGCGCGGAGATCCTGTTCGTTTCGTTTATGATAATTCCATTCCTGATGCCCTTTTGAAAACTATTCTCAAACGCCTGGATATAAGGAAAGATGACCCGATCAGGGGAGGTGGCAGGTATCATAATTTCAAAGACTTCATGAACTTCCCGAACCCCGGATCGAAAACCCTCGAGAACGCACCACTGGTTCCGCTCCGGCATAAGGACCTCCCGGTGAATACCAGCATTCTGGCCACAATCCGGAAGAAAGATATCATGCTTCATTACCCGTATCAATCATTCCGGTATATTATTGACTTATTACGGGAAGTTTCCATTGACCCGAAGGTACGGTCGATCAAGATGACGATTTACCGCGCTGCAAAGAATTCCAGCGTGATCAATGCTTTAATCAATGCCGCGAGGAACGGAAAATATGTGACGGTGTTCATGGAACTGCAGGCCCGTTTTGATGAAGAAGCAAACATCTATTATACCGAACAATTGCAGGAAGAAGGTGTTAAGGTAATCCAGGGAATACCAGGATTTAAAGTCCACAGCAAACTGATCCTCATCCGCAGAAAAGAAAACAACAAGGATGTATTTTATGCCAATATCGGAACCGGCAATTTCAATGAAGATACGGCTAATGTTTATGCTGACGACAGCCTGTTCACTGCACACGAAAAAATCACGGCTGACGTGGCAAATGCCTTCCACCAGATGGAAGCAAATTACAGGCCATTGAAATATAAAACGCTGATCGTGGCGCCTTTTTTCATGCGGAACCATTTTCTGCACTTGCTGAATAATGAAATCCGTAACGCCGGGTTGGGAAAACAGGCATGGGTGGTCATTAAGCTGAATAATCTTGTAGATGAAACCATCATCAAAAAGCTTTACAAGGCAAGCCAGGCAGGTGTAAAGATCAAACTGATCATCCGGGGTATCTGCGTCCTTGTTCCCGGTCAGCCGGGATTGAGCGAAAATATTGAAGCGATCAGCATCGTCGACCGATTTCTCGAGCATTCACGAATCATTATTTTCGCCAATGGTAAAGATCCCCTGTATTTTATCACCTCTGCCGACTGGATGGTCAGAAACTTCGATAACCGTATCGAGGTTGCATGCCCAATTTACGATAAAGAGATCCAGAATGAGATTTTAGACATGCTGAATATCCAGCTTACTGATAATGTCAAGGCAAGGATCATAGGGCCAGGTGAAGCAAATCAATACAAACAAACCCGTGGGGCTACTGTACGCTCACAGCTTGAAATTTATAATTATTTGAAACGGAAATTAATAATTGATAATTAAGAGTGTTCAAAACATAAATTTAAATAATTCGCGTTCTTTGAAATTCTGAAAATATTTGGGTTGTCGACCATATGTTCAGCGATGTTAACAAGGGCATTGTCAATATTACTTACAATTATTTAAACCTTCCTGATACTATTGATTTGGGGAATAATACCCTTGTGACATATGTTTATGATGCTCAAGGAACGAAACTAAGTTCAACTCTCATTTATAATGGTGACCTTGTAACAACTATTTATTATCTTAATGGATTTGTTTATGAAGATAATAGGTTGGACTTTATTATTGGTGATGAAGGAAGGATAATATATAATAAAGGTAACTTTTTTTACGAATATTACATTAAAGATCATCTAGGAGACGTTCGGGTTTGTTTTGCGGATCGTGGGAATGGCACACCAATAGTCACTCAGGAACGGGCTTATTACCCATTTGGGTTATCAATGAAAGGTTTGGAATTTGATTCTCTTGGAAATGCTGCCAATCTTAAGTACATTTACAATGAAAATAAGTTTAATGGAAAAGAATTTCAGGAATTTATGTGTTTACAGTGGTATGATTACGGGGCACGATTTTATGATCAACAGATTGGTAGATGGTTGAGTATTGATCCTTTGGCGGAATTTAATAGGAGATGGTCTCCATATGTTATTGCATTGATAATCCAGTAAGATTCATAGACCCTGACGGTATGGGATGGTGGGATGAAATAAAATTTGCTCTCCAACATCCTGTTATGGCAAGTGTAATTGGTGCCTTTTCACCCGGATCTACAAATATCTCTACAAATTCCATTCGTTTTGCAGCTCGAATTGGATTAAGGGAATATCAAAGTTCGCGTATGGGATCTGAAGTTAATGCTTTTCGGCATGTTTTATGGCAATCAACAATCACAAGACTATTTGGCGAAAATGTAGCAGAGGAAGTTGGAAATTCTCACGAAGATATATGATGTAACCTTTTTTTAGGACAGACGGTTAAGGTGGAAAACAAACCCTTAATTTTACTGTCATGGAAACAAGACCCAGAAGAAAATTCAGTGCCGAATTTAAGGCAAAAATTTCAATCGAAGCAATAAAAGAACGAAGTTCAATTGAAGAAATCGCCAGAAGGAATGAATTACATCCTAACCAGATAAGCCTTTGGAAGAAAGAGTTTCTTGCTAAAGCGGCTTTGGTTTTTAGCTCCGAGGAAAAGAATAGTGTCGATAAGACTCAGCAGGAGGCCCTTTTAGACAAGCTGTATTCACAGATCGGTCAACAGAAGGTTGAGATAGACTGGCTCAAAAAAAAACTGCTTTAAAATCGCTGGAGGCCCGAAGAGCCATGATTGAAAAGGGAATCGATATCAGTCTTTGCCGTCAATGCGAATTGCTCAGGATCCACCGCAGCGGACTTTATTATACCCCGGTGCCTGAGAGTGAAGAAAATCTTCATTTGATGCGATTAATCGATGAGCAATATTATAAGACTCCGTTTTACGGGATAAGGCGAATTACAGCCTGGTTAAGAAATTTAGGCCACAAGGTGAACCGTAAACGTGTGAAGCGACTAATGGAACTCATCGGCTGGCAGACCATTTATCACAAACGTAATACCAGCAAGAAGAATAAAGAAAACCCGGTTTTTCCGTATCTGCTAAAGGATCTGACGATAGACCACCCCAACCATGTTTGGGCCATCGACATCACCTATGTGCCCATGCGCCATGGATATATGTATCTGTGTGCCGTTATAGACGTATATACCAGATTTGTGGTCAACTGGGGCATCAGCAACACGATGACCTCACTGTGGGTTCGTCAGATCGTCGAAGAAGCAATCGAAATGTATGGACAGCCTGAAATTATTAACTCAGATCAGGGTAGCCAGTTCACCGGTTTTGAATACATTTCCCTGTTAACCGAAAGAGATAATCCTGTTAAGATAAGCATGGACGGCAAAGGAAAAGCAATTGACAATATCTTTATCGAACGTCTGTGGAAGAGCGTTAAATATGAATGCGTTTACCTCCATGCTTTTGAAGATGGAGTTCAGCTTTATGAAGGCCTTCAGAAATACTTCCGGTTTTACAATACCGAACGGTTGCATCAATCACTCGATTACAAAACTCCGGAATCAATCTATCGGAAGGCAGCTTGAGTAATTAACAAATGAACAGATATTAACAAAGAAAAAAAGAAGCAAAAAAAGAAAGATTTTGATCCGAGAATAACTCGAAGAGTTATTTCCCGTCTCAAAATTGAACAACAATAAAAGAATTATTAATTTTGAAGAAAAGAGAAAAGATAAAAACCAACTTAAAAACACCTGAAATCTGCCCTAAGATTGGGGGACATCATAATAAATCTTTGCATTGGCCTATCTAATTGTATTATGAAAAATGGACAAATGATGGAGAAAAATGATACTCTCATATATTTGGTTAGAAAATACTCAGGATATTATAATTATTTTTCTAAAAAAATTCTGCTTCGGTTTTTTAATGAGTTGAAACAATTTGGAGTACCTAATAATTATAAAGACTTAAGTGGTGGTAAATATACTCATGAGGGTATTCCAGTGCCCTTAGACTAATAGTAAGCCTTAGGCCACGAGCATGTTGATTTGAATGCAGGGAATGATTATTATTGGCCGGGGAGTAGTTTATGTAGTTGATTGGCGGGGTAATCCGGGATGATAGACAGGATTTTAGTGAGATAGGCAAAGGGGATGCCAAATTGTTAAGATAATCGTAACCCTCCGGGCACGAGCATCTTTTCTAAAGCAAATATAAGCCTTATTATTTCCCCGGCAGAAGTTTGTGCAGTTGGTTATGACGAAAACAAGAAGAAAATTCACCCCGGAAGAAAGGTTGTCCATTTTGCAAGAGGCTGAGCGTGAAGGGAGAAGCGAAACGCTTCGTAAATACAACATCTCTCCATCTCTTTATGACAGATGGCGTAAAAAGTATTTACAAGATGGGATGTAACCCTCCGGGCACGAGCATCTTTTCTAAAGCAAATATAAGCCTTATTATTTCCCCGGCAGAAGTTTGTGCAGTTGGTTAGCAGGATAATCGGGGATTACGGAAAGGATATTAGTCAGGTATGCGAATGGTTCGACGTTGTTGATTTTACACGTGCCCAGTAATGAGTAAATGTAACCCTCCGGGCACGAGCATCTTTTCTAAAGCAAATATAAGCCTTATTATTTCCCCGGCAGAAGTTTGTGCAGTTGGTTAGCAGGATAATCGGGGATTACGGAAAGGATATTAGTCAGGTATGCGAATGGTTCGACGTTGTTGATTTTACACGTGCCCAGTAATGAGTAAATCACAGCAGCTTGTTGGGCAGCTTCATGAGAGCCGGCAAACAAATAGTTTTTCCTTCCCAAGGCAACAGGCCTGATGCTGTTTTCAATGAGATTATTATCGATAAAGAACCGTCCCTGGTCAATGTACCGGATCAATCGGGGCCATAAAGTTAATGTGTAGTCGATGGCAGCTCCGATGGCGCTTTTGGGTAGCGTTTTATTATGTTGGTCTTGTAACCAGGCTTCAAGTTGATTGAGAATCGGCTTTGATTCTTTTCGCCTGAGTTCATGAATGGCATCAAATGATAAGCCCTCATCCCGGGCCTGTTGTTCTATTTGATACAGGTTCTGGAACAGTTTCAATGCCTGTTCGGCAAGTAGCGGATCATTATCGCGGGCATGATCAAATTTGCGGCGTGCATGGGCCATACAAGCCAACAGGGTAATATATAATACTCCCCAAATTTCAGACCACTGGTTAAGTTGAAAATTTAACTTAATTTTATCAGTGGATATGAGAGCAAAAAGAAGAAAATTCACAGGGGCTTTTAAAGCCCATGTGGCCATCGAGGCGCTCAAGGAGCGTGAATCGTTGGCTGAATTAGCAAAACGTTTTGAGGTCCATCCAAACATGATCTCAAAGTGGAAGCAAGAGTTTATAGACCGCTCCTCGGAGATCTTTGAGACCGAACCTCCTGAAAAAGATTTTGAAGCGGAAAGAGAAAAGTTGTTTGCCAAGATAGGCCAACTTGAAATGGAGCGTGACTGGCTAAAAAAAATTTCAAAAAAGGCAGGTCTGTGAAAGAGATCATGAGTTATATCACAGAAAATGAGGATATAAGCATTCGGAGACAATGCGAGCTTGTAGAAATTTGTCGCAGCAGTGTTTATTATAAAACTACTGAAGAATCAGAGGAGAACCTTAATCTGATGCGATTGATGGATGAGCATTATCTGGATCAACCGACCTATGGGGTGCTTCAAATGCAGGATTTTTTGTTTTTATGCGGGTTCATTGTCAATCACAAAAGAGTTCGCAGATTACTTCGCAAGATGGGTTTGATGGCCATATATCCTAAGCGAAACCTGAGCAAACTGGGCAACGCCAAATATATTCGCCCCTACCTTTTAAAAGGAGTGAAAGCAGGGAGGCCTAATCATGTGTGGGCGGTTGATATAACGTACATCCCAATGACAGGCGGGTTTATGTATCTTACTGCCATAATTGACCTTTACAGTCGTTACATTGTTGGTTGGGATATATTCAACACCCTGGATGCAGAAAACACCTTGGGCGTATTAAAACAAGCCATAGCGAATCATGGCAAGCCCGACATTATCAACTCAGACCAGGGCAGTCAATTTACCTGCGAATTATGGACAGAATATCTCGATAAAGAAGAAATAAAGATAAGCATGGACGGCAAAGGTAGGGCTATTAATAATATTTTCATCGAACGGTTCTGGCGTACGTTAAAACGAGATTATGTGTATTTACATCCAGTTGGCAACGGAACGGATTTGTTTGTAGGATTAAGAGACTTTATATGACCGATTACGGGTACCTTTCTGGAGAGAGTTTTTATTTTTTTATTTTATTAATAATATTTCCAAGATCAATATATGGGTAGGGTATTTTATAATAACGTGAAATACAGATACATGTGTTATATTTTTTGACTCAGAAATTAAGGTATGACCGGGATGTTGGTTTATATCATTGGCTGAAAAGCATAAGAGAGCTATAGGTTGATTCATCGTTGGCCAGTTAGTTATCAATTTAGATCGTTGCTTTATATGACCGATTACGGGTATCTTTCTGAAGTAAGTTTTTATTTTTTTTTATTTTATTAATAATATTTCCAAGATCAATATATGGGTAGGGTATTTTATAACGTACTATAATACAGATGGTTAAATTATATTTTTCAGTGATTTTTTGATTCTATACCATTTTATAGTTTTTCAGTTTATAAGGTAATCCAATTTTGGAAAAGGGTGTTCGGTATAGAAAGTTTGATCTACGGTTTGATCCAGTAGTTTTTGATCAACTTTGATTTCATCTCACTCTTAATAAATTATATAACAACATGTTAACTTTACAAGAATCGGTTAACCCTGATCCAATTTGAACCCGGAATCCATGGGATGAGCATGGTATTTACTTTATATCATTGATAAAGGCTCCAAGAATTGGATAGGCTTAAAGTTGTAATCCCATGGCATTTCGAAGTACAACAGAAAACGAAAATAAATGGCTGCAGCAAACGATCTTTTCCCGCTATAGTCTTATATCAGCGACCAAGAGATCAAACTTCTGGCACCACCGATCAAACCCGTATTGATATTTTCTGTGTAATGTTTTAGAGGAGGAATCAGTGGTCTCTAACTTTCAACTCTGGAAAAACCTTTTATTTCTGATAATGGCTCTTTTCAATCCCACAATTAATCCCAGTAAAAAACATAAGACAAAGAGCTGAATTAAGCTACCCAACAGGATTTTCCACCACGGAAAAGGAAAAAGTTGGTGAATGTCACTACCATGGTAATTCCCCAGAATTTGTGAAGACAGGAATGCATCGATGTAAATTATGAAGAAAACGGTAGATAAATAAACCAAAGCAATTGAAAGGATCACTTTGGTTTTTACAAAATACTTATACCACTCAAGATGGTCCATCTTTGGAATTTTTTACAAAATTAAAACATTGCGGTGAAAGGCTGATCTCTAATCGTTTTTGATCAGGTCAATTTCTTATTATTGTTAGGAATGGATCCCTGAATCTTTATCAAATACATCGCAAGTATATCGGGAACGAATTAAAAGCTAATCCCTTGAATTTTTATCGTAGTTTCAGAGATAAGCCTAACAGACACCGCAATTTATTCCATAGGGTGCAATCAGAATAGTGGGAATGTTGGTTGTCAATCTTAATACATTGATTGATCATACCGTACTATTTCCATTTGGGATCAACAAAATATAAATCGGTTCCATCAAGATCATCAAAGTGAATATATTTCCCTGATTTTCCATCCTCAAACCTACAAGTAATATGGTTCTTCTCAAGCATCGACATTGCTTCGGTTAACGAATCTACCATAAATCCAATAGATACTGATCCAGAGTCGAGTTTCTTTTTATTCGTGGGATGTAATCCGATGGTGATCCCGGTCGATTCGACCATTGCATAATCGTTTTTCCAGCGATTCTTTAGGGTAAGTCCAATAGATTTATAGAACTTTATTGATTCACCAAGGTTCTTGACCATAATGGTCATATTGGATTCGTTTATTGTCATCATAGATTTTTACTTTTCCAGAACTTTATTGATTCATTGGAAAAACCAGATTCTTTGATCCCTTTGTGCTGATTAAGTATGACCGCCGTACTAGTTTGATAATAATTCATTTAAGATTGGCAATTTACTTCAGCCTTAGGTGGTCAATCTAATCGATTTGTCCACTTTTACTTCTGTTATGTTTATTTTTTTGAAATTAATTTGTGAATGGATTTTCACGATACAAAGGTGAGTCCATTAATTTCGGAAAGAGTTACACAACTTTTGAAATAAGTTACAACATTCACATGTTTTCCAAAGTGTGACGCCTTTTGTGCTTAAGCTGTTTGAAATGAGACGGGGTAAGCCCTGTAATTTTCTTGAATTGGTTTGACAGGTGGGCTTTTATTTGATCTTCGGTTTGATCACTGATCCTTTTCAATCAGGTTTGATTTAGTATGGTTCTTAATAAATTATATCCTAATAGGTTAACCTTACAAGAACTGGTTGACGGCTTCTATGGCTGATTACGGGTATTTCATTTGTTTGACTTTTGATCCTTTTTAATCAGGTTTGATTTCATGTCATTCTTAATGAATTAAATTTTAACAAGTTAACCTTACAAGAATTGGTTAACCTTGACCTGTTTTCTTTGGATGTTTATAATCCATGAGGAAATATCCATGAATAGATTTCCGACATTAATACCAATGGTAATTTTTTTTCTTCAAACGCGCGTCCATACCTTTGTCGAGGTATTTTTTAAACCGTAGATCAAATGGAAAATAACACTGATAATCTGAAACGGCTGATAGAAAAGTTAAAAACCTGTAATTTCTTCGATCGATTATTCCGGTGGAATACCATAAAATCATTATTGGTTGATGCCGCTTCTGAAGTTCAGGGTTTGTTGGCCAACTTTGATGGAGTCAAATTTAACTTAACTCGGATAGAAACTGAAAAATCTGAAATCACGTACTAAAATAAAAAACCATTGATTTATTAATAAAATCAATGGTTTTCTGAAAATTACAGTTGTCCCGCCAGGATTCGAACCTAGACCAAGAGAACCAAAATCTCTGGTGCTGCCATTACACCACGGGACAAAGAAACTATGTGTTACACCGGCACTCTGCGAATGGTTGAAGTGCATCATCCGGTTCAGGCGGCAAAGGTAGAATATTTTTTAATGTGACCAAATTTTGTACTTTCGCTTATCGAACTGTATTGATAAATGGCTTATCAAATAAGTAATTACAGGAAGCTTAACAATTTGCTGGGATGGACTGTATTCGTCATAGCGGCTGTTGTCTATTTGCTTACGCTTGAGCCTACTGCAAGCTGGTGGGATCCGGGGGAGTTTATATCCACCACCTACAAACTGCAGGTTGGGCATCCTCCGGGTGCACCTACCATGCAAATGATCGGCAGGGTTATCTCATTGCTGGCATTCGGGAATACCTCAAAAGTAGCATTGATGATAAACGGAATGTCAGGCCTCTGCAGCGCTTTCGCTGTCCTATTCCTTTTCTGGTCAATCACTATTTTCGCCAGAAAGATTGTAGCCGGTGAAGGGGAAATGACCCGGTCAAAAATGTATACTATTTTCGTTGCCGGCCTGGTCGGGGCACTCACTTTTACATTCACCGATTCTTTCTGGTTTTCTGCCGTGGAAGGCGAAGTTTATGCCATGTCAGCGATGTTTACATCGCTCGTTTTCTGGTCCATCCTGAAATGGGAAGCCGATGCTGATTCCGATCATTCCAACCACTGGCTGATCTTTATCTCCTTCATGATCGGCCTTTCTATTGGCGTGCATCTTTTAAGCCTGCTGACCATCCCTGCCCTGGCATTTATCATTTACTTCCGGAAATATAAAGCTTCGTGGAAAGGAATTCTTCTTACCCTTATTCTTTCCATCCTCATCCTGGCCCTGGTTATGTATGTTGTGATCCCCTGGATTCCAGAACTGGCAGGAAAAGTCGAGTTGTTGTTTGTAAACAAATGGGGGATGCCGTTCAATTCAGGCCTGGTCTTTTATTTCCTGGTTCTTACCGGCCTGATCGTTTCCGGGTTGTTCTTCACAAAAAAGAAAGGAAAGCCTCTTGTCAACACCATCATTCTTTGTTTTACTTTCCTCCTGATCGGGTATACTTCCTTTATGATGCTGGTCATTCGTTCAAATGCAGGAACCCCCATCAATGAAAATGCGCCAAAGGATGTTGTAAGTTTGGTTAATTACCTTAACCGCGAACAATATGGTACCTGGCCTCTCCTCTATGGCCCTTATTACAACGCACCGGTTGTAAGTTATAAAGATGGTGATCCCATCTACAAACGGGATAATAAGGCAGGAAAATACATAGTCATCGATGATCAGAAAGGAACTATCCCTGTTTTTGATTCCCGTTTTACTACCATTTTCCCACGCATGTGGAGTAGTGAACGAAGAGGTTCAGAGCAATTTTTCAAAGACTGGGGTGGAGCAGGGATGCCAATCAAAATCATAAATGAAGATGGAAAGTCCGTAACTCTCTACAAGCCAACATTTATTGAAAACCTGAAATATTTCATTCAGTACCAGGTGGGTGTGATGTATTTACGTTATTTCATGTGGAATTTTGCAGGACGGCAAAACGATGTGCAGGGTTATGGCGGACCGCAGAACGGGAACTGGATCAGTGGGATCCCCTTCATCGATAAATGGATAACAGGCCATCCGCAAATTCATATGCCCGATAGCATGAAGAACCGGGGTACGAGTAAATATTACATGTTTCCTTTTATCCTTGGATTGATCGGTTTTTTCTACCAGATGAAAAAAGAATACAAGGGTGCATTAGTGATCACTCTCTTGTTCCTTATGACCGGGTTGGCCATCGTGGTTTACCTGAACCAGAAACCCTTTGAACCCCGCGAACGTGACTATTCCTATTGCGGATCATTCTATGCCTTTTCAATCTGGGTGGGTTTAGGTGTAGTCTTTTTGGTGAACCTTGTAAAGAAGATACTGAAAAGAGAAAATTTATCGATATTGCTTGTTACCCTGTTCTGTCTTATTCTTGTTCCGGGAATCATGGCAAAGGAAAATTGGGATGATCATGACCGCTCGGGAAAATATTCCTGCCGTGATTATGCTTCAAACTATCTGAATTCCTGTGACAATCAGGGAATATCTGTTCACCAATGGCGATAATGACACGTTCCCTCTATGGTATGATCAGGAAGTTGAAGGGATACGCACAGATGTTCGTGTAGTGAACCTGGACCTGGCTTCCAGTTCATGGTACATGGATGAACTTTTTCAGAAGTTCTATAACTCGGAACCCTGTCCGTTTGGAATTCCACAGGAGAAATATCAACCTGGCATCAATGACATAATTCCTTATTACGACGTGGGGAATCAGGGTTATATGAACCTGGATGAACTGATCGATTTTATAAAGAGCGATGATCCTGACACCTACCTTACGCTCCAGAACGGACAAAAGATGAAATTTTTCCCGTCGAAAAAGGTAAAACTTGCGGTTGATAAAGATGCCTGCTTAAAATATGGCATCGTGCCAAAATACCTGGCTGGGAAGATGGTCGATACCATTTATTGGACCATCAAGTCAAACCAGCTTTATAAAAATGATGTGATGCTTCTCGACCTGGTCGCAAACAATCATTGGCGCCGGTCATTGTATTTTGTTTCTCCTTCAAGCATGAATTATTGTTTTAATGTCGATACCTTCTGCCTGGTGCAGGGATGGGTTTACAAATTCATGCCTGTCAAAGCTGCAAAAGAAGATTACATTCCAAATATGGGAGGAGTCGATCCTTTAACCTCGTACGACCTCCTTATGAATAAATTTGCCTGGGGTAATATGAATGATCCCCATGTTTACGTCGATCCGGAAAGTTTAAGTAACCAGTCAACGCCGAAAACAAATATGTACCGTACGGCACAATCGCTTATAAATATCGGGAAATACGACGAAGCTATCAAACTTATGGATAAATATTTTATCTTGTTCCCCGATTCGAAGTACCCATACGACATGTTCACAATACCTTTTGCAGAATTGTATTACAAAGCCGGGGAACCGGGAAAAGCAAATAAAATCATGGAAAGGATCGGTCAGATCTATGCACAGAACCTCGATTATTATTACATGTTCAGGGGGAGATGGAGGGAATATTATTCAGATGATATAGCACAGGGATTAGGTGTTTTACGCAGGATTTATCATCTTGCCCAGGAAAATAACCAACTAAAACTTGCAAATGATGTTGACCGTTTGTTTCATGAAGAATTGAAAAAGTACCAATAAAAGCCTCTTTAACCGCAAAGGCGCAAAGACGCTAAAAAGCGCTAAGAACAATATCGTTGAAATTGAAGTTTTTGAGTTTGGATGTCATTGGCTGTAAAAGTTAAAAAAGAGATATAAGAAAGTACTTAATCAAAAATACAGGATAAATCTTTTTATAAAATAAATTATGACGCTGAACTATATTAATTGGAATGTTGATCCTGAGATTTTCAGGATCGGAACTTTTGCCGTTCGCTGGTATGGGCTGTTATTTGCTGCATCCTTTGTGTTCGGCTATATTATTATGTTAAGGATCTTTAAAAAAGAAAATATCCCTGTATCTGTACTCGATTCCCTTACAACCTACATGGTCATCGGAACTGTTATTGGCGCACGGTTGGGACATTGTTTTTTTTATGAGCCAGCCTATTATCTCGCTCACCCGATGCATATACTCATGGTTTGGGAGGGTGGATTGGCCAGTCACGGCGCCGCTATCGGGATCATTATCACCATACTTATCTTTGCAAAGAAAAAAAAGCTTCACTTTCTCTGGGTGATGGACCGGGTGGTAATTGTAGTTGCCCTTTCAGGCCTTTTTATAAGAACAGGGAACCTTATGAACTCCGAAATATTTGGTCATATAACCTCATTGCCTTGGGGGTTCAGATTCCTTCATGCGGAAGCACCATTGAATCTTGATCCGCGGCATCCTACCCAGCTTTATGAAGGACTATCGTACCTGGTAATTTTTCTCTATCTCTTGTGGTACTATTATAAAAAAGATGGAAAACCCGCGGAAGGTTTCATATTCGGAATGTTCCTGATCCTCGTCTTCGGAATGCGTTTCCTGATTGAATTTGTAAAGGAACCCCAGGAAGGCTTTGAAAAATCAATGATCCTCAACCTGGGACAGTTACTTAGTATCCCGCTGATTATTGCGGGGGTGGTGCTGGTTTGGAAGGCAAGGCGAAATGGTAAAATGGTAAAATGGTAAAATGGTAAAATCGTAAAATGGTAAAATATCCTAATGCCCAGTTCACAGTTGGCTGTTCAAAATACCTAATACCTAACACCCAATACCCGTTTCACCTCCCGTATCCTCTCCTCAAGTGCTTTGTAATCATTCTGCATTACCAAGCCGTGGAAATTACGTGACATTTCGATGGCATAGAGCAAGTCGAAGTGATGCTGCGGCATGGAAAAGTAGATCTTTTTTTCCATCAGGTAGCGTGCCAGATATTCCTGTTCTGTTTGACCGGGAGTAGGGATCAGGATCGCATTTATTCCCAGCGTCACAAGGTCCATCAGGCTTGAATATCCCGAACGGCATATCACAATGTGTGAACGAAGCATATACTCCTTCATCCTCGCTGTTTCGAGATGCGGGAAAACATGTATTTTATCCGTAAGATCCCATTCCTCTGTTCTTTCTGTCAAACCTCTTACGATGATACCGGTCATCCCCGAGTTGGTCAATTGTTTAAAGATCATCTCTTCCAGGATGGTTCGCTGAGGTTCGGGTCCGGAAAGTGCGACCATGATGTCATAATCACATGGGGGAGGGACTTCCCTCTGTCCTGACGGATTTGAAAAGCGGGAAAGAGTCCCGATGTAATGAACGTTTATCGGCATATTAGAGGGATGAGATAACTTCCCTGCGAGTCCGTTGTGTAACTCAAAGTCGGGGATCCAACATTCGTTGAATTTTTCAATTTGCCGGTGAATGATCCTGTTGATAAAGCAGGACAAGAACCTTACCGAAGAAGGAAAGATTATCCCGATCTGGTGTGTGATTAAAATCGAGTAGCAGTTCTTATTCCATAAACCGTAACGATTATCGGAGACGATAATATCGGCTTTTTCGAGTCTTATCAGTTTTTTAATATCCCTTCGTTCACGAAAATAACTCCATAGAAGGATTGGAGAGAGCCGGAAGATCTGAAACAGAAAACCCCGGCCTTTGGAATAGGTGATCCTTGCTCCTCTTAGCCGGATAAAGCGGCATCCCGGAAATTCTTTTTTCAGGAATTCATAAGGTCTTCCATCTGCAGCAATTACAACCTCGTCCCCAAATTCCATAAATTTCCGGATAACCGGGACACATCTCGTTGCATGACCTATTCCCCAATCGAGGGGGCATACCAGGACTTTCAAAGCCTTGAAATGTTTTTCACTTTTACAAAAGTATCGAATATAATACAGGACTCCGGATAAATAATTTCAACATTCCGTATTACTTTTTCACATTTCTAGGATTAATGTTAACTGGTGAACTAGTGACGTGGTGAAAATCGTGACGCGTGACGCGTGACGCGTGACGCGAAAAAAAAGGTAAAATGTGACATTAAGACTTTGTGACTTATTAATACCTACCCCATGAATGAAAAAATGCTTTTATATCAAATTGCCTTAACACTTGTTCCTGGAATTGGGGATGTTTTGGGGAAGAAATTGGTTAATTGTTGCGGCAGTGCTGAAGCTGTTTTTACGGAAAAGAGAAAACTTCTGGAGAAAGTACCCAGGGTTGGAGGGAAGATCCTTGAGGCATTGTCGGATAAATCGATCCTGGTTCGTGCTGAGAAGGAACTTGCCTTCATCGAAAGATTTCGTATCCGGGCGCTGTTCTTTCTGGATAAAGAGTATCCTTTTCGATTAAAAAACTGCATTGACAGCCCGGTTTTGATTTATTACAGAGGAACTGCCGACCTTAACGTTCCGCGCACTATCGCCATTGTAGGAACGCGCAATGCGACTGAATATGGAAAGAGTATCTGTCAGAAGATAATCTCAGATCTTGCACAGGATAAGGTGATGATCGTAAGTGGACTCGCATATGGGATTGACAGTTGTGCGCACCGTTCTGCCCTCGAGAACAACCTTGAAACCATTGGAGTCCTGGGCCATGGTCTTGGGATGATCTATCCTAACCAGAATAAAAAACTGGCGGAGAAGATGACGAAGAAAGGCGGGTTGATAACAGAATTCAGGAATGATGCAACCCCCGACCGGGAAAATTTCCCAAAAAGGAACCGCATCATTGCAGGGATCAGCGATGCAATACTTGTTGTGGAAGCGGCCGACAAAGGGGGAGCACTGATCACGGCAGATATTGGTAATTCCTATAACCGGGATGTTTTTGCTGTTCCCGGGAGGATCAACGATATTTATTCGGAAGGCACAAATCGATTGATCCGGAAGAACATGGCTTCATTGGTGCAATCGGCACAGGATATCCGGTACCTGATGGGATGGGAGGAGCAGGCTAAGAAACCTGACGGGTTCCAGAAAAGGATCTTCATCGAACTGACAGACGACGAAAAAGTTCTTGTTGATTACCTCAATGTCAATGGCCCCTGCGGAATTGATGACCTCAGCAATAAGTGCCGACTGCTCATGAGTACAACCTCTGCCTCTCTCCTGAACCTTGAATTCGAAGGGATCGTCAAAAGCCTCCCCGGAAAGATCTATTCACTAGCATAACTCATTTTAATCGCCATTTTTTAACTCACCACGTCACAAGTTCACCAGTTCACCACATTCTTCGCGTCACGCGTCACGCGTCACGATTTCATTCTGTGACTTTATTATATTATCTTTACATCCTCATTTTTCAACCAGGTATTATGGAAAAAGTGATTATTCAAAAACTGGCCAATTCGGAAATTGAAGAACGCCAGATACGGAAATGGCCAATCTGGGAGAAGGAAGTTTTCCGGTTTATCCAGGTTTATGATGGTGACGAGGAATGTCTTTTCCTGGAAGGGGAGGTAGTAATTGAATCGGCAGATCAAAACTATACGATCATGCCCGGTGATTTCGTGATCTTTAAAGATGGCCTGGAATGCGTTTGGGATATCAAAAAGCCTGTTAAAAAGCATTATAATTTCCCCTGATCTGTAAAGGAAAACGAGAGATTGAAAGGAATCGTAATAAAATCTACAGGTAGCTGGATCACGGTTCGTTCGGAGGATGGCATCCGGACCGAATGCAGGCTGAAGGGACAATTCCGTATTCATGGATTACGTTCGACAAATCCGGTAGCTATTGGTGACAAAGTAGAATTCGAAAAACAACCGGATGAGGAAACCGGAGTTATCACGCTCATAAGGGAAAGAGAGAATTACATTATCAGGAAATCCATAAACTTATCCAGGACTACTCATATTATTGCTGCCAACCTTGATCATGCCTTTCTGATCGTTACCCTCGCACGACCCAGAACGTCGACGGGCTTCATCGACCGGTTTTTAGTCACTGCGACGGGATATTTCATCCCGGCCAGCATTATTTTTAATAAGATCGATCTGTACGATGAAGCGCTTGCCTCCTATGAGTTGAATCTAAAAAGGATTTATGAAAAAGCCGGTTATCCTTGTTATTCCGTTTCAGCCTTAAAAGGAGATCACGTTGAACAGATCAGCAACCTTTTAAAAAACAAGATCAGTTTATTTTCCGGACATTCTGGTGCCGGAAAATCTGCACTGATCAATGCAATTCAACCGGATCTGAAGTTAAAGACCGGCAGGATCTCTGAAATACACCTGAAAGGCAAACATACCACCACATTTGCAGAAATGTTCGAGCTGGCAAATGGCGGGTTTATTATTGATACTCCGGGCATAAGGGAATTCGGCCTGATCGATTTTGAGAAAAATGAAATTCCCCGTTGCTTCCCTGAAATGGAAAGACTTCTCCCCCTGTGCAGGTACAAAAATTGCACCCACATACATGAACCGGGGTGTGCCGTGAAAGAAGGTCTGGACACCGGGGAAGTCAGTTTGATGCGATATAATAGTTACCTTAGCATCCTGAACGACAGAAACTGAATACTAAATCATGATTGCGCGACAACTGATATCTGACATAATAACCCCGGTAAAACCTACCGAGACCGGGGCCGATGCGCTGGGACTTATGGATGAGTTCCGGGTTTCACATCTCCCGATCGTTGATCAGGACCAATTTCTTGGCGTTATCTCAGAAACCGATATTCTGACTTATAATAATCTCCCTGAAAGAATAGGCACTCTTCCTCTTTCCCTATCCAATGCATATGTCATAGAAAACCAGCATATCCTTGATGTCATCAGGATTGTTGATGCCATGAAACTGACCTTGTTGCCGGTCCTGGATGAAAAGAAACATTATCTTGGATCAATTACGCTGACCTCTCTCAGCCATCATCTTTCGGAACTGATGGCACTGAATAATCCGGGAGGGATCATCATCCTCGAGCTCAATGATAAGGATTATCTTCTCACCGAGATTGCCCAGATAGTTGAATCGAATGATGCCAAGGTCCTGGGAATGTATATTACCACTTTCCCTGATTCCACAAGGATAGAGATCACTCTTAAGATCAACAAGATTGATGTAGGACCTGTCCTCCAGACATTTATCAGATATAACTACACCATCAAGGCTTCATTTTCCGAAGATACTTATACGGAAAGCTTGCAGGAAAGGTATAATTCATTGATGAATTATCTTAATATCTGATCCATGAGGATTTTTATCCCCATTCTGAAAACATCCCATCTGATTGGGTATTTACTGTTTTTATTTTTTCTCCTTTTAAACGTTCAGTCACGGGGCAGTCTCTTACTCCAGGATAATTCAAAGGATTCAACCGGCTTTTTAGTGATCCGTTCAATAAAGATCAAAGGAAACCTGCATACGCAGCCATCCATTATCCTGAGGGAACTCGCATTTCATGAATCAGACACGATTGGACGAACATCTTTTCAGCGGATGCTGAAAGCAGGGAGGGAAAATATTTTTAATACAACCTTATTTAACTTCGTCACAATCGATACCATTCCTTTGGGAGGCTATCCTATGCTTATGGATGTGATGATTCATGTAGTCGAACGTTGGTACATATGGCCATGGCCATTTTTTGAGATCTCCGACCGGAATTTCAATTCATGGATCGCAACAACCGATTTCAGCCGGCTTACTTATGGAATTGATCTGACCATAAAGAATGTCATGGGGCTGAACGAAACCCTGAAGTTCCCGATCCATTATGGTTTTAACCAGAAAATTGGTTTCAGTTACCAAATCCCTTATCTTGATTCCCGAAAAACTGTCGGGATTACTTTTGGGGCAGAGTACAACTGGAATCATGAGGTAATTATTGAAACAGTTGACAATAAACCAGTTTATTACAGAGATCCGGGTTCCTATCCAAGACAGGACTTTTATGCTTTTATGGAAGTTTTATTGCGCCCTACGTTTTATGCCCGTCATACATTTCATGTGAGTTATAATTCATGGATGTTTTCGGATTCTCTGATAAGGGTTCCGGGTTACACTGCAGGCACTTCCAATCACCTTGACTATTTCAGCATTTGGTATCAATACAAAAATGACCACCGGGATTTTCAGTTTTATCCATTAAAAGGCACCTATTTTGATGTTGAGTTGGATCAGAACGGGCTTTTTTCTTCCACTGTAAATGAATTCTACCTTAAGTCCAATTTCAGGAAATATTTTCAGATCTATAATCGCTGGTATTTCGCTTCAGGAGTGACAGGGAAACTGACCGTTACTCCCCAGTCACCTTATTTTATGCAAAGGGGATTGGGTTATGGCAGGGATTTCGTGAGGGGCTATGAATATTATGTGATTGATGGCAAGGATTTTATTTTATGGAAAAACAATTTCAAGTTCGCCCTGATCCCTCAGCGTGAATTCAATATTGATTTTATCCATACTCCCAAATTCAGCAGGGTTCCTTTTGCCCTTTACCTCAATGTTTTTTGCGACATGGGATATGTTTACTCTGAGGTCTTTCCTTACGACCAATCGAATACTCTGAAAAACAGCCTCCTGGTGGGTTATGGAGCAGGACTCGACCTGGCAACATATTACGACATAGTGATCAGGCTTGAAGCATCGATGAATGCAGAAGGAACCCCTGGAATTTATCTCCATTTTACTGCACCGATATAGTTGGGGAATTTTATTAAAGTTGGCAGTTCGCAGTTGGCAATCAGTTGGCGATTAATTTTATCATTTATTTTACCTCACCACGTCATCGGTTCACCACATTTTCCCGTTTCACGCGTCCCAAGTTTCACTGCCAACAACCGCCTGTCGGCCATTTAATCTTTGATACAACCCACTTATTATGCCCACTCTGGGCTTGTGAAGTTTACAGGATTTTTATATTTCATAACTTACATTTTGTAACTTATATTTTATAACTTTGTGGAAAAGTTTAATTATGAGAAATCCACAGAATCCATTTATAACTGTTGGCTATGCTGGCCCCGAATGGTTTTGCAACAGGAAAGAGGAAACTGAATCCCTTATCAGGAGCATTGAAAGCGGACTGTCAGTAACCCTCACTTCGATTCGGAGAATAGGTAAAACAGGACTGATAAGACACGTACTTACCCAGCTTCCAAAAAACCTTGTTGGAATATACCTGGATATTCAACCTGCCGAGAACCTCAACGATTTCCTGAATATAGTGGCAACTTCGCTGATCAATGCTGTACCCGAAAAGTCAAAACCAGGAAGGGTCATCTGGGATTTTATTAAGACATTAAGACCAGTTATCAAATTCGAACATCTTACAGGCTTACCCCAGGTGGTGATAGACTCCCATCCAAAAAATCCTAAGCCTGATATTGAAGCCATACTGAGATTTCTGGAAAGTCAGCCGTTTAAAATTGTTGTTGCTATCGATGAATTTCAGCAAATCCTGAATTTTCCTGAAAACAACGTTGACTCCTGGTTACGTAGTAAAATTCAGCAGTTGAACAATGTAACATTCATATTTGCCGGAAGCCAGCAACATCTGATGGGGCAATTATTCAACAGTCCGTCAAAGCCGTTTTACCGGAGTACACAATTCATGAAACTCAATAAGATCCCTAACGACGAGTATCGTGATTTCATCTGCCGGATGTTCCAAAAAGGAAACCGGAAAATCTCAGATGAAATTGTTGATCAGATACTTGAATGGGCTAACCGTCATACGTATTACGTTCAGATCCTTTGCAACTGCATATATTCCACCGATGCACTCCTGATCACAAAGGAACTTTGGCAAACAGAAGCAATGAGACTGATAAAGGAAACCGAAACGGTATTTTTCAATTATCGCGAATTACTTACAAATGCCCAATGGACATTGCTAAAAGCCATAGGTTCTGAAGACAAAGTTTTTAGTCCGACATCAAAAGATTTTTTACAGAAATATCATCTCGGCTCATCCGCTACTGTGATTCAATCCCTGAAGGCACTGATAAAAAAAGAACTGGTCTTCAAAGATTTTAACGAGGATGGAAAGGCATTTTATAGCGTTTATGATTTACTGTTTCAACATTGGATAAGAAATGAATGAGGACTGCCAACTGCCAACTGCCGACTTCAAAAAAATGGACTATCTTTGCCCCCGGATTTTATTTCATTAATTATTGATACCATGAAAGTTGCCTTGTTTGGAAAAACAATTTCCGCAAACGATGTTTCTTACCTGCAGGATTTTGTAGACAGGTTGATTAGTCTCGATGGGATTGTGTATTTATATAAACCATTTTTTGATTCCATTCAAAAAACATTCCGGTTTAACCGGGAACCAGTAATCTATACAACACAGCAGGAAATAAGGGGAGAGGTGGATTATCTCTTTTCTATTGGCGGGGATGGTACCTTGCTTGACACCATAACATTGGTAGGAGATTCAGGGATCCCGGTAATAGGAATAAACATGGGCAAACTGGGCTTTTTATCCGGAATTTCAAAGGAGGAGATCCTGCCGGCGCTGGATGAGATCATCAGTAATAAATATTCAATTGATGAACGAACCCTCCTTCGTTTAGAAACGGCCGAGCATCTTTTTGGGGACTTTAACTATGCATTAAATGATTTTACAATTTACAAAAGTAGTCCGAATTCCATGCTTGCCATCAAATTATTCGTGAACGATGAATTCCTGAATACCTACTGGGCGGATGGATTGATCGTTGCTACACCGACCGGGTCGACTGCTTATTCCTTAAGTTGTACCGGTCCTATTATTACTCCCGATTCCGAGAACTTTGTGATCACACCCATCGCGAGCCACAACCTTACGGTACGGCCTATCGTGATCCCCGATACCAGCATTATACGGATAATGGTTGAATCGAGAAATATAAACTGTTATATCGGACTGGATTCACGAATCCTGAAATTAGATGTTCCCATGGAGCTGGTCATAAGAAAAGAAGATTTTAAAATCCATTTGCTGCGGATGTCAGGAAAAAATTTCTTTGAAACGATCCGTGCAAAATTAAAGTGGGGGCTTGATATCCGGAACTGATTAAATTTTCCTGGTTTTCCGTTTAGCATTCCAATAAAAAAAGTGAACCTGCGTTATTTATCAGATAAATTGCCAAAGCTTTTAATGCATTCTCAGATCACGACCATTTTCATTGATATTTTACCGGGAGTCGGTGGAATTGGATTACACCGTATCTTTGCGCCGGTATTGGGGAGTTTGCGTTTCAACCGATCCGGAGCATTTGAACCTACATTATGCCTGAATGAGCCTGAAAGAAAAAATAATTAAAGACAGGATACCTGTCCATATCGCAATCATTATGGATGGAAATGGGCGTTGGGCAAAGAAAAGAGGTTTTATCAGGACAATTGGTCATGAAAAAGGTGTGGATGCTGTCAGAGAAACTGTTGAAGCTGCAGCCGAACTTGGGATAGGATATTTAACCTTATATGCTTTTTCGACTGAAAACTGGAATCGTCCTAAATATGAGATTGATGCATTAATGACACTATTGGTAAGATCTGTTAATAAAGAACGAAAGACTTTCATGGATAACGACATCCGGCTGATGACCATTGGTGATCTCAAAAATCTTCCACCCAAGAGCCGGGATGAACTCTTGAAGGCCATTGAAGATACTTCCGGGAATAATGGATTGAGACTGGTACTTGCCCTAAGCTACAGTTCCAGATGGGAAATCGTGGAGGCCGCACGTACACTTGCACAGAATGTCAGTGATGGAATACTGAGTACAGATGACATCAACATCGATTCATTTAACAGCGTTCTTACTACAGCTTCTATTCCCGATCCTGAACTTCTGATAAGAACCAGCGGAGAGTACAGGGTCAGTAATTTTCTTCTTTGGCAAATCGCATATAGTGAATTGTATTTTACTCCAACCTTGTGGCCTGATTTCTCAAAGGAGGAATTTTACAAGGCCGTTATTGATTATCAGGGAAGAGAAAGAAGATTTGGAATGACCAGCGAACAAATAAAAAATACCTAAAAACCGCCATCTCAACTAGTACCTGATGAAACTTAAAATTCTTATTCTGCTTATAATCACTACCTGGTTAATCCACCCTGTGTTCGCCCAGATACCATCGGGAGAGGCAATTAACATTGACTATTCGTCGCCAAAAGAATATATCATCGCCGGGATTTCGGTTACAGGTGTCAAATACCTTGATAATAATGTCCTGATCATGCTTTCAGGATTGACTATCGGGGATAAAGTGAAAATACCAGGCGATAAAATAACCCAGGCAATAAGGAAACTCTGGGATCAGGGCTTATTTGAGGATGTTAAGATCTCTATATCACAAATCGTCGATAATCAGCTCTACCTGAACTTTTATCTGAAGGAGAGACCGAGACTGTCCCATTTCTCATTTAACGGGATAAAGAAATCGGATGCAGATAATATCCGTGAAAAGATACATATATCCAAAGGAGAATATGTGACTGAAAACATGATCATGCGAACGAAAAATATTATCCGGAAATACTATACGGATAAAGGATTTCTGAATGCTGATGTTGAAATTGTACCAAAAAAGGATACCTCTTCTTCAAATGAAGTCAGCCTTTCTATCGATATTCACCGGAACGGGAAAGTCAGAGTATATAACATCATCATCCATGGCAATCACAATCTGACGACGGAACAGCTCAAAGCCTGCATGAAAAAAACCAAGGAGAAAGGGATATTCAACCCGATGAATGACATTGATAAAATGATTTATCAGATTGCCACTGCCGTTTTCCATGTCGATTTCGGCGAGATTGCCAATGTAGTTGAGAAACATGCATACAACAATATCAGGTTCCGCATCTTTAAATCAGCAAAATTCATCCGGGATGATTATAATGAGGATAAAGACCTGTTAATTGCAAAATACAATAACCAGGGGTATCGTGATGCAAAAATCATAAAAGATTCCATCTCGAAAAACGATGATAACACGGTTTCAATAGATATCTGGATTGAAGAGGGACCCAAGTACTATTTCCGGAACATAACCTGGGTAGGCAATACCAAATATCCGGATGACTTCCTGAACCGTATCCTCAGAATCAAAAAAGGAGATTCCTATGACCAGAGTGCACTTGAAACTGCACTGACCTATAATCCGAATGGTACGGATATCCGGTCACTTTACATGGATGATGGTTATCTTTTCTTCGACGTACAACCTGTAGAGGTAAATGTTGAAAATGATTCCATCGATCTTGAGATCCGGATGCATGAAGGAAAACAAGCGACAGTGAATAAAGTCACTGTGACAGGAAATACCAAGACGAATGATCATGTTGCCTTGCGCCAGCTTCAGACACGTCCGGGGCAATTATTCAGCCGCGACAAGCTGATCCGGTCGCAGAGGGAATTGGTGCAATTGAAATATTTCAATGCGGAAAAGATCTCTCCTGACGTTACTCCAAACCCGGATGATGGTACAGTCGATATAAATTATAATGTGGAGGAGACCTCAGCCGATCAGATTGAATTATCAGGAGGATGGGGATATGGCAGGATTGTTGGAACCCTGGGTTTATCCTTCAATAACTTTTCTCTCCGGAACCTTTTTGATCTTAAGAAATGGAAACCTGTCCCATCCGGAGATGGACAAAAACTAAGTCTGAGGTTCCAGACATACGGAGCAGGCTACATCAGCTACAGTGCTTCATTTACAGAGCCATGGGTGGGCGGAAAGAAACCGCTGGCACTGAGCGTATCGTACGTTCACTCAAAATATACCAACGGGGTTGCCTCTTCTGACCCCACTTATGCCGATTTTAAGATCGATGGGGTTTCTGTTGGATTAGGTAAAAATCTCAAATGGCCGGATGATTATTTTGTTCTTTACCAGGCAATCAATTTTAACCGTTACAATTCACATAATTATACCCAGATCTTTTCTTTCGGGGGAGGTAATGGCATATATAACGCCATAAGTTATTCCGTCACACTTTCCCGGAGTAATATAGATCAGCCGACCTATCCCAGGTCAGGGTCTGAGATCAGTAATCTGCTTGAGTTTACTCCTCCCTATTCGCTTTTCCGTGGAAATGTTGATTATGCCGATATGGATATATCAAAAAAGTTCGAGTGGGTAGAGTTTTACAAGTTTAAGTTTAAAGGTGCATGGTATATTAACCTGATTGATAAACTGGTCTTAACTCCAAGAGTACAGTTTGGGGTTTTGGGGGCTTACAATAACAGTATCGGGATTACTCCTTTTCAAAGGTTCTATCTCGGGGGCGATGGGCTGACAGGATACAACAACATGGATGGAAGAGAGCTTATCGGCTTCCGTGGATATGAGAATAATGCCCTGACTCCCAATTATCCGAACAGCATTGGAGGAACTGTTTATGAAAAATTCACTTTTGAATTACGTTATCCAATCTCTCTGAACCCAAGTGCAACAATCTATGGACTGACATTCATGGAAGCCGGAAATGACTGGCTGGAATGGAAAAATGTAAATCCATTTGATGTATACCGGTCGGCTGGCGTGGGAATCCGCGTATTCCTGCCGATGTTTGGACTTCTTGGATTAGACTGGGGGTATGGACTTGATCCGCTCAGGGGAGTGCCGGGTGTGAATGGCAGCCAGTTCCATTTTTCGATCAATTCTTCGATTGATTAGAGGCAGGGACAAATTTGAAACAATGTATTTAGCTTTAATAAAATAAAACGGAGGCTGATAAAATGAAAAAGATAATCATAACTGTGGCACTGCTATTCTTTTCTTTAGCTATGTTACATGCCCAGAAGTTCGCCTATGTTGATAGTCAGTATATTCTTGATAACCTCCCTGAATATACGGAAGCACAGGCCCAGTTGGATGAGGTATCTGCTCAGTGGCAGAAGGAAATAGAAGGCAAATTTGCAGAAATTGATAAAATGTACCAGGACTTTCAGGCACAGGTTGTTTTATTGCCGGAAGACATGAAAAAGAAAAAAGAACAGGAGATCGTAGATAAGGAGAAGGAAGCAAAGAATCTTCAGCGTCAACGTTTCGGTCAGAATGGCGACCTGATGAAGAAACGCCAGGAACTGGTGAAACCAATTCAGGAAAAAGTTTACAATGCAATTCAGGAGATAGCAACCAGCAATAATTATGCTGTGATCTTTGATAAAGCAGGCGCCCTTACGATCCTCTTTTCCAACCCGAAATATGATATCAGCGATGAGGTGCTTGATAACCTTGGGACTGCAGCTGCAGGAAGGAAAGGACGTGCTTCGGCTAGCGGACAGAAAGGTTCGACCCCCGGTTCAGGGACCGGCACTAAAGGAACCCAACAGGGTGATTTGAATACAAATCAGCCTGGTAATGCTCCCCAGCGGGAAAAGAAATAGGACTATTTAATTCTAGAATTTCATAAATATTTATAATTTTGCATTCAAACAATTATTAACAATAAAAACGAAAATGAAAAACGTAGTAAAAAGTTTTGTGGGGTTTTTTCTCATCATTGTTCTTGCGACTGCCGCTCATTCTCAGACCGTCCAGAAAATAGGATATGTTGATTTCAATGGTTTAGTGGCTGCAATGCCAGGCATTGATTCGGTGAAAATCAAATTGCAGACTTACCAGAAAACACTTTCTGATCAGCTGGATGCCATGCGGGCTGAATTTGAAAACAAAGGTCTTGAGTATCAACAAGGTTCTTCTGGGATGTCTGACCTGATAAAGCAAACAAAGGAAAAGGAATTATCAGACCTGCAAGGAAGGATTGAGGCATTTCAGCAGAAGGCACAGACAGATCTGCAAGCGAAACAGCAGGAACTCTTACAGCCCATCGTTACAAAAGCAAAGGATGCAATAAAAGAAGTAGCCAAAGAAAATAAATATACTTTTATTGTTAATGCCATTGAAGACATCCTGCTCTATTCAGAGCCTGCTGATGATGTTCTTCCATTGGTAAAAAAGAAATTGGGAATACAGTAAAGGCGGCAGTTTAACCACTTGAAAAGCTGTTTTATTTAAAGCAGCTTTTTTTTAATCCTTATCGTACCAGCTTGCATACATTGTGTAGTTTTTTGAGATCCTGTTCACCTGGCCTTCAAGGAGACTCTGGTCGATATTCCTGATTTTAACAGCCGGTACCCCCGCCCATACAGAACCAGATTCTACAACTGTGCCTTCTTTTACCAACGCTCCTGCTCCTATGATGGAATTACTGTTTATGATAGCGCAATCCATGACAATTGCACCCATGCCTATCAATACGTTGTCATGAATAGTACAACCGTGAACTATGGCATTATGGGCGATGGAAACATTATTTCCGATATTAACCGGTGCTTTTTGATAAGTACAATGGATAATTGCACCATCCTGGATGTTCACATTGTTACCTATGCGGATGGAATGCACGTCTCCACGAACGACTGCATTAAACCAGACACTGCAATTGTCTCCCATTACGACATCGCCGGTAACCGTTGCATTGTCAGCCAGAAAGCAATTCTTCCCAAAGACCGGCGTGACACCTTTTACTGCTTTAATCAATGCCATAGATCACCTCCTTTCAATGATCCTTGGAAAATCAAGTGAATAATGCAGCCCGCGGCTTTCTTTCCGGTTCGTGGCTGCCTTAATTATCAGGTAGCCAACATTGATCAGGTTCCGGAGTTCACATATACGCGTAGTCAGGATGGATTTATTATAAAGCGCTTCCGTTTCCTGGTACAGTATTTCCAGCCTGTCGAATGCTCTTTTCAACCTGAGGTTAGACCGCACGATGCCTACATAGCTGCTCATGATTGCCTGGAGCTCTTTCAACGACTGTGTGATCAGGATCATCTCTTCGTTGAAAACCATGCCTTCTGCATTCCAATCGGGGATGTTGTTGTTGTACTCGATGTTCTTTGCAGATTCTATGGCATCCTCACTTGCCCGGTGCGAGAATACAAGTGCTTCCAGAAGTGAATTTGATGCAAGACGGTTAGCGCCATGCAACCCTGTGCAGGAACACTCACCGGAAGCATAGAGATGGTGAATGGAACTTCTCCCGAATTCATCTACCTTGATCCCTCCACACGTATAATGAGCGGCTGGCACTACCGGGATCATATCACGTGTTATGTCGATTCCGATACTGAGGCATTTAGCATAAATGGTGGGAAAATGGTTGATCAGTTCGTTTTTCGGCAGATGCCGGCAATCGAGGTAAACATAATCGTCACCAAGGATCTTTAATTCACTGTCGATAGCACGGGCCACAATATCCCTGGGAGCAAGTCCAAGACGGGAATCATATTTCTGCATGAATTCTTTACCTTCAGAATTCTTCAGAATTCCTCCAAACCCCCTAACTGCCTCTGATATCAGGAATGAAGGCTTTTCCTGCGGGTTATAAAGGGAGGTCGGATGAAATTGCATGAATTCCATATTTTCTATTGTTCCCTTTGCACGGTACACCATAGCAATTCCGTCGCCGGTCGATATGGGCGGATTGGTAGTTGTACTGTACACTTGTCCGGCTCCTCCTGTAGCTATAAGGGTGTTTTTCGACAGAATAGTATCCACAAGATGGGTGCGGGGATTCAAACAATAGGCGCCAAAACAGGTAATATGCGGTGTCCGGCGATTAACTTCAATTCCGAGGTGGTGTTCGGTAATAATATCGATTACAAAGTTATCCTCGATAACTTCAATCTTCGGATGTTTTTTAACCTGCTCTACAAGAGTGCTTTCAATTTCCCTGCCGGTACTATCTTTGTGATGCAATACACGGTATTCGGAATGTCCTCCTTCTCTTGCGAGGTCGAACTTGCCGGATTTTGTTTTATCAAATTTTATGCCCCAATGAATCAACTCCCTGATCCGTTCGGTCGATTCCTTAATAGTTATACGTACGATATTTTCATCACACAATCCGTCACCGGCAATCAGGGTGTCCTGGATATGTTTTTCATAGGAGTCGGGGGTATAAGTCACAGCCGCAATACCTCCCTGAGCATAACTTGTTGCCGTGTTATCCAGTTTGGCTTTGGTAATAATACAAACCTTGCCGTGCTTTGCAACTTTTAAGGCAAATGTAAGACCTGCTATCCCGGAACCAATCACTAAAAAATCAACATACTTTCTCATCTGTTTTTGCCTCTCTTATCTTTTATGAAACCCACGGAGAAGAAGACAGTAAACATTACTGTTTTCTTACAACCCGATTAACATCAGGACAGGATCTTCACCTTCGATCTCCATTTTTACCGGATCTTCAATATATTCCTTTACTTTCACCAGAAAACTTACAGACTCTCTTCCATCGATCACCCGGTGGTCATATGATAAAGCGATATACATCATCGGATGGATCTCTACTTTCCCATTCACTGCAACCGGGCGGTCTATGATCTTATGCATTCCCAGGATCGCACTTTGCGGAGGATTCAGGATAGGTGTCGACATCATTGAACCGAATACACCTCCATTCGTGATTGTGAAAGTTCCGCCTTTCATATCTTCAATTGTGATGCTGGTTGTCTCTTGCTTTTACTGCCAATTCCTTGATCCTAATCTCAAGTTCCGGGATGCTCATTTTTTCTGAATTCCGGATCACAGGGACTACCAGGCCTTTTGGTGCGCTGACTGCAATTCCCATGTCAACATAATCAGGAATAACAAGTTCATCTCCATCCAGCATGGAATTGACCTGTGGAAATTCCCTGAGTGCAAGAGTAACAGCCTTGGTGAAAAAAGACATGAACCCGATACCTACACCAATTTATTCTTTAAAAGCTTCGTTGTGCTTTTCTTTAATTTCGAGAATGCTTCTCATGTTTACTTCATTGAAGGTAGTGAGCATTGCGGTCTCGTTTTTCACGGCAACAAGCCTTTCGGCAAGTTTCAGGCGGAGCATGGAAAGCTTCCTGCGCTCGAGATTCCTTGAACATCCTGAATCGCCTGATTTTCCAGAACTTATTGCCTGAGAAATATACGATTCAATGTCCTTCTTCCCGATCCGTTTTCCTTCAAAGACAGAAAAAACTTCTTCCTTTCTGAATATTTCTTTCCGTACGGATCTTATCAGCCAGTGGAGATATATGGGTTCCGGCTTTTAACTTTTCTACGGGTGCTTTGTATCTGAATAGTAATGACTTCCTGCTGTTCCGGAGCTTTGGCAGTTTTAGCAGGTGCCACTTTTTTCTCTCCTGTCAAAGGTTCGATACGGGCCAGGATGGTTCCAACAGCTACGGTTTCTCCTTCTGCGATGAGGATCTTTATAATGCCATCTTCGGCCGCTGTTAATGGAAACGATGCTTTATCTGAATCTATCTCAACCACTTCCTGGTCTTTTTCCACCTCTTCTGCATCGCTGACCAGCCATTTCGCCACCTGAACCTGCGTAATTGATTCTCCCGGACTCGGAACAATTATCTCTGTTGCCATACGCCTCTTTTCTTTTACTATTTCAAAAACTCCCTGAATGATTGTTTTATTGTCTTACCTTACCTGATCTTCCTTATCCGAGCAATGCAATCTGCAGGTTTCATTAGCCACCTCGCAACTGCATTGCCCCATTGCTTTATCCACCAGCAATTGTTGTTGTATTTTATGCACGCGGGAAGATCCGGTAGCGGGACTCCCACTGGGTGGCCTGGTTGTGAATGTCAACGGCACCTCGTTGAAATTCTGAAGCAGGAAATCTCCTGCCCCCATATTAGCAGGTTCTTCCTGCACCCAGTGCCATATTACGGCTTTATTGTAATGTTTGATAACTTCCCTCAGTTGCTTTAACGGGAGGGGATATAACTGCTCAATTCTTACGATTGCTGTATCCTCCTTATGTAATTTCTCTTTGCCTTCCAGGAGATCATAGTATAGCTTTCCGCAACAAAAAACTACTTTCCTGATCTTTTGCGGATCTGCTGAAGGATCATCGATCACTTCCCTGAATCCCCCGCTCGTGAACTCTGAGACAGGAGAGATACACCGTGGATGCCGCAACAGGCTTTTGGGAGTGAAGATCACGAGAGGTTTACGGAAAGGCCGGTGCATTTGCCTGCGCAGAACATGAAAGAAATTAGCAGGAGTCGTACAATTGACAACCTGGATGTTGTTATGCCCGCTGATGGCCAGGAACCTTTCGAGCCTGGCGCTTGAATGTTCCGGCCCCTGTCCCTCGTACCCGTGAGGAAGCAGCAAAACCATTCCATTCATTACTTTCCATTTTTCTTCGGCGCTGCTTAAATACTGATCGATGATGACCTGTGCCCCGTTACTAAAATCACCGAACTGGGCCTCCCAGAGGACGAGGGTCTCAGGTGAAGTGAGGGCAAAACCATACTCGAATCCAAGTGCACCATATTCGGAGAGAAGTGAATTGGTCACTTCAAACTTTGCTCCCCCGTTTGAGACCGTGGTGAGTGGAATGAATGTTTTCTCCGAGTCTTCCACAGTCAGCACGGAATGACGATGTGAGAATGTACCCCGCTGGGTATCCTGTCCTGATAAACGAACAGGGAAACCTTCTTTCAGCAAGGTCCCATAAGCCAGTAATTCCCCCATTGCCCAATCGAGCATCCCTTTCGTTTCAATCATCTCTCTTCGTTCCTCCTGTAATTTAATGATCTTGCGAAAAAATGGTACTCCTTCAGGCAGTGAGGTGATCTTTTGTCCTATTTCCTTTAGAATATTTTCTTTCACTGCAGTGACAGGAGAGGAGGTGAAATCATCCGGGTTTGCCCTGCGGATCCTGCCCCAGAGATTTGCAAGGAAGGGGGAGATGTCGGCTTTTTCAATGGTTTTTGAGGTTTCGAGGGCCTGTTCCAGTTTTTCATTGATAGTTAGCTTCATGGCTGGCAGATTCATCGAATCGAGGGTTTGCTCTTCCTCCAATTTTTTTGCATATATCTCCAGCGGATCGGGATGTGATTCGATGATCTTGTAAAGAATCGGTTGTGTGAAGCGGGGTTCATCACTTTCATTATGCCCGTATTTCCGGTATCCGAGCAAGTCGATAAATACATCCTTATGAAATTGCTGGCGGAACCTGGTTGCAAGCTGAACAGTATAAACTACTGCTTCTACATCATCGGCATTCACATGAAAGACTGGTGAAAGAATGGTTTTCCCGACATCTGTACAGTAAGTGCTGGAACGGCCATCCAGGTAATTTGTAGTAAAACCAAGCTGGTTGTTGGTGACTAAATGAATAGTCCCCCCTGTTTTATATCCGCTAAGCTCAGACATCTGCAATACTTCATAAACTATTCCCTGGCCGGAGATAGAGGCATCCCCATGGATCAGGATTGGGATTATCTTTTCATTGTTCCCTTCTTGTTCCTGGTCGATCCTGGCACGTGCAATACCCTCTACAACCGGATCAACGGCTTCGAGATGAGAAGGATTTGGCGCAAGTATCAAGGAAACGATCCCGCCATCCTTATCCTGAATATTGCTCGAATAACCCAGGTGATATTTAACATCGCCGAGAAGCTCTGTATCCTCGTACTCTTTCCCTTCAAATTCGGAGAAGATGGCAGAAACAGGTTTCTGCATTATGTTTGCAAGAGTGTTAAGACGCCCGCGGTGAGCCATACCGATGACAAATTCTTTCACACCCATTCCGGATCCGGTTTCAATGATGGCGTCAAGTGCAGGTATCAGCGATTCTACTCCTTCCAGCGAAAAAGTCTTGTGCCCGGGAAATTTCTTGTGGATGAATTTTTCAAACAGAACAGCCTCCGCTAGTTTGCGAAGTATTTTTTCTTTCTGGTCAGGATGGAAATCCGGGGTATTCCGCGTGACTTCCATATGTGACCTCATCCATTCGATGATCTCCGGATTACGGATGTACTGGAATTCCACACCAATCGACTGGCAATAGGTCTGATTGAGGTGATCAAGGATTTGCTGCAAAGTGGCTTTTCCTATTCCCACCTCGCTTCCTGCCTGGAATGATTTTGAAAGATCTTCTTTTGATAATCCGAAATTTTCAATATCGAGTGTTGGTTTATATTGCCTTCTTGTCCTTACAGGGTTTGTCCTGGTAAAAAGATGTCCTCTTGAACGGTACCCGTTTATCAGGTTGATCACCTTGAATTCATCCGGATAGACTGGAATTCCATTCTTTTTTGTTTTATAATTTTGCAAGGCAAACTCAAAACCGTCAAAGAATTCCCTCCAGCTGACATCAACAGATCCCGGATCTTCCTTATATTTAGAGAACAATTCCTCGAAAGCGGAATTATCCATTGTATTCAAATACGAATATTTATCCATATCACAATCGCGCTGCTACATTAACAAAGTTAACTAAGTTTATAAGGTTTGAGTATACTCTAAAAAGTCTTTTTTACCGCAAAAGCGCTAAGACGCTAAAAAGCGCTAAAAAGTATATCGTTGAGATTGAACTTTTTATGTCCTTATGTCTTGTCGGTATAATTTTTACAGGAGCTTCCTGGCAGATAATAAGAAAAACAGCGAGAAACAATCAGTTTCACTTAAATTATCAAAAGAGCAATACAGTACGTTTCAGGGAGTCTGATAAAAATGAATCCTGATTCTATTTTTTCTGTCCTTTTTTGAAGTTCTCCAATCCGTTATCAAGGAATTTGATAAAACTATCAACGTTCAGGTCGTAGGCTTTTGGTGTGGTTAGCAGGTTCCCGGTGGTATCGAGCAGTACGTAATAAGGTTGTGCGTTGACATTAAATCGTGAGATTTGCAAGTCGGCATATATCTTACCGATTGATTTCTTAACTTTTCCGTCATACTTCGAAGTTATCCATTCACTCTGAGGAACCTCAGTTTTATCGTCCACATAAAGTGCAGTAACAATATAATCTTCACGGAGCCGCTTAAGTACCTGCGGGTCAGACCAAACGCGGGCTTCCATCTCGCGGCAATTGACACAGCCATGGCCTGTAAAATCAATAAACAGGGGCTTGTTTTGCTGGCGTGAACAGGTCAAAGCTTGCTTATAGTCGAAATACCCTTCCAACTGGTGAGGCAATTCTAAGAATTCCTTATATCGCGGAACCTCGCACAAAGAAGTGTTATTCACTCTTGCACTCCCTGATGTGGCTTTTATTTCGTTATGGATTATGGTGGTAAGATCAAAATCAAGGGATTGTTGGGGAGGAAGATATCCGGCCAGTGCCTTTAAAGGAGCACCCCACATGCCGGGGATCATATAAACCACGAAGGTAAAGGTGATTATTGCTAATATCAATCTCGGAACGCTGATGAAGGGGATATCCGAATCGTGGTTAAATTTAAGTTTACCCAACAAATAGAATCCCATCAGGGTGAAAATTACAATCCAGAAACCAAGGTACACTTCACGGTCGAGAATGTGCCAGTGGTAAGTCTGATCGGCGATACTCAGAAATTTTAATCCCAGGGCAAGTTCAAGAAATCCAAGCACTACTTTAACGGAATTCAGCCATCCTCCCGATTTCGGCAGACCAGCCAGCCAGGAAGGGAAAAATGCAAAAAGTCCGAATGGAAGGGCAAAGGCAATTGAGAATCCAAGCATTCCGATAATTGGTTGCAAGACTTCTCCACCAGCAGATTTTACAAGTATTGCCCCCACAATAGGTCCGGTACATGAAAAAGAAACGAGTACCAGGGTAAATGCCATGAAGAAGGCCCCGGTAAACCCACCCTTATCAGCTTGTTTATCAGCTTTCGATACCATCCAGTTTGGAAGCGTGATCTCGAACATCCCCATGAAAGAAGCAGCGAAGATCAAAAAGATGAGGAAAAAGAAAACATTCGGGATCCAGTGGGTGCTTAGGAAGTTAGCAAAGTTAGCGCCCAGTGTGACTGCCACAAGTGTGCCAATAACCGTGTAAATCAGAATGATTGAAAGTGCGTAAACAATGGCCTGGAACCTTGCTTTACGTTTGTTCCCGCTGTCGTGCATGAAAAACGTAACGGTCATTGGGATCATCGGGAAAACACAAGGCGTTACAATTGCAAGAAGTCCTGCAAAGAACGAAATCAAAAAGAACATAAGCAGCGATTTCTCCTTTTCTTTGTCCATCCCCTTTGGTTTCAAATTTGTTTTAGGGGCTGCTGCGATAGTAGTGATCGTCTTATTGATATCTGCTTTCTTTACAATGGAATCTGTCTTCTTTTCAACAGGAATAACTGCTAATTCACCTGAGGCCGGGTTTCCTTTAATAGTAAAACTAAAATCAACATTATCGGGAGGAATACACTTCTCATCATTGCAACACATAAATTCAAGCGATCCCTTGATCTGGAAGTCCAGCTTGCTTAAAACTTTAATTTTCTGCTTAAAGATCGCTTTACGTTCAAAATATCTTAAGGTCTGGTTATCAAATTGGGAGTCCTTTTCTTCAATGGCTTTTGGTTCGATCACTTTCCCATTGAGCTGATAATCTTTGGTTTTGACGAAACTAAAACTTGTTGAAACGGGGCCATTTGGTGGGAGCGGATTATCCTGTGCATAAACATGCCAGCCATGATCGATGGTGGCGATGAGCAAAAGCGTTGCTTCTTCAGGCTTGGTTTGTTCAACTTTGAATGACCATTTGACAGGCGTAAGTACCTGGGAAAAAGTAAAAAGAGGAATAAAAATCAACGATAGAAGACAGGCAGGGAGTTTTTTCATCGGGCTCGCAGATGTTTGAATAAGAATAATCAAGGGGCAAATTTAGCTATTTTTCCAGTATCCACCTCACCTGCATCACTTCTTTTGTTTTGCTGGTAACCCGGAACCGTTGATCGATCCGGTGCCCTATGATCCACACGATATGCCCCCCGGAGCAGAGAAGCCATATGTTTTCCTTTTGAGGGATTGAAAGTTTAATGTCAATGAAGTAATCGCTCAGTTTTTTCTTTTTATTCATCCCTAAAGGATAAAAAGAATCCCCTTTTTTCCACCGTCTCACATTCAGCGGGAAACAAATTTTATTTAAGTCAAAATTAGCGACCTCATTTGAGGGATCAATGGAAAATGTTTTCCCGGTGGACGTTCTTGTAAAAAGAAGGTGAATTGGTTTCCGGATCTCTCTTTTGTTTTCCGGGATGGAAATCTCTGTCTTCTTTACTGTTATCTCTTTTTTATCAGGAACAGGATTCACAATTAGTTCATTCCGGTTCATGACCATGCGGTGTGTGGGTGAATAAAATATCTTTCCTGAAGAGTTATCCACTGAATGAAGAATATCGCTGATCACCGATTCATTAAAGCCAAATGGTGATAACAATTCGAAGGCGTAAATATCAACCGGAGTAAGTTTTTTCAAATTCTCAATCCGGATATGTGTCCCATTTATATCATGCCGGATGAGTTTTTTTCGCACTTCTTCGATCGCATCCCGGAAGATTATTTCTGTTTCCCTTATCCGATGTATTGTTTCTGAAAGGGTCTGCCGGAAGACGGGGTTCAGTTCACAGAATACAGGTATGATTTCATGCCTTATCTTGTTTCGCAGATATTTTGTTTCAGCGTTACTGCTGTCTTCACGAAAGGTTAGGTTTTGTTTCCGGGCAAAGTCCGCTATTTTATCCCGATGGGAAAAGAGAAGGGGCCGGACCAGATTTCCCTGCCTCGGAATTATTCCATGGAATCCGGCGATGCCGGTACTCCTCAGCAGGTTAATGAAGAAAGTCTCAATCTGGTCATCGAGGTGATGTGCAGTAGCAATGGAATGATATCTTTTTCTAATTCTTAATTCTTCGAACCATTGGTAGCGCAATTCCCTTGCCGCCATTTGTATCGAGATCTTTTTATCCCTGGCATCTTTTTTGGTTAAAAACCTTTTGCAATGAAAGGGAACACAGTATTTTTTAGCCAATTGTTCCACAAAGGCCTCATCTTCATCCGATTCCTTTCCCCTTAAGTTGAAATTGCAATGTGCGATCCCGAATTCATAGCCTGCCCGGTGAAAAAGCTCGCACATAACCACCGAGTCGATACCCCCGCTTACTGCAAGAAGTATCTTGTCTTCCACCCCGAACAACTTCTCTGAAACTATGAACGCTTTAAACTCCTTAAACATAAAGCAAAGGTAAAGAAAGAAGATTAGTTTCCAGAACCTGCTTCATTAATCAATCAAAATATATTTTCATCATAAACTAAATCTAAAATCATGAAAAAATCGTTGTTGTTTCTTACAGTACTCATTCTACCATTCTTTATGATGGCTCAGGAAAGATCAAGACAAGATGAAATCGGACTCGTATTCAGTAGTCTGAATAATTATGGATTGACCTTTAAGATCGGAACCGAAAAAGGTCTCTGGCGGTTTACCACCTTAAATTTATCAGGGAATAGCCAAAAAACTGTTGCTGACAGTTTAACAACTAAAAATACTACTACCGGATTTGGATTAAAGATCGGCAGAGAATGGCGCACGACTATAATAGGGAACCTGGAATTCAGGTATGGAGCTGATCTGGCTTTTACTTACAGTCATTCAAAGAATGAAACAGATGATACCTATGTAGATAAGTTCAGTGACACGTTTGAGAGTACAACCTATACACCGGGAATAAACCTGGTACTTGGGTTTAATTATGTATTTCTGAATAAATTCGTGGTTGGATTTGAGGCACTGCCATACTTTAATTATGCTACAGGAACTACCACACAGAAAAATAGTAATTCCAATTATACTAATGAAGTTAAAAGCAAACTTTCCGGGTTTACCTATGGCTTGTCAAATACCTCTTTATTGGTATCGTTGGTCTACCGGTTTGGGAGTAAGAAATAGCAAGTGCCGATTGTTGCCTGAAGATTATTTAATTTCCCAGGTATCGCCCGAATTCAGGAGGTCATCCACACATTTGATCTTAGAGTTATCCTTGGCGTACTTAATTTGTTCCTGCACCAAGTCATCATAAGTAGGGAACATAGCTGAACGGATCACCCCGAATACCATCGGGAAGTGAGGTGGAGCCAGTTTTGCCAACATGTTGTGAATACCCGGATCCTGATCATATTGATCATGAATCAGAATATCATCGGTTGTGACTCCTTTTTTTCCTATTTCGACTACTTCCAGCCGGGTGCCCTTCAATCGCAGTCCTTTTTTCAGTTCTTTGCCAAACAGCATGGGTTCGCCATTCTTGAGTATAAGCATGTTCTCATCTTTAACTTCTTTGCCGGTAACATCAGCGTGAGCTTTGTCGGCAAAGATAATGCAGTTTTGCATGATCTCAATGATGGAAGTACCATCGTGTTTTGCAGCTTCAAACATGCATTCCGTCATCAGGTTAATATTGTTATCAGGAACCCTGGCAAAGAAAGTTCCCTGGGCGCCCATCACGAGTTCGCCGATATTGAAGGGATGTTCTATCGTTCCCTGGGGTGAGGTTTTGGTCACCTTTCCCATAGGTGTTGTTGGTGAGTATTGTCCTTTTGTCAGTCCATAGATCTGGTTGTTGAACAAAAGAATATTTACATCAACATTCCGCCGGATGATATGGATAAAATGATTTCCGCCAATGGCAAGGGAATCCCCGTCGCCCGTGGCGATCCAGGTACTTAGTTTAGGGTTTGCGATCTTTACGCCGGTCCCGATAGCAGCGGCACGTCCATGTATCCCATGGATCCCGTATGTATTCACATAATATGGGAAGCGGGATGAGCAACCGATGCCGGATACCATACAAAAATTTTCTTTTCGGTAACCGATCTTAGGAAAAACGCGTTCAACTGCACTAAGAATAGCATGAGCTCCGCATCCGGGGCACCATTTTACCATCTGGTCGCTTTCAAAATCGATTTTGGTCAGTTGAACATTCGAACGTTCAATGGTCATATTTATGAAGTCATCCATTTTATTTCTCCTCCAGCAATTGATTAAACTTTTCTGTTAATTCATTGATCATAAAAGGCAATCCCTGTACCTTGTTAAACTGGTAATAATCATGTTTGGGATGTTTCATTCGCAGGTAGTTGACAAATTGTCCGCTGTTAAGTTCACAAACCAGGATCCGTTTGAACCCGGTGAAGATTTCACCGGTATTCTTTGGCAGTGGCATGATGTGATGAAAATGTGCATGGCTGACTTTTTTACCTTCCAGTTGTATTTGCTTAACGGCTGAGTGTACAGCACCAAATGTCCCACCCCAGCTTACTACAAGTAGTTCTCCGGAAGGATCGCCATCTACTTCCTGCTTTGGAATGAAATCTGCAACCTTTTCAACTTTTGCATTCCGGTAATCGACCATCTTCTGGTGATTTAACGGATCAGTAGATACTGTTCCAATGATATCTTCTTTTTCCAGTCCGCCGATACGGTGACGTAAGCCTTCTGTTCCGGGGATAGCCCATTTGCGAACGAGGGTTTTCGGGTCTCTGCGGTAGGGTTTAAAGTCCGGATCATTGGCTTCGGCAATTGGAGGATTGATTGCAGGCATGTCTGCCATTTTAGGGATCTTAAATAACGATGATCCGAATCCGAGATATCCGTCTGTAAGCAGGATACAGGGAGTCATGTGTTCCATGGAAAGCTTTGCAGCCTCGTATGCATAATAGAAACAGTTTTCGGATGTCGAGGCGGCGATTACAATTACGGGACATTCGCCGTTTCTTCCAAATAAAGCCTGGTAAAGATCCGATTGTTCCGATTTAGTTGGTAATCCGGTAGATGGTCCACCCCGTTGAACATCAACAATCACAAGCGGGAGTTCGGTCATGACTGCCAAACCGATGGCTTCACTTTTCAGGGATAAGCCCGGACCTGAGGTGGAAGTGCATGCAAGTGAACCTGTATAGCTGGCCCCGATGGCAGAACAGATGCCGGCAATCTCATCTTCAGCCTGGAAGACTTTTGCACCCAGTGATTTATGCTTTGAAAGTTCCATCAGGATCTCTGTCGCGGGTGTGATGGGGTAGGAGCCAAGAAAAAGCGGGCGGCCTGACTTTTCTGAAGCAGCCAGCAATCCCCAGGCTGTTCCAGTGTTTCCGGTGATGTTGCGGTAACGGCCTTTCTTCATTTTTGCAGGTGACACATGGATAACCGATTCAATGGCTTCAATGGTATCGGCATAATTATATCCCGCCTGGAGTACTACCTTATTTATTTCAATAAGTTCCGGTTTCTTCTTGAATCTTTTCTCGAAATATCCGAAAGAAGATTTCAGGTCACGGTTGAAAAGATAATACAATATGCCAAGGGCGAACATATTCTTACTGCGCTCAGCTGTTTTGTTGTCGATCCCCATGTCCTTCAAACACTCTTTTGTGAGTGTGGTCATCGGAGCTTTGATCAGATTATAACTATCGAGGGAATGATCCTTGAGTGGGTCCTGCTTATATCCTGCTTTTTCAATTGTCTTGTCATCAAAAGCGTCCGTATCGGTAAGAATAGTTGCTCCTTTTTTAGCCCATTTGAGGTTTGACTTTAAAGAAGCCGGATTCATGGCAACAAGTACGTCTACCAGGTCGCCGGTGGTAAAGATCTTGGAACTACCCATATGCATCTGGAATCCGGAAACTCCTGCAATGGTATTTTGCGGGGCACGTATCTCTGCAGGGAAATCGGGGAAGGTAGCCAGGTCATTTCCTGAAAGTGCAGCTACTTCCGAAAACATATCGCCGGTTAATTGCATACCGTCACCGGAATCGCCGACAAACTTAACAACTACCGACTCCTCCTCAACAACATTTCTTTTTTGCTTCGCCATAATAAGATTTGTTTTTAGCGGTGCAAAGGTAGTAAATTATGCCGTATGCTCAGAATGCAAAGACGTTTTTTACCCACTACCCACTACCTAATACCCAATACCAAACAGCAAGAAATACGGGTAAAAGTTTGATTTTCCAAAAAATAGTATCTTTGCAGAACAAAAGAAATTTATTAACCCTGTCTGCCCGAGGCAGACAATAAAATCAAATCAATCATGGCTTATGTAATTAATGAAGACTGTACTGCTTGCGGAACTTGTATTGATGAATGTCCCGTTGAAGCGATCTCTGAAGGCGACATTTACAAAATTAATCCTGAGGTTTGCACAGATTGCGGAGCATGTGCAGATGTGTGCCCGGTTGAAGCAATTCACCCGGCATAACCCCAATGTCCTTTTCAAGAAAAAGAAGCTGTCTTTTGGATAAGGCAGCTTTTTTTATGGTTGGTATTTGAGCAATTGAAACCGGTCTCCGTCAAAAACCCCATAAGTAAAATGTGTCAGCCAGTCGCCCAGAGTTATCTGACGGGAATTCTCAGACAGTGCAACATCCGTCGGGTAATGAAAGTGCCCGTAAACAAAATAGTTCACCTCAGGATGGGATTCCAGGATGTGTTTTGAATGCACAGAGAGCCTGGATCCGATAAAATTTTTATCCCGCTCGGTTTTTTCTTCTTTAATAAGACTTGCAAACCGGCTCTGTCTTGACCAAAACAATGCGATCCGGATTCCCAGGTCGGGATGGATCCACCTGAAAAGCCACTGGTTGACCCGGTTTTGAAAAACTTTTTTAATGAATTTATATCCATGATCGCCGGGCCCTAAACCATCTCCATGTGCCAGGTAAAAAACTTTCCCGGCAAATTCTTTAAATTCGGGGTCCCGGTGGATTTCAATATGAATCTCAGTGCTCAGGTAATCGAAGGCCCACATATCATGGTTTCCCCTGAAAAGATGAATTTTCACTCCCGAATCGGCGATCTCGGCAAGCTTTCCCAGCAAACGGACATAACCACGTGGAATCACAGTTTTGTATTCAAACCAAAAGTCGAAAAGATCACCCATCAGGTAAATTTCCGATGCATCTTTTCTGACACTTTCAAGAAACAGGGTAAATAAATTTTCCCGCTCGAGGCTTCCTTTACGGTCAGGGATGCCAAAATGAAAATCAGATGCGAAATAAATCTTATTTTGCATTTTTTAAAGTATTTAAAAACAGATTTACCCTTGCCAGGTGATAAAGAACATGCTTGTTCTTCGGGTAGAGACTGAACAAGCTTGTAAGTTTGAAGTAATAATCCGGGTCCTCTTCCATAGTCAGTACAGGTTTTGGGCCGAATGCATAATTGAGTACGATCAGAGAGGCTAATGACATGGGACTTTGGTCAATGAACTCCTTCTCCAATTTTTTCTGATCCGCTGAAACCATGGAAAATAATGAATCAGCCTTCATGCTGAAACGAAGAAAATCCTCAGACCCCTCATGCATAAGAAGAACTCTCTTTATGGAATCGATCCGGTCTTTATTTCTTTTAGTCGCACGAAAAAAGCTTTGCAGCAACTGAGATTCTTCTGATCCCCATAAAGTGAGATCACTAGTGGGTCCCATGATATTTCCCGTAATGTGAAGCTCTTCTCCTTTTTTCATGACCAGGGTCAACCGTTTCCCGGAAGGGAATATCAAAAGGTAAAATCCCGGTTGTTCAATTTCATGTGAAAATGCGATCTTCCCGTTATCGATCCTGGCTGAATCGAGGGGAATGATTTCCTTCACTCCCATCTCAGAGAGCAGGAGTTTTTCATTCCCTGAATTTGAAAACTGGCCATGGATTGAAAAGTCGTTCCCTTTCTCCTTCCGGGTACAGGAAAATCCAATGAGAATCAAAAGAAGAATGAGATGACTGACTTTCATCCTCCAAAAGTAATAAATTTGGTATTAGGAGAAAAAACTCACCAATTCACTAGTTCACCACTTCACCAGTTAATTTTTAATGCAGCGAACGGAGAAGGCATTGGAACGGTTACCGGGGTAATAAGATACACTCGGGTTTGAACTGTTCATAGCATGTGCCCATGCTTTGGTGGAGCCATCAGGAGTGGATGACCAGAAGAAGGTTGCAAAATTGCTGAAATTCCAAACTCCGTTATCAAACCGGATTCCCATCAAAAGCGCATTAAATCCTGAGAAGCCGGTTGCTTTCAGCGGACTTCCTGCAAAACCGCTGCTTGTATAAAAATTGAACAGGGTTGTCCAATCATTCTCTGTAGGTATATGCCAGGCAGGAGGGCATAACCCCTGTATGCCTTCCACATCATTGAATGCCATCATCTCATCCCACTGATAAAGTCCTCCCTGTGAAGAACAATTTGCTGCATTATCGTTAAAACAGTACTTCTCAACTACACAATTATCGCGTTGCATCACGGAGGATGGGATCGTATTCCCAAAATTCAGATTGGCAGCCAGCCAGCATTGTGTTCCAAGATTAATGGTAGGATATTGAGCGTTATCCCTGACGTCGGTCAGCATATTGTCACAGGTAAATCCGGGAGCACCCATAACAGTGATGTTCTGCGTGGCATTGCTCGTACACGCGTAAGTATTCGTGTAAGTATAAACTATTGGGTGCGTTCCTGGACCGGCAAGGGAAGGATAGAAGATCCCAGAATTTACACCTATCCCTGAATAGGTGCCTCCCAGGGGGGTTCCACCTTTGAGCGTAAATGGAACGGCATCAGTGGTGGTGGTAATATCGGTACAGGGAGTGTAAACAACAGAAGGAACAGGCATTACCGTGATGATGACATTATTGTTTGTTCCCTGGCAACTGTTGGCTGTGGGTAAAACGTTATAGGTCGCCGTTTCAATGGCAAACCCGGTATTGGTAAGAGTTTGCGAAATAGCATTCCCCGTTCCTGCTGCAAACCCCGTTATATTTCCTGAACTGCCTGTTGCACTCCAGGTATAGGTTGCCCCGGTAACATGCGAACTTAATGCAATACTGGTAGTTCCTCCGGAACAAAAAGTCTGGCCATTTGGTGTAAAAATGATGTCTGCAACAGGATTCACCGTGACAATATAATTTGCTGTGTTTCCTTGACATCCATTGAGACTTGGCAACACGGCATAGGTCACCGTCTCAATATTAAAACCAATGTTGACGAGATGATCAGCAATAGTAACACCACTTCCGGAATTGAATCCGGTTACATTGCCCGAACTGCCTGTTGCTGTCCAGCTGAAAATAGTCCCTGGTAAATCAGCCTGGGGAGTAATGCTTAACGTTGTTGCCGAGCAAACAGAAGAGTTGGCTGCATTTGTAATTGTTGGTAGTGGCTTGACGGTGATGGAAAGTATTGTCGGGAGTGCAGAAGTACATCCGGGACCAACCTGGTAGTTAACACTGACTGATTGTGCTCCGGGAGTATTCCATGTTACAGTTGCTGTATTGTCTGTCGAACTTCCTCCGGCAGTTAAAGTACCACCAGCTGAAACTGTCCAGACGTAAGATGTCATTCCTGCATCTGTAGAATAAATGACCGGATTTCCTTTACAAACCATGGTAGTTCCATTAAGAGATGGGACCGGGAGACTGCTCACATTCACAATATAGTTTGATGGTAATGCAGCAGTACAATTATTACTATTAAAATAATTCACAGTGATCGTCTTGGAACCAGTTGTACTCCATAAGATTGTGATACTGCTGGTTCCGGTGCCTGCCGTAATGGTTCCACCGGAAGAAACTGTCCAGGCGTAATTGGTCATCCCTGCATCGGTAAAGTAAACAGATGTCGAATTGAGACATACAGAACCCGGACCTGTGATTGCAGGAACCGGGAGAGGGTTGATGGTAACAGGATACATAACTGGCATTACCGCTGTGCAACTGTTCGCATCCTGGAAATTAACAGTAACATTTTGGGCTCCTGCTGTGTTCCAGGTAATAGTAACCGTTTGATCGGACAACGTTCCACCTGATGTTATGGTTCCGCCGGGAGATACTGTCCATAAGTAATTGGTCATTCCCGGTTGAGTCGAATAAACCACGCCAGAGGTACCGGCGCAAAGGACATTGGTCCCAGCGATCGCAGGCACAGGCAATGGATTAACCGTGACGTTGAGAAGTGTTGGAGATGGTGCTGTACAACCAGTTCCCATCACATAGTTGATGGATACAGATTGGAATCCGGTACCGTTCCACAACACTGTTACAGTGTTGTCATTTACACCACCACCCGAACTAATGGATCCACCTGCAGAAATGTTCCAGGAATAATTTGACATTCCGGCATCCGTAGAATAAGTTGTTGAATGCCCCACACATATCTGACTGAGACCTGTCAATGCAGGGACTGGTAACAGATTAACAGTTATGTTGTAAGAGGTGGCAGTCACTGCAGTGCAGCCATTTGCATCATGATAGTTCAATGTGATAATGTTTGCTCCGGTTGCAGTCCAAAGAACGGTTATGCTGTTGGTCCCGGTGCCGGAAGTTATAGTGCCTCCTGCTGAAACAGTCCACAAATAATTTGTCATTCCTGCAACTGTAGAATATGTTCCGGTTGAGTTCAGACATACGGATATGGGGCCGGATATGGGTGGAACCGGCAATGGATTAACTGTAATATTATAAACGAATGGTGAAACAGCACTACAACTGTTTGCATCATGGTAATTAACAGATACAGTTTGTACTCCTGCTGTATTCCAGGTAACTGTGACTGAATTATCGGTAGCTGCGCCACCGGACGTTATGGTTCCACCTGCAGAAACCACCCATTGATAATTGGTCATTCCTGGTTGAGTTGTATAGACTGAGCCTGGTATTCCTGCACAAATCGCAGTGGGGCCAGCAATCGTAGGAACAGGAAGTGAATGAACTGTAACAGGATAGGAAACAGGTGCGGGAGCAGTGCAGTTATTCGCATCGTTATAGTTAACAGAAACTGTTTGAGCTCCTGCGCTGTTCCATGTGATGGTCACAGTATGGTCTGTTGTTGTACCTCCTGAAGTGATGGTTCCTCCTGCAGAAACTGCCCAGGAATAATTGGTCATTGATGGCTGCGTGGAATAGATCACACCCGTTGTTCCGGCACATAAGTTGTTGTTACCGGCAATTGTGGGAACCGGCAAGGGATTGACAGTAACAGGGAATAAGAAAGCAGAAACAGCTGTGCAACCATTGGGATCGTGATAATTGATGCTCACAGATTGAGCGCCGGGTGTATTCCACGTGACGGTCACCGAATGATCAGTAGAACTTCCTCCCGAAGTAATCGTTCCCCCGGAAGAAACAACCCAGGTATAATTGCTCATACCTGCCTGAGTTGTATAAACCGATCCTGATGTACCAGCACATATCACTCCGCTCCCGGTTATTGTTGGAACCGGTAAAGGATTTACGGTGACATTATAAACAAATGAAGAAACAGCGGTACAGGAATTTGCATCATGGTAATTTATGGAAACCGACTGAGCTCCCGTGGTATTCCAGGTAACTGTGATTGAGTTATTCGTGGCGGTACCCCCGGCTGTTATTGTTCCTCCGGCAGAAACTATCCATTGATAATTGGTCATCCCGGGTTGAGAAGTATAAACAGAGCCTGGTATTCCGACACAAACTGCTGCGGGACCAGCAATTGTTGGAACAGGCAGTGAATGAACTGTAACAGGGTAGGACACAGGTGCGGTAGCAGTACAATTGTTTGCATCGTTGTAGTTGACTGATATAGTTTGTGCTCCTGGTGTATTCCATGTAACGGTCACAGAATAGTCTGTTGTTGTTCCCCCTGATGTGATGGTTCCACCGGCCGAGATCGCCCAGGAATAGTTGCTCATTAGTTCCTCAGTGAAATAGACCACACCGGTTGTTCCCGCACAAAGGTTATTGTTCCCGGTGATCGTGGGTGAAGGCAGGTCATTTACAATTACTGTAAAGTTTGTTGGTGTCGATGCAGTACATCCTCCGGTGTTCAAATAATTAACAGAAACGGTTTTTGTTCCAATGATTGTCCACGTTACCTGTATAGAATTGGTACCTGCACCGGATGTAATCGTTCCATCCGGTGTAACCGTCCAGTTATAACCTGTCATTCCTGGTTCCGTGGTGAAGACGTTTCCTGCTGAACCCTTGCAGATACTGTTATTTCCGGTTATCGTTGGTACAGGTAAAGGAATAACCGTGACATTGTAAGAAGGAGGGTTATTCGTCAAACATCCTTTATTATCATTATAGTTGACTGTAACAGATTGGCCGCCTAAAGAATTCCATGTGACAGAAATTGTATTTGAACCTTGTCCTGAGTTAATGGTTCCCCCGGAGGATACTGTCCAGTTATAGCCAGTCATTCCAACAATTGTCGAGTATGTTTGTGTTGATCCTATACAGGCAATCAAAGGTCCCGTGTATGAGGGTACAGGGATCGGATTGACAGCGATGCTTTTTGTTGTAGGGGGATTAGAGGTGCAACCGCCTGGTCCTGTGTAATTAGCACTTATCGTATAAGTGTTTGCTATTGACCATGACAATGTGATCGTGCTGTCGGTTGTGGTTCCCCCGGAAATCAAAGTTGCACCAGGGTATGTCCAGAGGTAATTGGTATTTCCCCCTTGTACCGTGAAGGTTGCCTGTGCTCCGGCACAAAGGGAATTTACACCTGTAATTACCGGGGTGATAAATGGATGAACAGTGACAATGATGGTAGTCGGATTTATGGGTTGGCATCCATTGGTATCGGTACATGTGATACTGACACTATAGGGTGGACTTGGTTGATCCCATTTTACCATGACAGAATCAGAAGCAGAATTGCCCCCGGTTACTATTGTGCCATTTGTGATAGTCCAGTTATATGTGGCCATACCGGGTTGAGTTGAATATTTCTCAGTATTGTTCATGCAGGCACTTGATACACCGGTAATTGTTGGAACGGGTCTTGGAAAAACTGTTACTACTTTACTTGCCACTGCCGTCCCGTTAATACATGTATTGACGACTGCAAAATAGGTAGTCGTAACCGTTGGTGAAACGACGATGGTATCACCATAGCCAACCATTGTTCCTCCCGGGTAAGCATCTTTGTACCAGGTAACTCCACTTGGGACAAACCGGGTACTTTCGTTGTATGTTTTCCAGGAATTCTGATTTCGGTTGAAAGCTATATAAGCAACTGTCCCATCGATGTTCTGGATGCCTTGTGTAGCGGAATTACCCTGCCATGAGCATGAGTCTTTGCGTGTAATATTGTTTTCGATAATACTGTTTTGCTGATGAAGAACGATTTGAAATGTACCTGTCGGAGCTATTCCACTCCCACCATAGCACCCATACATCGGACAATTATTCCAGGTAACGACCAGTTTACTATCAACCGTATCAGATGCGACATGCCTGAAAACATTATTTTCTCCTGGCGTATCGGGTGGTACATGACCAGGAAACCAATCCTGCCAGGGTCCAAAGATGACATTCTTTGGAATACTTGATCCGCTGTTTGGTAGTGTAACCGGGGTGTAATTTGTCCAGGAACTCAGTGGTTGTGAAAAGCTGATCCATCCGTTGGTACATACCCAGTATTGGGTGTAAATCTGATTCAGGAAACAAAACTGGAATCCAATAGGATAAGGACCTGAAAAAGCATCATCGTGATTGCCCCCAAAATCCGGATCCACTGCAGTATCTCCAGCAAATGGTTCAGTATGAAAAGGAACAACCTCGAACGAATAGCTGTTTGTTCCATAACCACCGCCTGAAAGCTGGGCCGAAAGGGTTACTGCCCCCCCCTGACAAATTGAAAGCGGTGTATTGGGTACGATGGTTATTGTCTGTGAATGAACTTGTATTACAACAAGAAGGAGTAGTTGCGTAAGGAGGAACGTAGACCGTTTAATCATGAAATTGTGCGATAAAGAGATGGGTACTTGTGTTGGACAACCTTACACTGGAAAAGTTGCTTATCAATTTTCATCTTTCATCGCAAAGATAAAAAGAATTTCTTTAGTTCATGATGCATCTTAAAGAGAAAGCATTTGACCTGCTGCTTGGATAAAGAGAAACGCTGGGGTCAAATGAGTTCATCCCGTGAGCCCATGCTTTGTAAGGTCCCTGTGAGTCGCTTGACCAGTAAAAACCTGCAAAAGTATTAAAGAAGTAGCCCCGGTTAAAGAAGTTTACACCTGATACCAGAGCGTTAAACCCTGAATATCCGGTAGACTTTAGAGCTGATCCTGCAAAACCGTTATTTATATAATTGCTGAACAACAAGGTCCATTCCACTTCAGTTGGCACATGCCAGCCCGGAGGACAGATTCCCTGCGACCCGGAACTATCATAGTAGGCCATCATTTCATCCCACTGGTAATAAGTTTGAGGTCCGCACTCAGCCAACAGGTCACTATAGCAGTACTTTTCAGGGATGCAATTGTCCCTCTGCGTAATTGAACCCGGGACCATGGTTCCAAAATCAAGATTTTCAGCCATCCAGCATTGGGTTCCAATCTGGATTGTCTGATAAAATTTATTATCTCGAACATCTTTCAGGTTCCCTCCGCAAAAAAACACACCTGGATTAGTCACAGTAATCATGTGGATGGCAGTACTTGTACAACCATATACATTTGTATAGGAGTACGTGATCGCATGTGCTCCAAGACCCGCAACGGCAGGGTTAAAGGTTGCTGCTGCAGTATTGACACCTGTTCCCGACCACGAGCCGCCCAGGGGGATTCCTTCTCTCAGGTGGATGATTTCTGCAGTGGGGGTAGTAATCGAATCTGTACATACGATATAGGTAACGATAGGATTTGGATTTACAAGAATGGAAAAAGCAGGTGATGAAACCCCGACTCCACAACTATTCACTCCATCAACAGCAAGAGTTGCAGTTCCGGTAAAAGCTGCCGACCAGTTAACTGTAATGGATTTTGTGTTTCCGCTTATGGTTCCGGCAACAGTGGGGATTAATGTCCAGCCATAACTGGTAGCATTCGCAACAGATCCTACAGAATAGGGAACACCTGTTGCCCCCTGGCAAAGAACGGGTGTGCCGGTAATAATTCCCGCTGCTCCAGGTAACGGGTTAACAGTAACCGGATAATTCGTCGGAGAAGCAGCCATGCAACCATTGGCATTATGATAATTGACCGAAACCGATTGAGCACCTGGAATATTCCAGGTAACGGTGACCGAATTGTTGGTGATCGATCCTCCGGCAGTAATTGTTCCACCAGCTGAAACATTCCATAGATAATTCGTCATTCCCGGTTGGGTGGTATAGATCACACTTGAGGATCCGACACACAATGTAGCCAGTCCTGATATTGATGGGGCTGGTAAGGGGTGAACCAGAACAGTTGATATAGCAGTATCACCAATACAACCTGCTCCCTGGGGAACGATTTTATAGGTGACAGTACCATCGGTCGCACTGTTATTAAACAGGGTTTGTGTGATAGTATTGCCCGATCCGTTAAGGTAACCTGACAAACCAGGATTATTTCCAGTAACTGTCCAGGAAAAGGTTGTTGTTGGATTCGTTGAAGATAAATTAATCGTTATGACATTATTTGAACAGATAGATTGGGATAGGGGAGCCGCTGTGACATCGAATAATGGCTTTACCACAACAGTAAAATTAACAGGATTACTACTGCAAGTATCTATGGTTGCCACCGCTGAATAAATGACAGTATCATTCACAGATCCTGAATTAACCAGCTTCTGTGAAATATTCGGTCCCGTTCCGTTTGAGTAACCGGTAAGAGTGCCGGAATTAGAAAATGCAGTCCATTGAAAAGTTGAACCAGCTATAGAGGAGGTTAATGTAATTTTAATTGAATCACGTGAGCACAGGTTGTAGTTCAGAACTGCATTAGTAATTGCAGGAACGGGTTTAATGACAACAAGAATGGGTGTTCTTGACAAACTGGTGCAGGAGGTACCACTTGTAACCGCCTCGGCATAATAATGGGTTGTTGCATTTACATTTGTTGTAACGGAAGTTCCGGTGAATAAAAGAGTCCCACCAACAGCTGCATCGTACCAGTTTATGATTTCTCCTGGTGGTTGGACAACTCCGAAAGTCACTGTGCCGGGGCCGCAACGAGATACATAAGATGCCAGCGGAACCGGTGGAGCCGGTGTCGCATTTATTGTAATCCATTGGTTGGTGGCAACCAAACAGGGAGCAGTAATGGTATACGTAATGTTATATAATCCCGGAGTAGTTGCCCCAAGATTAATGACCCCGGTACTTGTGTTTACAAATACGAGGCCTGCCGGACTAACTGTAAAGGTGCCGCCCGGAAAAACTACTGTCGGAGTGGGGTTAGGATCACTCTGACAGTAAGAAGACTGGGGATAATTAAATTGTGGACTGATTACTGTTACTGTGACATTTCCGGATGCAGTAGTTTGGTCGCATAACTGAACAACAGCAGTATATGTCGTTGTGACCAATGGAGAAAAAGTGATGGGTGTACCATAGCCAACAATTGTGCCACCCGGGTATCCACCGGTATACCATACTATCCCGCTTGGAACAAAACGGGTACTCTCATTTGTGGCTGACCATGGAGTATAGTTGCGGCCTGTTGCTGTAAATGCTACTGTTCCGGTACTATCCTGAACGCCTTGTGTTGCTCCTTCGCTGTTACATAAAGGTTTGCTCTGAATGTTGTTTTCAATAATGCTGGTTTGTTCATTAAGTACAGCCTGGAAGGTCGCAAATTTACTTCCATTACAATTAAAGTAAGTAGTAGATGCAAAGTATACCACTAATTTACGGTTGGGCGCTGCTCCTTCAGTGTAATAATAAACGTCCTGGATCATACCTTTACAGGGCAGCCAATCTTCCCACGGGAAAAATATTACATTCTTTGGAATGTCAGAGGCTGAGTTTGGTATTGGGGTCGCTGTGAAAGTATCCCATAGAGAATTTGGTTGTGAAAAGCTTATCCAGCCGTTTGACCCAATCCAGAACTGAGTATAAGTTTGATTGAAAAAGCAAAAATCAAAACCAATAGGAAATGGCCCTGCATAGCAATCATCTTTACTGCCATAGGCCGTTGATGTGCAGTTGCCGAATGAAGGACAAACCTGAGTCCCTCCTGAAAATGGCTCAGGGCTGTACGCGATTGTCTCAAAAGTATAACTGCTTGTTCCATAACTCCCACTGATAACTGTTGCACTCAAAGTTGCCGATCCACCCAAACAAATGGTCGTATCATTACTGGTTGTAAGGGTTTGCGAATAAACCTGAAAAACAGAAAGGAGGAGTATCGTAAATAGAAGGGTAACCCGTTTTAACATGAAATAGGCATTTTGTTATCACATACTCTTCTCGGACAACCTAACATATAAAAGGTTGCTTAACAAAGTAACCCTTAAGTTGCAAAGATAAAAACTATTTCTTTAGTTCATGATATACCTCGCAGAGAAATCATTTCGTCTGCTGCTTGGATAAAGAGGCACACTGGGATCTAAGAAAATCATTCCATGAGCCAATGCTTTATAGAACTATTTATCTGTGAAAGTAATTATTTTTTTACAGGAGGTAAGGGTTTTTTATCGTCTTTTGCCGGAGGCATCCTGAGATCAGGTTTTATGTCTTCCTTTTTGGTCAGTTTAAAATCTTTGTCAAAGGTGAGTTTGAGTTGTTCGCTGCCTTTGGATATTCTGACTTCAGTCGACATAACGCCTTTATTGTCAACTTTAAAGGCTCTGTCAACTCCGTAGCCGGAAAAATTCTTTGCAATATAAGCTGAAATATTTTTTGAGAGATCGGCTGGTTTTATCTCTGTTTTTGTTTGAGAAAAGGTCACTGATGCGAACAAAACAACAACAATAAGTAAAACAATTTTTTTCATTTCACTCCGGATTTTATGTAAAACATGCATGCTTAATAATGCAAAAATCAAGAATGAATCTGTTTCAAATCTGAAGAAAGAATATTCAACTTTATCGAATGAACATTTTCCTTTATTTCATAGGTGATATCGAACTGGTAAAGCAAGACGATCTCTTTTACAATGGCGAGTCCAAGTCCAACCGAATCCGATGTTCTTTCAGATTTCCGGAACCGGCGAAAAAGTTCATCAGGAGGAATATTGAGAATGTGTCCGGTATTAGCTATTTCGAATCCATCTGAATTCATAGTGATTCGAATTTCTCCTTCTTCAATGTTATGCCGGATCGAATTGCTGACAAGGTTTGAAACAAGGATCTCTGCTAATGCCGGGTTCATGCAGGGACATGCGGGTGACATAAAATGATGAATGATCCTGATTTTCTTAAGATGAATGATCTCTTCAAAATGTTGAAGTGTTTTCTCCATTATTTTCTGAAGATTCACCGTCTCGGTTTGATGAAATTGATTATTGTCGATCTTTGAAATCAATAGTAATCCCTGGTTTAATCGTGACATACGAGCTGCTGCCTCATAAACCGAGTTGATCATTCCCATCTGTTCTTCATTCAGCCCTTCGCTCTGGATCAGCAATTCCAGTTTTGATTTTATGATGGCGAGCGGGGTCTGGATCTCATGGGAAGCATTTTCGTTGAATTCTTTCAGGTTCACATAATCCCGTCGCATTTTTTTTGACATCCGGTCAAGCGTTTTATTCAGTTGTCTGAACTCATGGATCCTTGTTTTGGTCAGCACCAGGGTCGCATCCCTGCTAATTTCGAATTTCCTGAGGTTCTCCAGGGTTTTATTAAATGGCACCCATATGCTTTTTGAAATAAAATAATTCACAAAAATGAGCAGGCCTGTCAGAAAAAAGAAGAGCAGGATCAGGGCGCCCACTATTGTAGTGATCATATGAGTAGTTTCTGCCAAAGGTTTTGAAATGCTGATAATGTATCCCTGGTCCTGGATGGAGGTGTTTTCACAAATTAACTGACGAACTGGCAATAGTTTGTCTGAGCTTTTATCATAAAGCGCTGTATCCTTGATGAATTCAAATTTCTTTTTGGGTGAATTGAATACTGTGACTTCAATCATATGGCTGAAAACCTGGCGGAAATCCGGAAGTGTATCCGAATAATCAATTTGTTCCTCGATCAGCCGTTTTTCTGTTTTGAGAGTTTCATCGATCTGCCGGTAAAAAACGGTTTTTATTACATGGTAAAATATGATTCCTCCGACCACAAAAGCTATTACAGAAAAGAAAATGTAATTTAAGGATGAACGTGTCAGAAGATTCATATGGTAAGGAATTTATATCCCATGCCGTAAATGGTCTGTATATAATCATGGCCGCCGTTTTCGATCATTTTCTTCCTGAGGTTCTTTATATGGGTATAAATAAAATCATACGAGTCGGCCATGTCAATATCCTCGCCCCAAAGATGCTCTGCTATAGATTCCTTTGTCAGAACACGGTTTTTATTCGAAAGAAAATACATCAGCAGATCAAACTCTTTTTTTGTGAGGATGGTCTCCTGTTCATTGATAAAAACCTGCATTTGCTCGGGGATTATTCTAATCTCATTAAGAATGATCTCATTAGTTCCGCCGAAATTTCTCCGGCGAATAATGGATTTGATTCTTGCATTCAGTTCAGACAGATGGAAAGGCTTGGTAATGTAATCATCCGCACCAATGTCAAGCCCTACGATTTTATCATCCAATGAATTCTTGGCAGAGATGATGATAATTCCTGTATCAATGTGTGCTTCTTTTAATTCACGGATGATGTTCAACCCATTTCCGTCAGGCAATGTGATGTCAACAATCACACAATCGTATTGATATAGATTGATTTTTTCAAGAGCGCTTTGGTAGTTAAGCGCTGTCTCACATAAATAATTTCCTCTTGTAAGATAAGACTGAACAGCAGAGGAAAGTTCTTTTTCGTCTTCAATCAAAAGGATCTTCATTGGTATTAGGCATTGAGTATTGGGCCTACAAAGGTAAATTTAATTTTGCCATCTTACCATCTTGCCATCTTACCATTTAGTTTTTAATACATCTGACATAAAAGGCATCGGAACGGTTACCAGGATAGTAGGAAACGCTTGGGTTGATTAAATTCATAGAATGAGCCCACGCCTTGGAAGGACCTTGTGATGTGGAGGACCAAAAAAAGGTCGCAAAAGAATCGAAATCCCAGTTCCTGTTATCAAAACGGATTCCATTAAGAAGCGCATTAAATCCTGAATATCCAGTATATTTCAGGGGACTGCCTGCAAACCCGTTACTTATATAGGTTGTAAAAAGTGTATTCCAATCATTCTCAGAAGGAACATGCCATGCAGGAGGGCACAATCCCTGGATGCCTTCAACTGCATCATATTGCATTATCTCATCCCATTGGTAAAGACCGCCAAATGATGAACATCTGGTGGGATTGTCGTTAAAGCAGTATTTTTCAACTGTGCAGTTATCTCTCTGCATTGAAGCTGCAAGTATCTGGGTCCCGAAATTCAGACTGGCTGCCATCCAGCACTGAGAACCTATCTTTACAGTTGGATATTGTTGATTATCCCGTATATCAGTGACAGGATTACTGCAGAAGAATGGAAGAGGATTAAGTACTGTGAAACTCAGTGAAGCAGTGTTAATACATCCATAAACATTGGTATACGAGTATGTTATCGGATGTGTCCCGGGTCCTGTTGCAGGATTAAATTGTCCGGCGCTGACACCGGTTCCGGAATAGGTTCCTCCAAGGGGTAATCCGCCTTTCAGGGTAAAAGGACTGGCATCAGTGCTGGTGATTATATCAGTACAGGGAGTAAATGAAACGGCAGCAATTGGCTTAACCGTGATAACCACAGTATTTGGGGTTCCCATACAACCATTGGCAGTTGATGAAACGGTGTATGTTGCAGTTTCAATAATATATCCCGAATTGGTCAGAACCTGGCTGATCGGACTGCCTGAACCAGGTCCAAATCCCGATATATTTCCGGAGCTGCCGGTGGCGCTCCATGTATAGCTTGTGCCGGTAACATGAGAATTAAGTGCTATGGAAGGTGCTGTTCCGGAACAGATGGTTTGTCCATTTGGCATAAAATAAATATCGGCGACCGGAAAAACAGTTACCAAAACATTTGTGGTAGTTCCGACACAGCCGGAAACTGCAGGAGTTACACTATAGGTCACGGTCTGGTTGATAAAACTGCTGTTTGAAAGGTTTTGAGCAATTATACTGCCTGATCCTGAGGAAAATCCTGTAACATTCGGGGAACTTCCGCTTGCAGTCCATGAAAACGTTGCAGGTGAAGGGTTGGATTGAAGGACAATGTTTGTGGTTCCAGCGGAACAAATAGAATATGAGGTTGCACTGGTCAACACAGGATTCGGTTTTACGGTAACGGGGATGGTTGTAATAGTGGTCCCGGAACAGCCATTAGCTGTTGAGGTCACAACATAGGTAACGACTTCACTGGTTAACCCTGAATTTGTCAACGTCTGTATGATTGATGATCCGTTTCCGGGGCCATAGCCTCCGATATTTGGTGAAGGACAGGTCGCCGTCCATGTGAACGTCGCACCAGAAACATGTGAAGATAAACTGAGACTTGTTGAAGCCCCTGCGCATAAAGATTGAATGGCAGGAGTTGACCAGGAATCCGGAACTGGAAAAACCGCCGCTTTTACATTGGATAACGTCCCTGTGCATCCATCGTTCACAGGAGTAATATGGTAGGTTACTGTATCGATCGTAAATCCCGAATTGAACAGAGTCTGCAAGATCAGATTACCATTTCCATTTACAGCTCCACTCAGGTTGCCTGAACCCAATGTATAAGTCCATGAAAAGGTCGTGCCTGAAAGGTGAGAGCGAATGGAAATTCCCGTACTTCCTCCATTGCATACTGACTGTCCGGTTGGCACAAAATAAGCGTCGGCAGCAGGGATGACAGCAACTTTAAAGTCTTTAACAGTCAGCGATGTACAACCCGCTGCAATGGCAGTAACATGATAAGTGACTGTATCAATGGTCGTTCCGGTATTGAATAAATCCTGGATAATGGTAAGTCCACTTCCTGATGAATACCCTGAAATATTAGGATCACTGCATGTCGCAGTCCATGTAAATGTCGATCCGGGGATGCTGGACTGTGGGATAATGTTAGTTGCAAATCCTGTACAGACGAGAGAAATAAGATTAGCATTTGTGATGACAGGGTTAGCCGGAACTGTCACAATTATGGAATCACGAGACGTGGCTGAACAAGCATCGGTTACATCAGCGTAATAAAGATTCTGCCCGAGGGGTGGAGTGACTGTTATTTGAGAAAGCTGTGATCCGGTATTCCATAAATAGGTGTAAGGTGATTGTCCGCCGGTATGTTGCGTATGAAGCGTGATGGATTGTCCCTGGCAGATTGAAGTGTCATTGCCGACATTGGCATGGAGTGCATAATTTGGGAGGATATTAATAGTATCATAGTATGTACTTGATCCACTGCAATTCTGCATAATGATGCCTAATATTACTGTTTTGGTGCCAGTCGGGACGATATCCAGAAATGGATCAATAACAATAAAAGTGCTGTCCATCCCGGCAGGAATTATGACCTGATCCGGAATTGTGTTGTAATCAACGCCATTTATAGCAGTGCCTCCTATGGTGTAATTGATAGTATCATTTTGAATAGCAGCTGTTTGCAGATGAAAGGTCACTGTGGCATCACTGCATCCTGCAATTGCTACTAAGCCGAAAGTAGGGTTTGTGAATGTATTCTGAACAGTGAATCCACTGGCTGTAAAGCTGTTTTGTCCCAGGAACACACCTGAATCATAAGCATAATCAACGGCATCAGCCACCGCAATTTTAATATGATACGTCTGACAGGGTTGTACGACTTGCCATGCTGTAAAAACCCAGGTCAATGCATCGTACTGAAAATAAAGTCCTCCTGGTGGATTTTGCCATAAATCGATAGGATTATTGCAAAGATTGTTTATGGTAACATAGTTGTTGGATCCACCAGGCATTAATGCAATATCGATACTGTTGTTGGAAAAGGTTCCGCTAATACCCGGTCCGCTCAGAAAAAAACCAAAAGAATCATTGTAATGGTTGCAGAATTCCATGAATTCTTCAGAACCAAATACATATTGAAACTTCAATGTGTCTGAAACCGGAACAAAATCAAATTCAATAACGGCTGCATCATGTGTAACAGCATTTGAGATAATGGAAAGGTCAGGATCCCCGGGACCGTTAGGAATGTTTCCTGTAAATCCCGGGGAATTATTCGGCCCAATTGCTCCTACGGCAGTGCCACTGGATATAATTATACCCCCGGCTGAGCCCTAATTGTGTATAGGCTCCACCCACACACTGAAAAGAGCCGATCTGGTTTGATGTAATAGAAGCTGAAGATCCATTGAATGTTACATTTGAAATGGTGACGCCCTGGCCAACAAGCATGGATTGAACCAATTGAAAGGAGTCATCCCTAAACCTGCACCCTGGATTACAGTCAATTGGGCGAATAACGTACTGTTACTGAAAAAGAATAGAGACAGTAATGAACGGAAAATACATATAAGATGGCAGACAAATTTCCTCACAATATGTTGCCTGATAATTGCAGACAGATACATCAATTGTAATGGAAAAAAAAGAGAAGGATAAAGAATTTGCCAGAATGCGGAGGATTGCTGTCCCAAAGAAAGCTCCGAAACGGGAAGTCAGGAAAGAAAATTTAAAATACCCAATACCGGGGTCGGAGCAAATGAAAAATATTGATAGATAATTAACAATGATTCTTTTTAAAGAGATATGACAGGAATTACAGTCTCCGGTTTTGGTAGAGGACTGACATATATCGGGTTTCACCTGAAGAGCTTTTAACCCCGGGATAAAGTCCGGATCCGAAGTCGATCAATGTGGAAGTAAAAAAATTGCCTTTCCCGTCAACCGGAAGTAGACCAATCAGACTTCCACCTCCATTACCCGATGTGAATAAATAAATTGTGGAATTAGGATTCAGGTTTGATTCGTCTGGTTTGTAAACTGTTCCTGCAAGGTACCACCAGTATGAATTCGACCCACCGGAATTATGACAACTCATGCATGCGGTTCCAACATTATGGCTGGAAGTGCCATTATACATTGAAGTATCTATCCCTGATCCTGCTTTATTTTTATTACAGGAAAAGAATGCAATGGCAGATACTATCAAAATAAAAAAAAGTAATATCTTTTCAGTTTTCATTATGACGGAATTGGATAAATCAAAACGGAATTGTTGGTATAATAGTATTGTAACTTTAAGCACAATTCACCACATCACCAGGTCACCACGTCACCAGTTCACTAATTCACCACATCACTTATTAATCCTGGATGCATCGAACCGCGAGAGCATGTGTTTTGCTGCTTGGGTAAAAGGAAACGCTGGGGTTTATGGTGTTCATCCCATGAGCCCAGGCTTTTAATGGAGCCTCTTCTGTGGAGCTCCAGAACATGATGGCAAAATTTAAAAAGTCCCAACTCACATTATTAAATCTGACACCGCTCAGAAAAGCGTCAAATCCCGAATACCCGGTATATTTCAACGGGGCTCCGGCGAAACCATTGCTGATATAAAGGAGAAAAAGTGTGTTCCATTCGTTTTCGGTGGGTACATGCCAGCCTGGTGGACAAAATCCCTGTGAAGCAGGTGTGTTATCGTATCTCATCATTTCATCCCATTGATAAAGACCGCCATAATTTGTACAATTGACGGCATTATCGCTGTAGCAATATTTTTCGTTTATACAGTTATTCCTTTGTATCGAAGCAGCGGGAATCTGGGTTCCGAAATTAAGGTTTGCAGCCATCCAGCATCTTGTTCCGAGTTTTACTGTTGGATATGGAGTGTTGTCCCTGATATCAGTGAGATTATTGCCACAGGCGAATGCGGGAGTGTTAACTACGGTAATCAATTGTGCAGCATTCCGGCTGCAACCTAAATAATTGATATAAGTATAAGTGATTGTATGATTACCGATACCTGCAATGGCAGGATTAAAAACATTTGCTGTTACTCCTGACCCTGAGTAAGTTCCACCTAAAGGAATTCCGCCGGCAAGCTTTATAGGTTGGGCAACAATTGTAGTAATATTATCATGGCAAAGTGTGTAGGTGACTGCCGGAACGGGATTTACAGTTACGACAGCCTGTTTTGAGGTCCCTAAACAGCCATTAGCCGTGGGTATCGCAGTATAGGTCACTGTTTCGATTGAGATTCCGGTATTGTTCAGTACCTGGACTATAGAATTCCCGCTTCCGGGTGAAAACCCGTTAACATTTCCTGAACTTCCGGCTGCAGTCCATGTAAAGGTCGCTCCGGAGACATGAGAAGAAAGCGAAAAATTTGTCTCTTGTGCAGAACATAATGTATTACTGGCCGGCGTAAAATTGACATCCGCCACAGGGTAAACAGTCACGGTAATGTTAGAGCTGGCACCGGAGCATCCATTGTTCGTAGCTGTCACAGAATAAATTACAGTTTCGATATTATACCCGGAGTTGATTAGTGTCTGAGAAATCACCGGACCTGAGGAATTACTGTAACCAGTCACATTTGGCGAACTGCCTGTGGCGGTCCATGCGAATGTTGATCCGGGAATGTTTGAAAGAAGGATAATATTCGTGGTACTGCCGGAACAAAGTGTAGGATTTACTGTATTGGTAACTGAAGGCACGGGTTTCACGGTAACAGTATATTGATAAATATGCCCGTCACAATTGTTTGCATGCGGTGTGATGTTATAGGTTACAGTTCCCAAAACAGTGGTCGAATTAACTAGTTGTTGGTTCAGAAAGGTCGATGGTACCGTATTATTTGACCATCCAGTAATTCCTGGGCCGCTGGGAGTGCATGTCCATGTAAATTGAGTTCCCGGTACATGGGAAGTAAGAATGACATTGGTAAAATCTTGTGAACAGATACTCTTAGTTAGCGGTATAGTGCTAAGATCAAGGAATGGATTCACAATAACGCGGTAATCATAAATGGGCCCATTACAGCCATAAGCATTTCCGGTAATATGATAATGAAGGGTATCGATATTGTGACCTGAATTGTATATAACCTGGTTAATGTTAAGGGTTCCGGGCAGGGTGGTGTTATTACTGTATCCGCTCAGATGATTTCCTGTGTTTGCCGTGCAGGTCCAGGTAAATCTTGTGGAATCAACATTGGAGGTTAATGCAATATTAGTATTAGTGCTGTCGCAGATTGTTTCGACCAGGGGAGTCGTTGTAAGCAATGGTATCGGTGCCACGATAACAACAAAATTTGTGACTGTCCCGATACATTGAATGCTGTGGGGAGTAAAATGATAGATCACACTGTCGGGTTTGTTCCCTGAATTTGTTAGTGTTTGATTGATGAACGGACCCGGTGTTACAGGATTATTTGAATATCCTGAAATATTGGCGGAACTAACCGTCGTAGTCCAGGTGTACAATGTATTGCTGACAGTAGAATTAAGTGTAATGTTTGTAGGACTATTGTTACAGATCCTTTGTCTCAGTGTTGTATTTGTGATTACCGGCAGAGAATCAACATAGACCATTTTAGTAATTGTATCCGAGCATCCATCTGTGGAAGATGAGATCAGGGTGACATTAAAATTTCCTGAAGTCGCATAAATGTGTGTAGGATTCGGATTACCTGTGACATGTGGAGAGCCATCCCCGAAATTCCAGTTCCATCCGGTGACCGCATTTTGGCTTACATAACTGGAATCATTGAATTGCATGGGTTGTCCGGCACAACCAATTCCATGAGTAAAGTTTGCTGTGATTACTGTATAGGTAAGCGTTATCGATATGGTACTAATACATCCATTTAGTGCAGTCAGAGTACAAGTATAGGTTTGCCCTGTAGTTGGGTGAGGAACTACAATCTGTTGAACCGTATCTCCGGTACTCCAGAGGTAATGGGTAAAACCGGGCGGGGCTGTCAATGTTGCAGATGTATCTCCCTGGCACATGGATGTCTGGATTGTCAGGTAGCTGCAATAGGCGGATACGTATGCATAACCAAAATGTCCTCCAGGTGAGCAATCCTTGATCGTATAAACAATTGTAAGATGGTGGCCAACCCAGCTTTGAAGACTCATGCCGACAGTGGTCCATTCTTTCCAATCTATATGAAGATTGGGTGGGGCAGGACCATGACGATGCCAACCAGGTCCCAGATTGGTATCGTTGGCATAGATATAATAATATCCACAGACAGGATCTATCAAGGCACCTGACGAATCTTCCACAGATATCTGAAAACTGGGCTGTTGATTGAAGCTATGATTGTTGTTCTGAAGCACAACGGCATATCGGTAAATAAAAAGATAGGTGCTATTGTCAACATAAACAGTATATTTAAGTTGTGCACTGTGAGATCCTCCGACATTATGTCCTAATTTGGCAGAATATGATTCACCCGGGAAAACTGAAATAAGGCTGTCACCGGTATTGGGGTCAAGGGTCCCGGGACCTGGAATGATGGAATGTAAGGGAGGACAAGTGGCTTTACTTGTACCGCCATAACACTGGAAATTACCATGTGGATAAGGTGCATTTGTGTTGGTATCTAATCCGGAATATAGAGATGGGTTTCCAAAATTTCCATAAGTTCCTGTCCAGTTAGTGAAATTTCCAAGGTTGAAATTAGAGTTTGGGCAAGTTGTAACAAGCTGAGCAGAAAGTTTCTCAATTGGCAACAAAATGCTGAATAAAATGAATATCAGGAAGAGAACAATTCCGGTTAACCGTTCGGATAAGATGGTATATATCTTCATGAGATTAATTTTAATTAATTACCCATGAAATCCTCTTTACATGATTAGTTCTTTTTTCGAGTCCGAAAAATACAAAATATTTTTTTAATTTTCAATTAATCTTTTAAACACCTAACGTTAAATGCATGTGTTCTGCTGCCGGGATAGTTTGATACACTTGGGTTATATGTATTCATTCCGTGGGCCCATGCTTTCTGAGTTCCATCGGTAGTCGAAGACCAGAACATAACAGCAAAATCGCTGAAATTCCAGTTAACATTGTTGAACCGGGTACCACTTAAGAAAGCATTGAATCCCGAATACCCTGTATACTTTAAAGGGCTTCCGGCAAATCCGTTGCTGATATAAAATCCAAAAAGGGTAACCCAGTCATTGTTTGTAGGTATATGCCATGCAGGAGGACAGAACCCCTGGTCAGCAGCCGTATTATCGTATTGCATCAACTCGTCCCATTGGTAGAGGCCTCCGTAGGTAGCGCAATTTGCAACATTGTCATTGAAACAATATTTCTCTGAAATACAATTATCCCTTTGCATGGAAGTGGAGGGTATGATGTTCCCATAATTCAGGTTCGTTGACATCCAGCACTGGGTTCCTAATTTAACTGTGGGGTACTGTTGATTATCCCGGATATCGGTAAGGATATTATCACAACTGAATGGAATGGCGCTGATGACAGAAATGGTTTTCGACAAATTGGCATTGCAGCCCCAGGTATTGGTATAGGAATAGTTGATGCTAAAGTTACCGGGTCCGGCCATGCCTGGGTAGAATATTCCTGTATTGACACCTGTACCTGAATAAACGCCGCCAAGGGGTATTCCCCCTTTCAGGGTAATTGGCTTTGCATCGGTCGTTGTGATGATATCATTACAGGTTGTGAAAGAAACTTGCGGTGTAGGGTTCATGTTGACGATCACATGATTATCGGTGCCTGCACAGGAATTAGCCAGCGGGAAAACATCATAATTGACATTCTCGAAATAAGGACCGCTGTTAGTCAGGGTTTGTGCGATCAGGCTGCCGCTGCCCGGACCAAAACCGCTTACATTTCCAGAGCTTCCGGTTGCAGTCCATGTGAAAGTGGCGCCTGCGACATGTGAGAGGATATTGATACTGGTAGTTCCCCCTGAACAGAAAGATTGTCCGTTTGGATTAAAATAAACATCGGCGACAGGGTTTACGGTCACAATATAATGTGCTATGGGTCCATCGCAACCATTCAGGCTCGGGGTCACTGCATAATTTACATTTTCAATATTAAAGCCTGTATTGACAAGCGTTTGAATGATACTGCCTCCGGCGCCATTTGAAAACCCGGTAACATTTCCTGAACTTCCTGTGGCTGTCCATGTATATGTGGTTCCAAAAAGTGAAGAGGTAAACACGATATTGGTGGTACCGTTGGAACAGGTTGTTGAGTTGGCTGCATTTGTAATTGCAGGCCTGGGTTTTACGGTAACATTTAAAACAGTCGGGGACGGGGCAGTGCAGCCGGGTCCCATCATATAATTTACAGAAACTGTTTGTGCACCTGTGGTACTCCATAACACCGTAACCGTGTTATCAGATATTCCTCCTCCGGCAA
>CAWDBP010000014.1:0-189932 GCA_963800585.1 uncultured Bacteroidales bacterium
CATTTCTTCTTGTATTCTGGATCAATTCGTTTTGTTTGGTTTCCATGAGTCCAAACTTTTCCCGCTGTAAATCATTGAAAGACTTGACATTCTTGTCAAACGCATACTGAAAGTCCTTAAGTGCGTCCTTGTTCTGAGTTGAAATAGTAGTAAGAGTTTGCATTAGTTCCTTCCTAAATTCCGTTAGTGAAGTTGACAATTCCGTCCTATTGGATTTTAACTGCTCTAATAATTCTTGTCTGTTTTGACGGACTTCTTCTTTGACCGATGATTCTATTTTCTCGATGGCCTTGTCAAATGCTGATAGTTGATTTTGAAGATTGATAAAATCTTCTTTGTAATTGTCAGGTTTCTTGACTAAAACTATAATAAGACCAATGATTAAAAGTCCAATTACAATAAAAAGTAGAACAGTTTCCATGAATCATTGATTTTTTTTATAAAAGGATGACTCTAAAAAAGCTGTGATCGCTGGTTTTTCATCAATTCCAAACAAAGGTATGAGTTCTTTTTAGCGTAAAAAAACTGTTGTTTCTTCAATTTACAGTAACCAAAATATAAAGCTGACCATAATCCACCATTCCCTTCTGAACCTCCAGCCTTTCCACGACAAACGATAAATGATGTTTCCCCTGGTACGGAACCATTTTTTTGGAAAACATACAGAATTTTCTGACCACTTCCACTATCCGAAGATCATTCCGTTCGCACAAAATTGTAGGTAATGGTTTAACATCGTTAGACCTTAAATCCTCGATTTTCTGCATCATGAACCGGTTTTTCAATTCTTCATCCATGTTCAACCTTCCTTTTCTAAAACATATAAATCCAACTTCCCGATTTCCTCTTTTAGTACTTCATCCTGAATCACTATACCTTGTATACCTGTGTCCAAGTGCGTCAACAAAGGTACAGACACTCAAGTGAAGAAAAAAAATAGCCGTTGGTCTTAACGTCAAAAATCGATAACAGCACTACACTCAATATTGTTATGAACGTTCAATAAATATGGGCCTTTCACCGCAATGTTTTAATTTTGTAAAAAATTCTACAGATGGACAATCTTGAGTGGTATAAGTATTTTATAAAGACCAAAGTGATACTTTCGATTGCTTTGCTTTACTTAACCATCGTTTTCTTCACAATTTATTTTGATACATTCCTGTCATCACTCATTCTGGGGAATTACCATGGTTCATAACATCCACTAGCTTTTTCCTTTTCCGGTGTGGAAAATCCTGTTGGGTAGCTTAATTCAGCTCTTTGTCTTATGTTTTTTACTGGGATTATTCGTCGGATTGAAAAGAGCCATTATCAGAAATAAAAGGTTTTTCCTGAGGTGAAGGTTGGAAACTATCTTAACCTTCTCGATAGAAGGAAGAAAATATCAAAACGGGTTTGATCCGTGGTGCCAGAAGTTTGATCTCTCGTTCGCTACTATAAGACTATAGCGGGAAAAGATCGTTTGCTGGTCAGGATTTATTCCCCATTTCCATCTCGTATTTCAATTTGCATTCAACATGTTATTTGCTATTCATCTTTTTTAAACCTAATTTTGGGGAAACGTTAAATAAAACGCTATTAAGTTAGGCATCAAAATAGCTTTGAGACGATTTGAGTAATTCACCAAGGAGAGCAATGACCAATATCTGTTTGCCGATACCAACCGCCGAAGAGGCACGAGCCGCCTTCGGAAACAATTTCAATCCTGAGACAACGCTCAATGGGGCAATCGCTTTGGCAGCGGCGGGCGATCTCGCAGGCCCGGCTGTTGAGCTAATGAGGGCGGTCTTCGCCTGCCCCGCTGCCGACGCCCGGTTGCGGGAAGCAATGATTGTGCGAACCGCCGTGCGTTTGAACTGCCATTATGCTGTGCATGCTTCCACGCGCATCGCGCTGAATCGTGGGCTTTCAAAAATTGAGGTGAAGGCGCTCACCGCTGACGGCCCAGTCGCCGGAATAGATCCGGACATCGTTTTGATTGCGCGGATGGCGGACGACATCGCGGATCGGGCAACCCTCGGAGAGGACTTACTGGAAACAGCCATCGAGCGTTGGGGTATCAATAACACCCGGAAACTGATTCTGATGCTGAGTTGGTTCAATCTCGTGAACCGCTATGAAAGCGCATGCCGCGTTCCTAATGACTCTGACGAGAAGCTGGCACGATCGTCCGGACCAATATAGAATACTTGCTGTCGCGCATTTAGCTTGTGTGCGGTGGCGGATCAACTTTCTACGTTATCCAGCTAATATTAGGTAATAAATGGGGCTGAATTTTGACAAACAGCATATTGATAAATTTGTTGACAAGGGATCAATGTTGATCAAAAACCATCAGATCAAACCTTAGATCAAACTTTCAATACCAAACAACCATTCCCAAGAACTGAAAATCTATAACCCACTACAGATTCAAAAACAATCAAAATATATAAATTAAACGTCTGTAATTTGATTTATTATAAATTACCCTACCCATATATTGATCTAGCAAATATTATTAATAAAATAAAAAAATAAAAACTCACTCCAGAAACATACCCAGCGCGTCAAAGACACTTTTATCGAAATAAAATCCTTGGTCATTCTTGACTGGGATCATGTCATAAATTTTCTCAAGTTCCTCAGTCCATATTTTTTCTACCTGTGCATAAAAACGTTCTTCAAAATAAATTTCATCATGGCACGTCAATATCTGAATACCGGGGATCTCGTTATAAAGCCTCTGACAAACATGATTGAATATAAACCCAGTTTCTAACTTGACAAGTTCATTGTACATCCGCGCTTTCACATTATTCTTAAACTGTTTGACGAGATTAAAAACACCGGGATAGTAGGACATGAACATCAAATTGGATAGGTTACTCAAGTTATTATTGCCGTTTAGCCATATGGTGAAAAGTTTTTTCACCTGACTTTTATTGATCAATGGCTTTTCCAGTTCAGTGTTGTTAAAAAGGTTCCGGTTGTTATTGAATTTTTCCATCAAATCGTAATAGATATTCCCGGAAAGAACTGACTGGATAAAACTTTTGGTTTGATAATCAATCGGAATACGTTTACCGATCAACCATACGACGAGCCATAAAGGAAACGATCGTTTTATATCAAGACTGGTGAGATGAGAATCAAAATATAAATAATCACGACGGACGGTGTTAGAGAGTTGGACAAAAGGTGTATATAATCTACCACTACGCCAATTAAGAACACGAGGAGTGTTTCTCAGTCGATATAACGCGTATTCATTCAAAAGGTACTGACGGAACTTGACCACTGGTTGGTCATTCTTGACAAACCTTATTTCCTTTTCAACCGGTTCTGGTTTGATTTTGACACTGCAGAAATCCGCTGCTATTCTTTCACTCACTTTTTTATCAATGATGATCGAATTATCATCCATCGAAGCAGTATCAAGTTGAAAGATTTTAAACCGGTTTACGGTCGCATATTCCTTAAAGTGATCAGTAAACATATAGCTTTTACTGTGAACACCTTTCTCGTATGATTCATTTATCAATAGGATTTCTTTATCCCTGAGGTAATTAAGGTACTTTCGATAATCACTTGTAATTTTTGAAAACTTGGTGTGATGGATTTCGACGGATTCAAACTCGTTGTACAGGTATTTACCGGTGATAAGGGATAGAATGTTTTCCAATGTCGCGGTTATAAGGCTATTTCCTTCGGTATCGGTGAATTCTTTCTGATTGGTATCAATGTCAAAACTGTTTAGGTTATATCTTACGTTCATAACATGTGTTTTCTTTCTTATATGACAGAAATCACGAATTGTTTCCGGAAAATTACCGGTAAGATAAATTCCATATAAACCAATCGAAGCCATAAAGTGTCGATTAGCTTTTTAAATCAAGAGAAACACAAGTGGATCAAATAGTGGATCAAACTTTAGCTTTTTTCTGACAAACTTCCAAGATGTTTGGTAGAATGATATAAAGCAACCATCCTTAACATTCCTGTTTTCAGTGATAGTGAAAAGATTACAAGTAGATTTTTGTTAATTTTGTCAGACACAATGATCAAGGTAAATCACTACAAATGATACTATTTGTTTTATTATTTTTAGGAACCGAAGATGTGATTTTGATCGCTCTGGTGATCCTGCTATTATTTGGAGGAAAGAAAATTCCTGAATTGATGAAAAGTTTAGGGAAAGGTGTTAAACATTACAAGGATGCAATGGATGGATTGGATCAGGAGATTAAAGACCCCAAAAAAACAGATCCTGATAAAGAACCTGAAAAAGATAAACCTTCCGATAAATAGGCTATTTAAAGTTTAGTTGCCGAACAACGCTATTTAAAATTTATAACACGATACAAGCATCTGCAACAAAGGATTCCACAAATATATATTGCGTCACTCATTGGTGTAACGCCACAATCCTTAAGCAGGATAAGAAAAAGGCTTGTAAAAAAGTAATTTTATTATCTTAAGGTAATTTTCTGCTATTTGCTATTTACTACTTTTGCCCAATAAAGAAATTTAATTCTACAATATTATGGAAGAAAATATGAACCAAATTGAAGAACAACGCAAACTGACACTCGATAAAGCACAATTATACCTGAAACTTTTACAATCTCAAGATTGGAAAAAATGGATTGAACTTTGGGCTGAAGATGCTATCCTTGAATTTCCTTATGCACCTAAGAATCGTCCATCAGTATATCGTGGTAAGAAAGATATACTAACGTATATGTCTTCGACTACTCGAAGTATAGTAGTGGATTCAGTTGCAGATTTAATTATCTCACCAATGTTTGAACCCACTAAAATAGTTATTGAATTGACTATTAATGGACACTTGATAAGTAATGGAGCACAATATAATCAGAGATATGTCACTTTTTTTGAATTTGAATACGGAAAAATTAAGCATTACCGTGAATATTGGAATCCTCTTGTTACAATTGATGCTTATGGAAGTTATGAAGCATGGATGAAATTTCATAATGGCTTATAAAAATTGACTACTCTAAGGGTAAGTTCCTCATAAACAGGGACGAGTTGAATACATTCCGTTTTCCGATGCTTTGTTTGATGCCGTCTTCACAAATGGATCTCTGCACGAATGGTTAGACCCCATTAAAGCATTTAATGAAATCCATAGAGTGCTAAAAACAGGAGAAAAGTATTTTATCAGTGATATGAAAAGAGATATGACCCCTTTTATGAGGTGGTTCTTGAAAAGAAATGCTCGACCAAAAGAAATACACGCTGGTTTAATTACATCAATAAATGCTGCTTATACAACAAAGGAAATCATTGGTATCTTAAGTAAGACCCAACTGAAAAATGCGATAGTCTTAGAGAACATGATCGGAATTGTAATTAAGGGGATCAAGTGAACGATCTATGACTCCCAACTGACACAGTTTAAGCACCCACCCAATTTTGAAATCTCTAAACACGGTACGGGCACAACATTCTTCTCCCCGAAAATCTCCCCGAACCGTTCAATTGCCCTCTCATTATTTTTTTTATCCTCAAATGTAGGAAGGAATACATGCTCCCCTACTTGTAAAAAGTTGATATAACATCCAATCGAAGGCTGGATATATGCTTGTGAATCAACTGGGCAATAGGGAACCAGTATAATATCCAAACCCGCTCCAGCCAGTGCCCCGTAAAATTGATCCATGAATCGTTTATTCGATCCTGCCATTGCATAATCATTCGCCAGAACTGTTTTCTCGTCCAGCCACCTGACTTGACCGTCAGCGTGACCACAGCTTTCATATGGCTCCTGCGGAATACTAATAACCTCATCGACCTTGAGAGAATTGCCAAGGATATCAATGAGCTTGGTCTTTAGGATATCGTTGTCCTTAAAAACCTTATCACAAATGATTGCTTTCCCAAAACCACGGATCACGTTGCCGCCATCCAGAAAAATTGGTTTGCCATTAAATAGAGGAACTGTTGGGGTTATTCCCAAGTCAAGGCATATTGGGGCAGGGTCGGTTCTGAGGTGCTGGTCTTTCTTTTGATAATAGTCTTTGCTTAAGGAGAACTGGGCAAATTGATCTTTGCCAACCTGAACAGGCATGTAATCACGGCACCAGATATCATTGGTCTTATTGAGAAATTCATACCCAATGTCACAATCAGTCAAATTTTTCAATAGAGTCGGCAATGTCCCATTATATACCTTATCTTTCAGAATCGATGAGAAATAAACCATATGCAAAAAATAAGAATCATTTTATTATTCTGTACCCAAATAAATTATTGACAGCATTTTTATCAAGAAGTTTGGTTTCGAAAGTCTTTTCTGCAACCTTGGTTTTTTCCTTGAATTTGTTCTTTGGACAGATATCGGTGATGAATCGGTATTGTCTTGAAATAAAATCATCTGCATCTGAGTCTTTTTTGCTAAGTCCTATACGTGTAGATGATAGAATGATATCAATCTCATTTAATGATTCTTTTATTTGAATCTTAATTTGTAAAGCCTCATTTGAGATTTTAGTGTACCCATCGGACAATTCCTTCAGAACATTCCAACATCCGTTGATATAGCGTTTATTCGTAATATCCCAAAGTCCACGAATTAATATTCCTCCATAGATTTTGGCATCTTCGTTCCCAAAGGTTAAATCAATTCCTGAACCATGTTTGAACCACTTTCCAGAGGTTAATTGCATTGGTTTTCCATAAATATAGACATCGCTATGAAATGTTGACATAAAATAAAATTCCAATTCAGTAAAACGATATCTATTTGTTTCGTCTTTAATAATGATGAATTTTGTAAATAACTGTTTTGCTATTTCACAAAAATCTTGATAAAGGTTTTTTGATCGACTTTCAATCTTTAAAACGTCACTTATTGATGCTGGTGCCATAAGATTAAGGTTTTAGATTATTAATACTGTATTGCGAACTTCATTTCTCTCCCCATTGTCCAATCTCTTCCAAGTATTCCAAAATCAAATCTACCACTTTTTCCGTTTTTTTTCGATTTATGGGGCTTTCAATTGAAGTAAGGTACTGGTCTACGGATTGTTTAAAGTCACCATCACCAAACATCTGCCCTGCTGAATAGTTCCATCGCAAACGAAACCCCTTCTCAATATCTTCGAATTCTCTATCTGTTAGAGGTTCGTATAAATGATCTGTAATATACTTTTTCATGTCATCAATATCAATGGATTGATGATCTTCTTTCCTGTCTTCCATAATTTTTTTTTGCTCTTCATACTCCTTAAACTTCCTCAATCCGCTTTCGAGTGATCTATTGAGTATTTCATCATCTTCCTCAGTAATATCACATTCGTCACCATGAGGCTCGTCCAAATTCTCTTGAAGAGTCAAATAAAAATTTTCATTGTCATCAGTATCATCTTGAGTAATTGATTTACAATAGGCAGCAGCCCTCCTCAAGTTCTGTAAAATCTTCTCTACACTTTCTTTGGTGTTTTCTGAACGGTAAACGACTTTAATAAGGTGATCTTCGAATTTATAAATTAATGGTAATCCAAAGTAAGAAATAATCTCTCTGGAGACTTTTAGAATCTCAGGGTATTGGGTTGAACCAGAAATCGGAATTCCTCTGAACTTTACAGTTTCCAGTAAATCCATTAATTCTTTTATTTCAATTTTAATATCCATATAAATATTATTTATATTATTAAATATCAGGCGTTTAGAAAGTACAAAGATAAATCCAAAATTCAGAATCTCCAAATTTATTTTCACTGAAAGGCTTGATAATATTATATTGTAGAATATTTATATTTGGAAATGTTTGTAAATCAATTTCCTGAAATAAAGCTAATCACAGTTCATGACTCAATTTATTTTCCAATTCAGTATTATGACGGGATAAAAGTTATATGGGAAAAATTCAGGGAAGAAATGATATGCAAAAAAAAAGCAAAAAAAAAAGCGCAGGGGGGGGAAAGGGTGTAATACCCATATATGTGTACCGATTATTAGATCTCCTTACAGTACCAAAGGATTGATGATATGAAGTTGGGTTATATTCTTGATTAACAAATAGATAATAATTTGATAGAAAGAAGGTGTATTTCTTAATATAACTACTTAAGAAAGAAGTATATGTTACCAAAATACACCTTCCAAAAGGAAACAGCTTTTTTACTCGATAGAAATCAGGTTAAACTTTTTTCAGCTATTTTGATATAAGGTAATATAAGGTCCAACATTGGACCCAAAAAATAATCTTATAACAATGAAAGAAGAAAAGAATAATTATGGAACTTTTGAATGGTCAGACAAGACCATCAATTGCATCAATGGTTGCAAGAACGATTGCCTATATTGTTACGCAAAGTGCCTGGCTATCCGATTTAAAAGAAACACACCAGATAACTGGAAAAACGAAGAAGTTCGAAAGGATACCTTGACCAAACCGGTTCCACATTACAAAGGAACAGTGATGTTTCCTTCTACCCATGATATTACAGTTGAACACCTGACTGAAAGTATGACGATGTTGGATAATATCCTAAAATCAGGCAACAAATTACTTGTGGTATCGAAGCCCAACATGGAATGTATACAACGAATCTGTGAAACATTCACTGATTACAAGGATAAGATATTATTCCGATTCACCATTGGTTCAACCGATTCACAGGTTTTAAAGTTTTGGGAGCCAAACGCACCGTCCTTTGAAGAGCGTTTGGAATGTTTGGCTTTAGCTTTTAGGATGGGCTATCAAACCAGCGTTTCTGGTGAACCGTTACTGGACAGGAATGTCGATGACCTTATTTCAAAATTAAGTCCATTTATCACGGATACCATTTGGATCGGCAAACCGAATCTGTTGTTATCCAGAACCAGAATGAATGGACACGGTGATGTTGAAACCATTGCCAGATGTAACGAATTATCGTCATGGATATTTGATCCTGATTTTTTACAAGATCTGTATAACAAGTACAATGATAATCCTATGATTCGTTGGAAAGACACTACAAGTCAGGATTTTTCAAAACTTCTAAAATGAATAAGCTGCTTTGGATTTTTTCTGATATCCTTACGATCGGTCAATTACATGAGCCATTTATTTGTTGACATTGTCACGCCAAGCGTCTCTACCTATCGGAAACAGTCTCTAAGATTAGCTGTTCAACAGGTAATAATGAAAACCCACTGTTATTTCTATTTTTACACATTTTGTCTAATATATCATCAATCGAGACATGGTGTAAAATGTAGTTATCCAAAACGGTTTTATTACGTTCCTCGGAGTAAAATTCAAGGTATTTCTCATCACTATTAATCAGGTCGATGACATCAGAAACCAATTGTAAGCCTTCGGCTACGAGCATCTTTTTTACTGAATGCAGGATGATTATTTTTGCCCGGGCAAAAGTGTGTGTAGTTGTTTAGCCGGGAAGTCGGGGATAATAGAAAGGATTTTGGTGAGATACCCGAAAGGCTCCACATCGTGGAGTTTGCAGGTTGCGAGGATGGAATAGATGACGGCAGCTTGCTGGGCAGCTTCGTGGGAACCGGCAAAGAGATAATTTTTCCGACCCAGGGCCACCGGTCGTATACTGTTTTCGATCAGGTTATTGTCGATTTGGAAACGACCGTCGTCAATATAGCGAACTAGTCGCGGCCAGAGGTTGAGCGTGTAAGCCAAAGCCATACCGATGGCACTCTTTGGTGGGACGACGATAATTTGTTCACGCATCCACGATTCCATTTGTTGCAGGATCAGCTTTGATCGTTCCAGACGAAGGTTCCTGATATCTCCGGCCTCCAGGTTTTTCACCCTGGCATGACTCTCGATATCGTACAGTTGCCGGAACATCTCCAGCGCCTGTCTTGCCAAAGTTGGATTATTCTCCTGGGCATGTTCGAACTTGCGCCGGGCATGGGCCATGCAGGCTAATAAGGTGATTTGGGGATGATTTTCAAAGTGATCGTAAGCATTGTACCCATCTGTCTGTAAAAATCCGGCGAACTCTTTGAGCATCTCGTCCGGGCCCTCCCTTCCCCGGGATTTCCGGTAGTCGAACAAGACCAGCCGGTGGACCGGATCGTAATATACCCAGAGATAGCCCTTGTGTGTGGCGCCCGGCTTGTCTTTGTCCTGAACCGGGATCGGCGTCTCATCGGCCATAAGGTAATCCGTGGCAAACACCCTCGATTTGAGTGCTTGGTAAAGTGGTACGATCACCCTGCAACCGCCGTTGAACCAGCCATTGATGGTCGATTCGGCGATTTCGAGCCTCTGGCGTTTGAAGATTTGTACCTGGCGGTAGAACGGTAAGTGATCCACAAATTTGCTAACCAGAAGGTGGGCGATCATGCTGGGTCCGGCATTGCCTTTGGGTATGGGAAGGGTAGGCAGTGGAGCAATGGCGATACGGGTTTCTTCGTCTGTCTGCTCCACGATATACTTGGAACGTACAATTTTTCGAACATAGGCACTGGCCGGCTCATATTCCAACACTTCAGTAACCGCCTCACCGATCTTCTTTGCCCCTTCGGGTAGATTCTCCGGTTCTATCACTTCCACTCTGCGCTCCAGGTGCGGAGGAAGCTCCATCCGCAGGGGCTGCTTCTTCTCCGGCTGCGGCTTGCGGCGCGTGTAGGATATCTGTTCGGTAGCTTGTTCGACAGGTTGTTCTTGGGGCAGAGCAAACAGGGATGTCTGTTCAGGATTGGGAGAAATAACACGTTCGCTTTTGGCTCCGTAGATCAACCTCTGCAACTCGGAAAGCTGAAACTGCACGTAGGCCAACTGGGATTTGAGCCCTAAAAAGTACTCATATTCTGACCTGGTTATGGTGACTGTTTCTTCGCTTTCCATGAGTCAAATTTACCATGGAAAACCCATGCTAAATCACACTTTTAACGATATTTATCAACATCATTTTGTTGTAAAAAACGACGTCTTTTTTTTGCATATTTCATGGATATACCAGTAATTATCATAGCCAGCTCCCCGTACCCGATTCGCTGGGAGAGGACCTCACCGGGAAGGATGGGTAGTTCAAATGTGCCCCGTTCAAGACGTTTATAAAACAAAACAAATCCGCCTGGTTCCCACCGCAGTAGTTTCATACGGTTGCGGGGTTTGTTGATGAAGATGAACACATCGCCGCTCATGGGGTTTTGTCCCAGCCGTTCTGTCACAAGTCCGCACAAGCCATCAAAACTTTTGCGTATATCGGTAGGTTCCCGGTAAAGATAATACCGTGAGGCGCCAAGGGAAAACATCCGGCTTAGATATTGATCAGCATTTTTATGTACCCGGCTGGCAACCGGGTTGGCAGAATCAGTTCCACCCCGTTAGGATAACGGATGCTGATGCCCGCTGATGGTAGCCCGTTCAGTTGGATAAACCCTGAACGATCCGTTTCACCATGCCGTTGTTTATGGATCCAATAACGCAATTTTGCAAGCTTGATATTCTGAGCCTTGGCAAATTCTGCCTGGCTAAGGCCACTTTGATGCCACTCCTTAACCAGTGTGATCATCTGTGAACGTCTGTCCTGAAGAGTCATAGAAATTTTTGGCTGCAAGTTGACCAGGATCGATCAATTGCACAAGATGCTCGTAGCCGAAGGCTTACAACCAATTCATATTTGATTAAAACGTGGTTCCTCGAGAAAAAATCAATCATCTTAAATATTTTCCATTCGTCGATATATAAAAAATAAATTGACTCATTGTCAATATCGAAACCGCCAATGCAATCCCCGTCATCCGGTTCTAAATATAACGAAGCATCAGCCTCGAATTTTTCTTCTAAAAGTTCATCGTTAACATTTTTTGTAGTAATACAGTACAGGCTGTTTGTCGCGTTCTTAGTGTTCATAAACGGGTTCCTCATGATCTTTTACAAAGTTAGGATTACTTGATTGTAAAAAAAAATCATGGAGAACGGATCTTGTGAAAATTCTGGAATAAAATATTTCGGATTTTATGGGTTTAGGACGTTGGTTGGTTTATATATATCCATAAACAATCACAGTAAAGATGAAAACAAATCTACCACCGGGGAAGTACCAGATCTTATTACTTGATTTGACGAACAGGATTTACATGAATATGGCAAATACTACCATCTCAGAAATCTGTGAACAGGATTGTGTTTTATTCACATGGGTTCTGCCTCACCAAGTCGAAACTGGTATTGAGATAAGTAAGAACTGGGGGTTCCGCTACGCTTCGTGTTTTGTTTGGAATCGAGATGAAGAGAATGAATTATCAGACAACGGGGAACTATGTTTAATAACAGTAAAGGGGAGTCCACATATTATTTTCGAACATTTTCCCTATGCCACAGAAAAACCTAGTCTTTTGAAAAAAGTGATTGATATTGGTTATCCGGGATGGTCACGAGTGGAAATATTTAAGGGAGATGGTTGGGAGATTTGGTAAAACAAGCTGAAAGTCAATCTGACAAATTTAAATACTTGACTTTCTGATTCCTTTACAATAAGGTTTTCTACGAAATGGAAAACCTTACTTATCTGACAACTTAATTCAAGAATTTCTTCTAAATCTTCTTTCAGAATCAGTTAAAAGCTGATTCTGGTTGGTAAATTCTATTTCAAAATCCTTCAAACAAGTTATTTTCCGAATTTTGTTTGTTAAAAATCATTCACTAGACAGGAATTCCTTTCTCGTTTAATCAGCTTTTTAATGATCTGGCTACGGAATTCCCGAAATAGCTGTTTTCCCGAACATCTAAAACTAATCGTGTAAGTGATTGATTTTACTATATCAACCACAATCCTGATTCTTCAAGTTTACCCTCTCACTCCTGAAAACTTAAACTTTCCATTTTTTTACTCATATAAAATTAAAGCCAATGGATATTCCTTTGGATAAAAAATAACAAAAAATACCGTATGAAATTAGAACTAAAATGTGATGTAAGCAGTGGTGAATACGGCTTCATCGTAACAGAAAATGTTGAACTCCTCATGAACCTTCTACATAAATATGTCGACTTCGTAAATGCACAAGATGAAGATGCCTTTGATTATTCAGAAATATCATATTCTATTTCAGTCTTCTGGTTCACTTTACGAAATGATATCTATGAAGATTGTAAAAAAGCTGATGAAGAAGATATAATCCTTTGTCTGAATGGAAACATAATCATCGATGGTGAAAGTGAATATTTTGAATTAAATTAAGTCACTACTCAAAATAACAGCAATGCTAAATCTTACGAAGATACTATTGAAAAAAGTTGGTGAAGGAATGGAGTTATAATTTTAATTATTGACAAAAAAAAGAAAGTTCAGTTATGCAAACAATTCAGAAAGGAAAAGTGACCAAATACTTTTATGACCGAGGATTCGGGTTCATCACGAATAAAAATCAGGAAGAAATATTTTTCCGTACTCATTCATGTACCAACGAAAACATTAAACTTGGTTCTCCGGTTACTTTTATTATGGGATTAAACAAATCTCATACAAGTAAATCGGAAGCGTTCAATATCTATACTACTCCCCATTCTTAGGACAAAAAAGTTAAAGGATATTGTTGTTTAACGGGATTGATACGGGAAATAACTCGAAGAGTTATTCTCGGATCAAGACCTTTCTTTTTTTGCTTCTTTTTTTCTTTGTTCATTTCTGTTAATATGTTCATAACTTAAGCTGCCTGCTGAAACAATTGACCAGGGATTTTGTAATCAAGTCCTTGATGAACCCTTTTATAATTGTAGAAGTCAAAGTACTCTTGCATTCCACGGTACAATGCCAGACCGTCATCATAGGCATGTAAATATACGTCTTCATATTTAACACTGCGCCACAATCTTTCAATAAAAATGTTATCGATTGCCCGTCCTTTGCCATCCATGCTGATTGCAATCTCATTTTTCTCAAGCACTTCAATGAATTCCTGGCAAGTAAATTGCACTCCTTGATCCGTATTGAAAATCTCAGGCTTTCCATGCTTTTTAATAGCCTCTTTTAGCACTTCTATGCAGAAATCCGATTCAAGCGAGTTAGATATACCCCAGTTCACCACAAAGCGACTGTAGAGATCTATTATGGCTACCAGATACATAAAGCCGTGCCTCATTGGAATGTAAGTTATATCGCAAGCCCAGACCTGATTTGGACGATTGATAATCAAATCCCTTAACAAATACGGATACTTCTTATGCTTTTTATTGGGCTGGGTAGTCTTGGGGGCTGGGAAGATCGCTCTCAGGTCCATCAGACGATAAAGCCTTCGGATTCGTTTAACGTTAACCAGATACCCCATTCTATTCAAATGTTCCGTCATTCGGGCTACACCATAGAATGGCTTTTCAAGAAATTGTTCATCAATGACCTTCATCAGATCAATATTGAATGAACTTTCCTCACATGGCTTGTAATACAACCCTGAACGGTGAATAGAAAGCATCTCGCTTTGTCTTACCACACTCAGATCTTTATTGTTTTTTTCGATCATGGATCGTTTCTCTTCAAGGGTAAAACCTACAGTAGCTTTTTTTTTAACCAGTCGTTCTCAATCTTTAACTGGCCAATGGCTTCATAGAGTTTGGTAACCTTCTCATCCTCGTTCGGCTTTCTGTGTACTTTATCAAATACCTGGGAGGCATTTTCTAAAAATTCCTTCTTCCACATACTGATCTGGTTAGGATGGATCTCATAGAGCTGAGCCAATTCTGCTATGCTCTTATGCTCTTTCAGAGCTTCTATGGCTACCTTGGCCTTGAACTCTGCACTGTAATTTTGTCTCTTTTTTCTCATAATGACAGTAAAATTAAAGGTTTGTTTGCACACCTTAACTTACTGTCCTAAATTTGGGGAGTAGTATAATCACAAGAGCATATTTATCAAAAGAGGGACAATTCGTGGTTAACAGGCCTTCCAATCATATCCATCAAGAGGTAGTATCAAAGCTGGAAGACATTGTAAAATTAATTTCTTGTGAAGAGAGATCATTTTTTGTTCAGCAGATTGATTTTCCAGAATATATTGGACAATCAACCTGTGTCAAAGTAAATGATGATGATAATATCGTCTATGCAAAAAGAAATGGAAGAATGGGGTACACTAAGTTTGTCAGAGATAGACAACCTGAAGATACAAATAGCATTTCGATAATTTTAAAGAAGACCCAAGATTTCTATACGATAATTACGGCTTTTTATGGTAAAAATGCAGAAGTAGAACCGTGGGATGAAAGAGCGAATAATAATTCTATAAACTTTTGGAAGAATCATGCACTTCTATTCGATTCTGAACCAATTGATATGTCTTCTGTAACTACAATGTGCCCATGGTGAACGAAAATATTTAGTTGGGAAATTTGGTAAAAAGTTTGATCTTTACAGTAAAATCCTTAAAGATGTATCAACTTAAAATCACCATCAACGGTATCACCCCTCCCATTTGGAGAAGGATTCTGGTAAGTGAACATATTTCACTCTACAAGTTACATCACATCATTCAGGAAACATTCGGATGGTCAAACTACCATCTTTATTACTTCGGGGAAGAAACTTCTAAAATTGGAGATCCTGTACTTTGGGATGATAAGGAGACACAACCTGACCGGTTAATAACCATCCGAAGAATATTGAACCCGGAAAATCCAACACTTACTTATACCTATGACATGGGGGATGATTGGGTTCACACCATAGAATTGGAACAGGTTCATCCAACGATGAAACCCCAACGGAAATGTATCGGAGGAGAACGAAGATGTCCTCCGGAGGATTGCGGTGGTATCGGTGGATATTATGAAATATGGGAGACACTTAAACATCCCGGAACCACGGAATACGATGAAATGATCGAATGGTTAGATGGAAAAACTGATCCAGAGTTCATTGATATCCGGATGATCAACGCTCATCTTGGATTATTGAGTGAGTATATTCGAGAGTATGAGGAAGGGGAATGAAAAAATGTTCAGAATTTTTGAAACACTTTCTTTTTTCATTTTTTCTTTTTAACTAATTTCCTTCAATCCCTGGTAAGAGGTCATAAGGTCATCCTGTTAAAACAGTAACATAGGTATGCGCTTAATGCGTAATAATCAATCATGTAATAAATAATCTACTCACCGCAGATTCACTGCACCCGGTTTTTTCATTTTTGTAGAAAAATCAATGAATTATGAAAGTATATAGAATTTCTTATGACCTTAATTACGAAAAGAAAGGTCCTTTAATTTATGGGTCTTTTAATATGTATGTCGAAAATATCAGAGAAATTTTTGATAAAGCGTTTGATAAGATCAAAGAAAATGAAACAGAATATGAAGATAGGACTTTCGACGAAGAAGGATTAACTGGTTTTGAGGTCCAATTCTCTTTGGCTAAAAATCAAGAGTGGGATGGTTCCCAACCCCGAAAAATGTCCTATTCACTGAAGCCACAAAAGACAAAAAGAAAACAGTCAAAGCAGAAGGATACTCCGGAAAAAGAAAAATCGAATCTGAAAGACAGCACTTGATTGATGAACTCTTACGTTATTGTGAACTTGATACCCTTGCGATGGTAATGCTTTGGGTATAATGGTACTATGAGATTTGTCAATGATAGAATTGAATTTTTCCGATGAACCAATTGTCAATTTAACTAGGTATTTTTAAATTAAACTCTTTAAGCTTATTTTGGATAATTTTTTTGGTGGATTTTAATATAACAATCTGAATCAAATTTACTGATGTATTTTAATTCATTTTGTTCTTGATGTTTATCTTCTTTTGTATAAGTTTTATGTATCAACAAACAGAATATACGAAGTGAATATTCTTTATTAGGTTTGAACTCTTTGAGAATTTCTTCATATCGAGAATTAAAGGCATTTCTTTGTTTTGGCTGTAGGCCAGGTGCAGTATCAACTTTATATTCTGCTATATAGAGAAGTTTTTGTGAATTCCGAGTATAAATGTCCTTTTTCACATAAACATTCTTTTTCTTTTCCTTTTCTGATTTATTATTGAAAATAACAAGATCAAACCTTTTTATTGGTGATTTTTCCTTAGTAGTTTTGTAATAAGTCCATTCTGTCGAAACAGTATATTCAGGGTATTTCTCGAGCGCTTTTCTCAATATATAAAAATGAAGACTTTGAATATCATGCTCACTAATGAGGTATTCATCCTTTTTTAATTCAGAAAGCAACTCCTTTTCGGAATCTTTTAAGATTTTTTCAATGTCAGTTTTCATACTTAGATTCATTAAATTTATATTTATTGATTGACTTTTAATATTTTTTCAACGCCTCCTCCAGAATCCCTTTCATCTGCTCTCTCATTTCCACTGGTTCCATCACTTCCACCTGTGCACCCCATCCAAGGATAAGAGCATATAATTCATAATTTGGCATAACATCCATGCTAACTGTGGTAAAAACTTCGGACCTCTCAATCACCTCCTGTGATTCATGGATGGGTTGAGCAAGGATATATTTACCTTGTTTAGCAGAAAACCGGAGCACAATATGTTGAGGTTTGTCATGAGGCACGATGATGCCTACTGTAGATTGAAAGTATTCAGCAGGATCGAAACCGGTATCCTGAAAATCAATAGATGGTTCTTCCTTAACTTCCAGAATACGGTCGAGGCCATAGGTCCGTATTTCATGTAATTCATGATGATAACCAATAAGATACCAACGGTTACGATACTCTTTTAGGTGGTATGGATGCAGGATATGCCGGTAAGCCTTTTCTGCATCAAACCGCTGATATAGAAAGGACAATACTTTCCGGTCTTTGATCGCGTTAAGAATGACCGGCAGAAACTCGCTTCCTTTAGCCATCGGTGCTTTTTCGAACTCCACAAAAGGATAGGAAGGTGATTCTTTAAGGATCCTGCGGATGTTCACAGCATCCACGATTTTCTGTACAGCACCCGAAAAGGTCGAAAAAATACCGATATGCTTATACTGGTCTAACATGGTTGCAGCAAACGTGATCGCTTCCAAGTCTTCTTCATTAATTGGAATATTGTCAATGGTGAATTCCGGATCGGTATAATAATACCCACCTTTTTCTTTACTGAATTCAATTGGAGCTTCATAACCCAAGTGAAGGTCATACTTCATTTCATGAATGTCCTGTTCAAGAGTGCGTTCTCCGATCTCATGATCCAGTGCGTCGTGACAGGCAGCCATCAACCGGTGCTTCGACGCATATTTAAAATCCACCAGGCATCGATTGATTACCCGGTAACGGATCAGGGCTTCTTTATTTAAAGGCATAAATGATTTTATTCAATGTCAATCAAAGGTAAATATTCTTTTTAAGAGTTTGAGAAAAATGTATAATGTAGATACAATGCGGCCTTCCGAGGCAATTTTGCAGTGACTTAATGAACGACACTATGAAAAAACGAATAAAACCAAAGGATAAAATCAAAGGTCACATAAAAAAACAAAGAAGTTCTAAGAAACCGCATACAATTGTACAGCATATCCAAGCCATCTCTGATGCCAGTGAAGATATCGGGTCTCTTGAAAAACTGTTGCTGAAAACTACTGAAAGCATCAGGGTTGTTGCAGAATATTTAAAATGCAGCGATGTGCAGGCCGCTATTTTTTCCATGATCTTTTCGATGAACTTTGTTCGACACAATGTCGATCTGGAAGATCTTGCTTCTTTTATGAAATGTAATCCGCTAAACATTGGAACAAGGATCCACGATTTTGATGAACTGATAAATTTGCGCTTGATCCGGAAAGAACCCATAGAAGAATCACGGCGACAAAAATTATTTCCACAGGCCTGGAAGTATCATATTATTCCCGAGCTATTCGAACCAATACTTAAAGGAGCCAATATAACCAGCAAAGAAATACGTGTTAATAATCTGTTTGCTTTTCTGGAAGGCATCTATGAGATTGTGAACGACCATCAAAACGGGACCTACAGTTTTGAAGAAATGGAACTTGAAATCCATTCCATGATTGACGAAAATGAGCATCTCCCATTTGTTGGTCAAATTAAAACCTTTGATTTAAATTATGAGTCAATATACATACTGCTCTATATCTGTCATGGTTTCATCCAGAATGAAGAAACAGTCGATCTATCGGATATGATAAAGTGTATATTCCCCACACTTGAAAAGCAGATCAGTATTAGAAAAGCCATGATCCAGAATAAACATGAACTTCAGAAAAAAGAGCTTCTGACCATCACCGAGAGTTTTTTTCGGAGTGACCGGGATGTTGCCCTGACAGAAAAATGTGTTGATTTGCTCTTTTCCGATGATAAAATGATCCTGACCAGGAAAGAAGAAAAGAAGAAACCCGGTGTCATTAATTTCCACGATATTCCTGAGAAAAAACTCTTTTTCGGAGAACGCGAGATGAAAAGTATTGGATTTCTTGAGGAAATTCTACGACAAGATAATTACAAAAATCTGATTCTCCGACTGGAAGAGAAGAAAATGTCCAAAGGTATTGCTATCCTGCTTTATGGCGCACCGGGAACTGGAAAAACAGAATCTGTGTACCAAATAGCCCGCCGCACCGGTCGCGATATTCATCAGGTAATAATCAGTGAGACCAAGAGCATGTGGTTTGGTGAATCGGAAAAGTTAATCAAACGGATTTTTGACAAGTACCGTAACTTAGTAGAATTAAAAGAAATCGCCCCTATTCTATTATTCAACGAGGTTGATGGGATATTCGGTCGCCGGAAAGAGTCTAACAAGTCATCAATCGATCAAACCGAAAATGCTATTCAGAACATCATCCTCCAGGAGATAGAAGATTTGAACGGCATCCTTATCGCAACCACAAATATGGTAAATAATCTCGATAAAGCTTTTGAACGCCGGTTCTTATATAAGATTTGTTTTGAGAAACCCTCTGTTGAAGCACGGGTTCAGATCTGGAAAGACAAAATCCCGTCATTAAGTGTTGAGGAAACTGTTCGCCTTGCTGAACAGTTTAACCTTAGCGGTGGACAAATCGACAACATTGCTCGAAAGTGTCTCATGAAAGAAGTGCTGCAGGGGACATCACCAAATCTGGACGAACTATTTGCTTATTGCAACGAAGAGAATCTTCAAACATCGGTTCAGCGGATTGGTTTCCGACAGTGACTTCATACTTCCCCCATATCTTCTGCATATACCAGTTAAACATATCATCCACTACACATGCATACTTTTTTTGTCATATTTATGGCTGAATGACCCAACATCTTTAACACAACCTCAATCGATACCTGATTTGCAAGCGTAACAGTGGTTGCTGGAAAAACCGGAACCTCTGACCACCATATTAGTTTGATAATAATTCATTTAAGATAGTCAATTTTCTTCGGCCTTGTGTGGTCAATCTAACCGGTTTGTCCATTAAGGTAAGTAAATAGGCTAAATCTTCAGTAGTATATTCATTATAACCCGCTCATTCCCCCTACACTTGATTTTTTTTGCCAAAAGCTGCATTCTACCTTTGTATCATGAAAAAAGAAACAACGGTAAACCACCTTCTGGAATGCATCGAGAAAATCTCTGAAACAGCCCAAAGTTCAAAATTCACAGATGAAACACAAAAAAATGTTAGTGTCTATACCAAGGATTTAGCCACCTACCTCGGAAGTACGGAACGCCAGGCTCGTTGGTTCGCCATCCTGTTTTCAATCAGCCTCCATAGACCGGAAATTGATCTTGAGGATATCGCTTCCTATCTGCAATGTTCCATTCTGACGGCTTTCAAGTATATCAACGATTTCGATGAGTTAATCCGTCTAAGGGTGATAAGAAAATCCAAGTCGGATCGTCGGCGTAAGAGGTGTCCTGATAGATTGGATTCTATGCAGTTCTACATACCAACCTACATTATCCAATCAATTTCCGCCGGTGAAAAACATTTACCAACTCGTCAAAAGGTGAACATGACTGTGTATGAATTTTTAGACTCATACTCCAATCTTCTACAGGAACGCGACAACGAACTTCTGAGTTATGAGGAGCTTGTAGAAAGTTGTCACGAATTGATAACTGAAAACAGACATCTGGCTCTGCTGACTCAAATTAAGGGATTTAAATTACAGGTCAATGATGTTCTCATTTTACTTTACGTCTGTAGTAATTTTACAGATTACGAAGAAGCCGATCTGATAATCTTCTTGAAAACTATATTTCCCGACCTTCAAGATCAGATGAAGATACGCAGGGAATTCATTAAAGGAGAGAATCGGTTACAGCAATTAAAATTAGTTGACAGTCCTAGTGGTGATTTCCGCTCTGATCGTGCGATTGTACTCACAGAATACGCAAAAGAATTATTCTTTGGTGCGGATAGAGACTTGTTTGCAACCACCGAACAGAAAAGATCGGATATCATATTATCCTCGGATATCATTCCAAAAAAGCTGTTTTTTAATAAAAAGGAAGAAGAACAGATGGCTTTTCTTACTGATCTTTTGAAACCGGAAAATCACCGGTCTATCTGTTCTCGAATGCGTGATATGGGACTTCGGACGGGTTTCACAATATTACTCTATGGTGATCCGGGCACTGGAAAAACTGAAAGTTGTTTACAACTTTCAAATCAAACAGGGAGATCTATTTTCAAAGTTGAAATCTCGTCAACGAAATCGAAATGGTTTGGCGATTCAGAAAAGCTGATTAAAGGGATTTTTGATCGGTACGCAAAAATGGTAGAAACTTATGATCTCACACCGATTTTGTTTTTGAATGAATGTGATGCAATACTGGGGAAACGACAGGTTGGAGGTCATAGTGCTGTTTCTCAAACCGAAAATGCGATACAAAACCTGTTGTTGGAGAACATAGAACAATTTAATGAGGATTCTCATTGCAACCACTAATTTGACCGAGAATCTCGATAAAGCGTTTGAACGGCGGTTCCTTTACAAAATCGAGTTGAAAAAACCGGACAATGAAACAAGATGTTTGATCTGGAGAGATAAAATTCCGGGATTGACGGACTCGGACTACAAAAATTTGTCTGAAAAATTTGATCTATCTGGGGGACAGGTTGAAAATATTTCCCGTAAGTATGTTTTACGACAAATTCTGACCGGGGAAAAAATGAATTTATTTCAGATCATGGATCTCTGTAACGAGGAGTTTCTGGATAAAAGTGGGGAAAGACGAAGGATTGGGTTTGGGGCGTAAGGAATGGTATTTGAGTAAGAAAATAGATTAATTATCAACACGTTAACCTTACAAGGATTTATTCGTTGAAAATCACACTTCGGTGGATCAACTCTTAGATAGCGTTTGGCGACTTTGAAATAACGCAGTAAATGCTGATTATCAGGCTGTACCCAAAACGGAAGGTATAATAAGACGTGTAGAAAGGTTAGTCGGTTTCAGTAATCTAATTGAAATAATCGGTCAAGTGTATATAAAAAAATGCCACCATTTTGGGGCGGCATCTTCATATAATAAGGAGCAAAGTCTTACTTGACTTTTTTGGTTAGTTCTGCACCAGCTTTAAACTTAACAACTTTTTTGGCAGCAATTTTGATTTCTTTCCCTGTTTGCGGATTGCGTCCCTTACGGGCAGCTCTCTTGGAAATGGAGAACGAACCAAAACCCACTAAGGCAACTCTATCGCCTTTGCTTAAAGCTTTTGTGGTGGAAGTAACGAAAGCTTCTAAAGCCTTCTTAGCTTCTGTTTTGGGCATTTTTGCATCTTTAGCAATTGCTTCAATTAATTGAGCCTTGTTCATTTTTTTTAAGTTTAAGTTAATACTACTAATATAAATCCCTGCAAAGATAAGGCATTTGAAAAATATGTCAAGGGTTTTGTTCCTAAAACCCCTTAAATTGTTGATAAATCAAAGAATTTGTTAATATCTTAATCCTTAAAACGGTTAAACACCAAAGGATTCAGAAATTATTCTTTTAATGTCTTTCTGGAAATCCCTGATATTCCTGATCTAAAGTTAAACAATAGGAAGACTGGACAAACCGGTCAGATGGAACACTCCCGGGCATTTTTTGAACAATCGAATATTGATCAACGATTTCTGAGTTTCGATCTGATTTCATAATTTTTGCCTGCCGGTCATTCATCTGGTCCTACAGCACCAGGACTTTGGCTCCTTTGATCCTTCGTTGTTTAATATCCAGGATAGCCTGGTTGGCAGCTTTAAACGGATAGATCTCAGTTTCCGGTTTTAACGACATTTCAGCCGCTATCCGAATAAATGACCTCACATCCTGACTTGTGACATTTGCCACACTTTTAATCTCTTTTTCCATCCAAAGGTGGCTGGAATAATCGATATTAAGCAGGTACTCTTTGTCGACTGACTCTTTTCTAATCGCATTGATAACTAGCCGGCCTCCGGGCTTCAGACATTCCAGCGCACAAACCACAGGTTCCCAAACCGGGGTGGTATCTATAATACAATCGGGCAGGCGGGGAGGTTTATCCCTTGTGTCGCCCGCCCATTGTGCCCCAAGTTCAAGTGCAAACGCCCTTTCTTCAGGGCTGCGTGCAAATACATAAACTTCAGATTGCGGGTATTGGTACCGGATCAGTTTTAACATCAGGTGGGCCGAAGCTCCAAATCCTGTAAGCCCGATCCGTTTCCCATCGTTCATTCCTGCCAGGGCCACCGAGCGGTAACCGATTGCGCCGGCACACAGCAAGGGTGCAGCTTAGACATCGGTAAAAGTGCCGGGGATGGGATAGGCGAAATTTTCATGAACGACCATGTATTCGGAATATCCGCCATTGGCATCTCTTCCCGTTGCCCGAAAATCCTCACACAGGTTTTCATTTCCGGAAAGACAGTACTGACATTTTCCGCAGGCCGAATAGATCCACGCGACCCCGACCCTGTCCCCTTTTTTGATGCCGGACCTGGTTCCCCGGGTTTGCTCCACCGTACCCACCACCTGGTGCCCGGGAACTACAGGATAATGACCCGGTGGCGTACGGCCTTCGATTTCGTCAATCTCGGTATGGCAGACCCCGCAAGTGCTCACTTTAATCAACAATTCACATTCCTTCGGTTCCGGTTTGGGAAGTTCGACCAGCGTTAACGGGTTGTTTTCAGTTTTCAGGTCACAAATCTTTTCAATGATCCAGGCTTTCATGGTTGTAAAGTTAGGACTTCTTAGTGGAATTTTTATTTGAATACTCGAATATCGATCAACGATTTCTGAACTTCAAGCATAAGTCATAGATCGGCTTAGGAAGATTGCCGCAGGCCATCATTGTTGCTTTGACAAAATCCGGATTAGCCCAGGCAACGAATATGTTCCTTATATTTTCCTAAAGGAAGAGGCAACAAGCCTTATTGTTTTCCTAAAACAGGAATATCACTTTCAGGATGAATGAAAGACAGTGGAAGGATGAGTGGACACGAATGCTGTCAGATCCGTGACAATATCAGGATTATTTTATACTTTTGCCGAAATAAATGTGCCAAAAATCAATTTTTTAATACCCAATACATTCAAACTAAACATTATGAAAAAGAAGCTGTTTATCATCATGTTGTTCATAGCAGGAATAATACTATCGAGTTGCAGTAAAAAAAGTGCAACCCTTACAACGCCAACGTCACCAAATTGGACACAGGGAAAATATACTGCTACGGGCTTGATCACACTCACAAACGGCGGGGTTAATTATTCAATGCCCATGGCCAACGTTCAGGTTGTTACAACAGATACATATAGTGTCATTCTTAATGCATTAGATTCGACACTGGTAACTAATTTCGGAACTATTGTCCTTCAAATCAACTCACCGACATCAGCAGGCCTGACTACAGGTACTTATAAGATACCCAGCACTACAAATTTTAATTTGATTAATTTTATGGATAAGACCCTCACTGAGTACACGGCTTCACCATCAGTATCCGGGACAAGCGCTACCATAAACATTACCACACTGACAGCCACATCTATCCAGGGAACATTTTCTGCGACACTGGTTCCTTTGGAAAATCACAGCGGTACAAGCGTTACTATTACTAATGGCGTTATTAATTGCACCTATTGATTGTACAATCACAAATACTCCAGTCCGGATAAGACTTTTGGATTGAACATTCCTGGTCGTTATTTGAACAATCGAATATCGATCAACGAAGCCTGAAATAATTCACACTTCAGACTTGAGACTTCAGACTTGGTATTGGCGGGCAGAGGTTCAGGTTTTCCTTATAACTTGAGTTTGACCAGTTTCCATTTCTCAAAATTACCACTTACCTCTTTATTCAGGAAAAATGCTTCACCTTTATAAATTTCAATCTTTTTCGGGAAAGGGAAAGGGACATTAAAAGTTCTTGTCAATTTACCTGTTTCAAGATTAATTTTCCTGATCTGAACCATGCCATTTTTATCAAATGTAGTATAAACATCCTTATAATACTCGTCTACATAGAGTCTTCCACTCCAACTCCAATCTGAAATTGGAAAAAAAACACTAAGCAGCGCACCAAGCAGGTTAAAATCATCCTCTTTCTGGAATTCTATCGGTACTGTCCGGTAAACCTTACCCTCATTATTCATAAACTCAATGACACCGTCCGTAAAATTAAAGTCCGCCATTTCGTTATCTCCCAATTTCAAAAGGGGAGCATTGATCCTTTGGTAATAGAAGGCTTTATTCGCCCGGTTATCATCTTCTGTAAAACCAGCCGCACCGGTAGCAAATTCATTCCAACGTGAATTAAACTTTGAATCATCATAATAGTTTTTTTGAGCTGTTTCTCCTGAAATAAAACGAATATAGCCTTTGCGATGGTTAGTATCATAATATCCTATAGCTTTACTCAAACCATCCGGAGTGAATTCTTCAAAATATGAACGCGCGCCAATCTTAAAAAGAAAGGGTTTTACCATCTTGAGCAATGAATCAAAAGTTGTTCGATAAGGGAACTCCATTCTTTTTAGTAACTCATTGTATGAACACTGAAAGGCATTTTCTTTGGTCGATATATAATGAATATTACCCAAAAAATCTCTATATAAACGCATTGGCTTTAGTTCGGGTACCGATGCAATGGAAAGAGTATCCCCGTTCCTGTTGAGAAGGATAAGTTCAGTATTTTTCAGTTGATAATGAAAAACCAGCAACAAGAGATTGTCTCCCATAATCTCATAATCAAGGATTGAATAATTCTCATCCCTGAACAGATAATTGAAACGCATGGCTGTTATATCAACTTCACGAAGATCAGAGGTTCGCTGTCTTAAGACAAATTCAATGGGTTCTTCAGAGATTTTTTCAATATTATAATAAAGCGGTTCATAACCGACACAGGTAATGGTTATCGACGCAGGTATGCTTTTTAATGTTAACGTAAACCGGCCGTCTGATCTGGTGAAAACCCCTTCATTTGTGCCGTTTATTTTAATGTTGACATTACTTATTGGAGTCAACGAATTATTATCTCTGACGATTCCATGTACAGTTACCGTTTGAGAGAAGGCAAAGAATCCTGTCGTCAATGTGCAGACGAGAATAAAGAAAATCCGGATTATATGCTTCTTGTATCCTGACATTTCAGGCGAGTATTTCAGGATTTAAAACTATGACCTGTATGGAAAATAGTCTTTGTTACAAGTCGTTTTATTGTTTATTAATGAGTTCGATTGCTTTTTCGATTAATTCATCCCGTCCGTCTGTAATTCCTTTTATGGTAGGTTTTACTTCAATGTCAGGCACGATACCAATTCTTTGGGTTTCTCTACCGTCAGGATAATAAATTCCCATACCACTTATCGCCGTGCTTATTCCACCCGGTAAGGAAAAATGAGATACAGCTCCATCTGCACCTGCAGTTGTTGATCCGATTGTGATCGTATTCGGATATGCTTTATAAACCATTGCCTGAAACTCGGAAGCAAATTGTGAAATTTCATTTACGAGAAGAACAATCTTACCCCTGTATGGATTTTTGTTTTTCTTTCCGACGGTCAATGATTTTGTGTAAATGAAAAGTCCGGGTGTTTTAATGCTTCCTTTTGAACTTTTAACAAAAGGAGTGGTTTTTGGCATCAAATAGCTGCTAAAATCATACTTAGCTTTATTAAAAGGATAATTTCTCATATCAATAATTAGTCCTTTTGTATTTTGCATCTCTTTCCAAATCTTAGGCAGATACTCTTTTTTAAGTGACCCATTATTGATATAGGCAATCTCTTTATTCATGAATTTTATAATACGTTGGCTTCGACTGGCTATTTACAATCCATGGGAATAACATCAGGGTGAGAAAGCAAAAGGTTTTCATAGGGAAAGATAATTAAAATACATTATGGACTAAAGTTAGTCAAAGTTAAAAAAATAAAAGGAATCAATTGACATCAACCGTATTTCAGGGGGTAAGATCATAATTTGGAGTCCCAGTAGTTTCGAAATTGACAGGCTATTTCAAGCATCAGTCTTCGGAAGCATATGCGGCATTCCTTATAACCAGATTAACTTTTTTCTTTCGGACTTCAATATTTAACATAGAATTCCGTTTAGCTTTCTCATTAACCATCTAAATCTTAACATTATGAAAAAAGTATTGGGAACATTCATGGTTGTATTATTTGCAACTGTGGTTTTTGGACAATCCAGAACCGAAATAAAAACTTCTGATTTGCCGAAACCTGTGATGGAGTACATGTCGCAGAACATGAAGGGCTCAGCTATTGATAAGGCTTTTAAAAAAGTGGACAAAGAAGGTGTGATAAGTTACAGCGTTATTGTCATGAGTGGAACCGAAAAAACGATCTTCCATTTTGATAAGATCGGTAACTTCGTTAAGAAAGACGTAAAACCTGCTGATGAGAAGAAACCTGCACGGAAAAAATAATCTTTAAGATTAGCGGAAATAAAAAAGTCCAGCGACAATGTTTGGACTTTTTTTTTATATTACTTTTTTGATTTTTAAAAACCTACGCTTTACATGATGTAGAGGGCTGGGTATATTATGATTTTCCATGGTACAGCAAAAATCTTCAAGGATTTTCCCAAATCCCGATTTAGCGACAGCTGGACTTGGGAAATTTGTCAATGACCCAGACGTCCACCATATCTTTGAGAAATCCGCATATTCTTGGCTTGAAATTTCACGGTACACCGCTAAAACATTATTAGGATCACGGTGGTAAAGTTGCTCCAACTTAACACCATCGATTCCAAATGGAGGGTCACAAATTAATAAATCGACTGACGAATCATTGAGATTCTTTCTTGCACCAGTAATGCAATCTTCATTATAAAAGTCTTGGCACTATAATAAAATGAGTGCGTAAATATGGAAAAGCCGCTCAAGGTGAGCGTTTTTTCCAACTTACGTCGTTATTAAAATTTCTTAATTTTATGAGCGGAATCTTAATAGAATAAAAGTTAGAAAAATGAACAGGAATCTAAATGCTAATACAGCGATCTTTTTATTGTTGGTCTTGCTCACAATGATCGTTAATGGACAAAAAAAATTGCTTAATGCCAACGAAATAGATCAGAAATTCACTCAGGTATGGAAAGAAAGTGAAGCGTCAAGAAAAAATTATTCTTGGAAATCCAGGACAGAAGTCACAAGAGATGACAAGGTTATTCAGGTGCTCATCGAGGAAGTTTCCACCGCCCCAAAGGGAAAGCAGATCCGGAAAATGATCAGCAATCAGGAGGCCCCTTTACCCTCTACTTTTCTGATCCACCAGATTGCAGAAAACCAAAAGTCAAAAATCATTGATTTTATGAGTGATCTCCGTATTTTCCTTGAAAAATATGCGCTTGCAGATGACAGCACAAGACATTCTTTTTTTTCGAAGGCAAACATCAGTGCCCCTGATGCAAGAGGACAGCTATTGGTTTCGGGTTCCGATGTTTTTACCGGAGGAGATAAACTGAGTTGGTGGATTGATACCCGATCCTATACCATCACATATGCTACTATTTCGACGACATTTAAAGGTGTAAGCGCTGAATTTTCTGCGACATACTATTTATTGCCCGGTTTGAATTATATGGCGCAGGCAAAGATTAGAATACCTTCAAAAAATATGATAATTACCTTGAAGTTCTATGATTTTATGAAGCACTGAGGTTTATTACTTTCGTTCGATTAACTGCCCTATTCTATTTATCAACCGTTTCATGCCATTCAGTGCATTTTTATTCGGTACGGAAAGCATAAAATATTCCCATGACCACATCCCATTTCTGATCGCCATAGATTACTTCTTCTTTTTATATTCTACGTTTATGATCTCCGTCACCGAAACCCCAAGTATTTCGGCAATATCGAAGAATCGTTCCAACGGCTGAGTCCTCTGCTTGCAGATCGCGTTAATGGCTTTATAGAAATAAAAATGCCGCTTTTTCAGGGCGGCATCTTTGTTTAACATTGGATAAAGTCTTACTTGACCTTCTTGGTAAGTTCTGCGCCAGCTTTAAATTTTACAACTTTCTTGGCGGCAATTTTGATTGCTTTACCTGTCTGCGGATTACGTCCCATACGGGCAGCTCTCTTGGAAACGGAGAACGAACCGAAGCCCACTAATGCGACCCTATCGCCTTTGCCTAAAGCTTTTGTGGTAGAAGAAATGATAGCTTCCAGAGCCTTCTTGCCTTCTGTTTTTGTCAATTTTGCATCTTTCGCTATTGCTTCGATTAATTGTGTCTTGTTCATTTTTTTAATGTTTTAAGTTAATACTATTAATGAAAATCCCTGCAAAGATAAGGCGTCTGAAAAAAATGTCAAGGCTTTTGTTCCTAAAACCCCTTAAATTGTTGAGAAATCGAAGGATTTGTTAAAATCCGTAGATGCAAAACGATTAAATACCAAAGGTTTCAAGAAATATATTTTTAGTGGATCTCTGTAAATCATAACAATTATTGACCTTTCATCCAATAACAGAAATCCATCACAATGAAAAAATAAATGGCTCTACAAATTTAATTGTTGCTGAATCACAGGCTGACGCCGTATAAATGGGTTATTTTTGACCCTGCCTGAAAATTTTTGAATTATTCAGGATATAAACCCTTGTGAAATCAACGGAGTGCTGTCCTTTTCCCTCTTCGTAGACCATCCCTTTCTTGTGGACAAGAACCTTTGTGACGCCATTAGCCGAAGCATCTGCAATGCTTTCGCTCCAACTGGTAACCATTTTTTCATCTTCAATCAATCCAGAATCATCTTCCCCACCAATCTGCAATGACTCAACCAACGATGATAGATGCCAAAATCTTTTCCAGCTACTCGTTTCACCCTGACTGGTATATCCCCAATCTTCAACAAGAAAGCAATTTCCGCCAAATTTGGCAATCCTATAGGTGGGTTGCCCTCCCCAAGAGCCGTGCTCACCGAAATTCTTGATGAATTTAAGCACCTGCCAATTGCTCACACCATTCCATTGTGCAACCGCAATGCTTACCATTGGATCACATGCGTGGCAATCAGCCAACCCGTTCTTATCGAACTTATAGGTGCCAAATATTATGACAGCCTTGTTTATGCCAGAGTCCGAATAGTTCAGTATGGTATCCAGCCGTGTGTGATAGAACCCATCGGTGGAAACATTGCTGGTATCTTTTTCGGTTGGCGTGGGCTTCCACTGGCACCATCCGTTATGGGCTTCCGCGTTGAACAGGGCTGCATAGAGATATTGTCTGTCCAAGGATGGAAGAAAGGTGCCCTGCTGGTTGTTGGTCTGGCAGGATGATACCAGAATGAAGATGGAAAGGATTGTAAGTGTTCTCATATTTTCTCAAGAATCTTATTTTGGAATAAACAGTTGTTTTATTCCGATTCCTTTGGTAAAGGTTATTTTATAATTCTTACCATCAACCTGTTCTGAATTCAACCAAGAAGAAGAATCTTGGTCAGGATCATCCACTATATAATACTCCAACTCATTAATCCCAATATTTTTAAATTCTTTGTTAATTTTATCGATCAATTTTATCAAAGTTGGATACTTGATAATATTTGTAAGTTGCTCACCACTCGCAGCCTTCATAAATGTAAGAACGCAAGGGGTGATTTTGATATTTTCTGGTTTTCTATACTCAATAAGGAACTGAGGCAATAGACCAAATAACTTGATTCTCATAACATAAACGAATATTTCCAAAATCGCTCTAAGGAGAGAATCATTGTTAATAGCAATTTTGGCTTCAATAAACAATAGTTCGTTTTCCCTACAAGATAAAAGGTCAATTTCCCCTTGATTTAATTTGTCATCTTTGATTTGGTTTCGAGCTGTTAGGGGTATTTCATAATCTAAAAACAACCCAAGTAATGAATGTGGGGTTTTGTTGTATGCATTAAAAACAGCCCTGCAAAACCTCTTTTCATTAAAAGGATAAATCATTCCCCCTTTTAATTCGCAATAGCCAAGATGATCCTTGATCAAAAAATTGTTTTTGCGCAGTCCTATATAAGCCCATCCAATATGATGAAAATTCTTTAACAGAAGGTCTGAAATAATTTCAGTATTCCCTTTGCGTGCTATTGTTTCCCATTGATAAAACTCTTTCCAATTCTTTTTACTTAGAAACTCAGAGTTAATTCTTGCGGGGTTCGTGGTTCTCGTTTTTATTGATATTTGGTTTTTATTATTCTTTCACAAAATGTTCAACGTTGTTTTCATAATCTGCCACTGAACTGTCCCATGCCTTTTTAATCCATTCCTTTTCTTGATCTGTAGGCTCAGATTTCCATACCACAGTTAAAAACCCTTTATAATCTAAAATTGAATAAATCTTGCTATGAAATTCCGCTTGGTTGTTAATATCAGCCAATGCCTGAGCATATCCAATTACTCGTTGAATCCTGTTCAATCTCCAAGGTTCTTCATCTTCCCGATTCGCTTCAATTATGATATTTAGCGAGTATGAGTCTGGTGCTTCAAACACTTCTTCGTTTTCCATAGCTGATTTTATTAAGTAAAAAGGTTAACTAAATTGAATACTCTTTCCCATCCTCCCAAACTTCAACATCAGGAAACCCAAAGGTAGCAAATTCCAGTTTCATTTTAACAGGGTTATCGGTGTGTATGGGCACAATCTTTTTAGGCTTGATCGCCTGCGCAAACTCTTTCAACTCTTCTAAAGTGGCATGACCGCTGGTGTGAATAAGAGTAAATTTGACTTTCCCCTGATCTCTCAGCCTGTTTATTAAATCGGTACAATAAGTTTTGTGATCCTCTTCCAAATACCCCTTCCACTGGGAATAAATTAGGTTTATAGTACCCTTTGGTGAGATTTTCTCAATCAGCTTCTCATTTGGACACCTTAAGAAATACACAAACTTCTCAGGTTTGATGAATATTCCACCATGCACAGCTTTCGCATTCACTTTGGTAACAAAATCCTGAAATTCCTCTTCGGTCACCTTATCCATTTGTGCTTTTGGGTTGTAAACCAAAACCCTATAAGCATCAATAGTGGGAAGACGGTCAGACATTTTGCTGACCATCTCCAGAACAAATGCCATGTAAACATCGATAATTAGCATCTTATTTGCTCTGAGGCATGCTGTGAAAACTGAACAGAATCTATCAATGTTCTGGGCAGCACTAACCACAAAGGTCATGTTCTGTTGATTCATGACGATTTCTGTAATAGCCATCTCGACTTGTGCTTCGGTCTTGTATTCTTGTTTGCTTCGTTCAACCATGGTACCCTCAATCAACAACAGATCAATGTTCTTAGGAGGGTTGCTAATCATTCTATCAAATAAAAATCCCTTCCGACCAGTGGATCGGAAATCACCTGAATAAAACAGCTTCTTGCCATCACATTGGATCAGGAATGCAAACGCTTCTGGTGAGGAGTGATCCACCAGATAAGGATAGACGGTAAAAGTTTCAAGAATTCTAAATTCCTTCCAAGGAGTTAACCTTTGGAAATTGCATCTCGGTGGATTAACTCCCAGAAACCGCTTGGTAGCCTTGATCAGGTCTTCAGAAACCTGACCAATATAAACAGGCACATCTAATCCTACAGATTCCATCAGCCCAAAGTGATCCTGATGGGGATGGGAGATCAACAAGGCATCGACCTTGTTATTGCGATAGGATGTGTCAGGGTTTTGAGTGCTCAGAGGGGTTCCAAGATCGATCCAGAGGATTTTTCCATTATCAGCGGTGAGTTGAATGCATGTTCCGCCTATTTCCTTTGATCCCCTATAAATTTTGACCTTCATTTATTCCTTTATCATGTTCTAATCCAGTGTATGCTTTTTATTAACTATTAAAATCAATACGTTCACTCATACCTGTCAGCATGAAACCACATCTATATAAACATTCTTTACCTGAGAAGTCCGTTTTTATTAGGAACGGGTTTTTGAGGCACGTATCATTTTTTAGATTTGACGTACAGATTGGGATTTCATCTAAAAATGGACAAGATAATCGATCATGCATCAACCGATCAATTACAAGACTAAGAGATAATTCATAACCAAAATTATCTTTCATATTTGCTATATGCTCTGGGTTACCATGAATTGTGGTCTCATCTGAGTACTTAATTAACCCAGTTCCATAATTTTGAATTATCCACCTCCAATGAAAAATATCTGACAGTTGATCAGCCCGTCTAAACAGAGTAAAGTCCTTTTGTGCTTGTTTTGTTACATTCTTTAATCCGAAATCCAAAATAGATTTTGAAATTCTACAAAAATCAGGATATAACCTGTCGAGACATTCAAAATAAACAGCAATGTCTAACCCGGAAATATCAGGTCGGGTAAGTGTTATCGTCCCTGCGCTGCGGATGGTCGCCTGGTCGAATTGCCAGATAATATTACCCTCCGCATAACATCCGTATGCCTTAACAGGATCATTACTTTCATTGTCATTTTCAGTGTTGCTGTTGAATGTGCCGGTTATCACGTTTGCAACCGATGAGGAAAGAACGACGTTATTGACGAAAGAACCATCGTTATCGCACAACACAAGAAATCGGGGATCAGCAGATGTTTTGGGGTTATAATGTAAGATAAAAAAATTCCGGATAAGTAAGTCAAAGGACATTTGGCCAATTTGGCCGCAATATGTCACATTTTGCCACTTTGTAAGGCTATTTTATCAATTGAAATGCCACGAAAATTGACTGCAAACTGCCAACTTCCAACTGTCGTTTACAAATGCATACTTGATGGTTATCAATTACTTATAAATCATAATAATTGATATTATTGATCTGACAATAACAATTCTATGGGCAATATACTTGAAAATATCACGTGATTCTACAATGTTTTTCAAGTAGTTTTACGCTTGTTTGCTCATCAAAGTGGGTGTAATTTGCAACATTATTTCTAGCTGCATATTTTTCTATTATTTTTTTATTTAAAAAAGGCCGAATTAAGGTTCATTTCTTTAGCAGACACGTATTTAACTGTCAGAAAAAAGAATATCGAAAAAAATCTTCTATGGATACAATTGCCATTATATTTCTATTTAACAATAATTCATGCAATCATGAATAAAATATATTTAATATTTAAAAATCTATTCCTGATACTCTTGTTAACATCAGTACCATTGATACAAGGAGTATATGGACAGGGAAGATCTCATGGGCAGGGGCCAAATGATTTCCAGCCATTTATTTATGCTGATGGACCAAAAAGAATTCTTGATACAGCAGCATCACAAATTAATGACATTCATCCTATGGATATTCCGGCGGGATCAATAGCAGTCAACGAAAATCCGACTTATAATAGTTATACTCCTGCTCAACTGGTGCAAAACATTCTGGTAACAGGATGTCTTAAAACATCTAATGTAACATTCACTGGTTTATTTACGGTTAATAATCCGGGTCAAAGACAGTTAGGTTATTTTAACAAAGCCAGTTCAACATTCCCGCTCGATGAAGGACTTATCATGGCTACCGGATATGTTTCCGAAGCCGAGGGTCCGAATAATAGCCCAAGTGTAGGAGCTGACCTGCATGAAGCAGGAGATGCAGATCTTACCCAAATTGCAGGTTATGCTACACATGATGCCGCCATTCTCCAATTTGATTTTGTTCCGGCCGGAAATACAGTCGAATTTCAGTATATTTTTGCTTCAGAAGAGTACCTTGAATGGTGTTGTACCCAATACAATGACGTTTTTGGTTTTTTCCTTAGTGGCCCCGGAATTACTGGTCCATATTCTGATAATTCTATCAATATTGCCTACCTGCCGAATACCAATCCTCCGGTTCCAATAACTATAAATACAGTTCATCAATATGTTCCATCAAATCAGTACGGTAGTGCTTGTCCGGCTCAAAATCCTTCATATTATGTCAACAATCCACCAGGGTCAATGGAAATGCAGTATGATGGATCGACCGTTACCCTGACTGCAACTTACAATGTTGTTGCATGTCAGACTTATCATATAAAGCTAAAAATTGCTGATGTATCAGATGGACTTTATAGTTCTGCAGTATTCTTGAAAGCCAGAAGCTTTGTTTCTGAGCCGATTAATATGGTTAATGTGAACCCATCTTATGGATCGGGTGGTTTTGATACTATTTATAGAGGATGCTCACCTGACCATCTTGAATTAGTCAGGCCTTCATCAGATACTACGGATCCTTACCCGGTTAATTTACAATATTCAGGAACGGCAATAAATGGTACCGATGTCAAAACACTGACCGGTAATCCTTTACCATCGCAGGTAACAATTCCGGAAGGACAAACATCTTATACTATCGATTATTATGCAGTTGCTGATAATAATGCTAATAATAGCAAGATATTGACAGTAGGGACATTACAAGGTTGTCCTTGTGATACAAATTCAGTCTTTATAGATGAAAATATATATATATTCGGGAATTTAGTACTTAATTCTGCCACCGGGAGCAACGTTATTTGCAATGGACAAACCAACGGTACTATCCTGATAAATGCCTCAGGAGGTTCAGGCAATTATCTGTATTCAATCAATAATACAACCTGGCAAAGTTCGAATTTGTTTACCGGTCTCGCTCAAGGGACTTATACAGCGTATGTCAAAGATATTGGGAGTTGTAACCCGCCAAAATTTCAAACGAATGTCATCATAGGAGTTCCCATATTAATACATGCTAACGCAGGTCCTGATGTTACTATATGTTCTGGTAATTCCACTCAACTATCCGGATCAGGAGGTGTTATCTTTAACTGGAGCCCGTCTGTAGGACTAAATGCTACAAATATTCCAAATCCAATTGCATCACCCACAACCACTACCTCCTATATATTAACGGTGTCTGATGTAAATAACTCCTGTATTTCAAAGGATACAGTAATTGTGACGGTTATTTCCAGTCCAACTGCATCAATTACCCCCGTAAATTCTGAGATATGTGCAGGTTCAAGTGTTACTCTGACTGCAACAGGTGGGGGAACATATTTATGGAATCCTGGTGGTGCAACGACCTCATCTATTACTGTATCTCCAACCTCAAATTCCAGTTATACAGTCATTGTAACAGCAGCAAATGGGTGCACCGCAAATGCAACGGCAAATGTATTTGTCAATCCTGTACCTGCAAATTTCAATGTAACAGGCGGAGGGATGATCTGTCCGGGTGGAACCATAGCTGTAGGATTATCAGGATCAACGACAGGGAACCTTTACCAGCTTAAACGGAACGGTACTAATGTTGGATCGGCAATAACAGGTACAGGTGCTGCACTAACATTTGGACAACAATCCACTCCCGGTTCTTATACAGTATTGGCAACAGACCCAACTCATAATTGTACAGCTCAGATGACAGGTATTGCCACTATTTGGATGGATAATATTCCGCCGGTTATAAGTTGCCCCTCCAATATCAATGCAAATGTATCTCCGGGATTATGTTATACAAATGTTACAACTCCAGATCCGGTGAGATCTGATAATTGTGCAGTGACTTTACTAACCTGGACGATGACAGGTGCAACAATCGATAATTCTCCATTAACTGGAATTAACGTTGTTGGAACACATATTTTTAATACAGGCACAACCACGGTTAATTATACTGTTAAAGACGGTTCAGGAAACTCTTCGACTTGCAGTTTTACTGTTATTATAACTGATAATATTGTACCTGTAATTACCTGTCCTGCAAATGTCTCTGTTAATAATGATCCTGGACATTGCTATGCAACCGTCACCCTGGCTCAGCCTGTAACTCATGATAATTGCGGAATTGGAACAGTGACGAACAATGCGCCAGTTAGATTCCCGGTCGGTATAACGACCGTTACCTGGACCGTCAATGATATTCATGGAAATTCTGCTACCTGTCAGCAAATTGTGACTGTAGTTAATAATGAACCTCCTACAATTATATGCCCTGACAATATAACAGCCAATAATGATCCTGGAAAGTGTTATGCGATAGTAAATCTTGGCACACCAATAACTAACGATAACTGTGGAATTGAAACAGTGACGAATAATGCACCGGCTACATTCCCGGTCGGAATAACTACAGTTACCTGGACCGTTATTGATATTAATGAAAACTCTGCTACCTGTCAGCAAACTGTCACAGTAATTGACAATGAACCTCCAATAATCAATTGTCCTGCAAATGTCTCGGTAAATAATGATCCTGGAAAATGCTATGCGACAATCACCCTGGCTCAACCGATAACTCAGGATAATTGCGGAGTTGGAACAGTAACGAATAATGCCCCTACGACTTTCCCGGTTGGAACAACGACTGTGATCTGGACTGTCACCGATATCCATGGTAATTCTGCAACCTGTCAGCAAACTGTTACAGTAACTGACAATGAACCTCCAACCATTACTTGTCCTGCAATTGTCTCGGTAAATAATGATCCTGGAAAGTGTTATGCAACAGTCACCCTGGCTCAGCCTGTAACTTCTGATAATTGCGGAGTTGGAACAGTAACCAATAATGCACCCCCGACTTTCCCAGTTGGAACAACGACCGTTATCTGGACCGTGAATGACATTCATGGAAACTCTGCAACATGCCAACAATCTGTCACAGTAACAGATAATGAACTCCCGACTATCACTTGTCCTGCAAATGTCTCGGTAAATAATGATCCTGGAAAATGCTATGCGACAATCACCCTTGCCCAGCCTGTTACTTCTGACAATTGTGGTGTTGCAACAGTAACCAATAATGCACCTGCTACATTCCCGGTCGGAGTGACGACAGTTACATGGACCGTTGATGATATCCATGGAAATTCTGCAAACTGTCAGCAAACTGTCACAGTTACTGACGATGAACTTCCTACCATAACCTGTCCTACAAACATCTCAGTCAATAATGATCCTGGTCATTGCTATGCAACCGTCGCTCTTGCTCAACCTGAAACTCAGGATAATTGCGGAGTTGGAACAGTGACCAATAATGCACCCGCAACATTCCCGGTCGGAACAACGACAGTTATCTGGACCGTCAATGATATTCATGGAAATTCTGCTACCTGCCAGCAGACTGTTACCGTTACTGACAATGAACTTCCTACCATAACCTGTCCTGCAAATGTCTCAGTGAATAATGATCCTGGAAAGTGTTATGCAACAGTCACCCTGGCTCAGCCGGTTACTTCTGACAATTGTGGTGTGTCTTCAGTTACCAATAATGCCCCTCCGACTTTCCCGGTCGGAACAACTACTGTGATCTGGACTGTCACCGATATCCATGGTAACTCAAATACCTGTCAGCAAACTGTTACCGTTACTGACAATGAACTTCCTACCATAACCTGTCCGGCGAATATATCAGTTAATAATGATCCTGGAAAATGCTATGCGACAATCACCCTTGCTCAGCCTGTTACTTCTGACAATTGTGGTGTGTCTTCAGTTACCAATAATGCGCCTTCACCATTTCCTGTTGGAGTGACAACAGTTACATGGACAGTCAATGACATTCATGGAAATTCTGCAACATGTCAGCAAACTGTCACAGTAACAGATAATGAACCTCCAACAATCACTTGTCCTGCAATTGTCTCGGTAAATAATGATCCTGGAAAATGCTATGCGACAATCACCCTTGCTCAGCCTGTTACTTCTGACAATTGTGGTGTGTCTTCAGTTACCAATAATGCACCTTCACCATTTCCTGTTGGAGTGACAACAGTTACATGGACAGTCAATGACATTCATGGAAATTCTGCTACCTGTCAACAGACTGTTACCGTTACTGACAATGAACTTCCTACTATAACCTGTCCTACAAACATCTCAGTCAATAATGATCCTGGAAAGTGTTATGCAACAGTCACCCTGGCTCAGCCGGTTACTTCTGACAATTGTGGTGTGTCTTCAGTTACCAATAATGCCCCTCCGACTTTCCCGGTCGGAACAACTACTGTGATCTGGACTGTCACCGATATCCATGGTAACTCAAATACCTGTCAGCAAACTGTTACCGTTACTGACAATGAACTTCCTACCATAACCTGTCCGGCGAATATATCAGTTAATAATGATCCTGGAAAATGTTACGCGACAATCACCCTGGCTCAACCTGTGACTCAGGATAATTGCGGAGTTGGAACAGTAACCAATAATGCACCCCCGACTTTCCCAGTTGGAACAACGACCGTTATCTGGACCGTGAATGACATTCATGGAAACTCTGCAACATGCCAACAATCTGTCACAGTAACAGATAATGAACTCCCGACTATCACTTGTCCTGCAAATGTCTCGGTAAATAATGATCCTGGAAAATGCTATGCGACAATCACCCTTGCCCAGCCTGTTACTTCTGACAATTGTGGTGTTGCAACAGTAACCAATAATGCACCTGCTACATTCCCGGTCGGAGTGACGACAGTTACATGGACCGTTGATGATATCCATGGAAATTCTGCAAACTGTCAGCAAACTGTCACAGTTACTGACGATGAACTTCCTACCATAACCTGTCCTACAAACATCTCAGTCAATAATGATCCTGGTCATTGCTTTGCAACGATCACCCTGGCTCAACCTGTAACTTCTGATAATTGCGGCATCGCAACAGTAACAAACAATGCACCTTCACCATTCCCTGTTGGAATGACAACAGTTACATGGACAGTCAATGATATTCATGGAAATTCTGCAACCTGTCAGCAAACTGTCACTGTTACTGACAATGAACTTCCTACAATAACCTGTCCTGCAAACATCTCAGTGAATAATGATCCTGGAAAGTGTTATGCAACAGTCACCCTGGCTCAGCCGGTTACTTCTGACAATTGTGGTGTGTCTTCAGTTACCAATAATGCCCCTCCGACTTTCCCGGTCGGAACAACTACTGTGATCTGGACTGTCACCGATATCCATGGTAACTCAAATACCTGTCAGCAAACTGTTACCGTTACTGACAATGAACTTCCTACCATAACCTGTCCGGCGAATATATCAGTTAATAATGATCCTGGAAAATGTTACGCAACAGTCACCCTGGCTCAACCTGTGACTCAGGATAATTGCGGAGTTGGAACAGTAACCAATAATGCACCCCCGACTTTCCCAGTTGGAACAACGACCGTTATCTGGACCGTGAATGACATTCATGGAAACTCTGCAACATGCCAACAATCTGTCACAGTAACAGATAATGAACTCCCGACTATCACTTGTCCTGCAAATGTCTCGGTAAATAATGATCCTAGAAAATGCTATGCGACAATCACCCTTGCCCAGCCTGTTACTTCTGACAATTGTGGTGTTGCAACAGTAACCAATAATGCACCTGCTACATTCCCGGTCGGAGTGACGACAGTTACATGGACCGTTGATGATATCCATGGAAACTCTGCAACATGCCAACAATCTGTCACAGTAACAGATAATGAACTCCCGACTATCACTTGTCCTGCAAATGTCTCGGTAAATAATGATCCTGGACATTGCTTTGCAACGATCACCCTGGCTCAACCTGTAACTCAGGATAATTGCGGAGTTGGAACAGTGACCAATAATGCACCCGCAACATTCCCGGTCGGAACAACGACAGTTATCTGGACCGTCAATGATATTCATGGAAATTCTGCTACCTGCCAGCAGACTGTTACCGTTACTGACAATGAACTTCCTTCCATAACCTGTCCTACAAATGTCTCGGTAAATAATGATCCTGGAAAATGCTATGCGACAATCACCCTTGCCCAGCCTGTTACTTCTGACAATTGTGGTGTTGCAACAGTAACCAATAATGCACCTGCTACATTCCCGGTCGGAGTGACGACAGTTACATGGACCGTTGATGATATTCATGGAAATTCTGCAACATGCCAACAAACTGTTACCGTTACTGACAATGAACTTCCAACAATCAATTGTCCCTCAAATGTCTCGGTGAATAATGATCCTGGAAAATGTTACTCGACAGTCACCCTGGCTCAACCTGTAACTCAAGATAATTGTGGAGTTGGAACAGTGACCAATAATGCACCTGCTACATTCCCGGTTGGAGTGACGACAGTTACATGGACCGTAAATGATATTCATGGAAATTCTGCTACCTGTCAACAGACTGTTACCGTTACTGACAATGAACTTCCTACCATAACCTGTCCGGCGAATATATCAGTTAATAATGATCCTGGAAAATGTTACGCGACAATCACCTTGGCTCAACCTGTTACTTCTGATAATTGCGGCATCGCAACAGTAACAAACAATGCACCTTCACCATTCCCTGTTGGAATGACAACAGTTACATGGACAGTCAATGATATTCATGGAAATTCTGCAACCTGTCAGCAAACTGTCACTGTTACTGACAATGAACTTCCTACAATAACCTGTCCTGCAAACATCTCAGTCAATAATGATCCTGAACATTGCTATGCAACTATCACACTTGCTCAACCAGTAACTCATGATAATTGCGGAGTTGGAACAGTAACCAATAATGCACCAGCAACATTTCCTGTTGGAGTGACAACAGTTACCTGGACTGTCAATGATATTCATGGAAATTCCGCAACATGTCAGCAAACTGTCACAGTAATAGATAATGAACCTCCGGCAATCACTTGTCCGGCAAATATTTCAGTTACAAACGATCCGGGGAAGTGTTATGCAATAGTAAATCTTGGCATACCTTTAACTAATGATAATTGCGGTGTCGCAACTGTAACGAATAATTCACCTCAAACATTCCCGGTCGGAACAACTACAGTTACCTGGACTGTCAATGATATTCATGGAAATTCAAATACTTGTCAGCAAATCGTAACAGTCATTGACAATGAACCTCCGACAATCACTTGTCCGGCAAATATTTCAGTTACTAATGATCCGGGGAAGTGTTATGCAATAGTAGATCTTGGTACACCTTTAACCAATGATAATTGCGGTGTCGCAACTGTAACGAACAATGCCCCAGCTACATTCCCGGTCGGAATAAATACAATTATCTGGACTGTCAATGATATTCATGGAAATTCTGCAACATGTCAGCAAACTGTCACCGTTACTGACAATGAACCTCCTATCATTACCTGCCCGGCAGATATTTCGGTCAGCAATGATCCTGGAAAATGTTATGCAACCATAAATCTCGCTCAACCAGTAACTCATGACAACTGCGGGATAGCCACAGTAATAAACGATGCACCAGGTACATTCCCGGTAGGAATGACAACTGTCACCTGGACTGTATATGATATTCATGGAAATTCTGCAACCTGTCAGCAATCAATAACTGTTACTGATAATGAGCTTCCATCAATTATATGTCCGGCAAACATCTCAGTCAATAACGATCCTGGTCAGTGCTTTGCAACTGTAAATCTTGGTATACCAATAACTCACGATAATTGCGGCGTAGCAACAATTACAAACAATGCACCTCCAACATTCCCGGTCGGAACAACAACCGTTACCTGGACTATTAGTGATATTCACGGAAATTCAAATAGTTGTCAGCAGATTGTTACAGTTACAGATAATGAACCTCCGACGATTATTTGTCCGGTAAATGTCTTCGCCTTTAATGACCCTGGTCAGTGTTCTGCAATAATAACATTGATTCCCCCAATCACTGGAGATAATTGTGGTGTTGCATCAGTTACCAATAATTCCTCTTCCGACTTCCCGGTTGGGACAACAATTGTAACATGGACTGTCGCTGATATCCATGGTAATTCAAATACTTGTCAGCAGTCTGTAACAGTTATTGATAATGAGCTTCCTACGATAACTTGTCCGCCAAATATATATGTCAATAACGATCCGGGGCAGTGCTATGCAACAGTAAATTTAGGCACACCGGTAACCAATGACAATTGCGGTGTAGCCTCTGTTACTAACACTGGCAGCGGTACTTACCAGGTTGGAACAAGTTCTGTAATGTGGACTGTCACTGACATTCATGGTAATTCAAATACCTGTCTGCAAATTATAACTGTAGTTGATAATGAACCTCCTGCAATTATATGCCAGAACAATGTAACAGCCGATAATGATCCTGGGCAGTGCTACGCAACCATTACTTTAGCGCAGCCAATAACCAGTGATAATTGTGGAGTAGCTTTGGTTTCTAATAATGCTCCTCCTGTTTTCCCTGTTGGAACAACAATTGTTACCTGGACAGTTATTGATATTCATGGAAATTCCAATTCTTGTCAACAGTTGGTGACTGTCATTGATAATGAATTACCGGGGATAAACTGCGAGGCTAATGTATTCCTAAACAACTCTCCTGGACAGTGTTACGCTATTTTTAAATTAAATTTGCCGCAGATTAGTGACAATTGTGGAATTGATTCTTTGACAAATAATGCTCCTGCACTATTCCCGGTTGGATCTACATTTGTCACCTGGACGGTCACTGACATTCATGGAAACTCAAATAGTTGCCAGCAAACAGTAATTGTTACAGACACTGAACTTCCAACAATCATTTGTCCGGCTGATATCTCAGTCACCAACGATCCTGGACAATGTTATGCAACAATTTCTCTTGCCCAACCAGTAACTCACGACAACTGTGGTGTAGCAACAGTTACGAACGATGCACCTGCTACATTCCCGGTTGGAACAACAAACGTAGTCTGGACTGTAAATGATCTTCATGGAAATTCAAATACTTGTCAGCAAACAGTCACAGTAAGGGACAATGAACTTCCAACAATCATTTGTCCCACAGATATCTCACTCAATAACGATCCCGGAAAATGTTATTCATCTGTGAGGCTGGAGTCACCGGTTACAAATGATAATTGCGGCGTGGCATCAGTCACTAATAATGCACCTTCTGTTTTCCCTGTTGGTTTGACTGTCATTACCTGGACCGTTTATGATATCCATGGAAACTCTGTTACCTGTTCACAAACCATAACGGTCACCGATAATGAAAAACCCTCAATTAGTGGTTTGGTGAATATTCGTACTCATACCGATCCGGGTGAAATATATGCAACGGTCAACCTTGGTACCCCGGTAGTTGATGATAACTGTGGCGTTCTTTCCGTTACGAATGATGCACCACTTGTATTCCCGATCGGAATAACTAAGGTTACATGGATTGCCATGGATATTCATGGGAATTCCGATTCAACGGTTCAGATAGTCCTCGTCGGTGAATTGGTTCCCATCGCAGTTGATGATTACGATACCACACATATGAATTTGCCTCTGATTATTCATTTCCTGAAGAATGATATTAATTTCAATAACAGCAATCTGAGAACAAATATCTGCAGAGGGCCTGATCATGGTGTCGCGATTCCTCCAAATACAGAGAATGACAGCCTAATTGTCTATACCCCTGATAATGACTTTAAGGGATCTGACCAGATTCAGTATTCACTCTACGATCCCCTTCTGAAAGCAACCAGTGATACGGCCACAATTTATATAACGATCGGGGATGAAATTCCAATCATTATTCACAACATAATTACTCCCAACGGAGATGGATTAAATGATAAATGGATTATTTCGGGAATTGAAAATTACCCTTCAAATACTATCCTTTTGTTTAACCGTTGGGGTGACGAAATTGCTAAGTTCACTGGCTATGATAATAAAACTATTTATTGGGATGGAAAAAACAAACATAACGAGCCTGTTCCTGATGGCACTTACTTCTACATCCTTAATATAGAGAATGTTGGAAAATTCGATGGTTGGATTTATGTTCGTGCAAACTCGCAATAAACTCATATATTATAAATATATATATGTTTTTTTTAAAAAGACATCCAATGAAAAAGATAATATTAATAATGATACTTCTTATTGTTTCAATAAGAAGTTTCGCCCAACAGGATCCGATTTTCTCTCAATATATGTTCAACATGCAAGCCATAAATCCGGCTTATGTAGGTTCTACAGAATGCCTTTCTATTAACCTGGTTGACCGGCTGCAATGGGTCGGGATGAAAAACGGACCTAATACGATGATGTTTACGGTCGGAACCAACTTGCCAAATCCACATATTGGGGTTGGCGTCCTGGCATATCGGGATGCTTTGGGACCGACTGTGGAGTCCGGTATGATGGGTTCATTCGCTTATCGTATCCTTTTCCCTTCCAGCAGATTGTCTTTTGGCTTGCAATTTGGATTCGATTACATGAATATAGATTGGAATGCTCTGATTCCGGATAACCCCGACGACCCTTTGATTACAAATCAGGTCCGTAACAGGGCAGTTCCTGATGCTGGTTTTGGAATTTACTATAATTCAAGCCGGTATTATTTTGGGATCTCTTCAACACACCTTCTGGAAAATAAAATCCTGGTTTCTTCAACTACTGAAAATAATCAAACATCTTTTTCAAAGCTTCTTCGCCATTTTTATGCAATAGGAGGATGCACGCTTTCTATTAGCGATGAAATGCTGTTAAGGCCAACTGCTGATATTAGATATGTTGCGAATTCTCCTGTTCAGGCCGATGTGGATCTAAGTGTTTTAATACATAATGTATTATGGATAGGAGTAGGTTATAGAACCGAAAAATGCATTATGGTGATGACGGAAATTAATATTACGAAGAATATCCATATCGGGTATTCTTACGATGCATGGTTTAACCCTTTACAATCATATACAAAAGGAGCTCATGAGATCAGGCTCGGATACGATTTAGATGTATTTAACACAGGAAGAATGGTTACGCCCCGGTACTTTTAGGTTTTCTCCAACCTCTCCTATAGCGTATGTTTTGCGCTATTAGTCTTATTTCAAAGGAATCAGAATTTATAATTGAGACCAATATTCACACCAGTATAGAGGTTGTGTGAAATCTTGTATCTGGTATTGGGTTCAAGAATTCTCCAGGCACTGCAATTAAGGTCAGTGATGAAAAATGAGCTTGTTGACCCTATATCGATCATAAAATGTCTGACAGGCGTTATTTCAATACCAAAATCTAACCTCGCGGCACCTGCTTCTCTATTTTGCCTGTCCATAATATTACTCTGGGAAACATCTATGCTCCCTTTTTCAGGACTTTCATAAATAGGAGCATTTACTCCATTACGCAGATATACTTGGGTAGCCGACAATAACATTCCGAATTGTGGTCCTGCCATGATATAAAATTTAACTTTTTCACTTCCAACCCGGTATTTTAATAAAACAGGCAGAAGAAAGTAATTAAGCCGGATCGTCCTGGTCGCGGGTTCTCCATATTGGGTGCCTTCAAATTGTTCTCCCAGTTGAGAAAATACCAGCTCAGCTTTAATTCCCCAATGTCTGGCATATTCAAATCCAATGTTGATATTCCCTGCCATATTCAGGGTGATCACGTCATTAAGTCGCGGTTCACCATAGGTGTTCTGGTTAATAATCCATGTAGAATTGAGACTCGCTCCGGCTCCAATATACCATGCGCCCGGATACATATTCTGCCCAAAAGAACCCGTCACTATGAACATCCATAGTGCAATCGTAAGAAAGTAACCTTTTTTCATAGCAAAAAGAATAAGTTGATGACATTTCTCTTTTACATATTTATATCACAGTCATTATCAATGAAAACTGACCATGTGTGCTTAAAGTTCTTAGTGAAACAGAATGAAAGAATGAATATAGCTCATTACAAATATAATAACTTTTTTTTATTTAGCAACATTTTGTTCATTATTTCTAATAAAAACAATATTCTACTGAAATATCGATATTTTTTGTTAGGCATAAAATAAAAAAAATTGTTATTTTAATAACAATCAATTGATTGAGCTTGTAATGTTGTAATTCAAGCCAATAAATAAACCTTCTCCCATTTCTATGAAAGAAACGGGAGGAGTTAAAAAGAAAAGAAAAACGGGGCTTTTTTAAGGTTGTTTATTTCACTTCTATCAGTTCTACATCAAATACGAGTGTAGAATATGGCGGGATAACGCCCATATCTCTGTCCATGTATCCTAAGGTTGAAGGAATGATCAGGGTGGCTTTCCCTCCTTGCCTCATCATGGCAATGCCTTGATCCCAGCCCTTGATCACCTGGCTCCTGCCAAGCATGAATTCGAAAGGATTCCCGCGATCACGCGAAGAATCAAATACTTTTCCATTGAGCAATTTCCCGGTATAATGAACTTTCACGGTCTTTCCTGGTTCAGCTTTTGGTCCTGTACCGGCTAAAACCGGGATATAAAATAACCCGCTTGACAAAGGTTTTACTGTTATTTTGTTATCCTTGAGATATTTCTCCAGTTGGACAGGTTCATCCCTTTTTAAAGAGTCGGATTTCATTTGATCAGCTTTTTGGTTATCTATTTGTTCCTTTTCATATTCTGCTTTGGTTTTCACATCCAGGATATCGACATTATAAATTATGGGTTGGTAGGGCTCTACGATACCGCCGCTTCCCTTTTGTCCGAAAGCCAGTGTGGAAGGTACAATAAAGGTGGCTTTACTTCCCTGCCGTAAGGTCGAAACACCATATTGAAAACCCCGCGTGTCCATTGGCCTGCCATAATCAAACTGAACCGGCCGGGCCCGGTCATAAGTAGAGTATATCTCTTTGCCGTCCATTAATGAGATCTTATATTGCATCCTTACATGGCACCCACTGTCTATCTTTGTTCCGGTCCCAACCTTGGTTTCAATGATATACATGCCATAAATATTTGGCTTTACCGTAATGTTATTATCTTCCACATACTTTTTTATTTGCGCTTCCTCAGCGAATATCATACTCTCAGGAGTCTGGAAAGATAAAAGATGTATATGGAAATGAAAATACTCATTACTGTCGATTCCAGCAGGACGGTGGTTCATTTTGAATGTCTTATATATGAGAGAGTCTGCTTTAACGATGAATACGCCGCTGTCGCCCTTTGCCAGCATTGCAATCCCTTCATTCAGATCCCCTTTAAAACCCGGAGGGGGAAGGAAAAATTTCACAGGTGCGGGATGATCTGGATTCTTGCTGTTGTAGAAAACCGAATCTTTTCCATACGATTTGCCATGGTAAATCATATCAAACTCTACATAATTCCCATACCTTGGGGTAATAGTGTCAATTCCGGTTTTGTATAACTTATAATACAGGCCACTTTTGGTTTTTGAAAACCCCGGATAATTTTGTGAATATGCGGCCGAGGTCATTGCAACTATAAACAATGCCACTAAAGCAATGAAAAATCTTTTGTTCATAATGTGTTTGTCTTTGGTAAGTTGTGATTATGATATAAAGTCAAGGATGCCTCGACAAGGATACGCAAAGTTAGAACTTTTTTAATATACAGGTCTTCCAATCGAAATATTAAGGCGGGCAAGACTTACAGCGTAATCAGTTTGGGCTTTTAACAGGTTGACTTTGCTTTCTGCTGCTGAAGTTTCCGCATCCAGGAGATCAAGGTTGGTAATAACTCCACTTGAAAAACTGACTCTTGCAAGTTCGAGCGCTTCATCGGCCTGCTGTACCTGCATATTACACTGTTTTATCTTCTGCAGGGCAGCAGTTACTTGTGCCTCATTTTGATAAACCTCGCTTGATATTTCCCTGCGTGTTTGTTCGGTTTCCTCTTTAAGTAAATTAATCTGGACATTTGCAAGTCTGATATTATTCTTCCGCCGCGTGGCGTCAAAGATTGGGACACGCAACCCAACTCCTGCTGCAAAATTAGGAGTTAACTCATTGAGGTTAGGGAAGAAACCGTTTTTCAGACCTCCGGAAAGAAAAGCATCCAATACGGGATTGTTCTGTACTTTTACAAGCTGGAGGTTAAGTGTAGCATGCTCTTCTTTAAGACCGGCTACTATCATTTCATAACGGTTTTGAAGGGCAATATGTAGCAAAGAATCAGGATCGATAACTGAGTTTGCTAAAGAAAGGTTCTCTTTAACTTTCAAGGCAGTGCTAACCGGATAACCCAGCAATGAATTCAGGGTTGCTTGTTGCGTCTTGATTGCAGTCTGAATGTCAACTTTCTGGTTCTCAGCAGTTGATATCCTGACCTGGGTCGCGAGAATTTCATATTGAGTCGCAGATCCTGTTTCTTTCTTTTTCGTGATGAAGGCAAGATGATCATTCAGGTTATCAAGCTGAACATTATTTATTTTGAGGGCTTCCTGTAAATAAACCAGGGTATAAAACGTAATAACCGACACCAGGTTAAGCTTTTGCTTCACCATTTCCACCGACTTTTCTGAGACCGTTTTACCCGATTCTTCCATTTTAATATTTCGTGATGTCTTTGAGAAATCATAAATAATCTGCCTCACATCCACTTCAGCATTATAATTATTTTGAGGGTAGAGCTCAAAAGTACCCAACATGGGGATGGATAATTTTGACCCGGGTCCAAGCCTTGTGTACCCTGCTTGTCCCGAAATATCAGGGTAGTATCCTGAACGGGCAAGACCAATCGCCGCATCTGCAGAATTGATGGCTTCCTGTGCTTTCAGAACTGTCGGATAAGAGGTTGTGACTTGTTGTATGATCTGCTGAAGTGTAAGTGAATCGTTAGCACCCGGAAGAGCTAGTTGATGTAAATTTTGACCCAAAACAAACAAGGGGAACAGAATGATTGCAACAAATACAATTCTTTTTTTCTTATACCTTTTCATAGAAATTCTAATTAATTTCATTCCTGTGCATGAACTATTAAATTTTGCTTTTGCTCTTCATTGCCGGTACCTGGATTTTGTGTTATGACATCTCCACTATCTCTTCCTTTTCCTCTCTTGCCGATCTTTAAGAAGATGACCGGGATAGCGCATATCATGGTGATTATAGCAGCCAGAAGGAAATCATCATCAATTGCCTGGACAAACGACTGCCGGGTAACATGCGACATCAGTACAGTCTGACTTTGACGTTCTGCAAGGTTACCTGCACTTCCTACACTCGACGTAATGAAATACCTGATGTTCTGAAGCACCTGATGATATGCGGGAGAATTTGACTGGATCATCTCTCCATATGATTGGTTATGATAATTGATACGTATAGTAAGAATTGTTGTCAGGACAGCAACGCCAAAGCTTCCGCCAACCTGGCGGATCACGTTTAGCAGCCCTGAAGCCTGGCCCATCTTATGTCTTGGAATATCCACAACAGCGGCAGCAGTCAGTGGGGCAAACATAACTCCCATAGCCACGCCACGAATATACAAGGTGATCATTATATAACTATGTTCTGTCAGGTACGACATGTCGCTGTTCAGATAAAACGTGAATGCTAACAGGAGAGCTCCGCCTATGATGAGAATTTTTGGGTTAATCCTTGTGGAAAGAATCCCTGCCATAGGCGCTACAAACCCTTGAATGATTCCGACAGGGAGGAAAACTGAACCTGCCTGAAGGGCAGTATAACCCAGTGAATTCTGTAAGTATAATGGTAAAAGGAAAGTACTTCCGAACATTCCAATCCCAAAAATAAAAGTAACCAGATTGCTGATGGCGAAATTGTGATCTTTTAACAGACGGAGATCGATAAGAGGGTGATCAACAATAAATTCAGCAGAAATAAATACGACAAATGCAAGACCGGAAATAGCAAAACAAGACAATACTACCGGAGAAGACCATCCCCCCGAATTTGTTGAGGCATTTCCTTCGGTAAGTGCATATAAGAGAAAAGGAAGAAAAATGGTCACCGAAAGAAATCCTATCGGATCAAAATGTCCGACATTCTTGTTCCGGTATTCCTTTTGTATGATGGCAGTGGCCAGCATTCCGGCTATTCCTATGGGAACATTGACATCAAATATCAAAGGCCAACTGAAGCGGTCAACCAAATACCCCCCAATGAGGGGGCCAAATGAAACCGATGCGGCAGAAGCGATCGACCAGAATCCCAGGGCTATACCTCTTTTCTCTGCAGGAAATTCACGTGTGATAATAGCCATGCCCACCGGCATCAGGCAACCGGCTCCCAGTCCTTGGATCACACGCGAAAAGATCAGGATGTCTTCATTTGGGGAAATTCCACACAGAAACGATCCCAGGGTGAACAAAAATAAGCCGAGAAAATAAACTCGTTTATATCCGAAGCGATCAGCCAGCCAACCTGAGGTAGGAAGCATAACAGCCAATGCAAGCATGTATGCCGTCAAGACCCATTCTATCTTGTCAAGGCCAACCCCAAATGAAGCCATGATCTTTGGAAGCCCGACATTGACAATGGTGGCATCGAGCACGGCCATAAACGTTCCGATCATCACATTAGCAAGCAGCCACCATTTATAGGAAGGGCTTGCCGTGTCGAACGTAGCGCTTTGTTCGCGGATAAAATCGCGAAAGTGACTTATGCCGGGTAATCTTTTTGCCATTATTTTATTATCTTGACCAGTACCGACATACCAGCTACAAAGTGAAACGGAGGTTCTCCCGGTTCTTTCTGTATCTTATCGATGGAGATCTTGATCGGAATGCGCTGGGTAACTTTTGTAAAATTCCCCGAGGCATTGTTGGGTGGTATAAGAGAAAACTGAGCTGCCGTATTTGATCCGACATTGATCACTTTCCCGGTTATTTTCATTCCCGGAAATGCATCCACTGTGAATTCAGCGTTTTTCCCATCATGAATACCAGCCACTTTGGTTTCTTCAAAATAGGCCATTACGTAAAATAAAGAATCCCGGGTAATTGTAAATACAGGTTGTCCCGGTTGAACCACATCGCCCGATAGAAGCCATCTTTTTGCAATGCGCCCGCTGGAGGGAGCATAGATCCGTGTGTTTCTCAATGATGTTTCAATGATGGCAATCTGTGCGGCTGCTGTTTTTGTATTGCTTTCGGCGACACTTATTTGCGAATTACTCACATCTACCTGGGCTTTTGAGGCATCAAGCATTGCCTTAGCCGATTCATACGTTTTTTTGGTATGATCGAATTGTTCTTTCGAAATTACTTTCCCTTCATACTGGGAAGTAGCACGGACAAAATCTTCATTGGCCCTGGCTACATTAATCTCCTGGACCAACTCGTTCTTCTGGTCCAGTTCGTAACGGGCTTTAGCCTGTTCAACCGAGGAAGAGGCCTGCATTAATGCAGCTCTTGCCTGCAGCATTTGGGAGTAAAGGTCACTGCTGTCAATGCTCACCAACAACTCTCCCATTTTTACACTATCCCCTTCATCAGCATTAATAGTGGTAATGCGACCGAGTATCTTTGAACTGACCGCAACCCTGTCTGCGTCGATGTAGGCATCATCAGTAGAAAAGTAGGAATTATATTCACGGTACCATCGCCAGGCAAAGACGACTAATGCAATGATAACGAGTGACAGGGCTATATATGCCCTGATCTTCCTGGCTTTCTTATTTCCTTTATTTTCAGGTGTACTCATAATGATCTTAAAGTTTGTGTATTATCCGAGTATTTAAATGTTTAAGACAGATTGATAAGATTATATTGCAGTAAAATGAAAATTCTTTTTAAAATGAATGAACTATGATTTAGAATTATTTTTTAATCCCTTTATAAATAATTGAATAAAAGAAAGATGCTTTTCTTCCATCAGGTCATAATCTTCCTCGCTAAGCTCACGATAGTCCCTGTGTTCCATCACCACCAGTCGTAATCCCTGAAGGATCTCAAGAAACAGAGTAGCAGTTGCGGCAGGGTCCTTGTAAAAAAAAATCTCTGATTTTGCCCCTTTGATAAGTATCGATTCGATAATTCCGTTCTCTCTTTTCCTAAAACGTCTGAAGGTTTCTTTTACGTGAGGCTTTATGGTATGAAAATCGCCAAACCTGAATATGCTCAGGTTGATGAATTTTTTAAAATGCTCGTGGCGGATACGGACAAACTCGTTCAACATAAGTTCTGTAGTTGCCAATTCTTCCAACCGTTTTGTTATTTGGTCGAAAAATTCTTCCTGTTCTGCTTCAATGACCCCCTTAAAAAGGCTTTCCTTATCAGGAAAATAATAGTAAAGTGACGCCTTTGAGAGGAAGACACCTGATGCAATTTCATTCATTGTAGTATGTTCAAAGCCGTGAATGCCAAAACATCGCCTTGCTTCCTCTAGTATTTGCTGAATTTTTTCTGTATTTTCTCCTGAATGGGAAATCGAAACCATCTCCTAACTATTTGACTTTTTTGTTCAAGGGGTCAAAGGTAAGATATAAATTAACATAACTGCAAAATTGAATACACTGCAGTCATCTTTTTACAACTTTTTAAAGGTATTGATCCCCTCCCTAAATTATGATTTAATTATAAACAGCCTTATTCTTTTATCTTCTTGAGCCACATATACCATGCAAGTTCACGTAAGTTTGGATCTTTTTTTGCAGCCAGTTTGTCTGCATCGGCTTCTGTTTTAGGAGCCGGGATAAGAACATCATCGCCAGGTTTCCAATTGCCCGGGGTTAATATATTTTTATGATCAGCCATTTGAAGGGCTATTAATGTCCTTTTGATCTCTTCCATATTCCTTCCCACATTCATCGGATAAAAGAAGATAGCTCTGATTTTTTCGTTCGGGTCGATGATGAAGACTCCCCTGATATCCCGGGTCGTACTGGCGTATGAATGAATCATACCGTACTTCTTAGAAACCTCAAGGTTATTATCGGATATAAGAGGAAATTTAATTTTAGGTGTTTCTTTGTCGTTAAAACGAATATCTTCCATTGATTTTTTCCAGGCAATATGACTGTTTAATCCATCCGTAGATACGACGATGACTTTCGTATCCATTTTATCAAAATCCTCCTGCATATCAGCAAGTTCAATTAGTTCAGAACTGCAAACCGGGGTAAATGCAGCGGGATGACTGAAAAGGATCTTCCATTTTCCATAATAATCATCCGGAAAAGTAATCTTTCCATTGGTGGATTCAGCAGTAAAAGAGGGCGCTGGTTCACCAATAAGAGGAATCCTGACTTCTTTGTTTTCCTGTTTATTTTCCTGCGAAAACAACTGGCTTACTGAAAACAACAAGAGTAAAACCAACACATGTACTTTCTTCATAACTATTTTTATTTAGATTAAATCCATGCAAAGATAAAACATTCTTTGAAATGTTCAAATTTTTTAACTTTTTTTAAAAGGCTCATAGTTTGTAGAAAGAAATAAACCCTATCTCACCCTGGGTCTCTGTAGTTATACGACTTCTTCTTTTGTTTGCATTTTGAAAATTAATTACCCAGATTTTCTCCGGATTCAACAAATATGTTTATCTTTGCACTCGAATATGCACTCGTGCATCGCTGGTAGAAGAAATTTTGAGGGGACATTAGTCCCCTCTTTTGTTGATAATTGTCATTATGATCTTAAAGGAAACAGTTCAGGCCGTGATAGAGGAGATCCTTGCAGGAACAGATAAATTCCTGGTTGAGGTTGTGGTTCAGCCCACAAACAGGATCGCTGTCTACATTGACTCTGATACTACCCTTACGATTCATGATTGCCAGGAGATCAGCCGAACAATTGAAAGCAGACTGAACCGTGATAAAGAGGATTTTGATCTGACAGTTTCTTCGTCAGGCATAGATCGCCCACTGAAGATGTTACGACAATACAATAAAAACATTGGGAAAGAGATAGATGTGGTGACAGTTGATGGAAAAAATATTACAGGTAAACTCGTAAAAGTAGATGAAGGCTCAATTGAACTTGAACATCCGTTAAAAAAACAAAAAAAAGAAATCAAACGGGACAATACGAGTCTCCCGTTATCAGAAATAAAAACAATAAAAATAATTGTCAAATTCGGAAAATAATCAACTTGTAAAATGGAACATATCAATTTAGTCGAAACCTTTTCAGAATTTAAAGAATTCAAGAACATCGACCGCGAAACCATGATGCGCATCCTTGAAGATGTGTTCAAGCATATGCTTTCAAAAAGATTCGGTTCATCCGATAACTTTGATATCATCGTGAATATCGACAAAGGAGACCTTGAGATCTGGAGAAACCGTATCATCGTTGATGATAATGATGTAGTGGATCCAAATGCCCAGGTCGCATTATCGGAAGCCATTAAGACGGAACCGGACTTTGAAGTGGGAGAAGAATTGTCAGAAGAAATAAAACTCCTTGACTTTGGCCGTCGTGACATTCTTGCTATCCGTCAAAACCTGATCTCCAAGATCCAGGAATATGAAAAGGATAACATCTTCCGTAAGTATAAAGAGAAGATCGGGGAAATTATCTCCGGAGAAGTTTACCAGGTATGGAAAAAAGAAATCCTCGTCCTTGATGATGAGAATATCGAACTTATCCTGCCAAAATCCGAACAGATTCCTTCCGACTTTTACCGTAAAGGGGATACTATCCGGGCTGTGGTTTCTAAAGTGGAAATGAACAATAACAACCCGGTTATTATTCTTTCCAGGACTTCTCCTGTTTTTCTTGAACGACTTTTTGAATCTGAAGTGCCCGAAGTTTATGATGGTTTGATAAGTATAAAAAATATTGTCAGGGTTCCCGGAGAAAGAGCAAAGTTGGCGGTTGAATCATACGATGACCGGATCGACCCGGTTGGAGCTTGCGTGGGGATGAAAGGATCACGGATCCATGGGATTGTTCGTGAACTTAAAAATGAGAACATCGATGTTATCAACTACACTACCAATCCGTCACTTTATATTCAACGGGCATTAAGTCCTGCAAAAATCACCTCCATCGTGATCGATGAACCCACCAAGAAAGCAGATGTTTATATGAAACCCGACCAGGTTTCATTAGCCATCGGAAAAGGCGGCTTTAATATCAAACTTGCCGGTAAACTTACAGGATATGAAATTGATGTTTACAGGGATACAGATGTAGACAATGAAGATGTTGATCTTCAGGAGTTTTCTGATGAAATCGATCAGTGGATTATCGATGAATTGAAAACCATCGGATGTGATACGGCAAAGAGTGTGTTGAACCTTGAAGTTAAAGAACTTGTTGACCGTACAGACCTTGAAGAAGAAACGGTGAATGAGTTGGTTCGCATTTTAAAAGCAGAGTTTGAATAAAATAACTTAATTTTACATTCCCTTTTAAAAAAGGGACTGAGCCAAAGTCTATGAGTGAAGGCACAACAACTGTTCGGCTGAGCAAAGCAGCACGTGAGTTCAACATTGGGGTTTCAACCGTAGTGGATTTCCTCTTGAAAAAGGGATTTTCGATTGAAAAGGACCCCAACAGCAAACTTTCGCAGGAAATGTATTCCCTCCTGATGAAAGAATTTGCCACTGAAAAACACGTCAAGGAAGAAGCAAAAAAAATCGGATTGAATTTTGCCCAGCATGAAACCATTACAATTGATGACAAGCGGGTGATCTTAAAAGACAGCGAAAAAGACCTGGATGAGCCATTATACATCAAGAATGCAGCTCTGGAATATAATACAAAACTATTTGATACTCAAAAGAAAGCTTCAGAGCCGATAAAAGAAATTACAAAGGAAGAAAAGAAAAAGGAAGAAAAGAAACGGGAAGAAGTTTCTGAAAAGGAAATCCCTAAAACGGAACCACAGAAAGCAATAGCAGAAATACCGTCTGAAAAAGCCGGAATAAAACCTAAAGAGAAAACCCGGGTTGAATCAGAGAAGAAAAAGACGGTCAAAACAACAAAAAAGAAAAAAGCAGTAGAAGCTGATGAAAATGCTAAACCGGATGAAGTGCCGGAAGTAAGTATTGAAAAACCTGATCAAAAAGCTCCCGGGATTAAAATCGTCGGAAAACTTGATCTTGATACTGTTGGAATAAAACCATCGAAGAAAGGAAAAGGCAAGAAGGAAAAGACGGAGGAAACGGATGAAATAATTCTGCCGGAACCTTTTGAACTCCAGCTTCCCGAATCCGCAATGGAAGTTCCTCCTGTCATTTGGGATGAACCAGAGATAATTGAAGAGGCGATTGAAGAATTACCTAAGGTTGAAGATAATTTTCTTCCACGGGAAAAGATCAACCTGGTTGGTCCAACCATTCTGGGCACTATGAAACTGCCTGAGCCTAGAAAATCAGCTGACAGAAAAAAACCGGTTGCATCTTCCTCTGATGATACTGTAAAAGGAAAGAAGAAAAAACGCAAGAGGATCAAGAAACAAATGGGCACTCCGCTCACAAATGAAGCAGTAACTTCCACGCCACCCGAACACGCAAAAAGCAAGCCGCACGGTCGAAAGAGTGGTTATAGGGATATAGTTAAACCAGAACTAAGCGAGGAAGATATTCAAAAACAAATCAAGGAGACCTTAGCAAGGCTGGGCCCTGTCGGGAAATCCAAGGCTTCCAAATACCGACGGTTGAAACGTGAAGCCATTAGCCAGCAAATGCAACAGGAACAGGAAAAGATGGAGGAAGGTAAGAAGGTGATCCAGGTTACTGAATTTGTTACTGCAAACGAATTGGCAACGATGATGAATGTTCCTGTCACTGACATCATTTCTACTTGTATGTCACTGGGGCTCTTTGTTTCAATCAACCAAAGATTGGATGCTGAAACCCTTACTTTAGTTGCAGATGAATTTCACTACCAGGTGGAGTTTGTCAGCGTCGACGTCCAGGAAGCTATATCTAATCTTGAAGAAACAGATTCCCCTGAGGATTTGATCCCTCGTCCTCCCATTGCCACGGTCATGGGGCACGTCGATCATGGAAAGACAAAATTACTTGACTATATCCGAAAATCAAATATCGTTGCCGGAGAAGCCGGTGGAATTACTCAGCATATTGGAGCTTATGTAGTGCAATTGGAGAATGGGAAATCCATCACTTTTCTTGATACTCCTGGCCATGAGGCATTCACCGCCATGCGTGCGAGAGGTGCAAAAGTGACAGACATTGTAATCATCGTCATTGCTGCCGATGACAATGTCATGCCACAGACACGTGAGGCTATCAATCACGCCCTGGCAGCGCAGGTTCCTATTGTATTTGCCATTAATAAGATAGATAAACCAAATGCAAATCCTGAAAAAGTTAAGGAAGAGCTCTCGAAAATGAATATTCTGGTGGAGGACTGGGGAGGTAATTACCAATCACAGGAAATCTCTGCCAAAACGGGGACAAATGTCAATATTTTGCTTGATAAGGTCATGCTGGAAGCTGAAATGCTTAATCTTATGGCTAACCCAAAACGGCTTGCCATCGGTACGGTGATCGAATCTTCGCTGGACAAAGGAAGGGGTTATGTGTCAAAACTCTTGGTTCAGAATGGTACTCTGAAAATTGGAGATATGGTGCTTGCAGGAGCTAATTATGGTAAGGTAAAGGCCATGTATAATGAGCGGAATCAGCCGATCTATGAAGCAGGGCCTTCAATTCCATTATTAATGCTCGGATTGAACGGTGCTCCGCAGGCAGGAGATGTTTTTAATGTAATGACTGATGAAAAGGAAGTAAAAGCTTTTGCAAACAAAAGGCTTCAATTACAACGTGAGCAGGGTATCCGTACACAGAAACACATTACCCTGGACGAAATCGGGCGCCGGATTGCCATTGGAGATTTCAAAGAATTGAATGTTATCGTTAAAGGTGATGTTGATGGATCCGTAGAAGCACTTTCTGATTCATTACTGAAATTGTCAACTGAAGAGGTTATGGTTTCTGTGATCCACAAATCAGTAGGAGCAATTACCGAATCTGATGTACTGCTGGCTTCTGCTTCAAACGCAGTCATAGTTGGATTCCAGGTGCGTCCTTCTCTGAGCGCACGTAAACTGGCAGAACAAGAACAAATCGATATTCGTCTGTACTCAATCATATACCAGGCAATCGAAGAGATCAAAGCTGCCATTGAAGGGATGCTTTCACCGGAAATTGAAGAGAAAATTACTTGCAACATTGAAGTAAGGAATGTTTTCAAGATAACCAAGGTTGGAACTGTGGCAGGTTGTTATGTTCTTGACGGCAAAGTGACTCGCCATTCCAAAATCCGTGTTATTCGTGATGGTATCGTTGTTTATACCGGTACATTGGGATCATTGAAGCGTTTCAAAGACGATGTGAAGGAAGTACTTTCAGGGTACGAATGCGGCCTCAATATTGATAATTTCAACGATATTAAGGTGGGTGATATTATCGAAGGGTACGAGGAAATAGAAATCAAGCGCCGTTTGTAAATACTAATGTTTTAATGTCTGAATCCGGTCAGGGCCGATAGAAACCATTTCTATGGGGATACCTGTTTCTTTTTCAATAAACCGGATATATTCCGATAAGGGTTTTGGAAGCGCATCGAATGAATTAACATCATTTAGCTTAATATTCCAACCGTTCAATTCCTGATAAACCGGCTCCAGCGTGTCATCTGACAAGTCAAAGGGAAATTCATCCGTTATCTGGCCGTTTATCTTATATTTATCGCAAACATTGATCTTTGCAAAAGTATTCAGGACATCTGCTTTCATCATTATCAGGGAATCTACCCCATTGAGCATAATAGCATATTTCAATGCCGGAATATCAAGCCATCCGCAACGACGTGGCCTTCCTGTCGTCGAGCCGAATTCATTTCCGTTGCATCTGAGTGTGGCACCGGTTTCATTTTGAAGCTCGGTAGGAAAAGGGCCTGATCCAACACGTGTGCAATAAGCTTTGAAAACACCATAGATTTTTCCGATCCGGTGAGGAGAAATCCCTAGTCCACTACAAACACCAGCAGTAATCGTATTAGAAGATGTAACAAAAGGATAGGAACCAAAATCCACATCTAACAGGGTTCCCTGTGCCCCTTCAGCCATTACACTTTTGCCTTCATCAAGGCTTTTATTCAAAAACTGCTCTCCTTCCACCATCCGGAAAGTTTTCATTCTGACGATCGCCTTAAACCATTTTTCTTCATAGGCATCAAGGGAAAGTCCATCGAATGTATAACCAGTCAGATCGGCAGAAAATGAGTTCAGGGTATGAAGGTGTATCTCCTTAAGTGCACGGTAACGTTCAATGAAATTTTTCTCATTTATATTTCCAACTCTTAGTCCGTTCCTTGCAAATTTATCTGTGTAAGCAGGTCCGATTCCTTTTAATGTCGAGCCGATCTTTGATTGTCCCTTGAGGGATTCAGAAATAGCATCAAGCATTCGATGCGTAGGAAGAATAAGATGTGCCCGGGTCGAAATAAGCAGGTTTTCACCGGCCTGTATGCCGGCTTCTGCAAGTTTGTCTATTTCATTGATGAAAATGAAAGGATCAATGATTACACCATTTCCAATAAGGTTCAATGTGGAACGGTGGAAAATCCCTGAAGGAATGGTATGCAATACAAATTTCTTCCCATCAAACTCAATAGTATGACCAGCGTTGGGTCCGCCCTGAAAACGGGCAATAATATCATAATGTGGAGTGAAGACATCAACAATTTTGCCTTTTCCTTCATCCCCCCATTGTAATCCCAGGATTACATCAACCTTCATAAGCAGTGGATTTACTTCTTCGGCTTGGAATTTCCGTAAAAAGTCAGTGAATAATTAACAATGTCAACATTAAATTTAGTTTCCACATTTTGCTTTATCTCTTCTATATGGGGATCATAGAATTCAAGAACATTCCCCGAGTCAATGAAGATAAAATGATCGTGTTGCCGCACCAAGGTTGATTTCTCAAATTGGGCGTAATTTGTTCCAAACTGATGCTTGGTAACCAATCCGCAATCCAGCAATAATTCAATGGTATTGTATAAGGTGGCACGGCTAACCCTGTACTTATGATTCTTCATTCTGATATAAAGTGACTCAATATCAAAGTGTCCATCAGTGGCAAAAATCTCTTTGAGGATGGTGTATCTTTCCGGAGTCTTGCGATGAGCATGCTTTTCAAGATATTCAGTAAAGATTTTACGGATGGCCTCAAATGAATCCTCGGCAGTTTTCTTTATCATTTCGTGAAATTTTTACGCAAAAATAAGTATTCTACATATATTTAGAACAAATAAAAATAATTTTTTTAATCCACCCTGGCAACTTTTTTAATTCCATCGATCTTGTGCAGGTCACTCAGCAGATGATTAAGGGTATCTGTATCCCGCACGTACAGCTCGACTTCTCCTTCAGTGAGACCATTCTTGGCTTCCAGATGAAAAGATTTTATATTCAGGTTTAGCTCGTTGGAAATAATCTTTGTGATATCATTGATCATACCCAATTTATCCAATCCGGATATTTTTATCCCTGCAAGGAACGAGATGGATTGCTGGTTTTTCCAATCGATCTTGACAACCCGGTTTCCGAAACTGGCCATAAGTTCAAGTGCCTTGTTGCATTTGGTGCGATGTATCTGAATGGGTTTGTTCGGCGACAGATCCAGACCAATGATCTCATCTCCTGGAATAGGATTGCAGCAGGTAGAGATTTCGTATCCCAGCTGATGCACGCTATTTGGCACGTTTTGCTCAGATTTCAAATTGCCATTTTTAATTCTGGAGCCATAATCTTTCTTTTGTCCATCCTGGTGAGTCTTCCGCATAGGGTGGATCATAAAATTCAGCCAACCCGGTTTCAGGGCAGAAGCAGCAAAGAACTTGACTTCTTTTGAGCCAATCCTGTCCTGTGCAACAGCATAATAGAGGTCGATAAGGCTAGAGATATTGTTGACCGTAATAAATTTCCGTATGTTCTCATGTGTAAATTCGATCTCGTCGTGCAGGAAAAGCTTCTCCAGTTTCTCCTTTCCCTGTTTGTAGTATTTTTTCTTTTCTTTTTTCAGACCGAGTTTGATGTTGGTTCTTGCGCGGGTCGTGACCACATAATTCAGCCATTCATCCTTTGGCGCCTGGTTTTTTGAGGTTATGATCTCAATCTGTTCACCGTTTTTCAGGATGTAGTTTATTGGAACCAGTTTCTTGTCAACCTTTGCTCCAATACAGGTTGTTCCAATCTCTGAATGTATGGCATAAGCAAAGTCAAGCACTGACGATTTTGCAGGTAACGTCCGGAGTTCACCACTGGGCGTAAACACTGTGATCTCATCCAGAAAAAAGTAGCCTTTAACGTCATCAAGAAAAGAAAGTGCATCTGCATCAGGGCTTTCGATCATTTCACGGATCCGGTCGAGCCAGTTCTCCAATCTGCTGCTGAATTTCATTGTATCCTTGTATTTCCAATGAGCAGCATATCCTTTCTCGTCTATCTCATCCATTCGTTGTGACCTGATCTGGATCTCAACCCATTGACCGGTATGACTCATGACTGTCGTATGCAAAGCTTCATAGCCATTGGCTTTTGGAATAGATATCCAATCGCGTAAACGGTCACTGTTCGGATGATAATAATCAGTAATAATAGAGTATACTTTCCAACACTCTGATTTCTCTGTTTCAAGAGGTGCATCGATTATGATCCGGATGGCAAAGATGTCATAGATCTCTTCGAAAGAAACCTCTTTCGTTTTCATCTTTTCCCAGATGGAATAGATTGATTTCGCCCGGGCTGCAATTGTATAATTTATCCCCTGGGCAGCAAGATTTTTTTTAATAGGATAAATAAATTTGTTGATGAAGCGGGAACGCCCTTTTTCTGATTCTTTCAGTTTGTTGGAGATGGAAACATATACCTCGGGTTCAATGTATTTCAGCGCGAGGTCTTGCAATTCACTCTTGATGGCATGCAAACCGAGACGATGTGCCAGGGGAGCATACAAGTATATGGTTTCAGACGCAATTTTCAACTGTTTCTCCGGGGCCATTGCATCCAATGTTCGCATATTATGGAGACGATCAGCCAGTTTGATGAGAATCACACGAACATCATCGGAAAGAGTGATCAAAAGCTTTTTAAAATTTTCTGCCTGCACCGATGTTGTCCGCTGATCAAATATTCCTTTTATTTTCGTTAGGCTGTCAATGATTGATGCAACTTTTTCCCCAAAAAGTCCACGGATATCTTCCAGCGTATATTCAGTATCTTCTACAACATCATGCAATAAGGCACAAACTACAGATGTGGTACCCAAACCGATTTCTCCTGCTGCAATTGTCGCCACCCCGATTGGATGATAGATATAGGGTTCTCCACTCTTCCTCCTCATATCACGGTGTGCATTCACAGCCACATCAAAGGCACGGCGCACTTGTTTCTTGTCTTGAATAGTTTTGGGTTTATAAACGCGTAATAAACCACGATACCGTTTCAGGATCTCCTTTTTTTCTGCTTCGGCATTAATTAGATACATCTGTTTTATTGCTATTTCCTATCAATTTACAAAGTTAGTGGAAAAATCAAATGAATAGAAAATTAGACCACCTCAATAACCGTGATTTTTATTACTTTTGAAAGAAATTTTTTCATCTGTCCGGGTTATGGTTATCCCTTTATTCCGAAAGCTGTTCTTCCTCCTTCTGGTGACAATATTCAGTTGGCTTCCTTTCAATTCCTTTGCGACCCATGAACGGGCTTCTGAGATTTTTTTTCGGCATGTTTCTGGATTGACCTATGAGATTACACTTATCTCATATACTTTTACACCCAGTCCTGCCAATGCATACCGTGATCTTCTTACCATCGATTGGGATGATGGTACAACAAGCCAGATACCCAGAGTGGAAGAAACCAATCTTCCAAATAACTTCACCTATAACCGTTATGTTGGGTTGCATACCTTTACAGGACCCGGAGATTTCATCATTTCCTGTGAAGACCCTAACAGGAATGGAGGGATACTGAACATCCCTAATTCAATCAATATTCCAATGTACATTTACTCCGAACTCCTTATTAGTCCTTTTCTCGGAGGTTATGATAATTCACCTATTCTCCTTATGCCCCCGGTTGACAATGGTTGTGTTTCCGAACCTTTTTACCACAACCCTGGTGCCTACGATCCTGATGGTGATAGTCTCTCTTACAAGCTTGTTCCATGCCTTGGTGATCAGGGTAAGGTCATCCCGGGATATACACTGCCACAAACAGCCCCCCCGAATATTATCCAACTGGATTCTGTAACTGGTGAATTTTATTGGAACTGTCCGCCAATGCAGGGTGAATATAACATTGCCATTTTGGTTGAAGAATGGAGAAGTGGGGTTAAAATCGGTGGCGTTGAGAGAGATATGCAAATAGTCATCTCAGTCTGTAATAATCATCCTCCTGTGATCGATTCTCTAAAAGACACTTGCGTGGAAGCAGGTACTACCCTTACGTTTCCAGTTAAAGCCTACGATCCTGATAGTACAGCCCTTACCCTTTCCGGAACCGGACAACCTTTTATCATGACAGATCATCCAGCATCAATGAATCCGAACCCGGCTGCCGGCTCGGGACATGTCAAAGCTACTTTCGATTGGCCTACCATTTGCAATCAGGTGAGAGAACAACCTTATGAGGTAATCTTTAAAGCTGAAGACAACGGCACCCCGGTTCAACTTGTTGATATAAGTTCCATGCTGATAGAAATTGTAGGTCCTGCACCTATGAATCTCAGGACAATACCGCTTGGAACCTCAATTACATTGAATTGGGATAAATATGCCTGCCAGAATGCAAGTGGATATTACATTTACAGGAAAACAGATTCAACGGGCTTTCATCACGGTTATTGCCAAACCGGTGTTCCTTCATATCTCGGATATTCACTGATCGACAAACTCAACGATATCACCCTGACTAGTTACACCGATAACAACCAGGGAACCGGATTGACACAGGGAATCAGGTATTGTTATATGATTGTTGCCTTCTATACCGATAAAGCACAAAGCTATGCATCCAATGAAGCATGTGCCCACCTGAAAAAAGATGTTGCAGTAATAACCAATGTCAGCATTACCACAACCGACGCAACCTCAGGGGCTATTTACCTGGCCTGGTCAAAGCCCACAGAAATTGATACAATCCAGGCCCCCGGACCCTATAAATATGTCATCTACAGGTCCATTCCTTCAAACCCGGGACAGTATCTTGCAATCGATTCCATCCCAGATCTGAATGATACAACTTATCATGATTCATTACTTAATACCCTTCAGAACATTTACAAATACCGCATAGATCTTTACAATATCACGCCGGGAGATCGTTTCCTGATCGGACCGTCACAAGTTGCCTCCTCAATCTTTCTCAACATCAATCCTACAGATAAAAAGCTGGAATTGAGCTGGAATAACGATGTTCCATGGACTAACTACCAGTTTGTCATCTACCGTAAAAATCTCTCTACAGGAATATTTGATTCAATCGGTTCCTCAACAATACCTGCCTATGATGATGAAAAATTACGCAATGGAACACAGTATTGTTATTTTATCAGATGTATCGGGACTTATTCTGCCCCGGGATTTGCACATCCGCTGATCAACCTTTCTCAAATTTCTTGTGCAAAACCCATCGACAATATCCCGCCTTGCCCTCCTCAATTGTCAGTCAAATCAGATTGTGAACATTCGACCAATCATCTGAGTTGGAAGAATATTATCGATTCCTGTTCCAATGATATCGTCAAATATTATATTTACTTCAGCAAGTGTAGCAGTGGGCAGCTTTCATTGATCGACTCCCTGGGCAACATCAATGATACCACGTATGATAACAATCAGGGTAATTCCGTTACCGGATGCTATTCGATAATCGCGGTGGATTCTGCAGGAAATAAGAGTGTTTTCAGCAACAAAGTTTGTATTAACTACAATTCCTGTGATTACTGGTTGCCGAATGTATTTACACCGAACAGAGCCGATTTACCCCAGGACCAGATATTCCAGCCAAGAAAACCGTTTTCATCGGTCGATCATCTGAATATGACAATCTTAAACCGCTGGGGTAAAGAAGTCTACACTACAACAGATCCCAATATCAACTGGGATGGCAGAGATAAGAACACACACCAGCTATGCAGCGATGGGGTATATTATTACATTTGCGAAGTTTATGAGAGGGCGCTGTGTGGCGACCAGAAAATAATATTAAAGGGTGCTGTCACTATCCTTCATTGATCCTTCTGCGATTTCCGGTTTTTTAAAGAATGCAAATTTTTAATCATCCCGTGCAATCCGGGAATTATGGATAAGGACAATGTTGTATATTTGCAACCGTGAAAAATATACGCAACTTCTGTATCATTGCACACATTGACCATGGTAAGTCAACCCTGGCCGACCGACTTTTGGAACTGACACATACCATATCTGAGAGGGATTTTCAGGAACAGGTGCTGGATGATATGGAACTTGAGCGGGAACGGGGTATTACTATTAAGAGCCATGCTATTCAAATGAATTTCAGCTCAGAAGGCCAGAATTACATTTTTAACCTCATCGACACTCCCGGGCATGTTGATTTTTCTTATGAAGTATCGCGCGCCATTGCAGCCTGTGAGGGCGCATTACTAGTGATCGATGCGACCCAGGGTATTCAGGCGCAAACCATCTCTAATCTGTATCTTGCTATTGATCATAATCTTACCATCATTCCCGTATTAAACAAGATCGATATGGACAATGCCATGGTGGAAGAGGTCAAAGACCAGATCGTTGATTTACTGGGATGCGATCGTGAGGATATCATAGAAGCCAGCGCAAAAATGGGGATTGGCATCGATCGGATCATGAGCGAAATCATCCATAAGATACCTGCTCCGACAGGACGATCCTGAAGCACCCCTGCAAGCCTTGATCTTCGATTCAGTTTTCAACTCATACCGGGGAATCGTTGGTTATTTCAGGATCATGAATGGGACACTTAGAAAAGGCGATCATGTGAAATTCTTTCATTCAGGGACCGATTATCATGCAGATGAGATCGGTGTACTGAAGCTTAAACAGGAACCAAGAAATAGTTTAAGTGCCGGTGATGTCGGATATATCATCTCAGGTATCAAAAGCAGCAAAGAAGTCCAGGTGGGCGATACGCTCACTCATGTCGATCGCCCTTGTACCTCAGGGATTGAAGGATATTCAACGGTCAAACCGATGGTTTTTGCAGGAATCTACCCCATAGATGCAGATGATTATGAAGAATTACGTGATTCCCTCGACAAGCTGAAATTGAATGATGCCTCGCTTTCATTTGAACCAGAGTCTTCAGCTGCGCTCGGTTTTGGTTTCCGCTGCGGCTTTCTCGGTCTACTCCATATGGAGATCGTTCAGGAACGTCTCGATCGTGAATTCGACATGGACGTGATCACCACAGTCCCCAACGTTTCCTATAAAATCTATACCACAAAAGGTGAAGTCATTGAAGTACACAACCCTTCCGGATTGCCTGAACCTACTATGATCGATCATATTGAAGAGCCTTATATTCGTGCAAATATCATCACCCGCACAGAATACACGGGCGGTATCATGAAACTCTGCATCGACAAGCGTGGTGTTCTGAAAAACCAGGTTTACCTGACAACCGATCGTATCGAACTCACCGTCGAACTTCCGCTTGGAGAGATTGTCTTTGATTTTTATGACAAGCTAAAGAGCATCTCAAAGGGATACGCCTCTTTTGATTACCATATTTTCGGACATCAACCCGCTGACCTTGTAAAACTTGACATCCTTCTGAATGGTGATACTGTAGACGCTCTTTCCACACTGCTTCACCGGGACAATGCTTATGATTTTGGCAGGAAATTCTGCCTTAAATTGAAGGAATTCATTCCCCGTCAGCAATATGATGTAGCTATACAAGCAGCCATAGGAGCTAAGATTATTGCACGCGAAACTGTTAAAGCTGTAAGAAAAGACGTCACAGCTAAATGCTATGGCGGAGACATCACACGAAAACGCAAACTCCTTGAGAAACAGAAAAAAGGAAAGAAAAGGATGCGTCAGATAGGGAATGTAGAAGTACCCCAAAAAGCATTCCTCGCTGTCCTTAAGCTCGATTAAAAAATAATCTTACAGAACCTCAACCAGAACAGGTTGGTCGATCTTTAACCCGAGCAGACTGGAGGCTTTTCCCTGGTTGATGGCAATTTCAAGATGGCCGGAAGAGCTGAACAATGCCAGCATCTCACCATCCAGAACATCTTTGTATGACCTGCTGAGTTCTGTGATACGGTATGTGGCGGAACGGAAGAGGATGGCGAATTTTTTTCCTTTCACTACCGACTTGAAAAACGGTTCGGTAATATTTGTAAATACATTCTCATAATTATCGATGTGTACAACCTTCCCTTTAATCATATTGCCATCGACGATTGGCTTAAATGACATACGTTGCACCAGCGTTTTTTTTGGGTGGCCAAGTTCATCAATAGGTTTTCCTTCAGCAATGTGACAGGCTACCTTGGCAAATACATCCCTGGATGGAAATGTAAAGTAATCGGTATCCTGGATAATATCCAGGTCTATTATTTTTTCCGGAAGCTCATCAAAGATGAGAGAAAAGATCCCATTATCGGCGCCAATGAAATATTGTCCATTGTGAACGACCAGTGTATGCGGATTTTCGATTGAAGCCTCAGTGTTGATTCCGAGAATGTGTATAGTGCCTTCGGGAAAATTCTTGTAAAAATTGCGGATTATAAATGCTGCCTGGTTCAGGTCGAATGCAGGAATGTCATGGCAGATATCTACGACCTGTGCACCGGGAAGCAACCGGAATATCGCGCCTTTTACAGCACCCAGATAATGATCCTTTAATCCCCAGTCACTGGTTAGAGTAATGATTGCCATGTATAGAAAAATGCCGTACTTTTGTCTTTCAAAATTAGTAATTAAATTCACTTCATGAGTGAAAAAATTATAAGCATCGGATCGCATCACCCGCTGGACATCTTCGGAGTGAATGACCAGAACCTCGACCGCATCCGGAAATCATTCCCTAAACTGAAGCTCATCTCACGCGACGAAACCATTAAAGCGATGGGTGAAGAGACTGAATTGCAGTTATTTGGACAGAAGTTTAACCTCCTGCTGCTTCATTTTGAAAAATTCGGTAAACTCGGAACTTCCGATATTGAGCAGATCCTCGATTCCTCATGGGAACCGGAGAAAGAACCCGATTCACATCATTCAGGTATTCTGGTTCATGGAAAGAACGGCATGCTTATCCGTGCACGGACCGTCAACCAGCGAAACCTTGTGAAAAGTGTGGAGGAAAATGACCTGGTATTCGCCATTGGCCCGGCAGGTACAGGAAAGACTTATACTGCCGTTGCGCTTGCCGTTCGGGCGCTGAAGAATAAAGAGATCCAGCGAATTATCCTCACCCGCCCCGCAGTGGAAGCGGGAGAAAACCTTGGATTCTTACCCGGCGATCTGAAAGAGAAGCTCGATCCTTACCTCCAGCCGCTTTATGACGCACTGAAAGATATGCTTCCCCCACAAAAGTTGCTCTCGTACATTGAAGATGGGACCATCGAGATTGCCCCGCTGGCATTTATGCGTGGACGTACACTTAACAATGCTTTTGCGATTCTTGATGAAGCGCAAAATACAACTCCCAACCAATTAAAGATGTTCCTCACCCGTATGGGAACCGCTGCTAAGTTCATCGTTACAGGCGATATCACCCAGATCGACCTTCCCAAACATCAAAAATCAGGCCTTGTTCATTCTCAAAAAATCCTTGCCGGAATTCCGGGTATAGGTTTTATGTATCTTGACCAGCATGACATCATCCGCCATAAACTGGTAATCAAGGTCATTGACGCTTATGGTAAAGACCAGGACCGTTAATCAGAGAATAATATTTCATTTACTTATCTTAAAATTCAGAGGCATTGAAATCACTTAAAAAAACGGTTATCTTTGCCTCAAAAAATTCAATATTTATGTCAAACGTAATCGTAAAAACCGATTTTCATTTCCCCGGTCAGAATAAAAAATATGTTGGAAAGGTCCGGGATGTTTATACCATTAAGGACAAATACCTTATTATGGTTGCTACTGACCGTATATCAGCATTTGACGTCGTATTGCCAAAAGGAATCCCTTATAAGGGGCAGGTGTTGAACCAGATCGCATCCCGTTTTCTCGATGCCACTGCCGATATTTGTCCGAATTGGAAAATCGCAGTTCCCGACCCTATGGTCACCATTGGAAGATTTTGCAACCCATTCCCATTGGAGATGATCATCCGTGGTTATCTTACCGGTAGTTCGTGGAGATCTTATAAAAGCGGGAAAAGAGAAATCTGCGGAGTTCCCATACCTGACGGGATGAAGGAACATCAGCGTTTCCCCGAACCCATCGTCACGCCTACCACCAAAGCAGTGGAAGGGCATGATGAGGATATCTCCAAAGAGGAAATCATCCGGACAGGAATTATATCAAAGGGAGATTATGAGTTGCTCGAAAAATACACTGTTGCCCTTTTCAAACGTGGAACTGAGATGGCAGCTCAGAAAGGATTGATCCTTGTTGACACGAAGTATGAATTTGGTAAGGCTGATGGAAAGATCTTCCTGATTGATGAGATCCACACACCTGATTCATCAAGGTACTTCTATAAAGAAGGATATGAGGAACGCCAGGCAAAAGGCGAACAGCAAAAACAGCTTTCTAAAGAGTTTGTGCGCGAATGGCTTATGGCCAACGGTTTCCAGGGACAAACCGGACAACAGGTTCCTGAGATGACAGAATCGTGGGTGAACCAGATCTCCGAACGGTACATCGAACTTTATGAAAATATCATCGGTGAAAAATTTGTTCGTTCGGATGTCTCAAATGTCCTTGAAAGAGTTGAAACCAACGTCAAATCATGGATTGCTGAAAATTCATAATTAAAAATGATTTCAGTTAATCTACTCTGTCAGTTTTAATAATTTCTCCAGATCCTCAATTTTATCAGGATACCCAAGTTGAGTGTAGCTGTAAATGAGGTTTCCGATGAGTCTTTTAATTATATCTATGTTGGAACAGGGTGCAAAAAAGGACTGGTCGGGATTTATTTTCAACTGATGAATAAAGAGTTCAATCTCTCTTTTGGTAAAAACTGCACCTTTGTTGAAAGGGTTAATATAAAACAGCACATCTTCCACGGAAGGTAAATTAGGCGAGAGTTCCGAGACATAAGCCAGGATAAAATGCTGAGGCAGGTTCACCCCATAAACCGGAATATTAAGCTTCTGAGCGAGGATAATATAAAGCATGCCGAGTGAAAGCGCACTTCCTTTATGCGTTTCCAGGAATGTATTCAGGTAAAAATTCTGTGGGGCAAAAAGGTTGATCTTGTTCCCGTCTAAATTATGAACATGATAGATGATGTGGTTAAGTACCTTGACATTTTCGAGGGCAGTAAGGTTATCATTCAACTCCAGCCAGGCATCCATTTTCATTTGCTCTACCTTGATGGTCATAATTTCCTCGCTTAGTTCAGGATACTGGCTGCGTGTGACCAGCAGGTAACCCTTTAGCAGGTCGGAGGAAGATGTATTGATCCAGTTTCTGAATTCGGCATGAAGCTCTTCCTGTTGTATATCCCGGATGATCTCTCCGGCACGTTCCTGGATGAAGGTGTCAAACGAAATTTCCAGGGCTTTTTCAAGATAAGGTATGGCTTCTTTTCCGAAAGAATGGATCTTCTCGCGAATCGAACCAAATAGCTTTTCATCGGGCTCGTCCAGCATGTGTACCAGGGCATTTAATTCTTTATTTTCCGGAGAAACAACCATACTTATTTCCATTAATGATGATGTCAATGCCAGCCGTACTAGTCAGACCGGTCCCAGTACTAATTTAATGCAAAATTACGAATATTATCCGGGGGAAATCAAGCTTTTACTTGATTACAGCAGAATATGATCCTAAAGGATTTTCAGTAATTTTGCCTTATGCAAACAGAAATTATTAATATCGGAGATGAGTTGCTGATTGGGCAGGTGATAAACACCAATGCTTCGTGGATGTCAGAACAACTTAACATGGCAGGTTTTCCGGTCTGCCGGATCAGTATAATTCCCGATGATCCGCAACACATCCTTGATGCCCTGAAGGAATCAGGAGAAAGGTCAGAATTGATTCTGCTGACCGGCGGATTGGGGCCAACAAAGGATGATATAACAAAAGAAACACTCTGTAAATATTTCAATACAAGACTTATTTTTGACCCGATGGCATTCAAAGCCATTAAGAAATTATTCAAGGCCAGAGGGTTTCCTGTTACTAAGATCAACCGGAAACAGGCGGAGATACCTGAAAATTGTACTGCGATTCCAAATACGAATGGAACTGCTTCGGGAATGTGGTTTGAAAAAGAATCAGCGGATAACGATAAAAAGCATGTTTTTATTTCTATGCCCGGAGTTCCATTTGAAATGAAGACGATGATGGTTAATGAGGTTATCCCAAGACTTAAAAAGTTCTTTAAGCCGGTCACGTTTCTTCATCATACAATTCTAACCCAGGGATTAGGTGAATCATTTTTATCTGATTTGCTTGAAGATTGGGAAACAAGGCTTCCGGCAAACCTTCACCTGGCCTATCTCCCCCAGCCGGGGATTGTAAGGCTTAGGCTTACTGGACAAGGTGACAATGAAGTTCAACTGCAAAAGCAGATGAATGAGGAGATGACCAGTATGAAATCACTAATTCAAGATTATATTTTTGGAGAGGGGAATGACACCCTGGAAGCCGTTGTCGGTAAACTATTGAAAGATGAAGGCTATACCCTGACAACGGCAGAGAGCTGTACGGGCGGATATATTGCGCATCTTATCACCAGCATACCGGGAAGTTCAGCCTATTACATCGGAAGTATTATCGCCTATTCGAATGAGATCAAAATGAAAGAATTGGGGGTAACTGAGAAAATTCTTCAGGAATATGGTGCAGTGAGCGAAGAGGTAGTAAGACAGATGGCTGTGAGTATCAGGAATAAGTTTGGCAGCGATTATTCCATTGCTATCTCTGGCATCGCTGGCCCCGATGGAGGTACAAAGGATAAGCCCGTAGGATTGGTCTGGATAGCAATTGCAGGACCTTTAGGGGTCCAGTCAAATAAATATCTTTTTGGAGATAATCGTGAGCGGAATATACGACGTGCTGCATTACAGGCTCTTAATCTGTTGAGAAAAGCAATTCTTGATTTAAATGATGGGTAATGGGTATTAGGAAATTGACAATCGATAAAGGAAAAACATTTTTCTCTTTGTAAATTCAAATATTTTCCCGAATTTTGCACTCCATTTAAAAAATAGCATCATAAATCACATACCATGTCAAGAGTTTGCCAAATAACCGGTAAAGCAGTAATGGGTGGAAACAGTGTTTCCCATTCGAATATTAAGACGAAGAGAAAATTTTACCCCAATCTGCAAACAAAGAAATTTTATATCCCTGAAGAAGACAAGTATCATCACTTTAAAGGTATCAACGCGGGAATCCGCACCATAAATAAGAAAGGGATCTCTGTCTGTTTGAAAGAAGCACGCGAAAAAGGTTTTCTTAAAAATAAGCGGATCATGCACGATACCAAATGCTGTCACACCTCGTGGCAGCATTTTTTTTATCATTTGGAAAGGAAATAAATACTGCTGTATTTTCGTTCATTCTATTGCGTTATCTCAACGAGTTACCTCCTGAAATTCCCATTGAATGAAGAAACCAATCCAAAATCCTGACATTAATCTTTTTACTGCTTCTGCCTGTACATATTGAGCGCACAGGAAATCAATAGCAATCTCGTCCAATTCTCAGGAATAACCATCACCTCCGATAGTCTCAATGCAGTTCCTTATACCAAAATAACAATTAAAAACACAAACCGTGGAACCACCAGTGATGTGAATGGGTTACTTTTCTTTCGTTGCGCATAAAGAGACACTATCCTGTTCAATGCCCTTGGGATTCAAGCCAGCTTCATTTATCATTCCCGATACCATCACAAAATTTAGGTACTCACTTATCCAGCTGATGACCGGCGATACACTGACTCTTCCGGTAGCAGTCATTTTCCCCTGGCCGACACTTGAAGATTTCAAGCGTGCTTTTATCAATGCAAAAGTTCCCGATGACGACCTTGACCGTGCGCGAAAAAATCTGGATCCGGAACAGCTTATGATCAGGGTGAGGGATTATCCGATGGATGCTAGCATGAATTACAATAATTATATCGAGAACCAAACCAGCAAATTATATTATTTCGGACAGCAACAGCCATTTAATATTTTCAACCCGTTTGCCTGGGCGAAGTTTATCAAAGCCTGGAAGGATGGTGAATTCAAAAGGAAAAAACCTAAACCGACTTCCAACGAGTAATCCATCATTTGAGAAAGATCCTGATACATATCCTTACATGTCATTTTATGGCTGGCAGCGATGAGTGTCTCAGCCCAGGAAACTGCGGTGATCTTTGGACATGTGACCGATACAGGCCAGCAAGGCATCATGAATGCCAATATCACGATTGCCGGGTTACCCGGGGGGACAACCACTGATAAGCAGGGAAATTTTGAGTTGCAGGTCCCCTCAGGGAAGAAAATCACAGTAGTGATCACTTTCATGGGATTCGAAACGAGTTCTATCGATCTTGTTTTACAACCCGGCGAACGAAAAGAGATCCGTCAAACCCTGATCCCGGCATCCACAGCATTGCCTTCTATTGACGTGAAGGACAGGCAAATCCGAACAAATACCTTCAACAGGATCGATATAAAAACCATCACTGCTTATCCCTTCCGCCAATGCAGGTATCGAAGACCTGATAAAAACCATGCCGGGTGTTTCGTCACACAATGAATTGAGTTCAACTTATTCAGTCAGGGGCGGGAACTATGATGAAAACCTTGTTTTTGTGGACGATATCGAGATCTATCGCCCTTTCCTGGTACAGGATGCGGACAACAGGAAGGGTTGAGTGTCCTGAACCCGGATCTCGTTTCATCCATCTTATTTTCAGCAGGAGGTTTTGATGCCCGTTACGGCGATAAAATGTCATCAGTATTGGATATAAAGTATAAACGGCCTACCTCTTTTGCCGGTTCCTTTGACATCAGCCTTCTGGGTGCGAATGCTCACCTTGAAGGAACGATTACTAAAAAGTTCACTTATCTCGTCGGGGCCAGATACAAATCAAATTCCTATTTCCTTAAAGGACTGGATACTAAAGGTGATTACAAACCAAAATATTTCGATCTCCAGGCACTTCTCAATTATACGATCAATAGCAAATGGGAAATTTCTGCCTTCGGAACTTATTCAAACAATTCCTACAAACTGATCCCTCAAACACAGCAAACCACCTTCGGATCTATTGGCGATATTTACAAATTTACTGTCTTCTTCGATGGACAAGAACTTGACACCTATCAGAACTGGCTGGGAGCATTGACTGCGACCTTCAAGCCAAACCCCGAAGTCAGATTGAAATTTACTGCCTCTGCCTATCAGACCTATGAAGATGAGAATTATGATATTTCCGCCGAATATTGGATTAACCAGGTAGAATCAGATCCGGCCAGCAGCAGTTTAGGACAGGTTACCCAGGCACTGGGAGTAGGTTCTTATCTCGATCATGCAAGGAATTCGTTTGATGGCACCGTTTTCGACCTTGAACACCGGGGAACTTTTGTGAAAAACAACAGCCTTATGGTTTGGGGGATTAAATACCAGCATGAGATCTATCATTATCAGGTTAATGAATGGGAAATGCAGGACTCTGCAGGTTATTCCCTGCCTCACCCCCATGACTCAATCGGTTCACAAAATCCACCTCATGATTCACTCCTGCTTTTTAGTACTGTAAAAAACAAGAGCCAGGAAGAGTCGAACCGGTATTCGGCTTTTCTTCAGGACACCTGGACATTTAAAAATGAAAAGAACGATATAACCCTTACCGCAGGATTGCGTTCCATGTATTGGGATTTTAACCAACAATTACTGTTGGATCCCCGGATAAATATTTCCTTTGCTCCGCACTGGACAAGGGAAGTTGTTTTTCGTCTTTCCGGCGGATATTATTCCCAGCCTCCTTCATTCCGGGAACTTATTAATCTTGAAGGTAGCATCGTGGCGGGATTAAAAGCTCAACGTTCTCTTCAGGTAGTAGCCGGGAGTGATCTTTATTTCAAAGCATGGGACAGGCCGTTTAAATTTGTTGGCGAAGCTTATTATAAATACATCAACAACCTCATCCCCTACACCATCGACAACCTGAAGATCAATTATTATGGTACGAACAATGCTTTCGGATATGCCACAGGTATCGATTTAAGGGTAAACGGCGAGTTTGTGAAAGGCGTCGAGAGTTGGGCCAGTCTGTCAGTCATGAAGACCGAAGAAAATATAAGTGGCACCTGGGTACCAAGGCCTACAGATCAGCGGGTAAATCTTAGCATCTTCTTTCAGGATTATATTCCTCACTATCCTTCCTGGAGAATGAACCTGACACTATTTTATGCTACCGGACTCCCTTTCGGAGCGCCGAGCACACCGCTGGCTCAGCAAACCTTGCGAATGCCCCCGTACAGGCGCGTGGATATCGGGTTATCAAAGCAAATTATAGGAGAAAATACCCGGTTTTCAGGAAAGAATCCGCTCCGGGTTTTCCATTCGATGTGGATCTCGCTTGAAGTATTCAACCTGCTGCAAATCAGTAATACTGTTTCTTATCTATGGATTACCGATATAAATAATAAACAGTATGCAGTTCCAAATTATCTAACCCCGCGGCAATTCAACATTAAATTACAAACGACCTTCTAAAAAGAAAGGGCTGGATTATCAATTCAGCCCTGATTTATTTGCGTTAAAATTTTTTCTTTTTGACTATTTTATTCAAAAGATTTCAGTGAAGTTTGGATGATCTCAACCGCTTCCCTGATCTGTGCTTCATTAATAACAAGTGGAGGTGCAAAGCGGATGATGTGATCATGGGTGGGCTTTGCCAGCAATCCATTGTCGCGCATTTTGAGACATACATCCCAGGCGGTTTTTCCGTTCCTTGGCTTGATAACTGCTGCGTTGAGCAATCCTTTACCTCTGACAAGTTCTATCATGGGAGAATGGATCTTTTTCAATTCTCCCCTGAAAATAACGCCCATATTATAAGCATTTTCTGCCAGTTTCTCATCCCTGATCACTTCGAGGGCTGCAATAGCTACCCGGCTGGCAATAGGGTTTCCACCAAAGGTAGATCCATGTTCACCCGGTTTAATAACCAGCATGATGTCATCATCGGCAAGCACGGCAGATATCGGGTAAACCCCACCCGACAATGCTTTGCCCAGGATCAAAACATCGGGTCGGACTCCTTCCCAGTCGCAGGCCAGCAGTTTCCCTGTCCTCGCAATCCCGGTCTGGACCTCATCGGCAATGAATAAGACATTCTTTGCCTTACACATATCATACGCCTTTTTCAGGTAACCTCTATCCGGAACAAACACTCCTGCTTCCCCCTGGATCGGTTCTACAAGAAATCCTGCAATATCAGGATCCTCAAGTGCTTTTTCTAGAGCTTTCAGATCGTTGTAAGGAATTGGGATAAACCCCGGCGTGAAAGGTCCATAGTCATCCCTGGCCTGGGGATCATTCGACATGGAGATTACTGCGATCGTACGACCATGGAAGTTATTTTCACAACAAATGATCTTTGCATTATTTTCAGGAACCCCTTTTACTTTATAAGCCCATTTGCGGGTTAGCTTCAGCGCTGTTTCATCACCTTCCGCTCCTGAATTCATCGGAAGGATCCGTTGATAACCGAAATATTCAGTTACAAACTTCTCATATACACCAAGGACATCATTATAAAAAGCCCGCGATGTAAGTTCAAGGGTACTTGCCTGGTCTATCATCGCCTGGATGATCTTTGGATGGCAATGACCTTGGTTTACAGCAGAATAAGCGGATAAAAAATCGAAAGTATCTCTTGCCTTCCACATCCCACATAAATATTCCCTGCCCTTTGGCAAGTACAACCGGCAATGGATGATAATTGTGCGCTCCGTACCTGTCTTCCAGGTCCATTGCCATTTGAGAGGTCTTGATTTCGTTCATAAAATTCCGGATGGTTTTATTTTGTAACAATGAATATTCCCGAGTTAAGAAGCTTCGAAGTTCTCAATTAATTTATAATAGTAGGTCCCGTGCACTAAGATCCATTTATACCTATTTGTTTGACGTTTCCATTCATAGGAACCTGTCTGATCAATTTTGCCTGTGCGTTATAAACTTCAAAAATATCCGTTTTCAATGCTTCTGCTTGTTTCGATTTTCAAATATTGGGATGCAGGATTCGGGTGAAAGTTTTACACTCACAGAGGGCATGAGCAGAAGTGGAAATCCACTCACACCAGTAATGCTGACATCATCAAACAAGGCCTGACTCCCAACCTGCCCACACTTCCAAACATATTGGCTGGCATTGAAACCGGCACACGACAAAAACAGGATGGTAAGTGAATCTGGCGTAGTTGACTGATCCATGTATGTAACTGGTAGTATCAAATTGCGTCCAGGTATTGATCGTACCGTGAAATACAAGACGATTATAAGCCAGGGTGTCGCGATGGTGAGGTAGTTTTATTCCATTTTGAAAGAAGAAGTACAGCAGCTGAAGAGTCCCCGCTGATGGGGTAAGATTGACAGTAACCTGCAAATCTTATAGGTTTCGTGTCGCCATAAGGATAAGGGATACCCAGAATAGCCTTTTCTTCTGACCACCGGATACTAATTGTTCCAATGACACCAGGTATTGTTATATTAAGCTGACCTAAAGTGATATGACCTGTCATAAGCCTTGCCGAATAATTTCCACTATGGGCAGTATCACAACGATAAACGGTAATCCCTGACGGGGTTGGAATCGTATCCAGGATATTCAGAGTTGTAAAAATACTGCTATCCGGCTCATAGTAATGATGATTGGTAATGTATTTCCAAGATTCGAAATTACCTCCACGTGGGTTCTGTGTCCGAAACCATGAGCAAACATGCATAATACAAGAACTGATAGATTGAGATGATTTTTTTCATAATGGTGTAGGTTGTTTAATGATGAATAAGATTAAATATGTAAAAGAACTTGTAAAGACGTTGTCCTTGGGGGTTCAATAGTCATGGGTCTTAATGAATATTCTGTATTGAAGAAATTTTTAACCAGGAAAGAAAACTTGAAATCCCTGTAATTATAACTTAACGGGTATCTACAATGAAATTACCTTTATTATGTTCTTGCCGGTACTTTAACGATTCCGGAGTTCATAAGCGCAGGTGTATCTAGCTGATCAAGAAATATATCAATATTTTTCATATATCCATAATAATTTCCTGAAAAGCCTAGCCCAAATTGTTTTTTGAAGGTCAATTGAAGATCTGATTTGAACAGGCTCTGGATCCGGTATTTAAGTATGTCTCCTTTCGTATCAGAAGAAGTATTTGCATAGGTATAATTAACAGTACTACCAATATTTGTTTCTTTAAATGTGTAGTAGACAGCATTTGGATTACAGGCTGTGGGCACGGAATATGTGTAACCCAAGAAGCAGCGAAAAGTCAAGGTTTCTTGCTATTCTTCCCTCCCCGCCAACAGACATATCAATCCATAGATCCTGGCAGGGCCAGTATTCAGGAACTTAAACCCAAGACTCTGACTGAGCAAAGATTGTCCCCAGTCCCCGAAATTGAATTCGATGTAATTCTTATAATTTTCAAGAAAGCCTGAAACATCTGCCATGCCAACAAACTTACCCAGTTTAAACAACTGCTTTATCCCAACTTCATACGAAAGACAGGTTTCTGATTTAAGGTCGGGATTCGGATAAAATCCAAACCCGCCGGAATTGGTGGTGATATATCGTTCACCAATACTGGGCGCCCGGTATCCTTCCCCGGCAGAAGCCCTGAAAAATGTTGATTTCCCAACCCTCAGGTTAAGCCCGCTTCTCAGAATAGGCTTGTTTTCCATTAAATCCGCAATGTTATAATATTCCCAACGACCACCTAGTAAAAGAGTCAGCCGGTCAAAGAACTTTTTCTCAAACTGGGCATAAACTGCCAGGTTCTCTGCATTATACGTTCCGTTCTCATTGGCTTTTGTTGTTCCCTGTGAATCCAGTTTACCTGAAAAAACCTTGCCATAAGAATAGGAATAAATGTTCGTGATACCTGCTACAAGTATGAATTCCTTAACTTTCTGAAAGTTATGGGTATGCTGTAATTCGTTGTAGATGGTCAGATAAAGGTTCGACTGGTTGTTATTTGCATCTGTATTGCCGTAATAAATACGATTCTTCAGACTATAACTGTTTCCATTCTTTGTAAACAACTTTATATAGGGATCAACATAAAAAGAAAATTCCTTAAAGTGTGACAAAGAACCAGGGTATGATCTGTATAAGTTTGTATCCGCATTATCCCAGAAATAAGTCTCCGAATATTCGTTATACATAAAATTCCCATTTACCCCATATGTCAACCCTTTAATCTTTTTATTACGGACCCGGGTAATAAAATATAATTTCCCTCTTTTAGTAAATGCGCCCTTGTTAAAATTGGTGTCGGCTGTTACCTCAGGAGTTCCTCGAATGTAACCCTGATCGTTATAAAGGCTGACACCGATCCCATAATCAAAATTATCCACTTTCTGAAGATGGGAAACTGTCATTCCCCAGATCACAGGATTCATCCCTGACCATGGCGTTGCATAATTCCTGTCAGGTTTACTGTAGACCCCAATGTACGAATTTACAATTGTTACCGGTTTATCTGTGGGGTATGAGGTACGGATATTTATTGCGCCCGTGATGGCTGAAGAACCATATACTACTGATGAAGCACCTTTCACTACTTCAATCTGATCAACATCATCAACGGGAAGAAAACCCCAATCGGGACGGCCGGCATTACCAGTCAGCATAGGTATATCATCCACCATCACCATTACCCGGCTTCCAAGACCGGAACTAAACCCGCTTCCTCCTCGAATCTGGGGTTCGTTATTAACTATTGTGATCCCGGGGATCTTTTCAATAGCCTTGTCAATGCTACTTGGATTGGAGGATAAAATGGACTGCGATTTAAGAACTTCGATCGTGGAAATTGAATTCTCCACCTTCTGTTCATATTTTGATCCTGAAACCACAAATGTGCTCAATTCCTGCGAGATCGGTGTCATCTGGATATCCAGGAAAAGTTTCTTTTTACCGTCAACATTGACATGTTTTTCCTGTTTTTCATAACCTACACAGGAAATGATAAGCACTGTTTCTCCTTTGGAAAGCTCGATTTGGTATAATCCGTTGCTATCACTGAAAGTGCCTGTGGGTAATCCCTTGATCCCGATATTGACAAAAGGAAGGGGTTCATTGGTCTGTTCGTCAACCACCTTCCCCTGTACAATGCACGTTTGAGCCCTTATTCCTGAAAAAGAACCAAGAGTAAACACCATAACACACAGAAGCAGGTAGAATCGTTTCATACCTTTAGGTTTATGCGACAAAAATAAGATAATTTATCAGAAATAATTCAAAAACCTTTATATACAAATGCCCCGTCATTGATTATCAATGATCTGTATTTATGGGATGGCGATGGGATCAGTGGCCCCAACCCATAATTGTCCCACTTTTCATTTACTTTATTGATAGTTAGTTCATCCATCACGATGATATTTGGCCAGTCGCGGGTAAACCTGTCATATCTTTCTGTTTTCCGCGTACCATCCATTACCATTAAAGGGAAAAACTCACCTTTTTCAGTAACCGGATTAAAACAATCCCGCATCGGGTCGATATTGTTTCCCGCAATCCATGCAACGTCGGAAGAGGAGGAAAGATCGACCTCCGGATCAAGAAAAAGCATGAATTTAATATCCCGGATAAGTCCCCTTTTTATGAATTCTGTAGTGATCTCGCGCACATGACAAATCCTGTTCTTTTTTACCAACATAACTACCAGTGAAATCCCTTCAGAAAGGTATGCGTCATTGATAGCAACCACTTCAGGATAGGTCTTAAGGATGACAGGAGTATCTATAAATAGTTTAAGTGATTTGGATGAGGTTTCTTCTGATTCTTCCGGACATTTTACTGTGGCATCGATGCCAATCTTGCTGCCAAATGAATACCGCCGGCTGGAGTGATCCAGGATATCTACCGGTCCTTTTATAAATTGGATGTCCTGGACAGGATCTGTTCTTTGTGAAACTTCTCTTGCCACAGCCCTGTAATCGTTCAGATCCACATCACTGCTTATCACTACCATGATCTTGTTGAACATCATCTGCCCGGCACCCCAGAGTGAAGTCATGATTTTTAATCCCTGTCCGGGGAATGACTTTTCGATTTTCGTGAGGACAATATTATGGAAAACCCCGGCCACGGGCATGTTAATATCTTTTATTTCAGGTACGGCTATAAGTTTTATTGGAAAAAGAAAGAGTCGTTCAGTTGCCTTGCCTATCCAGCCATCTTCCATGGGAGGAATTCCCACAACAGTGGCAGGATAAATGGCATTTCTCCTGTGTGTAATGCAGGTCACATGAAAACAGGGATAGAAGTCAGCCAATGAATAAAAACCGGTATGGTCACCAAAAGGGCCCTCCAGATGGAGATCCTCATCAGGATCGATAAACCCCTCGATGACAATGTCAACATCCGAAGGAACTTCCAGGTCGTTGGTCAGACATTTGACCAGTTCGACTTTCTTTTTCCGCAAGAATCCGGAAAGCATATTTTCGTCTACATTTTCGGGCAGAGGCGCTGTTGCCACATATGTATAAACAGGGTCGCCACCGAGTGTAACTGTAACCGGCATCTTTTTACCAAGTTCCTTGTATTTCGAAAAATGATGTGCCGATCCCTTGTGTCGGTGCCAGTGCATTCCGGTCAACTTAGGGCCAAATACCTGCATGCGGTAAATACCTTGGTTGCGAATTCCGGTAACCGGGTCTTTAGTATGAACGACAGGGAGGGTTATAAATGGTCCCCCATCAGCCGGCCAGCAAGTGAGAACCGGAAGTTTCGTAAGATCAGGAGGGTCCATTATAACATCTTGGCAACTTCCTTTTCGTTTAATTGACCTTGGAAGCCAGGATGAAATCTCTTTAAGAGCCGGAAGAATCTTTAACTTCTCTATTAAAGTTTCTTTTGGTCCTGTGAATTCCTGTAAAACTTTACCCAACTCCTCCCCTGCGGCATCAAGGTTTTCAACCCCCAATGCCATGCACATCCTTTTCTCAGAACCGAAAGCATTGATCAATACAGGAAATTCAGTACCGTTGTTTTCAAATAAAAGGGCCTTGCCATTATTTTTATTCACCCGGTCAGTAATCTCAGTAATCTCCAGGCGAGGCGACACAAATGATTTAATCCTTACCAATTCTCCGGCATCTTCAAGTGCAGTAATGAAATGGGTCAGGGTTTTATAAGCCATTTACTTGGGTATTGGGTGTTGGGTATTAGGTTTTGGTCAATCTTACATTGTCACTCTGTTACTTAGTCACTTTGTGACTTCGTAAACTCAATTCACCTTATACGTTTTCGTTCCAAACTTCTCCGGTTTATTAGAATTGTATTTCGAGGGACATTTAAGGAGGAGGCTCGAGGCAAGAAACTCATCATTCTTCATCAAACCAATGACAACAACTTTTTCGGATTTCTCGAAATCCTGTGGTTTTGGATTGTTATAAATAACCTTCTTTTCCATCCCTTTATCATCGATCAGGTAAAACGAAAACCGGTTCACGTTCTTTGTAGCGTCATAGTCAATGGATTTGGTTTTATCTAGTTTCCCGATAATATGAAATTCTTTGCCCGGGGTTGCCGTTGCCTCTGTAAAATTGGAATACGTACTCGAATCCGTAAGGGTTGTCACTACAACAGCAACTGTAATCACCAATACAAGCAGGATAACAATATGGATGGTCTTCATTTTTCCGTGTCATGGTTTTTTTCTTCAACTTCTTTCTCCAGCCTGGTCACTTTTCTGTCGATCGTGAAGAGGTAAATAAAAATTCCGGCAAGGATAAGGGCCAAAACTGCAACGACGACAAAGATCTTTCCGTTTGCTAACATGGGCTTTTATTTATTATCAATGATCAGTTTGATTTTTCTTATCCGCACTCTTAGGGTATAGATCCAAACACCAAGTAGTATCCAGCCCAGCATAGCAGGATAGAAAATGAGGCGCATGGCTGGCGGCAGGTGCATAGGCAGTACCGTATTGGCATTATTTCCACTTGCCGGATGAATGCTTTCTCCAGCCAGGCGTGGAAGAATGATAACCAGCACGATCCAGAGAAAGAAGGCGAAAATGTTATAGATGGCAGCAACCTTTGCCCTTTTATGCATATCATCAATAGAACCACGTAAAATTGTATAGGCAAGATAGATGAGCAGTCCCACGGCTGCCCCGTTCAGCTTCGGGTCTTTGACCCAGGGCGATCCCCAGGTAAAGTTGGCCCAGATCATTCCTGTAAAAATTCCCAATAAGCCAAAAACCAAACCTACATTCACGGCTTCCACTGCCATGATATCTTCCTGTTCATCAAATTTCCGCAGGTATCGTAAACTATATATGAATCCCAGAATAAGCATGGTGAGCATGCCGAACCACATCCCAACATGATAGAAAATGTTCCTCATCGATTCTGCAGCAACCTCCATCCCTTCAAAAGAAACATTGATGAAAAAACCTCCAATAATTGCATATAGCAGCAATACTCCCGCAAGCACCTTCCACCAGTAATCTTTAATAAATGCTCCCACCTTTTATCCTTATTAAAAAATACCCCCTATAAATTAATTCTCAAGAATTAATTATGAGATCGTAAATCTAAAAATTCAATCGTAAATCTACAATCGTCCAATCGTAAATTCCATTAATCCGTCCAAAGGTAAGGAAATAATAAATAAGCCAGGATGATTACTACAACATTGATAGTGAGCAGGATGACTATAAATCCATAGTTTCCCGACCATTGAGCGGCAGAAAGAGCGCTCTTTGAAACCTTCATCAGGGTTCCGAGTAAGGGTAGAACAATAGGAAAACTCAAAATCGCCATCAGTGAAAAATTGTTGCTTGCCCGGGACGCAATAGCTGCAACCATTGTTAGGATTGAAGCTAACCCAAGGCTGCCAAGGACCAGAGTAATGAGAAAAAGCGGAATGTTGACAACGAGGTTCCCCATCAGGAGAATAAAAAAGATGAATGACAATACTGAAAGAATGGTCATCAGAAGAAGGTTGTATATGACCTTTGAAAGTAAAACTGCCTGTGGACTTGCAATTGAATAATAATAAAGATGGCGGGCAGGACTCTCCTGGATAAAGCTTTTGGAAATCCCGTTTACGGCTACAAAGAGAAGGATGATCCAGAAGAGCGAGTTCCAGGTATCGGTATCAATGATCCTGTCAAAAGCAAGATATGTAACAAAGATTGTCGAAACCAGGTAAAGCAGAATTCCGTTCAGAACATATTTCTGCTTTAATTCTAACCGTATCTCTTTACCGATCAGGTGCTTTACCTCATTTCCTAACATTCAGCTTGATCATTAACAAAAGCAAAAGTAAATAATTGATAATTGACAATTGATAATTGATAATTAATTTTTCATTTTCCCCTATTCACCTCTCACCACTCACTCCCCCGTGTCACGCGTCACGCGTCACGAAAAAAAGCCCCGGCGAACCAGGGCTTTTCTCAAAATAATAAACTCTTCACCCTTCACTCTTCACCGTTCACTCTACAATCATCTTCTTCGTAATAGATTTATCTCCCTGCCTTACAGTATAGAAGTAAACCCCTGCAGGAAGTTGGCTTGCATCAATCACAAACTGGCTTACACCTGGCTGGACATTGGATTTCTCCATGTTCATCAGGGTTTGTCCGGTAAGGTTTGTAATTTTGAGTGATAAGTCGCCACTCTTCATCAGATAAACATTCACTTTGGTTAAGCCCTCAACCGGGTTCGGGAAATTCTGTCCGACCGAAAAAGCGGGTTTCGCATTTTGCTCATGGATACCAACTGTGATAGGTTTATGCCATTGATGCAGTATCATATAATTGCTGTCTGGGGTTGATTGACCAACCCAGGGTGACTGACCAATACTTGAAACATAGCTTCCTGCAAAATCATCTTTCTGAAAAAGAATATAAACAACTGTATCACCGGTAGTTGTACACATAGTCTTTGATGCAACAGAAGGAAAGGTACAGTCTGAAAAATAGAATTGGAGCCAGTCACCCGTAATATCGACCAGTGTATCGTTGCTCCATTTTACAGTATCAGCGGAAAGCGTACCATCCCTGCCGAAAATATGAAAGAAATTGTTACTATCAGGATCGTTAAGTGTTGTTGCTCCTGCATAAACAAGGAATATCTTATTCCTGTCGTCGATCACAAGTTGAGGGAATTGTGTTAAACCACCATTTCTAAGTGTCAGATGGGCAAGTGGATAATGAAACACATTCGTATCCTTCACCCATCCAATCATTTGGTGCGCTTTATATAGGGAGTCCCAGTTGCAATCCTGCCTGAGTTGTCCCATGTGTTCATTCCAGTAAATAATCCCATATTCAAGACGATTATAATAATGGTTAGAAGCATTATAAGCGCTATCCAAGGCCCAGTTAGTAGCAACATGTGCTGTTCCGGTATTATCAAGCACAACAGTTTGAGAACTGCCAGGGCAATTATAGTAATGTGGAGACGTCCCGCCTAGGTCATAAAGAGAATGCCAGATAACAGTTTTCGTCCAACTCGTTCCGTTGTCGGGCGATTTCATAAGAACCAGGTCAATGACATCTCCTCCGAATGTAAAAGCAATCGTATCACCTTTGGGTTCAGCAAATGAATATTCATCACCTCCAAAGAAAGAATAGTCGGCTGATGTGAGGCCCGGAAGTTGCGTCCATGCTGAGAAAGTAACACCGCCATCCATCGAATTGCAATAGAGAAGAGCCCCGTCAATTCCATTATATTTAGTACCACCATTACCTACCGGTAAAGTCAACGCGATAATATGGATCTTTTTGTGATTTGTATCACTGGTCACCGCCCTGGGCCACCACATCGTAGTAACACCCGTAGGTAATGCATTAGGTAATACCTTTTGAGTCCATGCTCCTGTTCCTCTGGTCGTTCGTGAACACATCACCAGGTTTCCGGAAGCCTGATGTGTAATAACCAATTCGCCATTTGTACCAAACGGACAATAGTTTGGCCAGCCGGTTCTTATACTTTCAATTCTTGCAGTAGGTTCAGGACCAAAAGAAGTTCCGTCATAATAGTTGTATCCTGTTCCGCGGTCAGCGAAAGGGCTGGCTACCTGCGACCATGTTGCAGTTGTCCCGACTGTTCCATCCGGATAAAGGTATAATCTTTTCTGCATGGCAGCATTTGTTTGGAGGTCATAAAGTGTAACTGATGACACAGGATCGTCCAGAATTCTTTTATTTGAAAGAATGGTGTTTGGAGGAAGCTGTCCAACAACGGTAGGAATGTCGATGTTGGAAACATGAAGCGCCGGAGCAATTTGTTTTCCTCTATAGAGCATAGTTCCCTTGGATTGTGCAGATGAAATCATGGCGATACTAAGAGCCAGAATAAAAAGAAGAATTTTTTTCATAAGATCTGTTTTTAATAATGAATCTGAAATCATAAGACATTAACAAAATTAATATAAATTAAATCCAATGCAAAAAAGAGCTTACTTATTTTTGTCGACACTAACTCACCAGTTCACTAGTTCACCACTTCACCAGTTAACAAAAAGCCCCGGCGAACCAGGGCTTTTCTCATTAACAAACTTTTTTCGCGTCACGCGTCACGCGTCACGCGTCACGATTTTTCCCCCTCACTCTACTATCATCTTCTTCGTAATAGATTTATCTCCCTGCCTTACAGTATAGAAGTATACTCCTGCAGGAAGTTGGCTTGCATCAATCACAAACTGGCTTACACCTGGCTGGACATTGGATTTCTCCATGTTCATCAGGGTTTGTCCTGTAAGGTTTGTAATCTTGAGTGATAAGTCGCCACTCTTCATCAGATAAACATTCACTTTGGTTAAGCCCTCAACCGGGTTCGGGAAATTCTGTCCGACCGTAAAAGCAGGTTTCGCATTTTGTTCATGGATACCAGTATTGATAGGTTTAGTCCATTGATGTAATACCATGTAATTACTGTCTGGGGTTGACTGACCAACCCAGGGCGACTGACCAATACTTGCAACATAGCTTCCTGCAAAATCATCTTTCTGGAAAAGAATATAAATATTTGCATCGGAAGTCGGTGCAACAGAAGGAAACGTACAGTCTGAAAAATAGAATTGGAGCCAGTCACCCGTAATATCAACCAGTGTATCGTTACTCCATTTCACAGTATCGGCGGAAAGCGTACCATCTCTGCCGAAAATATGAAAGAAATTGTTACTATCGGGATCGTTAAGTGTCGTGGCACTTGCATAAACAAGGAATATCTTATTCCTGTCGTCGATCACAAGTTGAGGAAATTGTGTCAAACCACCATTTCTAAGTGTCAAATGGGCAAGTGGATAATGAAACACATTCGTATCCTTCACCCATCCAATCATTTGGTGGGCTTTATATAGGGAGTCCCAGTTGCAATCCTGCCTGAGTGGTGCCATGTTTTCATTCCAGTATATAATCCCATATTCAAGACGATTATAATAATGGTTAGAAGCATTATAAGCGCTATCCAAAGCCCAGTTACAAGCAACATGTGCTATTCCGTTATTATCGAGCACAACACTTTGAGAACTACCGGCGCAATTATAGTAATGTGGAGACGTTCCGCCAAGGTCATAAAGAGAATGCCAGATAACAGTTTTCGTCCAACTCGTTCCGTTGTCGGGCGATTTCATAAGAACCAGGTCAATGACATCTCCTCCGAATGTAAAAGCAATCGTATCAGGACCCTTGGGTTCAGCAAATGAATATTCATCACCTCCAAAGAAAGAATAGTTGGCAGAGGTGAGACCCGGAAGTTGTGTCCAGGCTGAGAAAGTAACCCCGCCATCCGTTGAATTGCAATAGAGAAGTGCCCCGTCAATTCCATTATATTTAGTACCACCATTTCCAACTGGTTCGGTCAACGCGATAATATGGATATTGGTACGAGGAGTACCATTAGTTATCATCCTTGGCCACAGCATCACGGTTACACCCGTAGGCAGTGCATTAGGCAATACTTTTTGAGTCCATGCTCCTGTTCCTCTGGTTGCTCTTGAACACATTACAAGGTTCCCGGCAGCCTGGTGAGCAATAACAATTTCGCCATTGTCACCAAATGGTTGATAATTGGACCAGCCGGTCCTGATGGTTTCAATTCTTGCGGTGGGTTCCGGACCAAAAGAAGTTCCATCATAAAAGTTGTATCCTGTTCCGCGGTCAGCGAAAGGGCTGGCTACTTGCGACCATGTTGCAGTTGTTCCGACTGTTCCATTTGGATAGAGAAATAATCTTCTCGCCATACTGGAATTGGTCTGTTCGTCATAAAGGGTAACTGATGACACAGGATCGTCCAGAATTCTTTTACTTGTTACAATAGTGTTTGGAGTAAGCTGTCCGACAACTGTAGGAAAGTCAATATTGGAAACTGAGAGTGCAGGGGCAAAGTAATTTCTGCTCTTTGACATCGCCCCTTTGGATTGTGCCGATGAGCTCAAGGCTAAGCTGATAGCCAAGATAAAAAATAGAAGTTTTTTCATACTCTTTTTCGAATTTAGGTTAAACAATAGTTAGTTTAATGCAACAAATATAAAACAAAAAAACAAATCAGGCATAGAAATATTATAAAAAAATGATGGGTTGCAGTACTTCTTTAGGTCATTCATTTTTCTGAACAGCTTTTTCCTTTGTATCCATGGGAATAATGGCTGAACGTTGTTCCGGTGCCTCATCAGTAAATAATCTGCGGTATGTAATATGACGCTTAGCAAAAACCGCGCCAACCGATTCATGAAGTGCCCTCATTTTGGGGTTAAAATCTCCCACCCATGACAGTTCTACTTCGGTGTATTGTGGTTTTTTTTTCATGACCTCATTCAGGTGCCAGAAAATTCCCGATTCAAGTCCACACTTTTGGTACCTGGGTTTTACGCCCATAATGACTATCCTGGCTCGTGTCATGGTTTTGCGGCCTTTCAGGTAAAGAAATTTCAACTGGCTCCACAGATTCAATTTCCCATTCAGATGCTTAATAATTTGGTTCACATCCGGGAACATGATCAAAAATGCAACAGGGTCTTCCTCGTGATAAACAAACCAAATCATCTCTTCATCAAGGAAGGCCCGTGATTTTTCCATGGTTTTCAGGAGTAATTTCTCTTCCATCGGGGTGAAATTCTCATGAAAAGCCCAGGCCGTATCATAAATATCTTTGAGGTCTTGGATAAATTTGGCTGATTCTGTAAACGTAAAGTGGTGAAAATGGTATTCGGGCTTGCTCCTGACCCATTCAGCAATCTTCCAGAATCTTTCCGGAAAAGGCTTTGTGAGATCCAGATGATTCGAAACCTGTTCAAAATAAAATTTAAACCCGTACGATTCAAAAAGGTCACGGTAATAAGGGGGATTGTAATTCATCCCAATACCTGGATGAACAAACCCGTCTACAAGTAAACCCCAGTTTACGTCATTCTCTCCAAAATTGATTGGTCCGTCCATGGCCTGCATCCCTCTTTCTTCAAGCCAGTCCCTGCATATATCAAATAGCAGGAAGGCTGCTTCATGATCGTCGATGCATTCAAAAAATCCCATTCCTCCTGTGGGCTGCTGATAAGTAAATGCTTTATTCTTATTAATAAAAGCTGCTACCCTGCCAGTCAGATTCCCCTCATCATCCTTGAGGATCCATCTCGAAGCTTCCCCGTGGGTAAAAAAGTTATTCCCTTTTGGATCGAAAATGGATTCGGTCTCCCCGTCGAGTGGACAAACCCAAACAGGGTCGTTTTTATAAAGGATTTTTGGTACTTTTAAAAACTCCCGGATAGTCTTTTTGTCATTAACCTGAATGATCTGCATGCTATTATTTAACTTTTCTTCACTTCTTTTCTAACAACTCCCCTCCCTTCTCAATATTATATTGCACTTTACACTTTGCACTTTTAATTCCGGGGCCGGGGGTGGGGTGTTTTATCCCCCACAAAATTACATTATTTCAAAGAGCGTTAAAAAGATTCGCTATTTTTGTGACGGTCATCATCCAAATCATGAAAAAACTAGATTGGTTCATCCTTAAATCTTACCTCGGCCCATTGGTGATGACATTCTTTATTGCCGTTTTTATTCTTTTGATGCAATTCCTGTGGAAATATATCGACGATCTTGTGGGCAAAGGACTGGAGTGGTATATTATTGCAAAATTGCTGTTTTTTGCCTCTTCGACATTTGTTCCGTATGCCTTGCCGCTCGCTATTCTCTTGTCATCATTGATGATGTTCGGAAATCTGGGTGAACATTATGAACTCGTAGCAATGAAGTCTGCAGGGATATCCCTGAACCGGATCATGCGGCCATTGATCATTGTTTCAATCCTTATAAGCTTGTTGGGTTTTTACTTTTCCAATGTGGTGCTGCCCACGGCAAACCTGAAATTTCTTTCCCTGTTATTTGATATCCGTGAAAAAAAACTTGCTTTCAATATTAAAGAAGGTGTGTTTTACAATGGTATCGATGGTTATGTGATCCGTGTCGGCAAAAAAGACCCCGATGGAAACACCATCAGGGATGTAATGATCTATGACCATACACAACACCAGGGTAATGTTTCGGTTACAGTTGCAAAGTGGGGGAAAATGGAACTTACACCCGATAAACGATTCCTGATTTTCAGATTGTATTATGGCACAAACTACGAAGAACGGGTTGATCTGAGAAACTCAAGCATCACACATCCATTCCAGCACACAAAATTCAGCGAACAATACCAGATGTTCGACCTTTCCACTTTTCAGCTGACCCGTACAGATGAGAAGCTCTTTAAAAACAATTATGAAATGATGAATACGGGCCAGTTGAAAAGATCCATCGACTCGATTCATAAAAGTACCCTTGAAGAACAAAAAGATTTTGGAAAACTATTCATACACAATTATTATTTCCTGTCAACCGCTGATACGCTGAAAAAACCAGTTAAGAGTTTAACCGGTATGCCTGTGAAAGATTTATTCACCGGGTTGTCCCCTGACGACCGGAGCAGGATAATTGAGTCGGCTAAAAATGCTGCTAACAATGTCACCGACAATTTGAAAGTAAATGCAGAGAATTTTTACCAAAAAGAAAAGAATCTTCACCGGTATGAGGTGGCCCTGCATAAAAAATTCACTTTTTCGATTGCCTGCTTTCTTCTCTTTTTCATCGGAGCTCCGCTTGGGGCAATCATAAGGAAAGGAGGTCTTGGCCTTCCGGCAGTCATCTCGACCATCTTTTTTATCCTCTTCTGGATCCTTTCCATTACTGGGGAAAAATATGCTATTGAAGGGGTTTTACCGGCTTATGAAGGAATGTGGATTGCACCCCTTGTCCTGCTACCAATCGGGATATTTCTAACCTACAAGGCAACTATAGATGCTTCATTGCTCGATGTTGATGCATGGATCAAGTTTTTTATGAATTTAAAGTCATTGGTAAAAAAGAAGCATGAATGAAGATCCTTCTTCTCTGTAATAAATCTCCCTACCCTGCAGTGGAAGGCGGTCCGATCGCAATGAACATGATCATTGAAGGACTTATCCGCGCAGGGCATAGTGTGAAGGTTCTTGCTGTAAATTCCAATAAATATAAGGTTGATATATCTTCAATCCCCATGGGCTACCGGAAAAAAACAGGCATTGAACTGGTTTATATCAACCTTAGCATCCGACCATTTGATGCTTTCCTGAATCTTTTCACCAGCCGTTCTTACCATGTGGAACGCTTCATCTCTCGTGACCTCGAAAATGCACTGATCCGGATCCTGCATGCGGAAAAATTCGACATCGTTCAGTTTGAAATGCTATATATGAGCCCTTATGCCAGAATTGTAAGGAAATTTTCCGACGCCCGGATCGTATTACGTACCCATAATATTGAACACCTCATCTGGCAGCGGGTTGCAGAAACCACAAAGAATCCGTTGAAAAGATATTACCTGCGTCACCTGGTAAGAAAATTGAATAACTACGAATGTTCAGTCGTGCGCCAGTTTGATGGCATAGCCTCGATAACTGAGCAGGATGCTGTATTCTTTCGTTCCGAACAATGCCTGCGGCCGGAAAACGGAAAACAGATTCCTGTCATTGCAATCCCGTTTGGAATCGATCCTGACCAATTTCCTGTAGCGGATGAAGAACCTGAATTCCCTTCCCTTTTTTCTATTGGCGCCATGGACTGGATCCCAAACCTGGAAGGCATCTGCTGGTTCCTGGAAAAGGTCTGGCCGGAGATCAATCACAGATATCCCCATCTGCATTATTACCTTGCCGGACGGCACATGCCGGGATGGCTGATGGAAAAGAAAATTCCCAATGTGATTGTCGTGGGAGAAGTCGAAAATTCGCAGGCATTTATGCGCTCAAAAGCCCTCCTGATCGTTCCATTGTTCTCAGGAAGCGGGATCCGGGTCAAGATCATTGAAGGAATGGCAAACGGGAAAACAATTATATCCACAACAGTGGGCGCAGAAGGTATCCGTTATAGCCGTGAAAAAAATATATTCATTGCGGATACACCTGAAGAATTTATACGTTGCATTTCGAACTGCGTTGAAAATAAGGTTTTAAGCGAAACCGTCGGCAGGAATGCAAGAAACCTGGTATTGGCAGAATATAACCGTGATCTGATCATATCAAAACTGACAGGGTTTTATGAAAAAATCGGGAAATGATTTGGGATTTAGTTATTTTTGCCCTTCCAAGCTCACTTCATGAAACTGTTTTTTTTACTCCCGCGTGTACCCTATCCTACTGAAAAAGGAGATAAGTTAAGGGCATTTAACCAGCTTAAACAACTATCGCGAAAGCATGAGATCATCTTATGCGCGCTCAACGACTCCTTCCTTCATGAAGATGCCGAAAAAGTTCTTTCCACATATGCAAAGCATGTATATATAATTAATATATCCAAAGCATCCATATATCTTCACCTCATAAAAACTCTTTTCTCAGATAAACCTTTACAGGTAGGATACTTTTACAATAAAAGAATTAACCGGATTATCCATTCCCTGATCGATAAACATAAACCTGATCATATATTCTGTCAATTGATAAGAATGGCCGAATATGTGAAAGATATCCCAATTCCAAAAACCCTCGATTACCAGGATGTTTTTTCTAAGAATGTGGAACGGCGGCTGGCTATTTCACCCTTCTATATGAAACCTTTCCTGAGAATGGAGTACCGGCGACTGCTCAGGTATGAACACGATATCTTCGACATGTTCGATAATAAGATCATAATATCTGCACCCGATCGTGACCTGATCCCTCATCCCGACAGGGATAAGATCATAGTGTCAAGGAACGGAGTGGATACCACATTCTTTATGCCGATGGACCGGGAAAAAGAATACGACCTGGTATTTACGGGTAATATGGGATATCCGCCAAATATTAATGCAGCAGAATTCCTTGCACATAAAATCCTTCCCCATGTCCTGCCACATAAACCCGGTATCAAGATACTGATCGCAGGCGCCAATCCTAACATCCGGGTCTCGGTGTTGAAATCAGAAAATATCGATGTCAGCGGTTGGGTTCCGGATATGCGGGAATGCTATGCCATGGCAAAGATTTTCATTGCCCCGATGCAGATCGGAACAGGACTGCAGAACAAATTACTGGAAGCTATGGCCATGAAGATCCCGTGCATCACATCCCCGCTTGCCAACCAGGCACTCCTTGCAAAGGAAAATGAAGAGATCCTCATCGCCGATACCCCGGAAGCCTATGCTCAACATATTATTTTCCTGCTCGACAATCCTGAAAAAGCCAGTCAAATAGCAAAAGCCGGATACGATTACATCATAAAGAACTTCACCTGGGAAGCAGAAACCGACAAAATCGAAAAATTGTTGAATACAAATTATCCCGGAATCTGAAATTTTATTTTTTCTTTTCTACTTTTGCCATTTTACATTTTACTTTTTGATTCATGGCTGACGATAAAAAGATAATATTTTCAATGGTGAATGTCAGCAAGACATTCCCTCCTCATAAACAGGTATTGAAAGACATCTACCTTTCTTTCTATTATGGAGCCAAGATCGGTATCATAGGCCTTAACGGTTCAGGGAAATCAACCTTGCTGAAAATCATTGCCGGTACCGAAAAGTCCTTCCAGGGAAATGTGGTTTTCTCTCCGGGTTATAGTGTTGGTATTCTTGAGCAGGATCCATTGGTTGACGAAACCAAGACTGTGCTTGAGATTGTCAAGGAAGGAGTTCAGGAGGTAGTAAGCCTTCTGGAAGAATATGAACAGGTGAATGCGCGGTTTGGAGACCCTCTTACTGATGCAGAGATGGATAAGCTGATCCAACGCCAGGGAGAACTGACTGAACTGCTTGATCATCACAATGCATGGGATCTTGACAGCCGCCTGCAGCGGGCAATGGATGCACTGCGCTGCCCCGAAGGCGACCGTCCTGTGAATGTATTATCAGGAGGGGAAAAAAGAAGGGTTGCTCTTTGCCGGCTCCTGTTAAAAGAACCGGATATTCTTTTGCTCGATGAGCCCACCAATCACCTGGATGCTGAATCAGTACAATGGCTTGAATTGCATCTTCAACAATATAAAGGTACCGTCATTGCAATCACCCACGACCGGTATTTTCTGGATAATGTTGCCGGCTGGATCCTGGAACTTGACCGTGGCGAAGGCATTCCCTGGCAGGGAAATTATTCATCCTGGCTCGAGCAGAAATCAAACCGCCTGGCCATGGAAGAGAAATTTGAAAGCAAACGCAGGAAAACGCTGGAAAGGGAACTCGAGTGGGTCAGGATGTCCCCCAAAGCCCGCCAGGCAAAAGGGAAGGCAAGACTAGCAGCGTATGAACGCCTCTTGAATGAAGATGTTAAACAAAAGGAAGAAAGGCTCGAACTTTATATCCCCAATGGTCCCCGTTTAGGGAACAAGGTGATCGATGCTTCTGCTGTCGCAAAAGCTTTCGGGAATAATCTCCTTTTCGAGAAATTGGAATTTTCACTTCCTCCCGCCGGGATCGTCGGGGTGATCGGTCCGAATGGTGCCGGAAAAACCACTTTGTTCCGCCTGATCATTGGTTCTGAAAAGCCCGACTCCGGAACCTTCCAGGTAGGTGACTCTGTAAAGATCGGGTATGTCGACCAGAGCCACACCGCCATCGATCCCGATAAAACGGTTTTTCAGGTCATCTCAAACAACAGCGAGATCATTCAGCTTGGAGGCCGGTCGATGAATGCAAGGGCTTATGTGGCACGGTTTAATTTTACGGGAGCCGACCAGGAAAAGAAATGCGGGGTGCTATCCGGAGGCGAACGTAACCGCCTTCATTTAGCCCTGACTCTGAAAGAAGAAGCCAACGTACTCCTGCTCGATGAGCCTACAAACGACATTGATGTAAATACCTTGCGGGCACTGGAAGAAGGACTCGAAAATTTTGCCGGATGCGCCGTGATCATCTCCCACGACCGGTGGTTTCTCGACCGCGTGGCCACACACATTCTTGCCTTTGAAGGAAATTCACAGGTTTATTTCTTCGAAGGAGGTTATTCTGAATATGAAGAAAACCGTAAAAAAAGACTGGGAGACGAAGCCCCGACCCGTATCCGGTACAAGAAACTGAAAGCCGGTTAAAAGGTTTCTTTAAAAATTTTTCACTCTTCACTCCTCACTCTTCACCCCTCACCAGAAATTCCCCGATTATTTTTATCTTTGTACAAATTTTCCGGAATGTCACTCCAGAAACCCTCCATTCCCAAAGGCACCCGTGATTTCTCCCCACTTGAAATGGTGAGGAGAAACTATATTTTTGATACCATCCGCAAGGTGTTTCAGCTATTCGGGTACCAACCCATCGAAACACCGGCCATGGAAAATCTTTCCACATTGTTGGGAAAGTATGGGGAAGAAGGCGATAAGTTGTTATTCAAGATCCTGAATTCAGGTGATTTTCTCGATCCTCTGAAAAATTCAGATCTCTCTCAGCAGAATTATAAAGAGGTGACCCCCGTGATCTCGGAAAAAGGATTGCGCTACGACCTTACGGTTCCCTTTGCACGCTTCGTCGTACAACATCAGAACGAAATCGTATTCCCCTTCAAACGGTACCAGATTCAGCCGGTATGGCGTGCCGACCGGCCCCAGAAAGGCAGGTACAGGGAATTTTTTCAATGTGACGTGGATGTGATCGGCAGCGATTCCCTCCTTAATGAAGTTGAACTGGTTCAGATAATAGATAAAGTTTTTACCGGGCTGGGACTTAAATACATTGTTAAACTGAACAACCGGAAGATCCTTTCCGGGATAGCAGAGGTGATTGGAGAACCCGGACGGCTGATCGATTTGACCGTTTCCCTCGATAAAATAGAAAAAACCGGCATAGAACAGGTCATTGCTGATCTCCGTGAGAAAGGTTTTGCAGATGCCTCGGTCAGGGCGCTCGAACCTTTATTAAACTATGCCCTGGAAAATAAATTCACTGATATATTGCCCTTCTTAAAGAATAAACTTTCTTCCTCTCAAACAGGAATGGCTGGAATTAACGAATTCGAAAAAATAACGGATTATCTCCAGAATCTCAAATTATCAGGCTCAATTGAACTGGATATTTCTCTTGCCCGTGGATTGAATTATTATACCGGTACCATCATTGAAGTGAAAGCTGCTGATGTTCCGATGGGCAGCATTTGCGGGGGTGGCCGGTATGACGACCTTACCGGGATTTTCGGCCTGACTGGCGTTTCAGGAGTCGGGATCTCATTTGGTGCAGACCGGATCTACGATGTGATGAATGAGCTTAACCTTTTCCCTGAGATGATCGGGGCTACAACAAAAGTCCTTTTCGTGAATTTTGGTCCCTCCGAAGAAAGTTATTGTCTTAATCTCCTTTCAATCCTCCGCGAATCAGGCATTCCCGCCGAAATCTTTCCGGATACAGCTAAAATGAAAAAACAACTGGACTATGCAAACCGTAAAAAAATCCCTTATGTTGTACTGATAGGTGAAAATGAAATGAAAGAGGGCAAACTTACATTGAAGAACATGCAAACAGGAGAACAGAATACATTAGCATGGGAACAACTGAAAGAAAAGCTGATGAAAAATGAATAATGAAGAATTAAAACTGAATAACTATTTTTTTACCTAATACCCAATACCTAATACCCAATACCTAATACCCAATACCAAATACCTAATACCCAAAATATGACATTAGTAATAAAAGGAGCAGGACTAACCATCGAAGACGTTGTTAACGTTGCCAGGCGGGATGAAAAAGTTGAGCTGGATAAAAAGGCCATTGAACGGATTCAGGCATGCCGTGCCATGCTGGAAAGAAAAATTGAGGCCCATGAGATCATGTATGGCGTGAATACTGGTATTGGTGAGTTTTCAGAAGTCGTGCTGAATGATGACCAGGTAAAGGACTTCCAGAAATACCTGATTTATAATCATGCTGCAGGGATCGGAGATCCCATGCCCCTTGATTGGGTACGCGGAGCCATGCTGGGTCGTATCAATGTGCATGCACACGGGAATTCCGGTTCTCGGCTTGAAATCACACAAACACTGGTGGATATGCTCAACAAGGGTGTTACCCCTTATGTTTGCCAGAAAGGCTCAGTGGGCGCTTGTGGAGATCTTGCCCCGATGTCCCAGATTGCTTTGCTGATGATGGGTGAAGGGCATGCTTATTATAAAGGTATATTATATACCGGAAAGGAAGCCCTCGAAAAGGCAGGGATCCCTGTTCCGGGATTAATGGCACGTGATGGATTGGCCACCATCAACGGTTCAAATGTAATGACGGCCATGAGCGCTCTTTTTATCTATGATGCCAACAACTGGCTGAAACAAGCGGAAATTGCCGCCTCGATGTCGTTGGAAGCTATGAAAGCCAACATGAGGCCATATCTGCCAAAACTACATGAGGTAAGGGGCTTTAAAGGAGCTATCCGTAGCGCTGCAGCCATCAGAAAATGTGTGGAAGGCGGTGATCTTGCTGAAGGAAAAGTAAAATGTAAAGTCCAGGATGCCTATTCGATGCGTTCAACACCACAGGTCATAGGCGCAGCACACGATGCCCTGGCCTATGCCCGTTCACAGGTCGAGATCGAACTAAACGGAGTTGGCGATAATCCAATCTTTTTCCCCGAAGAAAACCTCCAGCTTTCAGGTGCAAATTTCCAGGGTTCGCCGGTATCGGTTCCGATGGATATGGCAGGAATGGTCATCACCATGGTCAGTGTGATGTCGGAAAGGAGAATGAATCGTTTGAATAATCCTGCCCTCAGCGTTGGTTTGCCTGCTTTTCTTACGAAAGGCGCCGGCATGTTCAGCGGAATGATGCTCAGTCAGTATACTGCCGATATGCAGATCGTCGAACAGCGGATACTTTCTGCTCCGGCCTCAATACAATCCATTCCTGCTGCAGCCGACCAGGAAGATTTTGTATCCATGGGAATGAATACTGCCCTGAAAAATTTCCAGATCCTTGATAATGCCTATGGCATTCTGGGCATCGAATTTATGGCAGCCGCTCAGGCCCTCGACTTCAGGGAATATAAATTCGGCGCCGGCGTCAATAAAGCAAAGGAAGTCATAAGGAAACAAGTTGCTTTCCTTGATGTCGATCGTCCTTTATATCCTGACCATAATACCATGAAATCCCTGGTCAAATCCTGTGAGATCCTTGATGAGGTCGAACGGATTGTAGGAAAACTTGAATAAAACAATTGCATTAATTAAGAGGTAAATGGAAGAACAACAAATGCTTCCGGCCACTGAGTCGAAAGAGAAGCGTCCTACCATGCTTACGGTACTCTGTATCCTTACTTTTATTGGCAGTGGCCTGAATGCTTTTTCAAACATGATGGTTTTCATTTTCTTCGATGCCTCCATGAAATTCGCAGCAGAAATGTTGAAGGTTTTTAAGATAACAGGTATGGACCAGTTCCTGGCTGTAAAGCCCGGTTACTTTGCAGCTACTTCCGGAATCAATGCCCTGGCTGTTGCAGGGGCAATATGGATGTGGCAACTCAGGAAACCGGGTTTTCATATTTACACGATCTCACAGATACTGGTGATCATTGCCCCCATGTATTTCTTTCATCTCCCGACTCCTGATTTCTTTAGCATACTCTTGTCAGGAATATTTGTAATGCTTTACAGTTCTTACCTGAAAAAGATGTCCTGAAGATGGAAGAGATCAGTTCACAACCCCAAAATACAAGGGAAGATTTAATTCAAAGGCCCTTCTTACTGACCGTTTTATGCCTGTTCTCCTTCGTATTCTTCGGACTGATCTCGGTTTTTTTTCTTCTGGCATTGCTCTATTCAGGCTCCATCACAGATATGGTGCTTAAGTACGCTCCTGAATATTCAGTTAAAAGCTATACCGTGTTGTTTTATATCCTTGGCGGTTTGCTGTTGCATGCATTATCGCTGACAGGCACGATACTTATATGGAAAATGAAAAGACTGGGCTACCTTTTGTTCGGCACATCTTCATTAATAATTTCCATATATCAATTATTCTCAACAAAAATCTCACCCCTCACCACCGCTTTCTACATAGCGCTCATCCTGGCCTTCGGCTTCTTCCTGAAAAAACTCAAATAACCCCTTCTTCTTATTTTTAATTCTTCATTCTTCATTCTCTCTCCTCCATTCTCCACCTTTGCCGTCTATATTGTAACGGCTTAATTTTAAGTACATTAACATTTTCTTCTTTTTTCTATGAAAATAATGTTAACTTTTTTTTAACATTTTATTAAATTTGTTTGACTTTTAAGGATTTTATTTATTAAAATTGCAGTGGATATGACGAAAAACGCAATACAATTTCTCAATATATACTTCATGCCGGGTTACATTATCAGGGGTAATCTGGTGTACCTTATTAATATTCCATTGATTATTAATCCTTTTACTAACTAAAATCATCCACTATGAGAAAATTTACCATTGTCCTTGCTTTTCTTCTATTGGCAGGACTGCAAGGCGTCCTTGCACAAACACGGGTCATATCCGGTGTCGTTACATCATCGGAGGATAAATCCCCCATTCCCGGGGTGACCATCGTTGTCAAAAGCACGACCATTGGTACTACAACCAATGTTGACGGGAAATATGTTTTGTCTGTTCCGGTTAAATACCAGGTATTGACCTTTTCCTATGTCGGGATGAAGACAAAAGATGTCAAAATCGGGGAATCCAATTCATTAGATATTGTGTTGGAGCCGGATGTTATGAATATGGATGAGATCGTTGTAACGGCCATCGGTATTCCAAGGGAAACGAAAGCGCTGAGTTATTCGGTGCAGAATGTTTCCTCAGAGGACATCAGTAAAGCCGCACAATCAGACATGATTAACAGTTTGCAGGGCAAGGTTTCCGACGTGCAGGTTGTAAGTTCATCAGGAGTTGCCGGCGCTGCTTCCTACATTCAGATCCGTGGGGTTACATCTCTGACGGGAAACAACCAGCCTCTCATGGTAGTAGATGGGGTTCCTATCGCAGGAGCTGAAACAGGTGGCGATATTGAAGCTGCATCAAATAACAATTTTGATGGTGTCGCCCTGTCCAACCGTGCAGTTGACCTTAACCCTGACGATATTGAATCCGTCAGCATTTTGAAGGGCGGGGCAGCAACCGCACTTTATGGCTTGCGTGCTGCATCCGGCGCTGTTATTATCACCACGAAAAAAGGGAAAGCCACTACCGGGAAAAAAATTTCAGTGACCTTCAACACTTCTGTCAGGTTTGACGTTGTTAGTCAACTCCCGGCACGTCAAGATGAGTATGGACAAGGTACCCACGGCAACTGGGTTTCAGGTAACAAATTCAGCTGGGGCCCGAAATTGGATACCTGCGCCTATGACAAAACAAACTGGAGTACTTATGAATGGAAAGATTTTGATGTCGATGGAAGGATCGTTAGCAATAAAGTTGGTACTGGCGGGGCAATCAATACTTATAGCCCTTATCAATTCTTTCAGACTGGATTAGCAACTGATAATTCTATCGCCCTGAGCGGTGGAGGCGATATTTCCACTTTCTATTTCAGTTTTTCCGATAACCAGACGAAAGGCATTGTTCCTAATAATACTTTGCATAGGAATACTTTCAAAATATCCGGCGATACAAAACTCTCCGAACACTGGAAGGTATCCGGAACAGCAAATTATATCATCACAGCCGCTAACCGTATACAACAGGGGAATAATACCTCCGGGGTAATGCTTGGTCTGTTAAGGACACCACCAACATTCAACAATGATGCCGGTTATATTTTTTCATCAGACTACCTGTTGCCGGATGGCTCACAACTACCCAGCGCAGGAAACGAAAGAAGTTACCGTCATGGGATCTATTATGACAACCCATACTGGACTGCAAATGAGAATCATTACCAGGACGCTGTAAACCGTTTGATTGGATCTGCACAGGTGGATTACCTGGCAAACAAATGGCTCTCTTTTACGTATCGTATAGGGATGGACTGGTATGGACGGAAAATCGTTGATAACCTTGCAGTAGGCTCATCTACTCAGCCGGCTGGCTGGGCAAAAAGAGGAGAAGAACTAAGCAAAAACTTCAATTCTGACATTTTCATGACCATTGATAAAAATTTTGCAAAAGATTTCAATGTTCACTTTATCCTTGGTCAGAATATGACTGAACAATATTTTACGTCCTTGACTTCTCAGGCTTTAGGGCTGGTTATTCCTCAATATTATGACCTCAACAACACCACCAGTATCGCTTCCCAGGAATCAACATCTGACCGCAGAGGAGCCGGGTTTTATGGAGATCTGACACTTTCATGGAAAAACATGCTGTATTTAACTGGTACCGGTAGAAATGACTGGTCGACCACTTTACCAGAGGGAAAGAATTCGTTTTTCTATCCTTCTGTTGGAGCCGGCTGGATCTTTACGCAATTACCCGGGATAAAGGATAACAAAGTCCTCCCTTATGGGAAAGTCCGTATTTCCTATGCTGTCACAGCCAAGGATGCATTTCCTTACAGTACGCAAACTCCCTTTACTGCTCCCTCCATTGTTGACGGATGGACGACAGGGTTGACCTGGCCTTTCAACAGCACCAATGGGTATTTGAATAGCAGTACCCTGGGAAACAATCAATTAAAACCGGAAAAGACGGGTAACTTTGAAACCGGAATTGACTTTAAGTTTATTCAGAACCGGGTCGGTCTTTCCTATACCTATTTCAACAATAAAACAACAGATGATATTCTTAATGTTCCGATCGCTGCCAGTACAGGTTATACTTCCGTATGGCTTAACGCTGGTTCCATCAGGACATCAGGACATGAAGTAACCCTCGATCTTGTTCCGATAAAATCAAAGAACTGGGAATGGGATATCACGGCAAACTGGTCGAAAATCGACAATAAAGTGCTTGCCCTCGCTCCCGGAATAAACCGTCTTTATCTCGGTGGTTTCACAGGTTCTGAAATTGACGCCGTCGTTGGCCAGCCCTACCGTACAATTTATGGTTATGACTGGGTAAAAGATGCCAATGGAAATGTAATTATTGGCGCTAATGGTTATCCGACAATGTCAGCCAATGAAACTGCACTCGGTAATGTTGACCCGAAATGGACAGCAGGGATCAGCAGTACACTTCGCTGGAAAGACCTGAGTCTCTATTTCCTGGTCGACATCAAGCATGGCGGAAAGATGTGGGATGGTACACGCGGAGCCATGGACTATTTCGGAGTTTCAGCCGGAACCCTTAATAGGGGTGAATATGTTGTCTTCCCCGGAGTTACTCAAAACTCCTCAGGGACATGGGTAGAAAACACCATGAAGGTTCCCCTTACCCAGGCCTGGTATCAGGCAGACGGAAGCGGATTCGTCGGCGCAACTGCCCCTTATATTGAAGATGCCGGATGGGTTAGACTAAGGACTGTTACCCTTACCTATAATATTTCTAAATTCTTGAAGAAAACCTTTATCCGTCAGTTAAGCGTTTACTTCACAGGCACCAACTTACTGGTGTTTGACCATTATAAGGGTGTTGATCCTGAAACAAGCCTTGCAGGTTCTATGAATGCTCAGGGTATCGATTACTTTAACATGCCCGGAACGAAGAGCTACACACTTGGCTTAAATGTGTCATTTTAATCCGGACCAAAATAAAATATACTAACAAAAAATCGAAATAATTATGAAAAATATAAGATTCAAATTCATTGGAGTTTTACTCCTCGTGGCTTTGGTCCTCGGTTCCTGTAAGAAATGGATCGATACATCAATGAATGCGAACCCGGACGCTCCTAAAGACGTTCCGATGGCATCGCTGGTCCCGGCCATTGAAGCCAATATGGCTTATACACTGATTGGCGGGAATGATTATTCCCGCGTTACTTCTCAATGGATGCAGTATTATATGGGTGTTGCCCGTCAGTCACAGGGCGAATCCAATTACATCTGGCATGATGGTGATGTCGACAATGTATGGAATACTGCCTATTCAGGTATTATGGAGAACCTCGTTATTTTAACATCTAAGGCTAAAACAGCCAAGGATAATATGAACCTGGGGATTGCCGATGTTCTGATGGCAGAATCCCTTGGATTCGTTACCGATATCTGGGGCGATGTTCCTTTTTCCCAGGCATTCCAGGGATTGGGACAACTAAACACACCCTTTGATAAACAACAGGATTTATATACTAAGATCTTTGCCATGCTTGATGAGGCCATTGCAAGTTTCCAGGCCACACCTCTTGTTTATGAGATTGGCGACCTGATCTATCCAAATGCTAATGGAGATCCTGCTGCACAGGGAGCAGCATGGCTTAAAGCAGCCTATGGCTTAAAAGCCAGGTATCAGTTGCATTTATGTAAAACCGACGCTTCTTATTGGGGTAAAGCCCTCACATCAATTAAGGCCGGAGCCCTTGCTAGCAATGATGATGACATGCAGTTTGCATTTGGTGCAAATGTTGGCCAGCAGAATCCCTTGTTCCAGTTTATGGATCAGAGAGGCGATATAGCCATGGATTCAGCCTTTGTGGCTAATCTGAAACTCCGGTTTGATCCAAGAATTCCTGTCTATGCCACAGCAGGTGCTGACACCTCGAATCCTTATCAGGGAGCCGGCTGGGGATCAACAGGTGAAAATGCTTCCTTACCCGGTACTTCAGTTGCCTCACCAGGCTCTTCTGTTCAGTTCATTGATTATACAGAATGTCTGTTTATTAAGGCTGAATGCGAGTATAAAGCCAATGCTGCAGATCCACAAGTCAAAACCGATCTTGTGAATGGCGTGACTGCTTCATTGAACAAATGGGGCGTGTTCAGCGCAGCTTATATTGCAGCCTACAGCGCCGTGGTCGATACCATGAACGCCTCGCTTTACAAGGAGATCATGACTCAGAAATACATTGCTCTCTACAACCAGGCTGAAACTTTCAACGACTGGAGAAGAACCAATAATTTAATTGGACTTAGCCCCAATCCGACCTCATCGGCTGTGCAAAATGTTATTCCACGCAGGTTCCCCTATTCATTGGGAGAAAAAAGTTACAATACCAATACGCCTATGAATGTTACAATGTGGGATCGTGTTTGGTGGGATGTAGCTAAAAAGTAGTACAGTTTACTTGTAAATAAAAAAGAGGGTATCCTAAAAGGTGCCCTCTTTTTTTTGAATTCCGGAAATGATCACCCTTTCCTGAAAAAACTGAAATTCACATTCCCGTATTTCCGGTGCTGCTCAAAACCCGGATGCTGGGAAAAATCATGGCCTCTCGAATGTTCAAGAATAAATAAGCCCTCCCCTTTCAGGATATTGCTGCCAATCACAAGACCCGGAAGCGAATCTATTCCTTCCATATCATAAGGTGGATCGGCATAAACAAGATCGTACGCTCCGAATGGATGCCTGAGGAACTGGAAAACATCTTCCCTGATTGCCTCCAGGTTCTCGGCCTTCATCGATAAAGCCATCTTATTAATGAATGCTACACAATGCGGATCGATATCAATGGCCGTCACTACCTCACTTCCTCTTGAAAAAAATTCATAGGAAATACTTCCCGTTCCGGCAAAAAGATCAAGTACATTCAAGCCTTCTAGATCAACCAGGTTGTTCAGGATATTGAAAAGACTTTCTTTTGCAAAATCTGTTGTGGGTCGAACCGGAAGATTTACTGGCGGATGGATCTGTCGTCCCCTGAATTTTCCCGTTATGATCCGCATGGAGATGGATTTAACAATGTATAGTAATAATGGCCCGGAACATCATTGAATAAATAGCTGTAATTAAAGCCTTCATTCCTTCTTGCAAATTCAATATCACGGATATATCGCAATAAAAGTTCAAAAACGGGGGAGAATTTATCGACATTCCCAAGAAGGACCAGGGGTACTTCTTCCGGATTCAGGTTCAACTGTTCGAATACAAAGATCACATAATAGGCTATATCTTCGGCAGTAAGAAAATGAAAAGCATTGCAGTATTTCAGGTGGTTTCCTTCAAAGGCAAGAAGGTCGAACTGTCCTTCTCTCAGGTTCAGAAATACTTTACAGCCGGTCATGTTTTTTACGCTCATCCAGATATTACTGATGAGAACGCTGGAAATATGACAAAGTGTAACTTTTGGAAAAACCTTGTCCACGTCCTTCCTGCAATTACCTGGAATACTATAAACCGTGTAAATTCCCAGGTGCGTGAGACGGTCGGATAAAACGACTTCTCCTGTTTCCACCTCATGAAGAAAATTGAAATAACTTTCTTTCACATTATCTATATAGAGTGCTTCCGGAATCAGGGTGAAACGTGAGTTTCCAATGATCCCATTCACTGAATGAAATTGTCCGCCCAGCCAGGAAAGGGAACTGATCAGATCAACCAGATGATTCCTGTAGGATCCGAGTGCTATAAATTTGTTTTTCTCAACATCCCGTAAGCTGTATCCGAAAGTCTTCTCCCCCATCTCAAAGGTGAGATCATATTTCTGCAGATCTTTCGCATCAAAAGACTCGTCAGCTTTATTAATGATTGGATGTAATTTTTCAGTCATGCTTCTGATTTATAATATCCAGATGAAAATGAAATTCAATAAAATGATGACCGAAAATCCGCTGATAATGTACACCCATGATTTTTTCGTTGAAAAAAAGCAGGCATAAATCATTTTCAGGATATTATTGCTGGCAAGTGCCTGCAGGGTTGCAACAGCAATCGCATCCATACCAATATGGGATTTTCCCTGGAAAAGGTTGATCAGGAATGGGTCTATATCAGTGAGACCCACAAGGAAAGAAAGGACATTTAACCCGGAACGGCCGAAATGCCCAATGACGAACCACGTGATAAAGGTGAATGCCACAAACAGTAATGCAAAGAGTATTGCAACCTTAAATTCGAGTGGATTTTTATCGATCGTCAACTCCGGATTCAAGGTATGGTACACTTTGTTGTGATAAAGCAGTATTGCCAGGCCAACAAGTAAAGAAACGCCTGTGAGGATAAGGAAATATGGATAAACCCTTAGAAAAAGTTCGAAATTAAAAACCACGATCAGAACCAGGATCCGGAGATACATCATGGCCGTAGCAAAAATGATGGCAGCAACGTATTGATTCACGGAATCGGGATCTTTCCTGATCTTCCGGGCGAGTATGATGGTAGTGGCGGTACTGCTGTACAACCCTCCAAGAATACCTGCCAGGATTATGCTTCCCTTTTTGAAGACAAACTTTTTAAGTAAATAACTGAAATAGGAAATTGAAGAAACCACGACCACGGCCAGCCAGATCTTGTAAGGCGTGAGTCCGATGTCACGGAATATAGGTTCGTCAGGAACAATGGGAAGTATAACCCCGGCAATGATCATGAATTTCCCAAGGGTAAGTAATTCGTTCTTGTCGAATTTCTGGGAGATCTCTGTGAAAGATTCCTTCAATTCGGTCAGGATCAGCACCGTGACGATGATAAGCAAAACCAACCATTGCGGCTGCGTAAGCAATAGAGGACCAATGCAATAGGTGATCAGGGCAATTACAATGGTAGTCATGCCATGGTCCTCATGCCGCTGAATATTAAATGCATAATTTATTCCCAGGAATACACACAATGCCAACCCTCCTCCCAAAAATAATACCGGGTTGCCAGGTAAGACACGGAACAGGATAAAACCAAGAATACCGATAAAAGTGAAGGTTCGGTCAGTCCCAAAAGTATGTTCCAACTGTTTATGGCTGTGAAGGATCTTTTGAGATAACCCTATCAGCAAGGAAAATATCGTGACCAGTATAAAAGTGATCAGGTCTTTCGGGATTGCATTGACAAGCTCCATTTACTATTATTTACGACTGGACGATTTACGATTTACGATTGAATTGGTCGATTTACGATTTTCAGACCATTTGGTCATAAACTGGTATTTCTTTCAAAAATACGATCTTTCCCGATGCATGATCAATGTGACAGGCAAAATGGACCATTCCATTCGTCACTGCCAGGTATGGAACTTTCAATTCCCTGTTATACATAGCCACCTGGTCGAAGATAGCCTGGGTAACCGGAACTTCTGTTGATTTACATTCAACTATAAGGCATGGTGCCCCATCTCTTCTATAAACAAGTATATCGCAACGTTTCTTCATCCGGTGATATTGAAGTGAGGCCTCCACAACTATCAGTGAACGTGGGACATTCCGGTCAATAGCAAGGTAATGAATGAAATGTTGTCTTACCCATTCCTCCGGTGTCAGTACAACATACTTTTTCCTGATGTTATCGAAAACCTCCTGTTTCCCCAGGTTATCCCTGATCCGGAGTTCTGCTATCGGTAAATTTAGTATTTGCATCCCATTTGATCAAGTACAAACTTACGTAAAAATATGACAAATTAGTTACCTTTGCCTTAAGAAGCCTATTTCAACCCCACCCCCGGCCACGGAATTAAAAGTGCAAAGTGAAATATTAAGAAGGGAGAGAGGGAGATGAATTGTAATAAATTGTGTCGCGAAAATAGTCACAAAGTGACAATAGAAAAAAATCGTAAATCATAAATCGTCCAATTCAATCGTAAATCGTCCAATCGTAAATTAAATGGCTTCTCCGAAGAACGCAGTCAGTTTCGAAAATATCCTCCTCGATCTGAAAAATAAGATCTATTCCCCCGTTTATTTTCTCTATGGGGAAGAATCCTATTTTATTGATATAATCTCCGATTTTATTGAAAATAACGTGTTGAACGAACTGGAAAAGGAGTTCAACCAATCCGTCATTTACGGGAAAGACATAGATATCCCAACCCTGGTAAGTTATGCCCGGAGGTTCCCGATGATGTCGAATTATCAGGTCATTATCGTGAAAGAAGCACAGGACCTGAATAAGCTTGAAGAGCTGGAACCATATATCCTGAATCCTTTGGAGTCGACCCTCCTGGTATTGTGTTACAAGTATGAAAAGATCGACCGCCGAAAGACGCTCTTTAAAAGTATTGAAAGAAAAGGGATCCTGTTCGAATCGGCAAGGATCTATGAAAATAAGATTCCCGATTGGATTGGCGAATATGTGAGAAAAAAGAATTATCTCATTTCAACGAAAGCCTGTTTTCTGCTGGCTGAATTTCTTGGAAATGATATTTCAAAGATCGTAAATGAGATATCAAAGCTGATCATCAACATTCCGGAAAAACAGGAAATCACGGAAGAATATGTGGAGAAGAACATCGGTATCAGTAAAGATTACAATGTTTTTGAGCTCCAGAAAGCCCTGGGAAAGAAAGAGGTACTAAAAGCCAATCAGATCATCAATTACTTTGCAGCCAATCCCAGGGATAACCCCCTGGTAAAAGTGATCCCGCTTCTATTCAGTTATTTTTCCAAGATCCTGATCTATCATAACCTTCGGGATAAATCGAGGAATAATGTCGCTGCCGCCCTATCGATCAACCCTTTTTTCGTTATGGATTATCAACAGGCGGCAGCTAATTACACCTCCGGCAAAATCACATCAATTATTTCACTCTTAAGGGAGTACGACCTGAAAGCAAAAGGAGTCGACAGCAATAGTACATCATTCCCCGACGGAGAACTGATGAAGGAACTTATATTCAGGATTCTGCATTAAAATCCTTTTAGAATTTTCAAAAAGAATAGTTGTAATTTTAAACTTCTTTCACCGCGAAGACGCTAAGACGCTAAAAAACGCTAATTATTTATATCACTTTTTGTGACAAACCTGATTAAAAAGAAAATTCAGATCAAAACGTGATAAAAATGGAGAAGCAACTAATAGAATTTTATGCAAAACAAATAGTTGATGCTGGCTATAATGTTCATAATGAACTTGGACCGGGATTATTGGAGTCAGTTTATCTTTTTTGTTTTATTGAGGAACTGAAAATTCGTGGAATCAAGGCGAAGCAAGAAGTTATCATACCACTATTTTATCGGGGTAATCCTTTAAATAAAGATTTCCGGTTAGATCTGCTGGTTGAGAATGAGATTATTATTGAATTAAAAGCAGTTGAAATCATTTTACCGGTTCACGTTGCGCAGTTATTAACTTATTTAAGATTATCCAACAAAAGATTGGGATTTCTTATCAACTTTAACGTTCCTGTTTTTCGAGATGGAATCAAGCGTTATGTCAATAACTATTAGCGCTTTTTAGCGTCTTCGCGCCTTTGCGGTGAAAAATGTTATGGTTTGAAACTAATAAATCAATGCATAACTACTTCCTCTTCTCGATCTTGTAATTGTACTCCGGCGACCGGTACATCTCATCGATGACCTGGTGGTATTTTTCTATAATGAACTTCCTCCTGAGTTTCAGTGTGGGCGATAATTCACCATCGATGATGCTCCATTCATTGGGCAGCAGCCTGAACTTTTTAATCTTTTCTGTTTGTCCCAGGTCCTGGTTAAAACGATCGATTTCGCGCTGGATACGTCTGAAAATTACCGGATGAGCAGCAGCCTGTTCACGGGATACAAAGGGGATCTCTTTCACGGTACACCATCCTTTCAGGTACTCGAAATTGGGAATGATCATTGCAGCAGGATAAGGCCTGTTTTCGCCAATCACCATGATATGCTCAATAAACGGGGATTCTTTCAATAACTGCTCAATGACCTGGGGCGCAATATATTTCCCCCCTGAGGTTTTGAACATTTCTTTCTTCCTGTCTGTGATCCTTAGGAATTTACCATCCTCGAACATTCCGATATCGCCGGTATGGAACCAGCCTTCTTTATCCATCACCTCACTGGTTCGATCGGGTCTGTTAAGATATCCCAGCATGACTCCGGGACTTTTTACCAGGATCTCGCCGTCATCTGCAATTTTTACCTGGACGCCGGTCAGGAGAGGCCCGACGGTACCGAATTTTACGCCATCGGGTTCAAAACGGTAACAGGTTATTCCCGGAGATGTCTCGGTAAGTCCGTAAGCCTCCAAAACAGGCATTTTAGCAGCCCAATAGATCCTTGTAAGACGTGGATGAAGAGAAGCGCTACCGGAGACTATAAACTTCATATTTCCGCCCATGGCTTTTCTCCATTTGCTGAAAATAAGCAGGTTCGCGATCCAAAGCTTGAATTCATAAAACCATCCGCGTTTATGATTCACTTCGTATTTATGTCCCTGCCTTAACGCCCAGAAAAAAAGAACTTTCATTGGAAGCGGAAGAGATCTTCCCTGCATCACCAGCTTATTATACATCTTTTCCAGAACCCTTGGCACGGCTGCAAAAGCATGGGGCTGAACCTCAGCGATGCAGGTTGCTATTTCATCCAGGTTCTGAATGTAATAAATGCCAACGCCAAACGACTGGTAAGTATAACCTGCAGTACGCTCGTAAACATGACATAAGGGAAGAAAACTGACAACTTTGTCATTTTTTTGCAGGGGAGGGATTTCCCCGAGCGCCTTATAATTGGTCACGAAGTTATTATGGGAAAGCATCACTCCTTTAGGCTTGCCTGTTGTGCCTGATGTATAAATGATCGTTGCCAGGGTGTTAGGCAGAATTCTTTCTTTTATCTTCTCCAATCTCTCCGGATAGGGATATTTTTTACCTGCGTCAAGTATTTCCTGCCAGCTCTTCACTCCTTGTATTGGCTCAAGCGTGAAGATCTCTTTTATGGATGGAATGTCTTTCAAAATCGATGTCACCCTCTTGTATATCTCATTGTTTGAAACAATCAGGTATTCAACGCCTGCATCATTCAGGATATATCTGTAATTTTCTTCGCTGACAGTGGGATAGATTGGGATCTGCACAGCACCCACCTGAAGAAGCCCCATGTCAAAGAAATTCCATTCCGGACAATTCAACATGATTGTTGCAACCCTTACCCCAGGTTCAATACCCATCGAAAGAAGGCCAAGGCTGATGTTATTACTATAGTTAATGTAATCCTGGGTGGAATAGCTGATCCATTTACCGTCTTTTCTGTAATTTAAGGCATTGGGCAGGTAGGAGAACTCTTCCTTGTATACTTCAAGTAAATCGAATAACCGCGTTACTTTCGTCATTAAAATGAATAGTTATATAATTTGACAGATTTTATTACTCGAAAAGCCTGGCTATCTCCGGTCCATATTTCCTGCTGATATATTTCCTGCGTAGCTTTAATGTCGGAGTTAGTTCTCCCGATTCAGGGGTCCACTCAACATTCAGTAAATCCCATGATTTAATCTGTTCTGTGGCTCCAAATGTGGCATTGTACTTATCAACTTCCACTTTAAATCGTTTACGGATCCGGGGTAGTCTCACCATTTCGGCATTTGTTGTATATGGAATCCCTTTAACATCACAATAGGCTCTCAGGAAAGTAAAATCAGGGACAATCAGGGCGCCTGCAAACTTCTGGTGTTCACCCAGAACGATAAGCTGATCGATGAACAGCGATTCCTTGAATTTATCTTCAACAGGCTGTGGACTGATGTATTTTCCAAAAGAGGTTTTAAACAATTCTTTCTTCCTTCCGGTGATCTTTAACTGTCCCTCGGGCTCAATGCGGCCAAGATCTCCTGTATGAAACCAGCCATCATGATCAATTGATTCAGCTGTCATTTCCGGTTCTTTATAATATCCTCTCATGACATTGGGCCCTTTGCAAAGGATCTCATCATCTTCTGCTATCCTCACCTGCACACCTCTGAGTACAGGACCAACCGTTCCGAATTTAATCCCATGTTCTGTCAGGTCGCTCACTGCAATCACCGGTGAAGTCTCCGTAAGTCCATAGCCTTCCAAAATCGTTATACCGGCACAGGTGAACATCCTCGAAAGCCTTGGCTGAAGAGCAGCGCCGCCTGAGATGACCAGCTGGATTTTTCCACCGAGGGCTTCCCTCCATTTTACATAAACCAGTTTATCATAAAGTTTTCTTTTCAATTCGTAAAACCATCCATTTGCGCCTTTGAGCTCATATCGCAGAGCCAGGTGGAGCGCCCAGAAGAAAATATAACGTTTGATGCCTTTCAGTTTGTGCCCTGTGGCGAAAAGTTTATCATAAATCTTTTCCAGTAACCGTGGAACTGTTGAAAGGATCTCGGGTTTTACGTCTTTCATATTCTCAGTGATCATTCCGAGATTTTCAGCATAATAAATCGAGAAACCCAGATACTGGTAGAGGTAGTTCAGCATCCGCTCATAGACATGGCAGAGAGGAAGGTAACTTACCGCCTTTGCCTCTTCCCCGAAAGGAGGGATATAAGATACCGCTTTAAAATTTGAAATGATGTTGTCATGGGTCAGCATAACCCCCTTCGGATTTCCCGTCGTCCCGGAAGTGTATATGATGGTCGCAACATCGTCAGGTTTGATGGATGCTTTGCGCTGTTCAAGCAATTCCGGATTTTTATTTTCTATCCCAAGGTCAATCAGTTCGCTCAGGTTCTTCAGATCAAGATGTTCTTTGTAAGTAAATATTCCCTGTATATGCGGAATATCAGGCAGAACATGCTGGATCTTCCGCAATAATTCCATCCCCGAAACAAAAAGGTATTTCACCTCTGCATGATTCAGGATATAACAGTAATCTGATTCACTGATCGTTGGATAGATGGGAACATGGATGGCTCCAACCTGCAATGCCGCCATATCCACAAAATTCCATTCACTCCGGTTTGGACTGATCTGGGCTATCCTGTCGCCCGGTTCAATACCCAGTGACAGGAACCCGTAACTAATGTTATCTACAATCTCCCTGTACTGCCGGATACTGTATTTTACCCACTCCCCATTCTCTTTTGATGCTATCACGTCATCCTTGGGCTTGAAGGTTAATTCATGATAGGGCAGGATATCAAAAATGCGGGTTACTTCCATAATTGTTTATTTGAGTGCAAGTATAAGAAATTTATTAGGAATTATGAAGATGAAATTTGAATTGATTTTTTTTGTATATTTATCATCCCTTTTAAAGGATATCCCTGATTTTAGGTAATAAAACATTATGAAACCAATCCTATTCTTTTTATTATTGATCCTTCCGGTGTTTTGGGGGTGTCATAAAAACGACAATGAGACCCATGATTATATCTATATAAATTCAGGAATAAAAAGCCAGGAGTTTAAACCCGGATCATATTGGATTTATCAAAATGATTCGACTCAAAAAACAGACAGCACCTATGTTTATTACACCAGTCAGGGTATTGATGTTGAGTATCATGGCCTTGGTTATTTTACATCAACCGAATACTATGAAATGTGGTACTATAATAATAATATCACGAGTGGAAATCCATCTTTCAAGGAAAGAATCGAATCTGATTTTGAATTGCGGACCATCAATAATAATATTTATGAACCTGTTTGGCAACTAATCTATACAACAGATACTTTATATCCTTATAACAGAATAATTCCATTCTTCGATTCCTTAAAAATTGGCAATCACATGTTTTATAAAGTTGAAAAATCCACTACACAGGATAGTACAGATTATTATACAGCTAAGTCAATTGGTGTTGTTAAAAAAGTCCTTCGTAATCCAAATGACCAAGAATCCTGGAGTTTGCTCAGATGGAAAATAATTAATTAATACTTAGCGGTAAAAGAAGCCCTTTGAAGTAACCTTATAATTCCAGATTCAAACTCATAATTCATATTTAAACCTTGTGGAAGTGCATTGAACTTGCCTGTGCCGTCGGCATGATAACGAGGTCGTTGATGTTCACGTGAGGAGGCAATGAAGTCACATACCAAACTACCTCTGCAACATCTTCCGCATTTAACGGCTTAAATCCGTCATAGACTGCATCCGCACGGGGCTGATCACCTTTGAAACGTACCAGGGAGAATTCAGTATTTGCAGCGCCGGGAGCAACTTGGGTAACTTTAATATTATGCTTTAACAGGTCGATGCGCATGCCCTTGGTAATGGCATCCACAGCAAACTTTGACCCGCAATAAACATTTCCGTTGGGATACACCTCTTTACCGGCAATGGACCCGATGTTGACAATATGCCCTTTTTTCCGTTCAACCATCATTGGCGAAACATACCGGGTCATGTAAAGCAACCCCTTGACATTGGTGTCGATCATCCGTTCCCAGTCGTCAATAACGCCCTCCTGTATTGGATTAAGGCCTACAGCAAGTCCCGCATTATTAACAAGTACATCAATATCTTTCCATTCCTCCGGAAGTGAAGAAATGGCTATCTCAACTTCCTCTTTCGACCTCACATCAAAGCACAGCGAAAAGACTTTAATTTCAAATTCTTCTCTCAACTGAGCACCCAGTTCCGTCAATAGATCTTCTCTTCTTCCGGTAATGATAATGTCATCGCCTTCCTTAGCAAACCGTGTAGCAATAGCCTTTCCAAACCCACTCGTGGCTCCTGTAACTAATATTGTTTTATTCATCAATTAATGGTTATAAATTTTAAACCCTTCACTATTCACTATTCACTATTCACTATTATCAATGCCTTTCAATCCATCTCCGTGCATTGACAAACGCCTCCACCCAAGGTGTTACTTCATCCTCTTTATGGTCGGGATGGTAATAGGGCCATTGCCATGGGAGGACCGAATCCTCGAGGTGTGGCATAATTGCCAGGTGACGGCCATCGTCTGAGGAGATACAGGCTACATCATACATTGAGCCATTGGGATTTCCCGGATAGCCGTGGTACGAATATTTAGCGGCAATGTGGTAAAGGTTTTCATCATAGGGAAAGTTGAATTTACCTTCACCATGTGCCACCCAGATTCCCAGCCTGGAACCGGCAAGTGATCCCAGCATGACAGAATGATTTTCCCGAATGTCCACTGTAATAAACGTACATTCAAATTTATTTGAGGCGTTCCATCCCATGATCGGTTGTTTCAACATGATCAGGATAGATCAGTCCAAGTTCCACAAGAAGCTGGCATCCATTGCAAACGCCAAGACTAAGTGTATCCTTCCCTGCGGAAGAAATTATCAAGGGTGTGTTTTGCTTTTTCATTGTAAAGGAAAGCTCCTGCCCAGCCTTTTGCCGAACCCAATACGTCTGAATTTGAGAATCCCCCGACAAATGCGATCAGGTTGACATCTTCCAGGGTCTCCCTGCCGGCTATCAGGTCAGTCATATGAACATCCTTCACGTCAAACCCTGCCAGGTAAAGTGAGTATGCCATATCACGGTCGCGGTTGACGCCTTTCTCGCGAATAATGGCTGCTTTGAAACCGGAAGGGGTTCTTCTCTTTAGGTCGATCCCGTACTGGGATGACTTCCCGGTAAAAGTGTCTTTAAATGTGAACTTTAATGGTTGATTCTTGTAATTGGAATATCTTTCAAGTGCTGATGTCTGGCCCGCATTGCTTGCGGTCAAGCAGGTAAGAGGTTTTAAACCAGGTATCCCTAAGTTGATCGATATCAAAGGTATATTTGGAAGATCCATTTTTAATAAAGATCTTTCTTTCCGGGATTATTTTTCCGATAGAAAACCATTTTAACCCGGCAGCATTCATCAGCGGTCTGCATTCTTCAAGGTTCTTCACCTGGATCACGACGCCTGGGTTTTCATTGAATAGTAATTGAACAGGATCGTTAATTGCCAATTGAAGCGAGATCGAGATCCATACCAAGGAGTGTCATCGGCAAAAGTCATCTCGAGAAGCGTCGTAATAAAGCCACCGGCAGAGATGTCATGTCCTGCCAGGATCATGCTCTTTATTGATCATCCCCTGGATCAGTTCAAATCCCTTTATAAAATATGCTGCATCAGGGACATCCGGGACACTGTTACCCAGTTGGCTGATCACCTGTGCAAAGCTGCTTCCACCCAGCTTCAGAGAATCTCCTGAAAGATTTATGTAAACAAGGGCACTTCCCGGCTCATTGATCAGAACCGGACTGATCACCTTTTTCACATTGCTTACCTCCCCTACCGCTGAAATAATAACGGTACCCGGAGAATAAACCACCTTGCCATCGGGATATTTCTGAGTCATCGAGAGGGAATCTTTTCCTGTCGGAATATTGATCCCCAACTTGATAGCAAAATCACTGACGGCTTTCACGGCTGCATATAAACGGGCGTCTTCCCCGGGGTTTTTGCAGGGCCACATCCAGTTGGCGCTTAGGGAAACGCCTGCCAGTCCATGAGTCAGAGGTGCCCATACCAGGTTGGTCAAAGCCTTTGCGATAGCGATACGCGACCCGGCTTCGGGCATCAATTAAGGCTACCGCAGGCGCATGGCCAAGAGAAGTGGCGATACCTTTTTCTCCCCTGGTAATCCAGTGCCGTCACACCCAGGTTGTTCAGCGGAAGCTGAATGGCACCGCAGGTTTGCTGATTAGCTATCTTGCCCGACACGGCCCGGTCGACTTTATTGGTCAGCCAGTCTTTGCAGGCAACGGCTTCAAGCTGCAGCAACTCAGTTAGGTAGTCGGATAATCTTACTCTTGTCATATCATAAGTCCCGAGCTATTGGTATCGCTTAAAGCCCCTCCCTGTTGGGGGTGGGGTACTGAGAGTCGATCAAGGATGGTTTTTGGAGGCTTTCCAAAGAAATCTTCCATTTTTAGATCGATGGGGCATGTATTCTTCTTCTTGTCCATGAAAACAAGCTGATGGTCACCTGTCGTCTCTCCCACATCATAAAACGGGGCCCTTTCACGTTCGGCAATCCTTCTCATCAGGGCAACATCCTCTTCGGCGAGAAGCAATCCCATCCTTTCCTGTGATTCATTGCTGATGATCTCTTTATCTGACAAGGTCGGATCGCCAATAGGCAGGGCATCGATATGGATCACGCCACCCGTTGATTCTATGAGTTCGGAAATGGAATTCAGGTGACCGCCTGCCCCATGGTCGTGAATGGAAACAATCGGATTATGTCCTGCTTCCGTCATGGCACGGATGGCATTGAAAACCCTTTTCTGCATTTCCGGGTTGGAACGCTGAACGGCATTGAGTTCAATGGCATTTTTATATTCTCCCGTTGCGACGGATGAAACAGCACCGCCTCCCATGCCGATGCGGTAATTATCGCCGCCAAGGACGATCAATTTCTCGATCCGCTTCCGGCTCTTCTTTCAGGCTGTCCTCTTTCCTTGCAAAGCCCATCCCACCTGCCAGCATGATCACCTTGTCGTAGCCATATATCTTGTCGTCATATGCATGTTCAAATGTCAGAGCAGAACCACAGATCAGGGGTTGACCGAATTTATTGCCAAAATCGCTGGCGCCGTTGGATGCTTTGATGAGGATCTCTTCCGGATTCTGGTACAGCCATTTTCTTGCCGTGACTGCTTTTTCCCAGCTTCTTCCTCCATCAATCCTGGGGTAGGAAGTCATATAAACTGCCGTTCCTGCAAGGGGGATGCTGCCTTTACCTCCTGCCATCCGGTCGCGGATCTCTCCTCCCGATCCGGTGGCTGCTCCATTGAAAGGTTCAACAGTCGTAGGGAAATTATGGGTCTCCGCTTTCAGGGAGATCACTGAAGATATATCTTTGACAAAGAAGAAGTCCGGCTTGTCCTGGGTCTCTGGCGCAAATTGTTCAATAAGCGGTCCTTCGATGAAGGCCACATTATCCTTATAGGCAGAAACCAGCAATCTGGAATGCACTTTTGAGGTCTTGCGGATAAGGTCAAACAAGCTGTCCGGCATCTCTTTCCCGTCGATGACAAAGAGGCCGTTAAAGATCTTATGCCTGCAATGTTCCGAATTCACCTGTGAAAACCCGAACACTTCACTGTCGGTCAACTTTCGCCCCAGCTTGGCCTGTAATTGCTCCAGGTAAACGATCTCTTCTTCGCTCAGGGCAAGCCCCTGTGCCAGGTTATAGGCTGCAATATCGTCTATAAAAAGGACAGGTTCCGGCTTCCGGTCTATGAAAAAAACCTGCTGGTCCAAACCTTCATAGATCTGTTCCAGCATCTTATCGTAATTCGTAATTCGTAATTCGTAATTGGAAAACTCCTCGATCCGGGTGATCCCCCTAATCCCCATATTCTGGGTAATTTCCACCGCATTCGTACTCCATGGAGTGATCATCTCTTTCCGCGGGCCAACAAACTTTCCTGAAACTGTGGGTTGACTTATTGCCTCTGCCTTCCCAAAAAGCCAGGAAAGTTTCGGAATATCATCATTATTCAGAGGATTGTCCGTTTGTACTGCGAAAACAAATTGAGATCCCTGGAAAAAGATTACCATTGGCGTTGGATATTAGTTTTTTGGCGTAGGGGCACAAAATTTTGTGCCCGTCCCGGTGTTGGGTTCTTGCACTTTTGGCTTTACATTTTGCACTTTACACTTTAATTTATTTTTAACTCACCACGTCACCATGTCACCACGTCACCACGTCACCATGTCACCAGTTCACCACTTCAGGAACTCAGAAAACGCTCAGCTTCGATTGCTGCCATACATCCGGTCCCTGCCGCAGTAATGGCCTGCCGGTAATAATGATCTTGCACGTCGCCGCAGGCAAACACGCCATCAACGCTTGTGCGGGTCGAGCCGGGAACGGTTTCAATGTAACCCGTCTCACTCATTTCCACCTGGTCCCTGAAGACTTCTGAATTCGGAGTATGTCCTATAGCCACGAAGAGGCCGGTAATTTCGAGTTTCCGGGTTTCCCCGGTTTTGACATTCTTGACTAGTAATCCATTAACACCAGAGTCATCGCCGAGAACTTCCTCAGGAACGCTGTCCCAGATCATCTCGATATTTGGCGTATTCACAACTTTATGCTGCATGGCCTTTGAAGCACGCAACTCATTCCGGCGATGGATCATATAAACTTTATTGCAAAGCTTGGCCAGGTAAGTGGCTTCCTCGGCAGCAGTATCACCTCCGCCAACAATTGCTACATCCTGTTTGCGGTAGAAAAAGCCATCGCAGGTTGCACAGGCCGATACTCCCTGTCCCCTGAATTTATTTTCAGTTTCCAGTCCCAACCATTTGGCTGATGCGCCTGTTGCAATAATGACCGTCTCTGCAAGGATGGTTTTCCCGTCATCGGCCTCAATTTTAAAGGGTCTTATTGAGAAATCAACTTTTGTCACAATCCCAAACCTCACGTCAGTTCCAAACCGTTGTGCCTGTTTCTTCAGGTCCTCCATCAATTCAGGACCTTGAATGCCCTGTGGGTATCCGGGAAAATTATCCACATCGGTCGTGCTGGTCAGCTGCCCTCCTGGCTCCAATCCTTCGTATATCACGGGCTTCAGGTCGGCCCTGGCAGCATAAATGGCTGCGGTATAGCCCGCCGGTCCCGATCCGATAATAAGGCACCTTATATTTTCTGTTGTCACACTCATTCTAACTGGTTATTTCGAGGATGCAAAGTTAAGAATTTTTAGAATGACCACAGCCCAATCCCAAACACCACGGTAACCTTCTCTTATTTCCTACGTATAACGCTTTGACCATTTAACATACCATACCACACTATACTTATGATCTGGTCACTGACATTTCCCCATATGCCTCCGGTCTCAGGCTTGATACTGCCTTGGCCCGCATATTGATTCGCATTGTGGCTGCAGGACGGATCAATGGACCGGCACATAGCCTTCATATCAAGCTATCACATTCAAGTCTGGGCGGAGGATCGGGGAATTAAACGTGTGAAAGATGTAACTTTTTACCACTATTTTGTAACACTTCTCGGAATTTATAGGCACATCTTTGCACAATGGAAAATTTTCCATAGTTAAATTTTAAAAAATGGAAACTTCAATTTTCACCATTGCCGAAGAAGAGATTAGTGGTTATGAAAAAATCATTAGCGTCCTCAAAGTAAGAATAGCAAGCAAGACTAAAGAAAACATTGTTGAAGATGAAAAGACATTAGCGGAGTTGGAACAGAAGGAAAAAGCTTTGAAAAAGAAACTGGAAACCTATGAAGACGCAGGAATTGAACTGTGGTATTTCTTTAAATTCAAATTTAACCACGATATGGATAAACTCCGAAAAGCATTGAAATATTTTATGGTTACAAGAACTTAGAAAGCTTAACACCAAGGCCCTGCAAGGACAAAGTGCAAAAACCCCAATACCTAATACCCAATACCTAATTCTTAATTACTTTTTTAGTGGTAATCGTTTGATTGTTGCTGATCATTCTTAGAATATAAACTCCTGACGGATGGTTGGTCAGATCGACGGTATTTATTGCATTTACCATAGTTTGATGGTAAACCGGAAGACCGGTGATGTCAGAAATTTCTAATTGTGCGCCAGGAACTGACGCTGGAAGAACGACATTAAAGATCCCCTTGGTCGGATTTGGATAAACTGACAGGTTTTCTTCTGTCAGGTGCGAAATGCCCGACGGGAACTCTGTATAGCGGCAAAGCTGATAGTCGGACCATAAGGTATATGCAGCCGCAAAATAAACTGCGTTGTTGAACGTCACCCATGCCTGCCAGGGATCAAAAGGAGTTCCCCCGGCGGTACCTGGGGGTGTGGGACAAACAGTTCCTGCGGCAGTACCGTTTGTAGCAAACAGTTGTTCTTCATCGGAAATAGTGTCATACCCGGTCATTATCAATTTATCCTGGAATGAGAACAATTTCGCGGGATCAAGACCATGAGCGAAACTGGTTACTTTGGAAGGAGTGTTGGCTACGCTGTCCATAACCCATAACTGGTTAGTATTTGAAAGTGAATCGTAGCCCGACATGTAAAGCTTATTCTTATGAACAGCCATCGATGTTGGCTGAAACCCGGAATAGGTACGGTTGGTATAGTCTGTTTTGACTGTTTTAGTTCCCGCAGTCGTTCCATCCGTTACCCATAACTGGAAATACGCACCGGTATCAGCTCCCATAAAGTACATTTTTGAATTATAAAGAGTAAAAGTACTCGGGTAAAATCCCACGTCACCCGTTACATTAATATGGGTAAATTCCAAGGTTCCCCCGGCAGTTCCATCCGTAGCAAAAAGTTGGTTCTCATTTACTCCGTCAGTGGAATTGAAATAGACTTTACCGTTATAGGCGAAAAAATAAGAAGAGTAAGCGTCACCTGTGGGGTTTAATCTTTTCAGCATTACGGTTCCCGCAGCAGTACCATCCGAAATCCAGAGCTGGGTTTGGTTTACGCCATCGTTTGCATTGAAATATATTTTCCCGCCATAGGAATACATATTGGAAATGCTTGCAGGGCCTGTAGAATTGATTGTTTTAACCAATGTTGTGCCGGCTGCAGTTCCATCCGTTTGCCAGAGCTGATCGTTGATTGGATTGGAATTTGTGTTGTCCCCAGCGAAATATACTTTGTTGTTCAAAATCGCATAATTCTCAGAACTCACCGTAATATTGGCAATCGATGATGTCCCTACCGTAGTTCCGTCGCTCTTCCATAAATGGGTCCGGTTGTCGAAAATAAGCAGGTTGTTCAGTATAGTCAAATGTTCTAATGAAGGATATAGGAGCATCGAATCTATTTGCTTTACAGTGGTAACCCCGGCCGCTGAACCATCGGGGGTAACCATCAAGTAATCGACAAACTGTTCGTCATTCGTGCCAAAAAAATAAAGTTTCCCGTTAAATACAGTTAAATTACTTGGATCGAGCCCATTAGTGCCATAATAATTCATACTCGTAATCTTCTGTACATATTGTGATTCAACTGTGGTGCAAATCAGCAATACGAAAATCAATGTATAAATCTGTTTCATGATGAATAATTTTTAATGTCCCTGCCAAAGATAATTATTAATCACAAACTGCATTGATATAAAATATAAGTGCGAATGAAAATTGCAAAATAAAGAAAGGGGCATGATGTAATCATGCCCCTGCAAGAAATATTTTTGATTTGTAAACCAGTATTTTATTCTTATTCCTTCATGAACTTATTCACTACCATCCCCTTGTCGCTGTTGATTTTGATGATATACAATCCGTCTGTAAGAGCCGAAACATCAACCACGGCTTTAGGTCCGCTAAGAGAATAAGAGCTTATTAAACGTCCGTCCATGCTGAATATACCGGCGTCAAAATGCCCTGTCATCTGGTTTACAATGTATAGCCTGTCATGAGCCGGATTTGGATAAATAGTCACACCGCCCTGTTTATTTTCCGCGATCCCAAGTGGGGCTGATATGGCTACATTTGAAGTTACGCTCTGGTATTCAGTGCTCTTATCCGTTGGGTAACAGGGGTAAGGTTTTACAACTTCAATGTAATAATAGGTGGCTCCCGATGCAAAGTACGGGTCGGTATATAACAGGGTATAGCTGTCGGCGGCTACCGAATCGATCAACACCCAGGGACCGGAATTATGTTTCCTGTGGATGCGGTAGGTCTGGAAGGTAAACCCGATATATGAATTCCAGGTAAGGTTGAATCCCGTGAAGCCGGAACTGACATCCAGGTGAATGGTCATATGATCGGCGCTGAGAGCCGATTCCGCGCCTGTCGTGTCGGTCACCGACAACTCGTAACGATCCCAGTGTATCAAAGGATGAGAAGCGGTATCGATAAAGGTGCTCATATGTGAAAAAGGAACCTGGCCTATTTTGGCGTAAACATTCGACTGGTAGGTCTGTTTATAAATGTTATAGTGCGTAAGGTTATAAACACCCGATGGTTTATTCCAGATGATTATATTCTTTGAGGTCGTGGTGTCATAAGAAACCATGCAGATGTATGGCGTCGTGGGAGGATTGCCTGAAACAACCACAATGGCGCTGTCAAGCATGCTGGTCAGGCAGGCGCCCGAGGTAGTGTCGTACTTGGCTTTGCATTTATAGGTTCCTGCAGCCGTAAACAGGCCGAAATCAAGCGCGCTTCCTGTGCCTTCCTGGCTGGCGACACTCGACGTACCATTGTTTAAATAAAGATAATAACTAACTGCGAGCTGCGATCCGCTTAACCCGATATGAACGCCTGAGCCTCCATACGGATAGCTCCCTCCCCCGGTGACTGAGTAAATCGCAGGAAGCTCCACGATATGAATGATGTGCGAACTGTTGCACGAATTACTGCCATAAATAACATTAAGAGTCACCGTTTTATAACCAAGGGTATCCCATACAATATAATATGGCCCTGGGCCCGAGCCCGACATGATGATCCCGCCGTCAAAGTTCCAGTTAAAGGTAGCATAATTGGGCGCATTGCCCTGGTATGATACATAAGTATAACATCCGACAGGCGCCTTGGGATACATGAAAAATGTGCAGGAAATACTGTCGTTCTCAGCATAAAGCTGGCTACTCATCATGCCGACGGTGATGAATAGCAATAATGTAAAGATCGTTTTCATTTGATTTGGTTTAGAATGTGATACTTAGACACATAATCCCCTTCAGGGTTGCCTGTACCCCTTAATTATTGTCGAAATTCCGCAAAATACCCCGCCTGATGCCTCTATTTCCGGCATGTAGAGAGGTGGGGCTTCATCCAATGACATTACCGGTATAAATGTCACCGGTGGCGGAAACGGAAAAGTATTACTGCAAAGGACTTCACATACCATACATCTGAGCGGAACTGTCGATGGAACTAAGCATGCTTTTTCAAAAATCACGATCGGTTTTTCCGGAACAAAACAATAGTTATTAAAAGATTGATCTTCTTCGCTATTTTCCTGACTCTGTCTGAAAATAAAGCAGGTCTTTAAATAATCTCAATTTTCAATAGAACTGGATTGACTAAACGCAACAATTGCGTTTACCTATTCGATATGGACAATTTTTATGTGTCCGTAACCATACCAGAAAAAAAAAGAGGCCTGATTGCCTCCTTTCTTTAGTCGGGGCGAGAAGACTCGAACTTCCGACCCCTTGCACCCCATGCAAGTACGCTAGCCAACTGCGCCACGCCCCGTCAAGAATGCAAAGGTAAAAATTATTTCGGAAACTGGTTTTTTTTCATCTCACAACATGCCCTCTCCCCTCCTCTCACCACGTCACCACATCACTAGTTCACTACCTCACCAGTTCACTACCTCACCACATCACCAGTTCACCACATTTTCCGCGTCACGATACTCCCCTCCCTCTTGGGGGAGGGGCCGGGGGTGGGGTGCCTCACCTCACCAGCACCACCGTCCCATGCCTCTTGACAGTTACCGGATTTGCACTCGACGGCACCACCTCCTGGTAGGTGATCATCCATGCATACGTCCCCGCCGGTGCCGGCCTGCCCTGCAGTTGCCCATTCCACCCGCTATGAAAGTCGGTCGTTTGAAAAACAAGCGCTCCCCACCGGTCATAGATAAGCATGGAAAAGCCGCTGACATTATCCGCAGTGCTGACAACCCTGAAGGAATCGTTCTCCCCGTCACCATTGGGAGAAAATGCAGTGGGGACAAATATTGTCGAATCACAGCTTTTTAATTCCACCGAATCGCTCCCTGTGCAAGCATGAACATCCGTCACCGTCACCCGGTATATCCCCACATTGGTTGCAGTATAATACCGTCCGGTGCTGCCATCCTGCCACAGGTAAGAAGCAAAACCGGCCCCGGCATCCAGCTGAATGGGATCGCCGGCACACAGAAATGGCTTATCCGTGAGGTTGACAACCGGAGGAGCGTAAACAAAAAGTGTCACGGGTAAAGATTCAACCGGGTTTTGAACGGCACAGGTCACCGAGGAGTTTAACTGGCATTTGACGACATACCCCTCGGTGAGGCTGTTTGTAATATATACGGGTGAACTCCCCGATTGCACCGGGTTTCCGTCTTCAGTCCAGGTAAACACAGGTGAAGCGCCTTCATCGGTGGGATGTGCCGTAAACGTCACGACGGTCCCCGGGCAGAATGCCGTATCATCGGCCGTAATAGTCACACTTACCGTAACGGATGGAGTCACACTCACCGTCACGTCGGCACAGGTTGATACCCCGCAGTTATTTTCCCAGGCAGCATAATACGTGGTCGTAGTTGTGGGTGATGGGATCGTCAGGCTGTTTGTTGGCCCCGAACCGGCACCAACAAATGTCCCTCCGCAACTTCCGGTATACCAGTTCAGGGTGGCGCCTGAGCCTCCCGTTGCCGAAAGCGTAATGTTACCGGTATCGCTGGAACAAACAGTTTCATGATCACTGGTTGCAGATACCGGTGCTACGGGTAATACGCCGGAAACATGCGTAGCCGCAAAGGATGTTTCATTGTAAGCGCTTCCCCGGGCCCGGTTATAATTATTTCCAAAATCATAATCTTGAACATAACGATAAGCAAAAATTTCATAATAAAGTCCTGAGGGACAGGGAACAGATACCGTGTCGACATAGGTCAGGGTTAATGAATATTTAATAGTTGCGACAACAACCGATCCTCCGATCATATCCCCCGGAAGATAAGAAACACCGTCCGCAGGCACGCCAAAAACATTGACGGTGTTCCGCAAAATGAGATACCCCTCCGTCTGGTCGGAAGGATAAACATCAATCATGGCATTCCAGTTCAACGTTACGGGATCGTCAGCCGCAGTGACCGATCCGCTTACAGTCGGATTGTTCCAGGTAGGTTTTCGTAAACTTCTCCAGTAATCGGAATTTGCGGTGGCCGATGCCGAACATTTATTGGGTAAGCCTAAAGTCACTTGGGTCCCGCCGCCGGCGGAAGACCACGTTGAACCATCCTGGGGAGCAAGATTGCCGTATTCATCAAGGTTTGCGCCCGGACAAACACTCACCGCCTCACCCGTGTCAACACTGCTGTTATAATTAAGCTTCGGCAGCGGAAGCTCATTGAACAAAGACCCCGGAACAGCCCCATGCCCCAGGGCATGAACAAAATTGCCGGAGGCATCCTGGAGAACCAAAAGACCACCGGTGGGATCAAAATTCAGCGTAGGCCCGTTCAAACCCGGTAGCGTACCGAATGAACCACCGGTAAATACAGGAAATAAAGCAATATCGTTAGCCGACTCCTCGATATATCCGCATCCTTTGGCTTCAGTTATCGAATGATTGCAGCACCGGGAATCAATAAGAATGATGGTCCCTGCCCGCATATGATTCCAGAAAACAGGATCGCTGAATATAATGGCAGGCTCCCAGGCAGTTTGCGTAGCATTGGTATTCTGAAGCTTCCAGTTAACCATATTGGTGTTATCCTGCACCACAAGCAATTCCGTCCACTCATCCAGCGGCGAAGCCCCGACATAATAACCGCTGATCACCACAGCCGGCGTCTGCGGGAAAGCAGCCCCCACCCCGAAAAAGAAAAAGAGTAGAAAGAAAATAGCAAAGTTCTTCACGTTCACCCGGTATATAAATACCCGTTTATGTCGCAGCATAAAGATTGATAGTGACAAAGCTAACAAGATTCCAAAACATAACCGGTAAATTCCCCCATAAAAATCCCCTGCATCCATTTCACAACATGCCCTCCACCCTCTTGCCCTCTGCCCTCCATTCACCTCTCACTACTCACCTCTCACTAGTTCACCACCTCACCACGTCACTAGTTCACCACATTTTTCTTACATTTGCCTCCTTAAAAACCCAATCCCATGAAAACCCCCTTCACCTTATTGATGATCCCTATCGCAATGATGAGCTGCAACCAAACCACAACAAAGCGTATAAACTACCCTGTGACCAAAAAGGTCGTGCAGGTAGATGATTATTTTGGAACAAAAGTAAGCGACCCTTACCGCTGGCTGGAAAACGACACTTCGGCCGAAACAAAGGCCTGGGCAAGAACCGAGCAGGATTTCACCGAGGCTTACCTCTCAAAGATCCCCTTCAGGGATAAGATCATGAAACGCTATAAGGAAATATTGAACTACCCCAAGTACTTCGGTGCATTCAAGGCCGGCGATTACATCTTCTTCTCAAAGAATGACGGACTGCAGAACCAGTCGGTCTATTATTTCCGTAAAGGCCTCACCGGCGAAGACAAGGTATTCCTCGATCCAAACAAGCTCTCCAAAGATGGTTCCGTATCCGTCGGATTCGACGGCTTCTCAAATGACAAGAAATACCTGGCCTGGCATATTAACAACGGCGGAAGCGACTGGCAGACCATTTATGTGACGGAAATTGCAACGCAAAAACAACTGGGAGATAAGCTGGAATGGATAAAATTTGGCGGCATCGCATGGAAAGGCAACGGATTTTATTACAGCCGCTACAATAAGCCCCCGAAGGGAATGGAGCTTTCCATGAAGAATGAAAATCAGAAGATATATTACCACAAGCTCGGCGACAGGCAGGAACAGGATCAACTGGTTTATGAGGACAAGGCACACCCCCGGATGTTCAACGGTGTACAGGTAACGGAAGATGAACGGTATTTGCTGATCAGCAAATCTACCGGAACCGATGGCACGGAGATCTGGTACAAAAACCTGGCCAACGGGCAGAAGGATTTCAGGCTTCTCTTCCCCGGGTTTGAATTCAACTATGGTGTGATAGATAATGTTGGCGACAAATTCCTGGTGAACACCAATAATGGTGCCGGCAATTACCGGGTGATCCTCGTCGATCCCCTCCATCCCGAAAAGCAGAACTGGAAAGACATTGTTCCGGAAAAGCCCGAGAAACTGGAATCTTCCAACATGGTCGGTGGAAAACTCTTCGTGGGTTACCTGAAAGATGCTTCCACAAAGATCTACCAGTACAGCCCGGATGGCAGGCTCGATCATGAAGTGGCCCTTCCATCCATCGGTTCGGCATCGGCAATCGGAGGATACAAGGACGACACCTATGCATTCTACGACTTCTCCTCCTTCACCTATCCCCCTTCAGTCTTCCGTTATGATATTGCAACCGGTAAGTCGGAGATCTTTAAAAAAGCCGAGATCAAGGTCAACATCGACGATTTTGAGACCGAACAGGTATTCTATCCCAGCAAGGACGGAACGAAGATCCCTATGTTCCTGGTCCACAAAAAAGGCCTTAAGCTCGACGGCTCCCACCCCACCCTCCTCTATGCCTATGGCGGATTTAATGTCAGCTCTACCCCATACTTCAGCAATTCCAAGATCATCTTGTATGAGAACGATGGCATCTACGCCCTGGCCAACATCCGCGGAGGCGGGGAATATGGCGAGAAATGGCACAAGGCAGGAGAGCTGCTGAACAAGCAAAACTGCTTTGATGATTTTATCGCTGCCGCTGAATACCTCATCGACAAGAAATATACCAGCAAAGACAAGCTGGCCATAAACGGTGGCTCTAACGGCGGCCTGCTCATCGGCGCAGTCGAGACCCAGCGCCCCGACCTCTTCAAAGTCTGCTTCCCCGAAGTCGGCGTCATGGACATGCTCCGATTCCAGAAGTTTACCGTCGGATGGGGCTGGACCCGCGAATACGGATCGGCCGACAGCGCTAAATATTTCCCCTACCTCTACAAATACTCACCCCTGCATAACATAAAAGACAGCATCGAATACCCCGCAACCTTCATCTTAACTGCGGATCATGACGACCGCGTAGTCCCGGCCCACTCCTTCAAATTTGCCGCCACCATGCAGGAAAAACAAAAAGGCCCCAACCCCATCCTCATCCGCATAGAAATAAATCAGGGCCATGGCGCTTCGGGTTCGTCCCTGTCGCAGATCATCAAATCCGAAACCGACAAATGGGCCTTCATGTTCTACACCATGGGCATCACACCAACATACAAATGACGTGGTGAACTGGTGACGTGGTAAACTGGTGACGTGGTGAACTGGTGACGTGGTGAACTGGTGAGTTCTTGTATTATGAATTACCCTGTAAATAATTGAACCCTCAGGGGGCTTAGTTAATTCCAATTGCCGTGCAATTTGCACGCCAACTATAATTATATTACTACTGATATTTAACAAGATAAGAATAATATCCTCCATATTTATAGCGGTTTCCCGTAAATAACCATTGTGGTTTTCCGCTATTGTCAGAAAAACTATACCTGGCCCGGTCTTTCTTCACTTGGTTTGTTAACCAACTTAAAATACTCACCACCTCACCAGTTCACTAGTTCACCACCTCACCAGTTCACTAGTTCACCACGTCACCAGTTCACTAGTTCACCACGTCACCACTCACCAGTTCACCACGTCACTAGTTCACCACCTTCTTTCTGTCGATATTCCATGCCGATTCGTCGAAAATATCCCCCCTCCATTGCAAAAATATCCCCACGAATACTACCTTTGTGCCCTGTTTTGAATAATCAGACCACATGCCGACAAATGAACTCGTATCTAAAGGCTACAGGATAATCCTGGCAGGTTTACTATTTCTTTCCATTTCCAATAGTTCGCCGGGACAGGCAACCCGCGATACCCTCCCTTCCAAAGTCACATTGTCACAGTGCATTGCCTATGCCCTGGCACACCAGGCTTTGGTTAAACAGTCCATGCTCAATGAAGACATTACAAAAAGAAATATAAGAATTGCCTTGTCGGGCTGGTACCCCCAACTCGAATTTGATGCCGGTTTGCAGGATTATCTGCAGGCACCGATTGCCTATTATCCGAATGTGTTAAATCCTTCTTCCCCCATCCCTTATCAATCAACATCGAATTATGTTTCTCCGGCCATATTTTCCGCCAGCCAGACGCTGTACAGCACCAGTTTGCTGTTTGCTGCCAGAACTTCCAGACAACTGAAAAATCAGGCTTCGGAGAATACGGAAAATACGAAGATCAATACTTACGTCGATGTGACTAAGGCCTTTTTCGATGTTTTATTGACGGAGCAGGAGCTCAATGTGCTGGATGAAGATATCGTCCGCCTGCAGCGCAATTACAAGGATGCCTACAGTCTATACCAGACTGGCCTGACCGACAAAATTGACTACCAGCGTACTGAGATTGCCCTCAGCAATGCCCAGGCACAAAGACGAACGGCCGGGAATCGCTGAAAGCCAAGTATTCTGTGTTGAAACAACTGATGGGAGTGGTCCCTGAAAAGCAGCTCACGGTTTCCTATGATTCTTCAAGATATGAAAGTGAAATATTATACGATACGGCAAAAAACCTGGATTACAGCCAAACGTGTCGAATACAGGCAGATGCAGACTTCCCTGAACCTCCAGAACGCTGAGATCGGCTATTACCGGTGGTCGTTCATTCCCACCCTATCTGCTTATTATGACTATGAGCCGACGTTGCAGAATGACCAGTTCGCTGATCTGTACAATAACATACTATCCAACCCAGGTGATCGGGTTGAAACTAACAATTCCACTGTTCCAGGGATTGAACAGGCTCGAGAACCTGAGCAAGGCGAAGCTCCAGTACAAGCAGACTCCAGCTTGGAATGGAGTACCTGAAAAGCGAGATCAGCAGTGAATATACCCACGCTCTTACGCGGCGTATGTGAGCAACCTGAATGAACTGAGGATCGCGAAAAGAAATATCGGGATTGCAAAGGATATCTTTAACACGGTGAAGTTCCAGTATGATAAAGGGATCAAGGCATACCTCGAAGTCATAGTATCTGAAACTGACCTGCGAACTGCTGAACTTAATTATCTCAATGTGCTTTTCCGGGTCCTTTCCAGCAAGATGGACCTCGAAAAAGCGTTAGGAGATATAAAAATCAATTGAATATGAATAAGACAGTTCACTTTATGCTATTTGTTTCACTGGCAGGATTGCTGTCTGCACCGGAAATTCAGCAAAAAAAGCGGATGCGCCTCCCGTACCCGTGACGGTCGCCACTGTTAGTGAATCAAAAGCAATATTCTACAATTCCTATCCCGCAAACATAATGGCACTGAAGGAGGTGGAGCTGCGCGGACAGGTGAGCGGGTATATAACGGGAATATTTTTCACCGAAGGGAAAAGGGTCCATGCAGGGGAAAAACTCTATGAGATCGACCGCCGCAAATACGAGGCAGCATTCAGGAGGCCCAGTCAAATGTAAAGATCGCCGAAGATAACCTCGAGAAAGCTCAGCGCGATGCCGACCGCTACACCGATCTTTCCGGGCAGGAAGCCGTCGCAAAGCAGCTATACGACAATGCCATGACCGACCTGAAGACCGCCAAACAGCAGATCGATGCCGCGAACTCAGAACTGGTGAAGACCAAAACCGATTATGATTATTCTATGATACTGGCCCCTTTCGATGGTACCATAGGCTTTTCCAGGTTAAGATGGGAGCCCTCGTCACCCCCGGACAGACCCTCCTCAATACCGTTTCTTCAGATGATACCATGGGGGTCGATTTTGAGATCAGTGAAACTGAACTGGTACGTTTCAAAGCTTGCAAATGAGGTTATTTCAGACAATGACACGACTTTCAGGATCATCCTTCCCGATAATTCGAACTATCCCTATCCCGGAAAGTTCAGCGTTATAGACAGGTGCTGTCGACCCGCAAACAGGATCCGTCAGGGTCAGGATCACCGTACCCAACAAGGAATAGCATTCTCAAACCCGGCATGAGCTGCAAGGTTAACGTGCTGAATACAATTCAGGACAGCAGATCCTCATCCCGTCAAAGCCGTGATGGAGCAGTTGGGCGAATATTTTGTATTCAGGGTAAAAGATAATACCGCCGAACAGGTAAGGATACTGGTCGGCCCAAGGGTAAACGCAAATTTCATTCTCCTCAAAGGCCTCGCAGTAGATGAAACAATAGTAGTCGAAGGCACCCAGAAACTCCACGACGGCTCAACGGTCAAGCCCATCCAACCTAAACCCCAACCACCACTAAATGACGAATGAAATGAATCAATCGTAAATCGTAAATACAATTACGTAAATCGTCTAATCTAAAATCGTAATGATTGCCGATACCTTCATAAAACGCCCCATCACCGCCATAGTAATCTCCCTGGTATTAGTCATTGTCGGCACCCTGGCTATACTTAACCTGCCTGTAAGCCAGTACCCCGATATTTCACCGCCCGTGGTAAGGGTCTCGAGCCAGTATGTGGGTGCCGACGCCACAACGGTCGAGCAAACCGTCACCACACCCATAGAATTGCAGGTGAATGGAGCTACCGGCATGAACTATATCCAGAGCACCAGCACAAATGACGGCAGCTCCTCGATAAATGTCTTTTTTGATGTGGGAACAAACATCGATGTGGCCGCTACCGACGTGCAGAACAGGGTGAATATCGCAACTCCCATTCTGCCCGACCTGGTGAAAAGACTGGGAGTCACGGTCCGCAAGCGTAACCCTAGCAGCATCATGAATGTGGCCATCTTCTCTCCCAATGGCACTCACAGTATTAGGTTCCTCGATAACTACACGAATATTTTCGTTAGGGATGCCCTGATGAGGGTGAAGGGTGTTGGCGATATCTTCACCCGGACCGATGATTTCTCCATGCGTATCTGGCTTAAGCCCGATAAGATGGCAAGCCTCGGACTGACAGCCAATGAGGTTCTGAATGCCGTCCAGGAACAGAATGTACAGGTCGCTGCCGGCTCCATCGGCACTCCTCCGCAACCCTACACCCAGCCTTTTGAATACACGGTGATTGTCAATGGAAGACTGAGTACCGTGGATGATTTCAATAAAATTGTCGTCAGGTCAAATCCGGTTGACGGATCAATAGTTTATCTAAAGGACGTGGCGCGGGTTGAGTTGGGTAAATTCAATTATTCGGGGACTGCCTTTGTCGACAAGAAGCCTTCCTCATACATGATCATATTCCAGACGCCCGGCAGCAATGCCCTGGATGTTGCAGATGGTGTCTACAAAACGATGGCCAACCTCAGCAAATCTTTCCCCAAAGATGTGGCTTACGTGGTGCCTTTTGAATCTGTATCAATCATAAAAGCGTCGATAAGCGAAGTTATAACAACCCTTCTTGAGGCGCTGGCACTGGTCGTGCTCGTGGTATTTATCTTCCTCCAGGACTGGCGTTCAACCGTCATCCCCGTACTTGCAATCCCGGTTTCCATCATAGCCACCTTCATTTTCTTTATCCCTCTTGGGTTTACCATCAATAAGCTTACACTCTTCGGATTTGTTCTTGCGATCGGGATCGTTGTTGACGACGCTATCATAGTGGTCGAAGCGGTGCAGCGTTACATCGAAGAGCAGCACCTCACCCCGAAAGAAGCTGCCTTCAAGGCAATGGCAGATATCTCCGGACCTGTGGTTGCCATTGCGCTTGTTCTTGCCGCCGTATTTGTCCCTGCCGGCTTCTTGCCCGGCATTGTCGGCAGACTCTATCAGCAATTTGCAATCACCATCGCCATCTCGGTCCTCATCTCCGCTTTTGTGGCCCTGTCGCTCACTCCTGCTTTGTGTTCTTTGTTCCTGAAACCGCATCATATCACTAAATCTTCAAAAGGACTGAACTACCTTTTCTACCATTTTGATAAATGGTTTACCCGCAGAACGGAGGGATATACGAAAAATGTCAGGCTGGCAATAAAGAATTCCCGCTATGTTGTCATCCTCCTGTTACTGGTGATCTTCGGAGCTTTTGTTATGCTTCGTAACAAGCCCACCGGGTTCATCCCAGTTGAAGATGAAGGTCGTTTATACATTACCTACGAGCTGCCCGAAGGTGCTTCAAATTCACGCTCCATTGATGTGATAAAGAAAATGATGGATATTCTCCTGGATATCAAGGGTGTAAGCCATTGTTCTGCCGTGGGAGGGCTGAATGTGGTCACGGGAGCCCTCAAATCCAACAGCGGCACGATCTTCTGCCAGTTAATCCCCTGGGACGACCGTAAAAGCAAGTCGGAACACATCTATGCGTTGATGGCCGAGATGCAGAAGAGGTTCGCAGCCATACGGAATGCCAATATTCTAGTCATACCTCCTCCTGCCATCCCGGGACTCGGGGCTACGGGCGGGTTCACCTTTGAGCTGCAGCAGCGCGAAAGCAATGATGATATCAGGGCCTTCGAACGAAACGTGCGCACCTTCATGGCAGCCATCAACAAACGTCCTGAAATCGCAAGGGCCATAACCTTTTTCAATACCCGCACTCCCAACTATCAGCTCACCGTCGACCGCGATAAATGTAAAAAGATGGGCGTGAACCTTGCCGATGTCTTCAGCACCATCCAGACCTATCTCGGCAGTGCCTATATCAATGACTTTACCATATACAACCGCAACTTCCGCGTCATCGCTCAGGCAGATACCCTCTACCGCAACGACATCGTCGACATGGATAAATATTATGTCCGTAACCAGCAGGGCACAATGCTTCCCTTAAGCTCCGTGATGAGCTATAAAGTCAGCGAAAGCGCCTCCATGCTCTCCCATTATAACCTCTACCGGATGGCCGAGTTCGTAGGCGATGCAAAACCCGGGTACAGCTCTGGGCAGGCGCTCCAGGCTTTACAGGAAACCGCACAACAGGTGCTCCCCGCCGGCTATGGATATGAGTTTTCAGGCCTGAGCCGTGAAGAAACAAAAGCAGGAAACACTTCGATGTACGTTTTCATCCTGTCGATTCTGTTCGTCTTCCTCTTCCTCTCCGCCTTATATGAAAGCTGGACAGTCCCATTCACAATCCTGCTCGGAGTTCCGCTTGCAGCTTTCGGGGCTATACTGGCACTGACGCTGATCCCAAGCCTGTCAAACAACGTTTACGCGCAAATAGGTTTGATAACATTGATCGGCCTCGCAGCCAAGAACTCGATCCTGATAGTCGAATTCGCCAAAGAGCGAGTCGACCGTGGCATCGAAGTGGTAGCGGCCACCATCGAGGCTGTTCGCCTGAGGCTGCGTCCTATCCTGATGACCTCCTTTGCTTTCATCTTCGGAGTATCGCCATTGGTATTCGCCAGCGGAGCAGGCGCCGTCGCCCGTCAAACCATCGGATGGTCGGTCCTCGGTGGAATGCTCGCCGCCACAGCAATGGGAGTATTCATCATCCCGGTATTATTTATCCTCATAATCCGAGCCAGCTACGGCAGGAAAAAACTCGCCGAACTTCAGGAACAAAACAAACCCGCAGAAGACGTCCACCCGGAATACCTTGAGGAATAGCCTGAAAATAACTGGCAAGATTGTAATCTTTTACCATTTTACCACCTGCCTGCCGGAGCTAGGTTTTACCATTTTACCTTTTGATCCTGTTGGTTCAAAAGTGGATTTGAATGTACGTCCAGTCCGGTGGCATCCCTGATCTCCTTTACTTTTTCCTGGGCTGCAAGTGCCTCCGGATTCCACCGGATGGCCTCGTTAAAATAATACGATGCCACATCATACCGGCGCAACCAGTTGTAAATATTCCCCAGGTGAATGTAAACCTCGTAAAATGACGGGGAATAAAGGATGGCCTGGTTATAATAATAAACGGCAGTATCAATATTCTGAATGCCTTGCATGGTAGCCCGCAGCTCATAAACATACCCCAGCCAAAACAAGGCGTCACCAAAGGTCGGGTGAATCGCAAGTGCCCGTTCTAAATCCTTCCGGGCTTCATTAATCTCGTTGGTTTTCTTCTGCTTGTCAGTTTCCGTGGATGCGTTCTGCAGGTAATGGCCTGCCATATGCAACTGGTTCTGGGCACTCGTCGCACCGGTTCTTATATCGGTCGAATAGAGCGTGAATTCATCCTTCCATGCCTTATTCCGGTTCACTGTCTTAAAGGAATAAAGTCCGGTAATAAGGAGAACCAGCGGGAAAATGATAATTACGGATTTCATAAAACCAACATTCATCCTGATTGGGGCTGAGAAATTAGTCCGTGTCACCTTTTCAAGGATCCACACAACAGCAATGCTGAATCCCAGGGAAGGGGCGAATAAAAAACGTTCGGCGAATATCCCCCCTCGAAGAAAAACGAAAGCAAGGGCAGGGATAAGAGTAATAATAAAAAATCCGATCGCAAAACCGAGACTGGATCTTTTCTGAACCTGTTTTATTCCCAGCCAGGTTAATAAACCGAACGCGACCAATCCGAGCCAGGCAAGAGGACTGTCCCATTTTACCGCCGGCAGGTAATTGTAGGAATAGTCATAGCGTAAAGGGTCCGGATAAAAAAGTATCCTGAAAAAGAAGAGAAACAGCATGAAAAGACTGGAATATTTTAATTCAGGGTCATGGTAAGGGTAGTTCAGAATATCATCGGGGATCTTTGTCGTAACGGGTTCCAGCAGGATATTTTTTTGGATGTAGAACAGGACGATTACTGCTGCATAAGGCAACGACTTCTTTACCAGTTCAACGGTTTTTGTATGTCCCCGGTAGTACAGGATTAAGGGAATAAGCAGGATGCCCATTATCGCGCTTTCCTTGGAAAGAAGCGCCAGGTAAAAGAAAAACAGGCTTAAATAAAGATAGCGTTTATTTTTCCGGTCGGAATAGTGTAACGCAAAATAACCCATCACCACCATGTTGAAGAAACTAAGCAGCTCATCACGGCTTTTTATATTCGCCACAACTTCCGTATGAACAGGAAAACTCGCGAAAAGCAAGGTGACAAATAAGGGGAATAGCGGGTTCTTCGAAGGAAACAATTTGCTTACCAGGAGAAAAACAAAAAATACGGTAAGCGCGTAAAGAAGCACATTATCCAGGTGGCTTACATGCGGGTTCAGCTTAAAAAATGCATTCTCAATTGCAAAGGTGATCAGTGGAAGAGGCCGGTAATACCCGAGTTTGAGTCCCGTAAAATGCCAGAAATCGATGGTCAGGAGTTTCGGTATCCCGCTCAATCCTTGCAGCACGAACCGGTTGCTGGTAATGGCAGCATAATCGTCAAGCACATATCCATATCCGATAGTGTTCATGTACAACAAAAAACCAATCACCCCGCAAAACAAAGCCAGCCGGTAATTGACCGGATAAGTTACTTCAGGCGGTTTCAAGGTCTTCCCGGGTTTATGAATTACCGCCGGTTTTGAAAGTTTCTTCTGAGCCATAACATACTGAGGGTTAGGATATACCCCTGAAAAAATTAAACACTATCTGCAACAAACAATCCATTGGGTAAAGTTAAAACTATTTAGAATCAAATGGTAAAACCTGTCTGCCGGTTTTCCTGTTTGATTCTTATTACATTTGCAGTAGATGTCTGTAAATTTATGGAACATTTCGTCATCGGAATATTTGTCGTAAGCATCTGCATCATTGGTTATTTTTTTGCATGGAAGCGGTTCCGGAAAGAACGGTTCAAACTCTCATTATTTCTTATTTTGTTTTGCGGCCTGGTCATGAGGGTTTACATGGCTTCCGATCACTATATTCATGACTGGGATGAACGGTATCATGCTGTTGTGGCAAAGAACCTTATTAAGCATCCGTTAAAGCCGACTCTTTACGACAATAATATTCTTAAGTACGATTACAAAGTATGGGTCGCAAATAATGTATGGTTGGAAAAGCCTCCGGTTCCGTTGTGGTTCATCGCAGCATCCCTCTTTGCTTTTGGCAATAATGAATTCGCCTTACGCCTTCCGTCACTGCTGATCTCATTACTGGCAATCTATCTGACATTTCTTTTAGGACGTTATCTTTTTGATTCAAAAACGGGTCTGTTAGCTGCTTTTTTACAATCCATAAATGGAATTGTACTCGAATTGGCTGGAGGTAAGTTATCGTCCGACCATGTGGAAACTTTCTTTGATGTATTTATCGAAATCGCAATAGTCCTCTGCATTATATCAATAATTAAAAGGAATAAGTATTATTTATCATTCTTGAGTGGTATTTTCATCGGATTAGCAATTGTTTCAAAATGGATGCCGGCTTTAATTGTTTTTCCGGTCTGGCTGACGGGAGCCATTTTCGCAAAGAAGTACACAATGAAGGAGATAATAAGTCATTTCTTCCTGATGCTTGCCGGGTGCCTGATCATTTCCTTACCCTGGTTCATCCATATTTTAAGGATGTATCCCGAGGAGTCCCGTTGGGTCATTCGCAAGTTCCTTTTTGCATATTCTGAAAGCATCGAAGGTCATAATGCCCCTTTCTGGTATTACTTAAATTATGTGGAGATTATTTTCGGTGAAATTGTTTATATCCCCCTGTTCTTTGCCATTTACAGCATGATAAAAGACAAGAAGGAATGGGCGCTGAAATTACTTTCAATCTGGTGGATCCTCCCGGTAATTATCTTCTCATTTGCTGAAACGAAAAGACATACTTATTTGATGTTATCCGCTCCGGCCTATTTTTTGATCACCGCCTGGTATTGGTTCTATCTGAAGAACGCTGTGGTCAATAAAAAATACAACTGGCTTAAGTATCTCGTTCTAGTATTACTGATAATTCTGCCGGTGAGATTATGTATAGAAAGAATGAAGCCATTCGACAAAGAGGAAATGAATCCATCTTGGGCTAAGGAGCTGCGATTGCTAAATCAACAGATAAATGAAAAACAGGTGGTGATCTTTAATTCGGAAAGACCCATCGAGACAATGTTCTATACAAATTTCACGGCCTATTCAGGCTTACCTGATTCCACAACAATCCAAAAATTCATCTCAAATGGTTATACTCCTTATGTTTATAAAAATGGCGTAGTACAGCATCTCCTGCAAAACGCCAGGCATTAGGTCAACCATCTTTCTCTAAACCACAAATACGACAAACGAAATCATAAAGTAATCAAAGAAATTTTACCATTTTACCATTTTACCATTTTACCATTTTACCATCTTACCATCTTACCACTTGCCTGCCGTAGGCAGGTTTTACCATCTGATTTGTGTTTCCCTTTTTTTGATTATTTTTGAGATTCAGAATCTCCTCCTGATCCCTCGTAAAAGCTAATGGTATGAAAAAATCTTTACTTGTATTACTCCTCATCTCTTTCTTTTTCCCATCTTATGCAAAAGAAATCAAACGGTAAAAATAGATCATCCTTTTGGCGAGGTAAGAAATGATATCCTCAAGTACAGGACAAAAGAAAATACCGTTTGCCGGGCCGAATTGTTCAATAACTGACATTTCAATTCCCGTCATACCAAACGATTTCTGGCCATTCTTAGTCTCCTTCTGACTTTAAAAATCGTTGATCAATATTCCTTAGTAAATAAAAAATAAAAATTCATTTAATAACTTGATAAATACCTATATACAAAAGTTCGAACATAACCCGATGAAATGTCTTTTGTTCTAAATTTCAGGCATACGGTATTGGTGCATACAAAAGCGTCTCTCACTTTTTTGCATTTGCACATGATCAAGCCCTGAAAGGGCGCCATATGAATAACCCCCGGTGTAACCGGGGGTCAGGGAAACCATCACGACTTCTTAGCCCTGAAGGGGCGTCATATAAATAACCCCCGGTGTAACCGGGGGCAAAACCATACTGCCGACTTCCGGATTCTTTTTATTCCTTAAAACTTGTGTTTCATTTTTTTTTGCGAACTTAGCGCCCCTGCCGGCAGGCAGGTTAGCAATTTTGCGGTTAACGAAACCTTAAGATGAAAGCTGTCTTTATATCAATCTGTTTCTATTTCCTATTGTCCTCTGCCTCCTTCTCCCAGGATTCGGTTTATATTCTTCAAAAGAAAGACTTCGATAAATTTAAAAAAGGCTATCTGGTCACCTACGATAAAGATACACTTAAGGGGCAGATCTATCTGGAATCTTATGAAAAAATATACTTCATTAAGGAGGGAAGCAAAATAAAAAATGCTGCAACCGGGAAGCTTTCAGATTTACCTTTCTTTCTGGCAGGCGACGGTAATATTAAAGCATTTAACAGGGATGGCTTGTCCTTTGAATTTCAAAACATTTTTCCAAAAAACACCCCTGTATTTCTTAATATTATGGAACAAGGACCCATTAATCTTTATCGACTGATATATGATTATGAGGATGCAGGCATGGAAAACGGTGGTTGGATAAAGCTTTTTGGAATTGCAGGGATTCTTTCCTATGAATTGATAAAACAAAATTCGACACCAGATAAAGTATATGAAAATGCTTACTACGTGCAGAAAGGTCCGAACACCCCGGTTTATTTTGTACCTGATGGAGAGAAAAAATACAGGGAAGTGGTTTATCCACTAATAAAAGATAATCCAGCCTTTCTTAAGACCCTTGTTGGTCAATACTTTGATTATCAACATTTAGCCGAGAATATAAAACAATACAACGCCACACTAAAAACCAAATAAAAAATAAGAAAAACTCACCAGTTCACTAGTTTCCGGGTAGAGCGGATCGTTACCTCCCCGCTCCCCCACAGACCCGGACGAGCAGATTTCCCGCATCCGGTTCCTCAAGTTATGGATTCGCTGCATAAACAGAGTGAAAGATTTTAGGTTTGGCTAAAACAAAGGTAACCTTTATGAGCGTATTATAGCGATCCCATGTAAAGCCCCTGTTAGAGCGTCTTGAAAGCCATTTCTTCCAGGTACATGTTACACCCATATAAAATGCACTTAAACTTCGGCTATTGCCTGTAACACCATAGTAACGGTAGTGTCCCAGAAGTTTAGTGTTTAGCATCTTATATTGGAGAGCTAAGCGCTCATGACAGTTAAATCTGCACCAGTCATTGATCCGGCTTAAACTCCTTTGAAGCCGGTCTTTGGCCGTTTTCCTCATAACTGTCCAGTACCCTTTCCGGTTTCTGCCCCAATAGTATGTAAAGCCCAGAAAGTTAAACGTTCCACGTTTCCTGTCGTCTTTACTATAACCAATGGGCGGTCTTGAGAAGAAAATCAGTTTGGTTTTATCCGGATGAAGCTTTAGCTCGTATCTGGCAAAGCGTTTGGGCAGAACTTTGAAGACCCTCTCGGCGTCTTCCTTATTCTCAAATCCCAATACACTATCGTCTGCATAGCGTACGATGGTTGCTTTGCCCTTCAATAGGGGTATAATCTCCTCGGCGAACCATTTGTCCAGCACTTCATGCAGGTAAATGTTGCTCAGCAGAGGTGAGATTACACCGCCCTGCGGGCTGCCTTCATCCTTGTAACTGATAGCTCCTTCTTCCAGAACTCCTGCTTTTAACCATTTTCCAATTAATCTTGTGATCACTCCATCTTGCACCCTCTGTTTCAGAAATGACCTTAGGTGTTGATGGTTCATCGTATCGAAGAACTTTTGGATATCCAGATCGATTACCCAACTTATGTTCTTTGATCCAATCTCCTTCCATAGGTAGTCAACTGCATCATGAGCTGATCTTCCAGGTCTGAACCCATAGGAGAAATCGAAAAAGTCATTCTCAAAAACTGGTTCCAGCACTTGAAGTACTGCTCGTTGTAAAATACGGTCTTCTATCGTTGGAACGCCTATGGGTCGTTGTTCTTTCCCCTTACTCTTGGGAATGTATACACGTTTTACCGGAGGAGCGACATACCTCCCCGATTTAGCACGTTCCAGCAAATCCTCAAGGTTACTCACGAGGCTTTCCTCATACATCGCCAAAGTTTGGCCATCTACACCTGGACTTGTATCTGGTTTGATCCGCTTGTAAGCTTCCTGCATCCAATCCATGTCTATGTTGTGATGCAGTGATACCAGTGCTTTGTCCCGGTATTTCTTAGCAATTTCTGCTATTCGATCCTGTTTCGTTGACACATTCATTTGTTCCTGTGCACACTTTTGTGTTTCTCATTATCGATTCCATAACCCGACGCTCTCCCTTCCCTAATCCCCGGCTCCTTGGGGTATGTTCGCCGGCTTTCAAACGGTACTATGAAGGCGCTAAGACTGCCTCTGTTCTTCTCCTAACTTCACTCTTCGTTCGTATCGGATACCCCTGACGTGTCTCATCGCTTCGTTTATATCTCAGGTGAGACGCCTGCGATATACCCGGGCTTAGTTCGACCAGTTGCCCTATTACTGGTTTCTTTTCGTCGGGGAAACAGGAGGCTCTCCCATGTTCCCGTGAAGCCCTCTTTACATTTGCTCTGTTGTTATACCCCGGACGGATCCTGGCACTCGCCTTAACGTGCTTCAGATACTGTTCCCGCGTTGGTGACAGCGAAAACTCCATCAATTGTCTGCCCTTACGAGGCTCGTTTGCACAGCTTTTGTACTCGTTGTCTACGCTTCATGCAAGCATCTCTGCTTACTATGCAAGACTCACTTCCGGCTGATGGTTAGTCTTTACCGGATAGGATTGATTACCTACTGGGCTTCTTCAAAAGGTTTCAATGAACAACTATATTCCCCTTTTACGGGTTTATCATGGCGCAACACCAATTCACCAGTTATTTAATATTCCTGCCACGCCTTGATCTCCAGGTCCTCCGGCTTAAGCTTGCAGAAAGCCATTACAAAGACATTCGCCAGGTTGGCATTGGTGATCAGCGGGATATTGAAGTCGATGGCTGCGCGCCGGATAGTATAATCATTATAAAGTTCATCCTTTGAGAGGTTCTTCGGGATATTTATCACAAGGTCGATCCGGTGTTCTTTCAAGTATTCCATCACATTGGGAGTGGCATCTTCGTCGGGCCAGTGAAGAATGGTGGTGTCAATGCCATTTTCCAGCAGGAACTCTGCCGTTCCCTTCGTAGCGAAAATATGGAATTGTTTTTCTGCCAACATCTTGCAACCCTCCAGCAGGATGGTCTTGGATTTCACGGGACCTGATGAGATGAGGATGTTCTTTTCCGGTATCCGGTATCCTACGGAAAGCATTGATTTTAGTACGGCCTCGTAAACGGTGTCGCCAATGCAACCTACTTCACCGGTAGAAGCCATATCGACCCCCAGCATCGGGTCGGCCTTTTGAAGCCGCGAGAAGGAAAACTGGGGGGCCTTCACCCCGATATAATCAATATCGAAGAAGGATTTGTCAGGCTTGTCAAACGGAATGCCAAGCATGACCCGGGTGGCGATATCAATGAAATTTATCTTCAGGACCTTGGAAACGAACGGGAAACTGCGTGAAGCCCTCAGGTTGCATTCAATAACTTTAATATCATTGTCCTTGGCAAGAAACTGAATGTTGAAGGGCCCTGATATCTGTAAAGACCTGGCAATGTCGCGGCTGATGCGTTTAATACGGCGAACGGTTTCAACATAGATCTTCTGCGGAGGGAAAATAATCGTTGCATCACCTGAATGAACGCCTGCAAACTCGATATGCTCGGAGATGGCATAAGCCACAATTTCCCCTTCTTTTGCTACTGCATCGATCTCGATCTCCTTGGCTTCCTGGATAAATTCTGAAACAACAACAGGGTGGTCCTTGGATACATTTGTTGCCAGCGTAAGAAAATGCTCCAGCTCGCTTTTGTTCGAAACCACGTTCATGGCAGCACCGGAAAGTACATAAGAGGGACGGATCAATACGGGAAAGCCAACATGTTCGGTAAAAATAAAAACATCCTCCAATGTCGTAAGTTCCTTCCACCGGGGTTGGTCAATCTCCAGCCGGTCGAGCATGGAAGAGAATTTATGACGGTCTTCGGCATTGTCAATTGAAACGGGGGATGATCCCAGTACCGGCACGTTTTGCTTGTAAAGCCGCATGGCAAGATTGTTTGGTATCTGGCCCCCCATGGAAAGAATGACCCCTTTGGGATTCTCCAGGTCGATGATATCCATCACCCGTTCAAACGAAAGCTCATCAAAATACAGCCGGTCGCAGATGTCATAATCCGTACTGACAGTTTCCGGATTATAATTGATCATGATCGACCGGTAACCTGCATCCTTCACCGCATTCAGTGTATTAACGCTGCACCAGTCGAACTCGACAGAGCTCCCGATACGGTAAGCTCCACTGCCAAGAACGATCACCGAACCCCGGTCATCCGGAAAATCAACATCATGTTCACTGCCGCTGTACGTGAGGTAGAGGTAGTTGGTTTGTGCAGGATATTCCGCTGCCAGGGTATCAATCTGCCTGACATAGGGAATGATATTTCTTTCTTTCCGGTATTCCCTGATCTTCAGCATATCCGGTTCAGGATTCTTTACTTCCGATTTGAATACCAGCCGGGCAAGCTGGAAATCGGAAAAGCCTGATCGCTTGGCATCCAGGATCAATTCGTCAGGAACATCCCTGATATCATTATAATCTTCAAGGCTTTGCCCCGTGTCGAATATATTTTTCAAACGATAGAGGAACCATTTATCGATCCGTGTCAGTTCCCAGATCCGTTCAACTGAATAACCTTCTGCAAAAGCCTGGGCAATGAAAAAGATCCTGACATCCGTTGGATGGGAAAGCTCATTTTCGAGGTCCCTGGCAAGTAATTCGTGGTTGCCGATCAGGCCATGCATCCCCTGCCCTATCATTCGCAGACCCTTTTGAATGGCCTCTTCAAATGTGCGCCCGATAGCCATGATCTCACCTACGCTCTTCATGCTCGATCCCAGCTCTTTCGATACACCGACAAACTTGCCCAGGTCCCAGCGCGGGATCTTGCATACGATATAATCCAGGGCCGGTTCAAAGCAAGCCGTCGTGGTCCGGGTCACGGAATTCTTCAGTTCATGCAGTCCATATCCCAATGCCAGTTTGGCAGCGACGAAAGCCAGAGGATATCCCGTAGCCTTGGAGGCAAGCGCTGAAGACCTGGACAGCCGGGCATTCACTTCGATAACCCGGTAGTCTTCCGACTCTGGGTCGAGGGCGTACTGGATATTGCACTCCCCGATGACGCCCAGATGGCGGATTACCCTGATTGACAACTCACGCAGCTTGTAATATTCAAGGTTGGAAAGGGTTTGCGAAGGAGCTACTACGATGCTTTCACCGGTATGAATGCCCAAGCGGATCGAAAGTTCTCCATGTTGCATACCGTGATGCAGTTGTCGTGCCGGTCGCGGACGACCTCATATTCTATTTCTTTCCAGCCTTTCAATGATTCTTCAACAAGGATCTGGTTGGAATAAGAAAATGCCTTGGCGACGAGCAAGTCGAGATCTTTCTCGTTGGAACAGAACCCGCTTCCCTGTCCTCCTAATGCAAAGGCAGCCCTTACGATCAGCGGGTAGCCGATCTGCTTCTGCCGCCTTCCTGGCGCTCTCTGCATTGGTGACTGCCACGCTTCTGGGTGTCCCACCTGGATCTCATCCAGCTTTCTGCAAAAGAGTTCCCTGTCCTCTGTGCTGATGATGGTCTCGACGGGGGTCCCAAGCACCCTTACCCCATACTTTTCGAAGACACCTGCCCTGTATAAGGAAACCCCGCAGTTGAGCGCGGTCTGCCCGCCGAAAGCAAGCAGCAGCCCGTCGGGATTTTCTTTCTTAATAACTTGTTCCGTAAAATAGGGTGTCACAGGCAGAAAATAAACCTTGTCGGCAATCTTTTCGGAGGTTTGGATAGTTGCGATGTTCGGGTTGATCAGTATAGTCTCAATCCCTTCTTCCTTCAGGGCTTTCAATGCCTGTGAACCGGAATAGTCGAACTCGCCGGCTTCACCGATCTTAAGCGCCCCTGAACCCAGGATAAGTACTTTATGGATTCCTTCGGTCATTTTCTTTCTCATTTTGAAAGATCTGACAAGATCCATAAAATCATCAAAGAGAAACTTGGTATCGGTAGGTCCGCCTGAGGCTTCAGGATGGAACTGCGTCGAGAAAAAAGGATTCTTCTTATGCCGTATTCCTTCGTTGCTTCCATCGTTAAGGTTAATAAAAAACGGCTCCCAATCCTTTCCAAGGTTCGCGGGATCAACTGCGAATCCATGGTTCTGACTGAAGTAATATACGTCTTCATAGTGCCAAGCATAACGGACAGGCTGGTTATATCCCCGGTGTCCATACTTCAGTTTATAGGTGGTGGCCCCTGCAGCAATGGAAAGGAGCTGGTTCCCAAGGCAAATGCCGAAAATGGGTTTGCCTAGGGTGATGGCATTTTTCAGGATTCCCGATCGTTTCCCTGCAAACCTGGGGATCGCCCGGGTCCATTGGAGATACCAGCCCGTCATATTCATCCTGCGTAAAATCATAATCCCATGGAACCCTGATCACGGTTGCCCCGGTATTCATCAGGCAACGGATGATGTTGTTCTTTACCCCGCAATCAGCAAGAATGATCTGTGATTCATTGCCGGGGTAAATAATTTTTTCCTTAACGGTGACCTGTGCTACAAGGTTATCTTTATTCGGGTCGTAGAAGTCCACCTCATTTTCATCTTTTTGGTATAGCTTCCCTAGCATGGTTCCCTCTTCACGAAGCCGCTTGACAATGGCGCGTGTGTCGATCCCGCTGATCCCAGGGACATCATGCTCAAGGAGCCAGTCTGAAAGGTTCTCCAATGCATTCCAGTGGCTGTATTCCGCGGTGTAGCTTGAAATGACAAGTCCTGACACATGGATCCGGTCTGACTCGAAAGAAGTTGAAAGATTTTCCTTTATGGCTTTACCCGGTACCCCATAATTCCCGATCAGCGGATAGGTCAGTACAAGAATCTGGCCTTTGTAGGAAGGATCAGTAAGGCTTTCGGGATAGCCGGTCATGGCAGTGTTGAAAACTACCTCTCCTGAAACGGAACGCAATGCCCCAAAAGGTTTTCCCGTTACGCGGGTTCCATCATTAAGCAGGAGTTGTGCCACCAATTTCTGATATCAAGATTTTCCGGGCAGTAAAAGTACGATAAGAATCGAATTCTGCCCCGCGTGAAGGCTAATCCTTAATAGAAGTTACTAACAGTTCTGACAGTTGCCATAGTTTTTCTCCGTTCCCGGGATCAAGGGCCTTTTCATCTGCCTCCTTGCGGCTCATCAGGAACAGGTAATCGAAAGGTTCATTTTCAAGGTCAGGGGAAGCAGCCAGGTAAACAACCGGTATTGCCGCCCTGGCAGGTGACCTGAAGAAGATTGCAAAGATAAGTTTCATCAGCGGCTGGAATATCCTGGGGGCTTCCCTGCCAATATTGGAGTTGACCGGGCCCGGGACAAAGAGCGAAAACCGAACAGGTCAATTTACCGGTATTCAGCCGTCGTGATAATTCAACAGCAAAAGTGGTGAGGAGCAGCTTGTAGTACCCGTAAAGCTCAAGGCTCTTGCTGATGGTATACTCCCTGTAAACCCCGAAGGAATCCCAGTCAAATGTTTTCGGGTTACGGTGCGTTTCGGAAGCTACGAACACAATCCTTGGGTGGTTTGGACCGGAATGACGGAAGCAATTTTCCTTTAACAGGAGGTTCACAAAAATGAACTTTGACAAATAGTTCACCATGAACATCTCCTCGAGTCCCTGGGGCGTTTTACGGCTTTTCTTCGGAACAAGGCCTGCATTGCAGATGAGGATATCAATTTGTCCGAATTGATCGCGGATGCTGGATACCAGCCTGCGGATCGATGCCACATCAGAATAATCGACCGGTAACATATGAATGTCGCCTGATCCTGAAAGTCTTTTTACTTCCTCTCCTTTCCCTGGGATGCCGCTACGGCAGGCCATGATCACCTTTGCTCCCCTTCGTGCAACTTCTACGGCCACTGCAAACCCGAGTCCGGAACTTGCCCCGTCAACTAAGACAGTCTTTCCATCGAGGCGGTCGGCCGGCTTTAACATCCCTGCCGGTTCATGTTTCCGGAAGAGATCCATGATCCCGGTAAGTGTTGCTGTGAAAGGATTCCCATATTTATCCTGTTTTTTATCGGCCATAGTGTGTCGAGATGAATTGCCTGTAACGGCTTGTATATCTGTCAATATCGTCTTCTGTCAGGCCAAAATCCGCCAGTGAATACTGGTGCGAACCATATTTCCTGTGTGGGTGTTCCTTTTCATGTTCCTCAAAGCGTTTGTTCAATGCGGGGGTCAATCCTCCATCCAAAGAATAGATCCGTGAGAGTTCGTTCTCCGAATTCCTGATCAGGTCGTCATAATATATGTCGGTAAATTTCGACTCATTATTGTCTTTTAAACGGTAATCCAGGGCTTTATCCAGCATATAACCCGTTTTTCTGACCCAGTGTGCAGCGATTCTCCGTTCATCGACATTATCGCTGAAGATCATATGATTATAGGTCACCATGCTCAGGAAGGAAGGGATTGATTCATAAACCCTGCGGTGAGGCCAGAGAAAATGAACTTCTCCAAAGTATTTTTCGATAAGGTCGGGAAATTCCAGGTGATGAGGTGTTTTAAGTACCCAGCGTTTTGCCGGTTTTCTCCATTGCAGAAATTTCAGGAGTTTGACTGCATAGGCATAGGCCTCTGATTGATCGGTCTTTTCGAGCCATGCTGCATAAGAAGGCACATTCATCATGGCTTCCGTGGTGGTACTTAAAAAGCTCACATCCAGAAGCAGGATATCCTCTTCGGGCTCATAAACGTCGATCGGATGAATGGCAAAAAAACCGGGTGACATCAATTTAACGGCCCTGACTGACATTTTTGCAACAGCAATCCGTTTATCTTCAGCCATCTCATCTAATGTGAGAGGGATTGGATTGATGACCTCCCAACTGGGGATCACCCGGTGATCGGGATCAGCAGCCAGCAAACGTTGCAGCTTCGTGGTGCCCGTTCGTTGCAGTCCAACAATGATCCAGGCAGGATATAATGGTTGATCAAGGATCTCAGGATAACGACTGAAAGAAATATTCGGCCCGCAGCCGGATACTCAAAAGACTGATGAATCGCTGATGTGTGATGAACCTTCCCACCGGGTGAAGGTCGGCTTCTTCATTTACCGATCATAAAAGCTTTTCCAGGGGTTCATCAGAAAAATCTTTTCCCAGGTCTGTAAGACCTGTCATTTTCCTCGCTGCCTTTATCAGCTCATCCTTATCAAGTTTTATTTTCGTGCCGAGAAAATAGGTAGCCCTCCAGGAACCATTCAGCATCGAAAACCAGAGAGGCCGTTTTTCAAAATCCCCGGAGTGGGTAATTCAGTCAGAATTCATATTTTAAAGTTAGTCTTTTAATTTTATAGTATTTGAAAGAGAAGATAGTTCAGTTGACTTTATTACCCTGCACGATGGGGTTACGGGTTGTTCTCCTGGCTTCAGACGGTACCAGCGCCAGCACATGGTACCTTCATTATGACCGGCCGTTTCTATCCAATTGGGGATGCCGGGGTCGCTTGTGGAATACAACCACGGTTACGCTTCCATCTGCATTACTGACCGCAGTAGCTTTATTTATACAGACATGAAAATAACGGTAATCAAGCGATTCCATCCAATAGTTGTCCAGTTGGAAATTCCATGAATCGCAGGCGGGGGGATTCACGTCTATTATCAAGGCTTCATCTGACGCCAGCTTCCAGTGACTGTGATAATAAAAGATACCCGGATCACCTCCCACTTCATTGGATGTATCCGGATCGAACAACGGAAGCTGGTTGGTGTGATTTTGAAATCCTTTTGCCCACCTGGCAAACAGAAGTGGCGCTCCTGCAACAAAGAGGGATGCTGTTTTAAGTCCTTCATCAATCATTGCAGGCGTAACAGGATCAGGAGCCTTTCTTCCATCCAGATTCTCAATGTGCAGTTCGGCAGCTACTTCAACGAAACGGTTTGAGAAGGTCTGTCTTACGATCAGTAATGAGGTTTCATCTTCAATCTTTAACCAGTTCTTTCCTTTTTTTGTCTTACTCAGAATTATTTCGAAAGTGCCATCAGGCATGACTTCCAACTCAGTATGCTCCAGCTTGCCGCATGGAGCAAGTTTCCCGGTGGTGCCATAATTTCCGTTCTGAGTAAAAAAACCAAGGTAATGAACCGTATTTCTTTTCCCTGTAATACGATACTCATGGTTCGCCGCTTATCTGAGCGTTGAAGTAATAGTTGTCGGGGTTATCTGCCCCCATCTTCACAGTTTCATGAACCATTCTCCGGAGAACAGGGAATGAAGGATCACTATATTCAACATATGCCTCCAGGCCTGCCCGGGTAAGCCGGGTTAGGTAACGCAATCCCTCCGCCTGCTGGAAAGGATCGGTTGGGACTCCCGGATACATCAATGCGGCCCCTGCAGCTTTCAGCTGATCACAAAATTCTTCCCATGATTTTCCGGTAACCACCCTTTTGGAATGGATGTCTTCCTCTTTTATTCCCCTGATCTTCAGAAGTAATTGCCTGAAAAATTTCAGGATTCTTAAAAATAGAAACAACAAACTCCTCATAGTGAAAAGAAATAGCTATTATTGCACCTTACAAGAAGAAACTGGTAATGACCAAATCCCTCTCCCTTCTTCCTTCCTCCCTTTCTGGTGAGGGGCATTGGATGGTGAGGCTATTGAAAAGCAAAGTTAGAAATTTTCATGAATAACCTGGTTTTACGTTATGGAAATTGGGCATTTATTGCTGGTGCGGCCGAAGGTATAGGCGCAGCTTTTGCAGTTGCCCTCGCAAGACAGGGAATGAATCTCATTCTTGCAGATTATAATCTTCCTTCACTGAATGCACTGGCAGATGAATTAGAACAAGCCCGGGGGATAAAGACAATTCGTATTTTTCAGGATCTTTCTGTGGAGAATGCCAGTTCGTACTGCTTTGAAAAAATCAAAGTCGTTGACTTCAGGTTGATGATCTATATTCCTGCTTTCAGTCCGGTCGGGAGATTCACAGAATATACAGCAGAGGATATCGACCGGTTTCTTTCACTCAACACACGGACTCCTGTTCATCTTATTCACACATTTTTAAAGAGCAGGCCCGATGGACAACGATGCGGAATTATCCTGATGTCCTCTCTTGCCGGGATGCTGGGGCCTGCACTGGCTGCGCCTTATGCGGCAACAAAAGCCTTTTCGCTGATTCTCTCCGAATCGTTATTTTATGAACTTAAGAAAGATAAGGTCGATATATTAGCCTGTTGCGCCGGTCCTACCTTTACCCCGACTTATTGGAGCAGCAATCCCGGGAAACAAAGTAAACTCATTGATATCATGCAGCCTGGTGAAGTTGCTGAATATGCTTTAAAAATGCTTGGGAAAAGATCATTTTGTATTCCGGGGTGGAAAAACAGGTTATTTTATTTTTTTCTCACCCGGTTAATACCAAGAAAAACAGCAGGAAATCTCGTCAGCAAATCCATGATAAAGATGTACAACCATCTATAAAGATGTTTGCACCAACGATTAGAAAAAAGATTACCCGGCTGTTAATAGAAACTCGGGCATTCCAAGGCAGTACCATTCCGCATTGAACGTCCGGGAACATTTCCCCCACCTCCGCCGCCAAAGAGCGAAAGTTTATCAAAATCAAGTACCAGGCTGATCTCATGAGCGCCTCCTAAGCCTTGCATGTTTCCGGAAGTTATCAGATCGTAGCTGTACATGAATTTTACACTCATATCTTCTGCAAATGTATAGCGATAGCCTACCAGCAGAGCAATTGCATTACCACCTGATATACCTCCAAAACTAGCCTTATACCATGCTCCAAGATAGATATTGAACTTGAGCAAATTTAATCCTGCCTGGAGTGAACTCATGCTGTTTTGATTCTGATAAATAATCCCGGGATTGATCTTCAGGGGATCATTGGTTCCGCCATTTGCATACATAGAAGATGTTGAACTGGCTCCACCCCCTGTAGAATCACAAGATCGAGATGGGCAACATACTTCCTTGGTAAAGGAGCAGTAGCAGTGGAAAGAAATGATTCATCAGGCTTAAAAATATGATCTACGGCAAATCCGGCTACTCCTGTGACATTTCCTTCAGGATTGGCGAATTGCAGGATACCGCCAATACCAAAATCAGGAAAAACCTTTTTATTTCCACTGGGAGGAATAAAGGAGCTCTGATAGATATTCCCGTATTTCTCACTCAACTGATCGCTGAACACAAAGTCATCCCAATTAATACTTTTCTGTACAACCGCAGCCTTGATACCAACCTGACTAACCACCGATGCACTGATAGGGATTCTGACGCCAATGGACAGACCAACCGAGAGATCATTGATAAATCCAATACCCTCATTATTGGAATTGACAATTAGTCCGAGTCCACCGGAACCCGGTAAATTCCTGTCACCTATATCGGCAGAAAAATAATAGGAACGGAAATCCACAGGTAGATTGGGCCACTGATCGCGGAAGGAGAACCTGGCCTTTAATCCAGTATTGATCCCCGTATATGCAGGATTATAATATAGAGGAGTACTGAAAAACTGCGAATAGTTAGGATCCTGTCCCCTTACGGGGGATAAGAAGGACAGGCATCCAAGAAGTACGATCGGTAAGATTAAATGTTTTTTCATCTATATGAAGGATTAGTTAGCGAATTAATGTTACAGCTCCCATGGTTTTAAATGACCCCTTTCCTATATCCGAGCCTTCCCATTCAGTATTGTCAATGAACGTTGCTTTAGCCCTCCACATATAAGTTCCCGATGGCATCAATACACCACTCTGTTTTTCCCATCCCAGGATTCAGTTGGCCTGCCCTGGGCATCAAGTGCAATTGAGGTCCAGAGCAAATTTCCCCAGGAATCGAATACCTGGATCTGGAATTGCTTCAGGTTGACTCCCACCGGAGTGAAGAGGTTTGCGCCCGTACCTAAGCTTGTCGGCGAAAAGGCATTCGGGATATAAAGACCTTTAAAAATGAATTCATAGGTATAGAAAGTGGTATCCGAACAATTATAAATGTTGGTCGAGATCAGTTTGATAAGTGAAGGATCCATCGTTTGCATAAGTGACAACTCGGATTCTCTTCTGTTGAGGTCTGCCCATTGCCAAAGTCCCACAAGTAAGTAAGGCTGTCAGGTGGAGATGACTCATTGGTGAACTGCAATTTTCCAGTCATATTATTGATGTTATCCGAGTAAACAAACGAACTCACAGGAGTTATATGAACTGTCACGGTCGAATCCACAGTATCAAAACATCCATGCTGATCCCTGATGATATGCTTACAACGTAATTCCCCGCCTTCTTGTACTGATGAAGGATTTTGAGATGAGAGGTGTCTGTCTCCCCAAGTATTTCTCCAAAGTTCCACAACCAGTTAACAATATGGGCCGTATCAGCCATCAGCGATGAATCGGTAAAGAATGTCGGCTTACCGCTGCAGGCAATACTATGGTTAAATATTGCCGTTGGGACCTGGAATACCGTTGTCGGTTTGATAATCGAATCCTTACAACCGAAACTGTTCATGACGACCATCTTTACATTATAGGTACCGGCAGAATCATATTTATGTGTCGGGTTTTTCAGGATTGATGAATCCTTCGATCCGGAATAGAATTCCCCGAAAGTCCATTTCCAGGTTGCTGTAGGAGCACCAAATACATTTGAAGTATCCAGGAAATGCGTGACCTGCATTCTGCACACCGATGAATTAGAGAAGTAAGCGAATGGCGTCGGATGAATCACCAGGGATTGCGTCGTTGAATCGTTGAACACGCGGCCGGATGCCGGAACAGTGGCATGAATCAGCAGCTTCACATGGTATACTCCTCCATTTGCAAGGTATGGTGAATCACACCAACATGATGCGTATAGATAGTATCGAGTCCGTCCCCAAAGATCCAATGCCATTGATTAATAATATTGATAGGTAAGGAACTATCGCGAAAGGAGATATTGTATCTTGCGCACAACAATGTATCGGTATGGATAAATGATGCCAGGATACATGGAAACAACTCGGCTGTCTTATGAAGGGTGTCAAAACATCCGAAACTGTTTGTCACCTTAAGAATCACCGGATAAATATTTTCTGCCGGGTAAATATGAGAAGTATCTCCTGAGCCTACAGACCCTGGTATTGTAATAGTGGTGAACCATCTCCGAAGTTCCACTCCCATGAAGCAATGGTGCCACTGCCGGCAGTAAATGAGTCTAAATGAAATGGATGACACTGTCGCAAGGCGTGGAAAGGACGCGAAATAAAGCACTGGTAATGCATGCACCGTCACATGGTGGTACACGCTGTCCGTACAATTATCTGAATCGGTTGTTTTCAATCCGACAACATAAATACCTGGCTGTGTGAAGATATGTGTTCGGAGCGAATTGATAGGAAATATTATTCGGTCCTGAATTCGGATCGCCAAAATTCCATGTGGTATTATACAGACTGTCGCCTTTTGCAAGGTCAGACTGCGGTAAAATGAGTCGGGGTCTTATAACAAACCGTATCATTTCTGAAGGTAAAGGCATATCCTGGTTTTACACGAACACTGTCAGCGGTAGTATCCATACAGCCGTAACTGTCGGTCACGATAAGTTTTACAAGGTAGGTCGTGTCGGTTACAGGGAAGATGAAAGTCGGATTTATCAGTGATGATGTCGATCCCGGCATGAAAATCCATTCGCGCTGTACAATGGCCGCACCGACGCCCTGCGATTTATCCTGGAATACCACCTGTCCTGCCGGGCAGAAGAAGCTGGTGTAAGAGAATGCCGCAATCGGTGTTGGGTGAGTAGTCACCGGAATAGTTATGGAATCCTGACAGTGAGCGAGATTGGTAACCCGTTCTGTTACGTTGAAAGTACTGGCAGACGTATATTTATGTTTTGGATTCTGAAGTGTGGATGTACCACCGTCACCGAATTCCCAGAACCAGGCTGATAAGCCGCTTCCCGGTGCGATTGACAGGTCGGTAAAAGAGGTCGAATCGTTAACACAGGCAACACTTGCACTGAACATAGCTACCGGCTTCGGGTTAACTGTAACCTGTTTCGTCGTATCATGTGAACAACTGTTCGAGTTGGTAACTGTCTCTGTAACCGTATAAATTCCGGGACCACTAAAAATATGCGTAGGATCTTTCAAAGTAGAGGTATTGTTTGTACCTGAACTCGGATCACCAAAATTCCATAACCAGGCAACAAGTGTTCCTGAATTTGCAACCGATGAGTCTGTAAATATGGTTGGGCTTCCGACACAAGCAGTATCAGCTTTGAATTTTGCTTTAGGTGTAGAATTTACGGTAACTGCTTTACTGATAGAGTCAAAACAGCCGGTTGTATTGGTTACCAATAATTTGACTTGTAAAGCTGCCGCTATGCGTAAAACTATGTGTTGCATTCTGGATGGTGGATGTATTTGCATTACCGGATGCCGGGTCATCCAAAAGTCCATAACCATTGATTAATCGGTGTGCCCCCATTTAATTGCGATAAATCGGTGAATTGAACAGGTTCCATGGTACACCTTGTGGTGGCAAAGCTAAAGTTTGCAGCAGGTGCAAAATCTATCTGAACAGGTGAAGTCACCGAATCACTACAATTATCAGAAGTGATGATCTTCAGCGTTACATTGTATGTTCCTCCTGTAGTATAATAATGGCCAACATTCGGGTTTCCCGGTAAATTAACCGTGAAAAGAGGACTGCCATCTCCAAAGTTCCAGATCCATGTATGGATCAATCCATGTGGTGTTGTTGACAGATTGGTAAAATGAACTGTATCTTTGGCACAGGAGGGGGCCGAAGTCGTAAAGGAAGCAACCGGGTCACCAAGAACCAGTACCGGCTTTGTGATTGAATTACTGCAACCCTCAGATGTCGTCACAGTCAGAGTCACATTGAACACACCCGAATTTGCATATTGATGTGTCGGATTCTTAACATTGGACGTTTGTCCGTCTCCAAATTGCCAGTGCCATTGTGTGATGGTTCCTACTGCCGTGGACTGATCAGTAAATATAGTGAGCGATCCAAAACATACGGTATCAGCATGGAAGGCTGCTGTTGGATGGGCAATTATTGTGACTGTCTGCGTAGCTGTATCCGTGCAGTTGGATGCATTATAAACAATTTCTTTCACAGTATAATTCCCGGAAGCATTGAAAGTATGGCAAGGATTCTGTGCTGTCGAATTGTTAAGGTTGCCTGATGCTGGATCTCCAAAATCCCAGTACCACTGTGTAATATTACCGCCTCCGTTTGCCTGTGAATTATCGGTAAAGCACACTGACTGTTGTGCACAATCGCTGGTCGGGAAACTGAAACTGGCAAGAGGAGAAGGCATACTGTTAACTATATGACTGATCGACGCGGAACAACTGTCAGATGTTTTTACTGTCAGTGTCACCGTATGTGCCAGAGCTCCCCCTATAAATATATGTGACACACTGGGATTGCCCGGGAAATTGATTATCACAAGAGGACTGCCATCGCCGAAGTTCCAGGTCCATCGAACGATTGAACCCATGTAGCCGGGTACAGTAGTCGATTGGTTCGTATACTGAACCGGTGCTCCTAAACAGTTTGGAGTAGTGTATGAAAACGCAGGAATCGGCAAAGGATGAACCAGTACCTGTTCCATGGTATCTTTTATACAACCGTTTGAATTGGTAATAGTTAATATTACATTGAATACCCCATAGTTAGTATAGGTATGTGTGGGATTCTGCAAGGTTGATAAAAGGGATCCATCCCCAAAATCCCACGAGTAGCCTATGATGCTTGCAGGAAGTGGCGGTGTGGATGTATTTGTAAAGATGGTCGGAGAGCCCAGACATGTAGTATCGGCGTTGAATTTAGCTACCGGTAAGGCATTGATCGTCACTCGATTTCAGGATGGTATCCTGGCAACCGCTTGTATTGGTAACAATAAGCATGACATTATACGTAAGTGCACCTGAGAAGGAATGAACAGGGTTCTGCGCCGAGGAAATATTGTTTACCCCGGATGGAGGATCGCCGAAATTCCAGCTCCATGAAATGATGGAACCACCGCCATTGTTCTGGGAAAGATCAGTAAACTGAACCAATTGCCCGAGACAAGTGGTTGTAGAGAAGCCGAAATTGGCAATGGGCGCCGGAATACTGTTGACAACATGTGAAACAGATGCAGCACAACCGGAACTGGTCGTAATGGTCAGGGTAACATTATGTGAAAGAATAAAGCCTCCTGCAAAAGTATGAGAAACATCCGGATTAGCCCGGGTAAAAAATGGAATCGAATGTTCCATCTCCGAAATCCCAAATCCATTTGACAATATAGCCAAGATATCCCGGTACGGTACTTGAAAGATCAGTATAATGACCACTGCACCGAAACAGTTGGGCGCTGAGAAACTGAACGCAGGAATGGGAAGCGGATTCACAAGAACTTGTTTTGAGGTATCCTTGGTACAACCGTTGGAATTGACTACATGCAGAGAAACAGTGAATAGCCCATAGGTCAGGTAAGTATGCGTAGGATTCTGCATTGGTGATAATGGCGACCCGTCACCAAAATTCCACGAATAGGTAACAATGTTCGCAGCATTGGGAATTGATAGGTCAGTAAAATGGGTCGGGTTATTAAGACATACCGTATCTGCACTGAAATTCGCCAGTGGCAATGCATTCACCGTAACGGTATTAACCATGGTATCTGCACAACCGGTTGCGTTTTGAATAATCAGCGTCACAGTATATGAACCAGCCACTGCATATGTGTGGGTGGGATTCTGAATGGTGGATACATTGTTCAGACCCAGAAGGAGGATCGCCGAAATTCCAATGCCATTGGGTGATACTTCCACCACCATTAGTCTGGGACAGGTCAGTAAACTGTACTGCCTGATTTATGCAGGAGGTGGTTGAATAAGTAAAATTAGCAATGGGTGAAGGAATGATGCTAATGGTATGTGTTTTAAACGCTGAACAACTGTCGCTTGTCCAGGTCGTGAGGGTCACAGTATAATTCATTGTTCCCGTTAGGAATATATGGCAGACATTTGGCGAGGCCGGGATGATAATAGTTTGAGTGGTCCCGTCTCCGAAATCCCATTTCCATTTCGCAATATACCCGGTATATCCGGCCGGAACGGTTGACTGGTCGGTAAAACATACCGGACTTGCTGAACAGGTCGGCGATGACCAGCTGAATTCAGGAATAGGCAAAGGATTGACCTTTACCATATGCGAAACTGTATCGATGCAACCATGATGATCGGTCACTGTCAACGTAACTCTATATGCGCCAGGGTTTGCATATAAATGTGATGTGCTTAACGGGTCTGTGCTGAAAGGACTTCCATCACCAAAATTCCATAACCAGGTCACAATCGAATCCGGTTGCATGAGGGTTGAATCGGCATGGAAATGAGTTAAAAAAGTAAAGCAGGCCGTATCATGGGTGAAGGCAACTGCAGGTGACGGATAAACATACACCTGTTTGATAATCGTATCCACGCAACCATTAAAGTTCTGGACTATTAACCTGACAGTATATGTTGGTAACCCGCCTCTGTTGAATATATGGGAAGGATTCTGTAAACTCGATAAATTGTTGCTGCCTGAAAGGGGATCCCCAAAATTCCAGTCCCACGATATGATATTTCCACCGCCATTCGGGAAAGAGGCATCTGTGAACTGAACCAGATTCCCTGCACAACTTGTCGTATAAAAGAAGTTTGCGATGGGGAGTGGCAATACAACCTGGTCGTGGCTGTAATTATCCGTAAACCCTGAATTATCAGTTACGGTTTCTGTCACAGTGTATGTTCCCGGTGCCGCATAAGTATGACAAACATCCGGGTTGTTCGGAAAATGAATTGTATCCTGGGCTGTTCCATCTCCAAAATTCCATACCCATTGGGCGATAAAACCAAACGGTGGAGAAGGGACAGATGACAGGTCATGAAAGCACATCTGCATATTCAGGCAAGTGGGTGAAGTACTCGAGTAGAATGCCATTGGTATCAGAGGAACATACACCACATGAGAAACTGAATTTGAACAGCCAAGGGTGTCTGTAACGGTGAGTGTCACAGTCCAGTTATTAGAACCCAGGTACGTATGTATAGGATTATGACCCGTTCCGTATGTGCCATCTCCGAAATTCCAATGGCACATGGCACCTATATACCCCATATTCATTATAGTTGAATCAACATGGAAATCAATCTGGTTATTATAGGCTCCTGTGTTCCAGGTAAATTCAACAGCAGGTTTACCGTTGACCGTAACTGTTTGTCTGGTCGTATCCGGGCAACCGGAAGAATTTGTAACTGCCAGTGCGACGGTATATGTACCGGGAGCTGAGAAGACATGAGCGCCATTCTGAAGGTTGGAAATATTATTTCCGGAAGCAGGATCGCCATAATTCCAGTAATAGGTAACAATCAAAGGGCCATTATTCAGATGGGAAGTATTCAGGAATTTCACTGTATCTCCTGCACAAGGTACCGTGTTTACAGTAAAATTGGCAATCGGTGAAGGCGTTAATGTGACACTACGGAAGGCAGTGTCGTTACAGCCAAGGGTATTGGTCACTATCAACTTAACCGTATAAGGACCAAGGGCTGGAAATGTATGGCTGACATTAGGATTGGCCGGTTTATTGATAAAAACAGGACCAGTCCCATCCCCGAAATTCCATTGCCACGTCGTTATACTATCCACCCCTGGAAAAGAAGAATTATTGGTGAAGTTAACCGGATTATTCTCGCAGGTTGGAGCAGAGAAAGTAAATGCTGAAGATGGAACTGATTGGGGAATAATAACCTGTTGTGTAATTGAATTCTTACAATACGGGTAATTTGTAATATTTAATTGTACTGTATAAGTACCCGGACTACTGAAAACGTGCGTTGCATGACTACAAGGCAAACAACTACCCATGCAACCATTATTATTGTTAAATGAACAACTATCAGTGTTAGATGCTCCTGAAGCAGGATCTCCGAAATACCACGAATATGCTATAATACCGGTTGTTGGGGGTGTGAGCGGAGTCGTAGAAGCTGTTCCGTCAAAAGTCACAGGCGCATAAGAACAATTGGGTATCGTTTGAGTAAATGTAGCAGTAGGAATAAACTGGTTGGGATTAACATAAACAGCATCATAGATGGTATCTGTGGCTCCCTGGTTATTTGTCACGATATAAGTAATTGTCCAGGTAGTCATGTAGGGTGGCAAATAAGTGTGCATAACCGGATTTGGTTGGATAGCTGAATTGTAAGGCGGAGTACCGTCTCCAAAGTCAATATGATAATTTACAATAGGTTTCGTAATGTCGGCAACTGATGCATCCCAGAAAGAAAGTGCGTTCCCATAGCAGGAGGTATTGGTATAATAAAAGTAAGAAATCAGCAGAGGCTGGATTTTTACTGTTATTGTCGCTGTCGCATTACAGGGAATCGAGGGGTTCGTCTCTGTAACACTCACCGTACCAGAACCGACCACGCCCCAGTTAACGCTTATCTGGCTTGTATTTCCTCCCGAAATAATTGTACCACCTGTGATAGACCAGGAATAAGTGTGTCCCGGGATATTCGGGGTCGAATAAATAACACCCGTTTGGTTGTTACTTACTACTAATGAGCCTGCAATGGTTGGCTGCGTATCCGCACAGGCCAAGGCCTGGAGTGAGAATGTAGTCATGCCAAGAAACAGGGTCGAGCAGGTGAGGTAGCGTAAAAATCTCTGAAACATATTGCTGTTATTAGAATGTTTGATTTTCATGCAATAATTTTATACTATAAAAAGATAAAAAGGTTACAATCTGCAGTCTTAAAATGGGGATAACGTACCCCGTTTTTCATTAATCAACAAAAGTATAAAAAACAATATTAATATCCAAATACGTCCTATAGACATTCACTAATTATTTTGGTTGCCTGAACAATAAATCAAAAATAAATTTTGTTTTCCAATTTATCCTCTTATTTTTGCATAACTGAATTCAATAACCTGGTCCTTATGAAAACATTTCTTCCGTTATTCTTCTTATTGATCCTCGGCTCTTTCATTTCAGGATGTTCCAGTAAAAAGGATGCTGCCCCTTGCAACAGTGAGGGAACCTTGTGCATTGAGAATAAATTGGATTCTACAGTTGTTGTCAGCATTAAAAATACTCATGACCAGTTTACAATTTTAAAAGATTACATGCATTGTAGTACACTGGCTGGTGATGCTACTTATTCTATTAATATTGCTGCAACCGGAATTAACAGGGACACTGCACTGATCATTCTTACCTGTGATAAAAAACTGTTAATCATTCAATAACAGTACCAAAACCGCAGGCTTTCTTCCCGGAATCATTCAAATTTTACTTTTGTAAAGTAATAAACCAGCCTTTTTTTATTCTCTGAAGAGTTAATATTTTTAATCTCCTGGAAACCATAACACAGGAAAAACGGACCATACCATGGAACCATGGAATTTTTACTTTCAGTGAGCATTTTATCTTCCGGGTACATTTGCTCCATAGCAGAAAAATCAAGCTTTTCCAACACTTCATTTTCCCTGATAATCTTTGATGCAATCCTCGCTTCGCTGGAATAACAAAGAACCATGGTATCAGAAGAAATACAGAATACATTCACTTTAGGATTCAATTCAAGAGAGATCAGATTCCTGATCTCCATTGAATTGTCCCATTTCAGGTTGCCTGACCTGTCAAATCCGGCAACGATAGCACTTGTATAACGATATCCGTCAAAAACATTATAGGTGTTAATATAAGGACGTCCATAGAAATCAAATTCTGTAAAATTCTCAGGATGGTACTCCGGAATATAACTTTCACCAATAAATAAAATCTGGTCATCGTGCACAATTAACGGATGAATCAACAAATTCACTTCTGGAGCAAAGTCATTCGTCGATTGGTTTTTTTTGGCCCCTTTTTTTTTAATAATTTCCAGGTCCTTTTCTGCCAGAATGTTCCTGAAATTTTTCAGCTCAAGAAAGTTCTTAAAACGAACATCCGACTGAATTCCATTCCTGATCCTGCAGGTATAAAAGCCCGAGGAACCATTAGACAAACCATTTTTCACTGATCTTCCTGCCCCTGAATAGGTGGCAATCACCAGCAGATCATCCGTATTGACGAGGATCAGCTGAACATTTCGGATTTCCCATTCCTGGGAGATGGTACTGATTTCCGTTTCCGAAATTTTTGTTCCTGAAAAATTTATTTTCACAAGGTCGCTAACATTGTTCCTTTTCGAAACTTGTTTCCGGATGGTAGCATATATGGTACTGGTCAAAGTATCGATTATAAAACCTGTTAAGGTTGAATTTGTTTCCTGGCCAGTCAACAGGCAATCGGACACTTTCCCGGTTCCGGTCTCGACGATCTGGATATGTGCGGGTTCATTCTTAAGATTATATCCCAGGAAGGCACGATCATGAAAAACCAGGAACTTCACAGGAACGACATTGTCTTTCAGTGTGTACCGGCTCCCGGTAATTTTGCCTGATTTACATTCCAATCTGACTATCCTCTCAGATCCTGTAATTCCTTTAATTTTCTCTCCTGTAATAAATAAAATTGAAACAGTATCTTTCTCAAGTGAATAATCCCTGGCTTCCAGTCCCGATCTTAAAGGAACTCCTTTGACCCAAAGTGGATGAAGATTGTTGTCATAGAGCGAAAAATACCATTTTGTGAGCGAATCATCGACTGTTTCGACGCTTTTAAAATAAAGCAGGACACCGGTTGAGCCTACAGGGATAAGGTGATAAGCCTCGTCAGTTGATTTTACAGGAATTTCAACCCTTACAGGCCTGTCATTGTCGGCAGAAGACTGAAGCCCCTGGCTCCAGGATACAGGTCCGGAAAAAAAAGAAAAAATCAGGAAGATGCAGAGAATGGTTTTCCTTAGCATTTGGTCTGGATTGGCTGCACAAATTTATAAAATATTCCGGTAGGATTAGCAAGAGCCCCGGGGCTATTGCAGAATAAGTTTCAACACCGGCATTTTATTTAACCCATCTTTAATCTGTACGAAGTAGATCCCTGCTGATAAATCTGCAAGATCAATATTCCAGGTTGAAAGGGTGGTCATTTCCTGGTAGACTTCATTGCCAACGAGGTTCATTATTTTGATTCTTCTGACCTTTTCAGAGTCAAAAACGATTCTGATCAGACCATTGGATGGATTCGGAGAAATCGTGAAATCAGTTTTTGGGCTTATTCCTTTGATACCGGTAACCGGAGTACCAATAACGAGGATATCATCCAATTCCCATGTCGACGCATGAGTGGTGTCGGAAGTATAGGTGAACCCAATATGAACTCCGTTACCATTGGTGCCGGAAACATCAATATCACCGGAGTAAGTCCAAACCCAGCCCCCGGGGGACCATGCAGAATCGAGATCTGTCCAATTAAAGTTATCTGGATCTCCCGAACCGTCATAGTCGTCGGAGATCTTTACTGAAAGAGAATTTCCCGGATAATCATAAGAACTCATAAAAGAAAATACCTCATTTTTATAGAGCTCGAAATTCATGGCAGGTGTGATTAGCCAATCTTCGTTTGCAAACGGGAGGCCGTTAGCCCAACCGCTCATCCTGGCGCATCCGGAAGAAGAAGTTCCATGGGTGGAATCTACCATCCAAAACTGGCCCGGGCCTTGAATATTCCAGGGGGTCATTGGTGATAATTTAAAATCATTGAAATCGCGATGGAAAATAATTACTCCGTTTGAGGTGGTTGCATTTACGGCAGGGGCCGTTGAGTCTGTTTTATAATCAATAAATTCCCCTGAATTGGTGTAGGGAAAAATAGCAAAGTAATAGGTTGTATTGCTCAATAACCCTGTAAACAAGCAGGTTTGAACTCCCGGAAGAATATTCACAGCAGCACTGCCATCCCCAAGGTTTGGATCATCGGCCACAGGGATGCCATCTGTCGGAGGCACGATGTTGTTTGCATCACTGCCAACAATAAGGTAAGAAGAAGGGACTTGCCCACCGGTCGCATCAGTCCAGTTCAGGGTGACTTTAAAATATCCCGGTGTCGCAGTGAAATCTGTTGGATAGTTTGTTGGTTCCGGTAAGGCAGTATCGCAGGTCCAGGAAATATTATCGATGGTTACCTGACCTGAATTTGTACTGTCAGCCTGTATAAACTTTATGACAAAATCACCGGGAATATTCACAATTCTTGGGCCTGAGTTGTGAACATTAGAAGTATCGCCAACCCCTCCCGGACTTATTACATTGCAAACTTTAACACCGTTAACATATACGTTCAGGTTAACTGCTGTTGAATATGCCTGCTTATAATCAAAATTGAATGTCCCACAGCCGTTATGGAGAGTCCCTGACCAGACACTTGCCGTGGTATCCCGCGCTTTGCCTAAACATGGACTGGGAGAGATGATCGGACGATCGCTGCGGCATTGTTTATAAGTCCAGGTCGACCCATCCTGACCGGTAAAAGTCCCGTTGTGATAGTGGCTCCCGCTTCCTGAATAATTGTTGAAATTTTCTAAACCCTGGCAGTTTGCCTTTTGAATGACAAGGAGTAAAAATAATAAAGGATAGAAGATAAGAACATTTCTCATTTTGTCATTTTCCCCCTTAATCGGCTTTGCCATAAAAAGGTAATACAATAAAATGATTTTTTTATTCTCTATCTTCTATCTTCCATTCACCACTTACCACTCACCATTCACTATTCACCATTTATTTATCCTTTACTTCCTCAAAATCAACATCAGTGACTTCATCGTTACTGCCTTGCTGTTTTTGTTCAGGACCAGGTTGGGGTCCGGGCTGTGGCCCTTCATTGGGCTGTTGCGGCTGTGCATTCTTATACATATCTTCACTTGCGCTTTGCCACATCGAATTGAGGTTAGCCATGGCTTTATCAATCCCCGGAAGATCTTTACTTTTATGTGCAGCTTTTAATTCTTCCAGTGATTTCATGATCGACTCTTTTTTATTTGCCGGTATCTTGTCGCCAAATTCCTTCATCTGTTTTTCCGTCTGGAAAATGAGAGAATCTGCTGTGTTTAATTTATCGATCTCTTCCTTGAGTCGTTTATCTGTATCTGCATTTACCTGGGCTTCTTCTTTCATCTTCTTGATATCAGCATCTGATAATCCCGAAGATGCTTCAATACGGATCTGTTGTGATTTCCCGGTAGCTTTATCCCTGGCAGCAACATTCAGAATTCCGTTTGCATCTATATCGAATGTAACTTCGATCTGAGGAATGCCACGTTGTGAAGGAGGAATGCCATCAAGGTGGAAACGGCCAATGCTTTTGTTTTGATTTGCCATGGGTCGTTCGCCCTGGAGTATATGGATCTCAACTGATGTCTGATTATCAGCTGCAGTAGAAAAAACTTCTGACTTTTTTGTCGGGATAGTCGTATTTGATTCGATCAACCGGGTCATGACACCACCGAGGGTTTCAATTCCCAATGAAAGCGGAGTGACGTCCAGCAAAAGAACATCTTTCACTTCTCCTGTCAGAACACCTCCCTGGATAGCTGCGCCAACGGCTACAACTTCATCAGGGTTTACACCTTTTGAAGGTTCTTTACCGAAGAAATCCTTGACCAGTTTTTGTACGGCAGGAATCCTTGTAGAACCGCCAACCAGGATCACTTCATCAATGTCAGACGTTTTCAGGCCGGCATCCTTCATAGCCTGTTCACAAGGGGGTATGGTCGTCCGCATCAAAGGATCGATCAATTGTTCAAATTTAGCCCGTGAAAGTTTTTTTACCAGATGCTTCGGAATGCCATCAACCGGCATTATATAGGGCAGGTTGATCTCGGTTTCGGTTGAACTTGATAATTCTATCTTAGCTTTTTCAGCAGCTTCTTTAAGACGCTGAAGCGCCATCGGGTCTTTCCTCAGATCAATCCGTTCGTCTTTCAGAAATTCATCTGCAAGCCAGTCTATAATAAGGTGGTCAAAATCATCTCCTCCAAGGTGGGTATTCCCGTTGGTGGATTTAACTTCAAATACACCTTCCCCGAGTTCGAGGATTGAAATATCAAAAGTTCCGCCCCCCAGGTCGAAAACGGCCACCTTCATGTCTCTGTTCTTTTTATCCAGGCCGTATGCCAGGGCAGCTGCTGTGGGCTCATTGATGATACGTTTGACATCGAGCCCTGCAATTTCACCTGCCTCTTTCGTGGCCTGACGCTGTGAATCGCTGAAGTAGGCTGGCACCGTGATGACCGCTTCCTTTATTTCCATTCCAAGATAATCTTCGGCGGTTTTTCTCATCTTCTGAAGTATCATGGCGGAAATTTCCTGCGGGGAATATAATTTACCATTGATGTTGACACGCGGTGTGTCATTTTCACCATGATCAACATGGTACGGCACACGCTTGATTTCTTTTTCAACCTGGTTATAGGTTTCCCCCATGAACCGTTTTATAGAGAAAACAGTATTCTGAGGATTGGTGATTGCCTGACGCTTGGCCGGATCGCCGACTTTTCGCTCACCATTTTCAGTAAAAGCAACGATAGAAGGAGTCGTTCTCCTCCCTTCACTGTTGGCAATGACAACCGGCTCGTTCCCTTCCATGACAGCTACGCATGAGTTCGTGGTTCCAAGATCGATACCAATAATTTTTCCCATTTTATTTAAATTTTTTGTTAATATATTTTTCGGAATCTCGTCCTTGGATGTCAATCATTATGCCAAAATAGAATTGGCTGTCAGATTGTGACAAAACGACAGTGAAGGGAAATTATCAGGATGTCAGAAACCCCGGTTTATAAAAGCGGTATCAGTCTTAAACTCGTTGAATGTGTTGTCACCGAGATTGATGGTGTCTATTTCATTTACATATCTGCTGGAAAATAGTCCGATGCCGTTGTAAATGTTTGAAAAAGAAGGCCGTTCCTGAATGATCGAAAGGGACGGTTCGGACACATTCATATAAGTGTTGAGATCATCAGATGCAACACTGAAGATAAAATCCACATACTGAGCTGATCTTGCGTTTACAGAGGGATCTTCTTTTAAGGTCTTAATGTTGGCCTTCGCTACAGTGTAAAAAACATCGGAAGAAAATGATTGCTCAAGTGGCAGAGACGATAACTCATAGGGATCAGACACTTCATAGTCATTAAAAACCAACCAGTCATAGGATTTCGGCTTTGTACCACTTCCTGTAGTTTCCAGGTAATGAAAACGAATTACAAGCTGGTATCGTTTCCCTCCATAAGCCTGATCAAATTGTGCTACAAAATACTGCCCCGGAATGAAATCAGCTTGTTTAAAATAAGGATCCGGATTGACACTATTAAAATTGTGAACCAGCGTGGTGGATGCAGAATCCACAACCCCGGTTTTCGTATGAGTGATCTTAAGCCGGTAAGTGTTGTTCTGATCCAGATGCCCGGTTTTACAATAATAAACCATTTGCGTCGGAAAGTAGAATATCGAATCGCCTGCTTGTTTGGTATGAATAGTCAAGGTATCAAACACATAGGTCTTCACAAGGGTACCGGCCGACCATGCCTCCATTCTGACATCCAGCTTGCCCGGATAAGTACTTGAATCGGGGATCTTTGCAAATTCCATGGCATTGCCGTTACCGAGAAATGCTTTTGTGATTTTAATATAGGCAGTATCATCATTCTGGCTCAGAAGCCCATAAACTACGGTGATGTCTTTCCAGTTCGCATTCACATTTAATTTATCGTTGCATGAATAAAGAATCGTGATAACCCCGAGGCTGATAAGAAAAATTCTGATGTAACGCATAGCTGATTCGATCTGGAAAAGGAAGACAAAAGTAAATATTTTTTAATTATTTGTTGTAGTTTTGCTGATAAATAGCAAAAGAATGACACCATCATACCGGAATGTCCCGAAAGTTACCACGTTTGTGCTCCAGGAAATGAAACTGGAGGGGGAAAAAATCGCCATGCTTACTGCCTATGATTATTCATTTGCACGGATCCTTGATGGAACAGGCATTGACATCATACTTGTCGGGGATTCAGCCTCCAATGTAATGGCAGGACATACTTCCACTCTCCCCATCACCCTGAATGAGATGATTTATCATGCATCGTCGGTTGTGAGAGCCGTCAAGAGGGCAATGGTAGTGGTCGATATGCCTTTTGGCACTTACCAGGGCAATTCTAAGGAAGCCTTGTTTTCTGCTATCCGGATCATGAAAGAAAGTGGCGCAGATGCAGTTAAACTCGAAGGAGGGAAAGAAGTTCTTGAGTCGGTCGACCGGATCCTGTCTGCCGGTATACCGGTGATGGGGCACCTGGGCCTGACACCTCAATCCATTCATAAATTCGGAACATATGTCGTGAGGGCCACTACCGAGGAAGAAGCACAAAAACTTATGGAGGATGCACAATTGCTCAGTCACGCGGGATGTTTCTCCATCGTCCTCGAAAAAATCCCTGCAAAGCTCGGAGCACAGGTAGCAAGTGCAATTAAGATCCCTGCCCTCGGCATCGGAGCCGGACGGGATGTCGACGGTCAGGTCTTGGTATTGCATGACATGCTGGGCATAACAATGGATTTCTCCCCGCGCTTTCTTCGCCGCTACAACAATCTCGCTGAAGAGATCCAGGGATCGGTAAATACTTACATCAATGACGTCAAATCGCGTGATTTCCCCAATGAACGTGAACAATACTAATGAACAGCAACATAACCGGAAATAATATTCTATTCGAAGACAATCATCTTATCGTCTATAATAAACAGCCCTCACAGATAGTGCAGGGCGATAAAACCGGCGATATTCCGCTTAGTGACCTGCTCAAAGCATTTATTAAAGAGCGTGATCATAAACCCGGAAATGTATTTCTTGGTGTGGTTCACCGGATCGACCGTCCGGTAAGCGGTGTGGTTGTTTTTGCAAAAACAAGCAAAGCTCTTACCCGTTTGAATGAAATGATCAAGACCGGACAAATTCATAAGTCCTATTGGGCAATTGTCAAAAATCAGCCACCCGAAGTAAATGGTCATCTTATTCATTTCCTGAAAAAAAACGAAGAAAAAAACAAATCTTTCGCCTACGAGAAGGAAATGACCGGTTCGCGGAAAGCTGAGCTTATTTACAAGGTTCTGGCGCGGAGTCAGAATTATTTTCTTCTGGAGGTGACCCTGCTGACAGGACGTCATCACCAGATACGCACCCAACTGTCAAAGATCGGCTGCCCGGTAAAAGGCGACCTGAAATATGGATTCGACCGCTCAAACCCGGATGGTTCGATTTGTTTGCATGCCAGGCAGGTCGAATTCATTCATCCGGTAAGTAAAGAAGAAATTAAAGTGGTCGCAGCACCCCCGGATGACAAACTCTGGAAGTCATTTCTATCACAACTTAATATAAAATTTTGAGAAATCTTTTTTACTATCCCTGAAATGGAAACCGGAGAAATAATCCTTCAGCCTGATACGGTTCTTTCACAGGATCTGAAATTGATTTCTCATAAAATATTTACCGATTCAACCGCAGATTTTCAGAGCCTTCTCTCTCCTGCTCCGGCTCCGATGCATTCATTTTTCACTTCTCACCAGTTAAAAACGCAGGAGATACGGCCACTTCCATTCATAAAATACCAACCCGACTGGATCCTGGGTTTTCTTCTGCTGTGTTTTATTCTGCTTGCCTGGGTTCAGGTGTTTTCACGCAGGAGACTCCGGCAGATCATGATGGCCCCATACTCAAAAAGGTTTCTGAATCAACTGGTCAGGGATGGTGATTTATTTTCTGAACGGATCTCACTGGCTACGGGTTTCCTTTATTTTATTACAACATCTTTATTTATATACCAGCTCATTGAACTTGTTTTCAACCGGGAGCCGCAGAGGTTGATCGGAGGGTTTACGGTTTTTTTTGCACTGATATGTATTTTATTACTGGCCTTCTGGATTGTCAAAGTCGCACTGATCCGGTTTCTTTCATTTATCTTCAGGACCCGTCAGACTTCCAGGGAATATTTATTAAATATTTTGATTTTCAACATATTAACAGGCATTTTCTTATTGCCATTCGTGGTTTCTGGGGTGTATTTGAAATCTGAGTTTTTTATTTGGGTTTGCATGATTGTGTTTGTTTTGTTCTTCTTTTTTCGATTGATAAGAGGGTTTTTGATAGGAATATCACTTACGAAATTTTCCTGCGTTGTTTTTATTTGTGTATCTTTGCACCCTTGAAATATTACCCCTGGTCGTTTTCTTAAAAGTTGTTCTGAATCTATTATTTATAGGCGATCGGGATAGTCAGTCTGAGTGTACAACGATAAAAAACAGACTGCATTGAAAATAAAAACTATCCTTGTCTCTCAACCCAAGCCATCAGATCTTGAAAAATCACCGTATCTGATCTGATAAAAAAGTTTAATGTTGATGTCGATATTCCGTAAGTTTATTAATATTGAGGGTATCACTGCTAAGGAATTCAGGAAAGACCGGATCAATATTCTCGATTATACGTGCAGTTATTTTTACATCACGCAATGCAGTGGATCATTTCTTCCGGATTTGTAAGGAAATGCGAATCGAGGTGCCTGATTCTATGAAGTATTTTAGTATCTCTGAATCTACGGCCTATTATCTCCAGAAATATGTTCAGTACAGGAAAAGAAAAGTTTTTCACAGCAAGGAGAATTTCGCAAATCTGGTGGAACTGGTCAAAAAGCATAAAACTGAAAAATTCTTATTGCCTTGCTCGGATATCCATAAGCCGGAGATCTCCAATATGCTGGAAGAGAATAAAATCCAACTCAAAAAAGCGGTGATTTACAGGACACTGGCCAGTGATCTGTCCGACCTTAGAGATTGAAGATTATGATATGCTGCTCTTCTTCAGCCCTTCAGGGATAAAATCCTTACTCAAGAATTTCCCCAAATACAAACAAAATAACACAATGATAGGTGCCTTCGGGCCAAGCACTGCCAGAGCGGTAACAGATGCAGGACTTAAGCTGAATATTGCGGCACCCTCGAAAACAGCACCCTCCATGACCATGGCCATTGAAGAATATCTGCAGAAAGAGCTGAAGAAAAAATAACATGGATCAAACTTTCACAAAGGATGAAAGGTTGTGCAAGAAAATTCTGATCACCAAACTCTTCCGGGAAGGTCATTCTTTTTATATTCATCCGTTTCGCATAATATTCATGGAAACAACCATCCCTGTCAATTTTCCTGTCCAGGTACTCATTTCTGTTCCAAAACAAAAATTACGAAAAGCAGTCCACCGCAACACGATAAAACGCAGGATCCGTGAAGCCTGGCGGACCAACAAGGGAATTTTATATGAAGATCTTACAGAAAGACAGCAACAGATGGCAGTTTGCATAATGTATACTTCGAAGGAGATACTTCCGTTTAGCCTGATAAGGGAAAAAATAATATTGCTTTTACAGCGTTTAACGAAAGGAGATGCGAAAGTTACTGGGTAATTTCTTAATCCTTTTGATCCGGTTGTACCAGGGCATACTCTCACCTTACCTGTTTCGTCATGCAGGTTTACGCCATCCTGCTCGGCTTATGGGATAGAGGCGATCAGGAAACATGGACCTTTTAAGGGCAGTTGGCTTACCCTGAAAAGACTGGCACATGTCATCCCTGGGGTGGAAGCGGTTATGATCCGGTTCCATAAATGCAGAGAAGTGAATTAAAATATGTATAATGGATAATAATATAGGAATTATGATACGCAGAGGAGCAATTATTTTATTGATCATGGTTTTAACTGGGAGCTTGGAGCTTGCACCTGCCCAGGCCCCTGACGAACAGGGCTTTGAGATCGTAAAGAATCTTGACATCTATTCAAATGTCATAAAAGAACTGAATACGAATTATGTGGATGATATAAAGCCGGGAGAACTTACGAAAACGGCCATCGACGCAATGCTTGAATCACTCGATCCATATACGAATTTTATCACTGAAAATGAGATCGAAGATTATAAATTCATTACCACAGGCGAGTATGGAGGAATCGGGGCATTGATCCATCAGAATGGTGATTACGTCGTAATTTCAGAACCTTACGAAGGCTCCCCTGCGCAGAAAAGTGACCTCAGGGCGGGAGATATTATCCTGGAGATAAACGGTCAATCTGCAAAAGGGAAATCCTATTCAGATGTAAGTGCCATCCTGAAAGGACAGTCGGGAACTTCGATAACCCTGAAAATCCAGAGGCCTGGTGAAGATATCGCCAGTAGAGAAAACCCTCAACCGGAGAGATCATCAAGATCGACAATATTCCTTATTCCGGCATGCTCGGGAATGACATCGGCTATATTAAACTCACCAGTTTTACCCAGAAAGCAGCATTGGAAGTCAAACAGGCCTTCATGAAACTTCGTGAAAAAGGAGATATGAAAGGGGCTATCATTGACCTGAGGGGGAATGGCGGTGGTTTGCTGAATGAAGCTGTGGATATAGTTAATATTTTTGTTGACCGTGGACAGGATGTTGTTACTACCAAAGGAAAACTCCCGGATAAAAACCATACCTATAAAACCATGAATTCAGCAGTGGATATGACTATCCCGTTAGCAGTTCTGGTCGACGGCCAGAGCGCCTCGGCCAGTGAGATCCTGTCCGGTGCCATCCAGGACCTTGACAGAGGGGTGATCGTCGGTCGCAGAACCTTTGGAAAAGGACTGGTTCAGAATGTTGTTCCGCTGAGTTATAATGCACAGATGAAAGTCACGGTAGCAAAGTATTATATTCCAAGTGGCAGGTGTATTCAGGCTATTGACTATTCGCATAAAAACAAAGAAGGGGTATTTGGTACAATCCCCGATTCACTGATCACTGCATTCAAAACAAAGGATGGACGTACCGTTTATGAAGGAAGGGGAATCAAACCCGATATTCACAGCGATAAAATTGACTACAGCAACATTGCAATGGCTCTCTATACCAAGTACCTTATTTTTGATTTTGCAACTAAATTCAGGAGGGACCATCCTTCTGTTCCTCCGGCAGATAAATTTGAGATTACCGACTCTATTTTCAATTCATTCGTGGCATTTATCTCTGATAAAAACTATGATTATAAGACAAAAAGTGAAGAAGCCCTCGAAGACCTGCGTAAGAATTCAGAAAAAGAAAACTATTTCAATGCCATAAAATCCGAATACGATGCACTGAAGAACCAGATGCAAAATGATAAAAAGAGCGACCTGACTAAATTCAGGTCACAGATCTCTGAATTGTTAAAGCAGGAAATTGTTTCCAGGTATTATTACCAGAAAGGCAAGATAATCGCTTCACTGAATTCTGATAAAGATATCGCAGCAGCAATTAATGCAATTACCGACCAGGAGTTATACAAATCTGTACTTTCAGGAACCTACAAACCTCCCGTCGAAGAAAAAAACAAAACAAACGTGGAAGATGATCCTGATGATAATGGTGATGATCCGGGATTGCGCTAAAAATGATTTCGTCAAATAATTGAATTAACCCTGATACTATGAAAATAAAAATTTACCTGGGAATTTTTGCAATTCTCTTACTGCTGGTCGCAGCAAAAAGTGACCGGCCTGCCTACAGGATATTCAACATTAAAGGCCATTCTGCTGATTATGCCGACATCCTTAAAGCGGCAAAAAATGCAGATGTGGTCTTTTTTGGAGAAAGCCATACCAACCCTATTTGCCATTGGCTGGAATTACAACTGGTGAAAGACCTCAACGCAGAGACGAAAGGCAAGCTGATCATCGGTGCAGAAATGTTTGAACGGGACAACCAGCTGCTTTTGAATGAGTATATTTCAACCATGATTCGAAAAAAAGATTTTGAAGCTGAAGCCAAACTCTGGCCCAATTACAAGACAGATTATGCGCCAATCGTGGATTATGCGGCGAGAAAAGGAATAAAACTTATTGCAACAAACATCCCAAGACGTTTTGCTGCTATTGTAAACCTTAAGGGTTTGGAAGGACTCGACAGCATCAATGCTTTGGAACGTGGGATGATGGCGCCCCTTCCGCTCAAATATAATCCCGATCTGCCCTGCTATAAAAAGATTGGTGAGATGGTTGCCGGAGCACCCATGCACATGGGAGATAACCTGCCAAAAGCACAGGCGATAAAGGATGCCACGATGGCTGCTTCCATTTTAAAGAACCTCAGTGAAGGACATGTGTTTTTTCATATTAATGGAAGTTACCACTCCGATAATCATGAAGGGGTTGTATGGTACCTGAAGGAATATAATAAACGGAATGCCACCGATCTGAAGATCGTTACCATAAGTTCTGTCGACCAGAAGGACCTGGATGATCTTGATAAAGACAACCTTGGGAAAGCCGATTTTATTATTTGTATACCGGAAGATATGACCCAGACACAGGAACCTTCAGCAGGCCCTGCCATGCCACCTGCCGGTATGACACCGGTTGCTCCTGTAAAAATCGACAAGGCAGATACTGTTAAGAGGAACGCCCCGGAGCAGGAATCCGGCGGAGATGATGACGATGATGATTAATGTCCCCGTTCAGGCAAAAGTAAAATAAGCGTTGATCAGGAAATTCCACAGGGTCACGATAACCGTCGCAACAAGTTTCGAAAGATAAAAATTGATCTTGAACTTGCCATTCAACAGCCAGATGATGGTGCTGTTGATCCCCAGCCCGATCAGGGCAATAATGAAAAACCGTGAGAACTCCTCCACGATCCGGGGATTATGGCTGTTAAAAGTCCAGATCCTGTTAAGGAAATAATTTGTAGTCGCGGCCAGGGTAAACCCAATGGCATTGGCAACATACTTCTGGATCTTGACGACCTCCTTGAAAAAATAGGTTGTACCGAAATCAACAAATACCCCTGAAAATCCCACCAGGCAGAACTTGATGAATTTGAGGAAGAAAACCTTGTCAAGAATTTTACTTAAATCCATAATCAGAATATTATAACTTGAGTTTGTTCCACAAAACTTTTATTACCGCGAAGATGCAAAAACGCAAATATTTCAAACTCAAAGATATATTTCTTAGCGAAACTTAGCGTCTTAGCGCCTTAGCGGTATATTTTTGTCTGTTTCTTACAAGCAGGTCATTTTGTTATTCCCCACCTTTATTTATAACATTATTATCAGCACTTCTATTTTTCCGTTCCTCAGCACTTCAACATTGACGGTTTGACCTTGTTTCAGTTTTCCCAGGCGTGACATATATTCATAAATGTTGCCAACCGACAATCCGTTGATGGAAACAATAATATCGCCTTTCAGCATTCCTCCTCTGTATGCCGGGCCATCTTTTGTGACACCATCAACCCTTAATCCTTTTTTCTCTGTTCCTGCAAAATCAGGCATGATCCCGAGGGTTACCTTCATCCGGCGCCCTCCCCTTCCATAACCTTCCTTTTTGCCCGATTCATGAAAAGTCAGGTCTTTTGGCAGGTTATCAACATTCATGATGAGGTTATAACTGAAATCGCCGATCTCTTTCTCTTTTTGATAATCCAGTTTATCGGCCCTGTCAAAAGGGGTATGATAATCCATATGGGAACCGGTTGTAAAGAAGAAGACAGGAATATTGGAGGCATAGAACGAGGCATGGTCGGAAGGTCCGTAACCGTCGGGCGAATGGGTGACGGTAAACGGGAGATCTTTTTCATAGATACGGATTATTGAATCGGCCTCAAGCGAAGTCCCGGTACCGCTTATTGAGATTGAACTTTTCTCTTTATCGAAACGGCCTACCATATCGAAATTGAACATGGCTTTTATCTTTTTCATGTCAACTGGTGAATGATCGGTAAAATATTTTGATCCCAGCAGCCCCATCTCCTCTCCGCTAAACGAAATCAGGATAATACTTCTCTTCAACCGATTTTTCTCAGGCGCCAGTTTCCCGGCAAGTTCAATTACCATCGCCGTTCCCGATGCATTATCGTCGGCGCCATTGTGAATGGCAACCGTATCGGGCATCCTGGAACCTGAACCCGGACCGCCAAAACCCAGATGGTCATAATGACCTCCTATGACAATATATTCATCTTTTAAAACAGGATCGTTTCCTTCAATCATGCCGATTACGTTCTTTGTCCTTGCTTTTTTCTGTATAAGCTCGGCAGATGCAGAAACTACCACAGGAAGTACGAGGGTTTTGGGTTTTCTTGTTTTATTAAGGATCTTTTCCAATGAATCCAGTTTAAATCCGGATGACTTTAATAGCAGATTCCCCACCTCCCTTTTAATATTAATTACCGGGATACCTGAAGTAACGTCATTATTTTCCGAGTGAAGTCCGATAAGTTTATCGTCTTTATCCACTGCAACCGGTGTAACTATCAAAACACCTGCAGCGCCATGGTCTTTTGCCACCAGCACCTTTCCCCTGATCTCGGTAAAGGGGATAAATTTACTTTCATTATTATCCAGTTCGGGGTCGCCCCTGAATAGCATTACCCATTTTCCTTTCACATCCAATCCTTCGTAATCTTTCCACTTCAGGCTGTCCTGGTCGATGTCAAACCCATATCCAACAAAGACGACGTTACTATTGACAGTCCCGTTTGAAGAATAAGCAACCGGCATGAAATCCTTGTTCATAGATCCCACGAAATCATCAAATTTTAGTGCATTATGAGGTCCTGCCGTGACATCAGTCACGATCTCGAAATATTGAAAACCATTGTCACAGATCAGCTTCAGCCCTGAAGCGATAAACTGTTTGCGAATGTAATTTGCAGCAACATCAGCTTCCTTAGTTCCCGGCTTCCGGCCTTTCAATGAATCGGAAGCAAGAAAATAAACATCCGTCTTAAGTTCTTTGGCAGTGATCTCAGGGTTGCGCTGTGCAAAAACAGCGTCGGTAACGAATAACAGGAAAAAGAGAAAAAATTGAATTCTTTTCATTGAAATCAGTTTGAAAGTTTATAAAGTAACAAAGTAAAAATAATTTTTAACTCACCAGTTCACCACGTCACTAGTTCACCACATTTTTTCGCGTCACGCGTCACGCGTCACGCGTCACGATACTCACCAGTTCACCACGTCACTAGTTCACCACATTCTTTATCACCCCACCCCCAATCACCATATCCTCCTGATAAAAAACAGCAGACTGTCCCGGAGTGATGCCATCATTCGGAACATGAAATGTCACTTTAACAGAATCCGTTTCAAATGGTTCAATCAGGGCAACTGCTGCATTTTGGGCCGATCTGATCTTCACATTTACCTCCATCGGGCTTTCCAATGATTCAAATGCGATCCAGTTAAGGTCGTTCACAATGAAGGCTGAACCCATCACCTCTTCCCGGATTCCAACCACCACTTTGTTATTTTCACTATCCAGACTGAGCACATAAAGCGGTTCAGAAAAAGCAACGCCCAATCCTTTCCGCTGGCCAATGGTATAGTTCCAGAAACCGTTGTGTTGCCCGAGCACATTTCCTTTGCGATCAACAATATCGCCCGGCTTATCTTTAACGTCGAGCAGGTCCTTGTAATCACCGCTATAGAAATCCTGGCTTTCTTCCTTCTCCGATAAGGGGATGTTGATCTTTGCAGCTATCTCTCTGACCTCCTGTTTTGTCATTCTTCCAATGGGGAACAATACTTTTGAAAGCTGATCCTGGGTAAGCCGGTAAATAAAATAAGTCTGGTCCTTCCTGGGATCGACGCCCTGTTTTAACAGGTAACGTTTCCTTTGATCATCCCAATCGACGATGGCATAATGACCTGTAGCGAAATAATCAAAATCAAGTCCCTCCATCTTTGCCAACTCAGGAAGCATCCCGAATTTTATAAACTCATTGCACTTTACGCAGGGATTGGGAGTACGACCCGAAAGGTATTCTTCGCGAAAATAGTCGAGCACCAATGTTTTGTAACGTTGTGAGCAGTCGAAAACCATGTAAGGAATATCAAGAATGCCAGCAAGTTCCCGGGCTTCTTCAATTTCTTCATTTTCATCCGGGCCATAACAGGCATGCTTTCCTGAAGGAACCATGCTGGGTTTCCCATCCCAGATCGACATTGTTACGCCGGTAACCTCATATCCCTGTTCTTTCAAAAGATAAGCTGCAACCGAAGAGTCGACGCCCCCGCTCAGGCCAACGATAACCTTTTTCTTTCCTGTCACTGATCTGCCCGGTTAAAAATTAAAGGGAGCAAAGATAGTAATTATTTGAGGAGGATGGAGATCTGAGGACGGAGGTCAGAGGACGGAAGTCAGAGGGCGGAAGCCGGAGGGCGGAAGCCGGAAAATGGAGAATGGAGGAGGACAGGTCATAAAAGATTAACTGGCTTTTTAGTACTTTTGATAAAAAATTTGACAAAATGACGTTAAACGCAATAATAAAAGAGATAAAAAATATCCCGGTTAACCGTCTGGAAGAACTTTATCAGTTGATTCATTCAATGACGCCTGTATCTGGACATAATGAAAGTCTTCGAAAGAAAATTCTTTCATTTGGTGGCTCCTTTAGCGATTTGAGTAATGAAGATTATTCTGAGTTTCTTGATCAAACAACAAAAACAAGAATTGAACTTTTTAATCGTGACGCAGAAGTATGAAGCCATCCATGCTTGACACAGATATTCTTTCTGAATTTTTGAGAGGCAATCCTAAAGTGATTAAAAAAGTTGATGAACACTTGAAGTTATATGGTTTCATAAGCCTGAGCATCATTACTTATTACGAAATCTTAAATGGGCTGTTATATAAAGATGCAAGGAAGCAGTTGAAAATGTTTGAAGATTTTGTGAGGCTGAGTAAAGTAATTCCTCTTACTTTACCAATGGCGAAAAATGCAGCGACAATTTACGCTGATCTAAGAAAAAGGGGTACAGAAATCGGACATACAGATACTTTGATTGCTGCTGGGCGCATCTTCTGTAAGAGTAGTTGAAGGAAATTGAGTTTCGGGTTGCTTACCACATTGGTGACGGATTGCTCAGAAATTGTTTTTGTCGGTTCTGAGTTATCTGAAGCAGCAATCGGCTGGGGTTCCTGAACCTGTTCTTCAATTAAGACAGGTACTTCAGAAGTTGCTTCGATGGGCTCAGGCTCAGACTTTGCAACTTGATTACAGTATTGAAGTATCTAATTGATGGAATAATATACCCAATCGGTTCCATCAAATGTCATTACTGTGGCTTTACAATAATTTCCAAAATCAGAGTAAGCTATAAACGGTTGTCCAGATGGGCTGATGACTAGGCTTAAATATCGGACCTTTCCTCTTGAGAAACCTGCATTTCCGACATTCTGCCAATTTCCTTCAGCGGGCAATGATTTGTACCGGGGTTGTTGTGCAAAGGAAATAACCTGGAGAAAGACAAGAATAATGAAAAATAGGTTTTTCAAAATGCTTTATTATTTAAAATCTGGTGTCTCCTTCAAAATGAATGGTAAAAATATAAAATAAAAATCAAAAGTCAATAAAATCTAATCGACTAACAGAATAGTCCATACTGGCAGATGACTCTATTTTGAACCAGCTCCTAAATTTCCCCTCTCCAAATTCAAACTTCATCCAAATTTCCAAAATCCAATTCAATCCCCTCTTATCCACTAAATTAAATAGCCATTTGTAAGGCCCCCATGCGGGTTGCAGATATCTGCAACCCCTTTTTGGCATTTTGGGGTTGCACTTATCTGCAACTGTTTTTCACATTTTCAGCAATGTACTTTTGCCTCTATAAACTTTAAAACTCATCCTTATGAATGAAGAACAGAATGTCACAAATGTCTTTGAACAGATCCTCACCAAGCTCGACCAGATTAATGAAAATCTCAGTAAGCCAGCGGAAAAACAACTCTCTGAAAAATGGTTCACCACCGATGAGACAATGAAAATACTAAACCTCTCCAGGCGAACCCTCCAAGTTTACCGCGACACCGGTGTAATCTCTTTCAGCCAGATCGGACCAAAAATTTATTTTAGTAAAACCGATCTCGAAGAACATCTCAATCGTCATCATGTGAAAGCGTTTAACATTAGACGCCAATAGACATGAAAGTGTCCATCTTTAAGAACTTCAACTAGGTAGTTGAAAATATCGATCTGTCCGCGATCCTGGAGAACATATACTCCGCGAAGGATGTCACCGCAAAAACATTCTTTTACATTGCTCACGATCACGGCATCGAAATCACTCCCCCTCGCCTTCAGGAGAGGGGGCCGGGGGGTGAGGTGCATCATGCCCCTGACCCAGGGGGTGGCTGTCAGGTTTGTTACTCTGTTACTCTTTGACTCTGTGACTCTTTTATTTTCTCCGTTTTGTCAATTCCCAAAGTAAGTAAATGACCACACAAAACACGCCAACCCCTGAGATCATGAACATCGCTTTGGGACCGATAGAAAACCAGAGCAAGCCTGACAGACTGCTTGAAAAAAGTGTGAAGATGCTGGCAAAACTGGTATAAAAACCAATGGCGGTCGCGGTATCGGATTTATTTGCCAGATTTGAGATCAATGCCTTGGAAACCCCTTCGGTAGAAGCCGTGTAGATGGCATAGAAAAAGAACAGTATCCCGAATGCCACGAAGGAAGTAGCGAATCCAAAGAAAAAATAGACCAGTGAAAATATGAACAGTCCGATTATGAGCATAGTTTTCAGGCCGATCCTGTCGGCAATTGCTCCTATTGGATAAGACAACAAGGCATATACCATGTTATAAAAGATATAAAACCCGATCATCCGGGTATCGGGCATTCCCTGGTTTTTCATAGCTAACAGAAGGAAAACATCTGAACTATTGAACAGGGCAAAAGCTAATAAACCACCTGTAAGCCTGCGATATGCAGGAGAAGCTTGTTTCCAGTAACCGAAATAACCGAAGAAGGATATTTTTGCAGAACCTGCATTTTCTTTCTGAGTCTTTATTTTTTTCTTTCAGCAGAAAAGTAAGTGCAATAGCTATAAGTCCCGGGAAGAAAGCAATAATAAACAGCATCTGATACTGATGCGGATAAAAATAAAGGTAGATCAATGCGAAAATAGGACCAATGGCAGCTCCTACCGTATCCATGGAACGGTGAAACCCGAAAACTTTTCCTTTGTGTTCAGGCGTGGTTTCATCACTTAAAATAGCATCGCGTGCACTGGTTCGTATTCCTTTTCCGAGACGGTCAAGCGTACGGGCAAAAAAGACCCATACAGGGAATTTAAAAATTGCAAGCAATGGCTTGGAAATAGCACTTAGTGTATACCCGGCCTTTACGAATGGAACCCGTTTCTGAAGAACATCGGACAGGTTTCCGAAATACCCTTTTGATAAACCGGCAGTGGCTTCTGCAACACCTTCAAGTATCCCTATCAAAAGAACAGAAAACCCAATCGACCTGAGATAAACCGGCATGATCGGGTATAGCATCTCACTTGCAATATCCGTGAAAAGGCTGACAAAAGAAACGAGTAGGATTGTACGTGTAAATATTTTTGTTTTAGTCATAAATCGCCAGTTCACAACATCACTATTTCACAAAATTTTTTCGCGTCACGCGTCACGCGTCACGCGTCACGATGCGGTGGGGTCATTTTCCGAAATAAGTTAAATAGTCCTTCGCTGCATCCTTGAGCTTGCCGTTCCAGTGCTGGCTTGCTGCTTTTGCATTGGCCAGCGTCACATCGTTTATGTATCGCAATCTCTTTAAAACGGTAAATGCATTGATCCGGGTTTCAAATTCATATTTTGGTCCTGAATAACTTATAAGTTCGGGCAGGAAGTCTGTTTTACCTTCGGTGATTGCTATTTCCAGCCATTTCATCCGGATATTCAATCCCCGCCAGCCTGTCAGGGTTTTAGTAAGATCAAGGTATTTATCCGTATTCTCAGGAAAGGATTGACATAGATTTTGCAGTGCCAGTTCCTGGTTCAGGTATGAATAATCCTGCAATGCTTTTTCAACTTCCGTTTTTAGTGAGACAGGAACAGGTGAAACATCTTTCAGGACAGCTTTCCTCACATTGGCGTCGGTATCGTTCAGTGCCTGCCGGAAGAGTTCGATGGAAGCATCGGTCCGGTCAGAGGATAGTTGATCAATGATCTCTGATTTTGTGAGTTGAAATGTTTCTTTATGGAAACAATCAACCAAAATGGCAGTTTTCTTAGTCACAGGAAAGGAGCGCAATGCTACCAGGGCATCATACCGGTCGATCATTTCCGGCGCATTCAGGGCCTGGGCCGAAAGTTCTTCAAACCCTTTATCGAAGTTAACTTTTTTTACCACTTTCCTTCCCGGGTCAAATAACACATAGTCAATGGTTCTCTTTTCCGGGTTTGGGATAATTATTTCATGTGTTTTATTCTCGATCCAGGCAACCAGGGTGTCAGAATGTGAATCCCTGTAATGCACCTCAAACCGGATAGGCATTTTGAACAGACCCACCATGTTGTTAGTCTCCTGAACTTGTGTAACCGTAATATGAGTCGCACGTTTCCCGGTAGTGTCATCCAGAACGGTGTATGATACTTTGTACTCAGGCTCGCCTCCATGAAGTATCCATTCTTCAAAGAACCAGTTATAGGGTTTTCCGGTTGCATCATAAATACAGCGAAGAAAATCACTGGTTTGCGCATACCCGAAACTGTACCGGTCGATATATAATTTTATTGCATCCTTAAATTCCCGGTCGCCCATCACATCCCTGAGCATCCCCAGCACGAGTGAGCCTTTCTGGTAAATCCTTGCATTACCACCCATCGAGCTTGCAACAGGGTAGTTGTTTGTCTTTGCTGCATTGAGCACCAGGGTAAGTTCGTCGTTCATGACGTTCTGGTAATAATCTTTCCCGAAAATTGACTTTTCGAAGATCTTCCCGTAATAGGTAGCGAAGCTTTCAGTAAGCCACACATCTTTGTTTACCAGGTGTGCAATGCAGTTGCCAAACCACTGATGTGCCATCTCATGGGCATTTGTATTGATATAGTTCCGCTGCCAGTAGGCATGCGGATCGATAAATATGAAATCGCCGAAGACGGTGGATGTTGTCGTTTCCATGGCGCCATACATATAATCGATCACAGGCGCCTCACGATAAAGAGGATAGGGATATTTTACACCGGTTTCCTTTTCCAGGAAATCCATCATCGCCTCGGTGTACTGGTAAGTTGATTGGACCTTTGATTCCTGTCCATGATAATACCAGAATTCGAGGGGAACACCCCCGACTGATCTTGAGGTTTTGTAATCATAATCGCCGATGACCAGTGACGTTGAAAAATAGGGATGGTCTTTTGCCATCCGGTAATGCCAGGTCCGGGTACTGTCGGGATTGTCCTTTACCTCTACCCTTTCGCCATTGGCAAACACCTTATAATTGCGATTGAAAGTGTAGTACATGTCCATGGTGATACGGGCATCGATATAGGGCAGCCAACCATGCGGACGATGTGCCCAAATCTCTTTTCTTTTGCCATTTTCCTCAGGCCTCCACCCTACAAAGTAGATAGCCCCTGATTTAGGCTGAGCCGTATAGTCGATCAGGATGGTATACTCCGTATGAAATTTAAGAAGGGACGAAGGAAGATAGATCACAAGGTTCGAACCCTTGAATTTCCAATCGGATGGATGCAGATGTGAGAGCAATGTCTTTTCCTGAGATCAGGATTGAGTTCACCTTGAATTCAGGAGCATTAAAAACGATCGAGTCAGTCTTATAGCGGTTCGGCGTAAAAGTGAATTCTGTCTTTGCAATTACAAGATTTTCTTCCGGCTTGAAACTGACATCAGCCCTGATATGCTTCAAAGTGATAATCAGATCAGTGGGAATACCAGCCGGGTCATTAAGATAAGTTGTGGTCTTTTCCTGCCCAACAACCGATATAAAAGCGAGTGATGCCAATAAACTGGTAAAAAATCTATTCATATCTATTATTTATAATAACTCACTGGTTCACCACCTCACCACTACCCATCTCGTACGGGCTCAAAATCTTAAGCCCCTACACTATCTCCTCTTTTTTCCGCGTCACGCGTTACGCGTCACGAATTTCTCCTTTGTGTCTTTAAATAAATTCCTTCTTCAACATCTCAACCCACGCAGATACCCTTTGACCGGTCAGGTTACTTTCAAATTCCTCATCAATGGCCAGCCCTGCAAGTTTATCTTTCACGAGGGCCATGGAGGCATTAAAATTATATCCTGTCCGTGGAACAAATCCTACGATAGTTGCACCTTTTTTCTTCAGTCGATCGTAAAGCATACCCATCGCATCCACAAAGGAATCGGTATAAGTACTTTGGTCTCCCAGTCCGAAAAGGGCTACTTTCTTCCCGGAGAAATTAACTTGTTCAAGAATTTCCATGAAATCCTCGAAATCATCCTGCAGATCGCTTACTCCCCAGGTGGAAATCCCAAAGACCAGGTATTTGAATTTTTCAATATCTGGCAATTCTGTGGTATCCACATTGTAAACATCAGCATTTTCCTCTCCAAAAGCCTTCCGTATAAGGTTTGCAACTTTTTCAGTATTCCCGGTCGTTGAGCCGTAAAATATCCCGATATTTGCCATGTCTTCCTGAAAATAATTTGTTTATAATCCTTTATAATCATTGATTTTGCAGAACCCAAAAGCCAAAAATAATAAATTTTCAATGAAGAATATCAACCTGAGCGAGAAACTTATTCTCTATTTCCTTCTCCTTGGGTTAGGCACAATTTTTCTCATCAGCATCTATTCCTATTACAGTACCCAGGAAGCATTGATGAACAGAACCTTTGATCAGCTTACATCCTTAAGGATCGCCAAAAAGAACCAGGTCGAGATCTTCTTCAGGGACAGGATCAAAGAGGTGATCCTGCTTTCAGGGTCGGATGAAACAAAGAAAATTGCTGAGATACAGGATAAATTCCCGGCTAAGGATTGTGAAAAGGATCTGGCTGCTTACCTGGAAAAATACAAATCCCTTACCAGCTACTTTACCAGCGTAATGATCCTGTCAAATAACAACCGGTATGTTAAAGGATTTACTGCCGATCCTGCCATAGAATCCGGCACCAATCAATGATCTGGGTACCGGCAGCAAAGCTTCAGCAGGATAAAATGAACAGTTCTGTACCCGTAGTTATCCGGGATGAGGTGATGGATCCTTCATCGGGAAAAGTCAAAATGATCATGGAAGCACCCATTTTCAATGCTAAAAATAAGTTAACCAGGCCATATCATCCTTGAGCTTCCTGAAGATCAGATCAATACTATCATGCTGAACAACGACCCGAACAGCGGTTTGGGAATGACCGGCGAGACCTATCTTGTGGGAAGTGATTTTAAAATGAGGTCAAGCTCGCGTTTTATCCGGAATTCCATACTCAGAACTACGGTACATACACGGCCCATGCTGTTTGCGATCCGTGGGGAAGAAGGCCATACAACTACCCGTGATTACGGACTATCCCTGTTTTGTCATCCTACAGCAGGGTAAAAATTCCCGGACTGAACTGGTTCATACTTGCCGAGATCGATCTGAAGGAAGCCATGGTGCCCATTTACAGTATGCGCAACAGTATTTTGCTTTTAAGCACGCTGATCTCTGTCATCTTTTTCTTCTTTGTCCTTGTTATTTCAAAACGGATAACCAAGCCCATTAACCAGCTAAAGGAAGCTGCCCTTAAAGTTGGTAAAGGCCAGTACGATATCGATATCCCCGTGAGGTCAAATGATGAGATCGGGTCACTTACAGAGGCTTTTAACTCCATGTCGGTCCAGATCAAGGAGAAAACCCGCGAATTGCAATCTGAACGGTCGGGGAGGTTGCGGTCGGTTATCGATGCCGAAGAAAAAGAAAGACAGCGTTTATCGAGGGAAATTCACGACGGGATCGGGCAATCACTGATCGCACATAAGCTGCGAGCTGGAGAGCCTTCTGTACATGAACGATCCGGAGATCAAGGACCAGATCAGGTTACTGAAAGACCAGTTTAATGTAACCATCGATGAGGTCAGGAGGATCTCAAATAACCTGATGCCCTCGGTGCTTGAAGTTTTCGGGATCACCCTTGCACTGAAAAACCTTTGCGAAGAAACTGAAGAACATGGCTTCCTGGAGATACTTTTTCAGACCACGGGTGAACTGGAAGAGATCAACACGAAAACAAAAACTTACCTTTACCGGATTGCCCAGGAGGCGCTTAACAACATCCTGAAACATTCAGGAGCAAAAGAAGTCACTTTTACCTTGTCCAGGTCCAAAGATATCATTACTTTTATTCTCCGGGACGACGGGAAGGGATTTGATGTGGAAGATGCCGCCTATGAGAAAGGAAATGGCTTGCATAATATGCGAGAACGGGTGGCATTGATGAAGGGAACCATCAATATTCTTTCATCACCGGGAGAAGGAACGACACTGATCATAAACGTACCTGTACAGTAAAACCATGGAAAAGATCAAGATTATTCTGGTTGACGATCATCAGCTGGTGAGGGATGGGATCAAGTCATTACTCACCGGCATCACTGATATTGCGATCATCGGTGAGGCTCAGGGGCTGCGAACTATTCAGAGAACTTGAAAACCTGAAACCCGATCTCCTGATCATGGATATTTCCTTGCCGGGGATCTCAGGAATTGAAATTACAAAAAAGATCTGCAAGGAATACACAGGGATAAATGTGCTTATGCTTTCCATGTACAATAGTGAAGAATTTATTTTCAATTCGTTGAAAGCCGGCGCCAAAGGATATCTTCCAAAAAATACATCACGCGATGAACTGCTGAAAGCCATTTACACAATCCAGAAAGGAGAAGAATTTTTCGGTGAATCGATCTCAAAGGTCATGCTGAAAAGCTATATCAAGAGAGCAACTGATGATGATGGAGCCTGCGAGATAAGACCAAAGCAATACTGACAAGCCGGGAGATCGAAATCTTGAAATTGTACGTTGAAGGTTTGATCAATAAGGAGATCAGCGACAAACTGGACATCAGCATCCGCACCGTGGAAACCCATAAGAATCACATGATGAGGAAATTGGGATTAAAATCGACCGTTGAATTGGTGAAATTTGCAATAAGGAACAAAATTGCCGAGATTTGACAACTTCTCTTCCAAGAGTCTGTGTCTTATTGATTAACCCATCTAATACGTATTTCTCGTATTTTTCACTTCATTTCTCTTATTTAAATGTCAGTAAATTACAGGATTGTACACTATTTTTATTGTGTGTAAAATTGTGGGTTCTCAAATATCATCGACACAATTCTGCCCCAATGAGTAACAATGTTACTATCGCTTCTGGTTAATCGACTAGTTTTCTTTAATCCTTTTTGTCGTCCTTATTCCTTGTTTTTCTCAAACTGAAGATGTCCATCAGGCATGAAAAAAGTCCTTCAAATCCTATCCAGTTCAATGTTAGGGGCCGACCTTGTAAGCCGTTATATCTGGCGGGGAAAAGATTACGGGAATTCACCCGCCATTCAGCCAAATGTTTCATTTTCATATGCCGGACTAAAGATCGGGGTATGGGGATCTTACGGGTTCGTTTACCGGGAGAAATCAGGCAATTATTCTGAATTTGATCCCTATATTTCTTATACCTGGAAATGGTTTACAATAGGTATTACTGATTATTTTTATCCGAATGGCGTTACACCAAATGATAATAACCGTTATTTCAATTACAATTCCAAGACAACCGGACATACGTTCGAAGGGTGCCTGACATTCACAGGTCCCGAAAAATTTCCCCTGCAGGTATATGCCGGTACACTTTTTTATGGTGCAGATAAAGGGAAGGATTCTACAGGAGTATATTGCCTGGGGACTAAAAATAATTATTCAACCTACTTTGAAATATCCTATCCATTTAATATAAGGGGAATTGGTGTAAAACCATTTGTAGGAGGTATTCCATTTGGAAGCGGGTGGTATGGACCCTATGGTGGTGTGGTCAATGCAGGATTGACCATTTCAAAGTCAATAAAGATCTCCAAAGAATACGAGTTACCGGTATATGCTTCTGTCATTTCAAATCCCCAGGCACAAAGTGTGTTCCTGGTATTTGGGGTATCGTTGTAGAGGTGGTGAACTGGTGACGTGGTGAACGTATAAACAAAGTGACATCATAATTTTTTAATTTTTAATTTTTAATTTTTAATCTAAAAAACTATGGGACAATTTGACACTGGTTCAACGGGGTTTATGCTGCTTTCGGCAAGCCTCGTCATGCTTATGACACCGGCCCTTGCTTTCTTCTATGGAGGGCTGGCCACAAAAAGAAATATCCTGGGTATCATGATCCAGAGTTTTGCTTCTCTGGGGTGGACTACAGTTTTATGGTTTGCATTCGGGTATTCTTTATGCTTCAGCGGAGGCGCAGGAGGATTTTTCGGGAATCTTGACAAGGCCTTCCTGAATGGAGTGACCATGGATTCTGTCTTTGCCGGAAACGGGAAGATCCCCGAAATCGTTTTTATTGCTTACCAGATGATGTTTGCAATCATCACCCCTGCTTTGATCACCGGTGCTTTCACAGGCCGCGTAACATTTAAATCTTACATGATCTTCCTTACTGCCTGGCAGATCCTGGTTTACTATCCTTTCGTTCACATGATATGGGGTGGTGGATTACTTGCCCAGTGGGGTGTTCTCGATTTTGCAGGTGGTATCGTCGTTCATGCCATTGCAGGGTTTGCAGCTCTGGCTTCTGTTTTCTATGTTGGCGCACGGGTGGATAAAAACTCAACACCCAACAGCATTCCCCTGGTAGCCATCGGATCAGGTTTATTGTGGTTTGGATGGTATGGTTTCAATGCAGGAAGTGAACTGCAGGTCGATCATAGTTACCGCTATTGCATTTTTAAATACGGATATTGCTGCATCTTTCGCCACGTAGCGTGGGTGGTGATTGAATGGATCAGGGAAGGCAGGCCAAAATTACTGGGATTGCTTACCGGTTCTATCGCCGGTCTT
>CAWDBP010000015.1:0-286322 GCA_963800585.1 uncultured Bacteroidales bacterium
CCTTATGAAAGAGTATCCGGTTTGACGGAGGTTTTTTTATTTGGGAAACTTGCAGAAAAATGTGGTGAACTGGTGACGTGGTGAACTGGTGAACTGGTGACGTGGTGAACTGGTGAACTGGTGACGTGGTGAACTGGTGAACTGGTGAGTTTTTTTTAATGAAAAATCAGGAGACGGGATATTATTCTGGAAGCTCAGAACAGAATAATAAAAGATTTGTTACTTTTGAAAAGGAATGAATCATATTATCAGCTTAACATGATCTATCCTAAGGGTGAGGGACATTATAGTACCTGATTCGAATTTAGAGATAAAGCAATTAAAGATTCAGTAATTCAATGTTTTTCAAATTTCTGTTATTGCAGGTAAAAACTGCGACCCGTTCACCTATCTGGCAAAAGAACCTGGTACTGAACCTTGTAATCGGGATATTCTTATTGATTCTTGCTGTCAACCTTTTAATGGTTGGGTTATACACAGACCAGATCATGAACCAGGTCCTTCCTCACCAGGATCATTTACGGTTTCTCAACGGGATTATTTTGTATTATTTGCTGGGGGATATTCTTATCCGTTTTCTTGCACAGTCATTACCCATGCTATTCGTGGAATCTTTCCAACACCTGCCTATCCGGAAGGGAACGATTATCCGTTACATGATTGGCCGGACAGTTTTCGATGTCTTTAACTTTCTTCCGCTTTTTATTTTTATTCCGGTAACATTCACAATTGTAATTCCACATGAAGGGGCACTATCCGGATCATTATGGCTTATCACATTGATCATTCTGATCTTGTCGAACAATTTTCTGGCAATCTATCTAAAACGTCTTCTTGGCGTAAAACCTTTAGTGGCAGGCGCATTGGCGGCACTGTTTATTTTACTTGTTGTTCTTGATCGTATTAACATCATCTCCCTGATGAGTATATCGTCAAAAATATTTGGTTATTTTACCCATAATTATCTATTGATCCTTGTGCCGGTAGCATGGTTCTTTTTTACCTACCGGCTTCAGTATCATTTCCTGTCTGGACATTTCTACACGGATGAAGTGCAGAAAAGGAAAGCGGAACAGGTTCGTGATACTAAGGATAGCTTATTCCTCAGATCGAAAGGACTGACCGGCAGCCTCATCTTACTCGAATTCCGGCTTTTTCTCAGGAATAAAAGAACCCAGACATTGTTGTACACCTGGCCGATAATTCTGCTTTATGGTTTGTTCTTTTATTCCTCCAAACAAAGTTACAACCAGGAAGGATTCCTGATAATGGTGGGAATGATGATAACGTGTGGAATGATGATGAATTATGGAATTTATACTTTTGGATTTGAAAGCAGTTATTTCGATGGTCTGCTAACCAAAAACATCGATTTCGCGCATTATATCCGTGTTAAATTCTATATCATCCTATTGATCAGCACGGTATCTTTTCTACTAACGATTCCATATTGCCTTTACGGAGTTAAGATCCTGTTGATCAACATAGCCATGTATTTTTATAACATTGGGGTGCTTTCCTTTGCATTGCTCTACTTTGCCACGTACAATAAAAAACGAATTGATTTGAAAAGAGGAGGAGTATTTAATTACCAGGGAATGGGGGCTGGTAATTGGTTGTCAATAATACCTGCTGCTATTGTTCCTTTTGTGATTTATATTCTATTCAGGCAGTCAGGATACCCACACTGGGGAATTGCCTTCATAGGATTTCTTGGAATTTCAGGGTTGATTCTTAACAAATTTCTCATCGGGTTAGTTGCAAAAAATCTACATAAGCAAAAATACATCATGGCAAAGAATTTCAGGGAAAGATAATCTTTAACAAAAAGTATACTGATGATTGAAATCAACAATCTCACAAAAGTCTACGGAAGACAAACGGTTTTAAATGTTCCTGCGCTTAAAATTAACCAGGGCACAAGTTTCGGCCTTGCAGGAAATAACGGAGCAGGGAAAACAACTATGTTCAGATGCATCCTCGATCTGATCCGTCCGGATACCGGGTTTGTTCTTTCAAAAAACAATAATGTCGCAAAAACTGAAAGCTGGAAATATTATACCGGTTCTTATATTGATGAAGGTTTTCTGATTGATTTTCTGACGCCGGAAGAATATTTCCGGTTTGTTGCAGATGTATACAAACTTACTAAAGGCGACCTGGATGCATTTTATCTTGAATTTGGAGACTTTTTTAACAATGAGATCCTGGGAAAACGGAAATTGATCCGCAATCTTTCGAGCGGGAACCGGCAAAAGATCGGCATTGCTGCAGCCCTGATGCCTAAGCCGGAAGTGCTGGTATTGGATGAACCCTTCAATGACCTAGACCCATCGACCCAGATCAGGCTTAAGATGATTTTAAAATCCTGGCAGAAAGAGAGAGAGATCACTCTGTTAATCTCAAGCCATGATCTCAATCATATTACAGAAGTATGTAACCGTATTGTAGTTCTTCACGAAGGGACCATAGTACGGGACATGGTTACGAACCCGGATACACTGAAGGTGCTGGAAGACTATTTTGCCGTGTAAGACTTTTGGGAAGTCGGCAGTTGGCAGTTGGCAGTTCGCAGTGAAAATCGTGACGCGGAAAAATGTGGTGAACTGGTGACGTGGTGAACTGGTGAGGTGGTGAGTGTGTTAGTTTAATGTGGAACCAGGAGACAGGAGACGGGATATTATTCTGGCATCTAAGAACAGAACAATAAAAGATTTGTTATTTTTGAGAAGGAATGATTCATATTATCAGCTTAACATAAGCTTTCCTAAGAGTGAGGGACATTATTGCCGATGAAACATAATGCTTCATACAGTATCTTTTTCATGGTTCTTTGCATAATCACGTCATGTGGTGTTGTAAAAAGGATCAGGTATGCTCATAAAAATTCAAACAGCCACGGTTTTCAAAGACTTTGCCAGGAAATAACAAATTTGGATTCAGCTACCTTTAACAACTATAAATCTGAAGCAAAAGCCTTAAAATTAAGAAAAGGCGACACGATTGTGAGTGTTGGTGCAGGCAGTGGATGGCGGGAGTTTATGTATTCTGTTTTCTATGATAGCATAACATTTTATCTTGAAGATCTGGATACTTCCTGTATAACCCGTTCTAAAATCAGAAATAAATATTTACCAAAGTATTCCAAGATCAGAGGGTCAAAAATCACGACAAGTTTTATTCCAGCAACTGGGAATGAGACAGAGATCAAAATAAATAGCAATACAGCAAATATGGTCCTGATCATTGGTGCTTATCACCACTTTACAAATGATATGGCAATGGTAAGGGAATGTTTCAGGATCCTCAAGCCCGATGGCAGACTAGTTATTCATGAAGCTGTAATGAACAGAAATAAAATGTCATTCCGGTTTTGTGATTGGGGAGGATTCTACAAAAACGAAAAGAATTTCGTTAAAGACATTGTTGATGCAGGTTTTAAATTAGACACAATTTATAGGTACGACAAGTACTTCAGAAGGTTTTTCTTCAATAAAGTTCCATAACTATCAACTGAGGGTGAGCATTTTCAGGTGGAATCGTTTTTGGGCATGGTGGTGTGATATTTATTCTGGTATCTCAGAACAGAACAAAAGAAGATTTCTTACTTTTGAAAAGGAATGAATCAAGTTATCACCTCAGAACAAACTACTTACTGCACTAAGATTGGGGGACGTCATATAACTAACTCAGGAAAAATTGATTCTATGAAAAAGTACATGGTTTTCTTTCTCTTGTTATTTCCTTTTTTTTCTCAAAGTCAAACAAAGAACTGGTTTGACAAATTTATTGATGTCAATTACAGAAATATTGACACGAATAATGTTGAATCAAAAGCAATGCTTAAGGTATGGACATCATACCTTAAAAGCCGTATCTGGAATTGGGGATCGAAAAATGATACAGTTAGCTCTAAATTCTGGAACGATGATGAACAAAAACAATTCACACACCCATGTAATATTTTTGAAATATATCCTGGATTGTTTTTCTTTCACACTTCTATTTTAAACATTGAGCCCGTTGAGGATAATTATTTTCGTATCCTTAATTGTACTACAGATTCAGATTCTTCCAGAAATATAACGAGAGCCATCTATTATATACTTATAAAAAAGACAGAAGGCCATTATAAGCTCTTTAACTTTTTCTATCTTGAAAAAGAAAAGTTAAATACAACTACCATTGGAACCATAAAGTATTATTATCCTGAGTATTATAATTTCTCAAGAAAGAAAGCCAACAGCTTTATCAACTTTAAAGATAGTTTATCTCTATTATTTAATCAGCCAGTACAGGATAAATCAGTATATGTTGTTGACTCAAATACCACATCTTTGATGAGCCGTTTTGGATTTATTTTTCAGACCTTCTTAACTAATCAAAAAACTGGAAAATTCTTGAAAGAGAACGATATGATTATTTCGTCTATAGATGAAAATCATCGACATGAACTCGTTCACTATTTTACGACATTTAATAATCCTGATAGGATAGGATTTTTTGATGAAGGCTTAGCAACTTATTTTGGAGGAAGTATGGGGCATGATTTGCGATGGCATATAAATAAATTTTATACTTATTTTATTACGAAAATGCATTCTGACACTTCGAAAATAATGAGCCTCTTGGATCTTGACAGAGAAACAAATCCACAATATACATTGGGTGCAATCATTATGAAGTATGCAATCGATACCTATGGATTTCAAAAGGTTTTAAAGTTGTTGTCATATACACAAAAAAAAGATACTACCGAGGAAGTAATTGAAAAAGAATTAGGGATCCCCAAGGATAAACTAAGTTCATTCCTGTTAGATTGTATGATAAAATATCCAGATCTCAGGCCTTATAATGTGCGAGACAGATAATAATCAATCACATGAAAAAATATTTCATATTAATTTCCCTATGTGCATTTGCCTCATTCGCTTATACACAGGAATCTAACACATTGTCTAATTCAGAAAAAATTTACGGACTATCAAAATTTTGGTCTGAAGCAACTTATAATTTTGCAAACTTTGCAAATGTCCCAACCCTTAATTGGGACAGTGCCTATTTGGCATTTATTCCTAAAGTCCTTGATAGTAAATCCGATGACGACTATTTTGATCAACTCACGAAATTTGCCACTCTCCTAAAAGATGGTCACACTTATATTTGGCATCCTGATAATTATTATAAGGGACTATCCGAGCAGGAGTTCGGGGAATACCGATTTAAGCTTGAAAATATTGAAAATAAAGCTATTGTTGTCAGAGAAAATGCAAGTAAAGTAAATGAGATCCCTCTGGGGAGCGAAATAATAGAAGTTAATGATTTTCCCGTTGATGATTATTTGGCGAAGAATACCCTTCAAATTATTCTTGCATCAACAGACTACGCAAGAAGAGATAATGCAGTTAAGGCATTGTTGTTGGGTAAGTTCGGCCAGGAATTCAGAATAAAATTAAAAACACCCGGAGGAGAAATAAAATCATTACACCTGACGGTCAAAACAAACAAGGACAATAACGTTATTCCACCATTTTCATCTCAAGATAGCCTATTTAGTTTTAAATGGATTGACAATCAGATTGCTTACCTTTCATTGAACTCCTTTGCTGATAGTAAAATTGATTCCCTGTTTAAAGAAAAATTACCGGAATTACGAAAAGCGAAAGGAATTATAATCGATGTGCGTAAAGGCGCAGGAGGGAATGAGTATAATGGAATGTATATAGCACAATATTTTATTGAAGATACTGTATTTTCAACTCATCGAATCAAAACAAGAAAAAACCTTGCAGATATGCGGTTTTATGGTAGTATGCTCTCCCCTTCGGATACTTTACATAATCCACAAGCTGGTGATGCGTATAATTGCTTCCATAATAATTTATGGGAAGATAGAGGAGTTTACAAGTGGTCAAATGCCATTCCCCAAAAAGACAGGCTCCTGGTCCCAGTTGTTATTTTAATGGGTCACCAAACAGCATCTGCTTCTGAAGATTTTTTATTGTATTTTGATAAATCCAAAAACATAATAAAGATGGGGGAGAATTCATTTGGAAGTAGCGGTAATTTGTTTGAATTTAAATTAGTTGGAGGCGCTAAGGCTGGACTTTGTGTTTCTCATGTCACATATCCTGATGGGAGGGTTTATGTCGGATCTGGAGTAAAACCGGATATCCAAATTGAAAAAACAATTGATGATGTTATTAATAATCGGGATAGTGTCATAGAGGAAGCTTTAAAATATTTACAATCACATAAATAAATCGTGAATATTGGGTTCGATAGCATTAAATAATTAACGCCACATAACCGTAAACCGCAAGACGGGGCAGTTGGCAGTAAAAATCGTGACGCGAAAAAACGTGGTGAACTGGTGAACTGGTGACGTGGTGAACTGGTGAGGCGGTGAACTGGTAAACTTGTGAGGTGGTGAGTTCTTTTTATTAGGAATCAGGTGAAGGGATATTATTCTGGCATCTCAGAACAGAGCAATAAAAAATTTGTTACTTTTGAGAAGGAAAGGATCAAGTTATCACCTTAGAATAACCTACTTACTGCCCTATGATTGGGGGATGTCATAATGTATTTAAGAAGAATCCTATAGATGAGAAAGAGTAAACGGATTATTTCAATCCTTCTATTTCTTGCATTTAACCAGTGTTTTTTTATTTCCTGCAGGAAAAACGAGATGCCCCATTATACACTTTTTGGTGAAATACTGAATTATGCATCCTTTCAGAAAGGCAGTTATTGGATCTATTATAATAACCAAACACAATTATTGGATAGTACCTATATCTCTGGCTATGAGTTCGAAACAAAAACCTCAACTAATCCCAGTGATTATCAATATGATCAATTGACAATAAATTTTGCAAGCAAGGTGTATCCGAAGTTTTATATTATTGCTGATGTTGATGGGGGATTTTTACAAGTTTGCACTGCTGACAGTTCTGTCGGTTTGTTAGCTTCCGGAATGTTTATAGGTTCACCGATCTATCAAAATTGGGATGTGGTTTTTTATCCGACCTATTTGGTCAACGGGATACCCTATTCAAGCGTTTATCATTCAAAAGCAGATCTCTTATCAATTTCGCGCGGCCAAATAAACACAGATTGCTATTACGCTAAAAATGTCGGGATTATCCGGTTAATAACTACAACAAACCTTGATACAACCTTTTATTGGTCGTTAATCCGTCATAAAACAATTCAATAAATTGAAAAGAGCCGGAGAAAATGGTCAGAAAGACCTACCTCCGCCGATTTACGCAGACCAAACCATCTTATTGCCAATCAACAGGGTGAGGTGGTTAAGTTGTTCCGGCCCAAACTAGTAAAGTAAGAAATTTTACCAAAATGGATACCATGGTTAGAGCTAAGTTGACATCAAGGTTTTTTGCCACATTCATCGATTATGCTTTGTTTTTTTTATTATTTTTCATTTTTGGATATTTATTTGGTGAACCTAATAATAATGGAGTGTATAGTTTGAGTGGACTTTTAGCACTGGTGCCATTTATTTTCTGGTTCATTTATTTTATTGTAATGGAAAGTGTTTTCTCGGCAACCCTAGGTCATATTTTATTTAATTTAAAGGTTGTAGGAGATGACAATGGTAGAATTAGCTTTATTGAAGTATTTATCAGGCACATTATTGATCCAATGGATTTCTGTTTTTTTGGAATACCGGCAATTATCTGTATAACACACACGCCACTGAACCAAAGGCTTGGAGATTTGGTTGCTAAAACGATCGTGATTATTGATAAGGAAAACTAATTTGGCATAGGTGACAACAAGCCGTCAACAGCAAGCCGGGGAAGTTGTTAAGGAAAGGGATCCCAGCCACTAAACATGAAAACAAATTTTCTTTTATCGCTGATACTAGTATTGTCTCTTCAATGTAACTCACAGGTAAATGTTAGTATTGGAGGGAATAATGAGACTGTATATCCTGTAACACCTAATGAGACCCATGACCTAACTGAATTGATGCCTCTTGAAACACTTTTTAAAAATAAGAAGGTTATAGGAATGGGTGAAGCAACGCATGGCACAAGAGAATTCTTTAACATGAAAGCTAAAATGTTTAAATTCTTGGCTACCTATTGCGGATACCGGATTTTTTCAATTGAAGCCACTTATGGGGGAACCCTTAAAGTTAATGATTACGTGTTAGATGGAAAAGGCGATGTACTGAGTGCGATGAAAGGGATGGAATTCTGGACATGGGATACAGAAGAAGTCAAGGACCTCATCGAATGGATGAGAAAATACAATGATGGAAAGACACAAAACGAAAAGTTGAGATTTTATGGTTTCGACTGCCAGTCATTCAAAGGTCCAACCAATGCCTTGTTGGATTATGTCAAAGAGTTTGACAAACCTAACCTGGATGAATTTATTAAAGGATTATCAGTCCTGAATGATAGCAGTCACCTCTATTTTTACACCCTTAAGCCTGGCAAATCCTCACAGCAGCGAATTTCTCAGATTTACGGGATAATTTCGTTTCTTGAGAAATGGTTTCAGAGAAAAGAAGATCTATATATCTCCGTTAGTGGAAAGAAAAAGTTCGAGCTGGCCAGGTACAATATTGAGGCCTTAAAACAAGCTATACTCCTGAGAGCAACCCCGGAAAAAGAATACGGTTTCCGCAGAGACAGTTGCATGTCGCAAAACCTAAAGTGGATTTATAACCTGGAGCAGGATAAGATCTTTGCCTGGGCACATAACGGGCATATCTGCAAGGCGCCTAACCTTTTTGAAAAACATGACGTTTGCATGGGGGTTTACCTCGATAAAATATTCGGAAGTGACTTTTACGATATCGGGTTTGTTTTTAACCAGGGTAGGTTTCAGGCTCTTACTAAAGTTGCAGGAAAACTGCAGGAGTTTTCAGTTCATGAATACAAAAAGAACACTTTGACAAATGAACTAGCCCTTGCCGGACCAGATGCATTCTTCATTGATATGTCGAACTCAACTAATAAGTTGTTCAGGACTTCCAATCGGGCATATTTCATCGGGGCTCTCTTTATGCCTGAATATTGGACCAAATATTCAAAAGCAATGATTGCGAAAAAGCAATTCGACGGATTGATTTTTATTAATACAACAAGCAGTGCAGTGCCGATAAACAGGAAATTAATAAATTAGAAACGAATTGCAGTCCACAGTCAGCAGTTCGCAGTTGGCAGTCGGCAGTAAAATTCGTGACGCAAAAAACGTGGTGAACTGGTGAACTGGTGATGTGGTGAGTTTTTTTTATTAGGAATCAGCAGACTGATGACGGGATATCTCAATTTCCGAGTAAAACTAAGGGGAAAAAAAATCAACATATACCTTTACATGATCGATAACTGTAATGGCCAAGAATTCCAAACCAATGATAACAATACAGAAATATTTAACCGCAAGTATTTTCTTAATCATTCTATGCTTAAATGTATCCGGACAGACACTTCCTTCAGAATTTAAAATTACTCCTGTAAATAAAATGGTAACGGAGTTTTCGAATGTATTTGATTTAAGCTCACCTCTGAAATCGGCTGTTACTTTCTCCTATATTCAAGCTGATGGCAAGGCCGGATTATTTGGGAAAGCAAGTAGTATCAGCTTCCGGGATGATTATCCCGCATCAACTGCGCCTGATGTTGCAGTTAGCGAAAAGGAAAGATATTACTGGCTTAATCTTTTTATAAAGGAGTACATCTCGTATAAGGATTCTGTTGCCTATGTTATATCCCTTCGTCCCGATTCTGCTTATTCCGTCAGATGTTTCAATTTTGAAAACGGAAACTGGGTGAATGTCGGAGAGAATGTCTGGAAAACCATGGCAGCATCAATGAATATGGTTGAACAGTTTTCAAAAACCGACCTGAATCAACTTCGGAGGGTTAATGAAATTGGACAGGTTTCTACTGATACCCTTGCATTTGTGAATTATCTGAAAGAAAACGGAAAAGACCCGGTTGATTTTTTATTGAATAAGATTGAAACCCACAAGCTGGTAGCTTTTGGTGAAATTCATTTCCGTAAGCCATCCTGGGAACTATGCACTCGAGTTGTTCTGAACAAGAGATTTGCTAAATCCGCAGGAACCATCTTTATGGAATTTGAATCAAACAAGCAGGATGATATTGACAGGTTTTTTGCAAATGATACCATTGACAGAGAGTTACTTCTGAATGTTTTCCGGGACTATATGCCCAATGGCTGGCCGGATAAGGCGAGGTTCGACTTTCTGATCTCTCTCTGGCATCTGAACAGGACCTTACCTGAGTCTAAAAAGATCAGGGTGGTTTTCACAGATACGCCCAGGATATACACCGAAGAAGGTTTAAAGAATGAGATCCAGGAGAGGGATGACTACATGGCAAAAATGATCATGAGGTACCTGGACTCGATCCCGGGGAAACGGAATGCTTTATGGATCGCAGGGACATACCATGTTTGCAAAACAGTAGAATCAGCGGGGGCTATGCTTTACAAAAAGCTACGGGATAAAATGTACACTGTGACGACTCATGGCCCTATGACCTATAATAACAGGATCCGGCCACAAAGGGTCAGGAATGGAATGTTTGATCAGGCATTCTATAAAAACGGGGACCAGCCGGTTGCCTTTGAACTGATCAACAGTCCATTCGGGAATGAGTCCTTCGATGAATTCTACCTTGAAGGTAAAGGCAGGTATAAGGACAATTATGATGGGTACATTTTTTTGGGCTCCCTGGACACAGAAGCAAGTCCGGCCATTCTTACAGAAATGTATGATGATAAATTCATCCTGGAGATGGACAGAAGGTGTCATCTGTCAGGTTACAGTCTGAAGGATGACTGGAAGCTTGATGAATTGTCGGTTAAAGCAGTTCTTGATGTTGTAAGATCGGAGATTACTCCTCTGAAGTGGGAGAATTATTTAAAGCCGTTGAAAGCTAATTGAATAACTAACTAAAGTATTTTGAGAGAAAGTTGGAAGTTGGCAGTTGGCAGTCTTTGAAAAATCGTGACGCGTAACGCGTGACGCGGAAAAATGTGGTGAACTGGTGACGTAGTGACGTGGTGACGTGGTGAACTTGTGAAGTGGTGAATTCTTTTGAATTAGGAATCAGCAGACTGGAGAGGGGATATTATTATGGCATCTAAGAACAGAACAATGAAAGATTTATTAATTTTGAACACAATTAACTCACTGGCTATGTAAAATAATTCGTAATCCCTTACTGCCTTTGTACTGGTCATTATAAATAGATTCACCAAATAAATGAACGGATTACCGTACCATTTTACTGATAAACAGGTTTCCCCGTGGGGCGGTCCATGGTTGATTGAGAATATGAAAAACATACTCATATTGATTGTTTTAGTGGGCCTATTCAGTTGCAGTAAAGATACCGTTGCGTATTATAAACGCGATGAACGGGACAGCGTTACAGGGAATTATTCGGGGATTGATATATACTCCCACTGGAATCAGGGGTATACGAAGTTCGTGCACGACACAACATCAATCGTATTAAATTTAAAAAGAAGCGATCAGGACTCGATAGTACTGCTATACTACGGGGATTGTTATTACGCATTTAAATATCACAATTATCGTTTTATTTCGATCCTCGATTACCATCCCCCGTCACTGAAGTACAGGAATGACAGTATCTTCGTTCATGATCAGCCAATGTTGGGACCCGTATATTGGGATGATGCCTGCAAAAGAATAAAATGAAAGCAATTCTGATATTTTATTTTTGTCTTTTAGGATTAGTTTCCCTCTCGCAAGACGCGGATTTTATTAAAAGGGCATCTTCAGGAAAACTTCCAGATAGTATAACCTCTTATTATGATGAAAATGGCAAGACAATTGATGCCAAGGTTTTTCATGAAAAAACACTTACTGGATATTATTATATTCAATTTGGGGTTCAGAATAATATTCCGGAATTCGGAACGCTTTCACTGGTCAAACGTCCAATGCCAGAATTGGAATGGATTAATAAAGAAGTCCCGAAATTTGAATTCACAGATCTGGATGGGAAATCCTGGAGTAATAAATCACTTACCGGCAAGCTGGTGATTTTCCATTTTTGGTTTACAAAATGTGGGGCATGTATAAAGGAATTCGCCTTACTAAATGAGATTAAGAAAGCTTATCCAGATGTATTATGGTTTGCCATTTCGTATGAAGATAGTGAAACCCTTAAATCCTTTTTACATACACATAAATTGGATTTTACTGTTGTGCCATCTAAAAGAGATTTTTCAAAAACATTAAAAGTAAACGGTTGGCCTATAACTTTTCTCATTAAAGACAGGGTAATTAAAGAAGTATTATATGGGCCGTACGGGGATTCTACGTTACTTCGATCCCGAATAGCTTTTTATCACGACCATTAAGCCGGCAAACGAAGGCCGGGGTAGTTGGCAGTCAGCAGTTAGCGTTGGCAGGGCGTCAGGTGCAAAAAATATAACAACCAAAATAAGCATGGTCCGGTATACCTTTTTAATCTTATTTTTATCAGAACTTTGCTCAGCCTTTGGGCAAGACAGTTTAAAGTATATAACTCCTGAGCAAACAGAAATAGATATTAAGGTTAATGAGCCATTTATAATAAAATTAAGAGCCTGTCATTCTTGTGGCTACAGATGGACTATAGAGGAGTTCGACACATTAAATGTCAAGTTGATAGCAGTGACGTTTAAAAATACAAATGGGAGAGAAAACTGGATGGGTGGTGATGTTTTTGAATTCTGGAAATTTACAGGGATAAAAGCCGGGACGTACAAACTGGAATTTGTTCAGAAGGGACATGCAAGAGAATATAGAAAGAATGGAAGGTACAAGTTCGAACTTCGGGTTAATTGACGGGGAAAGAAACGAATATATTTTCTGCATATAACAAATAGGTCAACCGCAAGACTGGTTAGTTGGCAGTCGGCAGTTGGCAGTTAGTCTTTCCAGTACTAAACTAACAATCAATATAAGATTTACTAATTTTGAAAAGGAATGGATCGAATTATCAGCTTGAAATAGCCTAGTTCCTGACCTAAGAGCGGGGTATATCATACGATGAAGACGACATTTATAACCTTTTCTTTTTTAATCTTCTGCTTAATATCCTGCAAGAATAAAGATCATTTCGATCCGTATAGTGCAGCAAGCATGTGGAAAGATGCAGATTCTTTAATAAATGAAACAACGGGGAATAAAGTATATTATTTTGATTCTACCTTCCTAAAGCGATACCATGAAACCAAATCAGATACAAGTTTTGTCAATAAAAATCTAAAATTTATTGATGGAGAGATAGCTGAATTTAAACAATTCTATTCTTACCAAATCGGCATTTTAGATACGATAAGAAATGAGCAGTCACATCTCTTTATTCTTATACATGAAAAGAATCAAGGTGAAGCAGGTGTACTATCTAAGGCTAGTTCCATAAAATTAATTGTAGTTTTTCAAAACCGAGTATTATCGACATATACACTTGCAGAAATCTCAGAAGGGAATTTGTGGAATGAAATAAGAAGTTCAATCATCCTACCTGGTAACCAAATAATCACAAGAACAGTAACCCGTGGTTGTTCAGATTTCATTACAAGAAACGATGGCAGGTTGTCATGCTGGAAGTTTCAAACAACCGAATTTTATGAATATAAATACCAGTCTGAAACATTCAAAGCAACCAGAACGCCGATAGAGAAAAAAGAAGAAGAAAAATAATTTCATAAAACCCATAATCATGTAATCTGTTTGTCGGAGGCAAACGAACAGCAGGTACATGAAGGGTTCGCAAATTTAAGCTTCCGATTATGAAAAAAAACGATGATATTGAACCGGTTGAAGTTTTTGCAGGGACTATATGGGCTGCGGAGATGGTTAAGAGTCTTCTGGAGAATGCAGAGATTGAGGCATTCCTGCTCGATGAGAATACAGGAACTTTAGCGCCATGGTATACTTCGCCGGGGGGAGCAGGTTCAGTAAGGGTGGTAGTTTCAAACCTTGACTTTGAAAGAGCAAGATCAGTAGTTGAGGAGTATGAGAATAATACCAGGACGAGTGGGTTTGAAGATCGTGACGCGTGACGCGAAGAAGGTGGTGAACTGGTGACGTGAAGAAGGTGGTGAACTGGTGAACTGGTGACGTGGTGAGTTAAAAGAGTTGGCGTACAAAATAACTGAGAAGCCTGGTTTTTGTTCGGGATAAAGGAGTAGATTTGCCTATAATTATTAATTAAACCAATTACATTCCTATGAAAAAGTTGTTTACGCTTTCACTTTTAGTGCTTTTTGTCAGCATTTCCCATGCTCAAAACTGGAAATGGGTAAATCCCCAGCCAACGGGGAACATTACAGAATCAATCTTTTTTACCGATGTATATACCGGGTATATTGTTGGTCAGGCCGGAACAATGCTCAAAACTGCCGATGGCGGGATTACATGGAATGCGGAGAATTCAGGAACGTCGTCGGATCTTTACAGTGTATATTTTGCAAATGCATATATTGGTTATGCCGTCGGGGCGAATGGCACCATACTGAAGACGACGGATGGTGGTGATACCTGGATAAATTCACCGCAAGATTATAACCTTTATGTTGGTGTCAGCTTTCCTAACCCAGACACCGGGTATGTGATCAGTAGCGGGGGCTGGCCTTTTGGGAATTGTGTTATGCTAAAAACGATTGACGGAGGCGTAACATGGAATCCATTAACTATCGGGACTTTTGGCAATCTGATGGGGGTTTACTTTCTGACACCAGATATTGGGTTTATTTATGGACAAGACAATGGTAATTATGATGCAATAATAAGAAGAACCAACGATGGAGGGATCACCTGGAACGATTGCTTTCACCCAAACACCTGGGGGTATATCCATTCCATTGATTTTACGAGCACCACTACAGGTTTTGCCGTTGGCCAAGCCGGGACAATTCTTAAAACGACCGACGCAGGGGTTACCTGGAACGCAACAACTTCAGGCACGACAAATGATCTCTATTCTATCAGTTTTCCTGATGCGAACAATGGCTATGCAACAGGGGTGACCGGCATTGTATTAAAGACGATAAACGGAGGTGTTTCATGGACAAAAAAGACCATTAATGCAAGTATAGATGGCTGGACGATACTTTATCCCCAAGCAACCAGCGGATTTATCCTTGCCCAGACTTCTGCTTCACCTTATCGTGCAAAGATGTACAAATCCACAGATAGCGGCACGACCTATCAAAGCATGATCACCGGAACAATAGCGAATCTTTTTTCTGTCTCTTTTCCCGATCCCCTTAACGGGTTTGCAGTTGGCGACTCAGGAAGAATTGTCAAGACGACCGATGGCGGGGATTCATGGAGCATACTTACATCCGGAACGCAGACCGTACTGACAGGCGTATCTTTTCCAACAGCCAACAACGGATGTGTGGTAGGAAAATCGGGAAAAATACTGAATACAACCGATGGGGGCGCTTCGTGGCAAATCCAGACTTCCGGAACAAATCAGAACCTGAATGCCGTTACCTTCCTGGATGGAAATAACGGATGGATTGCAGGCGATTGGGGAACGATCCTTAAGACAACCGATGGCGGAACAACCTGGACCTCTAAAAATTCAGGTACCTCAAGATATCTTCAGTCGATTTATTTTGTTGATGCAAATACCGGATATGCCGCCGGAACCTGGGGCACTATCCTGAAGACCACTGATGGCGGATCGACCTGGACCAATCTTGAAACCTATGGCGAATCATATACGTTTTCAGATGTCTTTTTTGTTGATGATAGTAACGGCTTTGTTGTCGGCAACATCAGCTCGGTATTAAAAACGACGGATGGTGGAACAACATGGACACCCTATCCCATTGCAAGTTCGGATTCAGTAAGTTCGGTTTATTTCCAGGATCTGTACTCGGGCTATATTGTGGGTGAAGGCGGAAGCATTCAACTGAGCAATGACGGCGGGGTGACCTGGACAGTTCAGCCATCGACGACTTACCAACATCTTAATGGTGTTTGTATTACTAAAAATCATACCGGGATTACCGTCGGGAACTATGGGACGATCCTTAAGACCAGTGATATCGGCGTTGGGGTGACTGAACCCGAGAAAGAGGCAGCAGTCCGTATTCTTCCAAATCCTGCAGAGGATAGGATCACTATCGAAATACCAAATTTTACTGATCCTGGCAGCTTAACGATACTGACAATATCGGGCCAGGAAGTCATGACATTCCCTATAACTGAATCCAAGACCATGGTGGATATAAGCAACCTGTCCTCCGGGATGTATCTTGTGAGGTTTTTTGGAAGAAATTTTATTAAAACAGGAAAACTTGTGAAACTGTATTAATAAAAGGAATTTATTATCAGGGAGATTGCTTAGATCAATGCCTGATTCCCCCGGGTAATCATATTTGTAAACATATTCCAGGCTTTATGCGCGGAAAAATGTGGTGAATTAGAGAACTGGTGAGCTGGTGAACTAGTGACGTGGTGAGTTAAAAAATGGCAAGATGGAAGATGGTGGAGGAATAACTTCCGTTGAGGTAAAATAAGAAAAGATGAACAAAATAATTTTAGTTGCAGGGGGCACAGGGAATCTTGGGGAAAGGATTATTAATGCTTTACTAGACAGAGGTGCGGAAGTGCATGCTGTTATACGGTCGGGCGGTGATCCTAAGAAGACAGACAAACTGCAGAACCTTGGGGTAAAAGTATCCAGGGTAAACATGTTGAGTGTTGAAGAGGTATCGACAGCTTGCATCGGAGCTTCCTGTGTGGTTTCTGCATTGGCAGGGTTACGGGATGTGATCATTGATGTCCAGAAGACATTGCTGGATGCTGCAGTTGCGGCCGGGGTGCCGCGATTTATCCCCTCAGATTATTCTTTAGACTTTACTAAATTTTCACCTGGTGAAAATCGCAACCTGGATTGGAGGCGGGAGTTTCATGGATATCTTGATAAGGCGGCTATTTCAGCAACGACAATTTTCAATGGCGCCTTTGCCCATCTGCTGACCGGTGACATGCCGCTTATTCTGTTCAAGCAGAAACGGGTTCTTTATTGGGGGAGTGCCGACCACCGGATGGGATTCACAACCATTGAGGACACGGCTATATTCACAGCTAATGCAGCTCTTGACCCAGTCACACCCCGATATCTTTACATAGCCGGCGATCAGATCAGTCCGCGGGAGATACAAAGGGTACTGATTGAAGTGACCGGTAAAAAGTTCCGTCTTTTCCGCGCAGGAGGTACCGGAATGCTGAGCACGATGATAAAGATTGCACGTATGATTGCTCCAGCCGAAAAGGACCTCTACCCTGCCTGGCAGGGAATGCAATATTTGCGGAACATGATAGATAAACGGTCGGACCTGGCTACGATCGATAACAATCGTTATCCTGATATGCGGTGGACGACAGTTAAGGATTTGCTTTCAGTGCATTATGGCAGCTAAGGATGTGATTGGCAAATAACAGATAAGTCAGTTTGAGAAGATAAGTATGTAACTATTATCTGGAAAGAGATTTAAGATTCAATTTGCTATAAATAACCAGGAATAATCCAGATGCATGCTTAAATCATTTTCATAGTTTGAACCAATGACTGCGGAGAGAGGGGGATTCGAACCCCCGGACCCCGTAAGGGATCAACGGTTTTCGAGACCGCCCCATTCGACCGCTCTGGCATCTCTCCTGGAAGTATGACGATTTGAATGTGTGTGCAAGGTAGTGTGATTGCGGAGAGAGAGGGATTCGAACCCCCGGACCCTTGCAGGTCAACGGTTTTCAAGACCGCCGCAATCGACCGCTCTGCCATCTCTCCACCGGCAAAAGTACAATATTTCTGAGAATTACAAAAGATGATTGGAAAGTCAGGTCGGAGGGCAGAAGGGCGAGGTTTCATGTTTTTCATGGAGGGCACAAGCGTTTGCGCCCCTACGCTTTATGATTATCAATTATCCATTGTCAATTGTCAATTATTTTTTACTTTTATCTCATGAAAGATATACCTGCCAGCCCGCATTCGTGTGAATGGCCTTCGGGGGATCCGCTGATGATCGAGTATCATGATGTGGAGTGGGGAGAGCCCATTCATGAGGATAAGAAGCATTTCGAGTTTTTTTTGCTTGATTGCTTCCAGGCGGGGTTAAGCTGGCGGACTGTTCTTCATAAAAGAAAGAACTTTGAGAAGGCATTTGATCATTTTGATTTCAGGAAGGTTGCCAAATATGGCCAGGACAAGATCGATGTTTTATTGCAGGATACCGGGATCATCCGGAACAAGGCGAAGATCAATGCCACCATCGGGAATGCCCGTTTGTTTGTACAGATCCAGAAGGAGTTTGGTTCATTTGATGCTTATATCTGGCAGTTCACCCAAGGAAAGACGATCCATAATAAATGGAAGCGAATCAGCGAGATCCCTCCCCGGTCAAAAGAATCGGATGCCATGAGCAAAGAGCTGACCGGACGCGGGTTCAAGTTTGTGGGATCCACCATTTGTTATTCGTATATGCAGGCCGCGGGAATGATCAATGACCACCTTTTACATTGCTACCGATACCAGGAATTAAAAAACAGATAAAACCGGGCTTCTCCCGCGCGAAATTCCTATCTTTGTAAATCATAATCAATCAATCGTGCCGTTTGTAATAAAACGTTGTTTTATGAAAAAGATCATCTTCATTTCAGCACTGTTTTTATTTCCATTTTTTTCGGAAGCAAAAAATGTTTGGGCCTTTATGACCTATTCCACCTTTAATTCTCCCGATGGATCGTACATTGAAACCTACCTTACCGTCGCGGGAAACAGCGTAAAATACGTAAAAAAGGAAAATGGGAAATACCAGGCCACGGTCAATATCCTGATGACTTTCAAACAGAACAGCGTTATCAAAGCCTTCAAGAAATATGAGCTGAACAGTCCCCAGATCGATGATACGACGAAGAACTCCTATGAATTCGTGGATGAGCAAAGGTTCCTGGTTCCTAATGGAACCTATGATTTCGAATTGCAGCTGGCAGACAAGAATAATCCCGGGAAATCGAACCCATTTATTCAGTCGGTGACGGTGGATTACCCGGAAGGGAAACCCAGTTTCTCGGGTATTCAGCTTGTAAAGACTTTTTCAAAGAGCGAAACCATGACCACCATTACAAAGAGTGGTTTTGACCTGGTTCCTTATGTTTACAATTATTATCCTCCGAAAGATAACAGCCTAATCTTTTATTGTGAGTTGTACAATATGGATAAAGTCATTGCCCCCGGAGAGAAATTCCTCATGAGCTATTATGTTGAGAGTTATGAGAACCAGATGAAGTTCAACGACCTGGCGCGGGTTAAATCAGAAGCAGCCAGACCGGTGAATGTTCTGCTCACCGAGTTCGACATTCAAAACCTGGCAACAGGGAAGTACAACATTGTTGTTCAGGCAATAAATCTGAAGAACGAGGTAGTTGCTTCACAGAGGTTATTCTTTCAACGAAGCAACCCCAACGCACAGCTTTCCTATGATGAAATGCTGGCATCGAAGGGGTCGAATTCGTTTGCAGAAAAGATCACCAAAATAGATACACTGAGAGAATATATAAGCTCGACTTTCCCGATTTCAAGCGGGCTGGAGCGCTCATTTGTAAGAAGCATCCTTAAATCGACGGACCTGCAACGGCTCCAGGATTACTTTTATGGCTTCTGGATGAGGAGGGACAAGGCAGACCCTGAACATGCCTGGCTGCTATACAATGAGCAGGTTAAGAAAGTGCAGTATAATTTCGGGACCCGGATTAAAAAAGGATACCAGACCGACCGGGGAAGGGTATACCTTGAGTATGGCCCCCCGAATACCAGGGTTCAGCAGTACAGCGAACCAAACACTTATCCTTACGAGATCTGGCAATACTACACGCTGAAGGAGACCCAACGAAATAAAAAATTCGTTTTCTATTCACCGGATATGGTGACCAGTGATTTTTTCCTGCTTCATTCGGATGCACTCGGGGAGACCAACAATCCCGCCTGGCAGATCGATCTGACCGGGAGAACCTATGCGCCGCACGACCTCCAGGATACCCAAACAATCAATTCGTGGGGAGGACTTTCCGGTGATTATTGGGACCTGCCAAATTAATCAGAAAAAGGAAGGTGTTTAAATAAAAAATGCCAGCCGGGTAAAGCCGGCCTGGAAATATTATTATTCCTTGCTAATTATTTAGTATTTTTACTCCCGTGAAATCACCTCCTTATACTAACTGACAATTTCTTATTCATTGATCGTGCGAACTGCTGTCGTCATACTGAACTGGAATGGAAGAAAATATCTTGAACAATTTCTTCCTCCCTTGATCCGGTATAGCAGCGGGGAAGCAGAGATTATCGTTGCCGATAATGCATCCAAAGACGATTCAGTTAGTTTCCTTGAAACAAATTTTCCTTCTGTCAGGATCATCCGTAACGCTACCAACGAAGGTTTTGCACGAGGATACAACCTGGCCTTAAAGCAGGTTGAGGCCGACTATTATATTTTGCTCAACTCGGATATTGAGGTCACCCCGGATTGGATCAGCCCGATCATCGATATGATGGAAAAAGATCCAACCATAGCTGCCTGCCAGCCGAAGATCCGTTCGTATAACGACCGCCCGAAATTTGAATATGCAGGAGCTGCCGGAGGATTTATTGACAAGTACGGATATCCCTTCTGCCGTGGGCGTATATTCCAGTCACTGGAAGATGACCATGGACAATATGATGATATCATTGAGATTTTCTGGGCTACAGGAGCATGCATGTTCGTAAGAGCAGATGCATTCCACGAGGCAGGCGGGCTGGATGAGGATTTCTTTGCTCACATGGAGGAAATAGACCTGTGCTGGAGGTTGAAAAATCTCGGGTATAAGATCATGTATTGTCCCAAATCGGTAGTTTTTCATATTGGAGGCGGAACCTTACCGAAAGTTTCCTGGAGGAAGACCTATTATAATTTCCGGAATAATTTTTACCTCCTTTACAAAAATCTTCCGGATGACCTGGTAAAAGAGGTGTTTATTAAAAGATTGTTCCTTGATGGCATTGCTGCATTGAAATTCCTCTTTACTGCAGGGTTTAAGGATTTCTGGGCTATCTACAAGGCACATGAGAGTTTTTACAGGACACTTGGCAAGACGAAGGCAAAGCGAAAGTTGCTTCCGCATTCTCCCCTTCATAAAGTTTACAGGAGAAATATTGTATTCGAATATTTCCTACGGAAGAAGAAAAAGTTTTCGGATCTTGACAAGAGTAATTTCTATTAGTCGAACGCCGAATCGTGACGCGTGACGCGTGACGCGGAAATGGTGAATGGTGAGAAGTGAGAGGTGAAAGAGCAATGTCAGAGTTTCATCCTGAAACTTTCAATTGCCAGGCGGTAGGATTCCATTCCAAAGCCGATGATACTTCCTTTTACTACCGGGGCGATCAGGGAGGTATGCCTGAAAGATTCTCTTGCGAAGATATTTGAAATGTGAACTTCAATCACACTTACAGAGATTGCCTTGATTGCATCTGCTATTGAAACTGAAGTGTGAGTATACCCTCCGGCGTTCAGAATGACACCATCATAAATTAAACCGGCTTTCTGCAGTGCATCGATGATCTCTCCCTCAATATTGGTCTGCACGAGATCAATATGGATATCGGGATAGTTTTTCCGAAGTTTTTTAATGTAGGTTGTAAAAGACTGAAGCCCATAAACTTCCTGTTCCCTTTTTCCCACCAGGTTCAGGTTCGGGCCATTGATGATGAGAATCTTCATGATTGTTGAATTTATTACAAATATAAGTTTTTATTAATATATTTGTCCGTTATCCTCATCTCAGGATCAGGAATTTGAATTCATAGATTAATAAAACCTAAATCATTTTTTATGGAAGCACAAAAAGTGGACATGTTCTTAATGATGAACGCTAAGTTCTTTGAGACTCACCAGATACCTTTCATTCGTGAACGCCTCCTGGCACTCGATGACTCCAAGTACCTGATGCTGCAAACTGCAGGTTTTAAAGATCCGACCATCTCGTTAATAGTTTCGTTGATTGGAGGATACTTTGGCATCGATCGTTTCCTGATCGGGGATACAGGTCTGGGTGTTGCAAAGTTGCTGACTTGCGGAGGGCTTGGAATCTGGACAATTATCGACTGGTTTATGATCATGGGACGGACAAGAGAAGTTAACTTTGAAAGATTGCAGCAATTGTTAATGTAAGAATGTCCAGAAAGAAACTTTACATTCTCATCCTGGGTTTAGCACTGGCCGGTTATTCCTGGGTTATCCTGAACCATTACCTGTTCAAGACGGACAAACCAACCCTGAACGTGTGTTTATTCAGGCAGGTGACAGGAATTCCTTGTCCTTCGTGTGGAACAACGCATGCAGTACTTTCAATCACTCAAGGGAATTTCAGGAAGGCACTCTATGAAAACATCCTGGGTTTTCCGGCCGCATTCATGCTGCTAATTTTCCCTGCCTGGATACTGATCGACCTGATCCGGAGGAGAGATAGTTTTTACCGGTTCTATTATTTAGCAGAATCTTTTTTTCGAAGAAATTGGGTCGCCTGGCCGGCGCTGTTACTGCTCCTGATAAACTGGGGATGGCATATTTTGAAAATCGTAGCGTAGAAATCGTGACGCGTGACGCGGAAGAAGTGGTGAATTGGTGAGGTGGTGAACTGGTGAGTTAAAAAGCGTTCGCAGTTGGCAGTCATTCAAAAGTTCTTCAGGGTGAAGGTTTTTTATAGATCTCGTAGTGAGCGATTCCCATCTTTTGAAAGGCGTGATGGAAGGAGGTTGCCACGACTCCAGCTCCATACTTAATGCTTCTTCTCAGATTGATTGAAGAGGCCTCTTTGAAATATTTTGTGGGGCAGGTAATCTCGGCTATCTCGAATCCCTGGTAGAGGATCTGGGAAAGCATCTGGTTATCAAAGACGAAGTCGTCAGAATTTGCATGGTAGTTGATACTTTCCAATACCTTCCTTGAAAATGCACGGTATCCTGTGTGATATTCAGAAAGTTTGGCTCTGATCATAAAATTCTGGAAGAGTGTCAGAAACCGGTTTGAAATGTATTTATATACCGGCATTCCGCCTTTTCTTGCACCTTTACCCAGTATCCTGGACCCTAAAACCACTTCATAAACTTCGTTGGCAATAAGATATGCCATGGAAGGGATGAGCTTTGGAGTATACTGGTAATCGGGATGAACCATGATTACAATGTCGGCACCCAATTCTAAAGCAGCCTTATAACAGGATTTCTGGTTTCCCCCATACCCGGTATTTTCCGGATGACTGATAATGTTGTGGATCCCGAGTTCCTTTGCAAGACCCAGGGTATTGTCCTGGCTTGCATCATCGACCAAGAGCACTTCATCAACAATATCAAAAGGGATCTCATTGTAGGTGTCTCTCAGTGTTTTTTCTGCATTGTAGGCAGGGAACACAACTATGATCTTCCTGTTTTTAAGCATACTTACAGAACCTCATTTGAATCCATAAATATAGAAAACTTTAACTAAACAACTATCCAGGACAAACTCAAATCAAATTCAATACTGTTATTCCTTCCATAACCTGATAAGGAGGATCTCCGCAAGCAGGAAGGCAAGTACACCCAGAACGAAGTACTTCCATAATGGAGTCCCCTGGTTGATGTCGTGTATCTGTTTAGCCAGCGAAACCTGTTTCCCTTTAAGTACGGCAAAGTATTTCACACCCGATCTTTTCAGCATGGAATTAATTTCATCACCCGAATAGCAATGCAGGTCTGATTCACGACGGTTGTAATTAAATGCAACACCCTGAACAATGCGCGATCCTTCCATAACCGTATAAAGCCCGGCTTCTTTTATCAGGTCATGCGGATACAGGCGGATTAGCGATCCGTTTGACCTCATCTCAGGAATGCTTTCAAAGTCGGAGTTCAACTTCCTGATCCTGTATACTTCTTTGTTTCTTAAAGAATCATTTTCAATGATAATGCCGTTATCTGCAGATAAGGAGTAAAATAACGGAAGATATGGTACGCTCAGTAATGCAATTTTATAAAGAGCCGGAACAAATATGGAGTTCCTGGGAAAATTACTTGCTTTATCATCAAGGGGTACCACGAAAAGAAAAACCTGTCCTTTCCCTGCTTTAGTCAACGTCAGAAATGGCTGTCCATTCTGAAGCTTCATCAAATCTTCCGTAGTTGATTTCGAGGTACGACTTAAGAGATAATGCCACTTAACCCTTGGCAGGTCCACATTTTCAGGCAATACAATCCTGCCCGAAACATCCTTTTCAAAGACATCCCGGAACACAGGGCTTTCAGTATTTATCTCCGATACATTAACACGTGCAGTATCTGTTCCTGTCATTGCCGGAGCACCAAAAGCAGCAAGCAAATCGTTATACATCAAAGGATCTGCCTTATCTGGTGGAAAAACGACAATATTGCCTCCATTCATGACATATCGTAAGACTTCCTGTTTCAATCCCGATGAAATTTCTTTTATTCCATTCAGGATGATTAGGGGATATCGTCCGAAAGAGGAGAAATCCAACTGTTTATCTCCTCCATTCCTGTATATGAAGGTCGAATCTGAAGCATATAATGCGTCAAGGTATGGACTGGGTTTATCGCCATTAATACAAAACAAGGGTACCGCCGGCGCAATCGTATAAGAAATAAAAAAATTATCATCCCAGGTGACCGGGTAATCCGGGATGGATAACATTCCTGATTGTATCCCTGCAGCATTATTTGTAAAAGGGAGGACAACCGTAGTTTCTGATTCCGGTTCTATTTCAAAACTGGCGACTGATTTCTGAACATTATTGATCGAAAACTGCAACGGGATCTTTTCCAGTCTTTCGTCTGAGGAGTTCCGGATCTTTACCCTGAGTTTTGCCGGTTGCAAAGGCTGAAGAACAGGATTGTCAAACCATACAGAATCAATATAAAGATTATTCTGTTTAGCTGAAACAACAGGGACAAAGATCCAGGAAATAGCAGTATCCGGTTTCAGATCAGTAAAACCTGACGTGGACCGTTGAAAATCAGAAATAATATAAGCCACAGGGTTCATGCTCCTGGCATTCGAGAACATATCCTCCTGGCGCTTCATGACCTCTGCTAATGATCTTACTGCAGAGGATATCTTTACTTCTTCAACGAGGGTTTTGAATTCATCCCTGCTGACGAAACGCTGGTGTCTTCCTTCGAAGTCGGCCGTCAGTAGTTGAAACAGATCCGAAGGTTTGCATACATCTGCTATCTCAACTGCTTTATTTTTTGCTTCATCAAGCAGTCTTCCTCCACTGGCAAGGGCTTCCATACTAAACGTATTATCAACGTATATACTGATTGCCTGTGAACCTTTAAGCTTTTTCTGAAAAAGTGAAGATGGCAGATAAGGTTGTGCGAATACCATGACCAGGCAGGTTATTGCAAGAAGCCTGGCAAAAAGGATAAGCAGGTGTTTCAATTGCGACCTCTTTTTTGTTTCCTGCTTAATCTCGGCAATAAACTTTACGTTGGTAAAATAAATCTTTTTGTATCTCCTGAAATTAAAAAGATGGATTATGATGGGTACTGCGAGTGCAGTAAGAGCGAATAAAAACAACGGTTGAGCGAAAACCATGAAAGTCAGATTTGCGGATAACAAAAGTAAAAAAAATCCCGGCATAACCGGGATTTTATAAAGTTGAATGGGTTGACTTTTAAATCACTCCCTGGTCAAGCATGGCATTTGCGACCTTCAGGAAACCTGCAACGTTGGCTCCTTTTACATAGTTCACATATCCATCCTTCCCTTTTCCATATTTTACACATGATTCATGGATGCTGCACATGATCTCGTGGAGACGTTTGTCGACTTCTTTTATGGGCCAGCTGAGTTTCATGGCATTCTGTGACATTTCCAGTCCGGAGGTTGCAACGCCGCCGGCATTCACAGCTTTACCGGGAGCAAAAAGTATCTTATGTTCCAGGAATACTTCGACAGCTTCCGGAGTACAGGGCATATTTGCACCTTCTGCAACGCAGGTGACCCCATTTTTAATCAGGTGTTCGGCATCTTCCTTATTAAGTTCATTTTGTGTAGCACAAGGCATTGCAACGTCGCACTTCACTTCCCACGGATGTTTTCCCTGGTGGAATTTGGCATTGGGGAACTCATAAGAATAAGGTTTTACGATATCCTGGTTTGAAGCTCTCAATTCAAGCATGTAATCGATCTTTTCGCCTGAAATTCCATCCGGATCATAGATATATCCGTCGGGACCGCTGAGTGTAACAACCTTCCCGCCGAGCTCGTTAACTTTGATTGCTGCGCCCCATGCCACATTACCAAATCCTGAGATGGCAACGGTTTTGCCTTCAAAACTCAATCCTTTAGTCTTCAGCATTTCATTTGCGAAATAAACTGCTCCGAAGCCGGTAGCTTCAGGCCTGATCAGACTGCCGCCCCAGTTAAGACCTTTACCGGTGAGGACACCTGAATTTTCACGGGCCAATTTTTTATACATGCCATAAAGGAAGCCAATTTCACGGCCACCCACACCAATATCGCCGGCAGGAACATCTGTCTCAGGTCCGATCACCTTCCAGAGTTCAAGCATAAAGGCCTGGCAGAAACGCATGATCTCAGCATTGGATTTTCCTTTCGGGTCAAAATCGGAACCACCTTTTGCTCCACCCATAGGCAGTGTGGTCAGGCTGTTTTTGAAGATCTGCTCAAACCCAAGGAATTTCAGGATACTGAGGTTCACGCTGGGGTGAAATCGCAGACCACCTTTATAAGGGCCAATTGCATTGTTAAACTGAACACGGTATGCCCGGTTCACCTGGACTTTGCCATTATCGTCGACCCAGCTGATCTTAAAAGTATAGATCCGGTCGGGATCGACAAGACGTTCGATGATGCTAGCGGATTCAAAATGAGGATTTTCATTGTAAACTTCTTCAATGGATTCAAGTACTTCCCGCACTGCCTGAAGGTACTCCACTTCGCCCGGATTTTTTTTCTCCAGGTCGTTCATGATTTTCTCTAGATTCATGGTAAAATAATTTTAAGGATTTTAATAATGTATATAAAAAAGTTTTTTATTTAAATCACGCAAAGCGCTGCAAAATTAAGTAATTTAAAGCATTTAACAAAGAATATTGATGGGAATTTACTGTTGGAGGTTTTTGAAAATCGTAAGGCGTGACGCATGACGCGTGACGCGAAAAAATTTGTTGAATTTGTGACGTATTGGTTTTTTTAATTTGGAATTACCTAATGTTTTTGGTCAGGATGTCGTGGCTGAATATTTTTATAGAGATTACTTTACCGGAAAGGTCATATTCAACTTCTTCACCATCTTTAAGGTTGTCTTTATAGGGGATTTCGTGGCTGACTTTCCCATTGGGATAAAAGGAACGTTGTTTTCCTGTGCCATGGGTAAACTCCCCTACCCCCCTGATATCACCACTGAGATCATAATAAAGCCACTTTCCGGTAAAAAACCCTTTCAGGTACTGGCCCTGAACCTTTAAACGGTTGTTGGTATGGAATTCACGGTAAGGTCCATTAAGCACCCCGTTCATATAAATGGCTTCCGACAATTTACTTCCATCTTCATACCATTCGGTTGATAGACCATCAAGGGTTCCCTTATCATAATTCTGTTCTTCCTTCTTCTTATTAAAGTTATAATACCTGATCAGGGGTCCCTGTAACAGGTTATTCTTATAGAAACACTCCAATTGAATATCCCCGGAGGAATAATAATAAACAGACCTACCGTAATATTCTCCTCCTTTCATGTGCACTACAGATTTCAGCTTTCCGTCGGGATAATACTCTTTTATTGCCTTACCGCAGGATGAACATATAATTACAATAAGTAACAATTGAACAAAAAGTGAAAGCCGGGAACTATTCATGGCAGATCTATTGATAAAGATGAATTGTTCCAACAATACCCGTGATCATCATCTGGACGGCAATAACGGCAAGGATGAGGCCCATGACACGGGTCACTGCCTTGAGAATTCCAGGGTTAATCCGAGCTGCTAACTTGTGGCTGGAAAGAAAAAGAAGATAAGTTATGAGACAAATTAAGGCAAACATTGAAATTACAAGAACCACATTTGCTACAGCTTTTCCTGCACCAACAAAATTCATTGCCGCGGATATGGTTCCGGGGCCTGCCAGAAGTGGAGTTCCCAATGGCGTTATGGCCATATCTCCGGCGACCTTTTCCATATCTTCGCGAGCCATGGGTGCCTGAGAATGCATCATCGAATCCTTTGCATTAAGAAGGTTAAACCCTATAATAAAAACAATCACTCCTCCTGCAATCTGGAATGCAGGCAAAGTAATTCCGAACAGCCGGAAAATGATATGCCCGAAAATACAAAAAATAGTTATGATAATAAAAGCGACAATGACTGATCGTAAAGCAACCTTTCGTTGTGTATCCCTATCGAAACCGGAGACCATACCAATAAAAACCGGTAAATTTCCAATTGGGTTCAGCATAGCGAAAAACCCCATGAACACAGTAAAACCATGCAACCAATAGTCCTTAATGATCATCCTATTTTACATTTTGAAGTTTTGAGGCGTACTTTTTGGCTTCCGTAAGAAACTTTTGTAAAAGCCTTCCTGAGAAAGGATTCGACATATCCATCCTTTCCGGGTGCCATTGAACACCAACCATGAAAGATTTTCCGCTGGTATCTTTCCATTCAATAGCTTCTATTATGCTGTCGGGTGCCTGAGCATTTTTTCGCAGTCCTTCTCCCAGGGTTAAAACAGCCTGGTGGTGGTTGGAAGTAACTGACCCCGTATCGGAACCGATGATACTTCTCAGGAACGATGCCGGATCAAGCCTGACCTTATGGTAGCAATTAGTATAATCATCACACCTGTGGACTACCGCTGTTTCGTTCATCATATCAGGCTGAAGGGCAACGGCTGTCTCCATTCCGGTATTCACTCCTTTTGGCGAAAGAGTATTAGCCTGGCTTTTTGATTTTATATAAGCAGGGATATCTGTAATGAGTGTTCCCCCTAATACGACATTCAGCATTTGTTCACCGCGGCATATTCCCAGGATTGGCATTTTCATAGCTAACGCTTCAATAATCATGGCTTTCTCAAGCTTATCCCGGTTCTGGTCAATATCCTGACAAAGGTTATTCTTATCCTCGTTTTTATATAAAGAAGGATCAATATCGCCTCCACCAGTAAGAACCAGCCCGGCACATTCGTGCAGTTTTTGAACAGCCTCCGGTAGTTTCAGGTTCTCAAGGTTGATTAAAATTACAGAAGAATCTCCATGGTTAATCCAATTAATGTAATTCGGAGATGACTTCGTCAGAGCAACTATGACCGGTTGACCACTTATCTGATTAAAGCAGAAAAGAAACGGAAGAAGAAAAACAATCAGTAACCTGTAGTAAATTTTCCTCATAAGTAATGATTTAAAACATTGCAAAAATAATTTGTTCCCGGAAATTAGAATTATCGCAGTGAAAAATAATATGGCTCAGTAAAAGTAACATATTCTTTTGTAAATGAGTTATCTTCATTCCTGATTACAAGTTCATCGCAGAAAGGAGCAGCATCAGGTTGAAAGCCGAACCCGGAAAGAATACGGTTTATTTTTTTTCCAGGTTTTGGTTTTACTTTCATTTGTTTCCGGATGTACATTCCGGCTGTTTCTGCCAAGGTTATAAGTTTCCTGCTATCTTCAAGAGGAAGGATGATCCAAAAAATCCCGCCAGGATTTAAAAGATGTTTAACACCTGTAATAAGTTCCTGACGGCTTAAAAATGAAGTGTGTCGTGCACGATTTTTCCTGGCATCAGGAGATGGAAGAGAATCGATGAAGAAAGGCGGGTTGGTAACGATCATGTCGTATTTCTGATCTGTTGCTAAACTGAAATTCTGCAGGGTGATGCATTGCTGATGGAGGTTTTTACTCCACGGGCTTTTCTGAAAGTTGGATTCCGCCTGTTTGATGGATTCTTCATCAACATCGATGGCATCGATCCGTGCATTTGATCGTTGTGAGAGCATAAGCGAGATCACTCCGCATCCGGTTCCGATCTCGAGGATCGATTTCGCAGTCCGGGGATCTGCCCAGGCGCCAAGAAGGATGGCATCGGTGCCGATCCTCATTGTACTCCTGTCATCGTCGACGATGAATTGTTTAAAACGGAATGCCATATCTGTTCAGAGATAGATATTGATGAGTCCTTCAGGGGCCCGGATATGCAATTCTTTCTTTTTACGGTCAACTTTCAGGATGATTTCATCCACGAGGGGAACGAGAATTTCTTTTTCATTGAAAGTTACCTGGAGCATTGCCTGACGAGGAAGTTCCATTACTTTCACCAGGGTTCCGATATTGCCATGCACTGCATCGATCACAGAAAACCCCCTGACTTCATGGTAATAGAATTTTTTTCCTTTCAGTCGGGGAAGGATATTAAGCGGGAGGTACATTTCGCGGCCAGTATAGGCAGCAGCCTCATCAGCGGTATTTACATCTTCAAAATGAAAAAGTGTTTTTCGTCCGGTTTGGATCTCTATCGAAGTAATTAAAAAAGGAACCCATTCACCATCGAGGTCGAGGTAAACAGATTCCAGTCTTTTATAGTTCAGGGGTTCGTCTACATCGAGGTATGCAACTACCTGACCTTTACTACCAAATGGCTTAGCAATCTTACCCAGGTAATAAAAATCATCTTTGTTCATAGGAACATGAAAAGTTCCGGTTATTCCTGTTTTGGCTCTTCTGTCGGTGTTTCCGGTTCCCCGGGAGCAGCTTCAGGTTCGGCGGCAACTTCTTCCTTAGTTTCAGGTTCTGGGGCGGCTTCTTCCTTTACTTCGTCGGCCACGTGTTCCTTTGCCAGGCCTTCGGCCTTCATTTTTGCAGCGGCTTCGGCTTCCACCTCGGCTTTTGCCTGCATTTCAGCGTACACTTCTTTTCTTGCTTCGGCTTCGGCTTCGGCAACTTTGGCAAGTTTCTTAGCAACGGCCGCAGCCTTAGCTTCATTCACTTCTACTTCGTGTGCAACCTGTTCTTTCTTCCCTTCTTTAGCCTTCAGTTCAGTCTCACGAATTTTGCTGACAATCTTTGCCTGTTTCTCACTTGCCCAAGCCTGGAATTTCTCATCGGCCTGTTCGGGAGTCATTGCCCCCTTCTTTACACCTTGCAACAGATGAAATTTATAGAGTACACCTTTATAAGAGAGGATGGCTCTGACCGTATCCGTGGGCTGGGCGCCTTTTTGCATCCAGTCAATGGCTTTATCAAAGTCTAAATCAATTTCAGCGGGTTTGGTAAGTGGGTTGTAGGTGCCAATTCTTTCAATGAATCTTCCTTCCCGTGGTGCACGACCATCCGCTATGACAATGTGGTAAAAAGGTTGTCCCTTTTTGCCTTTTCTCTGCAATCTGATTTTCGCTGGCATTTTTAAATCTTAATTAATAATAAGTAAACATTTTTAATTCAGGGGTGCAAATGTCGTGATTTTTTTTGAACCGGCAAAGAAAAGAAAGGATAATTGATAATTGATAATGGAGAATACTATTATTCCTTAAATACAGCGCTCGTTTCATCCAATAATCGCAGATCCTCAGGTGAAAGTTTGAATTTCATAGCGCCGGTATTTTCTTCTGCATGCTTTGCCTTGGTAGCGCCGGGGATAGCAACAATGGTATCACCATGAAAATTGATGAGCCAGTTTAATGCTACCTGTGAAGGAGTGGCTTCATATTTTAGTGCGAGTTTTTTAACGAGGTCTGTTACCGGGCGGCTTTTCTCCATCCCCTTCGGCTTGAACATCGAAGAATATTTACGGAAGCCAATGTTCTTCAAAAGTTCAGGATTGTCGTGGAATTTTCCGGTAACCATCCCCTGTGCCAAAGGAGAATAAGCAATAATAGAGATCCCAAGTTCCTTAGCAGTATCCAACACTCCGTTGGTTTCAATTTTACGATTAAGCAAACTGTACTGAACCTGGTTCGTGAGAAGGTTTATTCCCGATTTCTGAAGAGTTTCCCAGGCCCTGCGCATCTTCGAAGCAGAAAAGTTGCTTACTCCAACGTGTTTGATCTTCTTTGCCTGGACTAACTTGGCCATCGCTTCCATCTCTTTCACTTCGGATGAAAAGCCATAGGGTTGGTGAATCTGGTACAAATCGATCGGAAACGGGTTTAAACAAGTCAGCCGGATATCAATGGTTTTAATAATGTTTGAAGCCGTTCGGAACATTGGCCACCATTTGGTTGCAATGTACAAATCACCTGGCTTTTTCCCCAAATCAACCAACGATTTGGCCAGGATCTTCTCGGAAGCGCCATGACCGTATACCTCTGCAGTATCGAACCAGTTGATGCCACCTTCCAGGCTGATCCTTACGATCTCCTTGATCAATTCATCGTCCAGAGAAGGCCAGTATTTCCCGGCCATATTGCCTTTTTTGCTGAATTGCCAGCACCCCAGTCCGACGGGGGTTATTTTTATATCGGACTTCCCGAGATTTCTTAAAGTGATTTGATTTTCCATAATAAGTATGCAGTTAATGGTTAATAGTCAACAGTTGGCAGTTCGCCTCTTATGTTCCTCCACCAAACACAATCATTCCTCCAAAATAACCAGTAATCCCAACAAATGCAGCGGCAAGAAAGAAGATTCCCACTGAAATGTATTTAAGGTAAGTTTCATCTTTCTTAAGGTAAACGATAAGAATCCTGAAAATCCCTGCAAGGATAATCGTGATCAGTGTCATGGTTGCAAAAAGTTTATGATGTTGTCCAAGAGCCCCAGCATCTTCAATGGTTGTACCCGTCAGAAAATATCCTGTACCAAAAGCAACAAAGGCGGCCAGCACTCCCAGCAACATAAGATAAAATCCCATTTTGGACAAACATAGTTCTTTTTTAATTACCAGGCTTAAAAAGTCAGCAAGAAAACCAACCATAATGATTGCGATCGGGAAATGAACCACCATCGGGTGGATGTGACTGATGTTGAACATAAATATGAATTTTAAAGCAAAAATATGCAAAATCACCATGTTAAAAAATAATGTTAAAGAAAATTCAATCGCACGCAGTGTTAAAGTGTTACAAGAAATCGTCGGGAATAGTTTTCAACAAACGAAAATCTTACACGATTATCCGTAATTTTACCATTCCTAAGTAGCAGGGATTTTCCTTCGAAGATTCTTTCAAATCCAATACCAGGAAAGGTTTAAACAAAGATATGGTCGATTTCGTTCATCTTCATGTACATTCACAATATTCCATTCTTGATGGGGCATGCAAGCTTCCCGACATGATCGAGAAAGCAATTGCCGATGGAATGCAGGGTGTAGCAGTTACCGACCACGGGAATATGTTTGGCATCAAGGAATTTCATGATGAAGTCAGCAAATATCCCGGATTTAAGCCAATTATCGGCTGTGAGACTTATGTGGCCCGCAGGGGTTACAAAGATAAAACCGAACTGATCGACCGTAAAGGGGACCATTTAATTCTCCTGGCAAAAAATTTCATTGGCTATCAGAACCTTAGCCGCCTGATTTCACTCTCATGGATTGAAGGGCATTATTATAAACCGAGGATAGACAAGGAATTGTTGAAACAGTACCACGAAGGGTTGATTGCATCCTCTGCCTGCCTGGCAGGAGAAATTCCGAGGGCCATTCTGGCCGGCTCTCCTGAGAAAGCGCTCCAGGTAATCAATGAGTATAAAGAGATTTTCGGTGAGGACTTCTATTTAGAACTGATGCGGCACCAGGCCACCGATCCCACCAGGGATTCCAGTGTTTATCAACGACAGTCGACCGTGAATATAGCGCTGCTGGAACTTTCACGTAAAACCGGTGTAAAACTGATTGCGACAAATGATGCCCACTTCCTGAATGAACAGGATGCCGATGCTCACGACCGTCTCCTTTGCCTGAATACCGGGAAAGACCTGGATGACCTTACCCGCCTGCGATACACCGGGCAGGAATTTTTCAAGACCCGCCTTGAAATGCAGGAATTATTCAGGGATGTTCCTGAAGCACTCGAAAACACCATGGAGATCCTTGAAAAGATTGAATTTTTTAAATTAAACAGGGACCCTATCATGCCCGATTTTCCAATACCGGAAAATTATACGGATGCAGACGAGTACCTTCGTTTCCTGACTTATGAAGGCGCTAAAAAACGGTACCCAGAAATCACTCCCGCAATCGAAGAGCGAATTGAATTCGAGCTGCAGACCATCAAAGAAATGGGATATCCCGGATATTTCCTCATCGTTCAGGATCTCCTGAAAGCTGCCCGGGAAATGGATGTCTCTGTCGGGCCAGGGCGGGGTTCGGCTGCAGGTTCAGTTGTTGCATACTGCACCAACATTACAGATATTGATCCTCTTAAATATGATCTTCTTTTCGAACGATTCCTTAGCTTCGACCGTGTTTCCATGCCAGATATTGACATTGACTTTGATGAGGATGGCAGGGATAAAGTACTGAGATGGGTAGTTGAAAAGTATGGCAAGGATAAAGTTGCCCAGGTTATCACTTTCGGTACGATGGCTGCGAAAATGGCCATTAAAGATATCTCCAGGGTACAGAAACTCCCTTTGGCAGATGCCAACATGCTCGCAAAACTGGTTCCTGACAGACCCAAGATTACGCTAAAACAAGCCTATAAAGAAGTACAGGAACTGGATGAAGCAAGAAGGTCCAACAATCCCCTGATAGCTGAAACACTGAAATTTGCAGAGATACTGGAAGGTTCAGTCCGCCATACCGGTCTCCATGCCTGTGGAATTATCATAGGAAAACATAACCTGATAGACTACATCCCCTTGACGACAGCCAAGGATTCTCAAACGCTCCTGGTAACGCAGTACGACGGTGAGCATATTGAAAAAGTGGGTATGCTGAAGATGGATTTCCTGGGATTGAAAACCCTTGCGATCATCAAAGATGCCATCATATAACATTAAGCGATCAAAATCAGTTGAAATTGATCTGGAGACAATTCCCTTTGACGATGCTCTTACTTACCAACTCTTCAGCCAGGCAAAAACTACAGGCATCTTCCAATTCGAATCGGATGGGATGAAAAAATATTTGAGGGAACTCAAACCCAACAGGATTGAAGATCTTATTGCCATGAATGCACTTTATCGCCCCGGCCCGATGGAATACATCCCGAAGTTCATCAACCGGAAGCACGGCAGGGAAAAGATTGAATACGATGTTCCGGTCATGGAAAAATACCTGAAGGACACCTATGGCATTACCGTATACCAGGAACAGGTGATGCTTCTTTCCATGGAACTGGCTGGTTTCACAAGGAAACAGGCCGATTCTCTTAGAAAAGCAATGGGTAAGAAGATCGAAGATCTGATGGCCGACCTTCAGCCAAAGTTCTTCGAAGGTTGTAAGAATAATGGAATTTCTGAGGAAACGGCAAGAAAAATATGGACGGATTGGGAATCCTTTGCCAAGTATGCCTTCAATAAATCGCATTCCACGTGCTATGCTTATGTAGCTTATAGGATGGCCTATTTGAAAGCACATTACCCGGCTGAATTTATGGCGGCTGTGCTGAGCCGGAATATGCACGATATAAAGGAAATCACGAATTTTATCGAAGAATGCAAACGTATGTCCATTGATGTGCTTGGTCCTGACATCAATGAGAGTGAACAGCACTTCATGGTGAATAAAAAAGGTCAAATCCGGTTTGGCATGCTCGGAATTAAAAATGTGGGGGAAAACGCTGTTTTAAATATTGTAGATGAACGCACCAAAAATGGCCCATTCAGGGATATTTTTGATTTCCTTGCACGTGTAGATCTTCGATCGGTTAATAAAAGAAGTCTTGAGTCCCTTGCAAAAGCAGGTGGGTTTGATAGTTTCCCAGGCACTCACCGTGCACAATATTTCTATAAAACTCCGGGAGAAGAGATCATCTTTTTGGAAAAGTTACTTAGGTATGCAAGTGATATACAAGCAAGGGCTTCCTCCAAACAGCAATCTCTCTTTGAAGGTGAGCAGGAAATTATGCTTCCAGGAATTGAACTTCCTGCATGTCCTCCCATGAGGAAAATGGATCAATTAAAGTTTGAAAAAGATATTATCGGGTTTTATATGTCAGGCCACCCTTTGGATGAGTACAAACTTGAAATCGAAAATTTTTGTACAGTCTCAGTGGGGGAACTGAAAAGCGATATAAAATCATATAAGGGCAGGGAAGTCATATTTGCAGGAATCATCACAGAAGCAACCCAGCGTACAGGTAAAACCGGGAAGCCTTTTGGCTCGTTTATTGTTGAAGACTATTTTGATTCTATCCAGATCCTGCTGTTTTCTGAAGAATTTCTGAAAGTGAAACATTTTCTTGAAGTCGATTCTTTTGTTTACATCAAAGCCAAAGTTGAATCAAGATACGATGCCCCCGATCAGATGAACCTTCGTATTAATACCATTACCCTACTCCAGGAAGTTTTTGAGAAATTTGCAAAAAGCATCACTGTTTCCCTTTCCCTGCAGGATGTAACGAAGGAAAATATCGATTCACTTCATACCCTCGCGAAAAAACATAAAGGAAAAAATATGCTGCGTATCCAATTGAAGGATGAAGAAGAAAAGCTATACATTGAGCTTCCCTCTAAAAAATTCCGGGTTGAAGCAAAAGCATTCTCACAGGAACTGTCGGAGTCTCTGCAACTCAGTTTCAAAATCAACTGATCAGGAAATTTAAATTGTACCTTTGTACCCGAATTTTTAACGACCCGTTTCAATTAATCTATTATAAGATATCTTAAAATTTTTATTATGGTTCAGAAACTAACAGATGCAACCTTTGAGGAACAGGTTATCAAGTCAGATAAACTCGCTGTCGTTGATTTTTCAGCTGAATGGTGCGGTCCCTGCCGCATGGTTTCTCCAATCATCCATGAACTGGGTGATGAATATACAGATCGTATCATGACCGGCGAAGTTAATGTTGATGAAAATCCACAGATTACCATGAAATACAAAGTCAGGAATATTCCTACTGTACTCTTCTTTAAGAATGGGGACGTTGTCGATAAACAAGTGGGTGCCGTCCCAAAATCAACTTATAAGAATCTGGTTGAGAAATATATCTGATAATTTTTCTGTTTACAGGTGATTAATTAATGGTAAAGCGGTTTCAATTGATAACTCCATCATAAGATGCCTTTAAGCATAGAACAATCCAGGATTCAGTCATTTGGTTCGCTTGAATTCATTGCAAGACAAGTGGTCGAGGGATTTATCACAGGACTGCATAAGAGTCCGTTTCATGGATTTTCCGTTGAATTTGCGGAGCACCGGCAATACAATGTGGGAGAGTCTGTAAAAAATATTGACTGGAAACTTTATGGACGAACCGACAGGTTGTATTCTAAAAGATTCGAGGAAGAAACGAACCTGCGTTGTCAGATACTCATCGACAACTCATCTTCGATGTATTACCCGGTCATCGAAAAACCGACCATCGATCATCCGAACAAGATTACTTTCTCAATATACGTAGCTGCTGCATTGATTTATCTTTTTCGCAAGCAAAGGGATGCCGCCGGAATCAGCATTTTCTCAGACACCATCGAACTTAACACCCAATCAAAATCCAGTTCAATACACCATAAGTACCTTTATGGAGAGTTGGAACGGTTGCTTAACCCAATCTCTCCCGATCAACAAAAAAAAACAGCAGCTGCAGATGCGCTCCACCAACTCGCTGAACAGATCCATAAACGGTCGCTGGTGATCATTCTCAGCGATATGATGGAAAGCAACGCCCAAACGGAAGAACTTTTTTCTTCCCTTCAGCACCTAAAGCATAACAAACACGAAGTGGTACTGTTTCATGTTACGGATAAAAAGAAAGAATTTGATTTCGATTTCGAAAACCGTCCTTACCGTTTCATCGATCTTGAAAGCGGAGAAGATCTCAAAGTGTTTCCGGCTAAGGTCAGGGAGCAATATATGGAGGTAATCGGGCGGTACAAAACCGAACTCAGACTCCGGTGTGCACAGTATCATATTGATTTCGTGGAAGCGGATATCAATGCAGGCTTTGAACACGTACTGCTTCCTTATTTAGTGAAAAGAAGCAAATTATTCTGATAGTTTTATTCTTTAGTTCTTAAAATTATTCACCATGAAAAAGATCATTTTAAGTTTCGTTGCAACAATCCTCTTTATGTGCGTTTCATTTATCCCCGATAAATTGATTGCGCAGGATGTGACCCAGTTGTTGCCGCCTCAGACTGAGGGCGGAATGCCATTAATGAAAGCATTGAAAAACCGGAAGACCAGTCGTGAATTCGCTGGTAAAGATCTGTCAGCACAGCAATTGTCAAACCTGCTTTGGGCTGCCTGCGGTATTAACAGGCCTGAAGAGAAAAAGAGAACAGCTCCCTCCGCCATGAATTACCAGGAGATAGATGTATATGTTGCGATGGCAAAGGGCTTATTCCTTTATAATCCTGAGAAACACAATCTTACAGAAGTACTTAAAGAAGATATACGCGACAAGACCGGAAAGCAGGAATTCGTAAAGACTGCCCCTCTGACACTTATTTATGTTGCAGACTACGATAAAATGGCAAAGTCGGATGAAAAGACAAAGGATGGTTATGCCATGGCTGATGCTTCTTTTATCAGCGAAAATGCTTACCTTTATTGTGCATCGGAAGGACTGAACACTGGCGTAAGGGCATGGATCGATAAAGATGTTCTTGCTAAGGCCATGAAATTACAACCAAACCAACACATCATTCTTGCACAATGTGTTGGATTTCCTCCGGCGAAATAATTAATTTTAAGAAAAATCAATAAACTATCAGACCGGCTGATAGTGTTTGATCCCCTTTGCCATCCTGAGAATTATACGGTCAGCAATGCCCACGAGTTTATAATGAGCCAGGAAGATCAGCTTTCCATGAGATTCACAGCAAATATAAGCACTATAGAGTTTGTTTGGTTTTTCACGCTCAAAATGAATATAATAATCCAATTCACCTGTCGGATCGAAAACCGGAAAAGGAGTCGGGATATGAATCTCCAGCGTGTGGTAGAAAGGAGAGATATTGTGATTCTTACTAATCGTTTCATTTATCTCGTTCTCAATCCTGGTCTCTGGTTTATTTATGCTCCCGAGCAATGCTTGTGAAGCATAAGCAATTGCAAAGAGAAAATTGGCTACATCCTTATCATCAGACCCGATAAGCTGCATGAATTGACTGACCTGTTCCGGTTTTACTTCTAACTTTCGAAGTATTCCTTTGGGATAGGTCTTAGACTTGAACTCCCCGACCGACAACCTTGAATATTCCTCTTTTGAAGTCAGTGTATCCTTGCAATTGATGGCTGAAAGCCTAATCTCGGATGGATTGGTTTCAGAAGAAGAAGTGCAAAGAGTGACAAAATCTCCTGCACTTAAAAGGGAATTGAATAAAATCTTCAGAGAATTAGCATGATTTTTCAGGAAGTCTGCAGAAAGATTGACCGTTTGTGCCAAAGCAAACATACCGGGAACAATAACGCGCTTACCCAGTTTTGCCATGAATTTCGGATCGTGGATCTCATTGGTGTCCATGGTAGCGCGACAAAACCCTATAATCTCCCGGTCGCCGAAAATAATCTTCTTTTGCTTCATCTATTTGAGTACAATATCTTCAAGAATGTTCGATTTTGCTTCCTTGTTCAATGCTATAACTATCTTAGACCGCGAAAAGGACAGTTCCTGTCTTAATGCAGCGGAATCGACCTTAACAAAAAGGACCCGGTTCCGGATATACAATCCATGCGTATGTTTTTCCACCATGGGTCCAACAATCTTCCCCCATGATTGAATCACTTTAGTTTCATTCAGTTTGTCTTCAAGGTTATAAGAATGAAGAAATTCGCGAATGGTATCACCCAGCGACTGGTCGTTGGAACGTGGCATGGTTAGTTTTTGATTTCAAAGATACGACATTCACTCTGAGGCTGGCCCGGAAATTTTGAATATTTTATGATCGATGTCCATACTATCGAAAATCTTTCGGATGCGGTCTTCCGATGTGTCAGTAATAAATACCTGACCGAAATTGTTTTCACTCACCAGGCTGATCAGCTGTTGTACACGAAGATCGTCAAGTTTGTCGAACACATCGTCGAGTAATAAAACCGGCTTATATCCCTTTATGGTTTTTATGTAATCGAATTGAGCCAGTTTTATGGCAATGACAAAGGATTTTTGTTGCCCTTGTGATCCAAACCGTTTGACAGGATACCCCGAAATGATAAATTCCAGGTCATCTTTATGAATTCCTACAGTAGAGAATTGGGCAGTTCTGTCGCGCTCGACTGAATCTTTAAGAAGATTGGTGAAACCACCTTCGCTCAATTGAGAAATGTACCGGATATCCACTGTTTCATCAGCACAACTGATAAAACTGAAATAATGACGAAAAATAGGAATAAACCGTTCGAGAAACATCGTACGTTTTTCATAAATGGCGATTCCCAACCTGATCATCTGTTCATCCCAGATCTCAAGCTCATGTATATCGAAATAATGTTTCTCTGAAAATGCTTTCAGCAAAGCATTCCTCTGAAATAAAGCCTTTTGATAATTGATCAGGTCGTCAAGGTAAAATTTATCAAATTGTGAAATCACGCTGTCGATGTACTTTCTGCGAATCTCGCTCCCTTCATTGATCAGGTCACGGTCATAAGGTGAGATCATCACTACGGGGAACTGTCCGATATGATCTGCAAGACGGTCATATTCTTTTTTATTGAGCAGGAACTTCTTGCGGTGGTTCCGTTTCTGGATACATTGAATGTGATCTGCAGAATCGTCATTTCGGATACAGGTTCCGTTGATTGCAAAATAATCTTCCTGGTGACGGATATTCTGGCTGTCAATCGGGTTGAAGAAACTTTTACAGAATGAAAGATAGTGAATGGCATCCATCAGGTTGGTTTTCCCAACTCCATTGTTTCCCACAAAACAGTTGATCTTATCTGAGAACAGGTAATCAGCCTTAGCATAATTTTTAAAGTTTGTCAACGAAAGTTTTTTCAGGTACATAATCAACCTTTAATATTATGTATTTCGGCTGCCACTTCTTCCATCAGCCACATCGGTGTAGATGTCGCTCCGCAAACACCTACATCGTCTCCGGAAAACCATTCAGGGCGAAGGTCTTCCTTCCCTGATACCAGGTAAGTATTGGGATTCACATCTTTACAAACCTTATAAAGAACCATTCCGTTTGAGCTTTTTTTCCCGCTGACAAAGATAACAACTTCATATTTCCCGGCGAATTCCTGTAACTTCCCCGAGCGGTTTGATACCTGCCTGCAAATCGAGTCATTCCAGCGGAAATCAATTTTCCCTCCAGGTGTTTCTCTCTCCATCCGGTGCCGAATCTTTTCAACGATCTCATGGAAACCACTGACACTTTTGGTTGTCTGGGCATACAGGTGTATAGGCTTTTTGAAATCGATCTTGTCCAGATCATTCTCATTACCGATTACAATGGCTTTACCCAATGTTTGCCCACGCAGTCCATTGACCTCAGCATGACCTTCCTTTCCATAGATAACGATTTGACCACTATTATCCTGCATTTCTTCAAATCCATACCTGATTTCATTTTGAAGATTCAGCACGATGGGACAGGATGCATCGATTAGCTTAAGATTATTTTTCAAGGCAATATGATAGGTCTCAGGAGGTTCTCCATGAGCACGGATCAGGACTTTGCAATCGTGCAGGAGATCAAGTTCATCGTGTTCTATGATGACCAGTCCCATGTCCTTCAACCTTTTCACCTCCATATTGTTATGAACAATATCACCCAGGCAATATAGTTTATCACTTTTTGCCAGCTCACGTTCGGCAATTTCAATAGCATAAACAACGCCAAAGCAAAAACCGGAATCGGGATCAATAGTTACGTTCATAATTGAGGTTTGGCACGGCAAAGGTACGAAGAAGGAGAACGGGTTTTTAAAGTTCGTAAAGATAATAAAGTCAGAAAGTTGTTGACTGAAACATAAAGTAAACGTAAATTTGTAATATATATCCAGCATTCAGCATCCATGAAAACAAAACTCAATCTCATCTTTCTCACGGTTATACTGTTCCAGGTTCCAACGATCTTACCGGCACAGCATCTGAGTGATGCCACGAAAAAGCTACAATGCGACCTGATTGTCGATGCCTGTCGTCATGCCTGGCAAGGATATCTTAAAGATGCGAATGGGTATGATGCCCTGATGCCGATCAGTAAAAAGGGGAAAAACTGGTATTCTTCCAGCCTGCTGATGACCCCGGTTGATGCATTCGATACTTTTTACCTGCTTAAGATGAAAGCTGAGGCGGATGAGGCAAAAAGCCTGGTTTTTAAAGATCTCAGCTTCAGGAAGGACATGGAAGTTCAGCTTTTCGAGGTTTCGATCCGCTTTCTGGGCGGACTGATTTCCTCCTACGAACTCGACGGTGATATACGCTTCCTCAATCTTGCAAAAGATTTAGGCAAGCGTTTACTTCCAGCTTTCAAATCACCTACCGGAATGCCTTACCGTTATGTAAACCTGCAAACAGGAAAAACCAGGGATCCACTCAGCAATCCTGCTGAAATAGGAAGTTATCTTCTGGAGTTCGGAAAACTGACTCAATATACCCACGACTCCGTTTACTATAAAACCGCAAAGCATGCATCTTCTGAAGTGTTTAAAAGGAGGAGTAAGATCGGGCTGGTAGGAACGGTAATAGATGTTAATACAGGAGATTGGATTAACACCGAAAGCCAGATTGGCGCCCGGATAGACTCATACTATGAGTATCTATACAAGGCATGGTTGCTTTTTGGGGACAAGGATTGCAAGGCAGCATGGGAAGTTTCAAATGATGCAATTATCAGGTACCTTTATAAGAAGACGACCAAGGGGGCATTTTTCACCCGGGTTGACATGAATACTGGTATTGAAACGCACCCTTTTTACGGGGCACTCGATGCATTTTATGCAGGGATATTGACTCTTTCCGGAAATCTTACCCTTGCTGAGAATATCCAACAGGGGAATACCTATATGTGGGCAAAATTTCATATGGAACCCGAAGAATTCAACTTTCATAACGATTCTATTACTTCACCCGGATATGCCCTTCGCCCGGAAAACATGGAAAGCTGCTTTTACCTGTACCGTGCAACAAAAGATGAACAGTACTTACGCTTGGCTAAAAGAATGACTGATGATATCCTTTCAAAATGCAAAACCACCGATGGTTATGCAGCAGTGAAAGATGTCCGTACAATGGAACTGGAAGATTCTATGGAAAGTTTTTTCCTGGCAGAAACGCTCAAGTATGCTTACCTGATCTTTGCTCCCGAGAGCACACTGGATCTGAATAAATACGTGTTCACGACGGAAGCGCATCCATTGAAAATAGCAAGATAGCAATATGGCAAAATGGAAAAATTTATAAAGTATAACTTACTTATTCTGTTTATTTACTTCGGAATCTTCGTGCAAGCCAGTGGACCCAGGTCTGCTCCGGTTTTTGCGTTTCGTACACTCAAATATAAAATGGTTATTGACATTTATCATTGTTTTACCCTCCCATATACCAATGATTTTACTGCCTCCCTGATCGTCACTATCAAGGCCGATTCAGCAATCCAATCAATATTGCTAAATGCAACTGATTCATCTTTGCAAATAGATTCTGTAGGATTAGCTGGAATTTCATTTACTCATACCAATAATCTGTTGTCCGTCCACCTCGACCGTGTTTACCTCACTGGTGAAATTTTTCAAATCTCAATCTTCTACCGGCATCTCAATGTGAATGATGGAGCATTCTTTGCCGGAGACAGCATGGTATTCACGAATTGTGAGCCTGAACGTGCACGCAATTGGTTCCCTTGTCATGATGTCCCATCTGATAAAGCAACCTTCGATCTTACTGCTAAAACCCCACTCAATGTTATTTTGGGATCGAATGGCATTCTTGCTGACTCGACGATCCATGGCGATACACTTTATTACCACTGGATAAGCGCTGACCCACTGGCCACCTATCTGATGGCAATCGCTGCAGCCAGCAATTACTCTCTAAAGATAAAATACTGGCATAAATCATCCAATCCTGATGATAGCATTCCGATGCGGTTTTACTATCTGCCGGGACAAGATCCTTCTCAGATGGAAAACGTCATTATTCCCATAGCCAACTTTTATTCACAGACCTTTTGCGAATATCCTTTTCAGAAAATAGGATTTGCCGGGATGAATGAACTTTTTTATGGCGGTGGAATGGAAAATCAAACCCTGATCACACTTTGTTCCACCTGCTGGCGTGAATCACTGGTTGCTCATGAATTCGCCCACCACTGGTTTGGCGACCTCATAACCTGTGCCACCTGGGCAGATATCTGGCTGAATGAAGGGTTTGCTACCTGGATCACCGTGCACTGGCAGGAACATAACCAGGGATATGAATCCTATAAATCCTTTCTCATAAACATGTATGCCAAACCTTACCTGGCGAACAATCCCGGGTATGCCATCTCAGATTCTTCATGGATAAAGAGGACACCCTCATTTGATACCCTTTTCAACACTTATATCACTTATGAAAAAGGAGCCTGTACGGTTCATCAACTCAGGTATGTACTGGGTGATTCACTTTTCTTCAGCATTCTGAAAGCTTATGTCACAGATACGGCTCTTCGCTTCAAATCGGCAACTATCGGCAACCTGATGAACGTCACGAACCAGGTCACCGGGACGAATTACAATTGGTTTTTCCAGGATTGGGTATTTCGTCCAGATCATCCAAAGTACCAGAACACATATGATATCATACAAAATGAAGCAAACTCATATACCCTGCAATTTTTAGCAAAACAAACCCAGATAAATCCATCCTTTTTCCGGATGCTCCTTCCTCTTAAAATTGTCTTTGCCGATAGCACTGACACCCTGGTCAGGGTGATGAATACTAACAATGATCAATTGTTTTCTTTTACTTTCCAAAAACCACCTGTCCGCCTGATCTTTGACCCCGATACTAACATTATGCTGAAAGAAGGGTCGACAAACCTTGGAATTATTGAAATCGCGTGTTCCACAATTCCTTTCTTACTGTTTCAGAATATTCCAAATCCCACGGGTAATAAAACGCACATCCCATATTTTCTTGAGGCACCTATGCATGTCAGGCTTGAAATTTTTGACATCTCGGGAAAATCCATTGCTGTTCCCCTTAATGAACCTGAGCCTGCCGGAAGGTTTGTTTTCACACTTGATTGTTCTGAACTTCACCCGGGGACTTATTTTTATCAAATGACAGCAGGAAATTATAAAGCAACGAAGAAAATGGTGATCCTTCCGTCAAAGGAATAACATGACTGACATTTCACATCATCCTTTCTTCTCAGGGAGAGTGGCAGGGGTTAGTTGAATTAAATTACTTTTGCAGTTGATCATTCCTGTTTAATGAGGGTTGTTTTTAACTTCATCCGCAAAGTGCGGAATATTTTCCTCCTGCATCCCGATTATGGAAACCGGGTTTACGGTCTCGATATCATGCGGGCCCTTGCCATCATCTTCGTGGTACTTGAGCATGGGCTGATGCTCGAAAAAGCCCACACCACGTTTCCCTGGGTCAAACTCATCAACGGTGTGGAATTGTTTTTTGTACTTAGCGGATTCCTTATTGGTGGAATGCTCATCAGGATATTTGAAAAATCAGACACCTTCGGTATAAAAACAATAGGGCGATTCTGGATCCGTCAGTTGGTTCAGGACCCTCCCCAATTATTACCTTGTGCTTCTGATTAATATTTTCATCGTCTATTTTGGGATCATCCATGAAGATTTCTCCCAATTCAACTGGAAATTTTTCTTCTTCCTTCAGAATTTTTCAGGGCCCTTTCATGAGCTTCTTCTGGGAATCATGGAGCCTGAGCATTGAAGAATGGTTTTATCTCATCTTCCCCTTGATTATCGGACTCCTTTTTCTCTTATTGAAGATCTTTAAAGTCCAAAAGAGATATGTTTTCCTGAGTCTCTATCCTTGTTCTGTTATTTGTCCCATTATTATTAAGGCTATTCATTGCTTCCCATTTTACGGTAAATGAATTTTTCATCGGTACACGGATACAGAAAGTCGTGATCTACCGTCTCGATAGTATCGCCCTGGGTATATTGGCTGCTTACATCCATCGTTGGCACCCTGTTTTCTGGCACAAATCAAGAAACATCAGTTTTATCATTGGGGTGGTCATATGTTATATCATTATTTACATTCACTGGCCGCCGAACCTTTTTTTCACAAAAGTCTTCAGAATCTTTATTGAAAGTTTCTGTTGTTTTCTTCTCCTGCCTAAATTTGCAAGCATTCGAAAAGGGCCGAAGATCCTTGTCAGATTTTTCACCCATATCAGCCTGATCTCTTATTCTATGTATTTGCTGAACCTTGCCGTCATATCTGAAGTGTTGGTCACCAACTTTCCTCCACGTGGTCCCCGCACGGCTTGGGCCTTGTACGGAATTTATTGGTGTCTTGTTCTCTTTTTCTCAACGTTACTATATAAATATTATGAGAAACCGGTAATGGATCTGAGAGACAGATTCAGGAAATAAATTATCTAGCGGATGATCATTTATTTTATATTTTTGGTTTCTAAAAATAAAGAGTTAATCACAAAAGCTGTCATCAAACTTTTACTGCCTTCGAAAAGAAAACTGATCTGACCTGTTGTATCTGAAGTGGTTGCTGCTTTCAAATGCATTGAATAACCATGAAACACCTTTTCTCCCCTTTTTTCAACCCGGTCAATCTGATTCAAGCTTATCGTTTTCATAAAAATACCGGCAAATATGATCGAACAGTAAATGATCTTGAGCTGAAACTGTATTCAAAGATCCTGAAAAATGACATGCTTCATTATGGATATTTCGATGACATCAACACCGATCCGGAATTTATATCGATTGCCCTTCTTGAAAAGGCTCAGAGAAGGTATGCCGAGATCATTGAAGAACAGATTCTTGAAAAAAGTCTGTTCGTACTTGATGTGGGTTGCGGTATGGGGGGATTATCAAACTTCCTGCTTTCAAAAGGTATTAATGTAGAAGCACTTACACCTGATCGTAACCAGATTGCTTACATCGAAAGGTTGGGCCATGGGCTGATATGCCATCACAGCCGGTTCGAAAAATTTGTTTCAACCAGGAAGTATGGTACAGTTATCAACTCGGAGTCATTACAGTACCTGAACCTCGATGAAACATTTCGCAATGTCGATCAAATCATTTCTCCGGGGGGAAGATGGATCATCACAGATGTGTTCCGGATTGGTGACAAATCTTCAAATAAATCCGGTCACCGCATTGCAGATCTTGTATCAAAGATCAAAGAGCATGGATGGAAGATTGCTTATGAAAGGGATATTACACAACATGTACTCCCTACACTAAAATTGCTTTGTATGTACGTTGACCGTTACCTGATCCCACTCTCTCAGTATGCGGAAGAAAAATTTACTTATAAAAAAGCCTGGGTATTCTACCTGACGAAAAATATCAGGGAAGCTGTTGCTGATAAGTGCAGGAAAGAAATCCTTGCAATCAATCCTGAAATTTTCCTGGAAGAGAAAAAATATATGTTGTATGTTCTTCAGAAGGATCAAATTTATGTATGACATGAAAATAAAAACAAAGATATTTCATTGGATACCGCGGATATCCGGGATCTTAATAACACTTTTTATTGGGATGTTTGCTTTAGATGCCTTCGGTCCGCACCAAAGTTTGTGGATGCAGATCCTGAGCTTTATCATCCAACTCGTACCAGCTTTTATTGTGCTTGCAACAGTAATTATCGGTTGGAAATGGGATTTGGCTGGATGTTTGATTTACCTGGTTCTTGCATCGTTTTATTCATTCCGGACTTACAGGCATCCTTTATGGATCCTCGCGATCTCAGTTCCACTACTGGTTCTATCAATTCTGTTTTTTATCAGTTGGTACTTGAAAAAAAAAGAGAAAAAGCATTTAAATCAAGGTTGATCAGATTTTCTTTCCGACTTTCAATTCCCTGATTTGTTCTTGCAGAACCTGAATTCTTTCTTCCGCATCAGATTTCTTTTTCCTTTCAGTTTCAATAACCTTTTCAGGGGCTCCGCCGGTAAACTTTTTATTCCCCAGTTTTGCATCCACCTTTTTTAAGAACCCTTTCGTATAGTTCAATTCTTCTTCCAGCTTTGAAATCTCTAAGCCGATATCAATCTTTTGTGTTACCGGGATATAGAATTCAGTATTTCTGATTATGAAGGCGATCGAGCCGGATATTTTCTCGTTGGTATATCCTAATTCATTGATATTGCAAAGTTTTGAAACTATGCCATCAAGCGTTGTATCAGGTTTTTCGTCATAATTTTTCTTTATGATAAGCCGGATGGGATCCTTGAATGGGATATTTTTTTCCTTACGAACTGTGCGGATCTGACTAATCACTTCTTCTGCAAAAGTAAACTTTGCAATAAGTTCAGTATCCCGGACTGTTGCTTCCGGCAATGAGGCATACATGATCGTTTCATCTTTTTTCCTTTCGCGGATATGATGCCAAACTTCCTCAGAAATGAAAGGCATAAAAGGATGAAGGAGGCAAACCAGTTTCTCCAGGAAATTGATGGCAGTTTCATATGTTTCCTGGTCAATTGGCTGCTGGTATGCAGGTTTGATCATTTCAAGGTACCACGAACAGAAATCATCCCATATCAGTTTATAAATGGTCATCAGTGCTTCTGAAAGGCGGTATTTTTCAAATTGCTCATTCATGCTGATGATTCCTTCCGAAAGAACAGCATTAAACCATCGAAAAGCGATTTTATTTGTTTCAGGTTGTTTAAGGGTTCCGTATACCTGCCACCCTTTAACCAGCCGTAAAGCATTCCAGATCTTGTTACTGAAATTTCTTCCCTGCCCGATCAGGTTTTCATCAAAAAGAAGGTCATTCCCTGCAGGTGAACAAAGCAGCATTCCTACCCTGACAGCATCTGCTCCATTCACCTGGATAAGCTCAAGTGGTTCCGGAGAATTTCCCAGCGATTTCGACATCTTTCTTCCCTGTTTATCCCTCACCATCCCGGTAAAATAGACATCTTTGAATGGAATTTGTTTCCTGTACTCCCACCCTGCCATGATCATGCGTGCCACCCAGAAGAAAATAATGTCAGAAGCAGTGATCAGTGCACTTGTTGGATAATAATACGTTATATCAGGATTATCTGGGTGACGGATCCCGTCAAAAACGGAGATCGGCCACAACCAGGAAGAAAACCAGGTATCCAGAACATCTTCATCCTGAACAAGGTCGTTCACTTGAAATGCTGATCCCTGAAATTTTGTATTAGCCAATTCAAGTGCCTCTTCTTTTGATTTTGCAACGACAATGTTTCCATCAGGCAGGTAATAAGCCGGAATCCGTTGTCCCCACCAGAGTTGGCGCGAGATACACCAATCAGTAACATTCTCCATCCAGTGGCGATACATGTTCTTGTACTTTGAAGGATAAAACCGTATCGTATCATTTTCGACCAAATCAAGCGCCGGTTTTGCCAACTCCTTCATTTTCATAAACCACTGCATTGAGATCCTCGGTTCGATCACCTCGTCAGTACGCTCAGAATAGCCAACCTTATTGGTATATTCTTCGATTTTCACGATGTGACCTTTTTCTTTCAATGCCTCGGTTATCTTCCTGCGAACCACAAAACGGTCTTCTCCTATGAACAATTGGGCAGCTTCACTCATGGTTCCATCGGCGTTGAAAGTATCAATAACCGGAAGATTGTATTTGATCCCGAGATTGTAGTCGTTGATATCATGCGCCGGAGTGACTTTCAATGCTCCTGTTCCGAATTCACGTTCAACGTAATCGTCGTAGATCACTGGTATTGCCCTGTTTATTAAAGGAACCAGTATCTTCCTTCCTTCCAGGTGATGGTATCGTTCATCTTCCGGATGCACACAAATTGCAGTATCACCAAGGATTGTTTCAGGTCGCGTGGTTGCAATGGTCAGCCATTCATCAATAGTGCCATCAACCTGATACCTGATATAATATAGTTTTGAATTAACCTCTTTGTATATCACCTCTTCATCCGAGAGAGCAGTGAGCGCTTTAGGGTCCCAGTTCACCATCCTTACTCCGCGGTAAATGAGACCTTTGTTATAAAGATCAATAAAAACGCCGATCACGGAATCATAAAGTGCTTCATCCATTGTAAAACGGGTACGATCCCAATCGCAGGAAGCACCAAGTTTCTTTAACTGCTCCAGGATGATTCCACCATGCTTTTCTTTCCATTCCCAGGCATGTTTCATGAACTCCTCACGAGAAATGGAAGACTTATCAATACCTTGTTCTCTTAGCTTTGCTACAACTTTAGCTTCAGTTGCAATAGAGGCATGGTCAGTGCCGGGAAGCCATTCGGCATTTTTCCCCTGCAACCGTGCCCGTCTGACAAGAATATCCTGGATAGTATTATTGAGCATATGCCCCATATGAAGCACCCCTGTGACATTAGGGGGAGGAATGACGATGGTATAGGCTTCCCTTTCATCCGGTTCAGAATGAAAGAAACCGTTTTTCATCCAGAATGAATACCATTTGTCTTCAACAATCGACGGATCGTATTTCGGGGCGAGCTCCATTTTAGTTTAGTTTGGAATAGTAAAGGGCAAAATTAGTAAAAAGTCAGGGATTTCATTTTACACTGCATCCGAGAAGTCTCTCTCCTTCAATGAAGGCCTCGAGACGATCGCCAATTTTCACAGGGCCGACACCGGAAGGGGTCCCGGTAAAGACCAGGTCACCGTTTTTCAGAGTAATGTATTTCGAAATGAAGGAAATAATATCCTCAAAGCTGAAGATCATTTCAGAAGAGCTGGCTTTCTGAACTGTGACGCCGTTTTTTTCAAGATGAAAATGGATATCGTTTATATCTTTCAACCTGGATTTTTCTATAAATTTCCCCAGTGGCGCTGCATTGTCAAATCCTTTTGAAACAAGCCAGGGAAGCCCATTTTCCTTGCATTTTTCCTGAATATCCCGGGCAGTAAAATCCAATCCGATCCCGACAGCATCAAAATACGTGGATGCAAATCGCTTTTGGATATTCTTTCCGACTTTACAAATGCGAAGTACCAGTTCAGCCTCATAATGTATTGCACCAAGATCAGGAAGAAAAAAAGGCCGGTTTCTAGTGAGAATAGAGGTATCAGGTTTCATAAAGAAAACAGGTTCTGAAGGCACAGTATGATTCAACTCGGCAATATGCTCCCTGTAATTCCGTCCAATGCACAATACTTTCATAGAATCAGGTTAAAAGAGATCAAGTTTTACGGAATCTTTGTTAAATCCCCTCAGTTTAATTACTGTACTAACTCTTTTGGTCGACAGAGGAAATTCACTTTTCATGATCCAGTCATAATAGGAAGGTTCATCCCTGAATACCTGAGCAACCGGTTTCCCTTTGTGCTTACCAAAATTGAATACCTCCTCATCTTTGTCATTATATACGATATGGCCGATCAGGTCAACATTTCGTGAAGCATTGGAAAATTCGCTGAGTCCTTTGATGTCATTCACAACAGGACTGTATGTTTTCCCTTTATTGTCGGTGATTATTACATCATGATAACGATCGAGTTGAGCCAGCAGGATTTCATAAGTTGCCATCGTATCGGCTTCGGCACTATGGGCATTGATCAAATCTTTTCCGCAATAGAACTTATATGCAGCCCGGAGGTTCCTTGGTTCCATTTTATGAAAAATATTCTGGATATCCACAAAACGACGACCCTTGAGGTCAAAATCAATTCCAGCCCTGAAAAATTCCTCAGCCAGAAGTGGAATATCAAAGTGATTGGAATTAAAACCAGCCAGGTCACAGTTCTCCAGAAATTGAACCAGATCATGGGCAACTTCTGAGAATTTTGGAGCATCTTTTACATCCTCATCAGAGATCCCATGAATGGCTGTCACTTCCGCAGGAATATGCATCTCAGGGTTAATTCGTAAAGTTTTGATTTTCGTGCTGCCGTCAATTGCCACACGAACTATGCAAATCTCTACGATCCGGTCGGTGGTTACTTTTATTCCTGTAGTCTCAAGGTCGAAAAAGGCAAGCGGGCGGGTTAAGTTCAGGTTCATTTCAAATATTCTGGTTAGTGTCGAAGTTTTCCAGGTAGAAAACCATTTTATTTAAAAATTGTCCGCCCAATGCACCATCAATTACGCGATGGTCGAAAGTGATTGAAAGGATCATCATATGTCTTATCATGATTGCATCGCCGGCAGGTGTCTCCACAACAACCGGACGCTTTTTAACGGATCCGACAGCTATAATGGCAGTCTGGGGCTGATTAATAATGGGTGTCCCTGCGAGGGTCCCGACCGACCCCAGGTTGGTCAGTGAGATCGTTCCACCCGTGATCTCATCCGGTTTTAGTTTTGAAGCACGCGCTCTTTCTGCAAGGTCTGTGACATCGCGAATGATACCATACAGGTTCTTTTGATCGGCATTTCTTATAACAGGTACAATCAGATTAAAGTTGGGTAGTGAAACAGCCATTCCGACATTAATACTTGAATGAAAAAGTATCCGGGTTCCATCAACAGATACATTAACCTGGGGATAATCCCTGACTGCTTTCGCAATGGCTTCTATAAATACCGGTGTGAAGGTTAGTTTTATTCCTTGTCTCTTCAGGAATTCATCTTTGTGATGATCCCTCCAGGAAACGATTCTCGTCATATCTACTTCAACGAAAGATGTAACATGTGGCGATGTTTGCACCGACCGTACCATGTGACTGGATATCAATTGACGGATGCGATCCATTTCAATTACCTGGTCTTCGCCGGTAAAAAGAATAGAATCCGAGAATTGAATTTTGGATGCCGGAGGCTGAAAGCCGGCTGGTGAGGCAGGTATGCCGGGAGCTGTCTGGTTTATTGCCCCGCGCGTGCTGATGTAGTTCAAAAGATCCTGCTTGGTGAGCCGCCCTTCACTTCCCGATCCCGGGATATTCTCAAGCTCTTTTAATGGAATATTCTCCTGTTTCGCAATATTTTTTATGAGTGGAGAATAAAAACGTTCGGAAACTGGCTTAACATTTTCATTGAAGAGTTCAGGAGGAGGTGTCGCAGATTTTTTTTCTGTCTTCGGCTGTGCTATTTCTTTTCCTGCACTACTACCATCCATATCTTGTTCACCGCCGATTTCAATGACTGCGATAACCGTACCGATGGCAACTACGTCTCCTTCATTAAACAACCGCTTAGTAAGGATCCCTTCAACAGGGGATGGAATTTCCGAATCAACCTTATCGGTAGCAATCTCCAGTAATGACTCATCTTCTTTTACCGTATCTCCTTCTTTTTTCAACCATTTTGTAATAGTCGCTTCAATGATGCTTTCACCCAATTTGGGCATTACAATCTCAAATTTTCCCATAATCCTGACTGCTTATCCGGTTAAAGCGCAAAGATAACATATTTATTATTTAAAACGGTTCAAAATAATATTTTACTTTTTCCCAAGTTGGCGAAATCCCTTGGCTATTATTTTGAGATCATTGGTGATTTTGTAATCCCGGGCATACATGATATTTAGTCTGACACAAGCTTCAGGAGGTATATTTTTATCCTTGAAAGCATCGATCGGAGTCAGAATTCCTTTCCTGATTACAGGTAACCGATGATCTTCCGGATCCCTGAAGGTGGTATAGCCAACCAATGATTTCCGCGAAAATAGAACAGATAACAGATTGACAAACAATTGCAATGGTTTTTTTACGAAGAAAAGGTCGATTGGGTAAAGAATCAGAAGTACAAAACTGACTATGATATCGAGGAGGCGTTTGTTTCGGCGGTTTGACATTTTAGTGATGGCATTGATATCAATAACATAAAGGTCGCCTGATGTGTTGATGGAATTGCTGCCAATGATTGACAGGCTTTCGGGAGGAGCAATCTTATAATCTACCTGCTGATCTGTTAATTCTGACATCTTATCGATGATCACCTGAGCCGGAACATCTTTTGCACAGAAGATTACTTCATTGATCTTATGGATTGTGATGATCTCCCTGATCTGTTCCAGGTAACCAAGGAAGCCGTTTGCATTATTTGTGTGGTTCTTGTAACTAACCAGGCCAACAAATGCGGGATGTACAAATGTTTTATCCAGAAGACCGGAAACCCGCTCTGCTTCTTCCTTTTCTCCTATGATAATAAACCGTTTGTTCTTTTCTGAGCCAATTCTGGCACTCTTCACATTGAGAAGGTGTAATGTGATACGCAGTAAAAGCATGATGGACATTCCCCAGAGAGCCCCGAGGATGATAAGGGCACGTGAAAAACGGTAATGTTCAGGAAGAAGACTATAAAGGACCAGGATGATGATGGTACCGGCAAGCATACCCTGGATGAGTTTGCCCAACCGTATTGGCTTGTCATAACCACCGCTGAGGTAAACACACAACAACCAGATTATGACATATGCCGGTAAAGCAATCCAAAGAAACTCAGGTGGATAATGACCACCCTGAGGAAAAATAATGGCGCGTTCCCAATAATTTTTTATAAAATAAATCCCGGAATAAAGGAAGAATGCATCCGCAAGCGGAAGAGACACTTTTGCGAAAAAACGAACCAGGATGGAAACAAAAGCACGAAAATAAATAGCAAAATTGATCAGGAATGAAAGACTGCGTGCATTTTTTTGGGAATAATGTTTTCTTGCAAAGATGATCATCGCATTATAAAACATAAAGACATAATTCAGGCTGCTTTTTTTTGTACTTTCCCCTTTGTAATGAATGATCCTTGCATCGGGATAATAATAATTTTTGTAGCCTGCCTGTGTGATCCGGTAACTCAGGTCAATGTCTTCACCATACATAAAGAAGGTTTCATCCAGGTAACCAATCTTGTCAAGGACCTCTTTACGGAGCAACATAAAAGCGCCGGATAAAATGGCTACTGAATGCACTTTATCTTTATCGAGGTAACCAAGATGGTATTCCCCAAATACTTTTGACCTCGGAAACAGGGCAGAAAGTCCGAAAACCTTATAAAATGCGACAGAAGGTGTTGGCAAACCACGCTTTGATTCGGGTAAAAATTTCCCCTTGCCATCCAGCATCTTGACTCCAAGACCACCGGCATCCGGGTGATCATCCATAAATTGAATGGATTTCAACAGGGTGTCATCTTCCACGAGTGTATCCGGATTCAGAAGAAGAAGATATTGCCCCTTTGCTTTGTGCAATGCCTGGTTGTTGGCTTTTGAATATCCTTTATTGTTTTTATTATCAATCAGTTGTACTTCCGGGAATTTATCCCTGATCATCTTTACGGAACCATCAACCGAATTGTTATCAACAACGAAGATCTCCGCATCTATTCCTTCACAGGCTTTTAATGTTGAATGAAGGCATTGTTCAAGAAAATACCTGACGTTATAATTTACAATGACAATGGATAATTTCATCTCTGCAACAGGTATATGCTATCAAACTATTTTTTTATCCTTACCAGTCATTAAAGTGATCCTTCATCAATCAACTGAACAATATGTTCAATGGCCTTATCGTTTCCTTCGGGGTCGTATTGCGACCTTAGATCATAGCCAAAAATCCTGGCAACTGTTTGGTAAATAAAGGCATTGAAACTTCCACGAAGTTCTTTCACGATGTCAAAAGTTGAATTTCCGGTTTGCCGGTAAACAAGTTTTATTAATATTTTTCCCTGTGTAAAGTTAAGGTCTTTGATCTCATTCCCAAAACGTGCTTCCAGGTCTTTCTCTGCAGCCTTCAGAAATTTCTTTTTTCCCCTTTGTGTTGGTATGCTGTCTAGTGTATGTTTGTATTCAATCAGTTTCGCAGCTGCAAGCTTTGCATAAGGATAAACTTTTTTGACATTGTAAACAAGTCTTCCATAACCTACCAATTCCGTCAAAGTTTTGATATCCATTGGTGGAAAAACGACTACGTTTTTCATGTCCACATAGGGTATTGTATCCCCATTAATGATTTTCCCCGGAACCACCATCGGCTTAAGCGTGTCCTGAGAAAGAAGGTTCGGCACAATACCGAATGAAAAGAAAAAGAGGACCATTAACTTTCTCATTAGGCTTTGAATACAATGATACCGGTTATAGAACGAATGCTGAAGACCCTTATTGTCAGGCAACTTTTAACCGCGCAACATTCATCCGGTTAAATTTTTCCTGGACGAACTGCAAGGTAAGTTTCAGCGTTTTGACAGTGCTTTTCGAAGGAAGGTCATACATTGCATCCATCATAACCGCTTCCATGATGGATCTCAACCCACGAGCCCCAAGTTTGAATTCAACCGATTTATCAACAATGAAATCCAGGGCATCTTCATCAAAACTCAGCTTGATCCCGTCCATTTCGAATAATTTGATATATTGTTTTGTCAAAGAATTTTTAGGCTCGGTGAGGATCCGTCTCAGGGTCTCACGATTCAAGGCATGAAGATGAGTAACAATAGGTAATCTGCCAACCAATTCAGGGATCAACCCATAACTTTTCAGGTCAACCGCAGAAACATATTGCATCAGGTTATCCCTGTCGATCTGGTCACGTTCGCGGTTGGCAGTATAGCCAATCATATTGGTCTGCAACCGTGCACCAATCTTTTTTTCTATCCCGTCGAAAGCACCGCCTGTGATGAAGAGTATATTCACGGTATTCACCTGGATCATTTTTTGCTCGGGGTGTTTCCTGCCACCCTGGGGTGGGACATTCACTACAGTCCCCTCCAGTAATTTTAACAATGCCTGCTGAACGCCTTCACCGGAGACATCCCGTGTAATAGAAGGGTTGTCACTCTTCCGTGCAATCTTATCAATCTCGTCAATAAAAACTATTCCTCTCTCTGCCGCGGCAACATTGTAATCGGCCACCTGAAGCAATCGTGAAAGAATGCTTTCCACATCTTCTCCCACGTAACCGGCTTCGGTGAGAACAGTAGCATCGGCGATACAAAAGGGAACATTCAGCATACGGGCGATAGTTCGTGCCAGTAACGTTTTTCCGGTACCGGTCTCACCCACCAGAATGACATTGGATTTTTCAATCTCTATATCATCCTCTTTGGCTTTCTTCACATGAGAGATCCGCTTATAATGATTGTAAACTGCAACCGCCAGCAACTTCTTGGCCTCTTCCTGTCCGATTACATATTGGTCAAGATATTTTTTTATCTCCACCGGCTTCAGGAGAGTGTAATCAGGTATTTGTTTTTGACCCTTGGTTGCAAGTTCTTCATCCATGATCAGCTGGGCTTGAGCAATACAGTAATCACAGATATGGGCATTTAGTCCTGCAATCAGGATATTGGTATCTCTTTTCTCACGCCCGCAAAATGAACATCGTTCCCCGGTTTTTGCCATCTTGGAAAATTAAGCAGTCTTTGATTTAATTAGAATTTCATCAATCATGCCATAGGCTTTGGCTTCTTCTGATGTCATCCAATAATCCCTATCGGCATCCTTCAGGATTTTATTATAAGTCTGACCCGAATGACGGGAAATTATTTCATAAAGTTCTTTCTTGAGTTTCTGGATCTCTCTAGCAGTAATCTCGATATCGGAAGCCTGTCCTTCTGCATTTCCCATAGGTTGATGGATCAGGATTCTGGAATGTGGTAAAGCCGTGCGTTTTCCCTTTGTGCCCGCACATAATAAAATAGCGCCCATTGAGGCGGCCATGCCGGTACAGATGGTTGCTACTTCAGGATTGATGTATTGCATGGTATCATAAATACCAAGTCCGGCGTAAACTGAACCTCCCGGTGTATTCAGATAGATCTGAATATCTTTTCTTGAATCGACAGATTCAAGAAATAGCAGTTGGGCCTGGATAATATTGGCAACGTAATCATCGATTGGAACACCGAGAAAAATAATCCGGTCCATCATAAGACGGGAAAATACATCCATCGTCGCTATATTGAGTTGACGCTCTTCAATGATAGTTGGCGAAATATAATTATTGGATGAGATTGATTTATATTTCTCGAGGGTTATACTGTTAATTCCCCTGTGCTTAATTGCATATTTTGAAAATTCGTCCATGGTTTTAAATTTTAATGTTCGTGATTATGATCGTGTTCGTCATCATGATCATGATTATCCCCATGATCATGTTTTGGTGAAGCTAAGGTAATAAATTCCTCATAAGAAATCTCTTTTTCTTCGAGTGGGAGATTTGTTTTAAACACGTCCAGCAATTTACCAGTATAAAGTTCATCATTTATTTTCTGGACTTGTTCGTTATTTTTCATGACTGTATCAACGAGAGAATCAAACCGTTTTTCAGTCTCCGGGTCTTCGGAATTCATGGGGATCTGGTGAAGGAAATAACTTTTAATATAATTCCGTATTTCGGCATCTTCCACTCGGATGTTGTATTCACGGATCAGCTTATTTTCAATAAGTTGCCACTTCATCGATTCAGTAAAGGAATCATATTGTTGTTCAACTTCCTCAGGAGTCAATTTGCTTTCTTTATGTTCAGTCAACCACCGCTTTAAAAACAGATCCGGCAGTTGAATCGGGATCTCATGCAGCAAAGCATCTGTAATGTGATGATATAAAAGTTTATCTGTTTCGCCCGCAAAACTTGCTGATGCATCCATTCTAACCCTCTCACGGAATTGTTCTTCTGTCGTTATCTCCAGACCGGGATATACTTTTTCATAAAACCCGGTATCCAGGTTAGCAGGTTCGATATGGTAAATATCATTTATCGAAAATGCAAAAGAAAAGCCATCTTTTTTTGCAACTTCCTCCTTGATCCCCAAAACTTTAACTGCTTCCTTAGTATTCTCAAAAAAATCCGGGGTAATAATCACTTTGTCTTCTTTCTTCAAGCCGGTAAAACGCTTTCTGGTTTCTTCTTTTTTTAACTGGGAAATAGTAATAAATGCACTCTTTTTTATGCCGTTCTCAGCAATCCCACCATCTGTGCCTGTTTCTACTATTTCGCCCGAGATCATGTCCTCCTCCGCTGCAATCTCAGGGTGAATGCTGTTTCCATTTCGTCTCCGCATGTCATCAATGTAACTATCCAGCATTTTATCGTCCACCTTGATCACATAGCGGCTCACCGGGGGTAATCCTGATAGGTTAAGCACGATTTCAGGTGCTATCCCCATGTCAAAGAAGAACTCAAAATCCTGCTCAGCATCAAATGAATAATCATGGTTCTTTTCGCTGTTTGGAAGGGGATTGCCAAGAACTTCAAGTTTTTCATCCTGGATATATTGGGCCAGCGAATCGGAGATGATCTTGTTCACTTCATCTGCCAGGATGGCTTTCCCATACATCTTCCGAATCAATCCAACCGGAACTTTCCCTGGTCTGAATCCGGGAATATTTGCCTTGTGCTGAAAATCCTTCAGTTGTTTAATTACTTTTTCATCATAATCCTGTTTAAGAATCTCAATTCTGACCGTTGTCGTCAATTCCCCTGTCTTCTCTCGCGAAATGTTCATGAATTAATTTGTTTATGTTAAGGTTTCACAATTATGGGTGCGGATGAAGGGACTCGAACCCCCACGCCTTACGGCACAAGATCCTAAGTCTTGCGCGGCTACCAATTACGCCACATCCGCCCGACTTCCTGCCTTAAAAAACAGGACTGCAAAGATACACTTTTTTAGATTCTGTAATGATTTCAGCCATCATCAGGCAGGATATCAGATTGTATCTTTAATCCGGATGAATAAGGTGGTTACAAATCCGGGGTTTAATCCTGGATAATAAATAATTCTTTGTACAGTTATTTAAGTAGACTGCTGCCCTATTAATTTATTAATCTATCCTTAATCACGATGGGTATTCATGACTAAACTCCCGGGACAGCGCCCCGAATTCATGGAAACAAAGGTCATTTACAAGATTATTATATAAGACATTGAACAACTTTTCAGAGTAATAATAGTCTATATGTTGGAAGTACTTATATAAAGACATCGAAAAGATGAGTGCTTCACATATCCTGATTCACGGTAATGCAGGTAAAATGCATCAACCAAACATATATATGAAAATGTTCCGGATAGGCAGTTTGTTTGTTGTCTATATTTGTTTCTTGCATGGATATAGTTCCTTTAGTCAGGAAATGTTCGGAACTACGCTTGGGAATTATTCAGGTGTAAATGGCCTCCAGCTAAATCCTTCTTCGATGCTTGGTTCCAAGCCTTATCTCGATATTAACCTGATTGCCCTGGATGTTTTTATGCAGAACAATTTTGTGTACATGGACAAGTATGAGTATAAGATCTCAAACTTTTTTGGTTCAGGGTTCGTATTACCTTCACACCCGGAACAATACGGAACTGAAGCCAGGAACTTTTACACTTTTGACAATAATCATTTGAGGGATGTCTATGTTCAACTACGGATAAATGGTCCTGGAGCAATGCTGGTATATGGGAATCAAGCATTTGCAATAAGTTCCGGGATAAGATCAGTTGTTTCAGCAAAAAATATTCCTTATGAGATCGCCAATTTCGGCTACCTGGGATTGAATTATGTCCCTCAACAAAACATCAATTATAAGGATAACAGACCATTTAAAATAGGAGAGCTGACCTGGGCTGAGGTTGGCCTCAGTTATGCCTATACTTTTTTGGCCAGGAATTTTAACAAAATAACCGCAGGAATATCTATCCACAGACTTTTCGGTTATTCAGGCGCATATCTATACGGTAAGAAGGTAGATTATATAGTACCTAATGACAGTACCATTAGCGTTCATAATGCAGATGCGCAGCTTGGATATTCACTTCCGGTCGACTACGACAAGAGTGGCGTATGGAATAACAAACTGATTACCGGACATGGATTTAGCGGCGATATCGGAATTACTTACACCCGTTTGTCAGGAATATTCTCGGAAGATTATTTTACGACCCTGTGTTCACAGCAATACAATGATTACCTGTATCGCTTGGGAGTGGCACTTATCGATGTCGGAGCCATCCGATTCAACACCCATTCGGAGGAATTTTCAATCGATAATAAAAGTTCATACTGGGATGATGTAGACCGCTTCCATTTTCACTCGATTAACCAGTTAATGGATACCATCAGCTACAAATTTTATGCTGATAAGAAGGCTTCTTTCCGTGGGACTAGTTTCTATATGTGGCTGCCCTCGGCACTTTCGATCCAGTTTGATTATCACTATTACAAACGATGGTACGTAAATGCATCCTTGATATATGGCTTTGACCTGAGCCCTGCCTCTGTTTCAAGACCTTCAGAACTTTCTATAACACCTCGTTATGAGAGTCGTGGTTTCGAAGCTGATCTACCTGTATCATTGTACGATTGGAATAAACTGAGGATTGGTCTTGCCCTGAGATATTATTATTTTACGATCGGTACAGAAAAGTTGGGAGAATTCTTTCGCATTAGTAACTTTACCGGACTCGATCTGTACTTTGCTTTTCATTTCTTTATTGACAAGGGAAATTGTCCTAAAGGAAAGCAAAAAGGATGCAGAGAAATTGATTACAGGATTAAATCAGATTACCGCTGATGTTTTCACATCCAGCGCATCCCTGAGTGCATTGCCTACCAGCATGAATGCCAGAACCATCAACATGATGGCCAGGCCGGGCAGGATCGCGAGATGAGCTGAATCCAGGATAATGTACCCATAATTTTCTTTTATCATTGAGCCCCAGGAAGGCATAGGAGGTTGCACGCCTATACCTAGAAAACTCAGACCGGCTTCCAGTAAGATTGCAGAAGCAAAGTTTGCAGCTGAAATAACGATTACCACTCCCATAATGTTGGGAAGAATGTGATGAAAAATGATCCGGAAATTGGAAAAACCAAGAGCCCTTCCAGCTTCAACAAATTCTTTTTCCCTGATACTTAAAATCTGTCCACGTACTACCCGGGCCACCTCTACCCACATCGTTAGTCCGACAGCGACAAAAACCTGCCAAAATCCCTTCCCCAATGCAAATGTGATGGCAATTACAAGTAGAAGCGTCGGAATCGACCATACAACATTGATGATCCAGACCACCACATTGTCTATCCATCCACGAAAGTATCCACCCAGTGCCCCAATGAGAATACCGATCAGGAGGGATATAAATACAGAAATAAACCCTACGGCGAGGCTTACCCGGGTCCCAATAATAAGCATGCTGAAATAATCCCTGCCAAAACGGTCAGTACCAAGCCAGAAGGTCCTTATATAGGGTAAATCGACCTGGTTTGAAGAAAATGATTTTTCAATAGCATCTGGATTGGGAGGATCTGAATATTCCCGGATAATAATATGGTTGCCTGCTGTTCTCCACGAGGAAATAGGGATATTGGAATAACAGCTTTTCTGACCAAACAACATCCTGAAAAGGATATTGTGATGTACAGGTTTTTCATCCAATTTAACCGGAAGAAAAAATACCGATGTTCCTGGTTTCTTTAACCCGAGTTCAAGATACTGGTCGTTTGCAAAAGGGGTGGAATCAGGTGAGATTTGGTAGCCCAGGATAGCAATCAGTACCGTAATCCCAATAAATATCAGTGATCCGAATCCCGGCCTGTTTTTCCTGAACCTCCTCCAGGCTAAGGCTGATAAACTTCCCGATGACTCATTGTGGTTTTTTCTGAAAAACACCTTTAGGGTTTTTATACCGACAAAGATCGGTAAAAAAATAATGAATGATGGGTTAGGAATTAAGAACTGATCCCGTGGGCTATTTTTGTCCCTAGTATGCAATTATGACAAAAGATTTGTATTTTTGCCGCTCATATTAAATGGTGGACGTAGCTCAGCAGGTTAGAGCGTCAGATTGTGGATCTGAAGGTCGTGGGTTCGAGCCCCATCTTCCACCCAGAAAGATTTAGTGAATAATTATGTAATTATTAATTATATAGTTACTCATTTCTCATTTGTAGCAACACCAATGAAGGAAGGTTATTTAATCTCTCCCTCGAATGAGACTTTGAAATCTTCCCAGGGCGTTTTTTGATAGGCATCTTCTCCGAAATAGTGGAGGATGGGTTCAAACTCTTTGGAAACCTGGTACCCGGAAACAACCGTCAACCATTGGCTTTTCTCATTAAGAAATACATAGGAGGGGTAAGACATATTTCCTTTAAGTAACTCAATAGCAAGCTGATGAGTAGATCTTTTGCTCGCCGGGTTTGGATTCGTGAAAGTTACTCCATCAATTATTACTGTATCCTTGCGTTCTGCATTCAACTTTACACAATAAAAATGTTTTGACATGTACCCGCTGATGACCGGGTTTGTGAATGTTTCTGCATCCATTTTCTTGCACCAGCCGCACCAGTCTGTGAATACATCGATGAAGATCTTTTTTGGTTTCTTTTTATTCAACTGATATGCTTCCTCAAAACTGTACCAATGTATCTTATCACCTGCAGGCAGAACTTTATCTTTTTTCTCATTTGTCTGAGAAAAAGTATGCATGGAAAATGTAACAATAAGTATCAGGATTAATATTCGGAAAATCTGTTTTTGCATCATCGAAAATTTCGACAAAATTATAACTCTTTGGCCAAATAATGGCCTATTTAACAATAATTATGATAATCCTGACCTTGTATGCTGAATACAATCCGTTAGTTTTCCGGAGTGGTCAACCTTTTACTCCAATCATTACATTCAATTAAAATTGATACATTTTTTTTGATACTAAATAGAAATAAATTTTATTGGGTCAAGTTGAATACTTTTTTTAATCCTATAGTAATATTGTAATTGCAATAATGCAATAACTCTAATCCATCAATCATGAAAAAAATTATCTTCTTAGCTTTTTTCCTGTTTTTGATGCGGTTTCTTACGCACGCACAGGAATCGACAGATTTTAAAGACCGTTTTTATGCCAGAGTCGGAGGTGGTTATGGCATCGGTCTATGCGATTATGATCCTTGCGATGATTATGATGAGGATTATTATCCAACATATAATGACTTTAAATCGATCAACTTCGTACCCGGCAGAGGATTTGATATTGACGTTGGAGCAGGATATATGTTCACCAGGAATATTGGTGCTGAACTTGACATCAAAGATTTTTTCGGGCTTCCGATCAAAGAAACCATCAACAATTACTACGGAGAGGGAGGTGGACAGATTACAACCGAACGATACACCGGAATGTTATTCCAGGTTATACCTTCATTCGTCCTTGACTTAGGTTTTGACAAGATTGATCCTTACGCAAGGTTCGGGCTTATCATTGGCGCATATCCGCAAATTAACTACAAAAAAACTGAAACCCAGGGAAACGATACTTATGACTATGTTGGGAAATACATGGGAAACGTTCCCCTTGGATATTCAGCCGCTGCAGGAGTAAAGCTCAACCTGAATGATCATTTTAGTCTCTTTGGGGAATTCGATTGTAATGGTCTCAATTATTCTCCTAAAAAATACAAACTGACAAAATATACTGTAAATGGTGTGGATGAATTATCCACATTGACAACCAGTCAAAAGGAGATAGATTTTGTAAAAAGCTATGATGCTATGCAAACCAGTACTGACAGCCCCTCAAAACAGCTGAAACAAAGTTTCCCTTTCAGTAATTTTGAAATAAATATAGGTGCACAATACAAATTCTAATGCCTTACCCTGAAATTTTGTGAAAAGCGGGAAATCGGGTGGAGTTATTAATTCCTCTCTATTTCCCGCTTTAAATCTTTCTGTTTTAAGGTTTCCCGTTTGTCATAATGATGCTTTCCACGGGCCAGGGAAATGGTCAGTTTTGCTAATCCCTTTTCATTGATAAAAAGCAATGTTGGAATGATTGTAAACCCTTTTTCTTTTACTTTGATCAGCAGCTTATGGAGTTCCCTTTTTGTCAGCAGAAGTTTACGATCGCGTTTAGGTTCATGGTTATTATAAGTCCCATAAACATATTCTGCGATATGCATGTTAATGACGAAAAGTTCATCTCCCCGGAAGGCGCAATAAGCATCAACAATGCTGGCTTTCCCTTCCCTGATAGACTTAATCTCGGTTCCGGAAAGCTGAATGCCAGCCGTAAAATCCTGTAAAAGAAGATATTCATGGCTGGCTCTTTTATTCTTTATGCTTACACTGACGCCTTTTTCCACACTTTATTTTTTCTGCGGCTTCAACACCAATTTTACATAATGTTTTAGTTTAAGGTAGTTATTTGCCGCGATCTTTAGATCCTCTAAAGTAACAGCATTAACCCTTTCCTTGAAGTTCAGGATGGTCAATGGATCCGTTCCATCAAAATACACTGATTCAATCTTATTAAGCCAGAAGTCATTTTTCTCAAGATCGGTTTCACGTGCCCTTATTAATGTCTCCTTTGCTTTATTCATGTCGATTTCGGTAGGTCCGTTTGCTATGATTTTTTTCATCTCGCCGAACACAGCACTGGTTAGTTTATTTGCAGCTTTTGGTGAGCATCCGAACATAACTATTAACTCATATTTCGATTTTGGAAAGTGAGTTGGACGGATCATGACCTGGGGGGAATAAACACCGCTCATCTTTTCCCTAATCACTTCTATGAGTTTTATTGAAATGATCTCTTTAAGCATACTCAATTCCAACAGGTTCCTGGGATTGTAGTCGAAAGGTTCTGACATGACGATTCCGACCATACCCTGCGGATCAGTCCCTTTATATAAGGTCGCTTTAACGACTCCATCCGGAAATTTGGGAGAAACATCCCTCCATGTAGTTATCCCTTTATGAGAAGGCAGACTGCCAAGGTACTTAGTTATCAGGGGGGTGATCGTATCAATAGAAAAATTACCGGTAAGGAAGAACTTAAATTCCCCGGGATTAGAAAATGAAGCCTGATATATTTTATAAAGCCTGTTTAGGTTGACTTGTTTTAATTGTTCCGGAGTCGGGAAAATGATCATTCGTTTATATCCGGGATAGACCGTTTTAAAAAGCGTATCATAGAAACTCATCATAGGACTGCTTTTCATAAACTTAACCTGGTTCTCCAATTGCGACATGAAAGCCTTAAAGGCAGTTGTGTCTTTTCTTGGACCGGTAAAATAGAGATACACCAGTTGCATCATGGTTTCAATATCCTTTGGAGTACTATTCCCCCTGAATCCTTCCTTTATATCGTCAATATAAGGGTGAACTTCAATGTTCTTTCCTTTCAATTTTTTTTCAAGTTCCACATTATCAAAATTCCCAGCACCACTCATTTCAATTACATTGGTTGCGTAGTTGGCCGACATGAAAACTTCATCCGGAAAAACCGAGTTACCCCCCAGGCTATAAGCAGAAAGAAGGATCTCATCATTCTTGAAATGTGTGGGTTTTAATACTACCGTAATTCCATTGGCGAGTGTCAGTTCCGTAAAGCCAAGTTCAGTATTCTCTTTGGTATTGACAACTTTCGATCCCTTGAGATCACCTGAAACCAGGGGTTCTTCTTTAAAATTATCGACATACGGCTGCAGGTCAGTCGACCTGGAGTTTTTAATGATATTCTGGATATCGTCTTCTGCAGGGACAATTACGCCACTCTTATCAGGTGCCATTACTGCGAGCGCCATGTTATCATCGCTAACAAATTCCTTTGCAAGAGCATTAATGTCTTCAAGTTTAATCTCCGGTAAAAGATTCTTAACATATTTGTATGCCTTTTGTGCACCCGGAATTGGATCTCCTGTAAGGTAATTACTCACATATTGATTGGTGAGACTCATGGATTCTGTTTTATCGAATTCCTTGGCTGCTTTTTCATACTGGCTGAGCATCTCCTCTTTCTGACGTTCAAACTCGGTTTTCGTGAACCCGAATCTTTTCACGCGCTCGTTTTCTGCAAGCAAAACCTCCAGGCTTTTACCTATCTGGTTTTCTTTCGACATCGCATTAACAATATACGCATCTTTATTTCTGGCTAAAAATTGCCCGTATTCTGAACCTGCAAAAACATAAGGTGATTCCGGTTTCTGAGAGATCTCATTAAAACGGTTATTAAGCATACCCGTAAATAGCTCTGCCATCATTTTATCCTTAAAATCACCGAGGGTCTTTTCCTTTTTTAACGGATGCTTGTAAAACATCAGAATATAATTCTCTGTTGCTTCTTTATCAGTAGTAACCGCAATAAGAGGTTCCTTGTTATCGGGAATATCAAATTCGGTTCTTGGTCTTTCTGGGGCAGGATTTTTGATATTCGAAAAATGTGCCTTTATCTGGGCTTCAGCTTTTGTGGGATCTATATCTCCTACCACAATGACTGCCTGTAAGTCAGGGCGATACCAATCATGATAAAAATTGCGGATAAGATCATGTTTGCAGTTCTGGATAATATCAACTTTCCCTATGGGGATCCGGTTGGCATAAAGAGAACCTTTGAATATTATAGGAAAGAATTTTTTCATCATACGATCCTGGGCACCAAGTCCGAGTCTCCATTCTTCAATAATGACACCTCTTTCCTTGTCGATCTCTTTATCGTCGAGCAATGCATTGTGCGACCAGTCTTCCAGAACCTGGTAGCCCTTGCTCAGAAGTGCTGTATCGTCTGTTGGAAGTTGTAACATATAAACTGTTTCATCGAAACTGGTATATGCATTGATATCGGCTCCAAATTTCACTCCGGTCTTCTGGAGAAAGTCTACCAGTTCATTGTGAGGAAATGTTTTAGTGCCGTTAAAATTCATATGTTCCATAAAATGTGCCAGCCCTTGCTGATCATCATTCTCAAGAATAGAACCTGCATTTACAGCAAGCCTGAGTTCAACCCTTTTCTCCGGTTTTTTATTATGTTTTATGTAATAAACAAGACCGTTATCAAGTTTCCCGATCCTGACATCAGGGTCAACAGCAATTGGTGTAGTCAGGTCAATCTGTGTTGTTTGACCAAACAACAATGATGAGCCAACAACAAACAGAAAAAGCAACGAAGTAATGATGAACTGTTTTTTCATATAATTTATATTAAAATATTTTTAATCCTGAAACTGCTGCAAGTTACGCAATTTCAAAATTACACCCGGTAAAATGTAACAAAAATATAAGCAGGAAATCCAATTTTCCCCGTAATCAAACCTTCAGTGTTATCCCAAAAAGGAAATTGATCAGCGCTTGAGGGAAATATCCATCCGACTCATACAACTGCCCTCCCATGTAGTAAGGGTAAATCCAGGCATTGGTTTCATATTTATTGCTGAAAATATTATTTACAGCCAGGCTGAACCCGATTTCTTTGATCCATTTTGTCCTGATTGTATATCCTGCAAGGATATTGTTGACCAGATAAGCCTTTAAAACCCGGTCATTATTTGATGTGTTATCGATAAATTGTTTTCCTATATACCTGGATGTCAATGTTAATGACATGTCCTTCAGCGGAATGAAAGTCAGGTTATCCTGAAGGATAATAGCCGGGGAAAAAGAAATATCTGTTTTCCCCAGAAACTGGCTCTGCTGGCCTGTCAGATTACCCGAATCATCATATACATCAGTATATTCTGTAAAGTCCCTGATCTTATTCATACTCAATGTCGAGGTAACATCCCATTTTAGCCATTTAAATATATTGACACCTGCCGTAATCTCAACTCCTGCGCGATAGCTGTGGGGGACATTAGACGTGACTGCTTCTCCCACACTATTGATCTTGCCTGTAAGCACAAGCTGATTAAGGTAATTCATGTAATAAATATTTATACCTCCTCTGAAATTCAGAAGTTTTAGTTCATATCCCAATTCCCAGTCATTCAGGGTTTCATTTGTCGGGATATTCCCGGGCTCAGAAACCTCATATAATTCCCGGTTTGGTTCTCTGTTACCAATGCCAAAAGAAAGATAAACATCCTGTTTGTTGCTGATAGAATAAAATATTCCCGCCTTGGGATTGAAAAAGTTAAAAACATTTACCTGGTCCAATGTCCTCAGATCCTTCGAACGTTCCGTCCATCTTATAATAAATATTCCGGTATTGAAGATCAGCAAAGAGGTTGAGATGCCTGAAAAGAGTATATGTGACTTTCGCAAAAATATCGAAATCATTCTTCAACCCGGTGCTGTAATACCAATTCCTGTCATTATCACCATTTGAAGCATATTGAGCCCAGATCACTTTCCCGTAATGCTTGCCATAATATTGGTTCCATGCTCCTCCAACCGTGATCTTCAGGTTATCATTCCGGTGATAATTCCCCGAAAATGTAAACCCGTAAAAATCATTATCGAGCCATTTCTGGTTAATCAGATCGGTTTGTTTAATCGTATCTGATCCAATGACCACATTATTCAGATTATAAGCTGAAAAATATTGCGCGGGACTGTAACTTTCATAATAGCCATATCCTTTGGTGTAATGTAAAGCTGCATTGATATTGATGTTGTGGTCAATTTCCTGTGAAAACAGTAACTGGTAATGAGTTTGGGTATAATTGTCGGTTTGGTTATTATAATAGGCAATATTGCCATTCTTATCAATGTATTCGCCTTCAGGGTTATAGGTTCGGTTGGTTGCCAGTGAATCTTTTGGAACACCACCCCAGGCCTGGTATGTCTTTTCAGACCCTGAAAGAACATTAAACTTCAGGGTTGTCTTTTTCCCATAATATCCTCCAGAAATGCTGAACGAGGTAAGTTTAGAGAAAGCACGATCGATATAGCCATCAGAAGTGATACGTGAAATCCGTCCATCAAAAGCGAACTTATTATCCATCAATCCTGTCCCGAAACGAAAGGTATTCTTAAAGGTATTAAACGAACCGGCAGAACTGTTGATCTCACCATATGGATCCTGCTGGAAGGGTGTTGTCTGTATACTGATAGATGCTCCGAATGCAGCAGCACCGTTTGTGGAAGTACCAACGCCACGTTGAACCTGGATACTTCCTGCCGAAGACGCAAGGTCGGGCAGGTCGACAAACCAAACGCCATGCGACTCTGCATCATTCAATGGAATGCCGTTAAGCGTAACATTTATGCGGGTGAGATCAGATCCACGGATATTAATACCGGTATATCCTATACCTGTACCGGCATCTGAAGTCACAACCACAGAAGGTGTATTTTCAATGATAAATGGAATATCCTGACCGAGGTTATTTTTCTCAATTTCCACCTGGTTCATCAATGAAAAGGTGGTTGGAGTCTTTTCTTGTGCACGTGTCGCAATAATGTTCACTTCTTCACCAAGAATAGTGCTGGTGACCATGTCAAAATCAATGATCGTATCGTGTACCAACCGGCATATCTTCACGGCCGGTTGGTAACCCATAAAGGATATTTTCATCGTCCATTTGCCGGGTTTTTGAACCCTGACCTGATAGTTCCCCTCGTTGGTACTGGCCGAACTGATAAAAGTATTTTCAATGGTAATGTGGGCTCCGGCCATGGGTTTGCCCGATTCATGATCACGTATGGTGCCTGAAATTTTTATTTGTGAAAATCCCTGAAGACAGAGGGGGAAAAATAGTATTGCTGATACAAACAGCTTTTTCCACAATAAATTTCTAACTTGTTTTTGTTGTAACATGTGATTGATTTTTAAAGGTTAAACGACTTTATCAATCAATCCTCTAAGGGAAATGTCTGTTGAATTGTGCTCCTCCCTACGCCGGCATTACCCGGATCAGGTTCAAAGAGTATAATCTCAGCCTTTAAGTAAGGCACCCCTATTGGAAATGATGAACAAATTTATAAAATTATTACAATTATTGAACCAGGGCAGGTAAGATATTTTCTAAAGATCCTGTAAAAACTGTAACATATATATACGGTTCCTTGGAAACGTTGTCTATGGCCCCACTCCTCCACATTCGGGGAGTGGTGAAGAATAAAATGAAGAAAAGATATAATTTTACAGTAAAAAAGATGGTGAAATTAAGAAGCAAAGATGAATATCCATTTTATTTCAGGAGTTGCACAATTTTTAAAACAGCGAATCGAAAGACCTGTTGCTTTGTTAATACTATTCCTATTAATGCTGCTATCATTGTGTACAAGCCCCCAACTATATCCAGTATTTGATGAGTATTCAGACATTGTCCAGAACCCATCCTGATTATACAATCCATTGAATGTTCCAGTGGTAGCACGATCTCCAGCGGGGAGTCCGGAAAATTGACTTTCATTGTTAGCATAATTCGGCTTGGACCAATATGCAGTCCCACTTACTTTCAATTCAACGCCAACATCTTTACCTGTAAAACCTAATGTCTCACAGCTCACGGTAGTATCTAAATATGTTGTAAGAGAACACCAATCCTGATCTGTTGGTAAAAGCCATCCAGAAGGACATAATCCTTGGATATTTCCAGATGGACTACTGCTCCAAGAAGTTGTATCAGATGCGCCATTAAAGAATTGGACCATCTGACCCCACTGGTACAATCCACCATATAGGTTACAGTTTGAAACAAGATTATTGTAACAGTATTTCTCTGCATTTTTTTTATCTAACTGGTTCAAATTTCCGTTGATTCTCCTACCATAATTTAAGTTTCTCTGAATCCAGCATTGATTTCCAATTAAAACAGTGTTATACACCGTACTATCTCGTGTATCAATAAATGATGATCCACATAACCAACTCTGGGAGAAGGCTTCAATTGGAATCGAAGCTTGGAAATATCCAAATGACAAAACTAACATGAAGTAAAATTTTTTCATATTGTTCGTATTGAATGAAACTCCCCGCCGCAGAGCAGCGGGGTATCTTAAAACAATGCTAACTGTTTACTTTTGTGCAAAACTGTGTAATCTTTCTCCAGCCCTTGATCACGAACATACTTCGTGATACTCGTTTCATCACCAAACTTGCTGACCGTGTTGACAAAAAATCCATCAGTCCAGAATTCACCACCCCAAAGCTTGGTTTTGACCTCCGGGTGCTTTTTGAAGATTTCCTTTGCCGTCAGACTTTTCACCATTGTGATGATTGTTGTTGCACTCATCCTTGGAACAGATTGAATCAAAAAATGAACATGATCTTTGTCCGTCCCAATCTCCAAAAAATGAACCTCGTATCGCTTCTCAATCTCCAGACAAATTTCTTTCAGGGTTTGATCAACTGCCTTACTAAACACAACCCGCCTATACTTGGCAGGGCATACAAAATGGTACAAAAGTACGCTTACATTATGTGATTTATGTATGTACTCGCTTTCGCTCATACATACAAAGGTATTAATTACGCCGCAAGCGGCGGGGAACTAACCCCAAAAGAGATTAGATGACTTTAAATATGCTTTTAGAAACTATTTTTTTGATGAAATTTCAGAGGCAATTATAATGAATAATTCTCTAAAATCCAAATTTTATTTAAATAATTTTAATTAGTTAATAATCAGCAATATATATATCACAATTTAAAATATTAACATACAAATCCCTTAACAAAAACTTTTTACTCTTTTATTGATAATTTTACAGTAGCGTTGCGTAAAGAACAAGCAAAATGTTTCATAACTCACTATTGACGGGCGTTTTCAAGGATATTTTGACAGCGACGATTTCAATTCCATTTTGATATTTTTTCAACACAACTAACTGATAAACAGCACTGATATTTTCAAATTTGAGATTAACGCAACGCTACTGATAATTTTACTAAAAGAGATCGGATCATTGACCAGATTTATTGTGATTCTAATGAAAACCCAGACAAACAATCATTTTAAAGCAAGTCATATAACCATGTAAAATTTGGTATTAAAAAATGATGACGTTAAAACTTGCATGTCACATTATAATCAGAAATTCAATATTGAGATTTCCGAACTTTCAAGAACCGGTTTTTTAAGGAGATTATCCAGGCAAAAGACACATAAAAGTCACTTGTATTTTGGTGGCAAAGAGGAACTTGCTATTTCAAGCTTGGATACAACTACTATGCGGTTTTCAGGAGCAAGATTGTTATGAAGTAAATCACGAGAAAACTTTAGGCAATGAGCTGATGTGAATCAGAACCCCGGCCCGTTCAATGGGTTGTTGTTTTCATCTTCCCTGACACTCTCGAATTTCATCTTTCCGAATTTATAGGTCAGGTTGATGCCAAACGACTGGAAAGCCAATTTACGGGTACTGGTCAACGTAAAATTCTCTCCTGTCAGATTGGTTTTCATGATGACGTACTCATTGAACGCATTATTGGCTGTAAAAGCGATGCTTGCTTTGTCGTGGAAAAGTTTTTGGCGGATGGCAAGGCTATATGAGGACCATGAAGGCAGTTTCCCTTGCACGGCAGTACGGGCAGAATTGAAATTCCCGAAAGCTTCAAATGCAAGAGTTTTCAGGATCTGGCATGTGATATTCAGGGTAATCCGATATTCAAAACTATTGATCGAGGCCGGAGACGGCCCCTTTTCCGTAATGGCACGGTTGTAGAGTGAAATATTCGACCGGATATTGAAAATAGATGCGAATGGAATTGACCCATAAATATTCCCTCCTATCCGGGTCTCAGAACTGATATTCGCACGGGTACTCACGGTGACATCAGTATATGTTGAATCTCCTATCTTATAAGTAGGGTAATAGATTACGAAACTCTGGATATCATCCGTGTTCCAACGGTAATAGGCCACCAGGTTCAGGTTCCCGCCTTTCTTAAACGATTTATTGTATCCCAATTCAAAGCTATTCTGAGCCTCGGGCTTCAGATTCGGATTCCCTATCGATATGTTATGAGGATCGCTTAGGTTGATGAAGGGGTTCAGGTCCCGGTAGTCTGGACGTTGGATCCTATATGAGTAGCTTAATTTCAGGGAATTATTATTTTTGAAATTATGTGAAAGAATCAGGGAAGGAACAAAAGTAGTATATGAAGGTATTGTACCTCCAGGCTCGTTCGCATAATTGATCCATGTATCCGTATGCTCTACCCTTACACCAGGTTTGATATCGAGGAATTTAAAAAGTGAAAAGGTGCCGGTAAGATATGCAGCATATATGTTCCGGGAATAATTTAATGTGTAGGACTGTGGGTAATCCGGCACATAATTGTCTGTTGATAATTCCAGTGTATCGACATTTGAGGAACTTTTCTGCTCTTCGAAGGAGACTTTCAGGCCTGCCTGTATGTTTGCTTTATCATTGAATGGCTGGGTGTAATCAGCAGTAATCTCAGTAATCATATCGGTACCTGGGTTGGTGCCATAGATCCCTGAATAAATCGAATCAGCAGAACCCAAACCCTGTGTTTGCCGGTAATCTGAATAATTCATTGCATAATTCGAATTGTACTGAATGCTCAGTTCCTGACCTTTCTTTTTAAAATTGTGTTTATAATTCAGACTCCAGTTCAGTGAGTTTGAATGGTAGTTGTTTATGATATTAAGGTCATTAAGGAATGGAGTTCCCGGCACCCCCGTTGAATCAAAGGCCAGGGAATTTTGATTTGTAACGCCCTTGCTATAGTTCGCCCAATGATTAAAGGTTAGTCCGCCGGTAAGGTTATCTTTTTTGCTCATAGTCCAATCGAAGCCGAGGCCGGTTTGGTAACCATTCCTCTGAAAATTACTTTCCCCGTGCTGTGTTAGTGTTTGAGTTGTGTTGTTGGGGTTTTGAGTCACCTGCTCCTGATCAGTTGTAGTGGTAGATGAAAGTTGTCCATTACCACTCAGGAACGCATTAACCCCGAAATTACCTGAACGTATATTGATGTTGAATGAGCCATTCTCAAGCCGGGTTCCCGCTGACAAAGAAACATTGCCACTGATCCCGTTTACCCTGGTCTTCTTCAATAGGATGTTAATGATGCCACCGGTTCCTTCGGCATCATATTTCGCTCCCGGACTGGTGATCACCTCGATGCTTTGGATCTGGCTTGCAGGTATTGACTGGAGAACATCAGTAATGCTGTTTCCATAAATGGTTGACGGTTTTCCATCGATTAAAAAGCGTATATTTGAATTACCCTGCAATTCCACATTCCCATCGATATCAACAGAAACCTGGGGCACTTTCTTCAACACATCGATTGCAACGCCTGTCTGGGATGTAATGTCGTTTTCGGCATTGTATACCATCTTGTCGATCTTATTCTCGATAATGCTTTTTTCAGCGGTGACAGTGACACCTTCCAGGTTTGTAGCTTTCGGCGATAAAAGTATCGTTCCAAGAATAGCGGAAGGGTTTTTATCATTCAGGACAATATTATCGATAACTTTTTTTTCATACCCCAGAAAATTGATCACAATCCTGTAAGTTCCTTTTGGTACCTTATTCAGCATAAACTTCCCGGCTGAATCGGATGTTGTGCCGTTGATAATATCAATTGCATTATGAAGGGATAATGCAATGGTAGCATACTCGATAGGTTGATGATCGATGGAATCGATGATTGTGCCGTTGATCTTTCCCGGACTTAGATTGACAGATGGCTGAGCTTTTATTAGGAATGGCGCTATGAGCAGAAACCCAAGGAGAACTTTTTTTTTCAAAAGAGGAGATATTCAGCGTTTAAACTCAGTATTTTTTCAGAGGGCACAAAAGTACGAAAAAATGAAACATGAAATGGTAATGCTACTGATTAAACCATTTTTTCAGCTTCTTCATGACCTGGAATTTTTTAGCATATTCTTTCCCCACAAGGAAAATACCAACCCAAAATAAATTCGTGGCTATCAGTAATCCCGTAATTAATATGGCTGAATGCTTAACGCCGAGCTTCATGAAAGGAATAATGATTATTATTCCCCAGAAAACCCAGGTTAATAAAATCATACTAAATCCCAGAATTCGTTGTATTTTGCTATTCATAATGATTCGGTAATTAATGCAAAGGTAGCTGTTTTCGGGATTGATTCTCAAACTGTACCCGGATAGCCTAAATCCGGAAGGCAGGCTTTGCTATTAAATCTTTCGATTTTTTAAAACTTCACTCTCCTGTAAAAAATCGTTTTTGCTACCTCGGCAACAATAATATACATCACTACGATCAATAATAATAGTAAACAGGTAGAAAGTTTGAGTACGGTAAATCCGAAAAGTGTTCCAAGTGGTGTGAAGGGGAAGATCATAGTAATAATAGCAATCGAAAGGGTCGCCCATAAAAGGTATTTCCCGGGTTTGCTCCTGAAAAAAGGCTTCCTGCTTCGAATAACCAGGACAATAATCGATGCTGAAATCACTGACTCAAGAAACCATCCGGTCCTAAACTGAACCTCATTTACACGAAGTACAAGCAAAAGTAATCCAAAGGTCAGGTAGTCAAAGATAGAACTTACTAGGCCGAAAACAATCATAAACTTTCGGATTGCCTTGATATCCCATCGCCGGGGATACTCAACCATCTGATCATCCACACTGTCGGTGGCAATGGTCATTTCGGGGAAGTCAGTCATCAGGTTGGTAAGAAGGATCTGCTTGGGAAGCAAAGGAAGAAAAGGAAGAAAGATCGATACTCCTGCCATGCTGAACATATTACCGAAGTTTGCGCTCGTGGCCATAAAAACATATTTCAAGGTATTGGCAAAAGTGGTTCGTCCTTCTTTGACCCCTTCAACCAGGACACCCAGATCTTTTTCGAGCAATACGATATCTGCGGCATCCTTGGCAACATCTGCAGCAGTATCCACTGAAATTCCGACATCGGCTGCATGAAGTGCTGAGGCATCGTTGATGCCATCGCCCATGTATCCAACCACATTTCCGGCTTTTCGCAGGGCGATAATAATCCTCTCCTTCTGATTGGGTTCTATCTCAGCAAAAACATCAACTCCGCCCACTTGTCTGAGCAATGCTTCATCACTCATCATACGAAGTTCAGGGCCAGTGATGATCTTATTGCCGGACAGTTCCATTTTTTTACTCAGGCTGGCTGCAACGAGATGATTATCTCCCGTTATGATCTTGATTGAAACACCCAGTTTCTTCAGATTGGCAATTGTTTCCAGGATATTCGCTTTGGGTGGATCAAAAAGAGTAAGAAAACCTATAAAGGTCATTCCTGTTTCATCTTCTTTGCGGATCATGGATTCTGACGGCAACTTTTTATAAGCAATACCCAATGTTCGGAAACCATGGTTGCTGAATGCTTCAAATTCTTTTTGTATCTGATCCTGCATGGAAGCGATATCAACAATATTCCCTTCCTTTAATTCCACGGATGAACAGACTTCAAGGATATTTGTCAGGGCACCTTTGGTAACCATTAAGTGGTCATCATTATGAATAATTGCTATACTTAATCGTTTGCGAAGAAAATCGTAGGGTATCTCATCCATTTTCCGGTACTCTGAGAGATCTTTCTTCTGATAGTTCAGAATGGCTTCATCGATAGGATTTGTAAAACCGGTTTCATAAAACGCATTGATATATGCATAGAGGAAAACTTTATCGTTTGCATTTCCATTCACATCCAGTGCTGCTTGAACTTTCACGGTTCCTTCGGTAAGTGTTCCTGTCTTATCAGAGCAGATAATATTCATGCTGCCGAAGTTTTCAATGGACGCCAACCGCTTTACGATCACCTTCTTCTGAGCCATCTTCTTGGCGCCATGCGCAAGGTTAATGCTGATGATCGCAGGCAATAACTGAGGAGTCAACCCCACTGCAAGTGCCAGTGAAAAGAGCAAAGATTCAAGGACTGACCGGTGCAAATAGACGTTGATGGCAAAAATGATGACCACCAGTATCAATGTTACTTCTCCAAGAAAGTACCCGAATCGTCTTATGCCGCGTTCAAACTCAGTCTCAGAGGGTTTGAGTTTCAGACGTTCAGACACCTTGCCAAACTCCGTGTTTTTCCCGGTAAACACTACGAATGCCTTTGCATTACCGCTTACCACGTGGGTCCCCATCCAAACCGTGTTCGTTCGCTGAGAAAGGGCAGTATCAGAAGGCAATACAGAAACTGTCTTTTCTACCGGAAAGGTTTCACCGGTTAGCATTGCTTCATCAACAAACAGATCTTTAGATTCCAAAAGCAGGCAGTCGCCAGGTACAATATCACCGGCATTCAGAGCAATAACATCGCCAGGTACAACCTCTTCGACCGGAATTTCCTGCGATTGTCCTTCACGGACGACAGTAGTCTTTATTTTAACAATTGCTAATAATTTCTGGATTGCATTAGATGCGCTGTGCTCCTGCCAGAAACCCAAAAGTCCACTGATGATAACGATAATGAAAATGATGGAGGCATCAACTACATTATGCAGAAACAATGACAATCCCGTCGCAAAGAGAAGAATGAGAATTATAGGGCTTTTAAATTGGGCGATAAAATGTGTGAGGGCATCTGATCTTTTCTGGGGTTTTAATTGATTTGCACCATAGGTCACAAGTCTTCTTTTGGCATCATCAGAGGTTAGTCCTGTGATCCTTGACTGAAGATTATCAATCAATTCTGTGACAGAGATGCTCCAAAACGGTTGAGGAGTTTGAGTCATAATAATTCCAGTTAATCATTTGTTTCATAAAGACGAAGCCTGTTTTTAAGCGCAATAATCTCTTCGTGCATGGATATTATCCGCTGCAACAGGTGAGTGATAGTTTCAATACCTTCCAGGTTAATATCAAGGTCGTAATGGAAACGAACAAACTTTTCCAATTGCTCAAGCTCACGGGCATCAATAAAGCCTGTTTCATCGATGGTGGTTATCTCTATCAATCCTGTTTCCTGCAATGAACTGATAAATGAATTTTCAATATTGTAGTGGGTACAGAACTCATCAACTGCAATTAAATATTCTTTTTGCATAAGTTATTGTTAATAAAATATGTTTACAGTTTCGATAATTCGGTAAATAATGCTTTTTGCTTCTCTGTTAGATTCGTTGGAATTTTTAGGGCATAGGTCACATATAAGTCTCCAAATTGTCCTTCACCTTTATAGACAGGAAAACCCTTCCCTTTTAACTTCACCTTAGTGCCATTATGTGTTTCCGGCTTAACTTTCAGTTTCACTTTCCCATCCAGTGTATCAATGGTAATCTCGCCTCCAAGCAAAGCGGTATATAGATCCAAATCGACCGTCATATAGAGGTTATCTCCCAGTCGTTTAACGTCAGGGTGATTCGCAACTGAAAAGGTAATATATAAATCGCCGTTTGGTCCACCATTAATCCCTGGGGCTCCATGTCCTGCAATTTTAATAGTTTGACCATTTTCGATGCCTGCCGGAATTGTGATCCTGATATTTTTCCCATTAACGGTCAACGTTTGTTTGTGTGTTTTATAAGCATCAAGAAGGTCGAGGTGGAGTTCCGCATTGTAATCTTCACCACGGTATTTCATCTGCCTTCTCCTGCCTGCCCCAGGTGATCCGCCAAATAGGGATTCAAAAAAGTCGGAAAAATCGCCCTGAGTCTGTGCACCTGAATATCCGGATGAATTTTGATTCGAGTATTGTTCCTGATATTGTTTTGCATTGTTGAACTCGTCAGCATGTTTCCAATCCTGGCCGTATTCATCATATTTTTTCCTTTTTTCAGGATCGCTCAACACTTCATGAGCTTCATTGATCATCTGGAAATTCTTTTTTGCATCTTTATCATCAGGATGCAAATCGGGGTGATATTTCCTGGCTAATTTCCGGTAGGCAGCCTTTATATCTTTTAGTGTTGCGTTTTTTTCAACACCTAATATTTTGTAATAATCTACGAATGCCATAAGCTAACTAAAATATATACATTTTTGGTATTTCACACCAAAATTAGAATAAAAATGGTAACCATATCGTGGTTATCAGAAGAAAATTAAGAGGCTGCCTCAGAATAGTAAACTTCTGGGGCAGCCTCTGTTCAATCATTACCCCGATCTTTAAATCGGAGTATCATTTACTTTTTTGGACCCTGGATCGATTGAGCCCAGTTACAAATCTCGTTCAATTGGTCTGTCGAGATAGCAGCATCAGGATGTTTCGAGGTGAAAGATTTCGGCGGCATTTTACCTTTCGTCACCATGGTGCATATATCTTTTGCCTTGTCAGCTTGTTTTTCAGATGAATATTTATCCCAGCTTGAGAGATTAAGGTGTGATATAGCCATCATATTTCCGGGTTCGGCATGGCATGCAACGCAAGATTTATCGAGAATTTTCATCACATTAGCCGGAATAGCCTTACCCTGAGTACTACCACTTTTGGCATTTTGAGCATTTAACTGATTAATAATCAGCGAAGAAATAAAAAGCACACTAATTACTGCAATCGCAATACTGATTGTTTTTTTCATAACTTAAAATTTTTAATGTTGTGATTTAAACTTTGGAACACTCCAAAGATAATATCATTAATACATTTTTTCTTACACCTTTTTAAAAAAAAGTTACATTATTCTTACCTTTATTTCTTGAAACTATTAAATCCGTGGGCAATCTTTAGAGGTTTATGCATAAAGAAAACCAAACTTTGTCTAACTAACGAATTAATCATTACCTTTGCAAAACTTATTCCTCCCATTATCCATCCTAAACGACCCCGGATAATTCCTGACTTTCATAAATTTTTATGAACTGTCGTTTCAGAGTTCAATGGCAGTTAAGAATAGTTACCCGTTTATACCAGAAGACTGCTGGTATTTTACGGTGCAGTTACTTGCAGTCGTTTATAATTTATTTATAATGACTTTTAAAAATTTAAATCTTATTGAACCTATCCTTAGGGCAGTGGAAGCTGAAGGATATACCACACCCACGCCTATCCAGGAAAGGGCCATTCCTTTTTTACTTAAGGGACACGATCTGATGGGATGCGCACAGACAGGAACCGGAAAAACGGCTGCCTTTGCAATACCTATCCTACAACTACTGTTTGAGAAAAGGAATCCGGCTGAGGTGAGACGGCAGATAGCAGCGCTGATCGTCACCCCTACACGTGAACTGGCTATCCAGATCAGTGAAAGTTTTTCAGCCTATGGAAAATATACCGGCCTGAAACATACCGTAATTTATGGCGGGGTATCGCAGCATGCCCAGACAAATGCATTAAAAAATGTCGATATCCTTGTTGCCACTCCCGGAAGACTGCTCGACCTGATCGATCAGCGTTTTGTGTCTCTGCAGAACATCCAATTCTTTGTGTTGGATGAGGCAGACCGGATGCTCGATATGGGCTTCATCCATGATGTTAAGAAGATCATCAGTAAATTGCCGCCTAAACGACAATCTCTTTTCTTCTCTGCTACCATGCCAACCGAAATACAAAAACTGGCAGGATCAATTTTGTCCAACCCTGTGAAAATCGATATCGCTCCTGTCATGGAAACAACAAACCTGATCAAACAATCGCTTTATTTTGTAGATAAGCCTGATAAAAAATCGTTACTGATTCATCTTCTGAAAGATAAATCGATTGATTCGGCATTGGTCTTTACCCGTACAAAGCATGGGGCCGACCGCGTAAGCAGGGACCTGGTGAAGGCCGGAATCAAGGCTGCGGCTATTCATGGCAATAAATCACAGGGTGCCCGCCAGGATGCACTGAACAATTTCAAAAACAAACGTACGCGGGTGCTGGTAGCAACTGACATCGCTTCGAGAGGAATTGATGTTGAACATCTTTCGCATGTTATAAACTATGAAATACCCAATATTCCTGAGACCTATGTTCATCGTATCGGGCGTACAGGACGGGCAGGCATTGATGGAGTAGCGCTTTCATTTTGTGATGCAGAGGAAAAAGAATACATGAAGGATATCTACAAACTTATCTCCAAACAGATCCCTGTGGTCGGAGATCATCCCTTCCCAATGAAGAACGAAGGTTCTGTGATGCCAGTAGTAAGACGTGCAAGAAGGTAATAGTATAATCCAACTGCTTTCTTAGATTTTTAAGGTCCTACCATTAGGGGCGAATTAGAAAAGGTAATACCTTTGCATAAAATTTATTTCATACCTGATTTAAACCGCTAAACCATCCTATGAAAAAATTACCCTTTATAATTTTTCTCTGCCTCACCACAATTTCTGTTATTGCACAACAAAAACAATCATCACCAACTGCAGTGCAAAGGCCGGTATATTTTGATATTTCGCCGCCATTACGCGACATGGCTGTCTTGAAGCAGGTCAAAATTGATATCAGTTGGAAAGACGGTATTGTCAGGAATAATTTCAATAGCAGGCATCATGATTCACAAATCACGGACACGAATTTTTTCGATCCATCCCGCCAGCTACAAATTGGAACGACACAAACCGTTGCACCAATCGAAAACTTTGAAGGACAGGGCAGTGGAGCTTATATTCCTCCGGACACATATGGCGATGTAGGACAGAATTATTATTTCCAGGTGGTGAATGCCACATATGCAATATACAATAAGAATGGGGAAATAGTCCTCGGACCTATTGCGAGTAATACGGTCTGGAGCGGGATGCCTAACAATGCCAATAGTGGCGATGCAGTTGTTGTCTATGATGAGAATGCGGACAGGTGGTTGTTTTCCCAATTCTCACTGCCCAACTTCCCAAACGGACCATTTTTCCAGATGATAGCAGTTTCACAAACGTCTGATCCTACCGGAACCTGGTACCGTTATCAGTATTCGTTCGCCGATATGCCAGATTATCCGAAGTTCGGGGTTTGGACAGATGGTTATTATATGTCATGTAACCGATTTTCTGCCGGTTCTATATATTATATTGGAACGGGAGCCGCGGCATTTGACAGAACCCTGATGCTGGAAGGGAATCCAAATGCACAGATGATATATTTCACCCTGCCTGGTTCAAATGAAGCATACAGTTTCCTGCCTTCTGATTGTGATGGCCCCTTCCCTACTGCCGGAACACCTGCCTATTACACTTACGAATACGATAATTCCCCATATCACCTGGGAATACTGGAATTTCATGCAGATTTTACAAATCCATCAAATTCTACTTTTGGCAATTTACTTTCCTTAACGGTGAACAGCTTTAATTCAAATATTGGCTCAGGTATTCCCCAGAAGGGAACCAATGTAACACTGGCAACATTAAGCGATCGCCTGATGTATCGTTTGCAATTCCGTAAATTCAATGACCACTGGTCAATGCTATGTAATCATAGCGTGAATGCCGGCTCCAATGTAGCCGGTGTAAGATGGTATGAACTTCGTAAAACTACTGGTGCGTGGACTGTATACCAGCAATCCACCTATGCTCCTTCCGATAATAATTGCCGCTGGATGGGAAGTATTGCCATGGATACTGCGGGAAATATTGCTTTAGGTTATTCTGTTTCCAGCAGCACCATCTATCCTTCTATCAGATACACTGGACGGATTAAAGCCGACCCGCTGAACCAGATGACCATCAATGAACAGACAATCATGGATGGCGGAGGATGCCAGACAAGCAGCTCTCAACGATGGGGTGATTACAGCTCGATGACGGTTGATCCTGCATCACCCACAACGTTTTGGTACACTAATGAATATTATTCAACCACCTCTTCAAGCAATTGGCAAACAAGGGTTGCTTCATTTACCTTTGAAAATATTTTCTCATCCTTTGCAACTTCAAGTCCTGAATCCATTTGTGGGGGAGATTCTTCTCAGCTAAACGCAGTTGCATATGGCGGATCAGGCAATTACACCTATTCCTGGACTTCAATTCCACCGGGATTTACTTCGAACCTGAAAAATCCAAAGGTTGCACCGTCAGATACGACCCATTACATTGTAACCGTTAGCGATGGGAATGTGACAAATCATGATACAACACAAGTTTTAGCAAAACCACCTACTACCGTCTTTGCCGGTAACGATACAACCGTTTGTTCAAATGTTGTCTCCACTGAACTCCATGGTACTGCTACAAATTACAAGTCAATCATGTGGGGAACCTCCGGCAATGGCATTTTCAGTGATCGTTATTCCCTTAATACTGTTTATACCTTTGGTCCTCATGATCGCCAGGTAGATTCAGTAGATATTTATCTCGTTGCATTTGGATCTGCTCCCTGCCCGATAAGGGTTACGAGCACAAAACGAATTGCACTTACTCCCTGCGATGTGATCGGGGAAAACGAAGAAATTGATCAGAATGTCACCCTGCAACCTAACCCGGCTAAAGAATCGGTCAATATTATTATTACAGGATTGGCAAATTCTTCTGCCCTGCTTACGATGACAGATATTAAAGGGCAGACACTCTTTTCAGAAGAGTTAACACCCTTGTCCACATCAGTAACGAAGCAACTCGATTTGCATCAGTACCCATCGGGAATTTATTTCATCAAAGTCAGGACTGATAAGAAGGTTATTACGAAGAGGCTCATCATAAATGAAGAATGAAGAATTAAAAATTAAATGTGTTTTCAGTATAATGCTTTTCCAAAAAGAAAGCCGGCCATAAGGACCGGCTTTCTTTTTTTAATGAAGTCTAAAGTTTAAATACTTTTATTCATTCTTCCTTCTTAAGTATTACGGCAGGATAAGATACATGGTTCCGCTCTGGTTGTTCATCCACCAATCGACCTTATATCTGGTCGGGCAGTCACCATTGGTGATCGGCTGATTGTTCGAATCATAACCCCAGGTGATTTTAATTCCTTTATTTTTTGCCGGGATTGTGTCATTCTTCTGTCCTGAACAGGGATCCCATTCACATGCCTGTCTGAATACGTTAGGAACAATGATCTGATCATAAAATTGCTCGTTATCCCTGTTCAATCCCCAGATGACGAGGTTGCTGAAATTACCGGCCGTGCCAAAACCAGTCGTAGTGAGAATCAGCTTAGAACTTGCGCTGGTATACTTGAGTTGACGGGCAATATCCCATGACCTGGTTGTGTTGTTTTCAAAAGTTATGGTCATAGACCCCCATTCTTTGTGAATAATGGAATCCATGTTATTTATCAACAGCTGGAAAAGCAAGCCACCTGTCACGTTCTCATAGGTCTTTGTTCCATTCATAATGATGTATTTGGCAGGATGCAGGACATGATACACGCGATAATTAATATAAGAGTAAATAACCGTAGCACCTGCCTGATACCAATGGGTGTTGACGTGTTTTTTGATCTCGATCTGCCCGGTACGGTAAAGATTTCCATCACAATTCTTGCCGTTGTAGGTGATATAATAAGTGATGGTATCATTCATAACTGCTGTGGAATCCAGGGTGGCATTACAAGGTAATGATTCTGTTGCTTTCAATGTTCCCTGACCGCCAGCCAGAACATTATTGATGTCGTTCATTGCTTCATCGGATGCCTTATTCACCTGGGCTTCATCCGTTGATAAATTCTGAAGGGAAGTGGTGTCTGTTGTTGTTTGAGTGGTACTGTTATCTTTTTTGCAGCCCGTGAAAGATATTACCAGTATTGCAAACAAGAAGAGACTCAGTTTGATAATGATTTTGGTTTTCATTGCTTTTCGTTTTTAGGGTTAATTTGTTTTTCAGGGTTAATTTCGAGTTTGTTTAATGTTTATACACGGGAAGGGATGTTCACCCTTACGGGGGGGAAGAAAGATTATCACAGATTCACACAGTCACAAAGAAATCGTTACGAGAAGGTTCCCACCTCCGGCCCTTACACCAAGAGGGAGGGGAGAAGTTATTTGGCGAATTGGCCACCCGGCGAACCAGCGAGTTAAATAATTTCCCTGTAACTCTTTGACTTTTTACTTTGTAACTTTACAACCTTTACAAATCCTGTGACTTTATGAAAATCGGATATGTTCAGAATTCACCAATATTTGGTGATAAACAAAAAAACCTGGAGTCGATTGATGAGTTGTTGTGTGGTGTCAGGGCAGATCTGATTGTATTACCCGAACTGTTTGCTACCGGGTATGCATTTACATCGGTGGAGGAAGTGCCCGGTCTTTCAGAGAATACTGATGGGGAAACATCACGATTTTTATGTCAAAAATCATTAGATACCGGGGCTATAATTGTTGCCGGATTCGTTGAAAGAGAGGGGCATACTTATTATAATTCATCCTTCCTGATCTATGCAGGTAAGGTTATCGGGATCTATAGGAAATTGCATCTTTTTTACAAGGAGAAGCTGTTCTTTACACCCGGGAATTATCCTTTGACCGTGTACGAGATTAACGGATGTAAAATCGGAGTGATGATCTGCTTTGATTGGATCTTCCCGGAAGTAAGCCGGGTACTGGCTTTAAATGGAGCCCAGTTGATCGCTCATCCTTCAAACCTTGTCATGCCCTGGTGTCAGCAGGCAATGACGATTCGATGTCTCGAAAACAAGGTCTTCGCGGTGACCGCAAACAGGGTTGGAATTGAGAAAAGAGGCGACGATGAATTTATATTTACCGGGGGAAGCCAGATCACTTCCTTTAATGGAGAGATATTGTCGTCTGCATCCCAGGATTCACCGGGGATGGATTTCGTTACGATTGATTTGAACCAGGCAAACAATAAAATGATCAATCCATACAATAATGTAATTCTTGACAGAAGGCCTGAGTTTTATAAACAACTTGTTTAATTTTGCCCTGGAGCTGATCCTCAAAAATTGCCAGAATGAAATCTCACAACAGACCAGGTAAGAAGATTGAAACAATTAAGAAGAAGGAACCCGTCCGAACGTTACCCAAAAAGCCGTTTTTTCAGAAATACGCTGTTCTGTTACTGATCCTGCTGCCGCTGGTTGTTTACATTAAGACGCTTTCATTTGATTTCACCAAGCTGGACGATCATATATTTATCCAGGAAAACCAGGAATACAACAATCATCCTGCCAACATGATCGCATGCTTTCACCGGGGACTCTTTGAACGAAGCGACGATGTTTTCTACCGGCCGGTATTGCTTGCAGATTTTATTTTTGAATCGCAATTCTTTGGCACCAGTCCGAAAGGTTATCATTTCACGAATCTCCTTCTGCATATCTGTTGTGTATTGTTGTTGTACCTGTTTCTCCGGAAAATTGACATTCCCGACACCGATGCATTGATCCTGGCGCTCATTTTTTCGGTTCATCCTGTTCTCAGCCAGGCCGTCGCATGGATCCCGGGCCGTAACGACATGTTGCTGGTACTGTTCTTTTTCGCCGGAGCAATCCTTGTGATTGATTACATCCGGAAGCCAGGGTGGCTTCTTTTTGCAGGGCAATTCCTTTTCCTGCTCCTGGCCCTTTTTACCAAGGAAACCGGTGTGATCATCCCTGTGATCCTGATGAGTTTCATCCTGCTAAAGTACAAGACCAACTGGAAAAGATGGCTACCCTTGCTAATTAGCTGGATCGTGGCAATCCTTACCTGGTTTTTCATGCGGAAGGCTTCTGCTATCGGGAAAGAAGCCTCTGCTCCCCTGGACCTGATGCATAATGCACTTCCACGTCTGCCCGCCATTATCCAGTATCTTGGAAAAATATTCTTTCCTGTAAACCAGTCTGTCTATCCCTCCCTGGCAGAAACCACTTATTTCTGGGGTATCCTGGCGCTGATATTGTTGACGGCATTGATCATCCTTTCGAAAAGCTATAAAAAACCACTCACTATTATCGGGCTGGGCTGGTACATCCTGTTCCTGATCCCAGTTTTAATGGTTCCGGCAGAAAAGAATGACCAGATCTTCGAGCACAGGCTTTATCTTCCGATCATCGGAATATTACTAATTCTAAGTCAGTCGCTCCTTTTCAGGGAGACCGTTAAAACTGAAAAGAAGTTTATCATATCATTCAGTGTCATTGTCATTTTTGCCATCATGAGCTATTTTCATAGCAATTATTTCACGGATGCGCTGACATTCTGGAACAAAGCAGTAAAAGATAACCCAAGCAGCGGGATGGCGAAGATGATCTTAGGCACTCATTTAACGGATCCTGCAGAACAGGAAAGGCTATACAAGGAGGCATACAGGCTTGACCCAAAAATCAAGGTAGTGAACCTGATGCTTGGAAAGATCGCCATGAGTGATAACAGGAATGCAGAAGCCAAAGAAGATTTCCTGAAAGAACTGAAACTGACGAAGATGCCCGGGACTTATACCTGCCTGGCCCGCCTCTATGTACTTGATAATAAGCTCGACAGTGCTGCCTGGTGTTTGCAGCAATCTGTAGATATTGCGATACAGAGTAAGAGAGAAAAAGAGTCGTATGTTCCAGAACTCCTTGATGAGTCCTGTCATAATCTTGTCCTTGTTTATGTAAACCTGAACCGGAGGGATAAGGCGCTGAATGTTATCCGGGAAATGAAGGCCAATGGTATAAGTGTTTCACAGGATCTTATTGATTTGACGGCTGTATCGGCAGCGGGGAAGAATTAAGAAGCGGGGGGAAATCGTGACACGTGACGCGAAGAAGTGGTGAGTAGTGAGTGGTGAGTAGTGAATGGATCGCTATGTTGTCCTCCGGTATAGCCTTAGCCCCAGATTACACTGCCTTAGCCCCCGATTACACTGCCTTAGCCCCCAGTTACACTGGGGGTTATTCATATTACGCCCCTGCGGGGCTAAGGAGTCGAAAATTCCCCGCTATTCCTTTATAAACTTTCCTTCTTCGATGGTGGTGGTGGTGATCAGTCTTAGGAAATATAATCCATTGGGGAGGGTGGTAATATCTATGCGGGTTTTGGGTTGGGTGACTGATTTTGTCATTATTTGCTGGCCTGCCAGGTTCATGATTGATAATTGACCCTGGGCCGGTATCACTGTTGATTCAATTGTTACGGTGTTTGAGGATGGGTTGGGATAGACAAGCAGGGTGTTTGAGCCGGCGGATAAGTTATTCAAACCTTCAGGGTATCCCCCACCGTCAGAGGTCTTTAAGATGGTGCCGAGTGCACCGACGGCATAGGCTGTATTTTTATCAGTAAAGAACATGGAATGTAAATCGTTGACTGTTCCGTTTGGCAGGGTGTCCCAGACAGCGCCCTGATCGAAAGTCTTCCTTACAGTTCCGGCTTCACCTATTGCAAAACCTGTATCTGCATTGGGGAAATAAACCGAATAAAAATAATAATACGATGATCCTGACTGTGCAGTCCAGGTTGCACCACCATCCCTGGTATTCCAAATATCTCCGTTACCATTAATTATTCCCCCAACAACATAACCTGTATCGGCGTTGATAAAATACTCAGACAAAAAGGCGTAATTTGCCTGAAGGGATCCAACGAAGAGAACCGTCCAGGTTGTGCCTGCATCGGACGTTTTGACAATGGTTCCATAGAGACCCACTGCATAACCCGTATTTGGGCCGGAAAAATAAATTGAAGTCAAATCATTGGTCGTATTACTTGATAATGCTGTCCAGGTGTCACCTCCATTGATGGTCTTGAGGATGGTTCCGCTATCCCCCACTGCATAACCGATAAAAGGGCCGGTAAAGCAAACCGAGACCAGGTTTTTATTTGTTCCGCTTGCCAGGTTCGTCCAGGTAGTTCCTCCATTAACGGTTTTTAAAATGACACCACCGACGCCCACCACATAACCAGTATCGACATTCGTAAAGCAAACCGAGGCCAAATAATTCCGGGTACCGCTCGTTAAAGCATTCCATCTGGACCCTGCATTACCGGTTTTCAGGATTGTTCCACTGTCGCCCACCACATAGCCTGTATTTGCGTTTGGAAAGTAAACGGAAGACAGGTAATTCATTGTTCCGCTTGAGAGCGTAGTCCATTGCGAAAAGGTAAATGTCGAAACAAGTAACATGAAAATCAACAAAATAAGTTTTCTCATAACGTTATTCATTTTTAGTGGTATTTGAAGATGCGGTCACCCTGCAAAATTACTCAAATGCATCAACAAAAAGGAGAGTTTGACATATTTCTCACTAATTTAGCATCCTAACCGGATAAAACAATCATTTATGAAAAGATCATTTACACTTAATGGAGCGGGAATTATCCTGGGCCTTTTTCTACTGGTGCTTTTTCTTTCAGGATGTGCCAACAATGAAGTTATAACCGATTGCCTTAAAGGCCATACCTATGGTTTCTGGGGAGGTTTATGGCACGGGATCATTGCTCCAATCGATCTGATATTAAGCTTGTGGAACCATGATATTACCGTGTACGCTCCACATAATAATGGCGCCTTGTATGCTCTCGGGTTTATTATCGGAAGTGGCGGCTGGGGTTTTCTCGGCGGACACGGAGCATCCAGGAGTCACAAAAGGAATTAGTTAATTCAGTAATGTTTTACTGCCCGATCCTTGTTAATTGAGGAAAAACTGCAGTGCTATCTGTTTGATGGAAAAGATGCGGACTTCGACGATATAGTTCCTCTGGAACAATGAAAATTCAGGCATTGGGGGGTGCTTCAGGATGAGCATGAACAGGAGGCCCAGGACAGATAGTTTCTTTTTCATTGTCGACATAAACAGACTGCAAAGTTACGGAAAATCAATTGTCAGTCAATTACTAATTTCTTACGGCTTTTCCCATTGCCGGTGTTAACTTCTACGATATACGCTCCCTGCGGAAGGTTTGAAACATCGAGGGTGTTTTTAGCAGGTTTACCAGTGAAAACCTTTTGACCGGCCTGGTCATATATTACCACATCTTCAATAGTCAGTCCATTTTTAACGGAAATGACCACGATATCTTTTGCGGGGTTGGGCCAGATTGAAAAGTCATTTACATTCATTAAAGTGTTGACGCCGGTCACAACATGGTATTTTGCCACATAACGAGAACCGGAAGGATCGGTAAACCAACCCGCTGCGTATATGTTTTCATTTCTATCGGCGCAGACAGAATAGATCCCGCTATTTGCTTTTAATGCGTTACTGCCGCTGCCAAGTTCACTCCAACTCACGCCATCCCAGCAGGCGACATATGGGTCGCCGGAGGGATTGGTAAAATAGCCGGCAGCATAGACAACCCCGAATCCGTCGGTACAAATTGACCGGATATAATAATTTGCCTTTAAGGAATTGCTGCCGCCCAGTTCGCTCCAGCGTGTTCCATCCCATACGGCAACATACTCATTGCCATTTTCATTGGTAAAATCGCCGGCAGCATAAACGTGACCATGGGCGTCAGTGCACAAAGAACTGATATAGCCGTTTGCGTTCAGTGCGTTGCTGCCACTTCCCAGCCAGGACCAGTTCACCCCATCAAACTTTATTACGTTGTACCCGCCAGTGTCACAGGCTGATCCTGAAGCATATACGTTTCCGGAACCATCTGCACAGACAGAATAAACATCCCCGTTAAGGGTATAATTCTGCAAGGAGACCGGCATTTCTAACCAGGCAGATGCCCCGGTGTCCCATTTAACAATGCAACTTTTGTTTGAAGAATCACAGAGGGCACCCGCGGCGTACAAGTTTCCCGACCGGTCTGTACAGATGGAATAAATCATGAGGTTTTTCATATTGACGCTAAGCAAGCTGGGCAAGGTATCCCAGTTATACGAAGAAAATTCAGCCACATGGTCATCCCTGCCGCAAACTGAACTTACCGCGTAAATATTAACACCGTCGGTGCATATGTCGGTAATTGAATAATTCTCATTAAGCGCATTATTATTGTTATTCATTGCATTCCATATTACTCCGTCCCACCTGGCAATATAGAATTTGCCGGAAGTGTTTGTAAAATCTCCTGTAGCATAAACATTTCCAGCAGTGTCAGTGCAAAGTGAATAGATCCCACCGTTTGCATTAAGCGCATTGCTGCCGCTGCCCAGTTCAGTCCAGCCGGAGGGCTGTGCCGATGAAACTATTCCACAAACAACCAAGATGAGAATCAGAACCAGCTTTTTCATTAAAGTTCATTCACGAGAAAGAAGGTGTAAATTTACTCAACAAGAACCTGGATGCCAATTTTTTTTAAAATATTTGTGAAATAATGTTTGTTTCTATATCTTTGAATAGTCAAACCCCACCGCAATGGAATCCAGAACAAATTACAACATTAATAAGGACATCAAATTCGGTCACCTGGAGCTGATCGATGCCCCCAAGATCATCAAGGCCTGCAGGGAAAAATGGTTTAATCAAACCCTTACACAGGTGAACGGTTCAGTTATCAGACTGGGAATTGTCGAAGGTGAGTTTCACTGGCATAAGCATGATGATGATGACGAATTTTTCTTTGTCCTCCGGGGGAAACTTTATATCGATATGGAAGATAAAACTCTTGAGCTGAGACCGAACCAGGGAGTGACAATAACAAAGGGCATCCCCCACCGACCAAGGGCACCAAGGAAAGTGGTGATGCTGATGGTAGAGACCAAAAGCATTGAACCCACGGGAGCCGATTATAAATTCAACCATGAAATCACGACCCGGTATCCTTCCAAAGTGACGCCGGACACCCCCATTGCAGATCTGCGGATTGCAGAAGGGCTAAGTACACGAGGCATAAATGTTTGCCTTTCATTAGGATTGAAAACGCTGGGAGATTTATTAAAACTCTACAGTGAGAAACGGAGGAAATTCTCTTCCGTAGGGAATTGCGGGGTTAAAACGGAAGAGGAGTTAGTGAAGGTTTGTGAGAAGTATAAGAACTATGATTTTTCATAGTGCGGAAAAATGTGGTGAACTGGTGAGGTGGTGAACTGGTGAGGTGGTGAACTAGTGAACTGGTGAGGTGGTGAACTGGTGAAGTGGTGAGGTGATGAAAATTCGTTTTCAAGGGGTTTAAAATGGTGGAGGGGGAGGATTGATTATGTGAAATCCATTATTTATAAGACCATGTTGGATTTTGCTTATAAAGACAGGATTACCTTCACAACTAAACGGGACATTCAAATCAAGTTTCCTGACAATATTAAACTTTATCATCTTATTCCTTAGAAATAGCAAAGAGGAATTAACCATTTTTATTATTTCTTCTTTTTTTATTGTTGGCGGAATTCCTGAGATTTTAAAAGTGGAAGATGTTTCGATATATTCTATTGATAAGCCTTCATGGTTGGAAACATTGATGGATGTTGATATACGCAAATACAAAAAATCCGTTGTAAACGGATGTGGCAGTTCAATGTGAAACGTACAATTCGTATTTGTTGTAATTTTTCCGCTGTGGTTGACATTCTCATTAAACTGAGCCATTACGAGCTCGGTTTTGTGTTTTCTATATTTATTCATAAGGATACATCTGTAAAATACTCACAAACTGACTTTCAGATCATGTTTTAAAGTGACTCCCTTGTTATGCGTAAAATTGACCCTTCAAAGTTAACTGATAACTCACCTGAAAAAAAGTCTTTTTATTGTTGAAAAATTAACAATTAACTTTATGGGGTCAATTTGGATGGAATTTCCAGTAACAGAACAGATCATGAAGAAACATTTTTTTCTCTGCTTCCTATTTCTTACGCTGTTTTGCAGAGTTTTATATTCACAGTCGAAATCGCCTGTCCGGGTTATAACCGGGAAGACACCGGTTGGGTTTGAATCGGAGATCAATGATTTTCTGAGACAAGATTCTGCTTCTTTTCCATTCTATGGCGCATACCTTTTTACGGGGAGTTCAACCATACGGAAATGGAAAAACCTGGAAAGTGATTTCAAAGAGATCACACTTATCCAGCGTGGATTTGGCGGTTCGAATATAAAAGCTCTCGACTATTATACCGATTATATTGTTATCCCTTATAAACCCCGAATAATCGTTGTTTATGAGGGAGATAATGATTTAGCTGAAGGGATGAGTCCGCGTGAATTTACCAGTCTGTGTGATACTTTCATTACTAAGGTGCACCAGGAGTTGCCAAATACGATGATCTGGTTTTTGTCGGTCAAGCCATCTTTTGCCAGGAAACAACAGTTAGCCATGCAGGATGAAGCGAACAAAGAGTTGAAGAAGCTGACCAAAGAAAGGGAAAAAACCGGCTTTATTGATATCCGGCCGTTGATGTACGATAAAGATGGAAACCTGCGTAAGGATTTTTTTGAATCCGATTCCCTGCATGTTAATAGTTCGTGTTACAAGGTCTGGGCAGGGTTTATGAAAGAGAAGATGGGGATTGGAAAGAAGTGACGTGGTGACGTGGTGACGTGGTGAACTGGTGAGGTGGTGAACTTGTGACATGGTGACTTGGTGAACTTGTGACGTGGTGACTTGGTGAACTTGTGACGTGGTGACTTGGTGAACTTGTGAGGTGGTGAGTTACGTGAAGGTACAGTATCTATCAAAATGTGGGAATGATGTAACTATTTAACAAAGTTATGTAATGCTTTCTGCAATCATACGATGCACCTTTGTTCCTTAACAAAACAATAAATGAAGGATAAAACAACTATGATGAAAAAACAGGAAGTTAAAATGAAAACAAAATGGTCGATTGACCAGGATCACAGTGAAATTGGGTTTAATGTCAAGCATATGATGATTTCACATGTAAAAGGAGTATTTAAGAAATTTGATGCAAGTATCTATACCATTGGAAAGGATTTTACTACGGCTGAGATTGATCTGTGGATAGATCCCTCTTCGATTGACACGAACAACGAAAAACGGGATGAGCATTTGAAAAGCCCTGATTTTTTTGATGTTCTGAGACACAAGCAAATTACATTCCTATCCAGTACCATAGGGGAACCGGATCATGAGGGGAATCACGAATTGTGGGGAGAACTTACCATGGCCGGGGTTACGAAAAATATAAAATTAAACTTACAATTCGGCGGAATCGCTCATGATCCCTGGGGAAATGAAAAAGCCGGTTTTACGCTTACCGGAAAAATAAACAGGAGTGACTGGGGTCTCGTTTGGAATACAGCTATAGAAGCCGGCGGCCTGATGGTAAGCGAAGAGGTAGCGATATTATGTGAGATTGAACTTAAAAATATCGGTCTGAAAGACCTGACCCTGGAGATGGACCCCTCCTCGCTTATCAAAGTGGATCAGATAGTGTAAGTATTGCTTTTGCAGCACCAGGTTAATTGGAAAGTAGTTCCGGAAATTTAATGTGGTGAACTGGTGAGGTGGTGAACTGGTGAGGTGGTGAACTGGTGAGGTGGTGACATGGTGAATTGGTGATGGATCAAGAGGGAAAGGATGAAAAAAAGGGGAGTAAATTATTTGGAGAAAAAATTGCTTGAAAAGGTTGGATAAATAATTTGTTGTAATTTTGTTAGTGCTACATATATGAAATCGGAGTTTAATGTTTCATTTTGTGAATCCGGCTCATCGGGAAACAGGAAAACAATAGATATATTTTTCTAACTCTTTAAAACTGAAAGCGTATGAAAAAAATAGCAACAATCCGAATTTACTCCCTTTTACTGATGGGAGTTTTTATCATGGAACCAGTTGCAGCAAAAAGGAAGATAACAGCACTACTTCCCCCACTTCCCAGGTTCCGGTGTTAACAACTGTTGCTGCAGGCAATATTACACAAACCACTGCTGTTTCGGGTGGTAATGTTACTTCCCAGGGCAGTTCTGCGGTTACTGCCAGAGGGGTATGCTGGAGCACAGCTTCAAATCCTACGACTTCGGATGCCCATTCGACGGATGGTTCCGGAACAGGAAATTTCACAAGCAACCTGACAGGGTTGTCCCCGGCTATACCTTACTTTGTGAGGGCTTATGCAACAAACAGTTCCGGAACGGGATATGGTAACCAGGTAACTTTCACGACCCTGCAGGGAACCGGTGAGACCGTGACCGATATTGACGGCAATGTTTATAACACAGTGACAATAGGCACACAGGTGTGGATGGCTGAGAACCTGAGAACTACCTGGTACAATGACGGGGATTCAGTACCCTTGTTAACAGATGGTACATCATGGAGTTATACAACCAATGGCGCGTATTGCTGGGTTAATAATGACCCTGCCCACTATAAAAGTACTTACGGAGCCTTATATAACTGGTTTGCGGTAAACACGGGTAAAATTGCCCCTGCGGGATGGCATGTACCTACCGATGTGGAATGGATAACGCTGATAACTTATTTAGGCGGGGATAGCTTAGCGGGAGGGAAAATGAAAGAAAAAGACACTGTTCACTGGTTTCCGCCGAATACAGGGGCTACCAACAGCAGTGGTTTTACAGCTCTTCCTGCCGGTTTCCGGTCGAACAACCCCGCCCTGGGTTTCGGCTGGTTACGCAGCTACGGTCTCTTCTGGGGTACGCCAGATTCCTATGCTGACGCCTATTACGTGGATGTGGCTTACGATGCCAGCAGTACTTTCAGGAGCGGCATGGGCAAGAATTGCGGGTTGTCTGTACGCTGCGTGCGGAATTCGTCGCGATTAAAATAGTTAATTGTGGAATAGTATCAAATTGGACAAGCCAATGAACTTGACAGAATCTCAGATCACTCTAAACTTTCGTGAATCATTATCCGGCCAAAAGTATTTGTAACCATTATATCCATCGTCATCCGGGAAAAGTGAAAGATAAAATTCTTTATTTTTTTGTATCAACCTTGACCTATGCGACCTGTGAAAATTCTCATCTCCAAACCACCATGGATATTCTATCCTAACAGCGTGATAGAGCACCATGCTATTGTTGTACCCCCTATCTATCCATTCTCTTATCATTGCATTCGTGTATGCCTTTAGGGCATTCTCGTATCCTACCCACATCTTCACAGCCGGATGGTTTTTCCACCTGGAATCAGGAACCACACCAGAAACAATGTTCACTATCTGCATCGCTTCCACTCTTTGTTTTCCCAGTCTCCTATAATCAAGCACCCTGGCTGACTTTTGAAAGTCAGGGTACGGTAAAAATGTCTGCATCTTTTATGTCAACGTTCTATTGATACCTTTTTTCAGATTCAGAAGTATTTATGCTAAAAATAGTAACTAAATGAATAAAATTTCAGGCTTATGGAAAAATAAATATATTGATGCGTCTTATGTTTTTTCCAACTGAAGTTCAGATTTTTCATCAGGCGGTTTTTTACTTCTGAGGATCAGGACATCAGCAATAATCGCAGCTATTAACATCATGGAGTCCTGATAAACACCCAGTTTTATTACACCACTTATCCCGATTACTGCCCAAAGTGATGGAATGATTAACAGGTACTTTGAAAACTTTTTATCACAGAGAAGCAGAAAGCCAAATGTTAAAATAACGGTAGGAGAAGGTAATCCAATAGAGACAGTCCGTGATAAATTTGGTTCAATCAGGTAATCAACAACAGGATAGATTATCAATCCGTAAAGGATAAAAAAGTAACCGAAGTATGCCTGTATTGAATTCTTAAATTCAAATTTCAGGTTGTACAATAAAACGCCTTCCCATAATAAAAACAAGCCCTGTAAGATAAAAACCACACCATATCCCAGAGAAAGAATGTTAATGTGAGAAAAGAATGCCCAATGATAAACAATCCCTGTCCATATCCATATAACTCCGAGGATACCCGCAATGAATTTATCCTTTTGCCTGAACTTTGATCCAATTGCAATTAAAGCCAATATGCTCAAAAGAAAAAGTACAATCTGGACTGGAAAAATCGCATGATTGTACTTTTCAAAAACAGAGAAAAACTGATCTGTTGTAATCGGGGTCTTCATAGTTACTGCTGAGTGAGTATTGCTTGTTCAAAGATTTTTCAAAGCTTGTTCAAAGCTTTATCATCCTCTTACTTCCTTACTTTTGTCTTTTTTAGAATAACGCCTTTGGGAGAGAACTTAACTTCGTAACCCCCTTTATTCTTTTTCAAATACATCTCATAATTTACCACCTTGTCCGGGCTCTCTACCCTGGTAGCTTCTGTAATCGTGAAACCAACAAAGTTTGTAGCTGCTGAAGTTAATACTTTTTTAGGCAAATCCGACTCAATTATTATAGTCTTAGTTTCCAGCCATTCGCCGCTTGAATTAAAAATAGCAGACATTCCTACTCCTTTTTCTTTAAGGGTGAATTCATAGTCTTTCTTTTCCATTTTGTAGTTGACATTGGTTGCAACAGGGAATTTTTTGGCAAAGGCTTCTTTTACTGTTGCCGGAACCTTCTCAGATGCAATCGTTTGAGTATAACCCATTAAACTGAACAGAAAGCATGCTGACAGCAATATGATGATTTTTTTCATGATTTGAAGGTTTTTAATTGTTTGTTTGTAAAAATTGACTTTTGGGCTTTTGTTTTACTTACTTTTAACCGTAAAATTTTTCAACGCTTTTCCGAGTTCATCCAAATCGTGGTTAAATTTGTCATTATACGCAGCCCATTTGTCCTTTCCTTCTTCTTTATATTCATGAACCTTCTTTTTAATCTCACTGACTTTTTGTTCTAAATCAGCCAATGTCTTTTCGTATTTGGCAATGTTTTCCCTGGTCTCCAGTGCTAATTTTGCCTTGAGTTCACCAATGGTTTTTTCATAAGAGCTGATTTTTTCTTCAAATAAGTTTGCAAATTTCTGTTTGAGATTGTCTTTCTGCTCATTACCGTTTTCTTTTGCTTCTGTTGTTTTCATTTTATTTAAATTAATTAGCGAATGGATTTTCACAGCACAAAGGTGATTCCATTAATTTGGGAAAGCATTACACAACTCCGGGAATAAGTTACATTATTCACACATTTCCTACGCTGTTGCATCTTATCTACAAAAGAGATTTGAAATGAGATGGGGTATAAGGGTCGAGGTAATCACCGGTGTATGTATAGTAATGGCAAGCAGCCAGCAATTTCCCAGACAACCCATGAGGCCGACAATTTTTATTATTGTCTTTGTAAGCTGTTCTCTTTTCTTATCTGGTCAGGAAGTTGAATTTAACCAGGCTTATACTACAGGCGGTGCAATAAAATTCAAAAACAATTTGGGCTGCGGGATTGGTTATAATGTATTTCCCACATCAAAGAGCCGGATTGGCATTTTCATAGACTATTCCCTGAATAACATACCCTATCACGACAACTACGGTTCCCTGGCTGACCTGTCAAAAACCGAAGAAGATGTTCAACCACATAATCAACAAGTTGCCCTTAAAATAGCTTGTTCATTCAACCTGCTTAAATGCACAAAGTCTCTATTATATTTCGGGGGTGAAATTGGATTAAGCTACTTTTTCATTAATGAGAAGGGAGAACAAACGGTGACAACGCGGCAAGGAAATGTTACCAGCGGAAACTTCAGCTCGAATTACACGGTCAGCAACAGGTTTGGTATCGGGTTGTTAATTGAATACGAGCTTAAGGACATCATTTGTAAAAGAGTCTCGGCGTGTGTTTCTATGCATCCAGGAATTACGAGCTATCAAAGCTTCGGGGTGATGGATTCAAACGACCCTATAATAATAGGCTGGCTGAATTTTAATGTTGGAATCAAGTACAGCTTTGCAAGGAAAAGATAAAGAAAAGAGACTCCTGCGACGAATGAGCTGCCAGACGCAGAGTACGATATGGCAAAAAAATCGTGACGCGTGACAGCCCCTCCCCCGGCCCCTCCCCATTCGGGGCGGGGAGAACTGGTGAACTGGTGAACTGGTGACGTGGTGAGGTGGTGAATTGGTGACGTGGTGAGTGATGTGAAGGTCATGGAAAAAATAAGGGCGACCGTTATGGTCGCCCCTTCCATATTAATTATTTGACATTACTTATCTATCGATTACTAATTTTTGAGTTAAGATTGTACTGTTGTTTACAAGACGGGCTATATAAATGCCATCAGGACGTGACTGAAGATCAATTTTCCCTTCTGATCTTTTTTGTACGAGAATATTTTTCTCTTCAAAGATCTTTAGTCCCATAAGGTTGTAAACTTCCAATGAAAACGAATCTTCAGTATTCGTTTCTATTGTATAGGAGAAATCGCCTGTTCCCGGATTTGGATAAATTACGAAATTAAGAACAGTTGATTGTTCACTAACACCTGTTATTGTATCAGGTACGTCAGGAAGTGTAACAGTAATTGAGTTAGAGGGCGAGGATATACATCCATGTTGGCTGGTTACCTCATCATAATAGGTTCCTGAATTCACTACCGTGTATCTATAGTTTGTTGCTCCCGGTATAGGCACGCCACCTAAAAACCATTGATTCCCGTTATAAATGCTACTCGTCAGGACGTGGTTATTGGAATTGTAAGTTATAACAGGCGGGTCAGGAATTGGATGCACGGAAATATATTCGTACGAAGGTGCACTTGATCCACATGAATCGCTTGCTATAACCGAGATATTTCCACTCTGTGCAGTATTCGAGAATTGAACCTGGATACCTATAGTTCCATTTCCCGAAATTATGGAAGCACCTGTAGGCACAGTCCATGAATAATTTGTAGCATGTTGTACGGGGTCAATTGAATAATTTTCAGTCGAGCCCTGGCAAACAGATGTAAGTCCATGGATTTCACCTGGTTTATTTGGCACTTTATCAACAGTAACAGACAACGGTGGAGACAATTGTCCTGAGCCACACGAATTCGTTCCCTCCACTGTAATGTTCCCTGAATTTGCATTGTTATTGAAATGTACAGTAATGGAATTGGTGTTGTTGCCATTCGTTATATGTGCTCCAGAGGGAAGTACCCAATGGTATCCAGTTGCATTATTTATCGGTGCCACAGAATAGACCACGTCTGAACCTCCTATGCATATCTGTGTCGGACCAGAAATATTTCCGGCAGGATCGGGAAGCGGGTTGACAGTCACATTAAGGACTGTGGCATTGAGGGCGCTACATCCGTTTGAATTTGAATAGTTCACGCTTACCCATTGTGCCCCGCTTGAGTTCCACGACACGGTAACAAAATTGCTATTTGTAGTTCCACCATCGGTTATTGATCCGCCAGCAGAAACATTCCACACATAATTTGTCTTGCCGAATTGGGTGAAATAAGTTGCCCAATTCGTACCCTGACAGATAGTGGTCGGTCCGAAAATTGCCGGACTGGGGGACGGATTAACACCTATAGTGATCGTGTTAGAGCTTGCCGGGTTACCTGTTGCACAGGGAGCACTAGAAGTCAGACTACATTTCACATGGTCGTTATTGGCCGGTGTATATGTGAAGGTGGGGCTGTTGGTTCCTATATTCACGCCGTTTACCTTCCATTGGTACGATGGTGTTGTACCTCCGTTTGTCGGGGTTGCAGTAAATGTTACAGGAAGCCCTTGACAAACCGGATTGGAAGAGGCAACGATTGAAACGCTGACAGGAAGGTTTGGATTTACTGTCATTGTTATTGTGTTTGATGTTGCAGGGTTGTTTGCCGGGCAAGTTGCAAAAGAGGTCATGATCACATTTACCTGGTCGTTATTGGCCGGGGTATAAGTGAAGCTGGGGCTGTTGGTACCAGCATTTACACCATTCACCTGCCACTGATAACCTGGCACCAATCCTCCATTGGTTGGTGTGGCTGTGAATGTAACCGGAGTGGCTGCACAGACAGGGTTAGCCGAGGCGACGATCGAGACACTAACAGGAAGATTTGGATTTACTGTCATGGTCACTGTGTTTGATGTTGCAGGGTTGTTTGCCGGGCAAGTTGCAAAAGAGGTCATGATCACCTTTACCTGGTCGTTATTGGCCGGGGTATAAGTGAAGCTGGGGCTGTTGGTACCAGCATTTACACCATTCACCTGCCACTGATAACCTGGCACCAATCCTCCATTGGTTGGTGTGGCTGTGAATGTAACCGGTGTGGCTGCACAAACAGGGTTAGCCGAGGCGACGATTGAGACGCTGACAGGAAGAGTTGGATTTACTGTCATTGATATTGTGTTTGAAGTTGCCGGGTTGATTGACGGACAGGTTGCAAAAGAGGTCATGATCACATTTACCTGGTCGTTATTGGCCGGGGTATAGGTGAAGGTAGCACTGTTAGATCCGGCATTTACTCCATTAACCTGCCACTGATAACCAGGTACCAATCCTCCGTTGGTTGGTGTGGCTGTGAATGTTACTGGTGTTGCCGCACAAACAGGGTTGGCCGAAGCAACGATGGAAACACTGACAGGAAGAATTGGATTTACTGTCATTGTTATTGTGTTGGAAGTTGCCGGGTTGATTGACGGACAGGTTGCAAAAGAGGTCATGATCACATTTACCTGGTCGTTATTGGCCGGGGTATATGTGAAGGTGGCGCTGTTGGTTCCGGCATTTACACCATTAACCTGCCATAGGTAACCAGGTACCAATCCTCCGTTGGTTGGTGTGGCTGTGAATGTTACTGGTGTTGCCGCACAAACAGGGTTGGCCGAAGCAACGATGGAGACGCTGACAGGAAGAATTGGATTTACTGTCATTGTAATGATGTTGGAAGTTGCCGGGTTGATTGACGGACAGGTTGCAAAAGAGGTCATGATCACATTTACCTGGTCGTTATTGGCCGGGGTATATGTGAAGGTGGCGCTGTTGGTTCCGGCATTTACTCCATTAACCTGCCATTGGTAACCTGGTACCAATCCTCCGTTGGTTGGTGTGGCTGTGAATGTAACCGGAGTGGCTGCACAGACAGGGTTAGCCGAGGCGACGATCGAGACACTAACAGGAAGATTTGGATTTACTGTCATGGTCACTGTGTTTGATGTTGCAGGGTTGTTTGCCGGGCAAGTTGCAAAAGAGGTCATGGTTACAGTTACCTGATCACTATTCACCGGAGTGTATGTGAAGCTGGCACTGTTAGATCCTGCATTTACACTATTAACCTGCCATTGGTAACCAGGAACCAATCCTCCGTTGGTTGGTGTGGCTGTGAATGTGACTGGTGTTGCTGCACAAACAGGGTTAGCCGAGGCAACGATTGAAACGCTGACAGGAAGAGTTGGATTTACTGTCACAGTAATGTTAGTTCTTGTTGCACTTGCACCACATGTACTGTCCTGAACATAATAGGTGGTGTTAGAGGTTAATGTTGGTGTAGTGAAATTTGTTCCTCCACCCAACCAGGTACCTCCCGTTGAAGCGCTATACCATCCAAGAGTGCCAGTGCCGCTGGCACTCAGTGTAGTGGTATACCCGCTACATATTGTTTGGTTGGCAATAGGTGTAGTATTAGTTGGAGAAGGTGGCAAAGTGCAAGAGGTAGTATATTCCCAAAAATCATTTACTATGCCACTTGTTGTAGCACCAGTTCCGATATACCCTTGGGTACCAATACTAAAACCAACAGCGTTACTTCTCGCTGTTCCACCGAAATTAGCTTTCTGTGTCCAATCGTTTGAAGTAGAATCATATTCCCAAAAGTCTTGTTTTAAACTTCCGTCCCAACCAGTTCCTATGTATCCTTTTGTACCTATACTAAAACCGACAGCTGCATATCTCGCGGTTCCCCCGAAATTAGCTTTCTGCGTCCAGGAATTGGTAGATGGATCATATTCCCAAAAATCATTTAAATAGCCACTTGAACCACTCCCAGTTCCTATATATCCTTTGGCACCTATACTAAAACCAACAGCGTTACTTCTCGCTGTTCCGCCAAAATTGGCTTTCTGTGTCCATGTATCGGAAGAAGGATCATATTCCCAAAAGTCATTTAAATAGCCACTTGAACCATCCCCAGTTCCTATATACCCTTTAGACCCAATACTAAAACCAACAGCAAGAACTCTTGCGGTTCCCCCGAAATTAGCTTTCTGTGTCCAGCTATTGGCAGATGGATCATATTCCCAAAAGTCTTGTTTTGAGGCGCTTCCGTCCCAACCAGTTCCTATGTACCCTTTAGACCCGATACTAAAACCAACAGCCACCCATCGAGCAGTTCCTCCGAAATTAGCTTTCTGTGTCCATGCATTAGTGGTCATATCATATTCCCAAAAGTCATTTAAAAGGGTATTATTATTGTCCATACCAGTGCCGATATACCCTTTAGTCCCATTACTAAAACCTACAGCTAAATATCTCTCGGTTCCATCGATGTTAGCTTTCTGGGTCCAGGTATTAGAAGAAGGATCGTATTCACTAAAGTCATTTAAAGATCCACTTGATCCATCCCCAGTTCCTATATACCCTTTAGCACCTATACTAAAACCAACAGCAGAAATTCTCCCTGTTCCATTAATGTTGGCTTCCTGGGTCCAGGTATTGGAAGATGGATCATATTCCCAAAAGTCGTTATAATATGAACTTCCGTACACACCAGTTCCAATATATCCTTGATTACCTATACTAAAACCTACAGAACAAATTCTTGCTGTTCCACCAAAAGTGGCTTTCTGTGTCCAGGAATTGGTAGATGGATCATATTCCCAAAAATCATTTAAATAGCCACTTGAACCACTCCCAGTTCCTATATATCCTTGAACACCAATATTAAAACCTACTGCGTATGTTCTTGCTGTTCCACCGAAATTAGCTTTCTGTGTCCAATCGTTTGAAGTAGGATCATATTCCCAAAAGTCTTGTTTTAAACTTCCGTCCCAACCAGTTCCTATGTATCCTTTTGTACCTATACTAAAACCGACAGCTGCATATCTCGCGGTTCCCCCGAAATTAGCTTTCTGCGTCCAAGCATTAGTGGTAGTATCATATTCCCAAAAGTCGTTTAAATAGTAGCCACTTGATCCAAGCCCAGTTCCGATATACCCTTTGGCACCTATACTAAAACCAACAGCAAAACCTCTTGCGGTTCCCCCGAAATTAGCTTTCTGTGTCCATGCGTTAGTGCTAATATCATATTCCCAAAAGTCATTTAAATAGTAGCCACTTGATCCAAGCCCAGTTCCGATATACCCCTTGGTACCAATACTAAAACAAACAGCCTCAACTCTTGGAGATGGACCGTTCGGAATGCCATTTTTCTGTGTCCAAGTATTGGGTGCCTGGGCAAAAGAGTTAATTGTAAACTGCAACAATGCAGTGATGATTGCTAAAAAAATATAAATCGATTTCATAATGTTTACTTTTTAAATTTATAAGACTCTTATTTTTTTCATTTCTTCTATTGTCACACTTGGGGGCATTTCTCCCCTTTTTATCTTTTCGATGACAAGCATGGCAACTTTTTCGGCATCGGCTTTGGTTTTAAAGCCTTCTTTTCCGGGTAATCCTGGTGCACTAGGTTGATGGATAAACAACCGTTTTTCCTTGTAAACATCGTAGCACCATGTTTTATTCGCTGCAGGAATAATTGTGTAAGTATAGTTGACATTTTTGTTTGTTTCTGCGCTTGGAAACTTCGTCACTTCCTTTGACTGCACCATATTTGATTGCGCATTCACAGCCAGGGAAATAGTGATGAATGATAAAAAAAGTATATGTTTCATGTTTTTGGTTATTTGTCTTAAAGAAAATGTTATAGAAAAGGTTTAAATATTTAATGCACGAAAATACTGTCCACTCTCCACGAATATAAAATAATCAGATACTTCATTCCTACGCAGGGCTATACTGAAAAAATACGCACAAATGCAATTGCCTGATAATGCATATACTATAAAAGCATTTCTGTGAAAATTCAGAGGGGAGGCTGGTTAAATAAACAGGTGAAAGGAAAGCTTACGTAGAATTGCAGTAGGTAACCCCTGTATTTTTCTAAATGGAATCCAGGTATTTCGATAAACTATCGTTTTCTCCGAGACCTAATCTCTTCTTTAGCCTGTAGCGGGCTGATTCGACGCTCCGGCTGCTTTTGGTCTGGATCATGGCTATCTCCTTTGTTCCCAGGTTAAGCTTGATAAATGCACACATCCTGCGCTCACTGGGGGTTAAATCGGGATGGCGGCGTAACAGTTCCGTATAGAATGATCTATGTGTCTTTTCAAAATGAAGCTCAAATTCTCCCCATGTATCGTGTTCTGTTTTAAAGTCAAACTCCATCAATGCATCATGCAGGATCTTTTTCCCGTCTTCATTAATAAAGGGCATTATTTTATTGAATGTATCAGATAACCTGACTTTTGTATCATCTATAGTTGCCATGTAAAGTGCCTTTGAAGCAAGCTCCCTGTTGGTGACTTCAAGCCGCTCCTTCAAGAGAGTTGCTTCGTTTTCTGCAATTTTCTTCTGCTGTACAAGCATTTTCCTTCTCCTTCTTGTATCAACATATAATAAGGTAAGAAACATACTGAGCCCGCCAATAGTAACCACTGTAAAAATGATAACCAATCGCTTTGTGCTAACCTCATGTTTCAGCAACATTAATTGTACATCGTCATTAGAATAATTGGTATTTCCTTTCTTTGACTGCTCTATCCTGGAATTGGTATCAGAAGAAGTTTTACCCTTTACAGAGCCTTCTGAATGTCCATTAAAAGACATAACAGTAAAGGAAAAAAAGAGAATGGATACAATGTATCTACTCAGAAAAACTGGTTTCAGGTATTTGTTAATAAGACTGGTTATCATATTGTCCACAAAGTTATATCTTTATACGACAACATGAATGATCATATGTTAAAAAAGTTGTGAACTGGTGAGGTGGTGAATTGGTGACGTGGTGACGTGGTGAGGTGGTGGACCAGATTGGCAGAACGCGGAAAAACGTGTCATAATTAACCTAAGGGGCTGGGAATTAGAATAATCAGAAGTTTATTATCTTACATTTGCTTTAGCCAGGTATGAATTAAATCCTGACCAGGCCTTAAGAGGATATGCAAAGGCCGCTTATAAATGTAGTATAAATTAAAAAACACAGAGCAATGACTATTTTACAGAATCCAATAATCGGTCCAGCCAAGAAAAAGCTTGGCAATTGCGTGTTCCAGATACAGTGGGGCAGAAATATATTGAAATCAAAGGCTATCAAACCCAAAAACCCAAAAACGCCTGCCCAGATGGCACACCGGATGCGCTTTAAAAAGCTCGCTCAATTACTCAGGCAGGTAAATACCTGTCTTAACACGGCTTATGCCGGTTTGGTGTTGAATATGTCAGCCTCAGCTTATGTCTTTCACATCAACTGGAAGAGTTGTTTTATTGACAAGACCCTCCTAATTGATCCCGCCCTGTTCAGAATATGCGACAATGATGGTTCGTTTGTCGATAACGTCGTTCTGACCTCTCCTGCTTCAAACACGATCACCGGGACATTCGACAGCAATGCTCAAAATGATGAGGAAGGCGCAGATCCTGTTAAAGCTTATGGTTTTTATGCCGATGGCAATAAGATATGGCAGTTCGAACAGGATGCGATCCGCAGCACAGGGACGATTACACTTACCAAGATTGATATGTCAGGGCGGAACATTGCTGTTTACTTTGAATGTCTTGACAGGGTTAGCCTTATTGAAGGCATGCCTAAGCATGTTATCAAATATGTTGGCAGTGTTACAGTTATGTGAAGTCAGAACCCCACCCCCGGCCCATCCCCCAAGAGGGAGGGGAGTTTCGTGACGCGAAAAAATGTGGTGAACTGGTGAGGTGGTGAGGTGGTGAGTTTTCTTATTTTTGATTTTCAATGACCAGACGTTCGCAAATATTATGGTTCAATGTTTCGGATTTTCTGTTGCCATAGCTTACGATCATTGTTTTATCGAAGGGTTCGATGTCTTTGACTTTTAGTATCAGACCGAGATGAATTTCACGGCTGTTCAGAAATTTCAGGAACTCGACGGAAGTATTAATTACAGCAATCAATTTGATTGACTCACCTACTTTACAGTCGCTCAATTTATTGTATGGTTTAACTTCTATTCTTCCATTTTTATCAGGAATGGGTGAGCCGTGAGGGTCAATTTTTGGAAAACCGAGCAATTCATCCAACTTTTCAAAAAATTCAGGGGACTGAATATGTTCAATCTGCTCGGCGATATCGTGAACAGCTTCCCAACCGAAGCCCATCTTTTCTACAAGAAACATTTCAGTCAACCGATGCTTCCGGATAATCAACCCTGCTTCCTTCTTTCCCGTTTTGGTCAATTGAAGTGGCTTGTAACTTTCGTAACGGACCAGCCCTTTCTTTGCCAGCTTTTTCATCATACTCGTCACCGTGGGCATTTTAATTTTCAGTCCCTTCGAGATTTCATTCACATTTACCTCACCCTTTTCATTGGATAAGTTGGAAAGTGCTTTCAGGTAGTTTTCTTCTGTTATTGAAATCATCATTCAAAAGTAATCAAAAAAAGTTCAGATCATCAAAAATAAAAGTAATATTTATAAAATATATTTATTAGATTCGTCTAACATTTGTATATTTGCCAAAAATACTGAAATGAATGCCAATGAAAATGAATCTATCCTCAAAAATTACATACATTATCCTGTTTACTATTATCTCATTGAATCTTCATGCTCAGAACCGTACAGTCACAGGCATTATAAAAGACTCACAAACAAAAGAGCCTCTTCCTTTTTGCAGCATCGCCTTACGCAATAGCATCACCGGTACCAATACAGATATAGAAGGGAAATTTAAAATTACTGTTCCGCTAAGTATAGCAAAGCCGCAATTGATTGTCTCCTATCTCGGTTATAAAACGGATACGATCAGGGTTGCACCTTCCATCAATACCTATTCTGTTTTTCTGACCCAGACACAAAGTATGATGAATGAGGTAGTCATTACAGGAGTTTCAAAAGCTACCTTAATCCGCGAGAATCCGGTGCATATTATTTCGATCTCGGCAAAAGAAATTGAGCAGACAAATGAAAGCAACATCATTGATGCGCTCGTTAAAAATGCACCGGGACTTAACGCCGTTAAAACCGGTCCCAATATTTCCAAGCCATTTATCCGCGGGCTCGGTTATAATCGTGTGCTTACCTTATATGACGGAGTAAGGCAGGAAGGGCAGCAATGGGGAGATGAACACGGTATAGAGGTGGATGCTTACAATATTGAAAGAGCCGAAGTGATTAAAGGGCCTGCCAGTTTAATGTACGGCTCCGATGCTTTGGCCGGGGTTGTGAGTTTAATGCCCACAAAACCACAAATCTCAGATGTAAAAGAAAACGGCCGGTTCTTTTCAGAGTTTCAAAGCAACAACGGTTTATTTGGGAATGGGTTACGTATTTCTCTTGGGAGTAAGCATTGGTCATATGCAGTAGCGCTTTCTTACCGTATTGCAAAGAATTACTCCAATGCTATTGATGGAAAAGTTTACAACACCGGGTTTCAGGAAACCAACGCTTCAGGAAGCATCTTACATGCCACTAAGAGTGGGTATTCAAATTTTAACCTGACGTTGTATGACAACCTGCAAGGCATTCCCGATGGCAGTCGCGATTCGCTCACCCGAAAATTCACAAAACAGATCTACGACGTCAAACTGTACGTGCGGTTTTCCCGCATACGGCTTTCCTATATTTTTCATCATTTGCGTTCACAAGTGAGCCGTTTGATTTGCATATTTCGTTGGATCTATTAAACTGTATTTGTTTACCAGAACCTCAAAGGCGTTTTGTCCATAAAGCCTGCATTTCCGTTGGCTCTTGCGATTGTAATACCGATATATACTGTTGCTTAGATAGGCACGAAGCCTGCGTTTACTCATACTTGGGTAACTGATCCCTTTAATATCAAAGTAATTCAGCCATCCCCGCATTATCGTGTTTAATCCGGTTGCAACATCTTGTGCCTTGCAATGTCCGTGTGTTTTTAGGTAGTCCTTTACCTTGTCCCGGATTTTCTGTCCGATTTCTTACTTGGCATAATGTTCCAATATCGGAAATTCCTGCCTTTTATATCCTTATCGTAGCGTATTGTAAATCCAAGAAAATTAAAACTCTCTGTTCTTGCGTCTATTAATCGGGTTTTCTCCTCATTGAGGCGTAATCCCATTCGTTGTAACAGACTTTTGAGTTTCTCTATTATTTGTACCGGTAAAGTTTTCCCCATCAACACAAAATCATCAGCGTAGCGTACTATCCGTATGCCGTATTTCCCAACAAACTTTGTGCATTATTTACTATCCTGTCTATTAGATGGAAGTAAATGTTAGCAAGCAGTGGTGATATTACTCCTCCCTGGGGTGTTCCTATACGATTGCCTTTTCCACTTTTGTATTGCCCATCCTCGTAAATGATACTTTAAGCCATTTGTTTATTAGCTTTAATATCCTTGGGTCGGCTAACGTTTCTTCAGTGCAATTTGAAGTTTATCGTGCGGTATCGTATCGAAGTATTTACTCAGGTCAGCGTCATATATCTCCGTCTTGCCTTGCTTGAGTTGCTCCTTTATCGCTGTCATCGCATCTTTTGAACTGCGTTTCGGGCGAAATCCATAGGAACTCTCCTCAAAATCTGCCTCGATATCGGCTCAAGTATCATTTTACATGCCGTTTGTGCTATCCTGTCCCTCACCGTGGGTATCCCTATTGGGCGTAACCCTCCGTTGGCCTTCGGTAGCATAACTCGCTTTACTGCTTTGGGTGTATAGGTCTGCTTGCGCAAATCTTCTCCCAGTTCTTAGATATTGTTCTATCCCTTCTTCTACTTCGGCTATGTACCGTTACCCGGGCTCCTCGTTCGATCTAACTGCCCACGCCTCTCTTAGTATGTATGGTAACATCTTATCGTCAGTACGTAAATTATACCTCGCTCTTGTTTGGCTTTTGATATAGTTTCTCCTGTAATACAGATAATCTTTCTGCATCTGGTACTGCTGTTGTCTTTTGAACAACTCGCCCTGTCCTTCTGCTCCAACACTTTCCTGATTCATGACTATCAATTCGTTTGACCTGTATTCTTTGAAACTTTATTTATAGTAATGCCCCTTCGCTCCTCCCGCTTTTACCTTTTCGGGTATCTTCACTACTACGAGCATATCTGATCTCTCGGCAACAGTTGGACTTATTCCGTCCCGTTAGGGTCTCCCGCGTTCATGCGCTACCTTCCCTGTGCACGCAACCTTATTTTACCTCGGAGAGCCTGAAATGTGCTTGTTGTCGTTTCTTCCATTTCAGTGACAGGTTTCGGCATCTTCGACAGATTGACCGCTCTCATTGTCGTGTATCGAGGCTTACGAGGCAGCTTACACAGGTGTCTGCCCTGAACTCAATGCAGTTTGTTTCCTTACTGCATCTAGGGTGATTCAACGAACGAAAATTTGATGCATGGTTTAATGTAGTAGATAAAGGCACCCAGGACAAGGTAAACAACCGTCCTGTTGTTTCCGATGCCGAACTCAATTCCTATCAGCTAAGTCCTTTGCATCAGCACATTCAGCATTACCGGATTTACAGCAACAATCATTATGACGTTGGCAAAGGAGATGTGGATTTCCAGGTTGCATTTCAACAAAATATCCGGAGGGAATACAACCATCCCACCGATCCTCAACAGGCAGGAATGTTTGTAAGGCTGAACACGCTCAGTTATGGATTTCGTTACAATGCACCCACGATTTTAAATACCGAAATTTCAGTGGGCATTAATGGAATGTATCAAAATAACCTGAACAAAAATGCCACTGACTTTCCCATTCCGGATTATAATCTTTTCGATTTTGGTTCTTACATTTATGCAAAATGGAAATATAAAAAATGGACCCTGAGCGGTGGAGTCCGCTATGATATTCGTTATTTACAGGGAACTGATTTTTACACCCGGAAAGATACAATTACAGGTTTTGAAAGACAAGTAAAACTGCCGGACACGGCAGGTGCACATTTACAATTCCCCGCTTTTAAAAAGACTTTCAATGGATTATCATTCAGCATCGGCTCGACTTATCAGATCACGAATCAAATCAGCCTGAAAGCCAACATCGCACGGGGATACAGAGCGCCAAACATTACCGAGTTCGCCTCAAATGGCTTAGATCCGGGTGCACACATTATATATTTAGGTAACCGAAATTTTGTTCCTGAGTTTAGTTTGCAGGAAGAAGTTGGACTAAACATGAACCTCAATGATTTATCTTCTTCAGTCAGTTTTTTCAATAATAATATCCAGGATTACATCTATCTGACACAATTAACGAATGCGCAAGGCAATCCTATCCTGAATACCCAGGGTAACAAAACATACCAGTATCAGCAGGCATCGGCACAATTGTATGGTATGGAAGCCACCCTGGATTTACATCCCAAGATCCTCAAAGGGTTCAGTTTCAACAACAGTTTTTCCATGGTTTACGGATTCAACAGAAAAGCGGAATATAAAGGTAAAGGTGTAAATGGCGAGTATTTGCCATTCATTCCCCCACCCAAATTACTGAGCAGTGTTAATCAAAACCTAAAAACGAAATCGACCACTTTCCAGGCTTTCAATTTTAAAATAGAAACAGATTATAATGCTTCCCAGAGCCGGTACCTTGCTTTGAACAAAACCGAGTCGTATTCGCCAGGTTATATCCTCCTGAATGTCGCAGCATCCGCAGAAATAAAATACTCCAGAAAATCCACGCTGCAATTCCAGGTACAGGTGAACAATTTACTGAATACTGATTATCAATCCAATTTAAGCCGCTTAAAATATTTTGAATATTATGCACAATCTCCGAATGGACATTTAGGAATTTATGGAATGGGGCGGAATATCGGCGTGAAATTAATATTGCCATTTTGAAGAAAGCTTCATTGTGGAAACAACACCAGGAACGTCAGTTGGCAGTTGACTGTTTTGAAAATCGTGACGCGTAACGCGTGACGCGTGACGCGAAAAAGTTATTTAATATCCTGCATCGTGCAGATCCTTGTTGCGAAGGACGGTATCACCTATAAGATCGTAGACCCTCGCACGGTTAATCAATGCCGAGCGCAACCCGGGTTGAATACTCAATGCTTTTGAGAAATCGAAGATTGCCCGGGGGTAGTTGCCTGTCATGGCGAAAATAACTCCCCTGTCGTGATAATACATGGCTTTATCCGGATCAATGCTTATGGCCCGGGACATGGAATTAAGTGATTGTTCCGGTTTATTCTGCATCTGCTGGGCGAAGGCAAGGTTATACCAGAATTCAGCCTTCCGGGGGACGATCTGTATTGCATGATTAAAATCGGATTCCGCAGAGGGGTAATTCTTCAGGTTATATTCTGCGCGCCCCAGGTTACTCCAGGCACGTGCATTGCCGGGGGATTTTCCGACAGTATCTTTCCACATACTGAGTTCGCTGCTCCATACTGAATTTCTTGAGATGGTAAGGAACATCAATACCGGGACCAGAACAACTAAGATCAGTCGCGGAATTTTACCATAACGCCTGCCGGCCATGGTAACCAGGGTGACACCGAAAATAAAAATGCCAATGGATGGCAGGTAGAGCCGGTGTTCGAAAAAAACGTTAGGCCTCGGAACCAGGGATTGTGGCAAAATCGTGACCAGGAACCAGAACAGGGAGAAAAACAGCATGGGTTGCTTTTTCCTGAGAGTGATCATACTTATGACACAGGCAGCCAGTATTAAGCTGCAAACTATCACTCTTGGATCGCTGATTGAAAATACGACCGGGAAATCCCTGTCAAATACCTGTCCTGACGGAAAAAACAGCAAGCCCAGATAGGAACAGATAACGCAAACCTGTGTCAGGTAATAAACCGGCAAGGTAATTGTAAACGTATGCGTTTCAAGAGGCGGGATGGGTTTGAAATACTTATGGCTCCAGGCACTATAGATGATGATAAGAATGAAACTGACGATGTTTCCAACCAGCAGCGAAGAGAACCATTTCCGGGAGCCGGATGCCTGATTAAAAAAGGTTTTTTCCATGACAAGGAGCACAAGAGGCAATACCCAGGTATTTTCCCTGGTAAAGAATGCCAGCAGGCAGGAGATAAGAAATGCAGCCAATGCCCAGTTCTTCCGTGATTTTGATAACCGGCCGGACCTGGCGCAGAGGTAGCAATTAACCGAGACAAGGAAAAACAATGCTGATAAGGATACGAGCCGCTGAACGAGGTAGGTAACGGCTTCGGTCATCAGGGGATGAACGGCGAAAACGAGGGCAGCGAGTAGAGCTATACTTTCTTTTTCCCCAGCCAGGGATGATGATCTCATCAAGGGAGTGCTGAACAGGTTCCTGACCAGTGTCATTACCAGTATGCTATTTGCAGCATGGATGAGGATGTTTCCAGCATGGTAACCGGTGACACTGTTCCCTCCGAGACTATAATTCAGGGCAAAAGAGAGATAGGCGACGCACCTTAGGGGATTAAAACCGATAATTCTCCATGGATGTGCGAGATCGCTGATGGCAGTATTCCCGGCAATATTGCCGAAGTCATCAAAGATAAAAGGATAATGCAGGGTAAACCCATAACATATTCCTACTGCAAGGATAAGGAGAACAGGGAACCCTATCCGCTGCAGGTTACTTCTATGGATGCCGGATGCCGCGATTTATTTATTTACAGGTTACTACATTAAAGTCTACTTCTTTGCTGGTGTATCCCAATGAATTGGAAACAATCAGTGTTATCCCCCCCCATCCGACTGTATTGAACACTATTACAGGCGGTTGTTTGCCTACGAAGGATTCGGGGGTTCCGTTCGAAAAATACCATTGCCATGATGTGATCGGGAAGCCATTGTCTTTACTCTTATCCTGCACTGACACGGTTGAACCTTTGCAGATCTCCGTGGAGCTATGCATCGAACTGCATGTCCATGAAAAACCTGCTAAAGGAGGTTGCCAGAAAGTAAGGTAGGCATCGCCGACGTACTGAACACTCACTGTTTTCATTGCTTCATTATCGTAGTAGGATTTCGCAGGATTCGGACCGGTGATCCAACTTTCAGGAGTGTATGCCGGCCGGGAGGCCGTGTCGGCCAGACTGTCCATGAGTGAAACGTTCCATGAGGCATTCATATTGGTCCGCACATACCATGTGAAGCCGAAATATGAGCCTGATGCAAATTTTGTATATAGCTGGTCCCAGGTCCCCAGAAAACTGTAGCAGAATCCCCCGTAAAACAAGACGGTATCCTTGCTGAAATTGTTATGAGCAATTATAAAATCTTTTTTTATCCAGTAAATGTTATGCCAGCCGGTGGCATTTTCCGTTTTGGAAACGATTATATTCATTTTTTTAATGTCGGCCAAATATTTAACTGTTGACGAAAGATTTGCCACTTCACCTGTCATCATGTAGACTTCGGTGAGGTTTGTTTCACTCGGCCATGCCCATCCGTGGGAATAAACATGAACGACGCCGTGGCCGGCGAGGCCGGTAAAGCGGTCGAGGGTTGCATCGGTATTTTTAAACACATCCTGCAAGGCAAAACCGACCCAGGGCAGGTAATAGGTATAATGCTGAATTATCCAGTCGGCATAATTTGACCGCTGCCAGTAAGAAGGATTAAGGAAAATGACTTTTTTGAGATTCACGGCAGATTTCGGAGCTTTTGGCGGCCAGGGGAACCCGGCAGGATTCCCTGCATTATGGAAAGATCCGATGGGCTCATCCTGGGGATTCAGGAATATTCCCCCGCCCATGCCATTTGCATATTGCACGGCGACGCCCTGGCTGCCGAGGGTTGCTGAAGCAACAGCGTGATTGGCGGCAAAGAGCTGCTGTACCTGAGTTAAGGCACTCAGGGTATCCATACTCTGCACCCAAAGATCGAACTTATCAGAAGCCTGGTCCTGTATGGATAGAATGCTATCATAAGCTGCCTGATCGGCAGCAGACAAGGTGGGTTCGTTCTCTGAATTCTTTTTGCAGGAGGAGCAGAGTAATGCAACAAGCAAGAGATAATAAAATAACTTTTTCATAGGTTTTCAGATTAAGTTTCTTTTTAAGTTTATTATGATGCTGCATAAAATCTGAGCGTGGAATTATGCCCAGGCATCAAATATAATAAATACTCATTCCGGGGCATATTTAAAAATTAAATTGTTAATAAAAGCTCATATCTATTTAATGCGATGGGGGTGCGCGTCACACGAGAGGGGAGTAACCCCACCCCCGGCCCCTCCCCCAAGAGGGATGGGAGTTTCGTGACGCAGAAATGGTGAATGGTGAGTGGTGAATGGTGAATAGTGAGTGGTGAGTGGTTTTGAGTACTCGAATATCGATCAACGAAGTTTGAAGGTTGAATTTTTTTGAAGAATCAAAATTGGATAGACCTGACGGAAAGGCTTCAGAATGTGATAATGTTTTACCTTTGGAGGACCGGAATTGTTGGGAGAGCTGAATCCGGAGCGGCCGGGGTTGTTTGATAATAAAAAGTTTTAATGAGCACGGTACTCTTTACTTTATTCCTTTCTTTGTTTGACAGTTTTTCCACTACACAACAGATTATCATCTTTATTTTACTGCTTACTACTTTTAAACCCATACAGAACAGCCTATCCTATCTTCTTGGGCTGAGCGGGTCGTATATCTTGTGCGGTGTTGTGGGGTATCTTCTTCTTGATCAATTGCATGTTTTCCTTGGGAAGTATTTTCCTTCGACTGCAAACATGACGAATACTCATTATTATGAATTTGAATTTGCTGCCGGGCTGCTGATGGCTGTCTTCGGATTTTGGTATTATCGCAAGAAAAGAAATGCCCCTCCCAGCCGGACCCAGAATATGCTTGTGGCCAGACTAAAATCCATGAATCCCTTTGCTGCTTTCCTCATCGGGATCATTATTTCCGTTTCCTCCTTCCCGGTTTCCATTCCCTATATTGTTGCCCTGGGCAAGTATGCATCGCTTCACCTGAGCCGGACTGCCGCAATGGGAAATATCCTACTTTATAACTTCGGCTATGCATTGCCCATGATCGTTGCGTTTATCATTTACTTATTTGTCCGCAAAAGAACCGAGGATCTGAACGGTACACTGCAGGAGAAGACACGGATGCTTAATGTTCAGCTCACGACCTGGGCCCTTGTGGGAGTAGGGATCTTTTCAATGATCGATGCAGGGTTTTATTTCATCTTAGGCCAGGCACTGGTTCAAGGGAGATATTTCTAGGAATGCCGTAATGTGGAAAACGGGAAACTCTGACAACTTAGAGCCAGTTTAGGTTGATCCCCATATTGGTTTGATGATAATTCATTTCAGGTATTCTATTTCTTTACCCAAACATGGGTGATCTCCCCAAACAGATATTTGCGATAATCGCTTGCTTCTTTGTAGGCTTCTTTTATATAGTCTTTCGCTTCCTGTGTATAAAAATCACCGGGAACGGGGGTAGTCAGTTCCGTTAATTTACATTCAATGATCAGCCTGGCTTCTTTGAAAGACATATTCCCGGAAGGAGTCTGAACACTTGTCAATCCGACTTCTTTCATTTTCTCACTATATCTTCCTGATTTACTTCCCAGAAAGAGTACTTGTTCCTTATATTCATCCGGGAAGTAAGACATTGTATATGTTTGCTCTTTTTGAATTATTTCAAGCGTGTAACGGCTTGCCTGAAGAATACACCAGGTAGTGGGTTTCTTAAAGATCATCCCCAAACCACCCCCACTGGCCGTCATGGAGTTATAATGATTTTGCCTGCCCGCAGTAATGACCGGAAAGACTTTTCCTACTAATGTAAATACATTGTCGGATATCTCTTCCGGAGAAATTTGTTTAAATAACTGATCAAAATTCATCTCATTGACATTTACCTGGTTTGGTTTTTTCATAGCAAACGGTATTACTTATTAAATTATTTCCCCTGCAAAGGTACCTGATAAGATCATGAATAAATTTTAAGACATGAATGGGTTCCTAAAGATTGTCCTTTAAGACTTGCAAAGCCTAACTTGAGCTTTATCATCGTGAAAATAATGCAACTTTTATGCTAATGAAAAAGGGTCCCAGAAGCTGACCTTCTGAAACCCTTGATTTTGTTGGTCGGGGTAGCAGGATTCGAACCTGCGACCTCCTGCTCCCAAAGCAGGCGCGATGAACCGGGCTACGCTATACCCCGAAGAGGTGGTGAACTGGTGACGTGGTAAACTGGTGAATTAAAAAAAATATTGTTAGTTTATTGCTCATTTCAATTATTTCGTGTGACTGCGATACATCCCAAGGAGCATTTTAGAACTCTTTTCGTATCCGTTATAGAGATCCTGGTGGGTTGGTTCGTCGAGTATATTCATTGATTTTAACAAGTCGATTATTGCTACCGATTCAAATACGCTGGTCCTCGCGATTGTGAGGTAGTGCATTTTATCGGTGTCGGTCATTCTTCCGGTTCCTTCGGCGAGGTTCAGCAAAATGTTGAGGGTTGTCCGCTTCCACTGATCCATGAGGTAGGGATCGATCTCTTTATTTACCTGAAGGATATTCAGGACTTTTAGATTTTGATCCTTTACGACCTGGTAGACATCTAACTTCTCAAAATCGAACATATGCCTGCGCTGAATTTATTTCGCGTGGCAAAGGTAGAGAAATTATTGATCAAACCAAAAGTCAAGAAAGTAAAATACGTTCTTTGCAGTGGGTGTCGGTTGTATCGTAGTATTGCTTTGTCCAGGTGTCATCCTGTTGGAGTGTCATCGGTTTAAATCCCGGGACCGAAGTAGTGCCATTTGCGCCGAATTTATCGCGGAAGTTAAAGTGATCGACCATGGCGAAGGCCTCGATTGCGAAGACTGTTGAGATGTCCTGATCGCAGATGGCCAGGAGATTATCGCCGTTGGCGGCCTCGCCGCCCTGGGCGAGGTTGGATGAGCCGCAATATGTGACGGCATCGGGACCGTTGAAGTTGCAGATGACGAATTTGTGATGGATCTGATGACCGAGGCCCTGGATGGGTTCCTCCTGATCGAATGGCGGAGGCAATTTTGTCTGGCCCGGCTTGCCACTCACGAGCACACCATTCGGAACACCCGGCTTATACAATGCGATACCATTACCCGGGCTGTCGGAGATGCCATAGCTGAAGATATCCTGGTTGGTATGAATATCTTCAAGTGCCTGCAGGATTGGTCCTGTTCCAGGAACCAAGGCCATTACGGCAAACAGGACACTGCTTTTCTCGGCGGTGATACGGTCGGAAATGTTTTTAAGATTATTGAGTGCAATTGTGGGAGTATGGGGGGAGAATGTGATGTTGGTTTTGGGGACAGTGCCGGACCCGAATGAAAACACCTTAGTAGCCAGCGGGGATTTACTGAATGCCATTGTCACATTATCGTTCCATGATTCTTCGAAAACATCTGCATAGGTTTGAGCTACGATTTCATCGCTGAAAATGAGGACATGATTTGAATTCACATATATGCCGGTAACGGAGAAATTCGTGGAACCAAGGAGGACCTTTACCGGTGAGGTTCCTTTATAGACGATAAATATTTTATCGTGAGAAAACCGTCCGAATTTACCTCGCTTGATGGCAGCATCACCTTTTGCTTCCTGGCTGAACAGGTTTTCAAACTGATCTTCCGGCATATTACCGGTACTGTCGTGATGCAGGGAAGCATTATCGAGTATAATGCGGATGCGACCTTCCTTTGCAAACTGCAGCATGAGGTTAACGACATCGGGTTCATTCAGATCGTAGGCAAATATGTCAACTTTAAGAGTCTTATCATTTGCCACCTCATTGAGGACTGAGAATATCTTTTCCCGTGCGGTAAATCCCGACCAGGTATATTCGTCGAGAAACGAAAAGGAAGTGCCTGCGTCGTTTTTACCGGCGACGGCTCCGGTATCAAACTGCAATGTTTTCCCGGCAGGACGGAAAGGAGCCTTATCGCCAAAATGATGAGCGAATGCCTGTGACTGGACGAAGCCCCTTGTAAAACCCACCTCCACGGCGCCCTTTGTGAAAGGGGCCACCTGGATGTCCAGGGAAACAACAAGCGATGGATCTAAGGCTTGTAAAATAGCTTTATCATCATAATACCTGGGCCAAACCTTATAGGTGTACAAGCCATAAAGAACGCCTTCGTCCTGGTGAAAATTACCCGGTACATGCACCCAGTAGAATTTCTGGAAGGGAGCGTTGGCGCTTGAGTTTGGCGGCTCGCCTGCCACCCGGGCATGTTGTGCAGGACCTGCCAGTTGCAACTGGTTGAAGAGGTAATATTCCGGTTTGCCTTGCGGCTGACAGGAAATTGTAAACCCGGCAAGGTTGCCGACCTGACTTTGATCCATATCAAATGCAAGCAATATTTTGGCATCGCCACGGTAAGCCTTTACCGAGAGGCCGCCATTTGAACTTTTTACGAACATGGCATTGTTGGTTTTAAATGATCTCTTTTACAGGATGACCAACCTGTGAATATCCATAACCTGGTCATTCAGAAACAACCTCATGAAATATATCCCGGGAGTAAGATTGGAGCGGTTGAATGTAAATTTATCACATGTTCCGCGATCGCTCTTTGAAATCAAGAGTCCCCGTGCGTCCATGAGTTCATAATGTACGTCAAGATAAGTCCTGTTCAGTGTAAAGGTGGCTGTTGTCGTTATTGGATTGGGGGAGAACCAGGAATTTGGTTTACCCTTCATGTATTCACGGATTCCGCTTCCGACGTCGATCGAATACAATTTGATCTGGTCGATCATCCATCCTTCACGGTTGTGAGGGATATTATCAGAGATGAAATTGAAACGCAGGCGCACCGTATCTGGAAAACCTCCTGTTTTTTTAGTCGGCATATCCCACCAACCCAGGCTTGTGTGGATCCAGTTGCCTGAATTTCCTGACCAGCCCTGCTGACCATTGACTAGGTAGGCGGTATTGCTATATAGATTCTTGTTTCCAAAGGGAGGCATATAATTATGAGGGTTAAAGCCCCAGGGACTCAGGGTATCGTCGATAATGTTCGTCCAGGTCACACCGTTATCCCATGAAATAGTAATATATCCTCCATCATGCAGGGTATCGGAGTCGAATTTATGACGGAAATCAATAAATAAGTTCCAAGGATAGCCAGAAACATTAAATTGTCCCGCAATGAGCTCAAAGGATGAGAAGTTATTCAGCGGGTAATCATTCATCGTATCGGTAACGATGGCATTGGGCAGTGAATAAGCTGCATCGAAGAATATTTTATGAGGCGCCCCGATCTGCCAGATGTTGTTTTGCAGGGGAAGGATGGTGACATATGAGGTTGGCTCCTCAAACGATATCACTGTAACCGGACCGATGGTATCACCAAAATCTTTGTATGGTGTCCACTGCCCTACCGACTGAAGAACAGGCAGTACCATTAACAGGAGGAGTAGGTATTTTTTCATGTCTAATATTTGGTACGAATATACACAAAAAACAGAAAAATGGTAAAGATGCGAGCGTTTTTTTATGGAAAAATTTGATAACTTTGCATGGACATTCATATTTATCTTCCCCTATGATACTAAACCTGGTTGCTGACTATGTTCCTGACCTCATAGTCCCGAACGAATATTTCTTAACGAATTATGGCATTCCCGATGAGGATATAGTTTCAAAGAGCGGGATCAGGCAACGGAGGCGTACGCGGCCTGCGGAGAACACGAATACGATCGGCATTGAAGCCACGCGGAGGGTTTTAACCGGTTTACCGTTCCCGGCGGAGGAGATTGACCTGATCATCGGTGCAACGTATACTCCGTTTGACACGGTAGGTACGATGGCCCATGCTGTTCAGAAGGAATTTAATATCATGAATGCAAAGTGCTTTACGATCAGTTCTGCATGTTCCTCATTTGTAAATGCCGTAGAAATCGTTGACTCCTTTTTTGACACTCATAAAGCGAACAAGGCGCTGATCGTCATCTCAGAAAATAACAGTCTTTACAATAATGATTCTGATAAAAGATCGGGGTTTTTATTTGGAGACGGAGCAGCAGCCGTGATCATTACGAAAGAGAAGTACGGGGATGGGGATTTTGAAGTTGTTGACATGAACACCACGGGACTGGGACATATCGGGAGAAGCATAGATGCTGTTTATGCGAGACCGCGGGATGGCGGGATCAGGATGCCGCTGGGGAGGGATGTATTTCTCAATGCCTGTAAATATATGGTACAGGAAACCGAGCAGATCCTGAAAAAGAACAACATTGCCCCTGACCGGCTGAACTATTTTATTCCACACCAGGCGAATGCCAGGATCACAGAGTTTGTAGCGAAGGAACTGAAGCTGATGCCAGAGCAAGTGCTGACAAACATTGAGCAGCTTGGCAATACAGGCTCGGCAAGCACCCCGATCGTTTTGTCGCAGAACCTGAAGCGATTCAAGAAGGACGACATTATCGTTATTTCGGTTTTTGGAGGAGGGTATTCGAGCGGGGCGGTGTTGTTGAGGAAGTTGTAGGGCAGGTTTATAGGTAGAATTCAGAATCCGGCTATCATTAAACGGACTGTTTGTGATTCAGTGGCATCGCGGAGCTGGCATAAATAGACGCCTGGTTTTAGTTGGGTATTCGAGAATGAGAGGTTGTGGGGGCCGGTGGTTTGTTCTTCATTAACCAGGGTTTCAATCACGATTCCTGTTATTGAATATAAAGTGATTACAACTCTTTGGGGTTCATCAAGGGAATAGGAAATTACAGTGCTGTTGTTAAACGGGTTGGGAGAAACGGAAAGATTGACTCCATTCTTTGGTGCGGGTTGAACGGGGATACCGGTGAATATACCGGAGTAAGTGAGGATACATCCATTGCCACCTGCAGTCCACAATGTTTCCCCGTCGTTGATGTAGAGAGAGACAATATCCTCGCTGGTTCCACTTTCCATTTTCTCCCATGTGTTTCCGCCATCGTATGTCCGCATGAGTACTCCAGAAAATCCTCCGATTACACCATGATCGGGATCGCGAAAATAAACTGACATGAAATCGCCGGTACAATTACAGGAAGGATACAACCAGTTCTGTCCGCCATCAATCGTTCTTAGGATCAGGCTACCCATCCCTACTGCCCATCCATTCTGAGGATCGGTAAAATATATCGAAAAAAGCTGAGTAGATATCCCCAACATTGTTGATGACCAGGTAATCCCTCCGTCGGTAGTCTTCAGAATATAGTCATAAAAATTGTTTGCTATTATCCAACCATTCAGGTTATCGGTAAAATAAACTGAAATCAACCTGTCGTCGTAATAAGGAACCGATTTATCCCAATGTACTCCCCCATCGGTGGTTCTCAATATAATTCCTGAATCACAAATAATGACTCCAAATGAAGAAGATGGAAATGAGAGCGACCAGCAGAATTGTTTCGTTGGCACAGGAACTCTATTCCAGGTAATTCCCCCATCGGTTGTATGAATTACCGGCGTACCGCAGGCCCATCCATTAAGAGGGTCAGTGAATCTTATACTACCCAGTGACCCTGTAACACCAGTTTTCTGGGTTGACCATGTCTGACCATAATCGCTGGTATAGATGACTTTCCCCGAGTCGCCTGATACCCACCCTATTTGACCGTTATTCTGGAATGAGCACTGGTACAGGTTCACATGGGTATAATCAAATGTCTGATGTGACCAGGTTGAACCGGTATCGGCTGTTTTAAAGATCGCCCCGGAAGTACCGACCGCCCAGCCGGTGCTTTTATTCTTAAATGACAATCCATATAAAAAATTCATACCCAATGTAGATGTTAGACCCCAGGTATAACCCCCATCCATTGATCTCCTGACAGTTCCTTCTTGTCCGCTAACCCCGCCGACGTAACCATTTAACGGATCAGTGAAACAAACTTTTGTGGGTGACGACGGGCATCCCAGAGCTGTCCAGGTTTGTCCGCCATCGGCGGTTCTGAATATCCTGTCACCGTCGTCATCAATTACCCAACCGTGAAGCGTATCGGGGAATGAAAGTGACACAAGTGTTGTAAATGCTCCAAAATAATGTTGTTGGTTCCAGCTTAAGCCGGCATCCCTTGTAATGTATATATTGTCTTCGGTAAGGTACCATCCATGAATTGAATCGGGGAAACAAACATCTCCCGGTGGATAGGACACTAAGGTATCCATTGTCCAGGTCAGACCTCCATCCATTGTCGTCAACGATCGCGGGTAACCGTTATTTATTCCTCCTCCTACAACACAACCATGAAAGCGGCTTGTAAACCAAAGGGCTGTAAAGAAACTACTGTCGGGATCGTCATACTGGAGGTTCCAGGTTATACCGGCATCAGCGGTATGGAATATCTTGCCGCCATCGCTGATCGTCCAGCCGGTAAGCGTGTCGACGAACATAATACCGGTAAGCTCTTCGGTAGTGCCGGTATTCAGTATTGTCCAGTTCAAGCCGCCGTCGCTTGTTTTCATCACGGTTCCATAGCCGCCTGCGCAAAAGCAGTGGAGTGAATCGATCGCCGATACTGCATAGAGGGTGTTTCCCTGTGGTAAAGGATTTAACCATTGCCAGTTTTGAGCGTTACCGACGGCAAGTACAGAGAAGGCAATAAAGAAAGTACAAATCTTTTTCATACCTTTTTCCTTTTACATAACCGGAACCTCAATTCATAACGCAGACAATATATATTTTAAACTCCCCTACCCTCGTATTTGCTTTCAACCTATTAAAAGTAATACATTTTATTCAACAAAATGGAAAAGGAATCTATTTTTTATTTATTTTTGAATGCGGACAAAGGACCCCACCCCTGGCCCCAAGATCAAGCGCAAAATGTGAAATGCGAAATGTAAAGACCCCACCCCCGGTCCCTCCCCCAAGAGGGAGGGGAGGAGTTTTAAAAATTAATTACGAATTACGAATTAAATTTCTGAATTACGATGTAAAATTAACGATATGAGAAAAATAGTGTTATTGATCTGTCTTCTATTAGGGGTGGGCACAAACGCCCAGCAGTGGGGATTATATACCTTATACAGCTTAACCGGCACCAATAAAGCACACCTGATCGATACGAACAGCACCAACTATAAAACATGGACATTTGCCACCAATAAAAAAACGAGCTTTACGTCCTATTTAATTCCCGGGGATACTCTTGTAAGGACTGTTGACTACCCCGGCAATTTAATCAGTGATGGTACTATTTCAGGCGAGGTTCAAAAGGTTGACTGGAATGGCAATGTAGTCTGGGACTTTGTTTATTCCACTGATTCAACGGTTCTGCACCATGATATTTGTCCATTACCTAACGGGAATGTCCTCATGATCGCGATGGATGTTAAAACCGCTTCCGAAGGCACACAGGCAGGAGCGTCTGTCAGTATGGTAAGACATTCGGATAAAATCATTGAGGTCCAGCCAACCGGTCCCACGACAGGGAACATCGTATGGGAGTGGAAACTTTGGGACCACCTGTGCCAGGATTATAATCCTGAAAAAGACAATTATGTTTCCTCCATATCTCAAAACCCGCAATTAATAAATATTAATTACAGCAGTTCACTTGATTTTATCCATACGAATGGAATTGATTACAATGCAGCGCTTGACCAGATCACGTTCAGTTCTTATGCTTTCAGCGAGATCTATGTTGTAGATCACAGCACTACTACTGCAGAAGCAGCAAGCCATACAGGCGGCAATTCCGGTCATGGCGGTGATATTATTTACAGGTGGGGCAACCCGGCTGCCTATGAAACCAGTGGCCCGATTGATTTTAATATTGTTCACAATGCCCATTGGGTACCTTCTGATGATCCATTATTACCCCAATTATCTATCCGGATTCAATAATCAAGGGGGAGCCGGAGGCAACTCCTGTATTGATATTTTTTATCCTCCCTATGATGGATATAATTATTCGAAGACACCGGGGCAGGCTTATGCCCCTGCAACCTATGCATGGCGTTACACGGCTTCCTGTCAGAACCCAAATGAGGGATCTTCGCAGCAATTACCCAATGGCAATTCATTGGTTTGTCTTACAGTCTGCAGCTCAATTGTGGAAGTTGATCATAATGGAACAACGAGATGGTCGTTTAACCCGGGGGGAAGGGCTACAAATGCGATGCGTTATACCAAATGCTTTGTCAGGGGGCCGGAAGCATATGCAAGCGCTTCATCTTCCGAGATAGACAGTGGCGCACAGGTAACTCTTTATTCACATGCTACCTCAATTACGGAAAACAACCCGGTATACACTTATTCCTGGACATCCATTCCACCTGGATTTACATCTTCACTTCAAAATCCCACTTTATCTCCAACATCTACAGCTACCTATATTGTCAACATTACAGATACCACCATTGGATGTTCTGATACTGCTTCGGTTACTGTTAAAGTGGTTGTGACGGGGGTTGATGAGCAGGCCGGCTTGAAAGATGAAATTGTAATTTATCCGAATCCCACTCCTGATTTGCTTAACATTGAATGCAAAGGGATCCCGGCTGGCAATTATCTGTTTGTCATAACAGATGTATTGGGACAGAAAGTCAAGGAGAAAGAATTTAAGACAGCCAATCAGGATCTAAAGGTTCATCTTGACCTTAAAGATTTGTCGACCGGTATTTATTTTCTTATCGTCAGTTCAGGTGATTATCACCGGGTTTTTAAAATAGAGAAGCAATAGGGCCATCCGCACAAATTATTTTCACAATTCCCGGTAAATGCAAAATATTTGTAATTTGCAGTAGAAATATTATACCCAATTTTCACAAACAACCCTTATGAGAAAGATATTTTTACTGATTTGGCTTCTGACCTGGATGGGCTCAAACGCCCAGCAGTGGGGATTATATACTTTATACAGCGGAACAGGCACCAATAAAGAATACCTGGTGGACACAAACGGTGCCATCTATAAAACATGGACTTTTCCTACCAATAAAAAAACCAGCTTTTCAACTTATTTAATTCCCGGAGATACTCTTGTAAGAACAGTGGACTATTCCGGCAATTTAATCAACGATGGCACTATTTCAGGCGAGGTACAAAAAGTTGGCTGGAATGGCACTGTGTTTTGGGACTTCATTTATTCCACGGATTCAACGGTTCTGCACCATGATATTCATCCCTTAGCCAACGGGAATGTGCTTATGCTTGCCATGGATGTCAAGACTGCTTCCCAAGGTATGCAGGCAGGAGCTTCCGTCAGTATGATCCGGCATGCGGATAAAATCATTGAGGTCCAGCCAACCGGTCCCACGACCGGAACCATTGTATGGGAATGGAAAATATGGGACCATTTGTGCCAGGATTATGATCCGACGAAGGACAATTATGTTTCCTCCATCTCTCAAAACCCGCAATTAATTAACATTAATTACACCAGTAACCTTGAATTGATCCATTCGAATGGACTTGATTATAATGCCGCGCTTGACCAGATCACGTTCAGCTCTTATGAGTTCAGCGAGATCTTTATTATAGATCACAGCACTACTACTGCAGAAGCAGCAGGCCATACAGGAGGCAATTCAGGTCATGGCGGTGATATTATTTACAGGTGGGGGAACCCGGCTGCCTATGAAACCAGTGGCCCAATTGATTTTAATGTAGTTCACAGCGCCCATTGGATTTCTTCTGATGATCCATATTACCCAAATTATCTATGCGGATTGAATAACCGGGGGGGTGCAGGAGGCATGACATGTGTTGATATTTTTTATCCTCCCTATGATGGATATAATTATTCGAAGACACCGGGCCAGGCATATGGCCCAGCGACCTATTCATGGCGTTACACGGCTTCCTGTCAAACTCAAAATGAGGGTTCGTCACAGCAATTACCCAATGGTAATTCATTAATTTGTCTTACAGAATGCACTTCGATCATTGAAGTTGCACATAATGGAACATCGCTATGGTCGTTTCACCCGAGCGGGAGACCCGCCACTGCAATGCGCTATTCAAAATGTTATGTCAGGGGCCCGATGGCATATGCAAGCGCTTCATCTGCCCAGATAGACAGTGGTACACAGGTAACTCTTTCCTCGCATGCTACCTCAGTTACGGAAAACAACCCGGCATACACTTATTCCTGGACATCACTTCCAGCAGGATTTACATCTTCACTTCAAAATCCCACCTTATCTCCAACATCAACAGCGACCTATATTGTCAACATAACAGATACCACCATTGGATGTTCTGATACCGCTTCGGTTACTGTTAAAGTGGTCGTGACGGGGATTGATGAGCAGGCGGGTTTGAAAGACGAAGTTGTAATTTATCCGAATCCCACTCCTGATATGCTCACCATTAAATGTAAAGGGATCCCGGCCGGCAATTACATGTTTGTAATAACAGATGTATTGGGACAGGAAGTCAGGGAGAAAGATTTTAAGGCAGTCAATCCGGATCTCATAGCTCATCTTGACCTTAAAGATTTGTCGACCGGCATCTATTTCCTGATCATCAGTTCGGCTGATTTTCACCGGGAATTTAAAATAGAGAAGCGATAGGGTTGGACATCAGGGCGAGGGGTAGAATGTAGCGTTTCTTTTATGTCAGGTATATTTTAAATAATTGCTAATATTTAAAAAAATATTTTTTATATTGGAATTAGTTTATCTTTGCTATATACTATATAGGTTATTCTTCCCATGTTTTTAGAATAACTATTTAAGAATCAGGCAGAAAGACAAATACTGCAAGGAGTACAAGCTTGGTTTAAATAGGTCGGAATGGTAAAAAACTATCGAATTCTGCAAGGTACCAGAACCCATGGTGAGTATTTAATTACAATCCCAAAGCATAAGACCCATATTTTTTTAATTAATTATTTGGTATTCCCTAAAATGCCATTTTGAACTCCTATGAAAATCAATTATTGCAAATCAAACACTAAGATTTAATTTATGGAAAAAAGAGTTTTACTCCTGAAATCAAAACAAATCGGTTCGTTCTTTCTGAGAATGTCGATTGTTGTTTTTATCATTGTAGCCGGTGCACTAATTTCCAATGCTTATGGACAGTGCTCTTTGACAGGGAACACGTCGGTTTGTCCCGGTACCTCGAATATTTATACAACAGATGCAGGGTACTCTAATTATAACTGGAGTTACTCTGCAGGTGGAACCGTCACTGCGGGTGGTGGAACAGGCGATAATTCTGTTACCATTACCTGGAACACGGCAGGAACCCAGTCTGTAAGTGTTAGTTCCTCCGGATGTGAACAAGCAACATTATTAGTATACGTGCTTGCTGTGCAATTGCCGATAATTTCAGGACCGACATCCGTGTGTGCCTATTCTACGCAGATATACACCACCCCGTCCACCATTACCAACTATCATTGGACTGTAACCGGTGGAAATGATCCTCCACCTCCTCCTTCCGGCAACATTTCAATTACTGTACAATGGGGTTCGGGTCCATCAGGATCAGTTAGTATAACAGGAACGGAATCTTCACATGGCTGTGTCGTTACAAGTGCACCTTACCTTGTAACGATCAATCCATTGCCGGAACCAATCATCAGCGGGCCTACGTCAACCTGTGCAAATTCAACAGGAAATGTCTATTCAATCCCAGTTGTTGGAAATGATACCTACTCATGGGCAATTAACGGTGGCTCGATAACTGCAGGTGGTGGAACAAATTCCATCACTGTCACCTGGGGAGCAGCCGGAACAGGAACTCTGACTGTTACTGAAACGACAGCAGCAGGCTGTGTCGGCAATAGTACACCTTACAGTGTGACTATCAATTCGTTGCCGGTACCGACAATTTCAGGACCGACTCCCGTTTGTGCTAATTCTACACAGACGTATTATGCCCAACCCACTAACATGACCAATATTGTTTGGACTGTAAACGGTCAAAATGATCCTCCTCCTGCTTTCCCCTCATATTCTGTAACCTGGGGTTCTGGTCCATCAGGATCGCTTATTGTAACTGGAACGATAAACGGCTGTTCCGGTACCAGTGCACCTTACAATGTGACGATTAATCCATTGCCAACACCAACTATCACAGGTCCTTCTTCAACATGCGTTAACTCCACAAGCAACGTATACTATACCGAAGGAGGCATGTCTGTATATAGCTGGACTATTTCAGCCGGAGGCACCATCACATCGGGCAGCGGAACCAATAGTATCACCGTTACCTGGACTACAACCGGTCCACAAACCGTCAGTGTCAACTACGCCAATTCATTCGGCTGCTCTGCTGCTTCACCAACCGTTTACAACGTTACAGTTAATGCCTTGCCGGTACCGACAATAAATGGTGATGTCTCTGCTTGTGTTAATTCCACAGGCCACGTCTATACCACACAGAGCGGATCGGGGATTAATAATTATATCTGGACAGTTACGGGAGGTACCATCACTGCAGGAGGCACTGCAACAAGCAGTACCGTCACTGTGACCTGGAACACGGCAGGCGCCCAGACCGTCAGTGTCAATTACGCCAACTCATTCGGCTGTACTGCTGCTTCACCAACCGTGTATAACGTTACAGTCAATGCCTTGCCGGTACCGACAATAAGTGGTGATGCCTCTGCTTGTGTTAATTCAACAGGCCACGTCTATACCACACAGGGCAACATGACAAATTATATCTGGAATGTTTCCGCAGGAGGTACAATCACTGCAGGAGGCACTGCAACAAGCAATACTGTCACAGTGACCTGGAACACGGCAGGCGCCCAGACTGTCAGAGTCAATTACGCCAACTCATTCGGGTGTACTGCTGCTTCACCAACCGTGTATAACGTTACAGTCAATGCCTTGCCGGCACCGATAATAAGTGGTGATGTCTCTGCTTGTGTTAATTCAACAGGCCACGTCTATACCACGCAGGGCAACATGACAAATTATATCTGGAATGTTTCCGCAGGAGGTACCATCACTACAGGAGGCACTGCAACAAGCAGTACCGTCACAGTGACCTGGAACACGGCAGGCGCGCGGACTGTCAGTGTGAATTACGCCAACTCATTCGGCTGCACTGCTGCTTCTCCAACCGTGTATAATGTTACAGTCAATGCCTTACCGACACCGGTCATCAGCGGGCCTAAAGCAGCCTGTGCAAATTCAACAGGAAATGTTTATTCAACGCCAGTTGCCGGAAGAGATACATACTCATGGGCTATTACCAGTGGCTCGATAACTGCAGGTGGTGGAACAAACTCCATCACTGTTACCTGGGGAGCAGCCGGAACCGGAACCCTGACTGTTACGGAAACGACGGCTGCAGGCTGTGTTGTAACAACATCAGCATTCAGTGTGACGATCAATCCGCTGCCGGCAGTCACAATAAATCAAAGCAATCTGCCTGACTTCTGCCAGGGTGAATATGTTGTTTTGACTGCAAACGCCAGTGAGGATGTCACCTATTTGTGGTCAACCCAGGAAACAACCCAGACTATTCATGCAGGTGCGACCAATAATTATTCCGTAACGGTGACCGATAACAATGGTTGCAGAGCCACAGCCAGCATAGCTGTAAATATGGATATCACCGGCTTGTTATCGTCATACCTTATGGTAGCGGATAACCAGATAGAACTGCATGGCACCACGATCAGCAGTGGCGGTCTTGGTGTGTTGACGTCACATTGCGGACATATTCATTTAAGCTGTAATACGAATGTAACAGCACCCGGCACCTTTGCCAAAGCACCAGTAATTCAGGTTGACAACGACAGCCACCTTACCACGGCATATTATACACCGGCAGTTGTTTCCCTGCCACCGTTTGAATTAAACACAACAAATTCAAATGTAAATATCCAGATATGTGACAATAAAACCAAAGTACTGAATGGAAGTGTATATGGCAATATTGAAATTGGCAATAATTCCACGGTAATTTTTACGGCGGCTGTCATTGATGTCAAGCAACTCCATTTACATCAAAACGCAACCGTTAAATTTACACAGTGCAGTAAAATGCGGCTTCAGAATAATCTTGTAGTTGAAGATTTGAGTAATGTTAACCCGGATGCACTGGGAGTGATCTTCTACGTGACAGGAGACGTCATTTTCGATGGAGGTATCCATGCAAACGGAGTGTTTTATTGTGCCGAAGTGGAACATGGCGTAGTTTCACTTGAACATCTGATACAAGCAGGAAATTCGCATTGTTCACGTCCGGGTCAGTTCAACGGTATGTTCCTTGCAGAAGAGATCCATTCAGACATGAACAACTACTGGAATATTAACCCGCTATGCAGCAACTGCACACCACCGTCACCACCGCCGACACGTCCACCATGTAAAATTGCCGAGGAGGAAATTCCACCTGTTGACGGATCGCAAGTGATTCTGAGGAACTATCCGAATCCATTCACTGGCAAGACGAACGTTGTATTTATTTTACCGGCAGATGATCATGTAAAAATTGATGTATTTGATGTCTCCGGGAAATTGGTTCAAACCATATTCAATGATAATGTGAAAATGAACCAGGAATACAAAGTTGAATTTGATGGAACCATGCTTGTTCCGGGAATATATTTCTATAAGCTGACTGCAAATGGAGAGGTTTATATGAATAAGATGATGCTTGTTAAATAATTTCCGGAGATTGATTTTAGAACGGACGATTATTTCAATTTTCGATTGGACGATTAATTCAATTTTCGATTGGACGATTTTCGATTGACGAATGAATTGTCATATCGACGATTTACCTGCCTGCCGCAGGCAGGCGATTTGAATAAAAAATAATACGGAGGTCGGAACAGAGAGAAGGGCAACCGTAAATTCCTGTGATACCGGGCGACCGATTTTATGAAGGACGGGCGACCGCGAGGGTCTACGCTTGATTTACATGATTCCTGGTAAATAAAAAAACACCGGACGTTTTGTCTTTCCGGTGTTTGTAGCAATAACTCCAAAATAAACCCGCGGAGAAGGGGGGATTCGAACCCCCGGTACAGTTTCCCGTACGACAGTTTAGCAAACTGTTGGTTTAAGCCACTCACCCACCTCTCCGAATCAGTGAATAGTGAGTAGTGAATGGTGAATAGAAAAACTATCCACGATCACTTAATTTCTACCTTTCATTAAAGGGGTTGCAAAAGTATACATTTCCTTTTATTTTCACAAAAATAATATCCTGGTGGAATTGCGTTCCGATTGACGAGGAATTTGATAATTTTGTATTGGGAATTGGTGAGGTGGTGAACTGGTGAGGTGGTGAACTAGTGAAATAAAATAATTATCAATTATTAATTACTATTATGTCTAAGTTAACTTTTGCTGAAAAGATCCTGAAAGCTAAAGCTGGCACTATTGTTTTTGCCAGGCCGGATATTATTTTGTCTCATGACAACTCTTCATCTATCTACAGTACATTTAAGAAGATGGGGGGAGAGATGCCTGCCGATCCTGACACTTTATTGATCACCCTTGATCATAATGCCCCTCCTACCAATGCAAAGTTGGCTAATGATTACCAGGTTATCCGGAACATGGTTGAACAGTTCGGGATTAAGAAATTTCACGATGTGGGCGATGGCATCTGTCACCAGATCATGTCAAACTATGCCCGGCCTGGGATGATCATCGTGGGCAGCGACAGTCATACCAGCACTGCCGGGGCTTTCAACGCACTGGCGGCAGGGATTGACCGGACGGAAACTGCAGGCTTGTGGAAACAGGGAGAGACCTGGTTCCGGGTACCGGAGACGATTAAGATCACGCTAAATGGTAAACTGAGGGAAAACGTGTTTGCGAAAGATCTTGCCCTCTGGATCATAGGGATGATCGGCAGCAGCGGGGCCGATTACATGTCGATAGAATATCATAGCGAAGGGGTAAAGACCTTATCCGTTGCCGACCGTATGGTGCTATGCAACCTGGCATCGGAGATGGGTGCCAAGAATGCCGTGTTCCCTGCTGATGAAGTTCTGGAGACCTGGCTTGGGGTGAAAGTAAAAGGAACCTGGGCCGATGCAGGGGCATCTTACCTGAAAGAAATCGAGATCGATCTTGGTGAAATATTTCCTGTTGTTGCCGCGCCGCACCATGTGGATAATGTAAAAGCGGTTTCCGAAGTTGAGGGAACGAAGATCCAACAGGCCCTGATCGGTACCTGCACCAACGGACGCCTTGACGACCTCGAGGAGGCCGCAGCAGTGCTGAGAGGGAAAAAGCTGCCGAAATACATGCAGATGCAGATCATCCCGGCATCCAAAGAAATATACATGCAGGCCATGAAGGAGGGACTGATCGGGGTCTTTATCGAAGCCGGGGCCAACGTTCTTTCTTCTTCCTGCGGTCCCTGCCTGGGGACAGGGCAAGGTATCCCGGCGGACGGGATCAATGTTATTTCCACTGCCAACCGCAATTTCAAAGGAAGGATGGGAAATAACCTGGCCAATATTTATCTCGCCTCCCCTGCCACCGTTGCCTGGTCGGCATTGAAGGGCGAGATCACCGACCCGCGCGGGAGCCATCCCGACGATAAATTTCCATTCCATGCGCCCCAAAGCAGCACTGTGGATATCAAAGAAGGTGAAGACCGTTATCAAAACAGCGTATGGAACTATGCCGATGTCGACAACCTCAATACCGACCAGATGTTTGCCGGTAACCTTACCTATAATGTCCAGAGCTCTGACCCTGAAAAGATCATGCCCCACCTCTTTAAAGGATTCGATAATAGTTTTGCAGAACGCGTGAAGACTGGCGATATCATCATGGCCGGGGCGAACTTCGGCTGCGGAAGCTCACGGGAGCATCCGGCAGTGGGACTTGCCTTTGCGGGGATCAAAGCCGTGATCTGCAAATCGGTCAACCGGATCTTCTATCGGTCGTCGGTAAACCAGGGATTACCCATCCTGCTGGTTCCGGAAGCAGTGGATGCCTATAAACCGGGCAACAAGGTTACCGTTGACTTTGAAAGAGGAATTATTTTTATTGAAGGAAAAGAATTTTCATTCTCACCATTGCCTGCTAAACTGATGGAGATATTCAAGGTAAAAGGACTGGTGAATTACGTCAAAAACAAATGAAAAAATTTCTGCTGACTGCATTAGTCGTCCTGGCTGTTGCATCCATTTTTGTGGCTCTGGGCATTACTTTCCCTGTCTATGCCCGCATGTTGCCGCTCCTGTTCCTCCTGTTTGTGATGGACGGTTATCTGTGGCTCTCTATTCGCAGAACGGTCATGTTCTTACAACCCCCGTTGAAGTATACTGCACTGATCATCTATTGGCTGCCGCTTATCCTGCTGATGGGCTGTATCGTTGCCGGGGCTTTTATTTCCTTCGCCGAATGGAACATCCCCTTACGCACGCTGGTGCCTGGCCTCATCGTGATCCTGTATACTTTTAAGATCCTTCCATTTTTCTTCCAGCTGATAAGGGATATCGCGCGGATATTCATTTTCGGGCTAAATTCTTTTAGTCACGGAGGTGTAAAGTTCAGCAATACAGCCAGGTTAAGATGGATCCAGTTCACAGGGTGGATAGCCGGAACATTGTTCCTTATCCTGATGATTCTAGGAATGGTTTGGTGGAATTATGATTTCAGGGTAAAGCAACAGGTGATCACGCTTCCTGAATTACCGGCATCCTTTGACGGATTGAAGATCGTTCAGATCTCCGATATTCATACGGGGAGCTGGCTCTGCAAACGGGAGCTCAGGAAAGCCATCGACCTCGTAAATGACCAGCATCCGGATGTCATCTTTTTTACCGGTGATATGGTCAATTATACCACCCTCGATGCTCTTCCATACGAAAAGATCCTCACCCACCTCAAAGCGCCTTACGGGATCTTTGCCATCCTGGGCAATCATGATTACGGAGCTTATGTAAACTGGCCTTCCGATGAGGCCAAAGAAAAGGACAAGAAAGATCTCTATGCATTTTATCAACGCCTGGGCTGGACGCTTTTGTTGAATGAACATTCTGTTCTCAAAAGGGGAAATGATTCCATTGCCGTTTTAGGTGTTCACAACTGGGGAAAAGCTTACCGGTTCCAGAAGCTTGGCGACATTCCTGCAGCCCAGAAGGGGGTGGAAAACATGCAGGTCCAGCTCTTATTGTCTCATGATCCGAGTTTCTGGGACACTATTATCTGTCATAAATTCCGGAACATCGATATTACCTTTTCAGGGCATACCCATGGCTTCCAGTTTGGAATTGATTGCTGCGGCATCCACTGGAGCCCGGCACAATATCTTTACAATCAATGGGGAGGATTGTATGAGAAACCGGTCCCGGGGTCACACCCTCAGTACATCTATGTAAATGTCGGATTAGGTTCAATTGCTTATCCCGGGCGGATCGGGATATTACCAGAGATAACAGTAATTACCTTAAGAAGGTAATGTGATTTTGAACTCGCACGGCCGCAACTCACAATCAACCATATCGCAACAGGTATCGCAAACCCGTTTGTATACTCCGAAGTTTGTAAGTTCGATGTGTGTGGATTCATAATCGTCGCGCACCGGTTCTTCACGCATGAGGTCGGTGCTGAGGTATTTCTTGTTGCAATCGGAAAAGACTGTTGCAACGGCTGCATTGCCACCCATTTCATTCTGGATCTGCAGGGCGCCGAGGAAATTGGCCCCGGAAGATATCCCGACGGCTAAACCCAATTGCCGGGCAAGTTTCTGAGCCATGATAATGGAATCGCCATCAGGAACTGATACCACATGGTCGAGTTGGTCGAGCTTTATTATTGCAGGGATGAATTCGTCGGAGATTCCCTGGATACGGTGATTGCCAACTTTGTACCCGGTCGAGAGTGTTGGTGATTCAGCAGGTTCAAGGGGATGTATGCCGATACCCGGATCCTTGCTGCGGAAGAATTTCCCAACTCCCATAACGGTCCCGCCAGTTCCGACGCCGGCAACGAAAGCAGCCGGTTTCACGCCATGGTACTGCATCTGGTACCAGATCTCCGGTCCCGTTGTGCGGGCATGGGCTTCAGCATTGGCGCTGTTTGAGAATTGCTGTGGTAGAAAGATATCCGGTTCACTAGCTGCAATCTCTTCAGAAATACGGATACTTCCAAGAAAGCCGCCCTGTTCTTTGGATACCGGGATGATCTTGGCTCCCAGGCTGCGGATGATATCCACACGTTCGCGGCTCATCCAGTCGGGCATGATTATCCGGACGGGGTGTCCCAATGCACGTCCGATTGCTGCAAAAGCAATGCCCGTATTGCCGCTGGTAGCTTCAACAATGGTATCGCCTTTCTTGATACTTCCTTCGGCGTATGCTTTCTCAAGGATGTATAATGCCATTCGGTCCTTGATGCTCCCCGTAATGTTATAATGTTCTGCTTTGGCATAAAGAATGCGGGGCTTGCCTTTATACAGGAACTGGATAACGAGCAGTGGTGAATTACCGATCAGTTGCCAGATGTGCTTGAATTGAAGTTTAAAAATGGTGTTGGCGGAAGTAGCAAAATTGAGCATAGGAATCAATTTGGATTATCACAGGACTAAAATTCATTTGCAAATTTATGAATTTTTATTGGCCTGCCCTCGAGATCTGGATAAAAGTAACTTCCACATCACCGCCCTGGGGATAGAGGCTGATCCAGTTATTATCGTTACGGTACCAGGGATCCTGCTCGCGAACGCTGATCAACCGTTCGTTGACTTTCCCATCACCCGTGACATTTTTAATAACCGCACCACCGTTGATCTGTTTGTCCTTGCCATACCTGATCATCACACTGAACGGACGGTTGGAAAGATTCCGGATCTTAATATACAGGTAATTGTTCTTCCTTGAAATAATGTTGACCGGGGCGAAGTCAAAATGTTTCTCGGTACCGTTGGTGACTGTCTGTGCCGAATTCATCACATCGACGATTGCATTTTCGGCAATTGTCTTTTTGATCTGGCTGATCCTGTCCCTTGGATATTGTTCCGTGGGAAGGTAGGAAATAGCCTCCTCGTATGAATCGATGGCTTTGTCGTAAACCATCGCGTTAAAGCTCTTGTCGCCCTCGGCAATGGCTTTGTCATAAAACACCTTATTAGCCCGGTATATACTGTCGATCACGGAATTGATGCGAATGAGCCGCTCTTTGGGATAGGGTTCGTCAGGGAAAATGGTCAAAGCCTGCTGGAAATTGTCTTTTGCCTTGTAGAAGTCCTTGATCATCAGCAGGTCATTTCCTTTTGAAACCAGGTCATCGTAAGTTTGCTTTTTCCCCTTCAATTCCATCAGGATCTTGTTGATCTCTTCGATCTTTTCCTTTGGATATTGTTCGTTGGGTTTTATCTCACCGGCGTTCTGGTATTCAGTACGTGCCTCCTCATACGATTTCTGTGTCATCAACTGGTTGCCTTTTGCAACTGAAGCTTTATAGGCGTCATCCTTAGCCTTAAGATCGGCCAGGATACCATCTATTTCCGCCATCTTATCCTTTGGATATTGTTCAGCGGGGTTTATGGTTGAAGCATTGCCATATTCAGTTTTAGCCAGGGAATAAGATTTATCGGCTAAAAGCTTATCCGCTTTGGAAATGGAGCCATTGTACTGGTCGTCGATCACTTTTTGTTTAGCAAGTTCAAGGAGGATCTTCTCGATCTCAGCAATCTTATCTTTCGGATGTTTCTCTGCCGGTTTCATCTGAAGTGCACCCTGGTAGGCACCCTTTGCCTGTGCATACGATTTATTTGCAAATGCGGAATCGCCGGTGGCAATGGCACCGTTGTATTTGTCTTCAAAGGCTTTTATGTCTGCAAGGATCTTATCGATGGCGGCGACCTTGCCTTTTGGATATTCCTCGTCAGGCTTCAGGGAAGTGGCATGCTGGTACTCCGTTTTTGCAGGCTCGTAAGATTTGGCTGAAAGTAACCCGTCAGCTTTTGCAATGGAGGCTTTGTATTCAGTTTCCACCTCTTTCTGGTGAGTAATATCAGCCGTTATCTTATCGATCAGCGCTATTTGATCTTTTGGATATTGTTCAGCAGGTTTTAATCCGCCTGCTTCTGCATATGCCGCCCTTGCCGGTTCATATGTTTTGGCATCCAGCAGCCGGTCAGCATTGGCAATTGCCGCCTTGTACTTATCATCTATTACCTTTTGCTTTGCAATATCATCCAGCGTTTTCACTATCTCAGCGATCTTATCCTTTGGATATTGTTCTGCCGGCTTAAGATTTCCTGCATTGGTATATTCGGTTTTTGCCAGATCATATGATTTGTCCTGGAGAAGTTTGTCGGCTTTTGCAATGGCTTCATTGTACTGATCGTCGAGTGCTTTTTGTTTAGCCAGGTTCGCCAGTGCAAGGTCGATCTCTATAATACGGTCTTTCGGATATTTCTCTTCCGGTTTCAATTGCGAAGCTTTCTGGTATCCTGCTTTTGCCGGTTCATAGGATTTATCTGCCAGCAGTTTATCAGCATCGGCAATTGCGGATGCATACTGGTCGTCGAGGGCTCTTTTCTTTGCAATGTCGGCCAGTACCTTGTCGATCTCTTCTATCTTTCCTTTCGGATAAATTTCCGCCGGCTTTAAAGCAATGGCATTCTGATATTCCGTTTTGGCCGGCTCGTATGATTTATCTGCAAGCAGTTTATCGGCTTTATCGATCAGTCCCTTGTATTGTTCGTCTTTTGATTTCTGTGCTTCGATATCAGCAAGGATCTTGTCAATTTCCGCAATTTTTGTTTTGGGATAGGCCTCTGTTGGTTTCAGGTCACCGGCTTTACCATATTCAGTCCGGGCTTCACTATAAGTTTTAGCTCCAAAGAGTTTATCCGCACCGGCAATGATCCCGGCGTACTGATCATCGATAGCTTTCTGTTTTGCAAGATCAGCAACGATCTTATCGATTTCAATAATCTTATCTTTCGGATAGGATTCATTGGGTTTAAGGGTTGATGCACCCGAATAATCTGTTTTTGCCTGTTCCCAGGTCTTTGCAGCAAATGATCTGTCTGCTTTGGTTATCGCTGCCGTGTACCGGTCGTCGAGTGCCTTCTGCTTTGCAAGGTCGGCCAGGGCCACATCGATCTCTTTTATGCGGTCCTGCGGATACTTCTCATCAGGTTTAAGTTTCAACGCCGACTGGTACTGAACTTTTGCCGGCTCATATGATTTATCGGCGAGGAGTTTATCAGCATTCGCAATAAAAGAGGCATACTGATCATCGAGCGCTTTCTTCTTTGCAAGTTCGGCAAGGATAGCATTGATCTCTATAATTTTTCCTTTGGGATAAGCTTCTACTGGTTTCATCGCGGCCGCATCCTGGTAATCCGTTTTTGCCTGCTCGTATGTTTTATCTGCCAGCAGTTTGTCGGCTTTTTCAATCAGTCCGCTGTATTGTTCATCTAAGGATTTTTGCGCTTCTATGGCTGCCAGGATCTTGTCAATCTCCGCAATTCTTGTTTTGGGATAAGCTTCTGTTGGTTTCAGGTCGCCTGCCTTACCATATTCAGTCCTGGCGTCAGCATAGGTCTTAGCTCCAAACAGTTTATCCGCATCGGCAATGATCCCGGCGTACTGATCATCGATAGCCTTCTGTTTTGCAAGATCAGCCACGATCTTGTCAATCTCAGCGATCTTGTCCTTCGGGTAAGCCTCATTGGGTTTAAGTGCAGAGGCAGCGTTATATTCCGTTTTTGCCTGGTCCCATGTTTTTAGAGCAAACGATTTGTCCGCTTTGGAAATAGCTGCCGTATATTGATCATCGAGCACTTTCTGTTTTGCAAGGTCGGTCAGCGCCAGGTCAATCTCTTTTATACGGTCCTGTGGATACTTTTCTTCCGGCTTTAATTTCAATGCCGACTGGTACTGAACTTTTGCCAGCTGATACGACTTATCTGCAAGCAGTTTATCAGCAGCAGCTATGATATCAAGGTACTGTTTATCCTGTTCTTTCTGCTTCTCCATTGAAGCAAAGATCAGGTCGATTTCTTTGATCTTATCCTTTGGATACTGTTCGTCCGGTTTGATTCCCAGGGCAGCCTGGTAGCCGGATTTTGCTTTGTCATATTCTTTTCCAGCATAGAGTTTATCTGCACCCGAAAGTGCGGCCTGGTAGGCTTCCTGAAGTGCTATCGAATTGGCTTCCTGTCCCGAGATGAGGTTATCCGCCTTGGAGATCATCTCTTTCGGATATGATTCATTGGGTTTAATCTGCAGGGCCTGCTGGTAGTTGATCTTAGCGATGAGGTATTTCTTTGCAATATATAAGCTGTCACCAAGGTTGACGAGCCTTTCATATTCCTCTTTGATATTTTTCAGCCTGGCCAGTATTGTCTCAATCTCTTTGATGCGGTTTATGGGATATATCTCTTCGGGTTTTATCTTTGAAGCATTCTGGTATTCTGTTTTTGAAGGTTCAAAGGATCTATCGTCAAAAAGCTTATCGGCAATAGCGATGGATTTTTTATAGGCCTCATCCCGGGCCTTCATTGCAGCAATAAGCTCAGTAAGTTCCTTTATCCGGTCCTTTGGATATTGTTCCACCGGTTTATAGGAAGTTGCCTTCTGGTAATCGAGCAAGGCGCTCTGGTATGCTTTTGAGTTGTAAAGTTTATCGGCAGAAGCGATGGTACGGGTGTACATTTCATCGTTCGTCTGCTTATCAATCATGATCTTTATGATCTGGTTGACGCGGTCCTTAGGATATTTTTCATTCGGAAGGATCTTTCCTGCATTTTCAAATTCAGCCATTGCCTTTTCATATTCCTTATCCTGGAAAAGCTTCTCGGCACTTGCAATTGCAACATCATAAAGGATATTACTTGCTTTCATTGACCGCAACAGGTCCATCGTTTCTTTCAGTTTTCCACGGGCATAGGTATCATCTGGTCTGGCGTCGATGGCAAGCTGGTAGGAACCTTTGGCATTGAGGTAATCTTTAGCATTAAAATAGGTATCGCCTGACATTATGTATTTATCATAATCGGCTTCAGCCCTGAGTCTGGCTTCCAGTTGAGCTTTTGCCTTTGCCAGGCGGTCGGTTGCATAAACATCTTTTGGCTTCAGTTTAAGTCCGCTTTCGTATTCGGCAATGGCTTTTTCATAATCCTTTGCTGTGAAGAAACTATCCCCTTTCCGCATGCAGACTCTGTAGAGAGAGTCAGTAACGACAGGTCTCCTTGATTGAATTGTATCATTACTGACCTTTCCTGAAGGTTCCGGTGAATAATGCCGGTATAGGGAAGCAGCGATCATTCCACTCCCAATAAAAAGAGAAATGAGGATAACAGATGTCTTGAATTTATACTTGTCGAAAAATGATTTGACGGTATACAACTTCATGCGGAAGATCAGTATTATTCAATAGAAGTAACGCAAATAACAGGATTTAATTTTATACCGGAGTTTTTTCAATCATGCCATCCCGTATGAGAAGTTTGCGATCGGCCATATTTGCGAGATCGGAATTATGCGTCACGATGATATAAGTTTGGTTAAATGAATTCCTGAGGGAGAAAAAAAGGTTATGGAGTTCAAGCGCCGATGCAGAATCCAGGTTTCCGGAGGGCTCATCGGCAAGGATCACATCCGGGCTGTTGATCAGGGCACGTGCAACGGCTACCCGTTGTTGTTCACCGCCCGACAATTCATTTGGTTTATGATGTCCACGATCCTTCAGTCCCATAAATCTGAGAAGTTCTTCCGCCTTACGTTCAACCTCATGTTTATTTCTTCTCCCGAGAAACCCGGGAATGCAGACATTTTCCAGTGCAGTGAATTCGGGTAAAAGATGATGAAACTGAAAAACGAATCCAATATGTTTATTCCGGAACGATGCCAGCTTTTTATCCGATAACTTTCTCACATTCACCCCATTCATTTCAATAGTGCCTGAATCTGCCCGGTCGAGTGTCCCAATGATATGAAGCAAAGTTGATTTCCCGGCCCCTGATGCCCCGACGATTGAAATGATCTCTCCCTTCTCCACTTCCAGGCTGATCCCTTTAAGCACCTCCAGGGTACCATAAGATTTATGTATATCGCTTACAATGATCATCCTTTTGATTTTGTGGCCCAAAGGTAATAAAAGAAATCGTGACGCGTAACGCGTGACGCGTGACGCGGAAAAAGTCAAAAAGAAATCGTAAATCGTAAATCACAAAATTCATTCGAAAATCGTAAATCGTCCAATCGAAAATAGATATTGTTTGTTAAATTTGACCCCATAAAACTACCGTTTATGGACTTACATGAATACCAGGGGAAATCGATTCTGAAGAAATACGGAGTCTCAATTCCTGAGGGAATACTTGCTCATACTGCCGGAGAAGCCGTTAAAGCAGCCGAGATCATTCAGAACATAACAGGAAGCGATAAATGGGTGATAAAGGCCCAGGTTCATGCAGGGGGCCGCGGTAAGGGTGGTGGTGTTAAGGTGGCGAAGACTCTTGAGGAAGTAAGAACGGTTGCCAGCCAGATTATCGGGATGCAGCTTGTTACACCACAAACAAGTGCCCAGGGGAAGAAAGTCAGAAAAGTACTCGTGGAACAGAACATTTATTATCCCGGGGTAAGCGAACCTGCCGAGTTTTATCTCAGCGTGTTACTGAACCGCCAGAAAGGCCATACTGTCATGATGTATTCACCCCGGGGAGGAATGGAGATTGAGAAGGTAGCTGAAGAAACTCCCGCACAGATCTTCACTGAAGAGATCGATCCGAAAGTAGGCGTGCAGCCATTCCAGGGCCGCAAGATAGCTTTTAACCTGGGCTTGAGTGGTGAAGCCTTCAAAAACATGCTCAAGTTTGTGAATGCCATCTATGCAGCCTATGATGGAAGCGATGCATCCCTGATCGAGATCAATCCTGTTTTTAAGACATCAGATAATAAGATCCTGGCAGCAGATGCGAAGATTGTTATCGATAATAATGCCTTGTTCCGCCACCCTGATATTGCTGCGATGCGCGACTTTGACGAGGAAGATCCCATCGAGGTGGAAGCAACCAGGAATGACCTGAATTACGTAAAACTGAATGGGAACGTGGGGTGCATGGTCAACGGTGCCGGACTTGCCATGGCTACCATGGATATCATTAAACTGTCGGGAGGTTACCCGGCCAACTTCCTGGATGTTGGCGGCTCTGCCAATTCCAAGCGGGTAGAAGAAGGGTTTCGCCTTATTCTGAAAGACACAAATGTCAAAGCCATACTCCTCAATATTTTCGGAGGGATTGTGCGTTGCGACCGTGTGGCGCAGGGAGTAGTGGATGCTTATAAAAACATCGGCGAAATTAAAATTCCCATCATCGTAAGATTACAGGGAACCAATGCCGTTGAAGGTAAAAAGATCATCGATGATTCGGGCCTGCGTGTTCATTCAGCCATTACACTGCAGGAAGCGGCTGACCTGGTAACGAAGGTACTGAAGTAGCCTGGCATTCTTCCTCCTTTTTCATGAGAAATGCCCGCAGCTGATCCAGTTCTTTCACCGTCGATCCGGCAAAGGAAAACTTTGCAGGATCCGGAATGACTTCTTTGTACTCACCGGGATAGAACTTCGAAAAGAACTCCAGCAAATTCATCTCATCACACATGGCATCACTGCTTGGCCGGGACTTCAGGAACTGAAGTATTCGCAATCCATCAAATTTCTCATGGCAGGCTCTGACAAAGGTTACGGGATCTTTAAAATTCTCACGCAGAAGTCTGAATGGATCCTCCTCATTCAACAGGTTCCTGAGAAAGGTGACGACTGTTGTTTGTTTTGTCTCATAAAAGAACTCCCTGAAAAGATCGGTGGTCGTTTTGATCTCATCAAAATAATTAAAGGAATAAACCGGGTAACTTGTCCAGTCGCCCTGGTTGCCTTTGATCATTGCCGGGCCTGTCCCGAAATAAACACGGTCAGAAAAACGGGCTGATGGATAGACTTTCTGGGAATTATAAAAAAGCATCTTCCCATATTTTCTGAGTTTCTGAAGAAAATAAAAATCTTCCCCGCTCATTTTGGGTGTCATCCCGCCAATCGCACGATAAGCCCATACAGGAAAAGCCATAGCCGAACCTAATGCCGTAAATGAATAAGGACTGCCTATTCTCCATAAGTTCAGAGAGTAGTGCCTCATATAGATCTCATAGCGCAGCATGGCCCGGTTTACGGCTTCATCCTCAACCAGTTTATGGTAATAAGGAACTGCGACTGCAACGGCATCGGGATGAACAGAGAAATTATCAACAAGGGAGGAAAAATAAGTTTCATGGAACGTAGTATCGGCATCCAGGCTGACAATGATATCCTTTGGTGCGGCCACTTTGTTGATGGCTTCCATGATTGTTTTCCTGGCCCAACCAACCCCATGGTTTTTTCCTTTCCACCCATTTCCCTGGGTGCATCGGTCAATCACGGTAATTTCAAGGTCTGTATATTTTTCCAGGTAGCGGAGGGTTTCTGCATTGGCATCACAAACGTGCTTTTTTTCCGGCATTGACCACCATTCGTCCGGCTGGTTAACACAAATAAATACATGGAAATAATGATAATCCTGTTTTAACATGCACCTGAGGATACCCGGAAGGGAATCCAATTCGTTGATGACAGGAAGCGAAATGTAAAGCTTAGGAATGATAAAATTATTCAATGCCCGAATAGTATTTAATGAATTGAACCCGTTCAAAGTCAGCAGGATTATCAACCTGGCGGATACTCATTTTTCCGATGATCTCAGAAACCGATGAATAATTATGCCGTTTGAGATAATCTTCCAGGAATTTCAGCATCGTGCCTATTTCTCCCGCACCTTTTGTATAGAAGACCGAAGCAATTTCTGCGGCTTTTGCCCCGGCCAGCAGTACTTTTACCAGGTCTTTCCCCTCATGGATCCCCGTTGAAGCTGCAAGGTCGCAATAGATCCGATCAGATAGCATTGCAATCCATCGCATTGGAAGATAAACTTCATCTTCATTGCTGTAAATTGGTCCGCTTATAACTTTCAATTCTTCGATATCTATATCGGGAGAATAAAACCTGTTGAACAGCACCATTCCTTTGATCCCGGTAAAAGAAAAACGAAGCAGTGAATTCGACAGGCCCGAAAAATAAGGACTCACCTTAACACAAACCGGTATGGAGACCTTTTTCATAACCTCATGCAGTATCCCAAGGTAGGTTTCCTCGATGGCAGCACTCATCCGTTGCGGATCAGCGGGAATGAAAAACATATTCAACTCAAGAGCATCGGCGCCTGCCAGTTCAATCTGACTGGCGAAGGAAGGCCATTCATAAGATGTTACACAATTTATGCTGGCAATTACCGGGATTGACAGGACCTTCTTACAATTCGCAATCAGTTCCAGGTAATCTTCCACAGCCTTTTTCCTGGAGTGATGGCTGATGTAATCATTGGCTTCAGGATAATGCACCCCCAGGTTGACTTCTTTGAGCTTTGCTTTATAATTGTATATGATCTGTTCTTCAAACAGTGACTTCAGAACAACTGCAGCAACGCCGTTATTTTCAAGTTCAAGGATACCGTCCAGGTTGGCCGTGAGTCCGGAGCTTCCTGCAATAATGGGGTTTTTCAATTTCAACCCCATGAATTTCGTGGTCAGGTCCATAGAAAAAATCCTTTATTGTTGGATTCCAAGTTTATTAAACAGAGCGCTGTCTTTAACGACGCCAATTGCTTTCTGAACTTCATTATCTTCCTTGTTAATGACCCTGAAATAGTCATTTACATCCCAAAGCTTCTCTGCGACGGCAGCCTTAATCTGCGCTTTGATCAGGGATTCAGAAAGAGGATACTGCTTTTCATTCATCTTCACACCCTGTTTCTCTGCGAGGGCCAGGAAATCTTTCATAAATGCATCATCGATGTTGAACTTTTTATCAAACAGTTCAAAATCCGGGTAATCTTTCTGAAGAGCTTTCCTGTTTTTATCAACATAGTCGCCTACGAACAGGTTGAGCACATTCTTTCTCCGGATATCAAGATAATAATCAGTAACAGCAGTGGTATCAAGCGGGATAAAGACATCCGGCATGATTCCTCCACCCCCGTATACGGTGCGACCTTTGGAAGTATGATATTTTATTGAATCGGGGAATTTAATACTATCTGAATTTTGCATTTCGCCATGTTTATATCGGGTGGCAAAATCCTGGTAATATTTTTCGACACCTTCCGAATAGGATTTCTGGATGCAACGGCCGGATGGCGTATAATAGCGGGCAGTCGTCAATCTTACTTCCGAACTGTCGGGCAAAGGGAAAGGTCTCTGCACGAGCCCTTTTCCGAACGATCTTCTGCCAACGATAATCCCACGGTCAAGATCCTGTATAGCACCTGAAACGATCTCACTTGCTGATGCTGAATTTTCATTGATCATGACCACCAGTCTTCACATCCTTGTAAATTCCCTTCCCTGAAGAAGGATAATCTTCCCTCGGGCTCATGCGTCCCTGTGTATATACAATAGTTTTATTTGCCTCCAGGAACTGATCAGCAAGGTCGATGGCTGTATTCATGTAACCGCCGCCATTATTCCGCAGGTCGAGGATCAGGCTGTTCATCCCCTGCGCCTTCAACTTCACCATATCATCGGTAAATTCTTTCATGGATGTCGAAGAAAATCGCGTCAGGTTGATGTAGCCGATGCCTGGTTCAATCATGAAAGACGCGTCAATGCTATTGATAGGGATCTTGTCGCGGATGATCGTGAAATCGAGCAGGTCTTTTTTTCCTGGACGATATATGGAAATATTGACTTTTGTGCCCTTCTTACCCCGTAGTCTGTCAAATACAAACTGGTTGGTGATCTTCTTGCCGGTAACATTCTCCGATTCAATTTTGATAATCTTATCCCCTGACTGAATTCCCAGTCTCGCAGACGGACCGCCGGGGATAGGATGTACAATGTTGATTGTATCCCTGAGGATCTCGAATTGAACCCCTATACCTTCAAAATTACCTACCAGTTCTTCGTTGGCTCTCTGAAGATCTTTCTTGGAAATATACACGGAATGAGGATCAAGTTCTTTCAGGGTTTCTACGATTGCTTTCTCCACCAATTTTGATTCATTTGCTGAATCAACATAAGCGTATTTAATCATCTGCATCAGGGCGGCGTACTTTCTTATGCCACTATTGTCCTGTTTATTATTGATCTGTCCTGATCCGGTAAACGTCAAAAGGACAAAAATCACAACGGGAAAAATATACCGCCCAACACTGTTAATCATTTTATTATGCATCTTCAAAATTTTAATAAGTTATTGTTTCAGAGGCTCAAAAGTAAGAGATTTTTTTCGACTGTGTTAATTTGGATTCTTTTTAACTAATTTTAAATTACTTTTATACCCGAATGAAGCAGGTTCGCTAATATCAACAAACTGTTTCTCCAGCACTTAAAGCAATGTTAAAATATATGCTCTGTATCTTTATTAATTGCAGAATAGAAACGGTGATACGGTCAATTAATTATATCAGCAATGCAAGATGAACAAAAGAGAATGCTCCGCAGTCTAATAGTCCCCGGGATCTTTGTTCTGTTCATGTGGCTGATAAAGATTTTCGAAGTACTTTTTACTATCGACCTTGAAGGATTTGGTATAGCTCCACTGCAATGGAGGGGTTTGCCCGGTATCCTTTTTGCGCCCTTGCTTCATGAAAATTTCTCGCACCTTTCCGCCAATACCCTCCCCTTCTTATTCCTCGGTGCACTGTTATTCTATTTTTATCGTCCTATTGCCTGGAAGATTTTCTGGCTTGTCTGGTTGGTGACCGGTTTATGGGTATGGGTATTCGCGCGTGGCGACTCGGTGCATATAGGTGCCAGCGGAGTTGTTTATGGATTGGCATCTTTCCTTTTTTTAAGCGGAATTCTCAGGAGGGATAACCGTTTGATGGCTATCACCCTTTTGATTGCTTTTCTTTACGGGGGATTGGTATGGGGTATTTTCCCACAATTATTTCCTCATCAGCCGATCTCCTGGGAATCGCACCTGATGGGACTTCTTGCCGGTGCCGTCCTCGCAATCTATTACCGTAATTCAGAACCCCGCAGAAAAGTCTACGAATGGGAAAACGAGGGAGAAGATGAAGAATATGGGGATGATTATGAGGAGGATGAAAATGACCCAGGAAATACTGATCCGGACAATGCAGGAAAACCAGGAGGAACGACTTATAATTACGAGTATAAGGAAAAGAAGTAACAGAGTAACAGTGTAACAGAGTCAAGATCAAGTGCAAAGTGTAAAGTGCAAGGTGCAAAATCAAAAAATGAGTCACAAGGTCACAGAGTCACCACATCACTAATTCAATATCCCACTAGCGGTTATCCTCATATAAAATTACTTGATACCGCTATTCACTTTCTTTAATAATTTAATACTTCCCTGATTATCAATTATAATTTTAAATGTGTGTCGTGCAAATTGCACGCCAGAGCCCATTGAATATTCGAACAACGATTTTTGAAGTACGATCAAAAGTTCTAATAGAGGGAACCCTCAAAAATATTTACTGGATACCGCTATTCACTTTCGTGAATGATTCAATATTTATCTGAATATCAATTCTAATTAACATATCATGCCGTGCAAATTACACACCAGAAACTGTTGAACATAGCAATGATCAGAATTCGGAATGCCTGCCTGCCTACACTGTTCGCTCGTACCAGTTTTATTTTTAAATAGTTTAGAATCATTACCACAGGAGGCCTGTTTGCTGAGTTTTTGTAAGCTTTTGAGAATATTTCTGTTTCTTTTAAAATATAATGTCACTAACGTTAATTCCAGAGATTCTTGTGAAAAGGAGCAGATATGAAATGCAACTGTCATTTCTTCGATCACAACGCCGTCTATCAAATTTACATGAATATCAGATACTTTTAATGATACTGAATCTTTTATTCGATTGCTCAATTCCTAACTCCTCATTTCACGACTTTAATATATACACGAATTTTTCTGAAAATAGAATCTGGAATAACTTCTATTTTCTTAAGTTCCTCAACATTCCCAAACATTTTATGGTCTTTCCTATAGATCATTATGGCCTTGGTAATCTCAAACGGGAAATAAGGATGAGCAAGTAATTGCTTAAATGTAATCGTATTCAGATTAATAGGATGCACTGAATCCGGGTTTACTGAAAGATGGTCTTTGATGCTATTGTACCTTGAGGTATCCATTCCCCAGATCTCCAGCAATTGAGATTTATTGATATAGCCTCCCAGCCTCTCCCTGTATTTTACTATTCTTCGGGCAAAAGAAGGACCTATTCCCCTGAGTTGTTGCAATTCAAAAGTATCAGCTGAGTTGAGTTCGATCATAAAATTGTCCTTCGGATAAAGTTTATTCCATAATGAAGAATCTTTTCCGGAAGCTGAGGAACCGGATTTTTTATACCTGGAGTTCCTGGCCTTAGTTTCCATCGAATCCGAAAACCTTACCGATCTTTCAAATGCCGTGATCTCCTTCTCAAATCCTGACATATCCACAGGTTTTGGCTTTACAACCACAGGTACAACTTCATTGGCAATAACCAGGATGAACAGAATTGTCAGCAAAACAAATAAACCACGTTGTTCCATCTTGTTAAAAGTGAAATAGTCTTTTATGAGGGTATTGAACTTCATAATAAAAAAGTCACAGAGCCAAAATGAAGATTTACGATTGGACGCCTGCCTACCGGCAGGTAGGATTTACGATTTACGAATGAATTTTTACATTTACGAATTACGATTATTAACTCACTAGTTCTCTACGTCACTAGTTCACCACATTACTAAGTCACCACTTCGTTAATAAATAGTTTCCTATCCTGCATTCCAGGCATCGTTTTTTATCACAATAATGGCTTTTAAGATGAAGAAGAGCTTGCGTGGACAAGGCATTCGGTGAATTTATCCCGATCTCCATCCAATTACGGATTATGGCATTGCTTTCCGGGGGAAGTTGTTCAAGAAACGCCAGTCCCTTTTCTTTAAAAGATGGAAGTGATTTTGTTTCTCCGTAAAAAAAGAGAAACGGCACAACGAGATTAATGATCAGTAAATGGATGGAATTGATGCCCAGCAACTTGGGTTTGGATATTGACAATTTCCCGAACAAAAAATGTGTATCCCAATAGATCGAGGCATGTACCCCAAAATGATCAGCTATCTCCCGGATATTACTGGTTTCAAGCACAAGAGAAAAAAGATCCTTTGCATTGTTGATCAGGCATGCTAATTGAGCAATGCGTATGGCGGGGAAGTTTGATGGGCGCAGCCTGAGGAACTTCCATAATGAATAAGGAATTTCATGAAGGCCATATTTCTCTTTCAGAAACCGGTATTCCTGTTGCAACAGGCGGGGATATTCCTCAGTAAAATCCTGCCCCAACATACCAGCTTGTCCAAACAACAATGCCTCCAGCTGAAATAAATTGGTCCGGTGTTTCTGAAGAATTTTCCAGGGCAATGACCGGGCAAGCAACTCGAATGGCTGGGCATTGATCCTGAAACCAAACGAACCGGACAAATTCCGGTAAAAAGTTTCTTCCCAATCGAATTTACTTGCCTCGAGACTCCTTTTCATTACCAGGATTTTCTCCTCAAGTTTTTCTATGACTAATGCAGGGATCCACTGTTCGAATACGAATAGATCGACGTTCTTTATCACTGCCTGGCAGGGTAACCAGTTCCTGTTTTCCTGAAAATCCCGGTATCGCTCATAGATATAGTCGGGGAAATGTCCTTTCATGACCAGGGTAGGTATTTTCTCCTTCGAACGGCGGGTAACCACTACATCGTCCTCATAAACACTGTGCAGGATCACATTATCATAGGAAGGATCCTGCTGATGTTTGTGCTTATACCATCCGGAAGCTTTCTCATGGATCTCGACATTTCCAGCCCAGGTGGTACCGTTGATCTTCAGCCGAGCATTAAAAAAATCAGGACCGCCATCTTTATTATGTTCACCCGGATGTAGAACAACCAATGGTTCGCCGGAAACTGTGCAAAGTTCGGGATCCAGTAACCGGTACTTCCAGAGGTAATGCAAAAATTCTTCACTCATGATATTTTTTTTGCAAATTCTGCATTAATCGGCTAAACCCTCAATAGGTAATACCTTTTCATCATTATTTTATCAAAAAATTAATATAACCCTCTGAATAGCTTTGGTTTACTGTGGATTGCAAAACGATTATTTTTTTTTGCTTGACAAATGGTTAATCGTTATCTTTGCAAATACTATTTCATGTTTTGCTAAATGACAATTGCATTAAATCTTTTAACAAGCATTGAAGACAAACTGCTCAGACTGATTGAAGAGCAGAAGCAACTCAGGAAAAAAACAGACGAGTATCAACAAGAGATTCAGGAACTAAAAAAAAACAATGAAGAACATAAAAAAATCATCCGGCAACTTGAAGAAAAAATAAACAGAATAAGAATAACAAAAACACTGGAAACAAAAGAAGGAGCAGTAGAAGCAAAAGAAAGAATTGCAAAATTAGTGCGGGAAATCGATCATTGCATAGGGCTGCTGAATACATAGAAGTAAAGTTCATACCAAATGAGTGAGTTTTCAATATCAATAACTATTGCCGACCGTCCCTATAAGCTGGTTGTGGATAAAGAGCAGGAAGAGCTGTTCAGGAATTCGGCAAAGCTGATTGATAAAAGAATAAAGGAATATTCCGTCAGTTACGCTTTTAAAGACAAACAAGACCTGTTGGCAATGGTAGCACTTGAATCAACAGTGAGTTTTCTTCAGAATGAGCAGAAATCAAAGGAGTCAGAACTGCTGCTAAATGACAAGTTGACAGGAATAGACAGTGCGTTAAATGAACTTTTTACAGCCCAATAGCATAAACGTTCTTTGACACTACCTGCAGAAGGTAACCCGCATTAATCCCAACAGTTTGTAAACCTAACATTACAAACATTAGGGCGTAAGCTCAAGACAAATAGGACAGGCCTTATCCCGCTACGGCGGGATCGCAACAGACCGCGACATTGGAAGCCCGAAATGCCTGGCAGCCCTAACCATATCGATTGAGGTTTATCAATACCTCTGGGATAATGCGGGTTTTTTATTTAATCAAACACTATCAAAAATGGACATTTTAATTATATTGAGCAATGTATTGCCTTTAGATCCAATGACCATACTCATCATAGGGGTATCGGGAATCATTATAGGAGGATTGATCACGGGAACGGTCTTACGTAAAGCCATGGACCGTAAAAGGGACCTGATCCTGAAAGAAGCAATGGAAAAGGCTGAAATGATCAAGAGGGATAAGATACTCCAGGCAAAGGAAAAATTCATGCAGCTGAAAACTGAACATGAAAAATACATTCACGAGAAGAACGACGAATTATTAAAAAGTGAAAACCGGTTAAAGCAAAAAGAGACTATCGTCAACCAAAAATTAGAAGAAGTTCAGAAAAAGCAAAAAGAGACTATCACCATCCGGCAGAACCTGCAGACCCAGATGGATCTTGTGAACAAGAAGCAACAGGATCTTGAGAAAAATCAAAAAGTACAGATCGAAAAACTGGAAGCTATCTCCAACCTTTCTGCTGTAGAAGCCAAAACACAGCTAATCGAAACACTGAAAGAAAGTGCCAAATCGGAGGCATTGGTCCAGATGAAAGATATCATCGACGAGGCACGTATAACGGCAAACACAGAAGCCAAAAAGATCGTCATAGAAACCATTCAACGAACAGCAACAGAACATGCCATTGAAAATACGGTTTCCGTATTCAACATTGAGAATGAAGAAATAAAGGGAAGGATAATAGGCCGGGAGGGACGGAATATACGGACATTGGAAGCATTGACAGGCATTGAAATCATTATCGATGACTCGCCGGATGCCATAATCCTTTCCGGATTTGACCCGGTAAGAAGGGAAATTGCCCGTTTATCCTTACATAAACTGGTGACAGATGGTCGTATCCACCCGGCCCGCATCGAAGAAGTCGTTGCAAAGGTGAAAAAACAATTAGAACAGGAAATTATTGAAACCGGTAAAAGGATTACTATCGACTTGGGAATCCATAACCTTCACCATGAATTGATCAGGATGATCGGGAAAATGAAATACCGTTCATCTTATGGACAGAATCTCTTGCAGCACTCTATCGAAGTGGCTAAATTATCTGCAACCATGGCTGCCGAACTCGGACTGAACCCGAAAATAGCAAAGCGGGCAGGGTTACTTCATGATATAGGGAAAGTTCCCGATACCGAACCGGAACTTCCACATGCAATCCTGGGGATGAAGACAGCAGAGAAGTTCAAAGAAAAACCGAATATCTGCAATGCCATTGGTGCACATCACGATGAAATCGAGATGGATAACCTCATCTCCCCAATTGTCCAGGTTTGTGACTCTATTTCAGGAGCACGGCCCGGAGCCAGGAGGGAAGTTGTGGACGCCTATATTGAACGGTTAAAACATCTTGAGGATCTGGCATTGACCTACCCGGGCGTCGTAAAGACCTATGCTATCCAGGCCGGACGTGAGTTGCGTGTAATTGTTGGCGCTGATAAAATCACAGATGCAGAGGCCAACCAGGTTGCATTTGATCTTTCCCGGAAGATCCAGAGCGAAATGACCTATCCGGGTCAGATCAAGATCACTGTGATCAGGGAAACGAGAGCAATCAGTTACGCGAAGTAATTCAATTTTTATCTACAAATCTCAAGTTACCTGCATTGTAGCGGTCTCCCGTATTTGGGTACTTTCTCAACAAGGCCTCAATATCAGCCAGCGTTTGTGCGGTTAATTGAATATTTACGCTTTCTGAATTCTCCTCCAGGTAAACCCTCTTTTTAGTCCCCGGAATCGGAATGATATTATCTCCCTGGTGCAATAGCCAGGCTAATGCCAATTGAGAAGCTGTGCATCCAATTCCCCTGGCGATCTTATCCAGTCCATCGCTTAAAAGCCGGTTGTTTTCTGCATGCTCCATTTGATAACGTGGCAGGGTTTTTCTAAAGTCACCATCTTTCAAATCCGCAACATTTAATTTGTTTGTGACCAATCCACGCGCCAGCGGGCTAAACGGGATGAACGAAATATTCAACACTCTGCACAGGGAAAGTATTTCCTTCTCCACATCCCGGGTCATCAACGAATACTCACTTTGCAAAGCAGCAATCGGATGAATTGCATAAGCCCTGCGAATGGAAGCAGGAGAAGCCTCAGATAATCCAAGATATTTCACTTTCCCTTCCTTTACAAGATCGGCCATTGCCCCTACTGTTTCTTCAACAGGAACATTCGGATCGACCCGATGGGCATAGTAAAGATCAATTACATCTGTCTGCAATCTTTTCAGGCTGGCAACCACAGCTTTCTTCAAGTAAGCAGGAGAGCCATCGAATGTTGAAAACTTTCCGTCTCCCTCAGAAACGAAACCGAATTTGGTAGCAATAAAAATCTTATTTCTGTTTGGTTTTAAAACTTTGGCAATCAGTTCCTCATTTTTCCCGCTGCCATATATGTCGGCAGTATCCCAAAAATTAATGCCTAACTCTAATGCCCGGTTTAAGGTTGAAATAGATTCTTTATCGTCAGGAACGCCATAGGCATGGCTCATACTCATACAACCTAATCCTATAGCGGAAAGAGGAACCTCGGTGTTTCCTAATAACCTGTATTTCATATTTCATCATTTTTTTGCTATAATACAAATATACGGTGAATACGAAGAATACACAAGGCCTAAAGTAACAAATTGACAAAGTAACAAATTCACCAGTTCACTATGTCACCAGTTCACCACGTCTAAATATGAGGAAAATTTGATTCGAAAAACAAACAAAAAAAATGGGGATGTCTTTGAGCAGGCCGAAAAAAAATATTGCTACATATAAGCCTATAAGGAAGGATTAATATTTATGACACCCCCACCGCAGATTATTATCAGCACAAATTTAAAGTAGGAAATATCTGTATTTAACAGCGTATGCAATAAGTTATCAACGGGGGGCTGTGAATTAGTCCTTAAGCCCAGACACATCTCTCGTTCTCTCCCAACAATGCGGATTTACTAAAAGCCATCCAAATGCCATATATTAAGGAGGATAAAAACCAATATCAAATCGTTGCCCGAAAAAACCTCAGCAAACGCAGATATATCAAGCCTTTTAAAAGCCTTCAGATAAAAACAATGCAACGCTACTGTGAATAATACGCAAAAAAATAACGTGGTTCTACAATAAATTTTCAGTACGATTACGCTTGTAACTGACCTTAAATTGGCATTACTTTACGTCCATATTTTCTTGCTGCATATTTATCATTTATTATATCATTAGCAAAGGAATAAACTTTAGGGGTATCCCTTGAACTATCAAAATAGTTATGTAATTAAATTATTCCTGATGAGAAAAAAAAGGATAGGAGAAGTTGATTGTATCAGAAAAACCAGCTTTGGTAATAATTATATAGACCCATTGCTTTTTAATCATTAATTAAACTTTTGACAACTATGAGAAAATTGTTAATGTTGTTAGCGACCGCTCTGATGATTTTCATCATGCCGGGTTGCAAGAAAGATCAATCCTCAAACTCTTCATTGAGTACTTACGATGTTCAGTTCAACATCAATTCAGTAACACAGAATGGTAACTTAAAATCCGCAGCTTATGATACTATCATATGTGATACGGGGTTACTGGCGAGTTACGTCGTTTACAAGATCGATGGTGGTCCGTTCGATACTATTCCTGTGTTCTACGTAGGAAATATTCCATGGACCAATACTATCAAACTAACAGCAGGCCAGCATGTCCTTGATGAATTCATCGTATATTCGGACAACAACACGCCTTCAAAAAGCGATGACATCATAATATGGGCTACCCCACATAGCGGTAGCGCATGGGCCGGGTATGTTACAACCCCACTTAACCAAACATTTACTGTCGTATCTGATAAGAAAAATTCGATCAAGATGGATGTCGTGTGTTTCCAACCTGCGGCATTTACGAATTTTGGGTTTACGTATTTCAGCCTGAATCAGATAATTATCAGACAGCAATGGTTCTTCGGGGACTTCTGTATCAAGGACGCAAGTCAGTACACCGGATCTGATTACACCCATCAATCAAACTGGGTAACTACCGGATACATCGATGCCCCTGCTATCTTCAGGATAGACGTTCTGCGTAACAACGTGCTTCAGAACAGTTTCACCAATGACGATGCTGCACACCAATGGGGAGGTAAAGTCTCTGTAACATACGGTGACATCAAGAACCAGGTAGACCAATTCACGTTTAACCTATATATTCTTGTACGTCAGGGAACAGCCTTTAATTTCGTACTGTTCTATACATGGACATTTAACGATATAAGCAATATCCCACGAGGGTCGGATAATGTGACAGATTTCATTCTGGGAAGCTGCTACGATCCATACAATCCTCCACAACTCATCCTGGCACCGTATATCAACCTACCGCCCACAGCGGACTACACAATCGGACCACAATACGCACCAGGAACACTGGGAATGTATGTAGATGCCATCCTGTCTAACGTACCTGCCGGATACGTATTTGGTAATGGCATGTATGCTTCTGATTGTGCAGACCATCAGACGTTAATCAATGTTGGTCAACTATACCACATGACCGTGTATTCATCGTTGTATCCTTCATTGCTTCCACCATTTGCTCAGTCGCAAGCCGGTAAATGGGCAAAGATCAACTGGGTATTTAACCATCTTAACTACTTCCCAGGCTATCATTGGTACGATGTGCAACAACTCGTATGGGAATACGATGCAGTTGCATGGAACGGTCAACCAGATGGTGGAGTACCAGCTCTGACAGCGCTGGCACAGACCATGAAAACTCAGGCAGACTTACTTGGCGTAAACTATGTTCCACCTCCAGGAGGATATGCAGCTGTCATATTCATCGAGCAGGGAACCCCACCAACTACTCCGAACATCCAAACGATGTTCATCCAGTACGATCCATGACAGTAACACTATGATAAAAAAAACCGGTCCAAAAGGCCGGTTTTTTTTTATCTTTGATTGAGTGCGGACCGGACGGGACTCGAACCCGCGACCTCCGCCGTGACAGGGCGGCATTCTAACCAACTGAACTACCGATCCTCAATTAAGGGTGCAAAAATAGTGATTATTTTTAATTATCAAACTCTTTTTCTTCTGATAGCCCTCATTTTAAAACTTATCTGTAAATGCACCAGAAATTGAAACAGAGTAACAAGGGACACCAAGCCAATGTGCCTCTTTTACCCATTCCTTTACTTTCCAGGGAGTATTTGAAGCATCAAAAATCACAATGCCGGGTTTGAAATGTCTCAGGATATCTTTCAGTTCAGAATGGGGATTTCCGGATATTATGAGGTAATCCACGTTCAATACCGGATCACTCTTTTCCTTGATTTTGTGATCAACGATAACGATCTTTTTGCCTTCGAAACAAATAAAATTTCTCTTTTTATAAAACATACTGCCATAACGAAAAGGGGTATCAGTGCAGAATGGTAGTGGATACTGAATCTCGAATAGACCGGTTATTTTTTCATTTCCCCGTGATTTTCTGAAAGTATCCAAAAAAAACGGTTCTTTTAATGCCTGGAGTCCTCCGACAAGAATGCTCTGTCCTCCGGTAATAAAGTCAAATAAACCAGGGCCTCTTACATCATAAACCGTAATTTTACTTACAGATACTTGTTTGTATCTTTCCCATAAAAAGTTACCGGACAACAGGATAATCAATGATAGCGAAACAAACAGCCACTTCTTATTTTTTGATGAAAAAAATATAGCACCCGAAATAAGTACTGAATAGAACACTATAAATTCAGGGATATTTATTACAATGCCCCGGCTTACTGAGAATGGAAGAGATCCCATCCAATGAATAAATGAATTCAGGAACCAGATCATCTGAGAAAGTATCCAGGCAACAACAAACGAAACCAGGGGAATGTTTCCGATGGCAATGGCAAGTATCCCGGTGTAAATTATCAGGTTCGACAATGGGATCACAATGATGTTGGTAAACATAAAATAATTCGGGAATTGATGAAAATAATAAAGACAGAGTGGAAGTGTTGCAATTTGCGCCGCAATTGAGACAGCTACTATCGACCACACCTTATCCAGCATAATATTTTCGGGCACATATAGATCATATACCGGTTTGTATAAGAGTACGATTCCTCCAACAGCAAGATAAGAAAGCTGGAAACCGGGATCAGCCAGCAGAACAGGTTGCCAAATCAAAAGAAAAATGGCTGAAGCTGCAAGGACGTTCAGGGTATTGGGATGGCGTTTCATGGCTTTTCCAGTCACCAATAGGCTGAGCATTCCAGCAGCACGCATCACGGCAGGCGAGAGTCCGGTAATGAGTGCATAAAGCCAGACAAAAACGATGACCAGGCAAGCTTTGACATACCCTCCGTTTTTCCGTTTATCAAGAAATGCCATTAGTTTGTCAAGAACCAGGAAGATCATCCCCACGTGCATTCCAGAAACTGACAGGATATGCATAACGCCGGTAGCCGAGTAATCATTCATGAGGTCATTATCAACTTCATCCACATAACCCAGGAGAAGTGCCCCTGCGACTGCAAATTCTCTTCCTTTCATGCCATCTTTCCGGAATAACATCAGCATTCTGTCACGCCATGAAAGAGCCATCCTGAAAACAGGGTTCCCGGTTTGATGAGAAAGTACAATCCAGTGACCCGTCTTCACATGTGCTTGCAAATTGATTCCTCTGAGGGATAAATACCGTTTGTTGTCAAATCCGGCCGGATTCCGGGATCCTTCAGGTTCAGTAAATTGTGTATACATCAAAAGGCGGTCGCCATAGCAGAGTAATTGTGTACCAGGGCTCTTCACAATGAAAACGAGTGCCTTTCCAACGGTTCTGATCCACTTGCCGTTTTCTTTAATAAAAGTGACACTTATGACGATCTTTGTGCTTTTCTCTTTTTGAATAACTGGTTCAATAATTTCCCCGATACAATACTTTTGAACAGGTTGAAAATTACCGATGTAATCATTTTTCAGGTTATCTTTTCCAATCAACATAATTCTGTTAAAAAGAGCCATAGTCAGCAGAAAGATAAGGATCCCTGCAATCCATTGAAAGGAATATGGAAAGATGCTTTTCGGAATAAATATCAGGGATCCGAAAAAGAAGAATATCGTGATTGTCAGGCTCAGAGGAATCTTTAGTTCTGTTTCATAGAAGATTCCCTGGGCGATACCAAGGAAAACAGGCACGATCAGCCGTACCAGAGGAAATTGCCGGAAGGAATTCATTTATACCCAAGGGTCAAATCAACTCCTTAATCGGTCAAAATTGAAAAGGTAATCAGGTTAATGGGAACAATATCTATCCATATAAGTCCGGCCTTTCTCCGAACCCAATTCTTCTGCTTTTTTCCAGTCTTCACAGGCATCTGGTATATCTTCCATATACTGGTGTGCAACCCCGCGTTTCACGAATGCATCCGCATTATATGGATCAAGCTCGATTACCTGGGAGTAATCGTCAAGGGCAGCCTGGTAATTTTTCAGGTACAGATAAGCAAGTGCCCGGTTCATATATGGATTAATATCTGATGGCAACAGCTTTATTGTAACACTAAAGTCGAGAATAGCATCTTCAAAAAACCCGGCAGCAGCTTTGGCAGCACCGCGACTGCTGAAATATTCCGGCGACGTGGTGTCATATTTGATGGCTTCGTTGAAATCAGAAATAGAATTCTCATAATCGTTCATATTAAACCTGGCCAGTCCCCTGTTGTATAAGGCAGCCGGGTAATTGGGACGAAATTGCAATGCCCGGGAAAAGTCATTGGCAGCTTCCTTGTAATCTTCCAGGTCGAATTTATCCAGGCCCCGGTTCATGTATGCATCAACAAAGTCCGCTTTCTGGTTAATCGCTTTGTTGTAATCGTCTATTGCCCCATAATAATCCTTAAGGAAATCTTTTGCAATTGCCCGGTTAAGATAAGGTTCGGCATAGGAGGGTTTAAGAGTGATCACTCTTGAGAAGTCCTTGATCGCGCCTTTGTAATCCTTTAATTCGCTTCGGGCGATACCGCGGTTATAATAAGGTTCGATTGCCGTCGAATCAATAGCAATCGCCTTGTCGAAGGAGGTCATAGCGGCTTTATAATCCCCAAGTTTCGCCTTCAGGATGCCATCCTTCACAAGTTCATTCACAGTAACCTGCGACCACGAAGTCAAATAAAAGACAAAGGAGAAGAAAAACAGTGTCGGAATTTTTTTCCGGAAAATCATTTTTACAAATTTCGCTAATTCGACATTTTTCGCGTCACGCGTTACGCGTCACGCGTCACGATTTCTTTGTCACTTTGTCACTCTATTTACAATACTTATCAATCAGTGTCTTCGAAGCCTCAAGTCCCAGGCTGACTGCCTTTTGCCAGTCGGCACAGGCCCCTGCTTTGTCGCCCAGGTTCATCTTTGCTTTGCCACGGTTATCATAGGCATCTGCATAATCCATACTAAGTTCGATAGCTTTGTTAAAATCATCGAGCGCCTCTTTCGGGTTTCCCAGACCGAGCTTTGCACCACCACGGTTGTTATAAGCAGTGGCATTTTTAGGGTCAATAGTCAATGCCTTGTTATAATCCTCTATAGCGCCTTTCAGATCTTTCATGTAATGTTTCATCATTCCGCTGTTCGTGTATACATCCGGGTATTTCGGATCCAGTTTGGCTACCATCTGGTAGTTTTCGAGGGCGCCTTTAATATCATCCCGTAGATACAAGCATCCAGCTATGTAATTGTAGGCCATAGGATTGGTCTTATCTGTTTCGACATACTTCTTCATATCTTCTTCTGCTGCATGGAATTCATTTAATTCAAAATGACAAATACCCCTGTTAAAATATGCTTTATCCAGGGAGGGGTTCATCTTTATGGTTTCATTCATGTCGTTGATAGCACTTATATAGTCCTGGGATAATAATTCTGCCGCACCTCTTTCCAGGTATGCGATAGGCATTCTATACAAGTTGAGGGATTCTGTGAAAGCATCAATCGCACCCTGATAGTCGTCACTTTTTAGAAGGCCTGATCCTTTTTTATAAAGGTCCTGGGCTCTTTTCTGATCGGGATCGATAACAACCTTTTTGACCGGCCCAAGGTCTTCTACTGATTTCTTCTCATAGTCATTCAGCATCTTGTTACTCTTGTCACTCGTGTCCTTTTTAGAATTAGGATACTGAACGGTCTGGTTATCCGAACTGTTTCCGGGAGTAACTCCTGAGGATTTCTGCTGGTCTTTACCCTGCAAATATGAAGCTGCGGCTCCACCCTGAACTGCAGGATTTCCTGCTGTTTGACCGGTTTGCGAGACTTTGTTTGTGTCCTGTGTTTGTTTATTCCCCTGCTGATTACAGGATACTGTGATGGATGAAAGGCCAAACACGGTTGAAAAAAGAAATAAAACGGTAAGGATTCTTCTCAATCTATTCATATCATTTTAAGGTTTAGTACTTTAATAACTTAATTTTTCTTCAGGTATTGTATCATCAGGCTTGCCGTTTTGAAGGATGCACCGGGTCCGCCCATCTTTTCCCGGAGACCGGCATAGGCCTGAATGATTTCCTGTCGTGCAGGACCATCCAGGATCTTCTTTAATTCGTCTTGAAGGTTTTTAGTGGAAAGGTTGTTCTGGATAAGTTCACAAATGATATCCTTGTCCATGATCAGGTTAACCAGTGAGATATATTTCACCCTGATCACCGACCTGGCAATCAGGTAAGAAAAATAATTGCCTTTATAACATACCACCTCGGGAATGCCCATCAAAGCAACTTCGAGCGTAGCTGTTCCGGATGTGACAAGTGCTGCTTCCGAATGATGAAGCAGATCATAGGTTTGTCCGGTGATCACAGAGACGGGCGTCCCGGTTATCATTCCTGAATAAAAGTCAGGATGGATAGAAGGTGCACAGGCAATGACAAACTGGTAATCGTCTAAAAAAGTAATTGTCTTCAACATTACCTTTAGCATCTTCCTGATCTCCTGCCGGCGGCTTCCTGGCAATAAGGCAACCAGGGGTTTATCCGGAAGGTGATTCTTCTCAAGAAAACTTTTCCTGTCCGGATAATTCTTATTCTGACTGATCACATCGAGTAATGGATGACCCACAAAATCAACATCATAGCCGTAACGTGCATAAAATTCCTTTTCAAAAGGAAGGATGACAAACATCCGGTCGACATATTTCTTAATCTTTTTAACGCGGGAAGAACGCCAGGCCCAAAGCTGGGGAGATATGTAATAAAAAACCTTTATCCCATGATCATGGGCAAACCCGGCAATCCTAAGGTTAAACCCGGGATAATCGACCAGGATTAAAACATCAGGCTTGAATTCGAGTAGATCGGTCTTACAGAAACTAATATTCCGGGTAATCTCTTTAAGATGCCACAGAACTTCAAAAAATCCCATAAAAGCAAGATCCCTGTAATGCCGGACAAGATCAGCGCCTTTTTCTGCCATCAGGTCACCACCCCAGCAACGAAATATAGCTTCCTCATCCAGCTTTTTCAGTTCTTTGATCAGATTGGATGCATGAAGGTCGCCCGATGCTTCTCCTGCAATGATATAATACTTCATATATGGAACACGGTTACTGCGATGATCAGGATGACAGTCATTGCAAGTATGCCCCTGCCGGTATGGTCCATTCCTGCACTGACGAAATAATACCTGATTGGAACAATATTCAGTGCAACACATACAAACATGGCCTTATCCAGCGCTAAATGTCCGACTAACAATTTTACCAGGTATATGATGCCAAAAAGAATCAACGGACCCATCAGGCCAATTCCCATTCCCAGCCATATAGAGTCTTTCTTAAACATTTGTTTCCCATGATTTCAACAAAGTCATTGACTCATAAGATGTAAAATCAAACTGTACAGGAACAACAGAAACAAAATGATTCTCCAGCGCATATTCATCGGTATCATTTCCATTTCCTGTTTTTACAAAGATCCCCTTAAGCCAGTAATATTTCCGGCCAACAGGATCCAAACGTTCGTCAAAATCCTCCTGCCAGGAACCCCTGGCTTGCCGGCAGATCATTATCCCTTTCAATGCGCCTTCAGGAACATCAGGAATATTAACATTAAGGCAAACTCCATCCGGTAATCCTTCAACAAGAACTTTTTGGACAATTTTATTGACAATGTCTGCACAGGATCCTATCTCAGCATCCTGGGAATAATTATTGAATGAAAAACCAATTGAAGGAACCCCGGCCATTGCACCTTCGAACACGGCGGCCATAGTTCCTGAATAGATGACTGAGATGGAGGAATTCGATCCGTGATTAATACCTGATACCAGGATGTCAGGAGTTCTTTTCAGAACGATCTTGAACCCGAGCTTTACACAGTCGGCCGGAGTTCCATTACAACTGTACTCTTCAAAATCAGGTTCGGCAGCCAGAAATTTCAACCGTAAAGGAGTATTGACGGTTATAGCATGTGCAGTTCCTGATTGAGGCTTATCCGGCGCCACAACTACGACTCTTCCTATCTTCCTCATTTGTTCGATCAGCAACCGGATCCCGGGTGCATGAATACCATCATCATTAGTTACAAAAATGAGGGGCTTTTCGCTTTTATTTTCTTTTCCCAAGAGTAATTTCCTAATTCTAAACCGTGTGCAAAATTAGCAATAAATCCGTTAACCTGATGGTTCGGAAGAAGGCATCGCTTCAATTTTCAGAATAAAAGTAGTTCGTCGTATAATTCTTTTACTGGCAATCCCATTACATTGTAGAAAGATCCTTCAATTTTACTGATCCCTATGTACCCGATCCATTCCTGGACGCCGTAGCTTCCTGCTTTATCGAATGGCTTGAAGTTTTCGATATAATAGTTGATCTCATCCATATTCAGTTCCTTGAAATAAACTGAGGAAAGAACATGGAAAGTCTTTTTCCGGGACCCCGATCTAAGGCAAACTGCTGTGATCACATCGTGTTTACGCCCCGATAACTTCTGCAACATACAAACCGCCTCTTCGTAATTTACGGGTTTTCCCAATATCTCACCATCGATCGAAACTATGGTATCCGCAGTGATCAGGATTGTGTCACCGGGAAAAGCCAGGAAATCGAAACTATCAGACTTAAGCTCAGCCAGGAATACCGCAATTTCTACAGGGGTCAGGTTGTCAGGATAATTTTCCTTCACTTTTGGAGCCAGTATCTTAAAATCCAGACCTAATTCTTTCATCAGGTATTGTCGTCGCGGAGATTCTGATGCGAGGATTAGATTTTTAGCCTTAAATTGCTTGTTTATCATGGTAAAGTCAGAAGGCGGATGCAATTAATTGTATAGATAAAACACCGGCAAACATGATAATTTTACAGAGGTTGCTCAGAAAATGGTAATCTTCCCGAAACTTTGCCCGGTATAAATTAAATAGCATGTAGAACAGTGGAAACTGGATAACTATGAGAAAATACCAGAAAACAACCATCCATCCACGGTTAAAAAAACTCCATTGCCCGAAAGCCAGAAAAACAATTGTCATTGTTATAAGGCAGGTTACCAAGTAGTTTGATCTTTTAACCCCCATGACAATGGGAATTGTCCTGCAACCATATTCCTTATCTCCTGAAATGTCCTCCATATCTTTAATTATCTCCCTGATTAATGAAAGCAGAAAAGCAAATAAACCAAATACAAAAAAGTACCGGTTCGTTGCTTTTAATTCCAGTACTACCTGTGAAAAATCAAACGGTCTGAGGCGCAGGTGAAGGAATTCGAAGTACCAGACCATAAAGATTACTAAAGCAGTGAGGAGAGCAACGATAAGGTTCCCCCAAACAAGCATTCGTTTATACCGGGCTGAGTATAACCACAATAACATGGAAACAAACGGGAAAATAAGTCCGAAATATACTGATCTCAAACGATAAGCAAGGTAAAGACCTATCAGGATAGCAATCCCATTGACAATGATGTGCGCCATGATCACGCTGCGGCTTTTAATCCTTGTTCCTACCGGGTTTCTTTCTGGTTTGTTCACTGCATCGATTCTCAGATCGAAGTAATCGTTGATCAGGTACCCTCCTATTGTCAACATTACAGTTGCAACCACCAGCAGTGAAAAATCAAGTAATCCGGACATCACCCCCGGATGATCATGAAAAAGAAAGGTATTCAATATACCATAACGCAACAGATATTGCGTAAGGATGATGAGAAGGATATTTGGCAATCGCGCTATTTGAAGAAATGCCTGGATTTTTTTCATATTCTTTTTTTTCTACCAATGATATCCATCGTCATTCATCCATTTCCCCTGGATCTTCAGCACTTGTTCGATCACATCTCTCACACAACCTTTTCCGCCGGGAATATTCGAAATATAGTCTGACACCTTACGGATCTCTTCAACTGCATCTGCAGGGCAGGTTGCAATACCGGCCTTCAGCATTACCTCATAGTCGGGAATATCGTCCCCCATAAAAAGCACCTGCTCTGCCTTTAGGTTATTTTCCAGCAAATAGTTGTTAAAAACCTCCAGTTTGTTTTCAATTCCCAGGAATATATCTTTGATCTGAAGGGCTTTCAGCCTGTTAAGCATGCAATTGGCTTTTGCACCGGAAATCACTGCTACGCGATATCCTTTTTTAATGGCAAGTTGCAGGGCATAGCCATCTTTAACACTTGTTGAACGATAGGCCTCACCATCATCCAGGGTGATAATGCTGCCATCGGTAAGAACTCCATCATAATCAAAAATGAAGGTATTTATATTTTTCAGATATGGCTTATAATTGGTCATGATTTCTGTTTATATTGAATGATATTTCGGGTGATCAGATCATAGATCTCCTTATAGTCCGGATGGTTGGAAAGCATCTCAAGATGCAGCCGGATGGTCTCCATGTCCTCCCTTACTGCCGGCCCGGTCTGCGATCTAAAGACATCTCCTGATGCTGCATTCCTGGCAGTTTGCCGGATGATGGGTTCCAAGAGTTCGTATTCCATCCCGTTTTCTTTGAGCAATTCCTGTGAAATTGCAACCATAAAATTCGGAAAATTGTTTGCAAATACAGCAGAAAGATGAAGGACCTTTCGCTGTTGTGAACTTATCGTATAAACTTTTTCTGATAGTGAATCTGCAAAAGACCGGAGCATTCGAAGATTCTCCCCGGTACTGGCCTCAATACAAAGGGGTACTTTCCTGAAAGAAAGTATCTTATCAGTTGTAAATGTTTGAAGAGGATAAATAACACCGAAATTTGATGACACATCCTGCAAAATATTCATATCTGTCGTACCTGAAGTATGAAGTATCAGGCGGTTCCCCGTTTTTAAACGTTCAAGTAACAAAGGTATGGCAGCATCACTGACCGCCAGGATATAACAATCGGCATCCGTTGTTATCAGTTCCGGTTCCGGAATGTATGTAGCTTTTAACTTCCTGGCAAGAAACTGACCTTTAGATTCCGTCCGGTTGCAGACTTCAATGATCCTGAACCCTTTTTTATGGATGGCCATGGAAAGATTTACAGCCAGCCGTCCGGCACCAATGATCACGATGTTCCGGATCTCCGGGTTTGACATTGTTTTAAAATTTGCTTAAAAATACAAAGATAGGGCAATCGTCGTTTACTTTTTATGTATTATTGCAGATGCCAAATCAAATCCTATGCAAAAAATTATTCTGATCATTACATTACTCATCGGATCATCAATTTCTGATGGATTTTCACAGACCCGGAGTATTAAATTTATTGAGAAACCATGGCAGGAGATCGTTACCATGGCAAAGAAGGAGAATAAGGTAATTTTCCTTGATGCATATGCTTCCTGGTGCGGCCCGTGCAAATGGATGGCCGCGAACATGTTTACCAATGATTCCATAGCCGATTACTATAATAAGACCTTTATCTGCGCCAGTTTCGACATGGAAAAAGGGGAAGGAGTCGATCTCCGTAAAAAATATAATATCAGGGCCTATCCATCCCTCATTTTTATCAATACCGATGAAAATATGGTTCATGAAAGGGTCGGAGCTCCGCAAAGAGTCCGGGATTATATTGACATGGCCAGGATCGCCCAGAACCCTGAAGAAGGTCTTGCTGCTTACATGAAAAAGTACAGCGCCGGTGAGAATTCACCTCAATTCATTCAAACCTATCTTAAAGGCTAGCAGAAGCGTATATTCCTGTGAATGCAGTGATGAAGAAATATTTCGCCACCCAGAAAGAAAGTGACTTATTAAACCGCGCGAATTGGAATATTATATACCGGTTTGTCGTGGATATTAATGATCCTGTCTTTGAATATTTTCTTTAAACACCAGTCGGAATATGCGAAAGCCTATACACAAGATTCAGTGAATAATAAAATTTCTGATGTCTTTATAACTAACCTGCGTGGGGTTTTACAGAGTCCTAAAGTAAAACTGGCCGACTCTGTTTACCTGGTTATGAAAGAGAAAGTAAAAGGATCGGGGTTTGCAGGTGCTGAAAAGGTAATTTTCACAACCGACCTTCAGTGGCTGCAGATGAGGGGAACAACCAGGAATTCCTCGACATGGCATTTGAAGGCATGGATAAATATTATGCAGACGATTACAATATGCTCAGCAATATTGCCCGGATCGTTTCATCGATGAGCAATGAACCAAAAGTCCAGGAGAAAGCCCTTTCCTGGTTAAAGAGATCGGTATCGATCAGGGAAGAACCATCCAACACAGATGCATTTGCTTCCCTGCTTTTTAAAATGGGGAAAAAGGATGAGGCGATAAAACAGGAGAAAAAAGCCATTGACCTCGCGAAAAAAAGAAATATCTCCACTACTTCCTACGAGGAAGCATTGAAAAAGATGGAAGGTCCCAAATAAAAGAGGCCTGATATGGTTCCCATACCAGGCCATTTAAGTCAATTTTATTGTTTATGCTTGTGCCGGTGGCACCCCGAGGTTAAAATTGATCTCGCCTTCAGTGATCTTGATCTCACCATGAATTGACTCATACTTCGCAATGTTTTCCTTTAATGCCTTATAGAGTCGCTTTGCATGTTGCGGGGTCAGGATGATGCGTGATTTCACCTTAGCCTTGGGTATTCCAGGCATCATTTTGATAAAATCGACGATGAATTCTGAAGGAGAATGAGTGATGATGGCCAGGTTGGAATAAATTCCTTCGGCGATATCATCCGTCAACTCAATATTGATCTGATTCTGATTCTGATTCTGATTATTTTCCTGCATGGGTTTCATATTTATTCTTCAGCTTTTGATGCCATAAGTGTTTCGTATTCCTCTTTGCTTCCAACGATCAGGTTGTCATAATCCCTTAAGCCGGTTCCGGCCGGGATCAGGTGACCTACGATCACATTTTCTTTCAATCCGAGAAGTTCATCCTGGCGGGCATTGATGGCGGCTTGTGTAAGGACTTTTGTAGTTTCCTGGAAGGAAGCTGCCGAGATCCAGCTCTTGGTTTGCAATGAAGCCCTTGTGATTCCCTGTAATACCTGGCGGGCTGTGGCCGGTTGGGCATCCCGCGCTTCAATCAGTTTTTTATCTTTCCGTTTCAGCATGAATTATCATCCCTGAGTTTCCTTGCGCTGATGATCTGCCCGGATTTAAGTGTACGCTGAATCACCGGGATCATTCACAACTTTCTTCCCGAAGATCCAGTCATTTTCTTCCTGGAAATCGATCTTGTTGACCAGTTCGCCTTCAAGGAACTTGGAATCACCCGGGATCTTCCACTTCAACTTTCCGCATCATCTGGCGAACAATGGTCTCGAAATGTTTGTCGTTGATTTTCACACCCTGCAGACGGTAAACTTCCTGGATCTCATTAACAATGTATTCCTGAACCTTCATGGGTCCTTTAATAGCAAGGATATCGCTTGGGGTCATGGCGCCTTCTGAAAGAGGAGTGCCGGCTTTCACATAATCGTTTTCCTGTGCAAGGATTTGCTTTGTGGTAGGAACGAGATAACGTTTCTCTTCCCCTGTCTTTGAGGTGATGATGACTCTCACGGTTACCCCTCTTCAGCTTCTTTCCAAATGAACAACACCATCAATTTCAGAAACGATAGCCGGATCGGACGGGTTGCTGTGCCTCGAATAACTCGGTGACCCGTGGCAGACCCCCCGGTGATATCGCCTGCTTTTCCAATGGCACGCGGGATCTTAACAAGGATCATCTCCTGCCTTGATCTTGTTCCGTCCTCAACAACTATATGAGCAGCCGACAGGAATGTCGTAGGTACGGCTTACTATCCCCTCGGCAGTCAAGAATATTAATGGATGGATTCTTTGCTTTCTGGCGGGATTCAATAACCACCTTTTCATGATATCCTGTTTGTTCATCCGACTCCACCCGATAAGTAACACTTTCAAGAATGTTCTCAAAATTGACTTTACCCTGCAATTTCAGAAAGGATGACTGCATTGTAAGGATCCCAGTCGCTGATTATATTCCCTTTCTTGATGGGATCACCGTTTTTGAAATAGAGGTTGGCCCCATAAGGGATATTTGCTGAACTCAGGGCGATGTGTGTATTTTTATCTACGATGCGCATTTCAGCGGAACGTCCGATAACGATATCGATCTTTGCCCCGGCCTCAGTCGTTGAATCAACTGAACGGAGTTCGTCGATTTCCAGTATACCATCGTATCTGGCTTCGATACGTGAGGTGCTTGCAATATGAGCGCCGGCAACACCACCGACGTGGAATGTACGTAAGGTCAGCTGGGTACCCGGTTCACCGATGGATTGTGCAGCGATAACACCCACTGCTTCTCCCCTTTCGACCATTCTTCCTGTTGCCAGGTTACGTCCGTAACATTTGGCACAAACACCTTTTTTCGATTCACAGGTCAGCACCGAACGGATTTCAACTGAATCGATCGGGGAATCTTCGATAACCTGCCCGATATCTTCAGTGATTTCAGCGCCTGCCGCGACAATCAGTTCACCCGTTTGCGGATGGTAAATATCATGAAGTGTAACACGACCAAGAATCCTGTCATACAATGATTCTACAACTTCTTCCTGTTTTTTCAGGGCAGTAATGGTAAGACCTCTTAAGGTTCCGCAGTCCTCTTCGGAGATAATCACATCCTGGGCAACATCCACAAGACGGCGGGTCAGATAACCGGCATCTGCCGTTTTCAGAGCGGTATCGGCAAGACCCTTACGGGCACCATGCGTAGAGATAAAATATTCAAGAACGGACAAACCTTCCTTGAAGTTCGACAGGATTGGGTTTTCAATGATCTCACCACCGGAAGCACTCGATTTCTGAGGCTTGGCCATAAGACCACGCATCCCTGAGAGCTGACGGATCTGCTCTTTGGATCCCCTGGCTCCTGAATCCAGCATCATATAAACCGGGTTGAATCCTTGTTTATCTTTCGCAAGTGTCGTCATCAGGTTCTGTGTCAATTGCGAATTTGCATGAGTCCAGATATCGATGATCTGGTTGTATCTTTCATTATTGGTAATGAAACCCATATTGTAATTGTTCACTACTTCGTCGACTTCGGCTACGGCATCGTTGACAAGTTCTTCTTTGATCTTCAGGAATGATCACATCATCCAGGTTGAAGGAAAGTCCCCCATGGAAAGCCATGCTGAATCCAAGATCCTTGATATCATCCAGGAACTTGGCTGTCTTGGCTGTTCCTGTTTTTTTCAGAATATCGCCAATGATGTCACGAAGCGCTTTCTTGGTAAGAACCTGGTTGATATAACCGTATTCTTCGGGAACAACCTGGTTGAACAGTACACGGCCGACCGTGGTTTCTATCTACTCTGCTGATCTCTCCATCTTCTGTTTTCAATTTCATCCTCACCTTGATGATGGCATGAAGGTCAACTCGTTTTTCATTATAAGCAATAATAACTTCTTCCGGCGAATAGAATGTCATCCCTTCTCCAGCGACCTTAAACTCGCCTTCCGATTTTCGTGCCTTTGTCATATAATACAAACCAAGTACCATGTCCTGTGAAGGAACGGTAATAGGTGCGCCGTTTGCAGGGTTAAGGATATTATGCGATGCAAGCATCAGGAGCTGTGCTTCAAGAATAGCAGCATTTCCAAGTGGAACGTGAACAGCCATCTGGTCACCATCAAAGTCGGCATTGAAAGCCGTACAAACCAGCGGATGCAACTGGATGGCCTTGCCTTCAATAAGTTTCGGCTGAAATGCCTGAATACCCAAACGGTGCAATGTAGGTGCACGGTTCAGCATAACAGGATGACCTTTCAGAATATTTTCAAGAATATCCCAAACTACAGGATCTTTGCGGTCAACAATCTTCTTTGCCGATTTAACAGTTTTCACAATGCCTCTTTCAAGCATTTTCCGGATGATGAATGGCTTATAAAGCTCGGAAGCCATTTCCTTTGGCAAACCACATTCATTCAGTTTCAATTCAGGACCGACCACGATAACTGAACGGCCCGAATAATCGACACGTTTCCCAAGAAGGTTCTGACGGAACCGTCCCTGCTTTCCCTTTCAGGCTGTCACTGAGAGATTTTAATGCCCGGTTTGATTCGGTTTTAACCGCATTTGCTTTCCTTGAATTATCGAATAATGAATCAACGGCTTCCTGTAACATACGTTTTTCATTACGCATGATAACATCCGGGGCCTTGATCTCAATCAGTCTCTTTAAACGGTTATTACGTATAATAACCCTGCGGTAAAGGTCATTAAGGTCGGAAGTGGCAAAACGTCCGCCATCCAGGGGAACCAATGGCCTTAATTCGGGAGGGATGACAGGCACTACCTTCACAATCATCCATTCAGGCCTGTTTTCGGTGCTTTTCTGGGCATCCCTGAATGCTTCAAAAACCTGCAGGCGTTTCAGTGCCTCGGCCTTCCGCTGCTGTGATGTTTCGGTACTTGCCTTGTGACGAAGATCAAAGGATTCTTTATTGAGATCCAGCTTCGCAAGGAGATTATATAAGGCCTCAGCACCCATTTCTGGCAACAAATTTATTCGGATCGGTATCATCCAGGTACTGATTGTCGTGGAGGAAGTTTTTCAATGATATCAAAATATTCTTCTTCCGAAAGAAAATCGAGGAAGTTGACTCCATCCGCTTTCTTGATTCCCGGATTTATGACCACATATTTTTCGTAATAGATAATGGAATCGAGTTTTTTGGTGGGAAATCCCAGCAAGGAACCGATTTTATTTGGTAAAGAACGGAAAAACCAGATATGAGCGACAGGAACCACCAGCTGGATATGACCCATACGTTCCCTTCTCACCTTCTTTTCCGTGACTTCAACACCGCAACGGTCGCAGATAATCCCTTTATAACGTATCCTCTTATATTTTCCGCAATGGCATTCCCAATCTTTTACAGGTCCGAAAATCCGTTCACAAAACAATCCGTCCCGTTCGGGTTTATATGTCCTGTAATTGATGGTCTCTGGTTTTAACACTTCACCACTCGACATTTCAAGGATTCTCTCCGGGGAAGCCAGGCTAATCGTGATCTTTGAAAAGCTACTGACCAGGGGAGCTTCTTTTCTATATGCCATATTTATATGATTGACGAATGAAAAAATCTAAAATTTACTAACGTAATAATAAGACGCCTTTCCCTTGGGTTAAGCGTCGAAGGTCACATTCAAACCCAGTCCGCGTAATTCATGAACCAGTACATTGAATGATTCAGGAATGCTGGCATTCGGCATATTATCACCTTTTACGATGGCTTCATATGCTTTTGCACGTCCATTCACATCGTCAGATTTGACAGTCAGAATTTCCAGCAACACATTGGCGGCGCCAAATGCTTCAAGCGCCCACACTTCCATTTCACCGAAACGCTGTCCGCCGAACTGTGCTTTACCTCCCAGGGGCTGCTGAGTGATCAATGAATAAGGTCCGATGGAACGTGCATGCATCTTGTCATCCACCATGTGATGCAGTTTCATCATGTAGATTACACCTACCGTAGTAGGCTGGTCAAACCTGTCCCCGGTCAAACCGTCATAGAGGTAGATCTTTCCATTCCTGGGCAGCCCTGCCTCTGCTAGATAGTCGTTGATCTCATCCAGCTGTGCTCCGTCAAAGATGGGTGTGGTAAATCGTTATATCGAGCTTTTCCCTGCCCAGCCAAGAATGGTTTCATAAATCTGGCCAAGGTTCATACGTGAAGGAACACCCAGCGGATTCAGCACAATATCAACCGGAGTGCCGTCTTCAAGGAAAGGCATATCTTCTGCCCGTACGATCCTGGCAACAATACCTTTGTTACCGTGGCGTCCGGCCATTTTATCACCGACTTTCAGCTTCCGTTTCTTGGCAATATATACCTTTGCCATCTGAACAATACCGGCAGGCAGGTCATCACCAACAACGGAAACGAACTTCTTCCGGTTGATACACACCCAACAGTTCCTTTAATTTGATGATATAGTTATTGATAAGGATTTTAACAGCTCGTTTTTATCTTTATCCGTTGTCCATTTATTTGGGTTAACCGACAGAGTAATCAATGTCCGTCAGGTTCTTCTGTGTGAATTTTGTCCCTTTAGGAATGATCTCCACCTTGAAGTGTATTGTAAACGCCCTGTGATATCTTTCCGTTTACCAGGATAATCAGTTTATCTATCAGCTTAGCCTTCAGTTTGTCAACTTCTTTCTGATATTCATCCTCCATCTTCTTGATGTCGTCCTTTTCCTTAGCCTTGGCTTTCCGGTCCTTGATAACCCGTGAGAAGAATTTTTTATCAATAACAACGCCCTTCATCGAAGGTGGCGCTTTCAAGGATGCATCCTTGACATCACCGGCCTTATCGCCGAATATCGCCCTTAGCAGTTTTTCTTCCGGAGTCGGATCGCTCTCACCTTTCGGTGTGATCTTACCGATCAGGATATCGCCTTCATTGACTTCAGCGCCAATCCTGATCAGTCCGTTTTCATCCAGATCCTTTGTAGCTTCTGCACTGACATTGGGAATATCATTAGTCAGTTCTTCGACTCCACGTTTAGTATCCCTGACTTCGAGTGTAAATTCTTCAATATGAATGGAAGTAAAAATATCTTCGCGAACAACCTTTTCCGAGATAACAATGGCATCTTCAAAGTTATATCCTTTCCAGGGCATGAAGGCAACCATCAGGTTCCTTCCAAGGGCAAGTTCTCCATCCTTGGTTGCATATCCTTCGCATAGAACCTGGCCTTTTATTACCTTATCCCCTTTGCGCACGATAGGCCTGAGGTTGATACAGGTATTCTGGTTGGTACGTGCAAATTTGGTCAGGTGATAGATATTGGTATCATCATCAAAACTGACGAGCTTTTCCTTCTCATCCCTTTTATAATGGATCACAATTTCATTGGCATCCACATATTCAACCACCCCATCGCCTTCGGCATTAATGAGGACCCGCGAATCGCGGGCAACAGAACTTTCAATGCCTGTACCTACAATGGGCAATCTCGGGATTCAGAAGCGGAACAGCCTGACGCATCATGTTCGATCCCATCAGGGCACGGTTGGCATCATCATGTTCCAGGAAGGGGATCAGCGATGCAGCAATGGATGCGATCTGGTTTGGAGCAATATCCATAAGGTCAACCTTTTCCTTTTCAACGATAGGATAATCAGCCAGGATAACTGAACTTTAACTTTCGATCGTGTGAAGTCGCCATCCTCTATCCATGGGGGTCCTGGCCTGCGCAATTATTTTCTTTTCTTCTTCTTCTGCAGTCAGATAGATCGGTTCTTCTTCAAGCTCCACCTTGCCTTCAATAACACGATGGTATGGCGTTTCAATGAACCCGAGCCGGTTGATCTTTGCATAAACACAAAGTGAAGAGATCAGTCCGATATTCGGGCCTTCAGGTGTTTCAATGGTACAAAGACGTCCATAATGTGTATAATGCACGTCGCGAACTTCAAAACCTGCTCTTTCCCTCGATAAACCACCGGGCCCTAGAGCCGAGATCCTTCTTTTATGGGTCAGCTCCGCAAGCGGGTTGGTCTGATCCATAAACTGGGAAACTGGTTGGTCCCGAAGAATGAATTGATCACAGAGGATAAGGTTTTTGCATTGATCAGGTCCATCGGAGTAAACACTTCGTTGTCCCTGACATTCATTCGTTCACGGATGGTACGTGCCATACGTGGAAAGCCCTACGCCAAACTGGTTGTAAAGCTGTTCACCCACTGTACTTACCCTCCGGTTACTCAGATGGTCGATATCATCGACTTCAGCTTTTGAATTCACCAGTTCAATAAGGTATTTTATAATGGATATGATATCTTCTTTTGTAAGTACCCTTGTTTCAATCGGAATTTCGAGATTCAGTTTCCTGTTGATCCTGTAACGTCCAACATCTCCCAGGTCATATCGTTTATCGGAGAAAAATAATTTCTCAATGATGCCGCGTGCAGTTTCTTCATCGGGAGGTTCTGCATTTCTGAGCTGACGGTAAATGTATTCGACAGCTTCTTTTTCAGAATTTGCAGGTGTCTTTCTGAAGCGTATTGAAAATAATTGCAAAATCTATTGCCTGCGCTTCTTCCCTGTGTAACAGGATCGTTTTGATCCCGGCATCGATGATCAGGTCGATATGAGCATCTTCAAGACGGTTTCACTTTCAATGAGAACTTCGGTACGCTCGATACGATACCACTTCTCCGGTATCTTCATCAACAAAATCTTCAATCCATGAACGAACCACCCGGGCAGCAAGTTTGGAACCAACAACCCGTTTAAGCGCTGCCTTAGCTGACTTTTACTTCCTGGGCCAGTCCAAAGATCTCCAGAATATCTTTATCGGTTTCATACCCGATGGCCCTTAACAAAGTTGTGACAGGTAATTTTTTCTTCCTGTCAATGTAGGCATACATCACATTATTGATATCGGTAGTGAATTCTATCCACGATCCCTTGAAAGGAATAATCCGGGCAGAATATAGCTGAACTCCGTTTGCATGGAAACTGGTGCTGAAGAAACACACCGGGTGAACGGTGCAGCTGGGAAACAACAACACTTTCCGCCCCATTAATACAGAAGGTTCCCCGGGGAGTCATATAAGGGATCATCCCAAGATAAACATCCTGGATGATCGTCTCGAAATCCTCATGTTCGGGGTCGGTGCAATACAATTTGAGTTTGGCTTTCAATGGGACACTGTATGTCAGGCCGCGTTCAATGCATTCTTCAATAGTGTAACGTGGGGGGTCAATGAAATAATCAAGAAATTCCAGTACAAAGTTGTTCCGTGCATCCGAAATCGGAAAATTCTCGGCGAATACTTTGTAAAGACCTTCATTGATACGATTCTCAGGGTTGGTCTCCAGTTGGAAAAAATCCTTGAATGATTTCAGCTGAATATCTAGAAAATCAGGATACTCGTATTGGATCTTTGTAGAAGCGAAACTGATCCTGTTGATTTTGTTTGAAGCCAAGGTTTATATGTTTTACGTTCCACCGGATGCGGAACAATGGTTAGATATTATTTCAAACAATAAGGAATAGACCTCTTCATTTTCTGAAGAGATCTATATCCTATAGAATCGGAAAAAGAAAATTCTCCCCTACTTAATTTCAACCTCTGCACCTGCCTCCTGTAATTGTTTTTGTAAAGCTTGGGCTTCATCTTTGCTAACGCCTTCTTTAATTGCTTTAGGAGCAGCATCAACGAGTTCTTTGGCTTCTTTTAATCCCAGACTTGTCAGTTCCTTAACCAATTTTACAACTGCGAGTTTTGCTTGTCCGGGTGCTTTCAGGATAACATCAAATGTGGTTTTTTCTTCAACGACTTCAGCGGCGGCTGCGGGTGCTGCAACAGCTACTGCAGCAGCTGCGGGTTCAATACCAAAATCATCTTTTAAGATCTTAGCCAGTTCGTTTACTTCTTTTACCGTTAAATTTACTAACTGTTCTGCAAAAGCTTTTAAATCTGCCATTTTTACTTCTGTTTTTAATATGATTACTAGTTATTCTCTGTTTATTTACTTATTATTCCGCAGGCCTCCCGGCCATGCGCAGGTTTACCGAAACGAAAAACCGGCTATGCTGGTCTTTCTGATAAGGTTTTAACAATGCCTGAAAGTTTGTGTCCTCCCGATTGTAATCCGGAAAGTACATTCTGTAAAGGCGATTGCAGCATTCCTATGACCACACCGATCATTTCATTCTTTGATTTAATGTTGATCAGATTATCCAACTGGTCATCGCCCAAATAAATGGATTCCTGGACATAGGCTGCTTTCAGTATGGGTTTTGGTGCTGTCTTCCGGAATTCCCTGATCAGTTTTGCAGGGTCGTTTGCGACCTCGGAAAACAGGATCGATGTGGAACCCTTCAGGATATCGAACAATGGCTCAAAATCCTTTCCCGACTTTTCCATTGCCTTCTTCAACAGTGTATTCTTAACCATCTTCAGTTGGATGTTCCGTTTAAAACAAGTCCTCCTGAGGCGCGATGTAGTTTCTACATTAAGGTCAGATATATCTGCAAGGTAGAAGTTACCCGATTTGGTTAACTTCTCGGCAAGAGCATCAATAAACTGTGTTTTTTCGTCTTTTTTCATAATAGTCAAGCTCTCTCAAATGTTCATAAAAATCAGGCAGTGACCGACTTTGGTTCCACCTGAATGCCGGGGCTCATTGTACTCGACAAATAAATGCTCTTAATGTAAGTGCCTTTTGCCGAAGAAGGTTTAAGCTTGATAACGGTCTGTAACAGTTCTTTAGCATTTTCAACGATCTTTTCCTTGTCAAATGATGCTTTTGCAACTGATGCATGAATGATTCCAAACTTATCCACCCTGAAATCGATCTTCCCCGCTTTTACTTCCTTCACTGCTTTTCCGATTTCCATGGTCACAGTCCCGGTTTTTGGATTGGGCATGAGACCCCTGGGTCCCAAGATTTTACCCAAACCACCAACCTTCGCCATAACACTCGGCATCGTGATGATCACATCCACATCCGTCCATCCGCCCTTGATCTTTTCAATATATTCTTCAAGACCATAATAGTCAGCACCAGCCTGTTTGGCTTCGTCTTCTTTATCGGGGGTACAAAGTACAAGAACACGCACCGTTTTACCGGTACCATGAGGCAAGGTAACGATTCCTCTCACCATCTGGTTCGCCTTGCGCGGGTCAACCCCTAGACGAACATCCACATCAATGGAAGAATCAAACTTTGTACTTGTGATCTCCTTCACGATTCCTGCAGCATCAGACAAGGAATAAACAGCGTTTTTATCGAACTTTGTGTAAGCCTCTTTCTGTTTTTTTGTCAACTTGGACATTTCACTCGTTTTATAAGATTTATACTAACAGCTTAAGAATCCCATTGGGGTCAACCGGCAAACGGAGCATTTCCGCTGACTGTGATACCCATGCTGCGGGCGGTACCTGCAACCATTTTCATGGCTGATTCTACCGTGAATGCATTGAGATCGACCATCTTGTCTTCAGCTATCTTCTTGATCTGTTCCCAGGTAACTGCACCGATTTTATTCCGGTTTGGTTCAGGGGATCCTTTTTGCAACTTGGTAGCTTCCAGCAATTGAACGGCAACAGGAGGAGTCTTGAGAATAAAGTCAAACGATTTATCCTTGTACACAGTAATGATAACCGGGATCACTTTCCCAGCTTTATCCTGCGTACGTGCATTAAACTGCTTGCAAAACTCCATGATGTTCACCCCTTTTGCGCCCAATGCCGGGCCCACAGGTGGTGAAGGATTGGCACTGCCTCCCTTGATCTGCAACTTGATAATTCCACTAACTTCTTTTGCCATTGTGTAGTTAATTAAATGTTTTTATTCAGAACTCCGGTACCGGAACCGATTACTCTTTCTGGACTTGCATGAAGCTTAACTCCAGCGGGGTCTTTCTGCCGAATATCTTAACCATGACCTTCAGCTTTTTCTTCTCCTCGTTGATCTCTTCGATCACTCCGCTGAAACTGTTAAAGGGGCCGTCGATGACTGTAACGGTTTCACCAACGATGAATGGAATGTTCATTTCTTCGCCCTGCTCGGCCAGTTCATCAAATTTTCCAAGAATGCGTTTTACTTCAGCAGGTCTTAGTGGATGAGGCTCTCCCTTGGCACCAAGAAAACCCAAAACCCCGGGAACATTCTTGATAACATGAGCAACCTCGCCGACCAGAGCGGCTTCAATCAGCACATATCCCGGAAAATAATTCCGTTCTTTGCTGACTTTCTTCCCGTTCCGTATCAGGTATACCTTCTCAGTCGGTATTAAAACCTGGGAAATGTAATCCTGCAGCTTCTGAATTGATATTTCACTTTCCAGGTACTGCTTGACTTTCTTCTCATTCCCGCTGATGGCCCTGATGACGTACCACTTTTTAACCTGCTCACTCATTTCATGAAAATTGTTTCATTATAACGATCCGATAGAATATCAGATAAATTACCCGGATGCATCAGAACAGCTTGTAAAATTGAAGTAGCAGGTTCTTAAAAGTCTCATCCATCATGAACACCACCAAGGCGATGATCAGGGAAGCAACGGATACGACAATTGCACTACTTTGCAGTTCACTCCAGGTGGGCCAGGAAACCTTATGCATTAGTTCATCATAACTTTCCCTGAAATACGCAGTAATCTTTGAATTTGCCATCTGTCTGATATTTTGCACGGGTGGTAGGAATCGAACCCACAGCCTACGGTTTTGGAGACCGCCACTCTACCAGTTGAGCTACACCCGTGTATTGTTATACATTAATCAAGAATTTCTGTTACCTGTCCGGCACCAACTGTACGGCCACCTTCACGGATAGCAAAACGCAGACCCATGTTCATAGCGATTTCGGAAATCAAGTTCAACCGTCGATCGTAACGTTATCTCCCGGCATAACCATTTCACTCCCTGCAGGAAGTATGATTTCACCGGTAACATCAGTAGTACGGAAATAGAACTGCGGACGGTATTGTTATGGAAAGGAGTATGACGTCCACCTTCTTTTTCTTCAGGATATATACGTTCAGCTTTAAAATGTTTGTGTGGAGTGATGGATCCCGGTTTTGCAATAACCATACCACGGCGGATATCATCTTTATCAATACCACGAAGCAGTAAACCTGCATTGTCACCGGCTTCTCCACGGTCAAGGATCTTCCGGAACATTTCAACACCTGTTACAACAGATTTCAGCTTTTCTGCACCCATACCGATAATATCGACAGGATCACCTGTATTAATAACACCTGTTTCAATTCTTCCGGTAGCAACAGTACCACGACCAGTGATAGAGAATACGTCTTCAACCGGCATCAGGAAGGGTTTTTCAGTGTCACGGACAGGCAGTGGAATATAATGAATCAACTGCATCCATCAGTTCCATGACTTTATCAACCCACTTTGGTTCTTTGTTCAATGCACCCAAAGCAGAACCACGGATGACCGGGTAGCATTATCACCGTCAAAATCGTAGAAAGTAAGAAGTTCACTGATTTCCATTTCAACGAGTTCAAGTAATTCAGGATCGTCAACCATATCCACTTTATTCATAAACACAACGATCTTGGGAACACCAACCTGGCGTGCAAGAAGGATATGTTCGCGGGTTTGTGGCATCGGGCCGTCAGTAGCAGCAACAACCAGGATAGCACCGTCCATCTGGGCAGCACCTGTAACCATGTTTTTAATATAGTCAGCATGGCCTGGACAGTCAACATGTGCATAATGACTTTTAGCGGTTTGATATTCAACGTGAGCAGTATTAATCGTAATACCCCTTTCTTTTTCTTCAGGAGCATTGTCAATTTGATCGAATGACCTATAAGTTGCTGAAAGCCCTTTTTCTGCAAAATCAGTGTGATGGCAGCAGTTAAAGTGGTTTTACCATGGTCAACATGACCAATGGTACCGACGTTTACATGCGGTTTAGACCGGTTGAATTTTTCTTTTGCCATAATTAATTAATTAAGTAATTAATTACTATGTTTACTTTTATTATTTATATTACATTGTTCGAGCCAATGATGAGAATTGAACTCATGACCTCTTCCTTACCAAGGAAGTGCTCTACCACTGAGCTACATCGGCAAATGCGTGTGCATGTAACGGGTATGAGCTCTTATCTGAGCGGAAGACGGGGCTCGAACCCGCCACCTGAAGCTTGGAAGGCTTATGCTCTACCAAATGAGCTACTTCCGCATTCTGATTAACGACTTCGTATGTAAATAATCTATTTCACATTAATCGCAATTTCAAACACTTTGTAACTCTGTGGGGAGAGGAGGATTCGAACCTCCGAAGGCTTCGCCAACAGATTTACAGTCTGCCCCATTTGACCACTCTGGTATCTCCCCTGCAAAGGTGTGAACCCTCATGTGAGTGAATGTGTGAGTGTTTAATAAATCAATGAACGTATATTCCGGAATCCGGGATTCCCCTCTTCCTGAGCCGATGGACGGGATCGAACCGCCGACAAGCTGATTACAAATCAGCTGCTCTACCAGCTGAGCTACATCGGCATCTAGTTGCTCTAAAACTGATGCAGTTAAATTTATTCCCGTCTTTTTTTTCAAAAATTCCCCCTGGGCAGAAAAACATCAACGCTTCAGATATAAAAGAAAAACACAAAATTCTGATTATCATTAATTTGCTGCAAATCTATTAGTAAAAATGCAGCCCTTTTACAAAAAGGACTGCAAAAGTAGGAAGAATTAAAATAAAATCAAAGACTTTTTTTTCAGATTTCAGAGATGAAGGCATTATTATCTACAAATAGCATGCCGAAAAAAAATTTGCTTGCTTTTTCTCTTTCCGGCATATCAATAAGTATAGTACTTTCACTCCTTAAGACAGAAAAATTAAAACGCTGTTTTTATTTCAAATAAACCTTCCGGGTATAGGTAGTGTTAGCTGAAATAACTCTGACAATATAACACCCTTCATTTACATTTGGATAAAAACGATTGACGTTCATATCCTTTAGTTCACCGGAAAAAACTTCACGGCCGGTCAGGTCGAAAAGAAAGATATCATCCTGCAGATGAGATACAGATTCGTTTTTCACGACTATAATCTTGTTATAGGAATAGATTTCAATTCCTGGCAATGTTTTTCCCCTGATCCCTGTCGGAGCATCCTTAAAATAGATCCGGAAACGGTCAGGAGCATCTGTTGGTGCCGACTGAAAGATGTAGACCGAATCCTGCGTCAGTTTTTGCAACCGGTTTTCCTGGAGGTCACTGATCCAGATGGGTATTGTATCTGCAAAACTCTGCATATTCCGGGCAATGATAGTATCCGTCCCGGCAACTCCGGTCTTATAACCCATAGGGACTATTAAATTACTGTCTGCCCAGGGGAGTACATTCATTGTAGCTATGATTGAGCCGGGAAGTTCGCTGTAAAATTGAGGAGCCAGATTATTACCCCATCGTTTATAAACATCGTATTTCCAGTCAAATGATGTTGTTGACGAATCATTGTACCAGATTTGTGCTTCATCCCTGTATCCATTCCCATAAGCTGAAAGAACTAACAGATTACCCTGGGAAAGTACACTTTTATAAAACAAATAATTTTCATGGACCCTCGCTCCGTTATTTACTGCTACATTTCCTGTACCCGGAACCTGCGCATGACAATGAACATAGAAGCCCTGCATGCCTGGGATTATGGGAGTGATATTTGTTGTGTGCGTTGCGTCATAGGAATTCCAGAAAATATAATTCCCCCGTTGCGGATCAAAAATGTACATGGTCGGATCTACATTATTGAGAATAAATGATGGCCAAATCACCCCACTGGGATAAGGGTTCCCGATGAGATTCCATCCGTCCGGACCACCCGGCCCCAGGGTAGCGGTGACAGGAATGGAAATATCTCCTGTGTTTGGAGTACCAGTCATTGAGATGGTTGAATTTGAGGTCAGAGATGAATTGGAATAAACAAAATACCCAAGCATCTTTGTATTCAGAATGGAATCACCCGCCGGGTTTACAATGGTATGATACTTATGCTCAGGTTCATCATACCATTGTACAATCAATTGCAGATTGTGGAAGGGAAGTGTATTGGTGCTGTTTACCGGAATACAATAGCCATGCCAGACATCCTGGCTCAGGTAACGGTCAATCATCGCAGAGCCGCCATTTGAACATGAAATGATACCATTATCAATAAATGAGGCGGTGGAGGAAGAATTTGACCTGATCCATAATCCATTTGCAGTATCTATGCTTACTGAATCAAAACAATTTACCTGTGCGCCAGGGTCAAGAATGAATTGTGCTGAGTCATGAATTCGTAATCTGTTTGTTACTGCAACAGAATCAAGTTTTGCAATACTATCCCAAACCGAAGTGTTGACGGGTATAGTCCAGTTGAGATATTTCATATCATTTTGCGTACCTCCAAACTGTGACCAACCCTCACCCGAAGAGAAAATCCTGCCAAGGTATAAGTTATCAAATGGGATTCCATTGCAGGTAAATCCAGCATATAACTGTATTCCATTCGGGGAAAAAGTCTTTTCATATTGCTGGCCCTGCATCAGGGAAGAAATCCAAACTGCACTTTCTAAAAGAGATGGATCGGCAATGCGTAATCGTAAGGTTCCAAGTATCTGCCAATATGTTGATATTTGTTCAAATCTTGATTGAGCCCCTGAAGTTGTCTGCTGTGTTGAGGCGACAGCTAAATTTATGTTTCCATTGGTAAGATTAAATGTCGATGTGTAATATCCATTATCTGATAAGATACCCTCTGAATAATCAAGGTCCTTTAAAGCAACAGTATCATTGGTAAGATGGATCTCGAGAGCATAGTAATATGACAGACTCGAAGCCTTAACCTCGACGTCAAACTCCAGATTATCACAATAATCATTGTATGTCGAATTGAATGATCTGATTATCCGGGGATTAACAGCCCTGAAATAGAGATACGTCTGTCCGGATAAGGAACTTAATGTTAAAAATATAAGTGCAAGAGAAAATATGGCTTTTCTCATTCAGAATAAATCTTTCAAAATAAAAAAAACAAATACTATTGTAAAATTACCTAAAAAAAAGCAACCTGTTCAAGGTTGCTCGTTATAAAAAAGTAATTATAAAGTTCCTTCCTTTTCTTCCTCTATTTCAGGTAGACCTTTTGGGAATAAGAATTATCTTCAGTAACAACCCTGACCATGTAATAGCCTTCATTAACACCTGGCAAGAATTTGTTCAAATCCATATCTTTTAAATTCTCCTGGAAAACTTTTCTTCCCAAAATGTCATAGATCTCAATAATACCTTTGGTTGTTCCTTTTGCCAGATTTCTCACATATACATATTCATCGAAAGAATAGATTTGCATGCTGGCAAGGTCTTTATTCTCAACTCCATAGAACGGATTGTAAAAATGCAAAACAAAACGGTTGGGAGCATCGTTCGGGGTGGATGTGAATATATAGACAGGATCAGCAGTAAGTTCATGCATAATAGCTAACTTAGTATCTTCCAGGTAAATCCTCATGCCTGATTTAAAGCTTTCCATATTGGAAGCCGTGATCGTATCGGTTGTTGAATCAATCGATAATGAAAATCCCATCGGAACAAGTGTATTCACCCCAACCCAGGGCAGAGTATTAACGGATGCATAATGATTATCGGCTAATATGCTGTATAATTGAGGAGTCCCATCATTTCCAAAGAGCTTGTAATTATCATATTCCCAATCAAAATCAGCAGTTGCCGAAGCATTAAACCAAATTTTGGCTTCATCTTTAGAACCGTTTCCAACAACTTTTAAGTCTAATAGGTCTTCAAACGTAGTCTGATCTTTCCAAAACGCCTGAGAATTGAATACCCTGACATTGTTATTCATACCGAATAACGTAGCAGAGGTGACATGAACAAAATATCCCTGCATGGCCGGGATGTATCTTGTTCCACCGCTGGTACCTAAATGCGTAGAATAATTATAGCTGGCATATTGCCCCGAATTAGAATTCCAGAAATAAGCCGTTGGGTCAACATTCGCCCTTGTCCATCCCGAAGCTGCTTCCCAATCAATGGGGCTGGTATACATATTGCCAACCATGTTCCATCCGTCATATGGATCTGTTCCACTGAGGAATGCAGTGCGTGTCAGGGAGCTTGTCAAAGATCCGGATACAAGGTGATTCGAGGTTGTGGCTGAGTAATTAATGGTATAATCACCTGTCATTGATAGAGTGGACCAATTCATCCATCCGCGTAAATCACCGGTAAGCGCAGAGTCGGGTGCAGGAGATACATCGAGCACATACCTCCACTTTGCTGCATTATTTGACTCATTAACCGAACGTTGTTCATCATACCATTTAAGATAGGTACCAAGGAAAGTTGCACGTGCATATGTTGTATGAAGTGGAATAGCAATTCCTCGCCACTTATCATGTCCAATATAACATTGAACACGGATTGAAGAGCTTCCATTATACAGGATAGATCCTTCCCCCTGATCCATCCATTCACCTGTAGCAGAATTATTCGACTGGATCCATAATGCATTGGGTTCTGTGATCTCAGTTGTACCGGCAACGTTCAGTTCTCCGCCGGCTGCAATATTCAGTTTTGCACCTGGGTGAATCCTCAGATTGGCAGCCTGGCAGTTCAGATCAGTTGAATGAATAGTTCCCACTCCACCGGGGGAAACGGTATCCCACACCGATGTATTAACTAAAGTGGCCCAGTTTAAATATTGCTGATCGTTGACCGTAGAACCAACCTGCGACCATCCCCATGCCCCGGAATATATTCTTCCCATGTAAAGCGATGCAATCGGGGTTCCAACTGTCGTAATGCCGCTATAATAATCAATGCCAGCTGGACTAAAGGTTTTTTCAACCTGAACAAAAAGAGATGGGTCCATCAGTGCCGGAAGCCATGAACAATTCTCTACGTCTGTATTATCAGTAATACGCAACAGAATTGTACCAAGCGTTTGCCACGAAGTTGTAACTTGCGTCCACCATGTTACGTTAGGTGAATTTGGAAGTCCAGCATTGGAAACAGCCAAATTGATATCATTATTGTATAAATCAAATGTTGGATTATAGTGTGAGGTACAAAGAGTTCCAGGTTGAAAATCCATGTCTGTCAAAGAAAAATAGTTATAGGTCATATGAATTTCAACCGCATGATAATAGGTAAGTGATGAGGCACTTAATTCAACATCACAAGCAAGGTTATCACATTCACCGTAATAGGTATAATTCATAGTCCGGATTATTCTGGGGTTGGTAATCCTGAAATTTATGACTGGTGTCTGTGCCCATAAACCCGTGCTCAATCCGCTAATGAGCAGTATAAAAAAAAGCAGGAGATTTTTTTTCATATAATTTAGTATAAAACAGCTCATTTTTTTAGTCATCTTTTGTAAATATCATTATGTCGATAAACTGTTATTAATTCGGTACTTTTGTTTGTTTGGCAAAAGAATTTTGCCAGATGATGAAGTCATTGATATTCACTGTTCCACTAAGATCATGGTCCGACTTATTATAGTTATTCTGTGAGAAATTACTCTGCCACAAATTAAAATCGTTAATGTTGATAATGCCCGAAGCATCTCCATCCCCTGCAACCATACCCCACTTTGATCCTAATTGCACACATCCATTTCCTGATCCATCATAAATCTGTGTCTGGGCTGAGGTGAAATCGTATGAATAAATTCCACTGGTCCTGGTAACTGCATTGTTTGACATGATAGCAAGATGATTACGGTGCTTTATCACAGGATAAAGGTTGCTTGTCAGAGTTGTATTATAAAACCTGACAGAACTCACCCCGTCAAGATCAACAATTGTTCCATCGCTCTTTAAAAATGCAGCCCTTTTTGCAACTGAGGTTCCTGATGTAGCGCCTGCAGGAGTACTTGCCTGGCGCAGATCGATAAGTATCCAATCGACAACACCGGCAGGAATTGAACTCACAGATTCAGTACCACTGTAATTCCATGGAGCGCCGGAATATGGCTGGGTCAGTGGAATCAATCCTAAAGTCTTTAAATTAGTATTCATTGCGCCACTGTTGTAAGGCCCTTGAAGGAATGCTGTAAAGGCGGTTTGAAGGGCACCATGCCCTCCTGTAAAACTACCGAAATTGATCAATCCGGTGGCGGTCAGGGAATGATTCCCTGTATTTGCAACACTATAGGTAATCACAGGAGGAGGAGCAATATCCAGGCAATAAATATTGCCTTCTGTTCCAACAACATCTGAAAGGGTATAATAAAACACGGCATTGCAATTATAATTGGTGATCCCTGTTGCGCTAACTGTCCAGTAACGGTTCAAATAGTCACCTGTTATATTCGCATCCGGATATTTTGCATTTACCAGGTTAACGCCGGCATACGCGCCGCCTCCGAAAGTAGCGCTAATGAAATTAAGCGTAACCGGTGAGTAATGAGGTCCTGCATCACCAACAGGGAAGGTAAAACTGCCTGCTCCGGTAAAATTCTTCTGCAACTGTCCGCTCCCGGTGGCTACGATCATGTTGGTAGCCGAAGGAGTTCCAGAAATAGTGGCTGATGGCCCCAACAGGAGATTATTCGATCCCAGTGTAACAAGCCCGCTGGTGAGCGTGAGCACACCATCAATTTCGGTATTCCCCGCTATACTCAAACCTGCAGAATTATTTACCAGCACATTGGTCATGAGATTCGGGCCGGATATGGTTTGTAAAGTTGTTCCTGTGAATTGAAAAGTACCTGGCCCAAGATTGCTTTGTGATGAGTTCTGGTTCATAAGGTCGCCATTCAGGATGATTGTTCCCGAATTATTTACAGACCCTCCGGAAGCAGGAGCAAGGCTGTGTGTTTCAACATAAGTTGTGCCTGAAGCAACATTTAAATACGTATTTGTTGTTACCTGCGTTCCCTGGGCCATGCACGTGATGGAAAAACTCCAGAATATAAATCCCGGCAAGATATTCCGGAACAACATGCTATAAAGTGTTTTTCTCATAAGACTAGTATTTATCATAACGATACAAAAAATAAAATCTTACAAAAATTAAACCGGATTCTCTTTCCCAATCCCTTTCTTTTTCCAGATCTCATATATTTTAAAACATCCGTAAGCCAGCCCCAATGCGAGCAAAATGACTACCCCATCATCGATCGATGCTCCCTCCCCAACAGGGTTTCCGCCATTACTGCCCGGAGGACCTCCCGGGCCCGGAGGACCAGGTGGATCAGCAAAGATACCTGTAATAAAAAGTGGAACAATTATCAGTTGAACAACCAGGAACATCCTCCAAAGTGCCTTTTTCATACCAAAAGTTTTAATATTACAAATTATATCTTGACTTCGCAAAGAAAAAAACCATCTTTCGAATGATAAAATTACAACTTATTCTGAAACGTAAATATCCCGTCACCAATTCTTTGAATAAAGATTTTTGGTCGTTTCATAATTGAATACGTAGCAAATATATAAAAAAAAAATTGAAATGCAATATTAAATTACAACTTTTACAAGATATGTTTAATTAATCTCATTTGCCTTGTAACAAAAAACCACATAAAATCAATAAAACAATAAATCCTTTATCCTGTTATTTCTCAATCTTTTCATTAATGATCAACCTGGCTCAAAGGTACAAATATTTTACATTTTTAGCAAAAAAAAAAGATAATATACCGGAAAACAAAAAAGGCAACTTAACAGTTGCCCTTGTGTATAATTGTTCATCTATATTTAACACAAAATTCATTTTGGTTATATTCCCCGTATTTTCTCCTTGTGCTTGATCAACTGCTTTTTCAATGCCTCTGTTGCCTGGTCGGTTGCTTCCTCAAATGATTTGGCCTGCTTCTTGGCAAAAAGGTCATACCCGCGAATAATTAATTTGATCTCCACCATCTTATTATCCCTGTCCTCCGAATTCTCAAGTTTCAGAATGACCTCGCTGCCTATGATCCCTTCATAGATGCTAACCATTTTCTGTATTTTCTCCTTTATGAAGGTTTCAAGCTTACCGTCAGCTTTAAAATGTACAGAATTGATCTTGATATTCATTCAAACCTCCTTTTTTATGCCTTTGGATGGGCCTGTTTATAAATTTTCTTCAGTTTCTCGATTGTATTGTGTGTATATACCTGGGTAGCCGCAAGACTGGCGTGCCCAAGTAATTCCTTAACGGCATTCAGTTCAGCTCCGTTGTTTAATAAATGGGTTGCAAATGTGTGCCTCAACACATGGGGAGAGGTTTTTTGAAGCGTAGTGACCTGCGACAGATATTTCGTAACAGTTGTGTAAATAAAACGGGTGTAGGCCTGTTTACCATTATTTAGAATGATCAGCCAACTATCATCTTCAGTGGAAGATGGTCTTTTCGACACCTCGTTCTCCAGCCAGTTTTTTTTCTCCACCAGATAAGTCTTCAAAAGTCCGGCAAATTTATTGGAGAACGGGATTAGCCGTTCTTTATTTCTTTTTCCCAGGACCTTCAGCTCCGATTGATGAAAATCAATATCCGTTTCTTTCAGGTTGACCAGTTCAGATAACCGCATCCCGGTGGCATATAACATTTCCAGGATCATTCGATCGCGTAAAGCCGGGAATCCACTCCCGAAGTCTGTTCTTTCAAACAGGGCATCCATCTTACCCTTTTCCACGAATACCGGTAAATTTTTAGGGGTCTTCAAAGAGATAATCCTCCACATCGGGTTAACGGTGAGAATGCCTTCTTTTAACAGGAACTTGTAAAATGACTTGAGGGTTGACAGCTTCCGGTTTACAGAACGGGGAGATGTTTTTTCTTCCATCAGTGCTGCCAGCCACGACCGGATCATGAGATGGGTCACCTCATGGATATCATCAACGGCATATTGAATTTTAAGGAAAGTATAAAACTGGTCAAGGTCGTTCTGGTAGGCTATCACAGTATGTGGCGAGTATCTTTTTTCGTATTGAATGTAGTCGATAAATTTACCCTTCTCCATCATATCCATCAAAAAATAAGAAGAAATCTTGCCGGCCTAAACCGAAGGATAAATATACGAAATATTTCACCCTTGCAAAACTTCTTCTGAAAGATTTTTTTTGTTTTCAGCTAAAAACATTCCAGGTACTTACTACATACCTTCTTCTGTCTGCTGAAGTTTCTGAACGTAAATGGCTTTATTTACTCCTTCACGTCTTACTACCGAGGGTTTTGTGAATTTCTGGCGTTCGCGCAGTTCCTTTACCACACCGGTTTTTTCAAATTTTCTCTTTAGTTTTTTTAAAGCTCTGTCGATGCTTTCACCTTCTTTTACGGGTACAATGATCATGTTTATGCGGCTCTCTTTCTTTTAAATGATGAATAATTATCCTGAAAAACAGGGGTGCAAAGTTAAAAAGATTTTTAATATATCAAAGAAATTTAAATGATTCGTTCTTCCCCCTCACTCTTGGGTGAGGGGGTTAGGGGGTGGGGTTCTTACAAATTCCTGAGTATGTATTCCGTCATCCGGGTATACAAATGAAATGTAGTATTTTTCCCGGCATAGATTCCATGGTTGCTGTTGGGGTAGAACTGCATGTCAAATTGTTTATTGGCAGCAACCAACGCGGTAATGAAATCTATCGAATTCTGTGTATGGACGTTGTCATCGGCCATTCCGTGGACGAGCAGAAGTTTTCCTTTCAGTTCACCTGCATGGTTTATGGGTGAATTGGACTCATACCCGTTGGAATTTTCTTTTGGCGTCTGCATGAACCGTTCAGTATAAATATTGTCATAATATTTCCAGTTGGTCACAGGAGCAATTGCAACACCCATCTTAAAATAATCAGCACCAATAGTCAGGCATGAAAGGGTCATATAGCCGCCAAAGCTCCAACCCCACATCCCGATCCTGTCTTTATCCACATAGGCAAGTGTGCCCAGGTATTTGGCTGCATCTATCTGGTCGAGTGTTTCATACTTCCCAAGTTCAAGGTATGTACACTTTTCAAATTCTTCCCCCCGGCCTCCAGTACCCCTGTTATCCACGGAAACCAGGATAACCCCGTTCTGTGCCAGAAGCTGATCCCACGATGAAACCATTCCCCACAAATTCAATACGGTCTGCGACCCTGGCCCGCCATAGATATTGAATAAAACCGGGTACTTCTTTAAAGGGTCAAAATCGGCAGGTTTCATCATCCACCCGTTTAATTCAATCCCATCAGAGGTCAGAAATGTGAAAAACTCAGCTTTACTGAATCCATAATCCCTGAGGGTCTCTTTCAGTTTTGCATTGTCCTGAAGAGTCCTGATCTCACTGCCATCCGGCTTATTCACTGTAATGACCGGAGGAGTATTGATATCCGACCAGCGATTAATAAAATAGATGCACTTGTTACTGAAATCCGGGATATTATATCCTTTTTTCGATATCAGGCAGGTCTTATTTGTTCCATCAAGACCAATACTGTATACATTGCGTTCGAGTGGGGAAACTTCCGTGGAAACATAATACAACTTATTATTTGCTTCGTCAATGCCCGAGATATCAGCAACTTCCCACTTTCCGGAAGTCAACTGCCTGATGAGTTTCCCTTCCATGCTGTAGAGGTAAATATGCCTGAAACCATCTTTCTCACTGGTCAAAAGAAAACCGGAATTATTTTTCAGGAAATGCCAGTGATCATTGATCTCGATATATGTTTTATTCTCTTCGGTATAGATAACGTGAGATGTTCCTGAAGCCGCATCCGAAAGCAGCAATTCCAGCTTATTCTGATGTCTGTTCAGCCGGTAAAATGCAAGTACATTGGGATCTTCCGTCCATTTAACCCGTGGAATATAGATATCCTGTTCCTGGCCAATATCCACCCGGATCGGTTTTCCTGAATCCACATTCCAGACAAAAATGCTGATCTTCGAGTTATCCTCCCCGGCTTTGGGGTATTTGAATTTGTATTGTTCCGGGTATAGATCACCATAATAGGTTAACTGGTATTCTTTGACATTCGATTCGTCAAACCTGTAATAAGCAATTCTTTTACTATCAGGCGACCAGAAAAAGGCCTGTGAAAATCCGAACTCTTCTTCATAAACCCAGTCGCTTGCGCCGTTGATGATCTCATTGATCTTGCCATCGGTTGTGATCTGCTTTTCCTTCCCGGTTGAGAGGTCAACCATAAATAAATTGTTGTCGCGAACGAAGGCTATTTTTGTCCCATCCGGAGAAAAGGTTGCCAGTCGCTGTTTCCCCGCCTTCGAAACCATTGCCAGCTTCGCAGTTATAAGGTCATAGTAATAATAATTGGCCTTTGAGGAATGACGATAGATAGCTTCTTCATCCTTAGAGAAAAGTATCTTTTTTTCATCCTTGCTGAAAGAATAACTTCCAATCGAAACCGGGGCTGTATCACCCGTTGGAATCAGATTCTTTGAGGTGACTAACGTTTGTGTTAGATTTCCGGTTGCATATTCATAAACATTAAGACTGTCTTTTTTGAGCTGGCAATAATGTTCACCATCCTTCATGGAATTCAGTCCGGAAACGCCTTTGGAAGCAAACTTCCTGTTTTTAAAAATATCCTCCAGGCTTATCTTCTTCGTACCGGTCTGCGAGAATAATGAAAAGGAAGAAAGAATAAGCAGCAGGGAAATAAACTGTTTCATAAGAGGCTATTTATTGATTTTATTAACAAAAGGAATCGATTTGACTTTCGGGCTTCAAAGGTAAGAGAAAATCGTAACGCGTGACGTGTAACGCGTGATGCGAAAAAAATTGTCAAATGGTAAAATAGCAAGATGGTAAAATCAAAAATCATCAATCTAAAATTCATTCGGAAATCGTAAATCGTCCAATCGTAAATCTATTTATCTTTGGCCCATAAAATAATTAACGAACAAATTTCCTCATGACAAAATTTATCACCGTTACCATTGTAAAAGAAAGCGATGAAGACCTTGAAATGGATACCCCCGTATCCATCAATACCCATTATATCATAAAGATAATGAAAACCACTGAGGATGAACATGGAAATGCATCCATTAACATGGCAACCGGCGAATTCCTGTTTGTGCTGGAAACAGTGGAGGATTTACTCAAGATGGTTCAATAAAGGATAAAAAAAAGCAGAAGTAATTTTCCGCTGGTGTGGGATGGAAGGGATTCGAACCCATGACCCCCGCCCTGTCAAGGCGATGCTCTAAACCAACTGAGCTACCATCCCGGTGAAATTCGACGCGAAAGTACAATTTTTTTTAAACCCAAATAATTTTCGATTGGACGATTTACGATTTCCGAATGAATTTCCTGATTGACGATTTTCGATTTTACCATCTTACCATTTTGCCATTCTTTTCGCGTCACGCGTCACGATTTTCCCTTATCTTTGCTTCCATGAAAATAACCCTGTTCGGCGCTGCCGGCGATGTAACCGGTTCAGCCTATTACGTTGAGACCGGTTCGGCAAAGGTTCTCGTGGATTTTGGTTTGTTCCAGGGTGGGAAACAGAAAGAGATCCGTAACCTTAAGCTTCCACCAATAAATATCAGCAAGCTGGATTGCGTCATTTTAACGCATGCCCATCTTGATCATACCGGCCGGTTGCCATTGCTTGCAAGAGCCGGATATCAGAACCCGGTTTTTGCCACTCCGGCTACAATTGAAGTGACAGAGCTGGTACTCCACGATTCGGCTAAAGTCAAAAAGCTGGATATGGAAAAGACCAACCGGAAACGATCGAGGTTGGGTCAATCACATCTTGAGCCCATGTATTCTATCGAAGATGTGGATCATATGCTAAAGCTTTTTACACCTATTCCATACAACGAGCCTGTTGCAGTGGCGCCGGGAATCTCCATCCGTGCAGTCGAAGCAGGACATATACTGGGATCTGTCAGCTTCGAACTGACAGCCGTAGAACAGGGAAAGAAAAAAGTTGTTGTCTTTTCCGGCGATATCGGGCCTCTTGGAATGGCCATTCTCAAAGATCCCGCTCCCCTGCCCTATGCCGACCTGGTTTTTCTTGAATCTACCTATGGTGACAGGGACCATAAGTCGCTAAAAGACACCCTGCTTGAAGGCGAAACCATTATCCGCCAGGCAGTCAGGGATAAAGGTAAAATTCTAATTCCTTCCTTTGCTGTTGGACGTACCCAGCAGTTGCTGTATTACATGGCTGCAGCTTTTCACCGGGGCGATTTCCCTAAATTCCCGGTGTACCTCGACAGCCCTATGGCCATCGAGGCTACTAATATATATATGAAGCACACCGAACTCTACGATGAAGAAGCAATGGAAATGGTACGGTCAGGTGAATTAAAAGCTGATCTGAGCCACGTAAATATGTCGACGACCCCTGAAGAATCAAAAGCACTCAACGATCTGGAAGGCCCTATGATGATCATTGCCGGTGCTGGAATGTGCAATGCCGGAAGGATATTGCATCATCTCAGACACAACCTCTGGATGCCTGAAACATCTGTCATCATTATCGGTTACCAGGCCGAAGGAACACTCGGCAGGCAGCTTGTTGATGGTGCCATAACCGTCAGGATCTTTGGTGAAACAATCGCAGTTAAAGCCCAGGTCCATCTTTTGGGCGGCTTAAGCGCACATGCAGGCCAATCCGACCTTCTCCGCTGGTTCGATGTGATTGCAGGATCAAAACCAAAAGTTGTCCTGTCCCACGGTGAAGATAGAGGACGTAAACCCCTTGCCGGACTCATCTCAAGCCGTTACGGTTTGACCCCCATTCTCCCTGAATATGGCGATGTAATCGAGATCTGAACATTTAAAGTTCATAAAGAACACTCACCACGTCACCACGTCACCAGTTCACCACCTCACGTGTTACGCGTTACGCTTTTCACCGACATTTTTCGGCACCTCACCGCCAGGCAGGACAAGTCCGTCGATTCAGCAACATTATGTTGTAACTTTCATCAATGTGGGTCGTCTTATGGTCAACAAAAAACAAATAAAAAAATAAAAACCATGAAAACAACAACCGTCATAGCAGTTAAACAGGCCATTTTGATCTTTACCCTCCTTATAGGTCTGCAGATCCAGCACGTAATGGCAAAATCACCGGCAAACAGCGACCCTGTAAAAAACGCTCCGACGCTTTCAACTTTTGTGCCGGTAACATCTAAAGCAGCATCTTCCGTCGATTTTCTTCCTGAAAGCACACTGAATATAAACGCTTTTGCACCAAGCGTCCCAAAAGAAGCTTCTATCGATTACGAAAATCCAAATGAAATAAGTCCGGAACTTCTGAAAAACCTTGCACCTTCAACTCCGGCAGAGGCCGACATTAATGATTCCACACTGCAACTTGATGTTAATATCAATGCAGTAAAGTTTCACGTCCCCTGCAAAGCTGACTCTTATATATTCTGAATCTTTTCTTAACCCCTGATCAAAATGGTCCGCTTATGGCGGACTTTTTTTTTGCAAAAAAAATATTATCTTGCACCAAATTCAACGACCGTGAAAGACAAGATCAGAAGAACAAAAATTGTTGCTACAATAGGCCCTGCAAGCAATTCACCCGATAAGATCCGTGAACTTATTAAGGCAGGAATGGATGTTGCAAGGCTTAACTTCTCCCACGGAAAACATGAAGACCACGCTGCCGTTATTAAATGGCTTCGCGAAATCTCCCACGAACTGAATACCCCTGTAACTATAATGCAGGATCTCCAGGGGCCCAAGATCAGGGTGGGACAATTGGCTGGTGGACAAATAAAACTTAATAACGGGGATAATGTTTCTCTCGTTCCTGAACATGCGTACACAGAACAACCAACCTTCATACCCGTCGATTATCCGGATCTTTCTGAAGAGGCACAAACAGGTATGACCGTACTGTTGGCCGATGGTCTCTTTGAGTTGGAGGTTACCGGCATTGATGGAGACCAGGTAAAGTGCATAGTAAAAGAAGGAGGTACTCTTGAAAGCAGGAAAGGCGTTAATTTCCCACAGCTGAATCTTCATTTACCTTCCCTGACAGAGAAAGACAAAAATGATCTTATTTTCGGACTGGAACAGGATGTTGACTGGATCTCACTGAGTTTTGTTCGTTCGGCAGCAGATGTTGTTCTTCTGAAAAAACTTATTGAAGAAAAAGGAGTCAAAAAGCCTGTCATCGCAAAGATCGAGAAACCACAGGCAGTGGAAAACCTGGAAGAGATCCTCGAAGTATCAGATGGCTTGATGGTTGCCCGCGGAGACCTTGGCGTCGAGATGAACCCTGAAAGGGTACCGATGATCCAGAAGCAAATCATTGAGCTCTGTAACCGGAAAGGGAAACCTGTTATTACAGCTACCCAAATGCTTGAAAGCATGATCCATGAACCGCGCCCTACCCGTGCGGAAGCCAGCGACGTGGCCAATGCAATTATTGACGGCACAGATGCAATCATGCTTTCCGGAGAAACAGCCATGGGCGAATTCCCGGTAAAAGCAGTGGAGATGATGAACCGGATTGCAAAAGATGTGGAAGCAAAAATTGATTTTAAAACTTACACCCACAGCGACCGGAATGATGTCCTTGCTTTAAGCCAGGCAGTCAACGGAATCGAAAAAGTTGTTGACTTAAGTGCAATCGTGGTCCTTACCACGAGCGGCCGGAGCGCCCGCTATGTCGCAGCAGAAAGACCAAAGACACCGATCTTCGCACTCACTTCCCATTTACCGGTTTACCACATGCTGAATTTATTGTGGGGGATCAGGCCAATCCTGACAGGGCAACATTCTACGACTTTTGAAGAGATCATAGAGTTCATCGAATCGGAATTAGTCGATTTGAAACTGGCCTGTTCCGGCGAAAAGATCCTAATCCTGGGCGGAATCCCTGCCCACATTGAAGGTGGAACAAACTTCGTGAAAATTCATAAGATTGGCTAATGAAATGGGAAACTGTCGAAAATCGTGACGCGTGACACGAAAAAAAAGAACTGGTGGATGGGCGAATTAATAATCGGCAATCGTCCAATCGTAATTAATAGGTGAGGTCCAGCATCATCCAGTCCCCATTCATTGCTCCTTCCAGCATATTCTGTTCAAGCAGGTTCCATCCGACGAACCCGGTAAAAATTCCGTTCGGCGATTGCGCTGCTGTGGGTGCAAGAGGTGCCCCGGTGTCGGCATTGTAACATTCATGCATCGAATGATTGGCTTTTATGTCATTTAGAAGGACAGGTGCAAGCTTTTTTGCTATCATACCTGCTTCATCCGTAAACCCGTACCTGACAAGGGCAATGGTGTACATGTAATTTGCATTGATCCAGAGCGGGCCCTGCCAGTTGGAATATGGAATAATTATGCAGGCATTGTTATACAAGGGATCCGAAGCTGAAAGTGACCTGAGCCCAAATTCCGACATCATATGCTCAGGTGCCAGCAGATACCGTTTGATCATTTCCCGTCCATCCTCCCTGGGAAGGATCCCCTGGAACAAAGGAACAAAATTTGAATAAGTTACCCGCTCAATCACTTTGCCATTGTCTCTCCTCACATTAAAGAAGGATTGTTGTTCAGGGAACCAGAGATACTTCAGCATCCTGGCTTTCAGGGTGTCGGCTTTGGCTTTATATAGTTTGACATCCGCCGGCTTTCCAAGCTTTCCCGCAATCCTCATCATGCTTACGTATTCTCTCAGCTGAAATGTATTAATATCGGCGGCAAGAATTGCAGAACGGTCATTGGTATCATTAGTCAATGCCGGATTATTATCGGCTCCCGACTGGATTGCGATATCCCAGAAAAACAAACCGTATTTTTTATCGTATTGGGTCTTTTCCCTGTAATCCAGTACTTTTTTTAACTTTTCGTAGATAGGTGCTATCCACGAAAAATCCCCTCCATAAACTGAGGCAAACAAGGCTCCCTGAGATAGAAAGGGCTTCATGGCAAATTTTCCGAAAATAGGCCGGGGCCCCTTCGTGGTCATGCAACCTGCAACATAGCCGTCTTTATCCACGCCATTGACAAAATTCAGTACCCATCCTTTCAGGTACTTCGAATCTTCTTTTTTATGCGATGCCAGGTAACATCCGATAAAAAACCCGTCCCAATCCCACATTTGCTTGTAAAACCCTGCAGGGATAAGGTAGTCGTGTTTAAGATAACCTTCTGCAGGACGGATCGAGCGAAGCTTCAGCGTGTCGAATGCCGCATAAAGTTCCATAAACAGATGTTGTTCATTCGGATTCTGATTGGCCGAAGTCATCCTGACATCCTGTGCAAGTATTGATAAAGGTTTACTGAAAATGAATAAAAGGGATAACATGATCCCGAAAATGATCTTCTTACTTGTCATATCTATTCTTATTCTTTAGATTTAAAAACGGGTGCAAGGTACAATTTTTTATCTAAAGGTTTAGAAGCTGCTTCAGCTCCTTATACCCACTACTGCTTGCCCGGATGCTCGTTCCGTTTTTTAACAGAACATTGTAGGTTTCTTTCTGGTAGAGTTCCAGTCGTGCAATCTGGTTCACATTCACGATATACGACCGGTGAACTCTTACGAATTGGGATGGATCGAGGTGGGATTCCATGTATTTCATGGTTTTTTCTTTCAGGAATTTTTCCGTCCCGGTATGGATGGTAACATAATCATCATCGGCTTCAATATAAGAGATCTCCGTGACCGGGATAACCTCGATTTTATGACGTGTCTTTACAGCAATACGCTGAAGAAATTCGGGATTTGTCTCAAGTGTTGCTATCAGGCTGTTTGCCTGAGGTTTTCCCGGTTTTTGGGAAAGAATAAGTTGCAGGACCTTCTTGATAGCCTGGCCAAAACGTTCGGCTGAATAAGGTTTTAACAAATAATCGACGGCAGTCATCTCAAAAGCCTTGATGGCGTATTGGTCGTAGGCAGTCGAGAAGATTATATGCGGTGGGTCATCCAGGAGTTCGAGCAACTCAAACCCGGTAAGTTTTGGCATCTGGATATCGAGAAAAACAATATCCGGTTTCTTTTCCTGTATAGCTTTCAATCCTGAAAACCCATCCGGATAATCCCCGAGTAATTCGATATCCGAAAATTCCTTTAAATAATGCTTTATCAGTTCCCGTGCAGGTTGCTCATCATCGATAATAATTGCTGTGGTCATACTCTGTTGTAGGTTTCTTTACGTTTTATCGGGCCCCCGGTTTCGCCGGGGGTTATTCATATTACACCCCTTCGGGGTTAAAGATTCACTACTCACAATATTCGCGTCACACGTTACGCGTCACGCGTCACGATTTTCCCCAGTTCTTTCTGCGGCAACACTAACAAGACCTCAAACTTATTTCCCTTCACCTGTGTCGTCAGCAATTGTTCATCCTGGTAAATAAGTTTCATTCGTTCCCTGATGTTTGCCAGCCCTATTCCGGTTCCTTTTCTTGAAGGAGCTCCTGATTCAAAATCATTGGTGATTTGTATCTCGAGGTATCCCTTTTCTACCCGTACATTTGTTTGTATCGTCACTTCTCCTGAACTTTCATAAACCCCGTGCTTCACGGCATTTTCATAAAGCGGTTGCAGGATCATCACGGGAATTTCGCAATCCATGCATTCTTCACAGATGACAAAATTATATTGAAGTTTCGATCCGAAACGAACCTTCTCGATATCCAGGTACTTCCTGATATGTTCGATTTCTTTTCCCAAAGTAGAAAACCGGTTATTCCCCATCGAAACCGAATACCTGAGAAAATCCGACAATTTAATTGTCATCTCACGCGCTTGTTCGGGATTGGTAATAGTTAGCGAACTAATCGAGTTCAGGCTGTTGAATAAAAAATGAGGATTGATCTGCGATTTCAACAGGTTCAACTCTGATTCGCGTACCATTTCATTCAGGCGGCTTTCTGATTTTATTTTTTCCTGTAAATTGGAATAGTATATCACAAGGTAATAAACCAGCACCAGGAGGAGATAATAAAAAGTGCCGCTCACCAATCTCCATGGAATGGAGTTTTCCAGGAAATCCTGGTATTGATAATTTGCCGGGAATATTACTTTCAGCATGGAATATGAACTTCCTGCCCAGGCTAAAAGAAAAACCACCAGGAAAGTGACCTGGTATATCACCAGGGTTGAAAATGATGGATCTTTAGGTTGGGCAAACCGGATTGCAAACCAGAGGATCAATCCAAGGATGCTGTAGATGATATTAAAAACCAGTGCATCGGCAATGGAAATCTGCAGTGGGAGGTTGTAATAAATGTCAAGCAATAAAAAATGGATCCCTGCAATCAGGATCCATATTCCAAAATAAATAGAAGCAGTCTTTATGTTTTTAAATATCGGGTGCTTCATCATATCTGGTAATTTCTTAATACGATTTTATCTCGCCGCCTCCGAATATGGCCTCTCCTCGTATGATCAGGACCTTATTTGAATCCGTCGCTTCTTTGATAACCAGCCGTTTATCGGAGAAGCCCCCTAAAACCGCATTGATATTGATAACCACCTTCCAATCAGCAGGAACGATCAGGTTTACACCACCAAAAATACATTCGATCGTCAGTTCTGTTTTCCCTTCGGCAAGCGTCGCCTGTGTCAGGTCAATCTCGGTTCCTCCGAAGATATTACTGATCTTTCCTCCCCTGAACACCTGATTAGTCACCCTGTGCTTTGATCCGCTGAAAATGTTGGACTCATTGATATATCCCTCTTCAAGCGGTGTATCATTTTGTCCAAACCTATGTTCAAACTTGTGTCTCCACCTGCCATTCATCCCCCTTTTTGACAGGATCATCAGGCCAATAATGATTAGTATCAATGGCCAGAAAAGCCGGGTGAAAGAAATGTGCATGACAAAAATTTCAGGGATCAGGAAGAATCCGCCGATAATGATCAGGATCATCCCGGGCATCCTGCTGTCACTGCCAAAGATGCTGATTGCCCCGATGACAATCAGTAACATCTGCCAGGAAAAGAGTACATGTTTCCATCCATACGGTAGTATGTCAAAGTTGAAAGCCAGAAGAAGCAAGCCTGCCAGTATGATGAAGAAACCGAAGGCATACTTTTTCATTTTGTGACGTTTGATGATTTGTTCAACAGAAGTTTCCATAGTTTTATGATTTTCAAAGTTAAAATTAATTCTGCAACAAATGTATCCTCATCCTGTCTCCTGTGAAAACGGTATTCGGCAGACAGCGGAATAACATCGGCGAATATTAACTGGTGACGTGGTGAACTCGTGATGTGGTGAACTGGTGACGTGGTGAAAATCGTGACGCGTAACGCGTGACACGAAAGATTAATATTCAATAACATATTTTCTTAGCGAACTTAGCGTCTTTGCGCCTTTGCGGTAAAGAATCCTTGCAAACTTTACAACATTATTCATACAGTTTCAGGTATTCAAACCCATTCCCGGTATAATGCAGGAATCTTTCAAAGTCAGAGAAAGCGATCACGATCGAGGCCGTATTGATACAAGGATGGAAGCTGATCTTCAATGTATGTTTAAGGTTTTCATCAATGAAGACATGAACATGCTTCTCCTTATCATTGATAAGTCCGAATGGCGATACCGACCCCGGCGCTACTCCCAGGTACTTCATCATTCGTTGGTCGGAAGCAAAAGATAGTTTGCCTTGCCTCAATCGCTTTTCAAGATCATGGATCTGGACATCATGCGAATGTTCGATGATGACGAGGTAATGATGATCACCCTTATGATTCCGAAAGAAAAGATTCTTACAATGAGCCGCTTCGATATCTTTCCAGTATTTCCGTGCCTCCCCGATTGTTGCTAACGGCGGATGTTCATAATAGTCAAAGGAAATATCAAGCTCGTTCAATAAGCTATACAGGCGCAGATCCCCGTTCATTAGTTTTTCTGCAAAATTAATGAATCTCAAGAATTTAATTGGCGAAACAGGTGTACCTATAACCCCGAAGGGGTTTAATATAGATAACCCCCGGCGAAACCGGGGGCCCACCAGCCGTGAAAGTGAACTGGTTAACTGGCGAGTTAAAACAATAATCAATTTTCAATTTTCGATTGTCAATTATCTTTTAACTTTGTAACATGAAAATTTTTTTTTCCAAATATCACGGCACCGGAAATGATTTTATCATCATTGATAACCGTGAATTACAATGGAAACCGAAACAGGAAGAAATTACCCTTTTATGCGACCGCCACTTCGGTATCGGTGCCGATGGCCTTATGCTGCTGACAGAAAAGCCGGGAGTCGACTTCTATATGACCTATTACAATTCAGATGGCAGGGAAAGTACCATGTGCGGGAATGGAGGGCGTTGCATGATCATCTTTGCCCGTTCGCTCGGATTAATTGGGGCTAGAGACGCATTTTCAAGGCCATCGATGGCAAACATCTTGGGAAAGTCATTAAAAATAAAGCCCCATCATTGTCAGCCTGAAAATGAAAGATGTGATAGTGGATGAGATCGAAACAAACTATATTTTCATGAATACCGGATCGCCCTCATTATGTGGTCCTGGTAAATAAAAAAGTTGAAGACCTTAATATTATAGCAGAAGCAAAGAACATCAGGTTTAACCCACGTTTCAGAAAGGAAGGAACAAATGTTGATTTTATTGATATCAATAACGATCATATCTTTGTACGCAGCTATGAACGCGGTGTTGAGGACGAAACCTTTTCCTGCGGCACCGGAGTTACGGCTTCGGCTTTGACTTATGCAATTAAAAAACCGGCAACACCCTCCCCCCTGGAAGTTCATACACGCGGAGGAATCCTGAAAGTACATTTTAAACAGAATGGAAATTCTTTCACAGATATTTGGCTTGAAGGGCCGGCAACGTTTGTTTATAAAGGAGAAATCATTGTTTAATTACGAATTACGAATGAATTTCAGGATTGACGATTTACAATTTTTAATTCACTAGTTCACCACGTCACCAGTTCACCACATCACCAAGTCACGCGTCACAATTTAACAGTATATGCCAAACAAAGTACTGTACGGAGAGAATATCAGGCTGAGGGCCATCGAGCCGGCAGATCTGGAATTTATTTACGGGATCGAGAATGACCCTGACATCTGGCAGGTTGGAAACACACTGATCCCCTATTCACGCCATCAGCTTGAGCAATATATCCTGAGTTCTCAGCACGATCTATATGCAGAAAAACAATTACGGTTGATGATCGACCTGGTCCTTCCACAAAATGAAACGAAAACCATTGGAGTCATCGATCTGTTTGATTTTGAACCTCATCATAAACATGCAGGAATCGGGATCTTCGTGGTCCCGGAAGAACAGGAAAAGGGATACGCAACAGAAGCCCTCCGGATCCTTATCAGGTATTGTTTTGATGTATTAAACCTTCATATGCTTTATTGCAATATTACGGCTAACAACGAACCCAGTATCCATCTGTTTGAAAAATCAGGATTTATTCAATGTGGCCTGAAAAAAGAATGGAGGTACCTGGATAACCAGTGGATGGATGAATTGATGTTCCAGTTGATCCGGTCATAACGGTTATTCTTGTTAATCTTAATACCACCCCTCTAAAATGAAGCAACACGACGGTAAGAATTCTGCTACCAAAAAAACTCCAAATTCTAAAGGATTTTTAGTTATCCTGTTATTCCTTATTATTATTGCCCTTTGTGGTTGGGCAGTTCATTATTATAAGACTTTCTTCCAGCCCAATGTGACAACCGGTAACCAACCCTCTGTATATCTGTATATTCATACAGGAACGGATTTCACTACCTTAAAAAAATTGTTGTCTGATCAAAAGTACATTCGTGATGTGCACTCTTTTGATCTGGTGGCGCAGAAGAAAAAATACGACATCAAAGTCAGGCCCGGACGGTACAAGATACTTAACGGAATGAATAATAATGAGCTGGTCAATTTATTGCGGTCGGGTAAACAGGAACCGGTAAGGGTCATTCTGCAGAATGTCAGGAATCCCGAAGAATTTTCCGGAAAGATTGCTGCACAAATTGAAGGCGATTCAATTTCCATGATGAATCTTATACACAACCCCGGTTACCTTAGTGAATTCGGTGCAAATCCGGCCACAGTCTTCACGCTGTTCGTTCCAAACACCTATGAATTCTTATGGAACACATCGGCCGACCAGTTCATCCGGCGGATGTACAGGGAACGTCAGAAATTCTGGAACAATGATCGCATCACGAAAATGAAAAATGAAGGACTTGATATTTCCGGGGTAATAATCCTGGCTTCAATCCTTGAAAAAGAAACGGCAAAAAATTCAGAGAAGACTGTCATTGCAGGAGTATACATGAATAGGTTACGGAAAGGCTGGCCATTACAAGCCGACCCTACCCTGATCTTTGCATGGAATGATTATTCAATCAAGCGGGTTCTGAACAAGCATAAAGAAATTGATTCTCCTTATAACACTTATAAGCATATCGGCCTGCCCCCTGGCCCAATTTGTCTTCCATCCGTCTCTTCCATCGATGCCGTGCTCAATTACAAACACCATGCTTATATGTATTTTTGCGCGAAGGATGATCTTTCGGGGTATCACAATTTCTCCGTCACCCTGGCCGAACATAACAGGAATGCGCAACGCTACCAGGCAGCCCTGAAACGCTTAAACATCAATTAAAATAAGATACAGCAGAATTTATTTTTATCTTTACATGTTGAACTTAAAAGAAAGTTGATCATGGAAGAACAATCAAACCAGCCTGCAGGAGGAAATTTCTACCATTCACCACTTCAGGTGAATCTCCCCAATTCAAATACCATCCTTGTTCTCGGAATCCTGTCATTGGTATTTTGTTGGTGGCACATCCTGTCAATTGTCGGTATTGTACTGAGTATTGTCACTTTATCTTTGGCAAGAAAAGAGCTTCTTCTGTTTTATACTCAACCACAAAATTTTACAATCAGTTCTCTTAACAATGTGAAGGCAGGAAGGGTTTGTGCCATTATCGGACTGGTAATCTCGATACTTGTCTTTATTGTCGCCCTTTTAATGATCATCGGTTTTTTTACTCTTCTCCCTCTATGGGGCATGGTTGATTAATATATGAAGATACTTTCAGTTGATAAGATCCGTGAGGCAGATCTTTTTACGATCAAAAATGAGCCCATTGCAGGCATCGATCTGATGGAGCGTGCAGCCAATGCTTGTTTTTACTGGTTGATCACGAATATTCCTGACCATAAAAAGATTAAGGTTTTATGCGGAACAGGGAATAACGGTGGTGATGGCCTGGCTATTGCAAGGTTGATGGCGTTAAAAGGGTATTCTGTGGAAGTTTTCCTGTTCGGAACTCCGGATAAACTATCTGATGACTGCAGGATAAATTATGAAAGGTTTTTGGAAATACCATCGGTCGGGTGCAGGATTATTACAAAGAAAGATTCTCTTCCTGACTTTCATCCAACGGAAGACATAGTGATCGATGCTTTGTTTGGAAGCGGACTGAGCAGGCCTGTTACCGGTTTTTTAGCAGATGTGATCCACCGCATTAATGATCAGCATTCCATAACCATCTCTATTGATGTTCCTTCGGGATTGTTTTGTGATGAAACGGTTGCGACATCTGCTAACCCTGCAATCATACATACCGACCATACCCTTACTTTTTCTCCTCCCAAGCTCGCATTTTTCTTCCCTGAAAACGATCGTTTTGTTGGTAACTGGCATCTTCTGGATATCGGTATCATGCAGGACTTCATCGAACATACCGAATCTCACTATTATTATATCGGGCATTCCGATTGTAAGAAGATACTCAAAAAGCGGAACAAGTATTCCCATAAAGGAACATTCGGACATGCTTACCTGGTATGTGGGAGCAAGGGGAAAATGGGTGCAGCAGTTCTGGCTACAAAAGCATGTTTACGGTCAGGCCCGGGATTGGTCACAGTTCATATTCCGCAAAGCGGAAATACAATTCTTCAAACAGCAGCTCCGGAAGCCATGCTCTCTCTTGATACCGATGAAAATATATTCTCCGTCATTTCTGACCTTTCCCCATATTCTTCAGTCGCCATTGGCCCTGGTATTGGTCAGGAAGTGCAGACCAGCCGGGCACTGAAACTCATGATACAAAATTCTACCATCCCCCTCATTATTGATGCAGATGCCATAAATATTCTCGGGGAAAATAAAACCTGGATCCCGTTTGTACCTAAAGGAACTATATTTACGCCTCATCCGAAGGAATTCGAACGGTTAGCAGGTAAATCCTCCAACGATTTTGATCGAAACAAACGCCAGAAGGAATTTTCAATAAAATACAATGCCTACGTTGTGTTAAAAGGCGCTCATACAGCCATCACGACCCCTGAAGGTGACTGCTATTTCAATACAACAGGAAACCCGGGAATGGCGACAGGAGGAAGCGGAGACGTTCTGACCGGTATCCTCGCAGGAATTAAAGCACAGGGATATTCATCATTGGAGACATGCCTGCTCGGTGTCTATATACATGGTCTTGCAGGAGATCTTGCTGCTATAGAACGGGGACAGGAAGCATTGATTGCAGGTGACATCATTCAACATCTGGGAAACTCATTCTTATCATTATATGGAGAACGCTGAAAAAGTCGAACTGGAGAGGATGGTTCTTGCTCCTTATATTCAAAAAGCCACTGCACTTCGCGGAAAATACCGCTATGTGGGTGGTAACCAATTCAGGCACGCCCTCGGCACGTTTGCTATCCTGCTTGATTACCATTATATGGATCCGGTCCTTCTCAAGGCCTCGATCATACACGATGTTTTCGAAGACACAAAATGTGTGACATCAGATGAAATCATAAATCTTGATCGTGATGGTCCGGAAGTATATAAATTGGTGATGGAAGTGACGCGCAGAACTGAGGAATCTAAGAACCAGTACCTCGAACGGGTTCTCACTACAGGATCGAAAAGAGCAAAGATCCTGAAGTGTGCCGACCGGATTTCAAACCTGACCGACCTACATTCCGACATCTTCGACAAGCAGTTCGTTCTCAGGTATATCGAAGAAACAAAAAAATGGGTATTCCCAATGGCCGTGGAAGTAAATGAAAACATGCTGATCGAACTCAAAGACATTATACGTCGCAGAGAAGCCAACTTAAAAGTGATGGGTCACTTCTGGCCGCTGACAAGAAAAGGTAACTGATCAGTTTGGATGAAGCTCCTCGATCAGGTCTTCTTCAATTTTAAGATTATCAATGATAAAACCCTGGCGATCCGGGGTATTCTTTCCCATGTAAAAGGACAACAGATCATTTACAGGCGAGTCTTTGGAAAGGATCACAGGGTCAAGCCTCATCGTCGATCCGATAAAATACCTGAATTCATCGGGGGAAATTTCACCGAGTCCTTTAAAACGGGTTATCTCGGGATTCGGGCCCAGCTTTTCAATGGCATCCTTCCTCTCTTCATCAGAATAACAATAAATAGTTTTCTGCTTGTTACGAACCCTGAACAAAGGTGTCTGAAGAATATAAAGATGCCCATTCCTGATCAGGTCGGGGTAGAACTGCAGAAAGAAAGTCGTTAGAAGCAACCGGATGTGCATTCCGTCAACATCTGCATCTGTAGCGATCACTACATAATTGTACCTCAGGTTTTCCAATCCTTCTTCAATATTTAAAGCCGAATGCAGAAGGTTAAACTCCTCATTCTCATATACTACCCTCTTACTCAATCCATAGCAATTCAGAGGTTTCCCTCTCAGGCTGAAAACTGCCTGGGTATTTACATCCCTGGATTTGGTGATCGATCCGCTGGCAGAATCACCTTCCGTGATAAAGAGTGTCGATTCGTACCGCCGTTCGTCATGATTGTCATAATGGAGCCGGCAATCCCTGAGTTTCTTATTGTGCAGGCTGACCTTCTTGACACTTTCCCTGGCAATCTTCTTTATATTCGCCCATTCCTTCCTCTCCTTCTCCGATTGTGTGATCTTGCGAAGCAAAGCTTCTGCGGTTTCCGGGTTCATGTGAAGATAGTTATCAAGGTGCTTCTTCACAATATCCATGACATAGTTGCGGATGGATTGTCCGTCGGGCTCTATGTTCTGTGATCCAAGTTTAGTCTTTGTTTGTGATTCAAATACGGGCTCCTGGACCTTGATACTAAGCGCTGCAACCATGGATGCGCGGATATCTCCTGTTTCAAAATCTTTTTTATAAAAATCGCGGATAGTTCTTACAATCGCTTCTCTGAATGCCGCCTGGTGAGTGCCTCCCTGCGTCGTATGCTGGCCATTGACAAATGAATAATATTCCTCGCCATACATCTCGCAGTGGGTAAAGGCAAATTCAAAATCTCCATCCTGGATGTGAATGACAGGATAAAGCACCGGTGTATCGATATAGCTCGTCAGCAGGTCAAGGAGGCCGTTCTGCGAATGGAAACGCTCTCCGTTAAAGATAATGGTGAGGCCAGTGTTCAGGAATACATAATTCCAGAGCATCTTCTGAACATACTCAGGAATAAAATGATATTTGCCAAAAATATCCTCATCAGGAATGAACGTGACAATGGTCCCATTCCTGAGTTCAGAAGATTTCTCTTTTTCTTCATTGACCAGTTCCCCCCTGCGAAACTCCACGATCTTCGATATTCCTTCGCGTACACCCTGAACCTTAAAATAAGAAGAAAGCCCGTTGACGGCCTTGGCTCCAACTCCGTTCAGTCCTACAGCTTTTTTAAAAACACTGGAATCGTACTTTGCACCGGTATTGATCTTTGAAACACATTCAACGATCTTGCCAAGTGGCATACCGCGTCCATAATCCCGCACACAAACCTGCTGATCCTTTATAGTGACTTCAATCGTCTTGCCAAATCCCATCACAAACTCATCGATGGAGTTGTCAATGATCTCTTTAATCATGACATAAATTCCGTCGTCGGGGGAAGAGCCATCACCCAATTTTCCGATATACATCCCCGGCCGGAGACGGATGTGTTCTTTCCAGTCGAGTGAACGGATACTGGCTTCATTATAGACTTCCGGCGTATTCATATAAAAAGTTTAAGCGGTGCAAAGATATAAGAAAGAAGACTCAGGTGAAGGAGGTAACGGGAAGAGTTATGAATTAATTATTCACAAGTAAAATAACTGGTGAACTAGTGACGTGGTGAACTAGTGGGTTCTTTTTTTTCGCATCACGATTTCCCTTGTGACTCTGTGACTTATAAAGCTTTTTGGTCAGAAAGAAATTTTTTAATCCCGGTAATGACTGTCATGACATCATCTTTTCTGAGCAGGAAATCAGCCGGTACTATTTTTGTCTTTCTGATAAAAACAATAAACTGGTAAATCGTCGCTGCAATATAAGAGAAGGTCGCTGCCAATCCTGCGCCAATCAATCCCATGTGCGGGATCAGGACAACACAAAAAACAACCGTGAACAGGAGTCCGATAGCTGCACTGATTGTATTGTGAATGGGCTTACCCATCCCTGAAAAATAGGGACTCAGGTTGATGGAAACAGAAAATGTCAGGATACCCGCTGCCAGCGTATACATGATCACAGGCACCTGGTGGAATTCAGGTTTGAAGATCAGTGAAAAGAACACGTGGAGAAGAACCAGGATCACAACCAGGGAAAGAAGGGTCAGGATAAATGAGATCTTGACAAGGTTCAGCGTGAGTTTTGCTGCATATTTTTCATCCTTTTCATTTGAGATCCTGGTATATTGAACCAGGTTTATGCTCTTGGCAATGAGCCAAATGCTTTCAGAAAGCTGCACCCCAACCGAATATACACCCATGGCAGCCCTGTTCATGAAAAACTCGATGAAATAGTAGCTAAGGCGGTAATTAAAAAACTGAAGAATGTTACCAGTCTGCATTACCGATCCAAGCCGGACCAATTCCCTGATTATCTTGACGGGTCCCGCGACCACCTTTTTTGAAAATGAGGAAAGGATTAAAATAAGGCTTGCCAGGAATGCGAATATATAGGAAATGTACAACGCATAAAGATAGGACACGACTTCCCTTTTCTTTAAACAAAAAAAGAAAAACATGAGGAAAGCAAAAAGTATCACAACCTGCAGTACGCTGGTAATATTATATGCACGTATCCTCTCCTCCCCGATCAGCACCATAAAATTAACAGTGAACAGCGACAAAAGCAGGGCCAGGAAGAAAACATGCCATGCATACCCGGAAGGGATCAGATGCAGAATATTCAATAGAAAAGTTCCAATTGCTGATGTACTAATTGCCCAGCCACAGGAAGGCAAAAAGATTGTAACCAATTGCACCCGGGGTACGAAGTAAACAAGTGCCCCGCCCCCAACCAGGTTGCTCACCAGCTGTAAAATAGCAATCGCCAGTATGATCAGGTTTATAGTCCCGACTTTCTCTGCACCCAGAATATGAGCATTTGCAACCACCATCACGAGCGTCAGTAGCGCAACAAGGATCCGGGTAGTTATCGTGCTGAGGATGTTTTTTAGCATAACAGGTAAAATCGTGACGCGTGACGCGTAACGCGTGACGCGAAAAAACTATTGAATTCAGGGGTTAATAATCGTAAATCGTAAATCTAAAAATTCATTCGTAAATCGTAAATCGTCCAATCGTAATTCTTCTTTTTGACCCTGTTACTCTGACTTTGTGACTTATTATAGATCTCCATTAATTGTTTAGCAATAGTCTGACTATCGAATTTGTTGAGAACGCCATTGCGGATCACCTGCGGGTCATAGGAACTAAACTGATCAAGCATCTTGTTTATTGCAGATTCAAGTGCATTATTATCCCCTGCAGGAATAATGATCCCATTGGTTTCATTGATAATCTCGGGAACTATCCCGACACTTGTGGCCACTACCGGGACACCGCAGGAAAGGCATTCAATAACTACTGTACCGAAGGTTTCATAGTTGCTTGATAGTACCATGAAACCAGCAGCATGGATCTCATTTACAAGCTCTTTTTGTTCTTTCAGGCCTGTAAAATAAACATTCTTCCCCAGTAACCCGAGTTCGGCTGCCCTGTTTTTCCATAAATCAAATTCCGGTCCGTCGCCAATGAGATAACATTCAAAATCAGATCTTTTCTCTGAAAGATTTTTGACAGCATTAAGAAATCCCGAGATATTTTTTGGCCGGTCCTCAAAACAGGATATGTTGATGAATCTTTTGATGCTTTTCCCGGTTGGTCGCACTCCGGTCACAAACAGGCTTGTGTCAACCGGGTTTGGTACCACAAAAAAGTTGGGATTATTGAGGCCAAACCCCAGCATTGCAGTTTTCAGGGTTTCTGATACGGCAATCATGGCAGCAGATGATCTTACCACCTGTCGTGTGACCATTTTCCGCAAGCCACCATGGAAAGTGTCACTGGCAGGTAAATAGCGTGACCAATGTTCCGTGATCACATATGGTATCCCATTCCGGAGTTTTTTAACCAGTGCAATCACCCCTTCGCGGGTAAGTACATGAACATGGATCAAATCCGGCTTAAAAGAATGTAAAATCTTAAAACCCAGGATGTGTGCATGATAAAACCTGAGTATCTTTAAAAATCCCGATAACAGGGGTGTTTTCGGCTCCCTATAATATACCCGCACTACCTGTACTCCTTTTTCTTCGGCAACATCAATTTCATACCGGTTAACAGCATGCTCATTTGCATGGACATATAAAACTGCAACATTGCAACTTGAAGAGATTGCTTCAGCCTGCTTCTGAATGAACAATCCAGGCATGGGATCATACCGGTGTGGGTACCAGCGGGGGAGAAAAAGAATATTTAAGCGTTCACTCAATGGTCCGGACTTTAAATCGAAGATAATTAAAAATTAAAGATTAAAAATTATTACCAGGTACCGATTCAACAAAGCCAATAGCATTCATTAATCTTTCCCTTCCGGCTCCACTGACGACTTTAAACGGAACGCCCCTCCCCTTCAGTTCATCGTAATAAAGAGTGAACAGTTTTTCCCGCATGTGTGGGTGCTCCCGCTGGGGATCCGCTTCCCAGGGCAGGTCAATATCACATAACAGAAAAAGATCATACTTATTTTCTTCTATCTTTTTCAGGATCCAGGGATCGCAAAACCCATACTTCACTTCACTCCATATCTTGGTTACTATCAGTTCGGTGTCACAAAAAAGCATGCGGTCAGCCTGTTTGATCCATCGTTCTTCTTCACTGATCTGTCCTTTGGCTATTATCAGAATATCTTCCTGGTCATAAGGCCGGCCAAGACGATCGATATATTCCCTTGCAAACTCAGGCACAAAAACCGTCTTATAATACTCAGCCAACTCCATTGCCAGCCTCGATTTGCCAGTCGACTCAGGCCCTGTTATCGCTATTTTTAATATTTTGTCCATTATCTAATCTCCGTCCTCTATTTTTCACCCTTCACTCTTCACTCTTCACCCTTCACTCTTCACCCTTCACTCTTCACCCTTCACCCTTCACTCTTCACCCTTCACTCTTCACCCTTCACCCTTCACTCTTCACCCTTCACTCTTCACTCTTTTTAATTTCCCATTCCATTCCATATATCCCAGTACCGCGATGATCGTAAAGACCAGGAACTGGAAGCTGCTGAAAAAGAGTTTTTCATAAGCGAAAAGGAATATGGAGATGGCATCTCCTGCAATCCATAATATCCAATTCTCGATCTTTTTAAAGGCAAGAAGCCACATCCCAATGATGTAAATGGCCGTTGTAATAGCATCCCATGCCGGGACAACACTATCGGTGTACTTTTTTAGAAGTACCCATAAAATAACAAAGAAAACCACGATGGAAATACCATTCCATATTCTTTCTTTTTTTGAACACTCCGTGATCTTTATCTTTTCTTCATTATCACCTGTCCTGAGCCAATTATACCATCCATAGACACTCATCACAAAATAGAAAAAGTTGATACTTGCATAGGCATATAATTTAGCCGAGAAGCAGATGTAAACATAAATCAGGACATTAATAATGCCAAAGGGAAAAGCAAGAATACTTTCTTTTTTCATTGACCAAACAGAAAGCAGGCCGAAGAATACGGCTATCAGTTCTACAGGAGTAGTTTGAACGGGGCCAACCTGGATCAGGTAGTTCAGGAACATCATGTTATTTACTTATTCCGGCAAATTTAGAGGAAATTGCCCGATTACAAGAGAAAAGACCTAATTACCTAAGATGAATTTGAGAGGTTCTTTAAGTCCAATAAACTCAAGAATACGGATCAAGGTCTTCCTTCGTGTTCTTTTTTTCAGGATATGATTTATTCGCTGGCTGTCTTCACCGATATAACAAATTGTGGATTTTGAATTGTAGAGAAAGAATTTATCCGGGATATTCGAAAAGTTTTTCCGTTTCCAATTATAGCGATGCGTCTCATAAGGGTTTCCATAGATCTCCTCCTGCACCGACATGACCCTGGGAACCGAGATAAGGATATTTCTACCGCACCTCCGGCATTCTTCCAGGACTTTCAATCCATCATCCTGAGTAAAGTGTTCAAAAACATCGATCATCAGAATTAGGTCATAACGATCGTTTATTGAGGGTAAAACATCTTTTGCATCGCCAGAAAAAATATGATCATAGATGAGCCGGTGAACCGGGGTAATATATCCTTCGAAGGCTTCGATCCCATCGATTTGCCGTTTATGTGAATCATAGGTCGACCCTGGTTCCCACAGTTCCAGGTACTCCCTGGCTAGGAATCCATACTTGCCGTATCCGATTCCGATGTCCAGTAGTTTTGCCGGATTAGTTTCAATAATCAGTTCAATAATTTCATTCAGTTGGTAATGATGGCTTGAAGGCATTCCCCTTTAGGTTTTTGTTTCCGGACAAAAATAAGTGTTTTCAAAGTCGTTTATCTAAAATGAATTAATTTTGTACAAATTTTCCTTTAGCTCTGCTGCTCATGTTTCATCTGATCGACTCACAACTACCTTTAATCTTTAGTTTGCTGGTTGTTCTTGTTGTCGCCAAAATATTGGGTGAAGTTGCCGAGCGCTTCGACCAGCCTTCAATGATTGGTGAAGTCCTGGCAGGTGTTATCCTGGGTCCTTCTTTATTAAATGTCGTCCAGAATACCGCTGAGCTCAAGGTGATTGCTGATTTGGGAGTATTCCTGCTTATAATAATGGCTGGTCTCGAGATAGAAGTTGAAGAGATCCGGAATTCCATCCGCGGAAATAATATCTGGATTGCTTTGCTTGGCTTCATTATTCCTTTTATTGGCGGTACCCTGACGGGATATGCTTTTCATTTTAACAACACCTTCTCCATTATTCTCGGGCTTTGCATTGCAATAACTGCATTACCGGTAAGCATAAGGATCCTCATGGATCTGGGGAAGCTAAACACAGAAGTTGGACGGAAAATCATCTCGACAGCTATTGTTAATGATATTGTTTCTTTGTTGATCATGGGTGTCATTCTTGATTTCAATGACGAATCAAAAAAGTTAAAAGATATCGTTTTTTCATCTGCAATAAGCATCGGGAAGATCCTGGTTTTCTTCATATTCCTTATGCTTGCCTACCGTTTATTCAAACTGGTGAAATCGAAAATGGGTATCGTTAATCCGAAAGTCAATCAGTTTATGCATTATTTAAGGGGAAAGGAATCGCTGTTTGCCCTGGTGATTGTTTTTGTGTTATTATTCTCAAGTGTTGCCGAAGGCCTCGGGTTACATTTCATCGTTGGAGCCTTTTTCGGTGCGGTCCTGTTACCACGGTCGATTTTCGCAAAGGGAGATTTCAAAAAGGTAAAAGAGGCAACTTCAGGGATTACAATAGGTTTCCTGTCGCCGATTTTCTTTGCAACACTTGGGATTGCAATTGATGTAACCTCTTTAAGCAATCTTCCGCTTTTGTTCATGGTATTTGCCGTTTCATTTCTCAGTAAAATCTTTGGCGGTTACCTCGGAGGACGTTTTGCGGGCCTTAACCGGTCCACATCCTTCACGATCGGACTGGGATTGAATGCACGCGGGATCATGGAACTTGTTATCGCCAATATAGCACTACAACGTGGTTTTATCGATGTTTCGGTATTTTCTATCCTCGTGCTGATGGCCCTTACAACAACGATCTTCACTCCATTTTTCCTTCAATGGGGCTTCAATTTAATTGACCGGAACAATTCACTAAAACGTAAAATCCACTCAGAATGATGCATCTTTTCCATGAATTGATAAACTTCGTCCTCCACATTGACACCTATCTGGAAGCATGGATTTATACTTATCAGAATTGGACCTATCTGATTCTTTTTGCAATCATCTTCTGTGAAACAGGACTCGTGGTTACGCCATTTCTTCCGGGAGATTCGTTACTTTTTGCTGCCGGTGCATTTGCCGCTAAGGAATCCCATCCCCTGAACATTGCCATCATTGTTGTTCTGCTTATAATTGCTGCTTTCGCCGGGGATAACAGCAATTATTTTATAGGACGATTCCTTGGAATGAAAGTTTACGAAAAGGATTATAAGCTTATCAAAAAGAAATACCTGCACAAGACACATACATTCTATGAAAAACATGGTGGCAAGGCGCTGGTTATTGCCCGTTTCATGCCTATTATTCGTACATTTGCACCATTCGTAGCCGGGGTCGGCACCATGAAATACCTCCGATTCGTTTCATTCAGCATTATCGGGAATATTCTTTGGGTTAACCTGTTTGCATTCGGAGGATTTTTCTTCGGAAATATATACTATGTCAGAACCCATTTTACCCTCGTCATTCTCGGGATCATTATCATTTCACTTCTGCCTGTCATCACTGCTGTTATTAAAAATCTGGCAGAACCAAAAAAAACCTGACGAGCGCAGAAAAGAATATCTCATAAAGAAAGATGTTGCGGGAAGTGACTGGTCGTAATTATGTTGATAAAAACCCTCTGTGCTAAATCAAACATGATGTTTTATTTAATATATTTGAAATGTTAAAATCCTTACCCCATGTTAAAAAGAATATACTTTTTATTAGTCTTCGTAATAATATGTGTCACCGGCCAGACACAGACCAGGTTCCCGGTTGTTTATATTGACAGTTCGACTTATTTTGTTGACGAGCCCTCAATCTGCGTAAACCCTAAGAACACAAACCAGATTATTGCAGGTACAGTTATTAATAATTATTACTGGTCGAATAACTCAGGTGTTACATGGAATGGCGGCATATTATATAGTACATGGGGTGTATGGGGAGATCCGGCAATAACTGTCGATACCAATGGTAATTATTATTATATACATTTATCATATGGCAATGGCGGGGGGTGGTGGATTGATCGCATCGTATGCAATAAATCAACTGATGGTGGACAAACCTATGATGTTACAGGCACTTATATGGGTTTGAATACCTCTCCAAAAAGACAGGATAAAGCTGGCCTGTTATTAACAGGGCAAACAATCATATTTATGTTACCTGGACGCAATTTGATAACTATGACCCCCAATACGGCTATAATCCTAATGACAGTTCAATCATTCTTTTCTCAAAATCCCTTGATCAAGGTGTAACATGGAGCACCCCGACAAGGATTAGCAGGGTTGCCGGTACCTGTGAGGATGATAGTTATACCGATGAAGGAGCTGTGCCGGCGGTTGGGCCCAACGGGCAAATTTATGTATCCTGGGCAGGTCCGGCGGGATTGATGTTTAACCGGTCACTTGATGAGGGCAATACCTGGATCAATGCAAATATTTTTGTCGACTCTATGCCAGGCGGGTGGAATATAAATATATCAGGATTCCAGAGAAGTAATGGAATGCCTGTTATTGCCTGTGACCTGAGCCCAGGACCTTACCATGGAACAATCTATATTAATTGGGCCGATATCAGAAATGGCGCAAACGATGCAGATATCTGGCTTAGAAAATCAACGGATGGCGGAAATACATGGAGTGCAAGGAAAAGGGTTAATGATGATCCTCCCGGAAAACAGCAGTTTTTCACCTGGATGACGGTGGATAATGTTACCGGTTACATTTATATCGTATTTAATGACCGTAGAAACTGGGGCGGCGATTCGACCGATACATACCTTGCGGCTTCGACCGACGGGGGACAAACTTTTACAAACATCAAAATTAACCAGAATCCATTCATCCCAAGTACATGTTGTTTTTTCGGAGATTATACTAATATTTCAGCTTATAATAATGTTGTTCGTCCCATTTGGACCGAATTTTCAGGATCGTCGAACACAACAACTGTCTATACCGCTTTGATCGATTCACTCTTTACAACTACCATAACCTGGAATGGAGGAACAAATGACTAATTGGAACAATCCATGGAACTGGACTCCCTGGTCAGTACCGACATCAACACAGAATGTGATCATTCCTCATCTCGGGAGCGGACACTCTTACCCGAATGTCAACGTTAGCGGATAATCGTGTAATAACCTGACCATTAATGCCAATGCTACATTTACAGTGGCCTCATCGAAGACATTCCAGATTACAGGAAACCTGACCATTCTTAACGGCGGCGCTATGACAAACAATGGAATTCTTACAATCCTTGGAAATGTTAACAATCAGAATACTCCATAACAGGGATAAATAATCATCGAGATAAATTGAATGCGAATAGTTAACAACCTAACCTTATGAAGAAGATATTTCTCTGGATCCCATTCCTTTTCCTTCCGTTCTCGGTTTTTGCCCAGCAGAGTCTTAAACCCTCAGATTTTCATGGAATTATGACAATTGAAGATGGGCAACCTATCCGTTTTACCTCCCTGAACAACCCGTTGGATGGGACAAACATATCGTTTTATCCTCAAAAGCCAAACAAGGAACAGTACGAGAGACAGGAAAGTCGAAGATTACTATCATTCAACCAGATTTCCAGGCTAAAGATTTTACCGGTATCCAGAAAAGAAGGGGAAGAATTACGCAATATCGCGGGTGACGAAATGCTTTATAAAGCAGAACTGACCCTAAGAGTGACTGATCCAACCATTCCGGAAGTTGTATATCTTAATTTTAAATGGTTTGAATGGAAATCTGATATTATGAAAGGCTTTCCTGGCACTTATAGGATGGAGGTCGCACTCGTGGATGAAATAGAATTTCAATAGAATAACCAGTATTCCATAGTCTGAAAAAATTGTTCGCAGCCTGTTTCTATTTTCTCCTGGAAATGACTTTCCGCACAGCTTTTACAATATCTGCCGCTTCAAGTCCATATTTTTCCATCAATTCTTCCGGTTTCCCGCTTTGTCCGAACTGATCATTCACGGCAACCATTTCCAGGGGTAAGGGGTTTTCCCTGGCGAGCAATTGAGCAATGCTGTCGCCCAATCCACCATTCATCATATGTTCTTCAGCAGTGACGATGCAACGTGTTTTTGAGACGGATGCCAGGATAGCTTCCTTATCGAGGGGTTTAATGGTATGAATATTGATGATCTCAGCATGAATCCCATTTGTTTCCAGTATCTTACCGGCTTCCAGTGCTTTCCATACCAGGTGCCCGGTAGCGAATATCGAGACATTGGATCCTTCGGTTAAATGAATGGCTTTCCCAATTTCAAATTCCTCGTCGGCAGGCATAAAGTTTGGAACTTTCGGTCTGCCAAAACGCAGATAAACAGGACCAACATATTTAGCGATTGCAAGCGTGGCTGCTTTCGTCTGGTTGAAATCGCAGGTATTAATAACTACCATTCCCGGAAGCATTTTCATGAGGCCTATATCTTCAAGTATCTGATGCGTGGCGCCATCTTCCCCCAGGGTAATTCCGGCATGTGAAGCACATATCTTCACATTCTTCAAAGAATATGCAATGGATTGCCTGATCTGGTCGTAAACCCTGCCTGTCGAAAAGTTGGCAAAGGTGCCTGTAAACGGGATCTTGCCTCCTATGGTCATCCCGGCTGCAATACACATCATATTAGCCTCGGCAATGCCAACCTCGAAAAACCGGTCAGGAAACTCTTTTGCGAAGACATCCATTTTCAGCGAACCCATAAGGTCAGCACAAAGCGCCACCACTTCCTTATTCTGTTTTCCGAGTTCCAGCAAGGCCTCCCCGAACCCCGACCGGGTATCTTTCGCCCCTGTATTGGTATATTCCTTCATCCTCTATTATTTTGGTATTTATAAATCGTGACGCGTAACGCGAATAGCATACTTTATAATTTAACTGTAATCGTCTCCCCTCCTTCCACCGTAAACGACTTTTCCGTCGTGTACTCTGAACGGTTCGAAAATTTTGACCTGAAAACCACCCTGTATTTTCCCGGCTGCAAAAAAAGAGTCTCCTGCTGTGAAGGATTATCTTTAAGGTTGTAAAGCCAGGTCAGTTTATCACCGTCCTCAACGTAAACACTTCCATATCCATTGGTCGTACGCTGAACAACTGCTGTTCCCGGAACAGGGATTTCAACGGTCGTAGTATGGCTTTGTGCAATTACAACATTCTTTACCAGTATCCGCGGGAGGCAAAGCACCTCCACATCATAACTGCCGGTAAGGTATTTTTCTACCTGGTCAAACTGCTGGATATTCAATGTTTCCTTTTCATCTTTTTTTCTGATCAGTACCGGCAGGTACTTAATTGTCATGTTTCCGCCGGTTTTAAAGGCCAGGTATCCCTGCGGCGCATCGATGGCGATAATATTATGCTTTCCGGGCGTAAGCTTCACTGCATCTTTATGCACCGGCGGAATGGTATTGACAACGATATCATAGGTAAGCATGGGGTCGATCTCGAGGGTATCGGGAAGACCTTTACTATTAAAAGAATGAATAAAATTCTCTTCGACTTTACCTGAAACATTATCGTAAAAAGTCATATTCACATTCGTTTCCGTCGGTTTACCATATTCATCGAGAAGATTGACCTGTGCAGTGGTAGGATTCAGAGCCCGGGAAATCACAACATTCAAGGCCCGGGTAAATGCTTTTTCATCGGTCGCATCAAAATATGTACCCACGCAATCGAAGGATTCAGCAAAATTCTTACCGATGCCTATAATAAAGGGTTTCAGGATTATTCCCTTTTTCTGCAGATCATGTGAAACCAGGCAGGGATCACCGTTGCATTCTTCCATTCCGTCAGTGATCAGGATGATAATGTTGCGGCAGTTATCACAGGGAGGGAAATCGTTTGCCGCCTGCTCCAGAGAAAACGCGATCGGGGTGGTTCCCTTCGGAACGATAGTTTTCATAACATGCCTGATCCTTGCATAATTATCGGGGGCAAAAGGAACTTCAAGCTTGGTGTCATTGCAATCCTGGGGAGGAAACTGTTTCTGGTGACCGTATACCCGTAAAGCGACTTGCAGGTTGCTTACATTTTTCAGGCTGTCGAGAATGTTTACAAAAAGCCGTGATGCAATGCTGAATTTAGTGTCGCTCTGCCACCTTCCATACATGCTTTGCGAAGCATCAAAAACGAACAGTATCCTGGTCAGTGGCTTCGGCCTCTGCTTTTCACCCTGTCCGAATCCCTGGCAGAGAAATAAAAGCAGAAGTGTAACGATAACTATTAATCTTTTCAACACCTTGTGGGTTTATCGTGACGCGTGACGCGAAAAGTATTATTACTGATTCGACATTTTAATCGTAAATCGTAAATCGTCCAATCGTAAATAACCTTAATGATCTCAATAATCGCCTAATGTTTCCTCCAATTGTGCCAGCGCTTTCTTTGTTTGTTCATCATTCGGCGCAACTCCGTGCCATTCATGGTTGTCAAGCATAAAATCGACGCCAAACCCCATTTGTGTTTTCATCAGCACTATGACCGGTTTTTCTTTTCCGCTGGCAACTTTGGCCAGCAGCATCTTTTCGCGGATATCCGCGATGTCGTTTCCATTCATCCGGATCACAACCCAGCCGAAAGCCTCGAATTTCGCCTTCAGGTCGCCCAGGTCAATCACTTTCTCCACAGGCCCGTCAATCTGTTTTCCATTATTGTCAACAATTGCAATCAGGTTATCTACCTTGTGCGCTGTAGCAAACATTGCTGCTTCCCAGTTCTGGCCTTCCTCTAATTCGCCGTCGCCCATCAGGCAATATACATGATGCGGGTCCTGGTTTAATTTTTTTGACAATGCCGCTCCCACTGCTACAGACAGCCCCTGCCCCAGGGAACCGGAAGCCATCCTTACCCCGGGCAATTTCTCCTGGACGGATGGATGTCCCTGCAACCGTGTATTCAACATGCGAAAGGTCCCCAGTTCATGGAAATCGAAATAGCCATAACGTCCAAGTACACTATACCAAACCGGTGAAAGATGGCCGCAGGAAAGAAAAAACAGATCCTCCCCTATTCCATCCATGGTGAAGTTTTTCGGATCAGGCTTCATGATGCCGAAATAAAGAGCGGTCAGGAAATCTGCACACCCAAGTGATCCGCCCGGGTGACCGGAAGCTGCTCCATGCGTCATCCGGATAATATCGCGCCTGACCTGCTTGGAAATTCTCAGTATCTCAGTAGTTGATGGCATTCAATGAATTATTAGGTTGATTTAAATTCAATGTAATCTCTGAAAACATAGAAATAACAAAGCATCAAAATTATTATAATTCAACAGTGCCTTTACTTAATGTTCATAAGTATGGAAAAGATTTAACGAACCAATCTTCATTTTTATTTCTTTTGTAGTTTGCTGAACGATAATTGAAGATGAAAATAAATTGCATCCTGCCCGTGGTTTTCTTCCTGGCTTTGTTTGATAATTCTCACACAATGGCTGGTGATGCCGTTCCTGGCGATACGGGCATCTCACTACAAGTACCCCGATTGGAATTCGTTTTACCTGAAGAGATAGGCATAAATTCCGGTAAACTAAAGATCATCGATTCACTGGCATTGTCGGGGATTAAAAAAAGAGCCTACCCGGGATGCCAGGTCGTTTTCGCCCTTGACGGCAAGGTCTTTTACAATAAATCATTCGGTCATCCGCGCTATGAAGACACTGTAAAAGTGATTGAAAATGATATCTATGACCTTGCCTCTGTAACAAAAGTGGCTGCTACTACCTTGGCCATCATGAAACTTTTTGAGGAAAAGAAGATCTCCCTGGATGAAAAGCTGGGGACTTATCTTCCTGAATTGAAAGGATCGAACAAGGAAAACCTGATCATCCGTGACGTGATGACTCACCAGGCAGGTCTTCAGGCCTGGATCCCGTTTTATATTAAGACGTCTTCGCAATGGGCAACCCGATCCCGCAATATACCAGCATCAGCAGTCTGAAACATTTCCCCTGCGGGTGGCAGAAGGTCTTTATATCCGGAAAGATTACCCCGATTCTGTTTACTGCGCGATCCTTGATTCTCCGTTGCGGCCGCAACGTGATTACAAGTACAGCGATATGGGATTTTATTTATTGAAGCTGATCGTTGAAAAGCTGACCGGGGAGCGCTTCGAGGATTACCTTTCTTCTTCCTTTTACGAACCGCTTGGATTGACAACAACGGGATTCCATCCGCTCAGGCGCTTCCCATTGAGCCGGATCATGCCGACGGAACAGGATACGGTTTTCCGGAAACAACTCATCCGGGGAGATGTTCATGATCCAGGGGCGGCAATGCTTGGCGGGGTTTCAGGCCATGCAGGATTATTCTCGGATGCGACTGACCTGGCTGTTATCCTTCAACTATTTTTAAATAACGGGGAATACGGTGGAAAACAGTATTTCCTTCCCTCAACCATTAAAGAATTCACCCGGGTCCAGTTTCCGGGCAAGGGAAACAGGAGGGCACTGGGGTTTGATAAACCGACTTTGAGATATACTCCCGATGGACCTTCCTGCAAAAGTGCATCACCCGAAAGTTTTGGTCATTCAGGTTTTACCGGAACTTATATCTGGGCCGATCCAAAAAAACATCTCATCTATGTATTCCTGTCCAACAGGGTCTATCCCGACGCATCAAATGAAAAAATAGTCGAAATGAATATCAGGACTAAGATCCACCAGGCGATGTATGATATATTGGAATCTGCATATATGAAGAAATAATTATCTTTGCGGACTGTTTTTTAGAAGGGTGAAGGGTGAAGGGTGAAGAATTAAAAATCAACAAACGAAATATGAATAAAACATTGAGAACCTGGTTGATCTGGATTTTTGCAATCATATTCACTGTGATGATTGCGGGATATCAGCGCAGGACCGGGCCTACTTATCCGATGAGCGTAAAAAAAGAAATCGGGCAAACATTAATCAAGGCCGATTTGCTCAGGTCGTATGACGGACAGGATGACGCCAAAGTTATTCTGAATATCCCCGATACTTCCATACACGCAAAAATCCAGTTTAGGAAGTTAAAAGCTATGATAACTGGACAACTGTCCCGATGGCCCGTAAAGGCGACTCGCTCATGGCCAATTTCCACATCAGGATATTTCCGGAAAAGTGATGTATTATATAACACTTCCAGGACAACCAACAGGTGCTGCTGAACGATGAGGCAGCTGTTCTCAGTTACAAAGGGCATATGCCGATGGCCATCCTCCTGCCCCATATCCTGATCATTTTCCTGGCGATGTTGTTCTCAACAATAACCGGGCTTGAGACGATCATAAAGGGAAAACATATCCTGCTTTTTACGTGGATCACCATCATAACACTGTTCATCGGAGGACTGGTACTCGGACCAATTGTTCAGAAATATTCCTTTGGCGTTTATTGGGATGGCTGGCCATTCGGACACGACCTGACCGACAATAAATCACTGGTGGCCTTCATTTTCTGGATAATAGCACTCATTGTTCAGTATAAGAACCGTGACAAGAAACTCTGGACCATCGTTGCATCAATTATAATGTTGATCGTATTCCTGATCCCTCACAGCGTGCTTGGATCGGAAATAGATTACACTAAGCTGCCGAAGACAGAAAATGTTGGAAAGTAACGGGGATTCATAACGCATGACGCGTGACGCGAGTAAAAAGAAATAGTGAATTGGAAAGTTAAAAATCGTATATCGTAAATCTAAAAATTCATTCGTAAATCGTAAATCGTCCAATCGTAAATCTTCTTTGGACTCTGTGACATTGTGACTTCTTTCTTAATAACTTTGCAAACTTCTAGAACACGATTTCACTATGGAAGTAACTTATGGAATAATAATTTTTACGGTTGTGGCTTCGATCATTGGGTTCAATAACGAAGTGCTGTTTGACCAATTAAAATTCAATGCTTTTGACGTAAAGCACAGCAACCAGTGGTACCGTTTTTTTTCATATGGGTTCCTGCATGCGGGATGGGTTCACCTGTTTATCAATATGTTGGTTCTTTATTCATTTGGCCATGTGGTGGAACGTGTTGCAAAAATGCCACCTTATTTTGGCAGTGAGTATATCCTCTATTACCTTCTTTTATACATTGGAGGATTGCTGTTCTCAATCATTCCCGCCTATGGCAAACACAAGAATGATGTCTTTTATAATGCCGTTGGAGCCTCCGGAGCTGTATCTGCCGTAATCTTTGCCAGCATTCTTATGTTTCCCAGGGCTTACATTTCATTCTATTTTGTACCTCTTGAGATTCCTGCCTGGATCTTCGGAGTCCTTTATATCGGGTATGAATTGTACATGACCAAAAAGGCAAATGACAACATCGGCCATGATGCCCACTTCTGGGGAGCGGTTTATGGAGTAGTCTTTTCTATAGCATTAAAACCATCACTTGCTCTTATGTTCCTGCATCAGATTGGTTTTATCCATTGATCTTTTCTGTCTGCCATGTGACTTTTTTTTGCGTCACGCGTCACGCGTCACGCGTCACGCGTCACGGTCTTCAGCCTGATCCTGGCGTCGACAACAGTTACGGAATCTTTTTTACCCAGGAGGGGATTGAAGTCGAGTTCCATGATCTCAGGGGCGGACTTCAGCAGGGCAGAAAGTCTGAGGATAACTTCTGCAAACATTTCTTCATTAACTCCTTCCTGTCCCCGTACGCCCTGGATGATCTTGTAACCCTTCAGTTTCCTGATCATATAGAGGGCTTCTTCCATGCCGAGAGGAGCTAATCCGGCAGTCACGTCTTTCAGTACTTCGATAAAGATGCCACCGAGGCCGCAAAGGATCATATGTCCAAATTTAGGCTCATACTTGGCTCCGACAAATAATTCGATGCCTGAAAGCATCGGCTGGATCAGGATTGAGGTGGTATCCTTTATGCGGATCATCCGGTTGAATTCTTTAACAACTGTCCGTTCGTCCTTCACATTCAGGACAACGCCGCCCACATCCGATTTATGTACGGGGCCGACGACCTTCATGACGACCGGAAAACCAAGTAATTTTACCTGTGATACAGCTTCCTCTGCCGTGAACACGACCGCCTCGCCTGCCCTCCTGATCCCACTGGCATCCAATAGTTCACGGATCTCAGCTGGTGAGATATAACCATCTTTCGCACGTTTGATGACATTCCTGATCCGGTTTTGATCTGCTTCCTGAACATGTGATTTTTCCTCAAACGGGCGGGATGTATTGCTGATCTTTGCAAGTGCCTTTCCGAAAACCACCTCATCCCTGAAAAATATTCTTCCCCTGGAAATAAAATCATCGATCTCAGCGGCTGCAGTAAGGACGGATGGAAGGATCGGGAAAATGGGTTTGACATCCGTTTTCATTTTATCATCCAAAACCGAATATACATCGAAAACCTCGTTCAGTCCGGGTGTTCCGAATATCACGGCAATGCCGTCGACCGCGTCGAATTTAGTTTCACAATAATCAATGATGGTACCAAGCTGCCGGGCAGTACCGGTGGCAAGGAAATCGATAGGATTGGCCACTGAAGATCCGGGGAAAAGTTGTGAAAGTAATTCTTTTGCATCAGGTCCTTCATAATGAGGTACGTTTATTCCGCCATGTGACAGGGCATCGGTAAGCATGACTGCAGGACCGCCTGCATGGGTCACGATGGCAATATTTTTCCCTTTCATCTCCGGATGCATGAAAACGGAAGCTACCGCGATCAGGTCTTCCCTTCCGAAACACCTTACGATGCCGGCTTTCCTGAAAAGTGCATCAACAGCCACATCCGGACTGGCCAATGCCCCGGTATGTGAAGAAGCCGCCCTGCTGCCTGCCTCTGACGAGCCTGCCTTGACCGCTGCTATCCTGCAACCCTTCCGTACGAGGGATGACGCATGTTTCAGCAACAATTGAGGCTTGGACAGGTTTTCCATATAGATGATCTTCACCCTTGAACTCTTCTCAGGATCAAATGTCTCGTCCAGGTATTGCAAAACATCCTCAACCCCCATCTGCGCGCTGTTCCCGACGGAAAAAACACTGGAAAATGTGAGCCCGTTAGGGATCCCTGCTTCCATGATAAAGCAGGCCGTGGCCCCGGACCCGGAGATAAAGTCACAACCCCTAGGATCGAACTTTGGTATGGGCTTTGTGAAAACACCATGATAATACGGAGTCAAAACGCCAATGCAATTCGGGCCAATCAATGAACCACCCACCTTGTCGATACTATCCACAATTTTCTGTTCAAGGATTTTCCCCTCTCCATTCTCTTCTGAAAAACCGGCCGAAAGGATGATAAATGCCCGTGTATTTTTTTGGTTAGCCAGCAGTTCGACGGTCTCAGGAATATATTTGGCAGCTATTGCGAGGATGGCCAGATCGACTTCCGGTAAAAGAGAAGGATCGGTAAAGCTTTTTATTCCCTGGACCTCCGATTCCTTCAAATTAGTAACATACAACTCCCCTTTGAAATCACCCCCGATGAGATTCCTTAATACTGCGCCGCCTGGTTTTTTGAAATCGTTCGAGCCCCCAATTACAACAATGCTCCGGGGGTTGAGAAGTTGCCGGTTGATCATGAAATTGTTTTTTGCGAATGTATCAAAAAAGGCTGAATCCCGCTAAAGAAACTTTATAAAAGGAACGAAAGTGGCTGTTTTCATTTTGTATTCTTCCCAGTCAGGTCGGCCTTTGTACTTCTGTTCCAGCATCGGTACGCCTGAAACAAAACGCAGCAACAGGGTCAGGAGAACAGGACTTATAAGCGTTATCCATCCTGTAGGATAATCAAGCGCAAAGAAAGCAATGCCCCACCAGATCAGCGATTCGCCGAAATAATTGGGATGACGGGTGATGCTCCAAAGTCCCTTAGTCATAAGTTTTCCTTTATTTGCAGGATCTTTTTTAAACAACTTCAGTTGGTAATCACCCACTGCCTCAAATATAAACCCGGCAACGAAAATCGCAAAACCAAGGTAGTCTGTGAAGGAGAACTTGACGGTTGGGGCGAAATTCACAAAATATACAGGAGAAGCAATGATCAGCATAAACAAGCCCTGCAACATGAAGATCTGGAAGAAGCTGCGTAAAACAAAGTGCTTCCATGTATCCCTCCAGGCTTTATATCGGAAATCTTCTCCCCTCCCCCTGTTCCTGGCCAGTATATGAGCTGTGAGCCGCCTGCCCCAGATAATGACCAGCAGGTCCATCAGGACCTTATGGAGATCGAGGTGTCCATTCGAAAACAACGAAAACCCGGCAATAATGACAAATCCTAATCCCCAGAAGATATCGACAATGGAATTATCTTTCTTCGCCAGGGCAAGGAAGAAAACAAAAACCATGTAGGCAAAGATGAAGATGGAGATCTGAAGTAGTGGAGACATAAAAGATTTACGATTGGACGATTTACGATTTACGAATGAATTTCCAGATTGACGATTTTAGATTTTAAACCTCCCCCTTCACCAAGTCACCAGTTCACCACGTCACTAGTTTACCACGTCACCACGTCACTTTATTCCAGCATGAACGATATGCATGCCACTCCGGGACCGGTATTTGCAGCGAGGGCCGGGGATGCGGGGGCTATGAAGGCCGGTTTTTGACCTGTGATGCGTTCCATTTGGGTGGCAAACCATTCGGCTGTCCGGGTATTGTTTGCATGGGTTATTGCATATCCCCAGATCTTATTCTTCTGTGCGATCTTCCCGATGCTCCGGATCGCCTTTTTCATGCTTCCTTTTTCAGTAAATGATTTTGAAGATAAAACCGTCTTGCCTGCATCATTAATTACAATGACAGGTTTCAGGTCGAGTAACCTGGCTATAAAGCTTTTGAATGCGCTCACACGGCCCGAGCGGATTACGTATTTCAAGGTTGTTACGGTAACCCGGACCTGGGTCTTTTTAACCCATTTTCTGATCTCAGGGATGATCTCCTCGTGTGTTGCTCCTTTTTCTATTGCTTCAGCCAGCCGTAAGATGATCAGGCCCTCTGCACCGGTAACCGTATTGGAATCGATCACGTCTATCTTTTTCCCGGTCCTTTGCGAAACTTCGCCGGCAGCCTGCAAACTTCCGCTGTAGGTCCCGCTTAATCCTTTACCCACATTCACTGCGATCACCGAGGAATAATGAGAACAGAGGAATTCGTACTTGTTCTGAAAATCGCGGACCGGGGGTTGCGATGAGGTCGGGTTTTGTTCTGAATTTTCGAGGAGTGAATAAAACTGTTCGGGCTGAATGGTGTAGCGATCGAGGTAAAAGGTATCGCCGAAATGGATGCTCAAAGGCACCATGTGGATCTGCAGGCGATCAACAACCTCTTTCGGGAGATCACAACAGGAATCGGTAAGAATTGCAATGTTACTCTTCCGGTTGGTCAGTATCTCATGCTGCATCACCATATCATCCACTTTCTGATAGGTAATATTGCCAAACCGGCGGAGGTAGGAAAAAAGTTCGGCAGGGAAATCCGTATGCATATGGATCCGCACCTTCTGAGGAGAACCTGCTACAACCAGCGAATCACCACAAACCTTGATGGTCCTGCTGATCTTCGCTTTATCAATATGGTCAGAACTGATGATGGCTTCAGTACAGTACCTGAAGGTGATCTCTTCATGGGTAACGATATCCTCCTGTTCATCTTCAGCTACCTGTTCAGGAAGCGAAACAGGCTTTACTTCACCTTTTGTAAAGAAATCAAGGATCCCTTCGAGAAAAACGACAAAGCCCTTTGCTCCGGCATCCACCACGTGCGAACGTGCAAGTATGGGTAATTTTGCCGTAGTTTCCGCCAATGACTGTTGAGCCCTCTCATAGGCCTCGACCAGCAGTTTTATGAAATCGTCGATAATGTCCTTTAAGGCGTACAGGTACTCCGCCCAGTCTTTTATAACCGTAAGTATGGTCCCTTCCAGTGGATTGGCGATGGCTTCATATGCGTAGTTCACGGCATTGCGCATGCTTTCCGCAAACGACTTAATATCCATCGTCTGCCCGGTTTTGATCTCATTCCCGAATCCGTAAAGAAACTGTGCGAAAATGATCCCTGAATTTCCCCTTGCGCCTGTCAGGGCGGCATCAGCCAGCGCTACAGCCGTCTCTTTCAGGTTATCTGTAGGGATAATGGCATCCATGATCGAACGCATGGTTGAGGCCAGGTTGGTCCCGGTGTCGGCATCATTCACAGGAAAAACATTGATCCTGTTCAACAGCTTCTGATTCTCGAATATGCGCTGTGCACCCGACAGGAAACTATAATACAACTGTTTCCCGGTTAATTCACTGATCTTCTCAAAAGTGGCTGACAAGTTATCCGGCTAATTTTTTGCAAAGGTAATAATAATTAAAAACTCACTTTAATTTCTTAAAGGTATTAAGTTTACCCGACCTTATCAGGTCATTCAGCTCCTGTTCAATGTCCTTATAATCGCTTCTTCTGCCGCACTGATACATTTCAGTCAGGGGGTCCTTATCCTGCAATACACCCATGATATTGGCAGCCGGAGGAGTGGATGGCAATTTGCTGTATTCTTCATAGGTGTACCACATGAAGGCGACTTGCGGCCCGATGCCACGGTTATCGAGGAGATAACCATCGACCAGGAGGGTAGGTACTGCAAATTTCCCATTGTAATAGATGTCCTTAATATCAGGATAGGATTCTACTTTGCTTTTATCCGGCGACAGCATCACGGGAACGTACATGGAATAATCCTTGCGGGTTTTGTAAACGATGCAGGGGGGTGAACTCACACCCGACATTCCCATCTTCGGGGCAGGTGAACTTGTTGTGGTTGCAGCATGATGAGAGCAGAAGGCAAACAGAAAGCCGGCTGATAACAATGCAATGAATTGATTCTTTATCATGAGATTGAAACTTTTAACGGTCATTGATGCTTATGTTAGGTGAACTGGTGAGTTAAAAAATTCTGTAAACACCGGACACAAAGTTCAGGACTTTTCCCGGAAAACAAAATTAAAACAGAATTTGCAATTTTCTTTGTGCTTTGAAGTTTATTATTCATAATTCATATATCATAATTATTTATTATTTTTGTGCCCTGAACAAGAACATTAACCTTAACACACAGAGAATATGCAAAAAGTAATTTTTTCTTTCGCTATTATGATTCTTGCAGCTTTTACGCTGCATGCCCAGGATTCTGGTACACCGGCTACACCGCCTGATCCGAATGCTCCTGAAATTACCTTTAACGAACTTGTACACGATTATGGTACAGTTGTGCAGGGCAGCGAGGCCACTTGTGAATTTAAATTCACAAACATAGGTAAAGAGCCCCTGATCCTCCAGAAACCTGTTTCCTCATGCGGATGCACCGTCCCGACATGGCCGCAGGAACCTGTTCTTCCAGGCAAAAGTGATGTTATAAAAGTCACCTATTCAACACACAATGTTGGACCGATCAACAAAACTATAACCGTTAATTCAAACGCAAAAACTTCCCGCATTGTTCTTTCAATCAAAGGCAACGTAGTAGCAAAGCCCGCTGAAAAAGTGCCTGAAAAGACAAACGACAACGGCGCGACACCGATCCAAAAATAACATCTGTTATGCCCGTTATTTCACTTAAAGGAAAAATGATGCCAGCTTCCCCGATCAGGAAGCTGGTTCCTTTTTCAGATGAAGCCAAAAAAAGAGGAACGAAAGTTTACCATCTCAATATCGGACAACCGGATATCGAGACTCCTGAGAATGTGATGAACAAGATCAGGAATATCGATCTGAAGGTTTTGGAGTACAGCCATTCGGCAGGAATGATCTCCTACCGAAAAAAACTGGTAGAGTACTACAAGAAGTTTGGAATTGAGGTGACTCCCGACGAAATGATCGTTACTACGGGCGGCTCGGAGGCCATCCTCTTTGCCATGAACAGCTGCCTCGACCCGGGAGATGAGATCATCATCCCCGAACCTTTCTATGCCAATTACAATGGGTTTTCACTGACTTCAGGAGTCGTAGTAAAGCCGATCGACTCGGTCATTGAAAACGGATTTGCACTTCCGCCAATTCAGGCTTTCGAAGATGCAATCACGTCGCGTACCAAGGCAATAATGATCTGCAATCCCAACAACCCGACCGGTTACGTCTATTCAAAAGAGGAGCTGGAATCGCTGCGTAAGATCGTGCTGAAACATGATCTGTTCCTCTTCTCTGACGAGGTTTACCGTGAGTTCGTCTACGATGGCCATCAGCATCATTCTGTAATGAACCTGGAAGGAGTTGAAGAGAATGTCATCCTCCTCGATTCCATCTCCAAGCGGTATAGTGCATGCGGCGCCCGTATCGGAGTGCTGATCTCAAAAAATAAAGAGGTCATGTGCACCGCGATGAAATTTGCACAGGCACGGTTAAGTCCCCCGACATTGGGACAGATTGCCGGCGAAGAAGCCATCAACACTCCCGACAGCTACTTTAAAAAAGTGCTGGCAGAATACCACGACCGGAGAAATATCGTCGTCGAATCCATCAATAAAATACCCGGATGTTTTTGTCCTGAACCCGGTGGGGCTTTTTATGCCATGGCACGGCTTCCCATTGATAATTCAGACAAATTCTGCCAGTGGCTCCTTGAGAAGTTCAGTTATGAAGGACAAACCGTGATGTTTGCTCCCGGGACCGGATTTTATTCAACAAAGGGCCGCGGGGCCGATGAGGTTCGCATCAGTTATGTGCTGAATGTGAACGATCTCAAAAACGCCATGAAGTGTCTCGAAGAAGCGCTGAAGGTCTATCCCGGAAGGAAATGATTGTTCATTCCGGATAAAGAAGGTACTTTTTACGTATTTCCTTAAATTTATTCAATCCTTCCTGCCATCCCAGGCGAATTTCCTGTTCGTTTTTGTCATCAATGATCTGTCCTCCTGAGGTCAGATGTCCCGGCAAGATGGTCGAATGGATCGTTGAAGAAATTCGGGTTGCTGCCCAGGGTTTTATAAGCCATGATGAGCCACGTAAGATTGAGCCGGCCAAATAACCGGGGATGGGTCTTATAAAAATTCCGAAGGTCGATTCCCCTGCAGACCTGTCCGTTGTATAATGGATTTGCAGCACCTTTCATGGGTTTAGGTATGAACTCGAAAGAAAATCCCCGGAAACCGGGATGTCCGTAAATTTCAAAAGGCCAGGGCGTGCCTCTTCCCACACTGATTGGTGTACCTTCAAAAAGGCAGAGTGACGGATAGAGATAAACGGCATTCATATCGTCCAGGTTTGGGGACGGGCTCACCGGCAATACATACTGCATCTGGTGTGTATAGTTTTCCAGCGGAATGACCTGCAAGTCGCAAATCACCCGGTCCTTCAGCCATCCTTCTTCATTCAGCATTTTTGCATATTCGCCAATCGTCATCCCATAGACAATGGGAACGGGATGCAGGCCGATGAATGAGTACTGGGAAGAATCCATGACCGGACCATCAATGTAAAACCCATTCGGGTTGGGACGGTCAAAAACCATCAACGGGATATTTGCCTGCGAACAGGCCTCCATCATGTACGACAGTGTTGAAAGGTAAGTAAAGCAACGAACTCCCACATCCTGCAAGTCGAACACCACGATGTCGACATCTTTCAGGTCGGCCTGGTCGGGTTTCTTTTTCTTTCCATATAGGGAGATCACCGGAAGCTTTGTGGCTGAATCTATTGCGTTCTTAATCGGCTGTCCGGCATCCGAAAACACCCGGAAGCCATGCTCGGGACAGAATATCTTTACAACCTTCAGTCCGGTGTGAATGAGGGTATCGACCACATTCACCTTTCCAACCAGGGAGGCGGCATTGGCCACCACCGCAATGTTCTTGTGCCTGAGGTGGGGGTAATAAAGATTGGATTGTTCTGCGCCGCATTTGAGCTGGGCGGATGTTGCAAGGGATATAATAAGTAACAGGACTGTGATCGGATATTTCAACATATTAATGAACCTTTTACGTGGTGAACTAGTGACGTGGTGACGTTGTGACATAGTGAGTAGTTATTGGCAAATATACTAATTCTGTTTTTAATTGGGTTTGGGGGAGGGATCGCCTCTGGGGCCCCCGGTTTCATCTCCGTGGCCCCCGGTTTCACCGGGGGTTATCCATATTACGCCCCTTCGGGGCTAGACCAAATGCAAAGTGCAAAATTTATAATGTCACCACGTCACCTGGTTAACAGTTAGCCACTTATTTTGCGTCTTTACGACTTAGCGATAAAAAAAAGGCTTTCACAAGCAGATCGGTAATTCATAATTATAAAAAGTCAATATTTAATAAAATTAAACTATTTTCGTAAAAGGAAATTCGAAATTTTGTTTTATGTCTCAAGAAAGCCAACTGACCGTTATTATCCCGGCGTATAATGAAGCGGAAAACCTGAAGATTATTCTTCCGGACCTTATCAGTCTTTGTGATGAAAACAACTGGCAAATCATCATTGTTAATGATGGTTCACGGGATAACACAAGGGATATACTTGGGACTTTTCCTGTTTCTGATCATTTTACTGTGATCCATCATAAGCTTAATAAAGGGTATGGGGCTGCTATAAAAAGCGGCATTAGCGCCTGTCACACTGAATATTGCATAACCATCGATGCCGACGGGCAGCACCAGTTTGAAGAGATTGAGCGGTTGTTTAATTGCATGATAGCTAAAGATGCGGATATGATCGTGGGTTCGAGGAAGGGGGTCCAGTCAGCTTCCGTTGCGCGTGGTGTTGGTAAATGGCTTATCCGTATGATTGCGAGGATACTGATGAAGGTTCCTGTTCATGATATAAATTCAGGGATGAAGGTGTACCGGACAGACCTCGCGCAGAAATATATCCGGCTTGCACCGGATACCATGTCTTACAGCGATATCATCACACTTATCTTTATTAACAACCGTCATCTCGTTCTTGAGGAACCGATCACAATAACACCCAGGTTGAAAGGGGAAAGCACCATCGGCATCCAGACAGCCTTTCAAACGGTGATGGAGATCATTAATATAGTTATCCTTTTTAATCCAATGAAGATCTTCCTGCCCCTTTCACTCTTATGCATCCTTCTTACGCTTGGATGGGGAATTCCTTTTATAATCATGGGACGCGGAGTAAGCACCGGGACGTTACTGGGAATTGTATCAGGATTGCTCTTTTTTCTCCTGGGATTGATCGCTGAACAATTATCATTGATCAGAAGAAAGCAGAATTAATCAGGAAATGATCTTTTTGTTCAAGTTTTATTATGGCTGACCTAATTCATACCTTCATCATTCCTGCCTATAAAGATTCTGATTTTCTTGAAGAATGCATAATTTCATTAAAGTCGCAGACCGTAGCCAGTAAAATCCTGATCACGACCTCCACTCCTTCTTCCTTTTTATCTGATATCGCCCGGAAATACGAACTTGAAATTTCCATCAATGAAAATGGTAAGAACATTGCAAGCGACTGGAATTTTGCCTATAAAATGTGTTCGACAACATACCTGACCCTGGCTCACCAGGATGATGTTTACCTGCCCGGTTATACCAATTCATGCCTTAAATATGCTGAAGCACAAAAAAACAGGGACAATTTGCTGATCTTTACGGATTATAAGGAAATGGTGGTCGATCGCCAAAAAAGGATCTCTCCCATCCTTATTGTAAAAAAAGCATTGCTATCAATATTCCTTCTTAAAAACAACATAAAAAGCAATTTCCTGAAAAGAAGCATCTTATCTTTTGGCAATCCCATTTCTTGTCCGAGTGTGATGTTCAATGTTAAAAATATCGGTCCTTTTGAATTTTCCGAAGAATACCAGTACAATGTTGATTGGGAGGCATGGCTGCGACTGGCAAAAAAGGAAGGGCAGTTTATTTATATCAATAAGAAACTGATGGTTCACCGGCTTCATGGCGAATCCCAGACTTCCATACAGATCGAAAACGATAACCGGCACAAAGAGGAAGAGAAGATTTTCCGATCTCTCTGGAACAAGCCGGTCGCCAGACTTATTATGCAAATTTATAAGTTCTCCTCTGCCTTAAATGTGCACAGGACAAATTGAAATTTATAGCGTCATGTATGATCTAACCTATACCCCATTGGAAAAGATCCCGGTTGAGAGACCGGCTAACAGGATTAAGTATATTGTAAACAGGTGCAAGGGAAAAACAGTCCTGGACCTGGGGTGTTATGATGAAACAGCCCTGAATAAAAAAAACTCCGGTTACCGGCTTTTTGAGGAAATTTCTAAAGTTGATACTACCCTCACAGGGATTGATAATTCGGAAAAAATACCCGGAAACGGGATCATTATAAGTGACAGGGTTAAAATTCTGAAGGGAGATATCACTGATTTTCCTTATGAAGAATTATCTGATTATTCTTTCGATGTCATTATAGCCGGTGAACTAATTGAGCATTTAACAGATACGACGGGGTTTCTCAAAGAAATAAAAGTCAAGTTTCCCGGAAAGAAACTGATATGTACCACTCCGAATGCCACTTCCATTTCAAACATTCTATTATCACTCTTTAAAAGAGAATCATCTCATACAGACCATAAGCAAATCTATTCTTTTAAGACCCTCAACACCCTTTGCAGAATTGCGGGGTTCAGGGATTGGAGGATTGTTCCCTACTACGTAAAATATACAGAAATGATCTTAAATTCAGGACCTGGCAAAAGATGTGTCATTAAATGCATTGAATCTGTAATAAATTTCCTCGAGTATGTGTTCCCATTGCAAAGTGGAGGGTTTATCGTTGAGGTTGATCTTTAGAATCAGGGAATAGAATCAGGGGGCCCCGGTTGCACCGGGGGTTATCCATATTACGCCCCTTCGGGGCTACAAGTTATCCTGTATCATCCTTGATCCCCCGGTTGCACCGGGGGTTATCCATATTACGCCCCTTCGGGGCTACAAGTTATCCTGTATCATCCCTGATCCCCCGGTTGCACCGGGGGTTATCCATATTACGCCCCTTCGGGGCTACAAGTTATCCTGTATCATCCTTGATCCCCCGGTTGCACCGGGGGTTATTCATATTACGCCCCTTCGGGGCTACAAGTTATCCTGTATCATCCTTGATCCCCCGGTTTCACCGGGGGTTATCCATATTACGCCTCTTCGGGCTGTTGGTTTTGTGTGTATCTTTGGCCGACCCTATTAATTTCATGATCCCTACAATTATTTTCTATTTGTGGTTTCTTTTTCATTATCTTTATGATGGAAATAAATTTAAAAAATCAAAGAGATGAAAACCCGGAGAAAAGTTGCCTCTGTTTCGAAATCAGAGTGTGACATTAGCAATCAGGATCTGCAGTCTGAAGAAACTATAATTAACATGTATTTTAACATGGTTCCGGATTTATTTTGTGTTTTCTCGGTTGACAGGTGCTTCCATAAACTCAATCATGAGTGGGAGATAGTGACACGCTTTACAATTGCGGAATTATGTCAGCATCCTTTGACTGAGTTTATCCATCCGGATGACGTGGAAGGAACAATAAAGGCATTTGATGATCTGCATGATGAAATGGAATACAACTCCTTTTTTAACCGTTTCCGGTGTAAGGATAATTCTTATAAATGGCTTGAATGGCGGGTAAAGATAAGCAAAGATAAGCCGGAATTTTATGCCGTTGCAAGGGATATGACAGAACGGTACGGAAAAGAGCAAATGATCCATGAAAGTAAAGAAAAATATGAAGCAGCTTTCAATACGAGTCCGGATGCTAATTCGATTAGTAATATGGACGGAACTTATGTTGATGTAAACGCAGGATTCACTGAACTTACGGGTTATTCAAAGGATGATGTTATCGGGCGCTCAGTTTTAGATATCGGAATCTGGGCTAATCTGTTAGACAGGGATCACGTGATTGATTCGTTGCAGGAATATAAAAGTTTAAGAAATTTCGAATCTGTTTTCCGTACAAAAGATGGATCGTTGAAAACAGTGTTAATATCCGCATCCATTGTAAATATCAATAATGAGCCGCATATTTTATCCGTGTCAAGGGATATCACCAGCCGGAAATTGACAGAAAAAACTCTTAATCATAGTGAGAATCGATTCCGGCAAATTGCAGAAAACTCAGAGGATATGATTTGGGAGGTTGACACGGAAGGTATGTGTACGTATTGCAATGAAATCGTTAGTAGTATTCTTGGATATAAACCAGAGGAGGTGGTTGGCAAAATGCACTTTTATGATTTCTTTGAACCAGGTTTACGCGAGGAACTTAAAAAAGAAGCCCTTATAAGAATTAACCGGAAAGAGAAGATAAAGAATTTTATTAATTACAACATACATAAAGACGGTCATACTGTGATTCTGGAAACGAATGGTTCACCAATATTGACTAAACATGGTGTACTAATCGGATATCGTGGTACAAACACGGATATAACAAAACGTATCCTGGCTGAAAATGCATTACGTGAGAGTGAAAAGAAATATCGTCTTTTGGCTGAAAACTCTGCCGATGTCATCTGGACTATAAACCTTCAGGGAGAGGTAACTTACATAAATACTTCTGTAGAAAAATCCAGAGGGTTTATCCCAGAAGAGGTGATGCACCATGGAATTGACGACATCATGACCCCTGCATCCGCAGTAATCGTAAAGCAATTTATAGGTGAATCCATAGAATTAATTAAGACAGGAAAATCATTTGTGAACAAGACTCTCATTCTTGAGCCCTATTCTAAAGATGGATCGAAAGTATGTTTTGAAGTTAAGATAAGTCCCCTCTTCGACGATAATAAACAATTTGCAGGGTTTGTCGGGATAAGCCGTGATATTAGTGAACGTAAAAAAGCGGAGCAAACACTGATCGAGGCGAAAGAAGAATTGCAAAACTCAGAACAGCTTTTCCGGTCCCTTGCTGAATATTCCCCCAATATGATTCTCATCATACTTAATAACAAGATTCATTATGTCAATCATCTGTGTGAAGAAAGACTAGGTTTTACAAAAGAAGAACTTTATTCCCCGGATTTCGACATTGGAAGACTATCTGCACCTGAGCATTTAGAGGTATTTAGAAAGAACTTTCTCCTTACCACAACAGGGAAAGAAGTTGAGCCTTTTGAATTTCTCATGGCAGACAAAGATGGTACGGTTTTATACACCATGGTTAACCTGCAGCCCATCCATATTGGTGAAGAACATGCAATCCTTGGGGTTATCGTTGATATTTCAGAACTAAAGTGGGCAGAATATATCCTTAAACAAAAAGCAAACCAGGTTGAATATATTAATAACATCATGGTTGAACGGGAACTTAAATTGGTTGATCTGAAAAAAGAAGTCAACTCTTTGTTGGAGAGGTTTGGTGAAGAGCCTAAATATACTTTATATGATTAGTGACCGAAATAACGTGGTGACGTGAGGACGTGGTGACGTGGTGACGTGGCGAACTGGTGAACTGGTGAACTGGCGACGTGGTGAGTGACGTGAAGGTCGGGAAAAAAGGGGTGGTATCTTTGTTAAAGAAGATACCGCCCCTTTAAAATAATTTTGTGTTTTTTAATTAAGGGTGAATACTAACCCAATATTGGCGAAAGTCACATTATAGCCAACCTCCATATTAAGCCCTATGGTATGGTTAAAGAAGTATGAGGCTCCCAGAAACACCCCGAGATAAGGAAAAACAGGGTTATATGTATAGGAGTTCACATCTTTCCAGGAGAGGTAACCGGAATATCCCGAATGGGTATACCTGCTGAAACCAATTCCCAGCGGAATTCCCCCGTAAACATCCAGGCCCGGAATTTCAAATCCATAGTGGTAGGCCGACCGGGCACCCAGGAAGAGGTTACCCCAGCGCTCTTTCAGTTTGAAGGTATCAAAATCCCAGTTTCGCCAGAAAAAAGACAACCCGAAATCACCTCCCAGTGTAATAACACCCGGACCTACTTTCCACATTCCTTTTTCGAAAGCCAATTTTCCACCAGGACCAAAACCATAACCATTACCAAAAGGATGGGTTCCGGCACCAATTCCCAGATTGAGTATCCAGGTATCCTTGTCAACAGGGGTGACAGGAGGTTGGGCTTTAGTTGCAGTAAGCGACAGGATTAATGCTGCCACGAGCATAATCAGAAAAATGCTTCTTTTTTTCATAACAATAAGTGTTTGAGTTTGGTTATAAAATATATGTATACAAAACTTCATAAAAGACACTCTTATAGGCACTTATTCTTATTTCCATGAATGGGGATAGTCAGAAACAAAATTAATTATTTCAAACAAATATATTCATTTTTTTTTATAAAAATGATCAGACCGAAGGACCCCACCCCCGGCCCCTCCCCCAAGAGGGAGGGGAGAAAATCGTGACGCGTGACGCGAAAAAATGTGGTGAACTGGTGACGTAGTGACGTAGTGACGTGGTGAACTAATGACGTGGTGAGTTGGTGAGTTACAAAAAAAAGGGTTGCCTATGGCAACCCCTTGCTGTGGAGGGAATCTATTATTTAGTTATAATTAACAGTAACATTAAAAGTTCCTGTATATATACCTGAAGGCTGGGTTGCATTTACGTTCAGAGTAGCTCCAACATAAAAATTATCTGCTCCTGCAGAACTCAGTGTTCCGGAATTATTTGTAAGACTTGAATTGAAGGTGGTGACGTGCATCGTGTTGGAAGAGCTGGTGATGGTAATGTCTGTAGGAAGACCGATTGTATAAACCGAGTTACCCTGGCCACCGACTATAAAATGAGCCGCTGTGTATGTTCCGGTTGTTTGCGGCAGTGTAACACCACCTGTAGAAGTGCGAACGGTCGGAGAAGCAGGGGTCATTACGACTGTTCCTGCGGTTGCGTTTACTGCAACATTGCCAAATGCTAATGGCACATCACTCGACATGCTGATCGGAGTGATTATTGTTGCTGATGATGTTGCCGTGGCACTTGTTCCGTTGCCCTGGGCAAATGTTGACATTGCAAATACTGTGAAGATTGCAATCAGTGCGAAGATTTTTTTCATGTTTTTCATTGGAGGAGTTTGTTTATTGTTAGTTAAATTTTTTCTGTTTTGTTTGATGGAGCAAAATTCCAACAATCCCGGGACGTGGGTTGTAGGACAAACGATGAACTTTTTGTAGGACAAAGGATGAACTTGTTGTAGGTGTTTGTCCTACAAAGTCGTGACGCGAAAAAATGTGGTGAACTGGTGAACTGGTGAACTGGTGAGTCAGAGGGGTCGGAAAAATGCGGAAAAACGTGTAATAATCATCTTAATGGATTGATATTTAGGATAATCGGAATGTTATTAGTTTACATTTGCTTCAAGTGAGGAATGAAGGAAATAATAAACTAAAATCATGAAACAATGGCTATTGTAGAAAATCCAGAAATGGGCCGGGTCAGAAGAAGTATTGGCAATATCGTATTCACAACCCTGTATGAGCAGAACATTATAAAAACAAAACCACTTTCATTCAAGGACGCTAACACACCTGCTCAGGCGCTTAACAGGGTTCGTTGGGGAAAGCTCTCCAAATTACTCAGCCAGGTTAACCCTTACCTAAATGTGGCTTACAATGGCTCGATACCACGCATGAACGCTTTCGCTTATGTCACAAGCATCAATATAAATTATTGTTTTGTCGACGGTTCCTCATTATATTATCCCGCCTTGTTTAAATTATGCGACAATGACGGTTCTTTTGTCGATAATGTCGTTCTGACCTCCACTGTTGCAAACACCATTACCGGTACTTTCGACAGCAATGCTCAAAATGTTGAGGAAGGTACTGATCCTGTTAAAGCGTACGGCTTTTATCCCGATGGTAACCAGATCTGGCAGTTCGATCAGACGGCAGTCCGCAATGACGGAACGATACTCCTCACCCGTGCGGGCATGTCCGGGCTGAATATTGCTGTTTACCTTGAATGTCTTGATCGGTTGAGTTTACTCAACAACCAGCCAAAGCACGTTATTAAGTACGTTGGAACGGTCAAAGTACTATAAACTAGTGACGTGGTGACGTGGTGACGTGGTGACGTGGTGAACTAGTGAGTTAGAAATCATCAATTATCTAATGCCCAAAACCTAATACCAATACCCAATACCCAATACCTAATACCCAATACCCATTTTGCCATTTTACCATTTTACCATTTTGCCTTTTGCCAGTTCGGAAAAATGTGGAAAAACGTGTCATAATCATCCTAAGGGCTTGACAATTAGGACAATCGGAAAGTTAATAGATTACATTTGCCTCACGTCAGGTAGGAAATAAATCCTGACCAGGCCCTAACAGTAAAAAACAAAGGCCGCTTATAAATGCAGTATAAACTTAAAACATAAAAACAATGGCTATTTTACAAAATCCACTAATCGGCAGAGCCAGGAAGAAACTTGGCAATACTGTGTTCAGTACCTGCTTTGGACAGAATATTCTTAGGTCAAAACCTCTTACGGTCAAAGACGCTAAAACACCTGCTCAGTTGCTTGCCAGGGCCCGACTGACAAAGGCCGGTAAAGTACTCCGCCAGGTGCTCAACTACATCAACACGGCTTATGCCGGTTCGTTAAAGCGTATGAATGCTTACGCTTATGTCGTGGGCATCAACGTGAAAGGGTGTTTTCTTGACAATACCACACAAATTGATCCCACCCTGTTTAAGTTGTGCGATCATGAAGGTTCGTTTGTCGATAACGTCGTTCTGACCTCTACTGTTGCAAATACCATTACCGGTACTTTCAACAGCAAAGCTCAGAATACTGAGGAGGGCGATGATGTTGTTAAAGCGTACGGATTCTATGTTGACGGCAACCAAATCTGGCAGTTCGACCAGGTTGCAATCCGTAATACCGGAACAATTACCCTTAGCCAGCCCGGTATGTCAGCATTGAACATTGCAGTTTACTTTGAGTGCCTTGACCGGTTGAGTCTGCTCAACAACAAACCCAAGCACGTAATCAAGTACGTTGGGACAATCACAGTTCTCTAAACCTTAATTGGTTCTCTATGTAAACCGAAGAAACCCGTACCAGCCCAGTGTTGGTACGGGTTTTTTCAAAATCTTCTCCCTATGAACAAGAAAAAGAAAACAATATTCGGAATAGAAGTCCCATTGTTCATATTTCTTTTCTCACTGGCCTTATCCCTCGTCACATTTTATGTCCATATCGAAGTCTGCATCACAAAGCTCGACATCGAGCTGGCTGAACTCAGAAATGATTACCTGAGGCACATACAATCAAATTCCGCTGACTTCTCAGATATCAAAGCCACGTTTGAGGCCCGTAATAAAGAGCTTATAAAGAAGATTGACGATATCCAGACATTTCTTTTAAACCAATCAAAACAGACAAAATGAAAACACGAATCTTCACCAATTGGCGCACATCAGTGCTTGGCCTTATCCTCTTAATCATAGCCGTGGTTCTTTTATTCACACGTAGTATAACGCTTGCTGAATTCGGAGCCTTTTTCCCAACAATCTTAGGCCTTATCTATGTACGCGATACAGTTCTTCAGATCAACCCCACCAGATACTAGGACTTGCGGGCTTTCTCCATTGCTGATCCTCCTGGTGATCCTGGCATCCTGCAGTCCCCAGGCCAGGCTTCAGCATCTCCTGGCTCACCATCCGGAGCTATCCACTCTCGACAGTATCCATATAAAAGATACCGTCATCATCCCGGGGATGAAACTGGACACTTCATTTGTATTCACGACAAAATTTGATTCTGTTGTGTTGCAGAAAGACAAGGTCCACCTGGTACTTAAAAAAGTCCATGATACCTTGGTAATTCATGCTGCCCTGGAAAGAGACACCATTTATATCTCAAAAGTTGTACCGGTTTCGAAGATCAAGGTAGTCAAAGAATCCTTTCTTACCAGTTTCAAATCAATGCTGCCCTGGTTCGTCATTGCCTTGATAGCACTAATTGTATTGGTAGTCTTCCTTCACTCATGGTTCAAAAAATGAATCTCCCCACTCAAATCATGGATAATCAAACCATGATATTTTCTAAACTCCATCGCAATGCAGACTGCCGACTGAAGACTGCCGACTGCTGACTTGTTGAATTCAATCGTAAATCTAAAATCGTCTAATCGTAAATCAAAATGGCTAATATCAAACTATACCTTCCAAAGCTGCTTGCCTGGGAAGGGGGTTATGTCGATGATCCTGCCGATCCGGGGGGCGCCACGAACATGGGTGTTACCCTGGCCACCTGGAGGAGGGTTGGCTACGATAAGACCGGTGATGGATTAATAACTGCAGCCGACATAAAGCTATTAACCCCTACCGATGTTGAGATGGTCCTTCAATTCTTTTACTGGAACCGGTGGAAGGCCGATCAGATCCTCAACCAATCAGTCGCCGAAATCCTGGTAGAATGGGTTTGGGGTTCCGGCCGGTGGGGCATCATTATCCCACAACAGATCCTGGGAATTACACCGGTTGGCAATGTAGGTCCTTTAACAATTTCCTCCCTGAATAAAACCGACCAGGCAAAGTTTCATGCAACCGTGTACCAGGCGCGGGTTGATTTCATTAATGTCATCATCAAGAATAATCCAAAATTACAGAAATTCAGGAATGGGTGGGTTAGGCGGTTGGATGATTTCCCATTCTGCGATTGATGTAAGGGCAACCGCATGGGACGGGCAACCGCAAGGGTTGCCCCTACTTTAATCACCGTATTTTGCATGTACCTTCAAAATCAAAATAAGTATATTGAAATAAATAGTACATTTGGGAAAGGTAAATAAAGGAGTCCGTGTTATTATCCAGCTGTTATGGGCAATAAATATAAAACTTAATATTAACCGAAAAACAAGAAGGAATTATGAAAAAATTATTATTTATTGCAGTGTTCGCCATTCTTAGCTTGAGCACAAATGCTCAATGGATACAAACAAGTCTTGATTCAACCACGGTCTTTGTCTTAGCTGCGAAAGGAGATACCATTTTTGCAGGAACTATTGGGAATGGCGTGTATGTGTCATTCAATAATGGAAGAAGTTGGGTTGCAGCGAATTCGGGGTTGACTAATCTTTATGTACAGTCATTAGCCATAAGTGGGAATAATGTTTTTGCAGGAACTCTTGACGGCGTGTTTTTATCATCAAATAATGGAAGCAACTGGTCTGAGGCAGATTTTGGCTTACCTGATCTTGGTGTATTGGCATTAATTGCTTACAACGGTTATATGTTTGCAAGTTCTGATGGTGTATATAAGTCTGCAAATAATGGAGCCAATTGGACTGATGCAAATGGTGGTGGTTATATAACAGGTGAACCTGTCAATGCATTTCTAATAAGCGGAGACTCCTTATTTGCCGGGACTAATAACGGCATATGGGTGACTTCTGACAATGGAAACCAATGGATTTTTTGCGGTTTATCAGATACTATTGGAGTTAAGAGTTTCGCCAAAAGCGGTGGCAACATTTATGCCGGATCCGACCTTTGGGGCGTATATTTATCTTCAAACAATGGAAACAGTTGGACTCCGGTGAATACCGGCTTAGTAAATTTAGAAATTTCTTCATTAGCCGTAAAGGGAAACCAAACTTTTGCGGCAAGCCGCATGCACGGCGTTTATTTGTCAACAAACAATGGGGGCAGTTGGGGTGCATGGAATAAAGGTTTGCCCTATCCTACCCTTGTCCAGTCATTAGCAATAAATGGGGATACTATTTTTGCAGGGATTTCGGGTGAAGGTGTTTGGAAAACGTCAGTATTGCAAATGAATGGGATTGCAGAAATAAATACTAAAGAAAATAACATTTCTGTTTATCCTAATCCCGCTACCGATAAAATCACCATTGAAATATCAGGTTTATCAAAAGAAAGCAGTTTTACAATTGTAAATATTGAAGGACAGCAACTCATCACCCGGCAGATCACCGAACCCAAAACCCAGATTGACATCAGCAACCTGACTGCCGGAGTTTATTTTGTAAGGCTGACCAATGACAGGACGGTGGGGGTGGGGAAATTTATAAAAGAATGAATCGATAGCCTGAAATTTTTGAAATATGATTATTCATGTTGTCGTATAAAGATATCTCTTTGTGGACAATATGATTTCCAGTCTTATTAAAAAATACCTAAAACCAGTCTTTCTGAGCAGATACATAGTATCTATTTTTATCTTTTCCCTTATTGTTATGCCTTTTAATGGATATTCAAAAGGTTCGATAAACGGTAAAACGTCTTCTGATACCAATTCCAGGATAGAACAGTCGAAGAAAGGACACAGCAATTATTCTAATGACGACGGACAACTGATGCTGCTGAAACATGAGGTTAGTACAAAGCGGTTGGTGATCATTTTTACAGTGGTTACTATTGGCGGGCTCAGTATGTTTCTTACCTTATTATATGTTGATACGAGAAGGAGAAGGAAAATGCTTGTACAGCAGAAAATAATTGCAGAGAACGAAGCAATTCTGCTGAAGGAGCGGATTGAAGTCACCAGCAGGGAGCTTGCTTCAAAGGCACTTTTCATGGCCACTATAGATGATACAAAAGTCAGGTTATCTGATACATTCAATAAAATAATGCCCTTTATTAATGAAGACGGGAAAAAGATCCTGCATGATGCATTGATGGAGTTTGACTTTAAAACAGAACATGATACATGGGGGGGAATTTGAGCTTCACTTTGAGAAGACACACAGATCCTTCTATACTGAACTTTTACGCCGCCATCCCGATCTCACCCCCAGTGAAAAAAGGATGTGTGCATTTATCAAGCTTAACCTGGGAACAAAGGAGATAGCCATGATCCAGACCAAGAGCAGCAGGAGCGTTGAATCAGCCCGCTACAGGCTGAAGAAGAGATTGGGTCTCGGAGAAAACGATAGTTTGTCCAAATACCTGGATACTATCTAGAAAAATGCAGGAGTAACCTACTGCAATTCCACGCAACTTTTCGTTTCGGCTGTTTATATAGCCATCCCTGTGTCTGTAATTTTTGCTGAAATGCTTTTTTAGTATATGCATTATCAGGCAATTGCATCTGTGCGTATTTTTTCAGTATAGCCCTGCGTAGGAATGAAGTGCCGGAATATTTTTTATTCGGAAAGATGGGACAGTATTTTCGTGTATTAAATATTTAAAAAATTTAAATGTAAAAATTATGAAATCGATCTATATCTTTTTAGGAATCATAACTGCAATGTTGCAGTTCACAACTAACACTTCCGCCCAGGCTCCCAATCCGTGGATACAGAAAGCCGGTATCCCCGGAGCGAGAGGCTATGCCGTTGGGTTTAGTATCGGGAATAAAGGGTTTATAGGACTTGGATTAGACAACAATAATGAATATTACAAAGACTTTTGGGAATATGATCCTGCCACCAATGTATGGACACAAAAAGCTGACTTTGCAGGGGGTAAACGAGATAATGTTGTTGGTTTTAGCATCAGTGACAAAGGTTATATCGGAACCGGGTTTTACGAAGGTTCTCGCTATTTTAAGGACTTTTGGGAATTTGATCCTGCCAGTAATTCATGGAAAAGGAAAGCTGACTTTGCAGGGATTGCACGATATTCTGCTGTAGGCTTTAGTATCGGCAATAAAGGGTATATAGGTACAGGGCAAGATAGTTTAAATCACTCTTATAATGATTTCTGGGAATATGATCCTTCTTCCAATAAATGGTACAAAAAAGCCAATTTCCCAGGAAAAGCAAGAAGTTGGGCTGTCGGTTTTAGTATCGGCAACAAAGGATATATTGGTACGGGACTGGGTCAGGGGCCAGATACATTAAAGAACATGGATAAAGACTTTTGGGAATATGATCCTTCTTCCGATAAATGGTTCAGAAAAGCTGATTTTGGCGGTACAGCGAGATTTTATGCTGTTGGTTTTAATATAGGCGCCAAAGGGTACATTGGAACTGGTTGGGACGGAACCCTTAAACAAGACTTTTGGGAATATGATCCTTCTACCAATAAATGGTTCAACAAAGCTGACCTTAAAGGACCTGCACGAGATGTTGCTGTCGGTTTTGGTATAGGCCCCAAAGGATACATTGGAACCGGGCAAAACTATGGTACCCCTTTAAATGATCTTTGGGAATATACTAATGGCTCCCAGAAATAAAAATGTTATCATTATAAAAAGACTTATACCAGGGCAACCGCTATCACGGGCAACCGCAAGGGTTGCCTCGTAAGGGTTAAATGTCTTTATGACTTAATATTATTATTAATCTTCAAATCATTATTTAACAACAATTAAACATTAAAAATTATGAGCGTACCAATTTCACTTACACCGCACAATGGACTTAACGATGGCGATTACTCCATAAATCTATATAACTGTTGTAATATTTTCCTTTCTAATGGGGGAGATAAAAACACAGGTAGTATATACATGCCTTATTCGACGATAAATAAGGGGAAACTGAAACAAACACCTACGGATCGTTATATAGAAATAAAGGTTCCAGGCACTGCTAAAAGCATTCACCTTGAATTTTCATTTGTAGTACCTGCAGTAGACAGCACCTTTACATTAACGGATGATCAAGGTGTCATCCTGGGAACTAAAACACTCCCACATAATCCTGATACTACGAAAACGCAGTTTGTTTCATGGGACGTAAAGAATGATGTGGGAAATACATTTCATCTGCGTGTTACAGCTGATAATCCGCAAAGCTATATTTTTTATTTTTATGGGTGTGATATAAAAATTGATTGATCATTCTATGCCGACCAACATGGGGGCAACCGCAAACCCGGGCAACCGCAAGGGTTGCCCCTACATTGGTTACCGAACGAATTTAACCGTCGGTAATATTGTCAGGGGGCGCATTTCCATAGTTAAATCCAAAAAATATACTTATGAACAATCTATTAACTTTTCAATTCTGATCGATTGTACATTATCCGGAATGATTAATTTAGCCGATTATTAACTAAAAATGATCTATGATGATATCAGCTACTTTGTTTAAACGCCTCACTAAAAAATCTGTCAGCACCTTCCTGCCTTTAACATCTAAGCCATTATTAACATTTATCCGGGTGTTTTTGTTTGTTACAATTCTTTTTTTAAATCCATAGTCTGTTACTTTTCTCCACAGTCTGAAGTCCTTCCTGTTTTCAGCATTCCCCCTGGTCCATCATTCATGAGCCTCCGCCAGATCAAAACCCTGATTTGGAATCATAAAGCTTGAAAGTAGATTTCCTGTCGCTTTGCAGCTTCGGTTGTTGGCTTGTGCAACCGTTCTGTTTCTATTGAATATTCCCGCAAGCCTCTCAAATGCTGTATTTTCTCATATAATTCAAGGAACTTATGAACTTTAACCGTAAGCACAAAAAGCAGGAGCCTTCATTAACTTTATTCGAAAAGTTATTCGCTCCAATGATCGAACAGAGCAGGAACATTATAATCCGGTATCAGCCACCGGCAAGAGACCCCGGGATAAATCATGAAAATGATATGGGCAGCTGTTCTGTCAACGGCTGCATGACACCGGATGAGTTCAGGAAAAAATTAACCGCAATGATAGAAGAATCTCTTTTCGGGGTCCTCCAGTCCCTTGAGTGTACTTACAACTCTTACTGGCAGCCTCAACTGGAACATATACGATTTAAAGTGACAGAATTCAGAGATAATATCGGTGACAACACGATGGTCGTCAATGATGGATATAGCGAATATGTGCGCCATTATCAGTACAAATGCTTTAAAAATTTCCGTACGGAAGGTTTCAAAGAAGATTATTCCCATAAATGCAGCCAGTCGATCAACCTTAAAATCGAAAAATTTACCGAAGTCTGGCTTGAGGTGATCTCATCTGTACTCAGCCAGCTCAATCTGATGTCTAATCTCTTACTGAAAAGCGAACTGGATAATCCACCGTCACCTGCAGATGATGCTTCAAAAACCAGCAATTTCAAAATCAGGCTGAATTTCAATGTCTCCGAGGTCGGGTGTTTTTTCAGGTTATTAGCAAGAACTTCCGTCATTGTTATCCCATTCCGGCATTCTCCTGAACTTCTTGAATGGATCACTGAAAACATCCAATCCAAAAACTGTGATAACATTCAACCAACATCCATGCACAACAAATTTTTCACTTATGAAGCTGCCTCACTCCTTGCCTTGAAGACTATATTTCAAAAAATCATAAAAATAATTGACGATGAGATCGAACGGTTGTCAAGGTAGGGTTTGATTGATGGTGATAATCACAAATTAATTACGAATTACGAATTACGAATTAGCAACAAATACAAATAATAACCGAGACACCAATGTAGGGGCAACCGCAAACACGGGCAACCGCAAGGGTTGCCCCTACATTGGGTGGGTGGGGTGACTGATGATACCCCGGGGGTGACTGATCATCAGTCACTGTTTTTCCCTTTTTCAGCATTATATCTTTGCGGGCATAAACTCTAAACCCGCTAAACCATGAAACTAAACTGCATTCTGAATGATGATATTCAAAAAATACTCACTAAGATTGACGAGTTAAACCTTAAACTTGATAAGGATTCGGAAAACAATAGCAAGCATGTATGGCTGGATCTACAGGATGCCAGCGACCTGTTAAAGATCACAAAACGCACGCTTCAGAATTACCGTCTCAAGGGCTGGTTGCCATCAAGCCGCATAGGGGGTAAAGTTTATTACCGCCTTGATGATATTGAGGCTTTTCTCAGGAAAAATTATTCGAGGGTACAAAATCATCCGGTAAAACAGGCAACCAGGAGCGGAAGAAAATGAAAGTATCGGTATTCAAAAATTTCAACCAGGTTGTCTCAACCATTGATCTGTCCGAGATATTGCAGAATATCCAATCGGGGAAGTATATTGCCATGGTACTTCCCCTGCGCGAACTGATCAGCGAGGACAAGAATGTCGAATATAATGAGAAGAAAAAGTCATTACCGGCTTTTACACCCTCAGGATTATTCGAAGGTGGCCGGAAACCCGAACATCTCAGGGAGTACTCCGGCTGCCTTGTCCTCGATATCGACAAGCTCTCCCCCGATCAACTCACAAAGGCGAAAGCTAAAACAGTTGAGATCCCTTACACTTATTCCTGTTTTGTCAGTCCCAGTGGCAGTGGCCTTAAGATCCTGGTCAAGGTCATTGGCAGGCCGGTTTTTCATAAACAGGTCTTCGGACAGGTGAAAGATTATTATGAACAACAACTTGGCTTACAGATCGATCCTTCCGGGAAAGACATCACACGGCTGTGTTTTGTGTCCTGGGATGAGGCACTTTATCTGAATCACACTTCTGCCGTATTTAAACCGCAGATAATTGCGATGGAGGATGAAATAGAAAAGGCAGTAAGGCAGATAGAGTCCCAGGCCCTTGATATCACTGCAAAATACGATGACTGGCTGAAACTCGGGTTCTCTCTTGTTGATGCCATCGGTGAGGAAGGAAGACCCTATTTCCACCGGATAAGTCGTTTCTATCCTGAGTATAATATTAAGAAATGCAATACTCAATTTGATGAATGCCTCTCCTCTACCGGTTCCGGAGTCACTGCAAAAACTTTCTTTTTCATTGCACGGGAGCATGGAGTTGATATTTCCCATGAAGAAGAAACGAATTCCGCGTCACGCGTCACGCGTCACGCGTCACGACCTTCCGGGGAACAGGCTAAGATTCGTTTACCAAAATGGCTGGAAATAGAACAATTCCTGTCCAACTCCTTCGGCTTCAGGAATAATATCGTCGCGCATGTTATTGAATATTGTGAGAAACCGGTGACTGAATTCAGGGATATCAATGAAAATACGCTTTACCGCTTTTTGCAGATCTCAGATAAGAAGTTTTCACTTGCGCTGCTGAAGTCATTGTTGCAGTCGGATTTCATTCCTGAATTCGATCCTTTCGTTTCCTACTTTGAGTCACTTCCGTCCTGGGATGGAGAAACAGATCATATCGGCCGTCTGGCGAATTATGTGAAAGCTAAAGACCAGGTATCCTTCAATCATCACCTGGAGAAGATGCTTGTACGCTGTGTGGCTTGCGCGGTCAATGAGTTCTATTACAATAAGCAGGCCTTTATCATTGTGGGACATACGCAGAATACAGGCAAATCGACCTTCATAAGGTTCCTTTGTCCCCCGTCATTGAACCGGTACCTGTATGAAAACATCTCGACGGACAAGGACGCGATGATGTGCCTTTCTGAGAATTTCCTGATCAACCTCGACGAGCTGGCTATTTTTGACAAGAAAGAGATCAATTACCTGAAGAGCCTGTTAAGCAAAGACAGGGTGAAAATTCGCAGGCCATTTGCAACCCGGGCCACTTCAGATGCACGGCGCGCCAGTTTCTTCGGATCGACGAACAATTATGTCTTCCTTAACGATGAAACAGGATCGGTACGCTGGCTCTGTTTTGAGATTGAGTCCATCGATTTCCGGTATTCTTCGATAGTGGACATCGACAAGGTATGGGCCCAGGCCTATTATTTATACCAAAATGGCTACAAGTATGAACTGACTTCTTACGAGATACAGGAAAACGAGCAGCGCAATGAGCAGTTTCAGTACCTCACCCAGGAATATGAGCTGATCCAGAAATCATATACACCGGGCACTGCCAATGACTATACCGCTTTTTTGACGGCAAGCGATGTCCTCCAGGAGATCTCAGAAAGATACTCGGTCCGGTCGCACCTCACTCCTGAAAGAGTAGGTAAAGCACTCTCAAAACTTGGTTTTCAAAAAACAATGCAGCGCAAAGAAGGTCAAATTCACCCAATGTATGGATATTTTGTACAGAAAATTTAAAATGCACTTACTACATACTACAAAGACGTGGTGACGTGGTGAACTGGTGACGTGGTGAACTGGTGACGTGGTGACGTGGTGAAATTCGTGACGCGTGACGCGAAAATTACACGGGCAACCCATGTAGGGGCAACCCTTGCGGTTGCCCGTGATGGCCATGGTGGGGTAATTCATAATTCTAATAACGAACAAAATGGTTGAAGAAGATGATTATGACGAACAACAGGCAAATGAATTTGCCGATAATGAGAATGCCCTGGACAAGGAAGTTGAGGATTTTCGGTTGTGGTATAACGCTCAGTATTATCTTTACCAGGATCCTAAGAAGTACAGGGAAGCACTTTTTATTGAAGAGCTGGAGCGAAGGCAGCGAAGGATTAAAGAATTAGAGTTTAAGACTGATGTTTATTATTATAAGGAAATGATGGCGATAATGACGCCGGAATTTCTGGAGGACATGTGGAAATGAAAATCGTGACGCGTAACGCGTGACGCGTGACACGAAAAAATGTGGTGAACTGGTGAGGTGGTGACTTTATTTTTCAGATGAAACCTTCCTGAATGCAATATATGGAAAGTCCGGAATTATCTTCTAACTCAAGTTTATTGAGAATTGCATCATTAATTTCATTTATTGACCCCGGGGTAAGTAAGAACTGATCAGCAATCGTTTCTGCCGGTTTGCCGGATGCAAGTGCCAGCATGATCTGGAATTCCAGCAAACTAAGATTTTCGAATAAGAATCTCCGGGACTGGCTATCTGAATCGGGTTCGGTTCTTTCTTTCATGGCAGGACTTAAATAAATTCCGCCACTTGCAACTTTCCTGATGGCCATTTCGATTTCCTCAGTAATATTCTCTTTATGCACGAATCCTGATGCACCTGCTCTTAATGATCTTGAAGCGTATGCTTCTTCTGAAAGGGCACTCAGGATAAGAACAGGTAATAAAGGGTACGACTTCCTGAGTTCAGTGGAAACATCGAGTCCATTCATTCCCGGCATCGAAATATCGAGGATCACCGCGTCGAGTTCATTCTTTTTGACAAGATCCAGCGCCTCTAACCCATCTGCTGCTTCACAGGTTATTTCCATATCGGGGTATTCCGAAAGCGTCAATTTAAGGCCTGCCCTGATAAGCTTATGATCGTCGGCAATGAGTATCTTAATCATTCGTTTGATTTCATTATCAATTTAAATCCGCGGGTTTCTCTTATACAAGAAAGGGTCGCTGCGGGCAACCCTTTACCGTTAATGAATTTATTATTTAGTTATAATTAACAGTAACATTAAAAGTTCCTGAGTACAGACCTGAGGCCTGGGTTGCATTTACATTAAGAGTAGCTCCAACATAGAATGAACTTACTCCTGAAGAGTTAAGTGTTCCGGAATTACTTGTAAGACTTGAAAGGAATGTAGTGACGTGCATCGTGTTCGAAGAACTGGTGATCGTAATGTCTGTAGGAAGGCCGATTGTAAAAGCCGAGTTGCCTTGTCCACCGACTATAAAATGAGCTGCTGTGTATGTTCCGGTTGTTTGCGGAAGTGTAACACCACCTGTAGAAGTACGAACGGTCGGAGAAGCAGGGGTCATTACAACTGTACCTGCAGTTGCGTTTACTGCCACATTGCCAAAAGCTAAAGGTACATCACTCGACATGCTGATCGGGGTGATAATCGTTGCTGATGATGTTGCCGTGGCACTTATTCCGTTGCTCTGTGCAAAAGTTGATATTGCAAATACTGTGAAGATTGCAATCAGTGTAAAGATTTTTTTCATGTTTTTCATAATGGGTTGAGTTTTATTTATTGTTAAATTTTTTCTGTTTTGTTTGATGATGCAAAATTCCAACAATCCTGGAACGTGTGTTGTAGGACAAACGATGAACTTCTTGTAGGACAAAGGATGATTTTCTTGTAGGTGTTTGTCCTACAAAATCATAACGCGTGACGCGAAACAATGTGGTGAACTAGTGAACTGGTGACGTGGTGAAATGGAGAAATTATTAAAAAGCCCGGATAGCCCGCACAAGGATAAAGTTGAAGTTCTTATTGTAGTAATAATGGATGCCATCGCTGAAGGACACACACCACGCGTAGGTAGCATCGTACTCAGAGGAACTCCAATAGGCGTTAGTAGAAAGACCGCCTACGACATATTTTTGCAAGTACAATAAATTCAGCTCGTATTCTGAAGGCAGGTACCAGTCGCCAAAGCCGCCCCCTAAGTATTGAGCGCAAATCTGAGCTGCATAGGTTCCCAGTCCTTGTACTTTAGTGATACTATCAGTATTAATGGCTAGGGACATTACCTACCCATGCCGAGCCATTGTATGTTTCAAGGCCGCTGTTTGTACTATTATATATTGTAAGACCGGCTGACGGTGAAGTAATCGCATCACGCTGCGTTGTGGTCATTCTTGGAGGCAAGAACCCTTTACTCGTTGATTTCACGTCAAGCATTGCCTAAAGGCCAGGGTAATTCATAATGAAAAAAACTCACCAGTTCTCCAGTTCACCACCTATTTTGTGACTCCAAATTGATAAAATATATTGACTGATTACTGAAAAAGAAGTACCTCTGGTGTCTGAATTTCTATAAATACGGACAGCATGAGACCCAGTTTTATTAAAAATGAGATACTTGTTTCTTTACCGGGATCTTCATCATTTACTCTCCGGAAAAATATTGGTGAACTGGTGACATGGTGGATTAAAAAAAAATATTAAAAGTTGTATCACCTTTTTAAAAATTCCCGATTAAGGACAAATGGGAATTATTTTAATAATACTTGACAAAGTATATTACAAAGTACTATCTTTGTCCTGAAATTTAAGACAGGAGAAAAATCCGGAGCGCCATAGAATACCTTGGCAGGAGTTTTATCCGCAGGGTCTTAAAAGAGCCCCAAGTGGGGCTTTTTTTATTTTATTCAGTTATATCGAAAAACTTCACGTATCCCTGTTTGGTCTACTTGTTTTAGAATAGAACTATCTTCGTTTACCATTTCAATAATGTATTCTCCCGTTCTTTTAAAAAAATCATTAATTTTCATTGCTGTTTTTATTGTAACCTCATATTTATCAAGGTTTAATAAATGCGTCTCAATTACAACATTTAACATCATTTCATCTACACAGTATTTTTGCAAGCCAACCTGAAATCTCTCTCCACGTGGTGCATCATCCCTTGTAACGACAAGAAAGTTTTTGACTTTTAAACTATAAAAAATCAGATGTTTCAACGAGGATTCAACTAACGAAGCAACGGATTCCAGATCAATCCCTTCTCTCTTCCTGCCATCATTTTCTCCAAACTGATTCCTTATTGCGTAATGTTTTTTATCTAATTCCTCACGCAACGCACAGAAACCCCGATAAACATTCCATCTCCGATTCTGACCACATCGCTGTCAGTGTTGTACAGGCGCCGGTCCCAGGCATCGCCTGTACTGTCCACAGACGAACTCCACCAGGAGGTGAAGTAGCCACTCTCGTAAAACGCCCCACTGCCGTGACGGTAGCCTGCAGGAAGTGCTGAAAATCCACTTTTGTTGGTTGCCCCGGTATTGGGGGAATACCACAGACCTGCGCCCGCCTCTATCGTACCTGTAGTTTTCATTTTACCTCCGGCAACAGTATCGCCTCCCAGATAAATTGTAAGTATTGTCCATTCGGCATCGGTGGGTACGTGCCAACCTGAAGGGGCAAGTTTGCTGGTGTTTACAGTAAACCAGTTATATAAAGCGCCATAGATATTTTTATATGTAGCAGCATCGTTATTGTACCAACAATATCCGGGTGTGATTAATTTTCTCCATGCTGAATCTTGCGTCACCAAAGGTATTGCTGTACCATCATTGTATTTGGTCGTTTTAAGGTTCTCAACCATCCATGTTTGGGTTCCTATAACAACAAAGTGATATATATTGCCATCCACATCGGTTATGGTGTTGGTGGCGGCAGTTGTGGTACTGCTTTTTTTGCAACTGCTTATGGCAATTAACAAAGCACACATGATAAACAAGGGATAAATCCAAATTCTGTTTTTGTTTTTCATTTCAATTTAATTAAAATGTAAATACTTGGTTCTTTGTAAAAGTCAGTGTCTAAATTTACGTAAATAAATCAAAAGTCAAGTAAAATATATGTTATCCCAGGAAGATTCCCAAAATCAATCCATATAATGTTACCCACTCGAAATTATAAAGAACCGTTTTTCATAATGAATTTCAAATATTATTCGGGTAGAGACATTTCTAATTCTTCGCGATAAATCTGATGTTTTATTCGCCACATATTCCAATTCATCTTTTACGATTCCCGTTCCGGGTGGTAATATTTTCGATATTCTCGGTCTTTTCAGTCCCTCCCCCATTTTTACTGAATTTTTAAAATGGCAAAATGATAAAAAGTTTCTTTTTAGTTATTGATTATTTAGATGGTAAAATAACACCCATAATGAGCACTAAGTCTTGCATAAAACTCACAAGGAAAATTTCTCTTAATCGGGAAATTTAAGAAAGGTAATACGACTGTTTATAATATTTTTAGTTCACCACCTCATCAGTTCACCAGTTCGCCATTATTAAAAAAGTTATAACTTTACCATAAGTATTCATTTCATGTTATTAACTAACAGAAAAATTTAACTATGATAAAACTTTCCTTTTTTATTGCAATCCTTTTGCTTTTTAGCAACTCAATGTTTGCCCAGGTGGCCATCAATTCCGACAACAGTGCACCCGATCCTTCGGCAATGCTCGATGTGAAATCCACGAGTAAAGGGTTTTTGCCTCCAAGAATGACCCCGGCACAACGCGATGCGATTACTTCACCGGCAGCCGGTCTGACAATCTACGATGCCTTCAAAAACTGCAATGAAACATATAATGGTTCCTCCTGGGTTAGCAATACACACTACATTGGCGAAAGTTATGGCGGAGGTATCGTGTTTTATGTTTATGATAACGGACAGCACGGTTTAATTGCATCCACTGCCGACCAAAGCAAGGAATCAGATGGTATAGTGGTACTAATACAATTACACGTGCCAGAGCAGATGGTATTAATGCCGGATTAAAGAACACCTCAATAATTATCGCCAATCAGGGCCCGGTTGACGGGAATCCATTTGCAGCCACCCTGTGCAATGAATATTCAGTAAATTTTGGTGGTGTTACATTTGGCGACTGGTATCTACCTTCAAAATACGAGTTAAATTTATTGTACTTACAAAAAAACGTCGTTGGTGGTTTTGCTAATGACTACTATTGGAGTTCCACTGAGTTCAATGCTCTCAGCCCGTGGATCGAGAACTTCTTCAATGGCAACGAGATCAATGGCGGCAATAAGAGCGATTCATACTATGTGCGGGCTATCCGGGCTTTTTAACGAACTGGTGAATTGGTGAGGTGGTGAACTGGTGAGTTTTTATCTTTTACCCTTTTTATATGTGATAAACAAGTCTTAACCTGTACGTTATAGTAAACACTTAGAATTCCTCCTAAAAAGAAGATTCCGCCAATTAAAGGGTTTAATAAATTACTAAAAGCAACCATAAGTGTACCCCCTGAAATACAAAAGGCAATGGATGAGGGGGGCAACATCCCATAGTCGACAATCAAAATCCGTCTTTTTTACATTTTTTGTGGCGTGTAAAATGGAGTGCAAAAGTGACATTTAAGTTCCTAATATACAATTCCTTAATTTTAATTCCACATAATTTAATAGCGGGTTTCCTCTATTTAACTTTACGTATTTACCCAATTGCGGAGCCTCTATTTCTGTTGTAATTTTACCTGGTAAGTATAAACCAATTAGGGCAATATTTTTTCTTTTTTGTTGTTTATGAAAAAGAAGTAATTTAGCGCTGTGCGCGAAGCAATATTAAAAATTTATCAACAATTCTTGAAATTTCGAAGAAACTTTATATTTGTACTTGATTTTTGTTAAAGAATTTTGTATATTGTAGTTCTATCGGGATAAGGAAACAAGTTTAATAAAAAATCTAAGTTATGATACTTCTCTCACTTGACACCGGTGAATGGATCGGAGCAGCAACTCTTTTTATTACTATTGCTCTCCCATTAATTGCTTTGGTATTTAAGAGTGGTGCATTATTTGAGCGAATGGGGCATGTTAAAAATGCAGTGGATGAAATGAAACCGGATGTTAAGTTGATTCCTGTTGTCAGAGAAAGAGTAGATATTTTGTGGTCGTCAAGGGTTGTGCACGCTGGTTCACCCGTTATGTTAACTAAAAGGGGTGAGGAAATTTTAAAAAATTCCAAGATTGAAGAGTTTACTACCGATTATTATCAAAAGATACTCGACGAGGTTAAAGAGAAGAAATTTGAAAATCCATATCAAGTTCAGGAGGGATTAATTGCGATAGTTACGAATTATAAAAACGACCCGTTGTGTAAAAATAAGCTCGAAAATGCTGCATTTATCACTGGAACAGATGTTGATACTGTATTATTGGTCGCTGCCATAAATATAAGAGATAAAATAATAGCCGACCTTGGAATGAAAGTCGAGGACGTTGATAAATTTGATCCTCATAAATCCACTGACGGCAATTCCAAAATTCAAGAAGGCTAAAATTCATTTTTAATAAAACAATATCACTCTTCACTTTTTCGCGTCACGCGTCACGCATCACGCGTCACGATTTTCACCAGCTATCTTCGATCATACCCCAACCCCACTGCTTTGTTCAGAAACTCTCTTGCCCTGAGTGTGTCTCCTTTTACTTTCATTATTAACCCGGAATAGTAATAGGCCTCGGCTCTGTTTGGATTTAATTCTATGACCTTTGAGAAATAATAGAACCCTTTGTCAAAATCGCTTTTATTGGTATATGAGGCAGCAAGGTAATAATAGGCATTTTCGTGCTTCGGGTCCAATGAAATGGTATGATTCAGGACTTCGATGGCTTCATCATATCGCTCTAATTTATTCAAAGTTATTCCCAGGTTATAGTTAAGATCAATGTCGTCCTTGTGTGTCGCTATATCTTTTTCAAAATAATACAAGAAGGAAAAGGGTTGAGTTAAACGAGATAAATTGTGCCAGGTTCCTGAACCTGCTCTTTATCTTTTCGGTTTTGGTTAATTTGATGAGCAGGTAAGCAAGGAGAATGCAAAATCCAAGGGATGGAATGAACAGAAACCGTTCAGCCATGGTAGAGCCATTCAGAAAAAAGATATTTGAAACAGGGGCTATCGTGATCATATAGAATAAGATCGCAAATGCAACGATGCTTTTTTTCCTGAAACTGATCAGTGAATAAATACCCATTCCTGCATATAAAATTATCCCAGGCACTGCAGCAGGATCACTTAAGGTCTGGATTTTAATTTGTGCAAAATTGTAATCACAGGTCAGGGGATGCGGAAAGATCAATAACACAACATATCTTAACAGGATATAAAAGATTGTCGCCAGCCTGCTGATGAAATCAGGAGCCGCATTTAAGGTGTTATTCAATACCGAGGCTGTGATGTCGGTGCCCTGGTGAATGTCCTTAAGAATGATCATCCTTGATACCAGGTATATCCCGGTAAGAGTCAGCAATACAGCAGAAACTGAAAGATTTTTCTTCCATGAAGCATCCGTGAAAAAATAAATGATCAATGGAATAATAACTACGAAAGTTATCCCGGTTTCTTTCGATATCAGGGCAAGATAAAAACTGGCGCTTCCAACTATTAAGGCCGGAATTGATTTGCCGTTAAGGTACTTTAAAATGAAGCCGATGGATGTTATTCCGAAGAGAAAACAGAGAATCTCATCCAGGCTTTTTATATTATTGACCACCTCCGTATGGATCGGATGGGCTGTATAAAGGAGGGCACAAACAAACGGGAAGATAAGGTTGTATTTTTTAAATAACTTACAAAGGACGAGAAACAAAACCAGGCATGTCAATGTATAAGTTAAAACATTAATAAAATGATAGATATGCGGGTTATTTGGGAAGAATTGCCAAACCACGGCAAATACAATCAAGGATGTGGGGCGATAAATCGGTCCTCTGAATTCGGGTTTATAACCGTACCAGTAATCCGTCGCCAGGATAGCAGGAATGCCTGCAATCCCCTTTGTCGTAAGCTTATTCTCATCAATTGCCGGATGATCGTCTAACGTATAATTATAACCAATACTTTGGGCATAGAGAATAAAAGCAAACACAGCAATGATAACCCCTAAAGAACTCTTCAATTTCTTTACCGCCCGAGGATCTGCAAGATCTTTAACCACCAAGGATTTGCTTTTACTTTGCTTTTTAACCATAACCCTCGAAAATTATTCACCACCTCACTCTTCACTCTTCACTCTTCACCCTTCACTTTTTCGCGTCACGCCAGAAAATCCTCAACATTACCAGGGTTTATTATACTAAAAACTGAATTTGGGTATGCCTTTTCGAATGTCTTTGACAACCGGACCCGTGCCTCCGGATTCCATTTAAACTCCCAGGCCCTGAAATTTCCATCCTGTTCTTCTACATAGTCAATTTCCTGCTGGTCCTGAGTACGCCAAAAGTACGAATTTACCCACATCTGATTATAATCTGTATATTTACGCCGTTCCGACATCAGATAATTTTCCCATAATGCACCTCTGTCGGGTCTTAATTCAATCGGACCAAATTGTGCTATGAGGGCGTTGCGCACCCCGTTATCATAAAAATATATTTTCCGGCCATGCTTAAGTTCTTTACGCAGGTTCCGGCTTAAGGCTCCCACACGGAATATAACGTAAGCTTTTTCAAGCAGGTCGATATATCTTTCTACCGTTTGATTATCAAGGCCTGTCATGCGCCCAAGCTCATTATAGGATACTTCGTTCCCGGTTTGAAAAGCTAAAGACTGTAACAGCGAGACAAGCTTTGCCGGTTTTTTCACACCTTCTATCATTAAGATATCCTTATAAAGAAAACTGTCGGTCAATTGCTTAAGTATTTCCTTCTCTTTTCCCGGATTGGTTATTATTTCAGGATAACAGCCATAAACAAGCCTGTGGGGTATCATCCGTTTTTCCTCAAGCAAGCCATGATGGGAAACCATCTCGCCAAACGAAACAGGATAGAGAAAATATTCCCATTTTCTTCCGGTGAGGGGCTCCTGGGTCCTGTTTGCCAGATCTAACGATGAAGATCCCGTGGCGATCAGTTGAATGTCTTTAAGCTGATCGGTAATAAGTTTCAGTGCTAGTCCTATATTTACAATTCGCTGGGCTTCATCAATAACAATGATCTTATTTCCTCCGAAAACCGTTTTCAACCTTGTGGAAGAAGCATTCTCGAATAACTGTTTAACATCGGCTTCATCACCATTAAGCCACAAAACCTCCTTCTTATTATCAAGAATTTGGTGCAGAAGGGTCGTCTTTCCTGTTTGCCTTGGGCCAAAAAGTAAGATAGCTTTTCCTTTATTCAGGTTGTCGTTTATGCGTTGACTGATTACTCTCTTTATCATGATTTTATCGATTATAATCGCAAATATAACGGTTCTTTACCGATTACAATCATAATATCATGAAAAATGTGGTGAACTGGTGAGGTAGTGAGGTGGCGAAAATCATTACGCGTCACGCGTCACGATTTTCACCCCTTTTCCTTCAAGGTACCTCTTCAACTCGCCTTCCTGAATATTCAGTTCGCTGAGCTTTATTCTGAATTCGTCATGATCCCATTTGATAATGAGCATAGACTGTTTCCTGAAGTATTTCGTTATACTCAGGGTAATTATTATCGGCAGGATAATGAGGATCCCGATTATTATACCGGAACTTCTTCTTGGATAATGAGCTACACGAATATCCGATAGAAAATAAAACTGATTGAGGAACATGTACAGCAGGTAAAGAATAGCGATATTCAAAACAATGCCCAGCAGGATCAGGCCCAGCCATCCTCGCGTTAGCCTGGCTTTCCTGATGGTTACTGAGGAAATATCCGAATAATTAAGGGTTATATTTCTCTTCTTTATTCGTATGCCATCATTTTTTATGGCAAGGTTGGGTCCGCTGTACAGAGAGTCTTTCAAATTATTTGGTGAGCTGGTGAACTGGTGAACTGGTGAGTTTTTAAAATGGCAATATCGTAAAATGGCAAAATGGTAAACAGATTCTTTTCAGTCATTGATTATTTAGAGGTTAAAGTGATAAAATTACAAAGAAAATAACTCACCACCTCACTCTTCACTCTTCACCCTTCACTTTTTCGCGCCAGCTTTTCCTTTACCCATCGCTGCAATTTATGATGCATCGGCACCAGCATCGATGCGATCGCTACCAGGATCAGCAACATGTAAACAGGGGTATGGTGGGTGAAAGATGCAATATAGGGATGCAGGAACAGGGAGATAAATTCGAACAACAGCAGCAGCCCGAGCAACCCAAGGAATTTGATAATCTTAAGGATTTACATGTCGTTTACTGAAGACGAACAAGAGGCCGAAAAAGAACGAGATGAATGTTACGATTCCAAGCGACTGGATATTCGATTTCCGTTCCTCTCTGGCCAGCCTGCCGGCTTCTTCAATTTCCTGCTGACGGATTTTCTCCGTAAAACTGAGATTTTGCACCTCCCTTACCTTCTCCTGGCTGAATAGGGAATCTTTGGCGGCAATGGTAATTCCCTGGTAATAATAAGCGCTGCCATTCCCAATGTGGTTTCGCATATGCCGTTAAAATCCCTGGACTCCTTTTCCAATGAAAGAGCCTGACGGTAATAACCCAATGCTATTTCACCTTGCTGCATCTTGGAATGGATGTTGCCCAGGTTATTCAAAGCAACACCTTTCAAACCCGTATTATTCAACCGTACCGCCAATTCATAGGCCTGGTTTGTATAAATACGGGCGGAATCCAATTGGTTTAGTACTTCATATACGTCACCCAATCCTATCAAAAGATAGTTCATCGTTTTTGGGACATGCAAAGATTCAGCAAGTGTTTTGCTTTTTTTATAGCAACTGATCGCCATTTGGTGATCAACCATTTCAAAGTATACCATTCCGATGTTTTCATAAACCCTCATTAGCCCAAACTGGTAATGGCGACTTTCATAATTCTTCAAGACTTTCAAATAATATTCCAAAGACACAGGATAGTTGGCTGTTAGAGAAAATATCAAAGCCAGGGCAAACAGACAGCGGATCTCTCCTTTTACAAATCCTTTCTGCCGGGACAGATTCAGACCTTGTTGAACCAGGATAAGGGTTGTATCTGCAATTTCTTCGCGTAATAGTCGCTTCAGGCTGTCGGCTTTATTGTTCTGCGCAAAACTGTTGAAGGAGATGAGAACCAGGAGGGCGACCAGATTTTTTTTCATAAGCGTAGGATCTTGGGAACTGGTGAACTGGTGAGGTGGTGACGTTGTGAGTTTTGAAAAAAGTTATAACTTTACCATAAAATTAATCTTTTATTATTAACCAACAAAAAACTGAACTATGGAAAAAGTTTCCTTTTTTATTGTTATGCTTTTGCTTTTTAGCAGCGCCATGTTTGCCCAGGTAGCCATCAATTCGGATAACTCATTGCCCGATAATTCAGCTATGCTGGATGTGAAATCAACAACGAAAGGGGTGCTGGTTCCCCGCATGGCCGGAACACAGCGTGATGCCATCAGCAATCCTGCCAAAGGCCTGCTGATCTTTTGTACGGATAATAATGCATTTTATTCCAATACAGGAATACCTTCATCGCCTCAATTGGTTGATGATAAGCAGCCAATGGATAACCAGCGGCTCAAATATATATTATAATCTTGGCAATGTTGGCATCGGAACAACAAATCCCACTTACAAACTGGATGTTTCAGGTACTGGTCACTTTACGAACGGGGTTACTGGTAATAATACGACACCCTATGCGGCTTCCATAATTGGAAACAGTTCTGCTGCGGATCATGATTACGGAGTTTACGGGGTTAGCAATACCTCAACAGGTATTGCAATATATGGTTATGCCAACAGCGGATTAGCGGGGTATTTTAGCGGGAACGTAACTGTTTCGGGTATTATTCAAACAGGAGGTATCAAGTACAGCGATGGAACTAATCTGTTGCACACCATTGGCGAAAGTTACGGTGGTGGTATTGTGTTTTATGTATATGATGACGGACAGCACGGATTAATTGCACCAACCAGCCGATCAATACACGGCAATCAGATGGTATGGTGGTTCTAATACCAATACACGTGCCAGGGCAGATGGTATTGATGCCGGATTAAAAAACACCGCAATAATCATCGCCAATCAGGGACCAATTGACGGGAATGGATTTGCAGCCACCGTGTGCAATGAATATTCAGTAATTTTAGATGGCGTTAAATATGCCGATTGGTATTTACCTTCAGAAACGAATTAAATTTATTGTACTTACAAAGAAATGTCGTTGGCGGTTTTTCTTCAGGCGAGTATTGGAGTTCAACTGAGAGTAATTTAATGTTTGCGTGGGTCCAGGACATGGGCAGTGGCATCCAGACTTCCGAATTTAAGACGGACGTACATTATGTGCGGGCTATCCGGGCTTTTTAAATCGTGACGCAAAAAATGTGGTGAACTGGTGACGTGGTGACGTGGTGAACTGGTGAGGTGGTGAACTGGTGAACTGGTGAACTGGTGAACTGGTGAGGTAGTGCACTAAAAAAATTATTAACAGTTATATTACCTTTTTAAAATTCCCGATTAAGAGAAATATGAGAATTATTTTAATTAATTCTTGACAATGTATAACATTATATATTATCTTTGTACCAACGTGCATACCCCGCTTCTCGTCAGATCAGCGCTCTTTGGGTGTGCTTCTTTTTTTATACATGGCTAAAACCGTCTTTAGACAACCATCCACAGACATACCCACCCAACTAAACACTCTAAAACTTAGAGGACTTAAAATTAACAATGAAGATAAAGTTCTTCATTTGTTGGAGCATATAAGTTATTTTAGATTAAGCTCTTATTGGTATCCACTTTTAGCACTCCCAAAATCGCCAAAATTATTCAATTTTACTGGTTTCTACTATTGGAGTTCCTCCGAATACTCTAACGTCTTCGCATGGGGCCAGAACTTCGCCAATGGCGCCCAGGGCGCCAGCCTTAAGGGCGGCGCGCCCAATGTGCGCGCTGTCAGGGCTTTTTGACGAACTGGTGAACTGGTGAACTGGTGAGGTGGTGGTGATTGGTGTTTAAATACCAAATCACGAAATAAAATCAAGATAATTTCCGGAATTTATAACTTGGTATTCCGAATTATGATAATTATCAAGAAATTGCCGTGGGATTTTATTTTTACTTTCAGTCCATTTGAATTCATAACCGATAAGTTTTCCACCTGAATCTTCTATAAGGTCAATCTCTTTCTGGTCATAGGTTCTCCAGAAAAAGGGATTGACCATTTTTTGCTCATAATGATTTTTTTTCAGGCGCTCTGAAATACAATAATTTTCCCACAACTTGCCAACGTCATCCCGGAGTTTCAGGGAATTGAAATTCGAAACCAAGACATTTCTTATTCCATTGTCCCAGAAATAATACCGCGGGCTTTTGGTATATTCATTCCGGAGGTTGCGACTGAAACCATGAAGCGGGAAGATCACATAGCACTTTTCAAGCAATTCAAGATATCGCATCACGGTTCTCTTGTTTACGTTCAGTCTTGATGCAAGCTCGGAATAAGAGATGTCATTTCCAATCTGAAAGGCAATTAATCTTAATAGATTAAAAATAAATAAAGAATCCTTTTGATGATCCAACTCAAGAATGTCCTTTAATAAATATCCATCACGAATTGAAGTCAAAACGGCTGATCGTTCTTTTGAGGAGGAAGCAATTATTACCTGGGGATATCCTCCGTAAATGAGCCTTAGTTCAAGATTTTCTTTAGTCTGCATGAAATCTTCTTTCAACTCCATCTGGGCAATGGGGTATAGATGATAAAAAATGCTGCGACCTGTGAGCGGTTCACCAATATTTTTCCGGAGAGTAAATGATGATGATCCCGTAACCAGAATATGAAGATCCGGAATATTATCAACCATCAGTTTAAGGTTAATTCCAATATCCGGGATCTTCTGAGCTTCGTCAACAAACAGGTAATGGATCCCTTCCGTAAATCTTTTTAACTGGGTTAGCCGTTGTGAGGAGAGAATTTCACTTGCGTCAAGATTATCACCCTGCACAACAAGAACTTTCTCCTTTAGTTCCTTTTCTATTTCCTGCATCAGGAAAGTCTTTCCTGTGCGCCTGGCCCCGAAGATCCCGACTACTGTTGCCGGCTTGGACAAAGAAGCAAGTATCTCATTTTTAATATATCTGGGTATCATACTGCCCGTATTTATATATTTTCAGACACCAAAGGTATTACTTTTTCCATCATTTGTCAATATATTTTATCAAGATGAAAATCGTGACGCGTGACAGCCCCTCCCCATTCGGGGCGGGGAGAACTGGTGAACTGATGAGGTTTTTATCAGGATTCAATTGGAGATTTCCAATCCTTTTCCTTCGAGGTATCTTTTCAATTCGGTTTCCGGAATGTTTAGTTCGCTGAGCTTTATTCTGAATTCTTCATGATCCCATTTAATAATGAGCATGAGCTGTTTCCTGAAATATTTCGATATCCTCAGGGAAATTATTACCGGCAGGATAACGAGGATCCCAATTATTATACCGGAACTTCTTCTTGGGTAATGAGGGACATGAAAATCAGATGCAAAATAAAACTGATTGAGGAACTGGTACAGCATGCAGAGAATAAGAATATTCAAACCAATGCCCAGGAGGATCAGGCCCAGCCATCCCCGGGTAAGCCTTGCTTTCCTGATACTTATTGAAGAAATATCCGAATATTTAAGAGTTATATTTCTCTTCCTCATCTTTATCCCATCAGATCTGATGGAAAGTTGGGGGCCGCTGTACAGAGAGTCTTTCAACTAAGGTGGTGAACTGGTGAGGTGGTGAACTATTTTTGATTATATCCTAACGATACTGCTTTGTTCAGAAACTTTCCACAAATCTTCTTTATCCCATGTGTCGGGAAATCCCAGCGCTTTTTTATCAATCATTGGATATTTTTTTAATATGTTTATGACTTTGACATTAAATGTACTTTGTGGATTTATCGTTAATAGGAGATATCTTATTATGCTCATTATTCTATTCCACAACCTTGTATTATGAGCACAAATATTTCGAGTATACACAAGTGCGTGTAACCATGAGGCAAAGATATTCTCATCAAGCCTAAAATAATTTGCGACGGCTCTTTTTTCAACACTGGGCTTTAAGTTACTATACATTCTTGAAAGTTTACCAAATGATGCTATTTCTAAAATCATCCAACAGGGCGGGATAGAATCAGTATAATTCTTTTTAAAAGATTTTATGAATTGTTCATCGCTTTTGCTATATATCTCTTTAAAGTACTTGATGATTTCATCATGTACTTTTCTTTCATTAAACAAACTATAATCTGTATGCCAAAACGGGGAGTTACCCTCAGATAAAACATGAATCATTTTTGTTCTTATAGCAATCTCTATCTTGGTTATTTCAGAAAAAACCAACTTTCTCAATTCATTATCAAAACAGTACAACTTGAAGACTGTTTCAAAAACAGAATCAGATTTAAATTTGTGTTTGTTTTTGGGGGTCTCGAGGAGTGGATACCAATATCCACTTAAACGAAAATACCCTACATTTTGTAATATATGTAAAGCTTTTTCTTCATTTTCGATTTTTAATCCTCTTGACTTTAATTGAGTAATTTGACCCTCATAAGAAAGAAAGGGCTTTGAATATGGAACCATCTGCTGTATAATAAAAAGACCACCCTAAGCGCGCTGATCTGTGGGAAGCGGGGTGGCCATGTCGGGTGCAAATATACACCAAGTTATGCTATATGGTATTTATATCCCTATGATATAAAAACGTGTTTTGATTGAGATATATCAACAAAACACTATGCCATGAAGCAAAGATACGACTATTGAATCTAATTATCATATTTTTTCGTATATTGCATTTGAAAACTATAAGTCTGCGACTAATCAATAAAATATGGGTGGAGACCAGCGACCATTCAATAACAAACGGGGCGATACCGAAAAGCCAAACGAGTAGGAAGAATTAAAAAACCAATCTTATGAAAAACATTAAATTTTTGACCGTGTTATTAGCCGGGATATTACTATTTGGAATTTTTGGTTTTAAATCGACGCCGATTGTCAATGCAGTGAATATGAAAGAAGCATTTGACCAGGGTAAAATTCAATTGACATTTGAGGCTCTCGATAAGGGGAAGGTTTTCCAGGTTACCGTGTTAAACCTGACACTTAAATCATTATCTCTTTTAATTCCCGAAGGAACCACGGCATTCACAGATAAAATACAAATCACTAACGATAAGCAAAGAAGTATTGAGGTTCCTGCCAATGGTGAAACAAAATTTAAAGTGAATCAGAAACATGGTAAGGAAATGATCAAAAAGGGCAGTGTTACAATAAAAAACGAGCAAAAAAAATAATACCTCAACCCTCTGTTAAAATCGTGACGCGTGACGCGAAAAGATGTGGTGAACTAGTGACGTGGTGAACTGGTGAGTTTTAAGATTGAAACATAATATCCAGAATCATCGCTGATTATTCTACGATTAATTTCTTTATAAGATAAACACCCTCCGATCTTACCTGTAACAGGTAAAGCCCCGGAGATAATTCACTGATATCGATCAAATAACCGGTTCCATTATTTGGTGGCCCGGCGGTGATGTGTTTTATATTCTTACCTGTTGAGGTATAAAAATCAAATGTCGCCTGGGTTAAGGGTCTGTCCGGAAGTATCTGGATATATTCCCTTGCAGGGTTTGGCTTTATGATTATCCCGCCTTTGGTGTAGATATTAATTCCATCGACAACAACATAAATTTCATTCGAAGTATCGGAAGAACACGAGTTCAGGGTAACGATGTCGCAATAATAGGCTGTTTCAAGCGGGGTAAAGGTTTGACCTGTTGCGCCGGGGATCAGGACCTTGTTTTTGTACCACTGGTTGCCGAAGTAGGCGGTTGAATAGAGTTCACCGCCCCCGATATCTGAGATTGTGGGCGTGGGAGGAACCGGGTAAACAGCAACTATGGCCGATCCCGATGTGGTTCCGTCGCAATGGGCATCAAAAAGCGAGAATACGGTATAGGTGCCTGCAATGCCGGTTACGATCAGGTAGGGTGTAGAGTATTGATTTGTGACATAATAGTTTGTCAATCCATCCGTATAATCGAAAAACCAGGGAGGAGTGCCTGTCAGGTTCACGGTAAGTGTGGTTGTGAGTCCCGTTCCGCAAAGCGTATCGCCTCCCGAGATTCCGGCTGTGGGCAGTTTATATGCAGAAACGGAAGTATTTCCCACCGCTTGGTTAAATCCGTCGTTTACATTCACATGATAAACTTCGGAGGTATCGGGAAGTACTACCGGGTTAGCAAGATTTGATGTCCAGGGCGGGCTTCCCGGTGGTACGCATGTCCAGGAATAGGTATAGTTGCCCGAGCCGCCTCCTGCATTGGCATATAATTGGGCCGACTCTCCTGCGCAAAGCGTAGTGGGGTATGCAGTAGGATTAACGGTAAGGGGGCCGCCTGTTATGAAAACCACCTTCTGGTCGGAGCTCTGGCATGAGGAACCCTGGCTGGTCACTGTTACCGTATAGACGGTTGTGGCAAAAAGGACGACGGTTTGAGTAACCTGGGCATTTGGATTGACCACCAGGTTTGCAGGTGTCCAGTAGTAACTGAATGAGCCGGATCCCCCGGAAGCTGCATGAAGGCTTGCCGTTGTTCCATAAAGGATTGTGGTATCATTTCCCGCATTGGCAATGGGCAGGGGACTAACGGTAACCGCAAGTGTTGAGGTCGGGCTTGTTCCGCATTGGTTGGTTCCGTTAACAGTGACGTTACCGGAGGTAGCACCTGCAGGGTAATTTACCGTTATTGAAGTAGTACCTGAACCGTTGGTAATGACCGCCCCGGGTGGAACTGTCCAGTTATACCCGTTAACATTGGGCATAGGGCTTATGCTGTATAACAAACCGGTTTGTCCCAGGCAAACCGACGAAGGCCCCGAGATGGTGCCCGGTGATCCGGTGTTTCCGCATACGAAACCATTTATATAATAAGTACTTGTGGGGATATCGTTAAGAACATTGCCGAGACCATCGGCATACTCGCAGGAAGGGCCGTTATCATACCATACCAATGAGTCGTTCCCGCTGATGTAATTGAAAACAACGGTCATGATCGTACTGCCATTGGACAGGGAAACCGGATTGAGATTGTACCATCCCATGATGACCCTGTGCTTTCCGGTTCCAAGGTCGTTATCATTGATACTGAACCCTAAAAGTAATGGATTCGGCGTTCCGCTGGAATAATGAAGACCGCTGTAGTTATAATCAAAAGACAGCGAAATGGCCCCGATACCGGTAAAGTTTACCACTGTTATGGGTACCGAAACCTGTCCCGAAGCATTCGCAACGGTGGCGAGGGTTGTTATCGGGGCGTTCGTTGACATTGAACTTGTCGCAAAGAACAACACAAGGATACAGGTTGTCGTAAGAGCCTTTATGTTCATTCTTTTCATGCCAGTGCTTTTTTCCAGGAATAACTATTTAAGTATAAATTTTCCGTTCACAGTGATAGTCCACGGGATACTCAAAACAGCACCCGTTTTGGCTTCTATCAGGTTATAAAATGTTTCCATTACCGGTTCGATGATTCCATTGTTTGATCCGATGAATTCTACGGTTCCATTCCCACTGTTGAAGATGCCCGTGTTGTACCAGTTTTTCCCGATCTTCAATGTGTCGGCGCCTGTAAAAGTAAGGAACGATCCGTTGGAAATAGTAAAGTTTCCGTTCACCGTAAGTGAAGAGGGGCCTGCCATTGTGATGCTCCTGCATTGAGTGCCTATGACAAGAGAGTCAACAACGGGCCAGTTTGGTGCTGAGGCGGGAATCTGGACATCAGTGTAGTTTCCCGGTATGATAGAAGTATTCCAATTCGATGCCGTGGACCAGCCGGAAGAGGTGATCCCCGTCCAGATATCGGGAATTTTGATGTAATTTGTTTTTACGGCAACATTGGAGCTCATTCCTCTTGAAGCAATCAGTGTAACGGTATAGGATGCCGGCATGGTGAATTGCACATGCGGGTTTTTTGAGGAAGAATTTGTGCTGTCGACATACATGTATGTGGACGGGCTGAAGTTCCAGTTCCAGGTATCCGGCGAGCCGGTAGTAAGGTCGCTGAAGATAACTGTGGCGTTCACGGCAGGGGTAGTGTTGCTTGCCGAAAAATTTGCGATTACAGGGCTTGGCCCCACATTGCCGTTCACGTAGTAGTTTGCCTTCGGGATATCATAAAGCGCAGGCAAGCGAGGCACCTTCTGCATATTGGCAGGAAGTTCCGGCCGTATACCATGCCAGCGGAGTATTTCCGCCATGGTAAGTAAACATGAGGTTAACCAGGTCGCTGCTGTCGGGAAATGATCCTGCCGGTCCATTCCATGCAAGGACAAGGCTTCCGGGTTCTGTGTTCGTGGGTGTGAATGTTCCGCCGAGGGGTGGTTCCAGCGAAGCCGACTGGTAGGTAAGCACGCCCGGATCATAAAACAGGGTGAGGTTGAAAGAGCCGATATTTGAATAATGCCATACGTTAACCGGAATAAAAACGGATTGTCCTATGGTCCCTGTTCCATACCATGCGGCGGTAAGCGGGGCAGGATGCGCAGTCACCATCCCGTTAGAGTAATAGTTTGATTTCGGCAGATCATAATATGCATTCCCGCTGGCGTCGTTAAAACGGCAGGAACTGGCATCCGTTACCCAGCCAAGGGTTGAAGCCCCGGAAATGTATGTAAAATTAAGGGTACACAGCGAACTGCCTGCTGGTAACGATTGCGGTGACGAACCTGTCCAGGTCATCACCAATTTCCTGTTTCCGCTGGTATCGGGGGTATTATTGGTTACAATCATCGTGCCTGTCAGCGCAGGATTCTGCACGAAGCTGCCATACGTCATCACTGCTGATTTATAAGTAAAGGATAACGTGAAGGAATTGACATTGGTAAATCCGCTAACATCCACTGGAACTGATATACTCCCTGCTGTAGCGTTAGCAATAGAAGGCAACCAGGTCTGCGGTGAATACTGGCTTGACCCGTATATCAACCCGTTTATAAAATAGTTTTTGGAGGGGGAATCAATCAAAACACTGCCTGCCGTATCACCATAAGAACAATTAATTCCATTTTCCTTGTCAATAACCCAGTTTAATGCAGAATACCCTTTTGTTGTGTTCGAATAGGTGAAGTTCAGGGTAAGCATGGTACTCCCGTCCGGCAGGGTAACCCCCAATGTCGGATACGACATATAGTACCAATAGATCAATACCTGGCCATTGTTCGTATTGTTATATACGCCCATGGATCCCAGGGCATTGTTTGGAACATATGAGACGTAAGATAAAACTGCAGGATCATATTTCAGGAGTAATGATATCGAGGCGATTTTGTTAAAATTAGTTACCTTTATGGGAAGTGAACAGCTTCCCGGCGTGGCATTTGATACTACCGGTAAAATAGTCACCGGCGCCCCGCGGTTTGAAACGCCACCGGTAATGTAATATTTTGAAGAAGGAGTGTCAATACAATTAATAAAAGCCCCGCCCGCATATTTTTCATAGCTGCAGGAACCTCGTGTCCAGGATAACAAACAGCTTTCCTTGTAATAAGTGAATACCAGGTCAACCAGGTGGGTCAGATCAGGCAGGGTAATCCCATTAGATCCTGACCAGGAAATCACAATTTGCCACTGGAGTCCCTGGATCTGGGTATTGGTCACGGTCATCCCGGTAAAAGCAGGATTCGGGATTGCGCTCACATAGGATAAGTAGTCAGACCTGTTGTATTGCAGTGTCAGATAACAATTCCCGATATCAGTAAATCCCGTAACCGTGACCGGCACAACTGTTCCCCCCGGGGTTGTCGTTGCATTGGTCACCGATGCTGCCGTGGTTACCGGGGCCATCGGGGTTTGTGATCTTGCAAAGATGGAAGCCAGAAAAAAGAACACAAGCAATATTTTCCGCAAGAGACCCATGGTAAATAAATGAGGGGAACAAATATTTATCCAATAAAATTAAATAAAAAAGCGGTCTCATAAGTAATTTTCTTTTACTTATGAGACCGCCCCGGTTAATTTTACTTAGTTTCTACAATTTTAATGGTGCGTGCTTCCACTCCGTCGTTATTGATGAGTTTAAGCGTTGCTACGTATATGCCCATGGGCAATGTGGCTGCATCCACCTTCAGGATATGCGGTCCGCTGGTTTCCTGTTCATTCAATACCGTCATCACAACCCTTCCCAACAGGTCATGGATCTCGATGATGGCATTGCCGGCAGCCGGCAGGTTATAGGTGAAGGTAGTTATGTTTGCGAATGGATTCGGATGGTTTTGGAATGTCATATCCTGATCTGCCCCCGGGTTGATGCCTGCCGGGTAATTTACGACGACAGGAACACTCAGCGTAGCATCGGAAATGGCTTTATAATTTCCATCTGCGAGTTCATTCAGCGAAGAGGGAACCAGGGTCAGCTTGATCTGTTGTCCTTGTACGAAGGCTGCCGTGGTTTTCAGTTTAATCGTGAGGAGGTCGCCAAGGGCATCGACATTGAACGGGACAGTTGAATACCATCCTATCCTCAATTCGTTGCCATTAACTGCCCAGTTAAGGGTTCCAATCGTAGTTTTCATCGTGACATCTTCTATAGTCATCATATCAACCGGGAAATTCATAACAAGGGAAACGGAGCTTACCGGTGTTGGGTTAACCATATTTACCGGTACTTCGATCTCCTGGTTGGCCTCTGTTTGTTGTGTCCCGCTATAGATGAGTTCAAATGCGCTGACTTCCTTATTGTTACCCGGAATGTAGCTCATGTTGAAGTCGCCTGTACATTCACCAAGCACGTTTACAGTATTAGGACCCGATGCTAAATTTACTGAGATAGTTGATGCTCCGGCATTTGGATCTCCATTATTTGCTATATAAAGGTTGTCCGTCCAATATGTCCATGGTGGTCTGCTAAATATAGGACTCATATAACTTGAAACAAAGAATAACTGGATTTCCAATGCATCATTTGAATTAATACCCGAATTGCCATCTACATCTCCTGCATCGAACCTAACCTTCTGTATCGGATTCTGTGCATTGTAGGTACTTACCCACCAGTATTGAACCTGTCCGGCATCGGTAGAGTTGATACCACCGACTTTGCTCGGCCAGCCGGTTGCAGTAAGAGTATAGTTACCCAGACAGAGTCCTGAGATTGAGTAACTACCATCTGAACCTGATGGTTGTGATGAGAGTTGGGTTGATCCTGAGGTCAGTTTCACCGTAACACCCTGCAGAGGAGTATGACTTGAGTTGTTATAAGTAACAATTCCATTAAGGGTATTCCCCAATACAGTAAATGTACTCGTACATGTCGTATTGTTTCCTGCACAATCTGTAACAGTGATGACAATATTAGTTGTCCCCATCCCTTCTAATGTTCCTGCGGTTGGTACTTGTGTTTTACCCGTTATACCGCAATTATCTGTTGCTATAGTTGTTGCAGTGAAATCAGGTACTGCAGCCTGACAATTAGCATTAGCATATGCGGATTGTGGAGGTGCACAAGTAGTGATGACAGGATAAATATTGTCAAGGATAGTATAGGTATAGACCCAGGTATAATGAACATTGGCACAGTCCGTATATGTGAATGTCCAGGTCAACGGTCCATCGCAGGGTGGAATTGTACCCTCTACTCCAGTGCTGACAGTCAATTGACGACCACAGTTATCATAAACTGTTGGAGGTGTTGGAACTGTTGCATTAGCAACACATGCTACTGTCGAACCTCCAGGTTGAGGCATACTCACAACCGGTGGAGAAATCGTGTAAGTGTACACCCATGTGTACTGAACATTTGCACAGTCTGTATAGGTGAATGTCCAGGTCAATGGTCCGGCACATGGCGGTATTGTACCCTCTACTCCAGCACTTACTGTCAATTGGCGACCACAGTTATCAGAAACAGTTGGAGGTGTTGGAACTGTTGCATTGGTAACACATGCTACTGTCGAACCTCCAGGTTGAGGCATACTTACAACCGGTGGTAAAATCGTATAAGTGTACACCCATGTGTAATTAACGTTGGCACAGTCCGTATAGGTGAATGTCCAGGTTAATGGTCCGGCACATGGAGGAATTGTTCCCTCTACACCTGCACTTACTGTCAATGTACGTCCGCAGTTATCCAACACAACAGGTGGAATCGGAAGCGTTGCATTAGCAACACATGCTACCGTTGATCCTCCAGGGTTAGGCATACTTACAACCGGAGGAGAAATCGTATAAGTGTACACCCATGTGTACTGCACGTTGGCACAGTCCGTATAGGTGAATGTCCAGGTTAATGGTCCAGCACATGGAGGAATTGTTCCCTCTACACCTGCACTTACTGTCAATGTACGTCCGCAGTTATCCAGCACAACAGGTGGAATCGGAAGCGTTGCATTAGCAACACATGCTACCGTTGATCCTCCAGGGTTAGGCATACTTACAACCGGAGGAGAAATCGTATAAGTATATACCCATGTGTAATTAACGTTGGCACAGTCTGTATAGGTGAATGTCCAGGTTAATGGTCCAGCACATGTAGGAATTGTTCCCTCTACACCTGCACTTACTGTCAATGTACGTCCGCAGTTATCCAGCACAACAGGTGGAATCGGAAGCGTTGCATTAGCAACACATGCTACCGTTGATCCTCCAGGGTTAGGCATACTTACAACCGGAGGAGAAATCGTATAAGTATATACCCATGTGTAATTAACGTTGGCACAGTCTGTATAGGTGAATGTCCAGGTTAATGGTCCAGCACATGGAGGAATTGTTCCCTCTACACCTGCACTTACTGTCAATGTACGTCCGCAGTTATCCAACACAACAGGTGGAATCGGAAGCGTTGCATTAGCTAAACATGCTACCGTTGATCCTCCAGGGTTAGGCATACTTACAACCGGAGGAGAAATCGTATAAGTGTACACCCATGTGTACTGCACGTTGGCACAGTCCGTATAGGTGAATGTCCAGGTTAATGGTCCAGCACATGGAGGAATTGCACCCTCTACACCTGCACTTACTGTCAATATACGACCACAGTTATCCAGCACAACAGGTGGAATCGGAAGCGTTGCATTAGCAACACATGCTACCGTTGATCCTCCAGGGTTAGGCATACTTACAACCGGAGGAGAAATCGTATAAGTGTACACCCATGTGTACTGAACATTGGCACAATCTGTATAGGTGAATGTCCAGGTTAATGGTCCGGCACATGGAGGAATTGTTCCCTCTACACCTGCACTTACTGTCAATGTACGTCCGCAGTTATCCAGCACAACAGGTGGAATCGGAAGCGTTGCATTAGCAACACATGCTACCGTTGATCCTCCAGGGTTAGGCATACTTACAACCGGAGGAGAAATCGTATAAGTATATACCCATGTGTAATTAACGTTGGCACAATCTGTATAGGTGAATGTCCAGGTTAATGGTCCGGCACATGGAGGAATTGTTCCCTCTACACCTGCACTTACTGTCAATGTACGTCCGCAGTTATCCTGCACAACAGGAGGTATTGGAAGTGTTGCATTAGCTAAACATGCTACGGTTGAGGAACCTCCCGTTGGCATCGTTACTACCGGTGGAGAAATTGTATAAGTGTACACCCATGTGTAATTAACGTTGGCACAATCTGTATAGGTGAATGTCCAGGTTAATGGTCCGGCACATGGAGGAATTGTTCCCTCTACACCTGCACTTACTGTCAATGTACGTCCGCAGTTATCCTGCACAACAGGAGGTATTGGAAGTGTTGCATTAGCTAAACATGCTACGGTTGAGGAACCTCCCGTTGGCATCGTTACTACCGGAGGAGAAATTATATAAGTGTACACCCATGTGTAATTAACGTTGGCACAATCTGTATAGGTGAATGTCCAGGTTAATGGTCCGGCACATGGAGGAATTGTTCCCTCTACACCTGCACTTACTGTCAATGTACGTCCGCAGTTATCCTGCACAACAGGAGGTATTGGAAGTGTTGCATTAGCTAAACATGCTACGGTTGAGGAACCTCCCGTTGGCATCGTTACTACCGGTGGAGAAATTGTATAAGTGTACACCCATGTGTAATTAACGTTGGCACAATCTGTATAGGTGAATGTCCAGGTTAATGGTCCGGCACATGGAGGAATTGTTCCCTCTACACCTGCACTTACTGTCAATGTACGTCCGCAGTTATCCTGCACAACAGGAGGTATTGGAAGTGTTGCATTAGCTAAACATGCTACGGTTGAGGAACCTCCCGTTGGCATCGTTACTACCGGTGGAGAAATTGTATAAGTGTACACCCATGTGTAATTAACGTTGGCACAATCTGTATAGGTGAATGTCCAGGTTAATGGTCCGGCACATGGAGGAATTGTTCCCTCTACACCTGCACTTACTGTCAATGTACGTCCGCAGTTATCCTGCACAACAGGAGGTATTGGAAGTGTTGCATTAGCTAAACATGCTACGGTTGAGGAACCTCCCGTTGGCATCGTTACTACCGGTGGAGAAATTGTATAAGTGTACACCCATGTGTAATTAACGTTGGCACAATCTGTATAGGTGAATGTCCAGGTTAATGGTCCGGCACATGGAGGAATTGTTCCCTCTACACCTGCACTTACTGTCAATGTATGTCCGCAGTTATCCTGCACAACAGGAGGTATTGGAAGTGTTGCATTAGCTAAACATGATACTGTTGATCCTCCTGGGTCTGGCATTGTTACAGTTGGAGGTAAAATGGTATAAGTATAAGACCAAGTGGATGACATTTGTTCGCAATCAGTATAAATGTATGTATAGACTTTTGTACCACTACAACCATTGTAAGTACCGCCTACCGTGGGTGTTGGTGTTTGAATTACTGTTCCACATGCATCTGTTACGACAGGAACATTATTCATATATGTTTTAAACATAAGATCATAATCCGGATAGTTTTGTGCATTGTAAGTCGGATCGCAACCTGATGTACATTCATCCCATGCTTGTCCTCCCGCATACGGACCTCCTGGCACACTATATCCAAGACTAACCTGAACTGAATTATAAGGATATGGCCTTAACCAGAAGGTATACTTAGTGCCTGCTGCAAGGGTTGGTTCCTGAGTGGGATCTAATTGAAATGAAACCCAGCCAGTACTATTTACTGAATACCCGCCCGTACTGTAAATTGGGCTTCCTGTCTTTCCATCTCCAAGGTAAACCTCAACATCAAATGTTGGACTTCCAATGTAGGTATAAATATTTACATCAATTGTCCCAAGTTTACCATCTACAGCAGGTGTAAAGGATTGTCCTACTCCGGTATTTATATCCATGAACCATCCGCTAAACGTTAATTGTTGTTGGTCAAGAACTTGATTCCCCATAATTGCATATGCCTCACACGCTACAGTTCCCGTTCCATTTGCAGGAACAGCCGGAGGTGTCGCATGTTGTATTGTATAGGTGTAGGTCCAGTCTGCGGTTGTAGTACCGTCACAAGCTGTGTAACGATATGTCCATACCACCGTCCCATTGCAAGCCGGCGGAGTTGTCGAGCCTACCAAGACTGCACTTACCGTTCTGCCGCAAGCATCGGTTATATTTGCCGGTGCCCCGGGATCTACTGCTTGAGCAGGGCAAGATACTGTTGAACTTCCTGCTGCTGGTGCCGTTAATCCTCCGGAATATACTACATGGTAGGTATAGGTCCAATTGGCTGTCGTTACATTATCACAAGCAGTATAGAGGTAATGCCATGCCACGTCTCCGTTGCAGGTTGGAGCATTGTCATGACCTGTTAATACGCCACTTACTGTTCTGCCACAGGCGTCCGTAATATTCGGTGCTCCCGGAGCTATTTGTGATGCTGATGGACATGATACTGTCGATGTACCTGCCAGTGGGGCCGTCAACCCACCACTATAAACTACATGGTAAGTATAGGTCCAGTTAGTTGTCGTTACATTATCACATGCTGTATAACGGTATGTCCATACCACGTCGCCATTGCAGGTCGGGGCATTGTCATGACTTACAAATACACCACTTACTATTCTGCCGCAGGCATCCTGGATAGTTGGTACTGTTGGTGCTGTCTGCGATGCTATTGGACACGATACTGTTGTTTCGCCTGCTGTCGGTGCCGTCAACCCACCGGAATATACTACATGATATGTATATGTCCAGTCAGCAGTGGTCGTTTGGTTACAAGCTGTATAACGGTATGTCCATACAATGTCACCATTGCATTCTGGAGGTGTTGATGAGCCTATCAATACTGCATGTACTGTTCTGCCACATGCATCAGTTATATCTCCAGGGTTTCCTGGGTTTATTGCTGCTATTGGACAAGAGACAGTTGAACTTCCATTCGTTGGTGCTGCTAAGCCGCCTGAATAAGTCACAGTGTATGTATAAACCCATGGTGTTGACAGACCTGCACAATCAGTATAAGTATAAGTATATATTACCGTACCGCTGCAACTTGCATTGGATGTTGCAGAACCAGATATCACCGGGGTTGGTGCAGGTATTACATTGCCACACACATCTTTCATTACTGGCAGAATCGTTGGTGTTACTGCATTTGACCAGCATGAAACCGTGCTTGATGTTTGCACAGGCTCACCAAATTCAGCAGGTGGATCGGTATGAGCGATGGTATAGGTATATACCCAAGGATATGAAAGACCATCACAAGCTGTATATAGGTATGTGTAAGTGATAGCACCCTGGCAAATGCTTGCGTATGTGTCATTCCATGTGAAGTCATCCCAATAGATATCATAGCTGCTATTATTGTTGTAGCCCTGCAGAATTACACTCTTAAACTTTACTGAATGATCCGGTGCACTTGTTTTGGTTATATAGCTTAATGAACCGGCTGAACACAGAAATTCTCCTGTTGGCAATAACCTGATTGAAAGGGTAACCCAGGTATTGTATGCAAATCCTGCCGGTAGTCCCATATCAACCCATCCTCCGTTTCCACCGCTTTCCCATGCATGGAACCGGGGAATGCCACCGTCACTGGTAAATTCTACAATTGGATACCCGGATACACTATTTGTATTATCTACAGCTACACCCCACAAGCCTGCCATACGACTATTGCTTGTTTGCCATGTTGACGGCACAAAGAGTTTTATCTCCATATAATCGGTTGCTGTGCCTAAATCATAATCCCTGCCTTGTGTGTTATAGAAACTACCACTGCCCTGATAATCAGAAGCATTAATAGATTCTTCCAAACGGTCGCCACCACCATAAGATACTGGCGATGTAAATCCATTAGGTGCATATCGGTCTACATACCAAACACCTGGTGCCTCAGTTGCTCCCAAGGTAACCCCCCTTGAAAAATTGTTGGTGTAACTTAGTTGTTCTATCGGACCGGTCATTGTTACTGGTCCGCCGCAATAACTTGTAACGGTTGGAGGTATAGGTGCTGTTGCATTTGATGCACAAGCTACTGTGGAGGATCCTCCAGCCGGAATTGTTAATGCCGGTGGAGAAACAGTATAGGTATAAACCCATGGATATAAAAGACCAGCACAATCTGCATACATGTATGTGTAGGTGATATTACCTTCGCAAATGCTTGCGTATGTGTCATTCCATGTAAAGTCATCCCAATATATATCAAAGCTGCTGTCATTGTTGTAGCCCTGCAAAATTACACTCTTAAACCTCACTGAATTAGGCGGTGTAGCTGTTGTTGTTACATAGCTTAATGAACCGGCTGAACACAGAAACTCTCCTGTTGGCAACAACCTGATTGATAGGGTTACCCAGGTATTATAAGCAAATCCTGCCGGTAGTCCTATATCAACCCAGCCTCCACTGATTTCCCAAACATGGAAACGAGGATTGTTCCCATCACTGGTAAATTCCACAATTGGATATGCGGATACTGCATTTGTATTATCTACTGCCACACCCCACAAGCCTGCCAAACGCTGATTGCTCGTTTGCCATGCTTCCGGTACGTAGAGTTTTATCTCCACATAATTGGTTGCTGTACCGACATCATAAGCCCTGCCTTGGGTGTTGTAGAAACTACCACTGCCCTGATAATCTGAAGCATTAATAGATTCTTTCAGACGATCGCCACCATCAAATGATACTGGCGATGTAAATCCATTCGGTGCATATCGGTCTACGTACCAAATACCTGATGCCTCAGTTGGGCCCAAGGTAACTGCCATCGAAAAATTGTTGGTGTAACTTATTTGCTCTATCGGATCAGGTGGTGTTAATGTATTACCACATACATCTTGAACCACAGGTAATATCGTTGGGGCTGTTGCACTTGACGAGCACTGTACTGTACTTGCTGTTGGCACTGGTGTTCCAACTTGTGCAGGTGCCGTGGTATGTAGTAATGTATAGGTATAAACCCAGGTCGAACTCTGGAGAGCACAATCCGTATAAGTATAGGTATAGATCACAGTTCCACTACAACTTGCATTGGAGTTTGCTGAGCCTGATACCACTGGCCCTGTCGGTGTAACCACATTGCCACATACATCCTGGAATACCGGTGGCGTCGGAGCTGTTGCACTTGACCAGCACTGTACAGTACTTGCTGATGACACTGGGCCTCCAACTTGTGCCGGTGGCGTGCTGTGCTGAATTGTATAAGTATAGATCCAATCGGTAAATTTATTCTGGTAGTCAGTATATCTAAAGGTATAAGTTATAGTACCTTGACATACCAATGGATTCGGAACATCAACCGTGGATATTAATACTGGTGTAATCGGTGTGCTGCAATAATCAGTTACAGCAGGAGGTGTTGGTGTTGTAACAGCTGACACACATTGCACTGTACTTGATCCTGGTTCAGGGACAACCGGTGCAGGATGATCTATGAGAATTAATGTAACTGAGAGTGTTTGTGTACATCCATTAGCTCCAGTTACAATAACGCTATAAGTTCCGGCATAAAGATTAGATATATCTTTAGTTGTTGCCTGGAAATTATTTGGGCCTGTCCAGCTATAAGACACAGGGTCTATCGCATTTGTTACTGTCAGATTAATGCTCCCGGTTGGGACCAATGGACAGTTAACATCAACATGTGTTTGACTCAGAATAATGTTGCAAGGATCAGAACAAGCAACAAGCGGCAGGAAACCATCTCCGGTAGTATTATTTGTACCATCTGTTAACCAGGGAATATAGGTCACAGTACCATATATCTTTCCGGCTATAGTAGCTGGAACTATCGAACCATACCAGTTACAGGTGCCATTCAACAAATTGGTTGAGGGATTCTCAATAGCATACACTGATGCAAGCAAAGAGTTATTGTGTACTGTTACCCCTGTAGCATAAGCGCCATTCCATGGTCGCACACTGACACTATTAGTTGTACCGCTAATGTCGTTATTAGTAATTTGTGGAGCTGTAGTAAGTCCCAAAAGATCAATGCCATATTGACCGGTATATCCTGCTGCATTTGAAATTGAATTATAAGAAATCACAAGGTTCGTAATATCTCCAGCAGTGCCGGGTGAAGGAGCATCATTCCAGGTACCGATTCCACGGCGATAATCCTTTAAATTAATAATATTGTTCAGGGAAATAAGGACATTCGTGAATCCAGAGGCTGTAGTTCCGTAATATTCACCTACTGAAGCAATGGTGATACCGGTTCCCTTAGTGTTTGAATTAAAAACAGTGCCTCCGCCCATATCAATAGTATTTCCGGAAATGATCTGAGGTGTGGTGATGAAAGGTCCGCTATGGTTCATCATAAAGATGGCATCCAGTGATGTAGCATCGTTTGGCCCACGGTAAATTGTATTGTTCGTGATACTGCATGGTCCAAGCCATTGTTCAATAAGAATAGGATTCCCATTTCCATAAATTCCAGAAGATCCCTGTTCGAGTCCACCTCCTGCTCCATTTACAGTATTGCGGTCGAACAACAGAGAAGGTGTGTTATCACTCAGGTACCCTGCTATCAACCCGAAATTATCATAAGCCGTCCCTGAAGGAGAAGGATTGGTATTGATCTGATTGTTAGTAATGGTAATTGTACCTGACCCTGTAATTCCTCCCACATAAATACCACTGGATGCAACATCAGATGCAGGACCTGTTGTGATTGAAAAATCTTCAACAGTGACATTTCCGCTGAGGTCATGAATATTTACAATATTACCAGCTGTGGCATCGGAACTGCGATCAACAAAAGTACTTGTCTTTCCAAAGCCAAGAACCATCAATGATTTATGTATATCCATCGAACAATGGAAAGTACCCGGACCCACATTCACAGTCCATCCCGATGTTCCTGCTGCATCAATGCCACGTTGGATATCAGGTGTCGGGTAACCATATATTGGATCTGTACTATTAACCGTCACATAGACATTATTGGCAAAAACAAGGACAAATCCGTAATTGGGATCATCTATATGATGCTCTATCAGATCCTCAATATTAAAGAGTTGCGGAAGTGTTGCTGAGATGGTAGGATTCACCAGATCAAAATAATTGTTAAAGCTGGCATCTATATTTCCAGCACCCGCACTTATATAACCTGTAACGTGTGAAATGGTGCTGTTTTTAATTACTACACCATTATTATCCGGACCAGCAATCCCATAAGAAACCCATCCGGCAGCATCACTATACATCAAATAGGAAATGGCAACATTATCAATAGTCCCCGTTACTGTTCCACCGGCAACATTCCACATATTGATCCCGTTCTGTAATTCAACAGAAGGATCATTCCTGCCGGTCAGAGTACAATAGGAAATATTAACAGTCATGTTACCTCCACCAGATGATGATCCATTTCCATTAACAGCATCAATGGCATTGCGGTTCCATTTCGGGAAATTGCAATTCGTAATTGACAGGTTTACGCTGTCAGGTGAACTAGCATCAACAGCTACTGCGTGACCAGACATGCTTGAAAATATAGCATCTGCCCTTACTATCAGATTATTGAGGGTTCCGGATGAACCATTCCAGAAAATAACTGCATCGTAATTTGGTAATGTATTACCATCGATGGTCATATTTTCAAGGGTCACAGCACCAGCCCCGTTCACAAAGACACCTGTTTGTACATTTGTTGCCCATCTGTGACCAATTCCGGTACTGATTAGCGAAGGTGGAACAACAAAGGTAGCTCCTTCACCTGCTCCATTAATGGTCAGAGACTTGTTTATCGTTAAATTTTCAGGATATGTTCCTGCATCCACATCAATTACGTCATTATTATAGGCAGCATTAATTGCTTGCTGGATCGTACAAAAATCTCCTAAATGGCCTGCAGTCACATCATGAACATGACGTGCCGGAAGATTAAGAGTTATCGCGCTTGTTGTTAAATAACATGCATGCGCATCAGTAATCAGCACCGTGTAATTTCCCGCAGTCAGCTCTGTAAAATGTCCATCGCTATTGGAAATACTCCCGGGAGAAAGAACATAGGTATATGGACCCACTCCTCCCGAAGCGGTGACCGTGATTGATCCATTATTTAAATCGGGACAAGTAGGATCTGCCTGCGAAGCTACATAAGTGATGGTAGAACCGGTTACGGTTACATTAAACGAACAGGTAGCTGTATTTCCCGCATAATCCGTCGCAGTATAGTTAACAGTAGTAGTTCCCTCCGGAAAAGTAGAACCGGAAGGATATGGGGTAGTCAGGTATTCGATTCCAGTACCGCCCGCACCGTCAGAAACAGTCATATTGCTTCCGACAACGTCGACATTGGTTGAAAAAAGCATTGAAATATCATCTACGGGGTATATAATAATGATCGAGCCATTAACGCAATTTCCAGTGTTATCAAGGTACAACCCATTCATATTGTGCCATCCCGTATTATATGTTGCCAGCACATCTACACAGGCTGAATTACAATCATTTTGAGTACAAGTACCCTGGAGTGAAAAAGTATACTTTTCACCGGCTATAACATAAAGGCCTGTTGATTTTGGAACCGGTAATGTTATTGCAGTTCCCTGTGCCAGGCCGGTAGCATTGAAATTACCGGAATACAACGGGCATCCGGTTGTACCTTCACCCTTGTATATTTTATATGTCCACCAGGTATTATAAATCTGTGGATTGCCACTAACATCTGAAATAGTCAACCCTATACCGGTTAAAATACCGGTACTTACCGAAGTAAAGGATTGCCATACATAGGAAGCTCTTGTGCATGCGTTCCCACTGTAACCTGAAGAAGGCAGGATTTCAGTGTCATTATTCATCCAGTTTACTACTGCTGTGCAACCACCCTGATCATGTACCTGGGTAATATTGCCGGGGCATGTAATGGATGGCGTGCCGCTAATTTGAGTAAAGGATCCATTAACATAATTAGCGCTATTCTGTAATAGTGTACATGGAGGTTGTGGACAAAGCGGCTGATTTGCACTAGCAGAGGCATATTCACAGTTACCTACATCCCAGGTCAGGTTGAAGGGGCCTGCTGGTGCAGTTGGAGAAATGGTAAAATTGAGCAAACAAATCTCTCCTCCGTCTTCCACATACCATGGGATCAATTGACCATTCTGTTGACCACCCGGATATGGCCCCCAGGCCATACTAATAACCAGTTGACCTGGAACGGAATTTGAATTGAAATAACAATTCCAGCCTAAAGGTATATTTGTGACTATACCACTAACGAAGTTCAGGTATTGGTTAGGATAGTTCAATGTCAGACTAATTGTTGCAATGTTGCTGAATTGCGTTACCGTTATGGGGATCGTGGCAGTTCCGAGACATCCTTTTTGAGCCGCAC
>CAWDBP010000016.1:0-49893 GCA_963800585.1 uncultured Bacteroidales bacterium
TAACCTACTTAGTTAATTGAATCTGTACGCATCTTCATGGTCCTGGAGCTCTTTGGCAGGCTTCCCGACAGCAGAGGGTATTCTGCCCTTAATGGGATGAGAAACACGCACTGCGGGCTTTAAAATCACCTCTCCCTTGAATACATGATCTGCCACAAAGGAAACAGTCTCAATGAATTCCTGATGGCTGATGGTAGATTCATTATCTTTGGCGAAAACAGGAATTGTGTGTTTTTCTTTCAATTCTTCCAGAGATATGACATTGGTGTTAGCAGTCATGAAATGAGCGCTGGAGGTTTCCTGTATTAAAGGCACCTCTTCAACACATTGGTTGGTTATTGTTCACTCTTGATCAGTTCCATTTCCATTGGTTTTAGCATTGTTAATGATGATTTCCTTCTGTAATTGTTCCTTGCGGGCAACAGCCAGGGGTTGTAGCTGAGCTTGGTACTCGGGATTTTCCTTGTATAGTTGCCTGAGCTGCTCTATTGAGGTGGCTGAATTCACCTGCAGAATAACTTCTTCCAAAGAGGTACCCTTGTTGCACCATTGCAATATCCGCCGTCCGTGCTCCTGAGTGATGATTGCCTCTGGTTTGTCCATAAATAAGCCTGTGCGGTCCTTACTTGCAGTAGCATTGTGCTTCAGATCAAGGTCAAAGACAATGGTGAATTCATAATCCATTCCATCCCGAGTTATGCCTTTCATTCCCACCTTCTCAGGAACCATCTTCCCGTTCTTCTCAGAAAGTACATAATCTGTCTTGGTCCTTATGGTACAGATGATATGGCAGGGAGATTCCAGGATCTTTTGTACAAAGGCATTGTGCCTCGGTGTTAATCTTAGCCCAGTTAGTAAATGAATTACCAGGCATGTTTCCATGTATATCAAGGATTCCTCCACTTCCTTCCCACTCATGGGTAATACTGTCGATAATGATTACCTCCATCCCTGCCTGCTCACAAGTTTCAATAGCAGATATATATCTTTCAGGAGAGAAGGGCTTTGGAGAGCTGCAGAACATTGAACTCACCTAAATGAGCGTAAAGGTCTGCAGAATGATTTTCCGTATCTATAACAGCGATTTTAGGCCATACTGTCATGCCTGAAGCAAGAAGCAATGCAGAATAAGTTTTTCCGCTTCCTGCACTGCCCTGTAATGCAAGCTTTATTTTCGCTTGCTTTCTTAATGCTTTTCTAATTTCCATTTCTTTCGTTTTTAAATTGTTCATAAATCCCATGTATAAAAAGGAGAGGCTGCCGATGGTGGCAACCTCCCTTTCAAACAAGGTTAAACGATGGGTTTAATAAAGAGTGGATCCCTTCTTTTAACCATTGTAACCTCAGGCTCCCCTTCAAAGACAGCCTCTTCGATGGTTGCTCCTTCAGGAACATAAGCCCAGCGATAATCCAAGATGAAGGATCTCACCAGTATCTTTGATGGTGAAATCGTAAGGGTCACAGGATTTTTTCTGGACACTACCAGGAATCTTCTCCCCGATCATTCCCTTTGCTGTTACCTCGTCGAAGGTGCTAGGAACACTGGTCGTTTTCACTGTTCCGTAGAAATTGCCAGTCTGCTTTGATTGCACCATGCACAATCCTCCCTGTAAGATCAGGGCTACGAATTTTCTTCCATCCTTCGTCTCACGGATGGCATACTCTTTTACTGTTACCATAGTTAATAGTTTTAAAATTGTTAATGAATGATTTCTAAGCCCGGGGTTGACCCCGATGGCCTATTCTATGGGTGGGGTTGTTGTAAAAGGTCTCCTACGCACTCATGCGCATGAAGAATTTCCTAATTCAGAAATTTTTTTTGCAAATTGCAAATAGCATTATTGCTCCCTGTAAGGACAATCAAAAGAAGGCTTTTAACCTTCTTTGTGAGGGCAAATTAATTATTCAGGTTAGGCGGGAGCTAAAAAAGGATCGGTTTAACTAAAAAAGTTAGACTTTCAAGCGAACTATAACCTATTTAATGAGCGTTTAGACTAACCATCGTTGTAATAATTAGAATTGTTATTGCCCTGGAAATCAAAAAACTGATAATGGACAGCATCCCGAAAGATGATGAAAGCTATATTAAAGAGAGTGTTTGCCTATGATCAATATTTTATGAAGTTGATTAATGAGAGTAGGGGGTGGATAACCAGAATTTCACATATATAAAGTAAAATAGGTTTTCTAATTAAAAAAGTTAAACAAATCTAATCAAAAAAGTTAAACGAAATGCTGCTTAATTGGCTTATAAACAACTTTTTGTATTTATTTTTTCCTTATTTTTGCATCACTAGTAAATCTTGTTATGGAATGAAATGTCGAAGGAATGAATTTTTATCGAATATCTGGAAATCCAATAGAATCAAATGGACGAAATTATCTATGTTCTATTTAAGGGACGGATTAGTGCGTGTCAATAATTGGCACTCTAATTGATTGATAACATTATATTTAACTATTTTTTTCCGTAAAATATTGTATAAAGAATGTCAACACAAACCAAAACTTCATTCTATTCTATCTCGGGAACCATCAATCCTTAACTGTTAAACAGTATAATCTTTAAAATAAAATGCCTTGGAAGAAATCATCAAATTAAATGTCGAATACGCTACACAAGCAATAAATAAAATCCCATTAGGCTACATAAATAAGTCAGTTTGTGGTTGTGGGATGACTTCAGTTGCATTGGAAAACGATATCAACACAATATTACTTGTGCCAAATATTGAATTGGCCACCAATAAAGCTCAACAATATCCAAACGAAAGGACTAGAAATACATTACTTCCTATATGGGGAGAGACATCTGCTGAGAAAATCGTGCAATATGTTTCAACAACTAATGTAATAAAGATTGTATGCGTTTATGACAGCCTTCACAAAGTGGAGCATTTACTCGATAGATGTCGATTGATTATTGACGAAGAACAAGAACTACTTCCACTATCCCGCAATCCAGATAGAGCAAAGGCCATTTCAAAACTATTTGAAGTTGCTAGCAAGTATAGAGATAAGGTAAGTTTTATAAGTGCAACACCCACGCCTTTGAAATATCTGCCTCCCTGGGTTTCTGAAATTCCACAGATAACATATGAATGGAGCCATACATTTAAGGCTGTGCCAATTCTTTACAAGCACTGCCATCCTTTCAGAGTATTAAGACATGAGATCCTGGCTCCCTTGAATGAAAATAAAAAGGTAACCATTTCAGGAAAAACTTTTAGCAAAGTCATTGTTTTCATGAATACAGTAGAACAAATTGCAAAAATCATTTCCGATGTAAATATTGACAGGAGTAAATGCGCAGTAATATGCGGTGACAACATCAGGAATGATTTGAAAATAAAAGGCATTCCACGATTAAATAACCCAAGCAATTTACCAATTTTCACCTTTATAACGGCTTCTGGATTTAAGGGAATAGATTTGTATGACAAGGAGACCATGACAGTCGTTGTTAGTAATACTCAAAAGAAATGGCAAATGGTTGATATTCTGACTGACCTAAAACAAGCAGTATCAAGACAACGGGAGAAGGATAATCCAAATTACGGAAGCTATATCTACATCTTTAATCAGACTGAGTTCACAAAATCCGAAGAAGAACTAATTGGTGATCTAGATAAAATAAGAGAAAAAATAACTGCATCCGTTAAACTATGGGCTATGGCCAATGATCAAAATCTGTTAAAAGGCTGGACTTCTGATAACGACATTCAAGCCTACACTCACCTCATTGATGGCAGATTGGAAATGAATGAAATGGCCTTTTCTGCGGATCGGTACTTTATTTTAGAATTAAGAAAGCAATACGTCAAAGGGTTTGATATCCTAGGGAATTTCGAGAAATCCACTAGTATTGAAGCACATAAGCTTCCTGCAGATATTACTTATGCACAAGTAGCAGAGTATTTTAACAAAAATCATAAAGATGGAACTATCGACTGGGGTGCATACTCTCATAAGATAAACTGGATTGAGACTATTACAAATTGTTACAAGATTTATGGAAAGGTCTGGGAGAATGTGACCCATACTAACCAGATGATCAAAAGTGCCGGAGATCCTCATGCACAGCTCCAGACTCACCTTAAGACCAAGTTAAAAGAAGGAAACACTTATTCAGTGAAATATGTAAAAGGCATTCTTAAAGACATTTACAAGGAAATAAAGATTGACAGAGTTGCTAATACTACAGATCTGAATACATTATGCAAATATTCAAAACAAAGGACCGCCTCTGTATGGACCATAAAAATTGTGAATTATTATTATGGATAGAGATTTAATAATAAAAATGAGCATAGCCTTAATTAAGGGAACTCCATATTAAACAAACCCCAATTGACCCGCTTTATGGCGGGTTTTTTGTTGCTATTTAGTTGATTTTTTGTATTATTGCTAAAAGAAAATTTCAATGTTATTATTGTATTGCCATACTACAATATTTTCAGCAATAGCCACCATTATCGGCTTGGCAATTGCACTGGGCGGGTCAATTATTGGCTTGGTTCAGCTATCCAATTTACAGAAAAGCAAGTGTATTGACTTCACGTATAAGGTTTATATCGATCTATTCAACTGGCTAAATGATCCAAAGAATACCGATATAAAAGAGTGGTTGCTTGAAAAGGACAATTACAAATCTATCCCAATAGAACAATATTTTCGACTTGGTGATTTGTTTGAAAAATTTGAAGCGGTTAATGTCCTTCAAAAAAGGAGTTCTTTAGACGAAGAAACATTTTACGCCCTTATAAGTTTTTATGTTGATATGGCCGCACACCTTGAAAAGCGTCCGACTGCAAGGGAATTTATTAAAACTGAAAGATTAAAACATGAAAAGAAAATACCCGTTACAAGTAACGTATTCGCCGGATTTTATAAATTGCGGGTTAGGATACACAAATATGAAATTCGTAAGCATTATAAGGAATTATCTCGCCCACCAATAAAACTTAATAGGATAGTTGTCGTTTTTAGATTCCTTAGACTTAGTCGGCATAAAAAGTAGGTGAATAACTTTTTATTTGATTTGCTTTGCATGTAATTACTTTAATTAAAGGAGGTTCTGCATTGCTTCATCAATCTGCTTATAATCAAAACTGGCCAGATAAAGCTGGGTTGTGGAAAGATTAGAATGACCAAGTGTTTCGCTAATCAGAGCGACATTCACCCCGGAATTCTTTAAGACTGTAGCATAGGAATGCCGTGCAACGTATATGGTTAAGTTTACCTGAATTCCGCATTTTTCTGCAATTATCTTGAGGTCTTTGTCCGTTCTACCCAGAATCTTATGAATCCGATTCTGCTTTTGTTGAGCAGTCTTATGCACGCTGATATCAAGGATAGGAAACAAATAGCCTCTCACATCATTTAATACTTTATATTGGGAAAGAATATTCCCTAGCTTCATCTGACAACTGATACTAATGGCTTTGCCTGTTTTCTGCCTCACATAATAAATTCGGCCATTAACAATGTTTTCATGCCTTCAAATTAGCAATGTCGCTGAAATTTATTCCTCCACACAGGTAGCTGAAAACAAAAATATCCCTTGATAACTTGAGTGAATCACTTTCTCCGGATAAATCAAGTCCAATTATTTTCTTAATATCTTCTTTTGAGATTGCTCGCTTTTTGGTCCTTACATCGAACCTACTGATCTTAAATTCGTCAAAGGGATAATCAGTCTTCCTTGCACATTTTGCCTCAACAGCCTTATTATATGACACTCCTGAGAGTACGAAACAATAAGCTCATTGTTGTTTCCTTATTACCCTTGACTCTTAACCATTTTTCATACCTATTCAGCCAATTGACATCAATATCAGCAGAAAAGAAGATTGAGCCTTCCTTTGTTGAAAGCTTTAATTGAATTGTAAGAGGTTTTGTAAATCAACCGATTGCCTACTTTATCTGTTTTTTCAAATGTCAGGATGAGTTCCTTATAGAAATCCCCAACGGTTTTCTCTTTGACAATTGATTTATTGACAGCAAGTAGACTTGTGGGGGTGTACTCCTTCCCATTGGCAGTATATTCAAGTATCTGCTTCTGCACCACAAGGATCTTATCAGAGATGATCTTTTGAATGTATTCACCATTTGGGCAATTAGGCTTCGGTTTGTTCTTCTGGAAATCCCAGTTATCAGCATTGATGGAGATCCCCAGACTCTGGTACTTTCTCCTCCCATGCTTTGAGATTTGAAGCATCAAAGGGTGCTCGCCATTGGATAAGAGTTTTGGATTTGTAGCAAACTACAGAAATAGAGGCATTCAGTGTAATTTTCGGTTTACATCCCGGTTTACATGATGGTCTGAAAAATCGTAAAAAAGAGGTGAGGATAAAAAAAATCAGTTAGTCATAATTATTCTAACAAACTGATTAACATGTTAATATGCATGGAAGTAATAAGTTTCGAACCCACGACCCACAGCTTAGAAGGCTGTTGCTCTATCCAGCTGAGCTACGGGGCCTTTTTCTGGCCTGCAAAATTAGAAAAATTTAAGTTACTAACAAGATTCCCTGTTATCACTGAAAATTCTAATTTTGTAACAACATATAACCACAAAGAAGATCGTGACACGTGACGCGAAAAAAAAACTCACCAGTTCACCAATTCACTAGTTCACCACTTCCTTTGTGACTCTGTGACTTTAATTGCCTTAACTTAAAACTTTATAGTACGATGAGAATTTTAAAAGATAAATCAGCCGCTTTGATCATCGACATACAGGAACGGTTGTACCCCTTCATCTTTGAAAATGAAAAGCTCACAAAGAATCTACAGAAGCTGATCGATGGATTAAAAATTATCGGGATACCCATTTTTGTAACGGAACAATATGTGAAAGGACTGGGCCCCACAATCGAACCGGTGGTTACCCTCCTCGCCGACAATCCCCGCATCGAAAAAATGTCGTTCAGTTGCTGCGATGAATCCCGCGTGATGGAAGGTATTGCCACTTCAGGTAAGGACAATATTATTATTGCAGGAATTGAAAGCCACGTTTGCGTTCTGCAAACGACGGTCGATCTCATCCACAATGGATATCATCCCGTAGTGGTGGAAGACTGCGTTTCATCACGGTCAGGAAATGATAAGAAAATAGCAATAGAAAGGATGCGGGCTGAGGGTGCAATTATAACGACCTGCGAGTCAATTCTTTTTGAACTTTTAAGATTTTCAGGTACTGAACAGTTCAAGGGGATATCAAGGCTGGTGAAATGAGTTTATAAAGTTTGGGGATGTTTAAGGATTTTTGATAATTAATACTACATGACGATTGATGAAATTAACAATATGAATGGGAATGAGAACGATAATCCCGAACTCGAATCCGGAGAATTAAGGGGTGCGATCCATTTATCATCCATGTACAAGGACTGGTTCCTGGATTACGCTTCATACGTGATCCTTGAAAGGGCAGTGCCGGAGGTCATGGATGGATTGAAACCTGTTCAGCGGCGCATCCTCCATGCCATGAAGGAACTGGATGACGGACGGTATAACAAGGTGGCCAACATCATCGGCCATACCATGAAGTACCATCCGCATGGAGATGCCTCAATAGGGGATGCCCTGGTTCAGCTTGGGCAGAAAGATCTGCTGGTAGATACACAGGGGAACTGGGGAAATGTGCTTACCGGCGATAATGCGGCTGCCCCGCGATACATTGAAGCGAGATTGTCCAAATTCGCCCTTGAAGTGTTATTCAACGCAAAAACAACAGTCTGGAAGGCTTCCTACGATGGTCGAAACAAGGAACCGATGGCATTGCCGGCCAAGTTCCCCTTGCTGCTTGCACAAGGAGGGGAAGGTATTGCGGTTGGTCTTGCATCCAAAATCCTGCCGCATAATTTCAACGAACTGATTGATGCATCTATAAAAATATTGCAGGGAAAAGATTTCGAGTTGTTTCCCGATTTTCTTACCGGCGGATTTGTGGATGTATCAAAATACAATGATGGTACACGCGGTGGGAAGATCCGTTCCCGTGCAAAGATCAGCCAGCTGGATAAAAAAATGCTGGTCATCACTGAAATTCCGTTTGGAACCACTACCAACTCCATCATTGATTCCATCCTGGCCGCCAATGACAAGGGAAAGATCAAGATAAAGAAGATTGATGACAATACGTCTCAGAATGTCGAGATCCTCATCCAGCTTGTTCCCGGCGTTTCACCGGATACCACTATCGATGCCCTCTATGCATTCACCGATTGTGAGGTCTCAATTTCGCCGAATACCTGTGTGATCGCAAATGGGAAACCCAGCTTCATGGGGGTTAGTGAGATCCTGAGGATCTCCACTGCTTCAACCCTGGACTTGCTGCGGAGAGAATTGGAGATCAGGCGGGATGAGCTGAAAGAACAGTTGCATTTTGCATCGCTGGAGAAGATATTTATCGAAAATGAGATCTATGAAGGCATCAAGAAATGCAGGACAGGGGAGGAGATCGATAAAGCCATCATAAAAGGGTTTAAACCTTACCTCAACCTCCTGATCCGGCCTATAGATGCAGACGACCTGCACCGCCTGCGGAAGATACCCATCGAACGTATTTCGAAATTCAATTCAGAGAAAGCCGATGAAAGTATCCGTGATATCAGGATGAACATCGAAGAAGTTGAAAATCATCTTGCCCACCTCATCGATTATGCCATTGAATATTTCCGGCAGATCAAAAAGAAATACGGGAAAGGCCGTGACCGGAAGTCAGAGATCCGGAACTTCGATACCATTGAAGCAGTTAAGGTTGCTGCTGCCACCCAGCGGCTTTATGTGAACAGGGAAGAAGGTTTTGCCGGTACCTCTTTGCGTAAGGATGAATTTGTGACCGAATGTTCCGATATAGATGATATCATTGTCTTCCGTCAGAACGGGACTTTTATGGTCACAAAGGTGAATGACAAGGTATTTGTGGGGCAGGAGATCATTCACATTGCTGTCTTTAATAAAAATGATGAACGAACCGTTTATAACCTGATCTACCGCGACGGAAAGAATGGAAAGATCATGGTGAAAAGGTTCAATGTTCTGGGTGTGACCCGCGACAAGGAATATTATATTACGAAAGGAACACCCGATTCCAAAGTTCTTTATTTTACGGCAAATCCAAATGGAGAGGCAGAGATTGTAAGAGTTGAACTTCGTCCGAAACCAAGACTGAAGAAACTGAATTTCGATTTCGATTTTACTACTATTGCAATTAAGGGAAGAGGCTCCATGGGGAATATCCTTACCCGCTACGGAGTGAAGAAAATCGAACAAAGGCAGGAAGGTGTTTCAACCCTGAGTTCACGTCTGATCTGGTATGACGACACGGTGAAACGGATTAATTCAGAGGAAAGGGGAGTTCTCCTCGGTGAATTCTCAGGCCCGGATAAGATCGTCACCATCATGCAGTCGGGCCATTACAGGCTCACCTCTTTTGATCTCAGCACGCATTTCGATGAAGACATGATCCTTATTGAAAAACACAACCATGAAAAAGTATACACCGCCATTTATGAAGATACGAAAACAAAATCATTTTACGTTAAACGATTTATGATCGAACAGACGGAACGGAAAATGGATTTTATCGGTGAAGAAGAAAAAAACAAACTTGTGCTTCTAACCGGTGATAAATACCCCCGTCTCGACGTTACTTTTGATATGAAACTGAAAACCAAAGGCGCTGAAAAAGAAGAGATCACAATTCATGAATTCATCGGCGTCAAAGGATTTAAAGCGAAAGGAAAAAGGATCTCTGCACATGCTGTGAAAAAGGTTGAACTCCTGGAACCCATACAACCTGAATCTGTCAGGCAGGAAACAATTGTTCCGGAAGAAGATGCGGGAATTCCAGAGGAAGAAGTAAAAATTAAAAATGAAGAATTAAAAATTAAAAATAAAGAAGATAAAACGAAAAAGAAAGACGTAGAAGCGAAAGTTGAAAAGGTGGATGTGAAGAAGGAAAAAGATGAATTGAAAGTTGAAAAGGTAGAAGTAAAGAAGGAAAAAAGAAAAGCGAAAAGTGAGGAGGACCCAAACGAAGATAAAAACAAGGAAGATACGGGCGATGCTTTGCAAATGGAACTACCCCTGTAACTAGCAATTTTTTTCGCGTCACGCGTCACGCGTCACGCGTCACGATTTACTCTGTGACTTATTTATGCAAAAAGATAATAAGGTAATTATAATCAACGAAGATGTGAGTTGGATCGGAGTGCTGGATCCGGGACTGGTGACGTTCGACATTGTAATGGAGACCAAATATGGAACGACCTATAATTCTTATTTTATTAACGCCGGGAAGAAAGTTGTTATTGAAACTGTAAAGGAGCCATTCTGGGATATCTATTTGGAAAAACTTTCACAGGTTGTCGACCCTGCCTCCATCGATTACATCATTATGAACCATACGGAACCGGATCATTCAGGCTGCCTTGGAAATCTGTTGAAAGTGGCACCGAATGCAACAGTCGTTGGTTCCGGCAATGCGATCAGGTATCTGAAAGATATCGTTGGTGTTGAATTTCCGGCCATGATTGTAAAAGACGGGCAGATACTGGACCTTGGAAATAAGAAACTGCAGTTTATAGGTGCCCCCAATCTCCATTGGCCTGATTCAATGTTTACCTGGCTGGAAGAAGATAATCTTCTTTTTACCTGCGATGTCTTTGGCGAACATTATTGCAATGAAGTACTTTTTGATGACCTTGCAGGAGATTTCCAGGATGCCTTCCGGTACTATTTTAATGTGATCATGAAACCTTACAGCAAATTCATGATCCAGGCCATTGAGAAGATCCGCCCTCTTCCTGTCCGGACCATTTGTCCCGGGCATGGAATGGTGTTAAGGAAAGACTGGAAGAAATATGTGGATCTATCTGAACAGTATGCCCTGGAAGCATTAAAAGATCCGGTTCCTCATACAGTTTTCCTTGCCTATGTTTCGGCCTATCAGAATACTGCTAAGATTGCTTCGGCTATTGCAACGGGTATTCGCCAGGCTGGCGACATTGAGGTTGATGTTTGTGATATTGAAAAAATGTCGCCTGCTGACATTGATGGAAAATTAACCCGGTCTTCAGCGGTTATTCTTGGCTGTCCGACCTTTAATCAGAATATTCTTTTACCAATGTACCAGGTTTTTGCATTGGCAAATCCCATCCGCGACAAAGGCAAACTGGCAGCAGCCTTTGGTTCCTATGGATGGAGCGGAGAAGCTGCACGACTCATTAATTCAAACCTGGCAAACCTGAAGTTCAAACTGTTTGACGATGGCCTTATGATAAAATTCACTCCACACAATGATAACCTAAAAAAATGCGTTGAATACGGGAAAGCTTTCGGAGTTAAACTTCTTCAGAAGGAAGAATGATGGAGATGTAAATTGATCAAGTAATATTACTTAACCTTGAAGATTGTTTAAAAAATCAGTTCATACATTATTGATAACAGGATTAATGTTATTGATGGTACTTCCCTCCTGCACCATAGAGAAGAAGTTGGGGAGGGATTTCCTGGCCCAGGCTCCTCAGTTTTGTATTCAGCTGTTGCCTCCGCAAAATATCTATAAATACAATCATAAAGGAGAAACAATCCCCGGATTTGATTCACTGACCGGCCCACAGCAGGATTCAGCCTTATATGCAAGCAGCCAGTTTATCAGGGTTGTCGACGATTCAACATTCCTTGATAAATATGTAAATTCCTTTATTGATCAGCTCAGGGAAATCGGGTTCCGGGTATTTGTGGGTGGGGATGCAGATACTATCTTGCAGAAAGAGCCACAAGCCTACATGATAAATATGTCGCAGCTGCAGTTGGATGAATACCTGGATCCTTTTGAGGATTCCCAGCAAGTGGGCGATACGATCTTTTATAAAACCTTTGAATTAAATGCAGTGGATGCCAGTTCATGGTTTGAGTTGAACAAACTCAATGTATACAAACCGGTCAAAACAGTTCTTTATTCGAGCTTTACGGCATCAGATGCATTTACCGGCAATTTTATCATGAATAATTTAACGATGAATCTTAAATACCGTTATAAGATTGATTCACTAAAGGTAGTTGATCTTTATGAACTGGCTTCTTATTCCGGCAGGCGCAATGCCAATTATCTCTTTGATTATTTCATGAATCAGTACATCGCATATAATATGCCAAAGGGCATGGAGACATTAGGATACCTTCATTACCTTCCTTCCGTTAAAACCTTCATTTTTACGGATGAAGAGAAATTAGAAGTGTTACCAAGCAAATAATCTGGCATTGTATGACAATTGAAGAATCCCGCTTATACAGAGCTGCTCTTTTTCTTAGCATCTTCACCATATTATACAACATCCTGGAAGGGATTGTGTGTATGTATTTGGGTTATAAGGATGAAACACTGACACTGTTTGGATTCGGAGCCGATAGCTTTGTCGAAGTTGTTTCAGGTTTGGGGATCTTTCAGATGATACTCCGGATCCGCCGCCACCCCGATAAGGCCTTGAGCAAATTCGAGATCCGTGCGCTCAGGATAACCGGGATCAGTTTCATGCTGTTGGCTTTGGGATTAGTGGGTGGGATAATCGTAAACCTTCTTACACATCATAAACCCGAAAGCACATTCTGGGGAACGATCATATCTTCCATTTCCATTGTCGTAATGCTTTGGCTGGTCATCTCAAAAAGAAAGATTGGCAGGAATCTGAATTCAGGAGCTATCCTTGCTGATGCCACATGCAGCCAGGTTTGTATCTATATGTCGCTGGTGCTTCTTTTTTCAAGTGCCCTGTATGAATTCACCGGGTTCGCATATGCGGATGTGATCGGTTCAGCAGGATTGATATGGTTTTCGGTGGTGGAAGGAAAGGAAGCTCTTGAACAGGCCAAAAAACGACAATACTGTTCGGGTTCCTGTGAGGAGGAATCAAAATGAACTGCGGGCATAGGGGGCTACCGAGAAATCTGCAAATTCCTTGTTCTGAAATTTAAAGTACCCGGTGATGGCAATCATCGCAGCATTGTCGGTTGAATATTCAAGCCGTGGTATAAATACATTCCAGCTAAAGTCGTCCTGGGCTCTCAATAACGCTGCACGCAAAGCGGAATTAGCCGAAACACCACCGGCAATAGCAATCTCGGAAATACCGGTTTGATCGGCTGCAGTTTTTAGCTTTTGAAGGAGAATATCGACAATGGCCGATTGTATAGAAGCGCAAAGATCAAACTTGTTCTTTTCAATAAAATCAGAATCTTGTTTTAAATTATCCCGCAGGAAATAAAGAATGGAAGTCTTAAGTCCGCTGAAACTGAAATCGAGTCCGGGAATGTTGGGCTTTGAAAAATGAAAGGCATCTGGATCCCCCTCTTTTGCATAAGCATCGATCAAAGGTCCCCCCGGATACGAAAGGCCCATGATCTTGGCAGCTTTGTCAAAGGTCTCGCCGGCAGCATCATCAATGGTCCTTCCAATGACCTGGAATTCGAAAGGACTTTTCACCACCGTAATCTGTGTGTGCCCCCCTGATACAGTCAGGCATAGAAACGGAAAAACAGGGACTGGCTTTGTGCTGGTTTCATCTCGCAGGAAATGCGCCAGGATATGAGCCTGCAAGTGATCGACTTCAATGATGGGTATCCCCAGTCCATAAGCAAATGACTTTGCAAAGGATGTCCCCACCAGCAATGACCCTAGCAAACCAGGGCCCCTCGTGAAAGCAACTGCGGAAAGCTGATTTTTCCTTATATTTGCTCTCTGTATCGCAGCCTGGATCACAGGGATTATATTTTGCTGGTGTGCTCTTGAAGCCAATTCAGGTACCACACCCCCAAAGTTCTTATGTACTTCCTGGGTCGCAGTTACGTTTGATAGGATGTGATCATCCATCGTTACTGCCGCAGCTGTATCATCACAGGAAGATTCGATGCCAAGTATGCAGATCATGGTTGTTAATTGGCGAAACAGTTCATCAATTTAAAGTACAAAATTACCATAAAAAGAGTCGCAAAAATATTGCTGTATATATTGGTGGTGATAATCTCCTTTGTTACTACGACTTATCTTGTTATACGGGATCCATTGGTGCAAACCCTGTCGGCCAGGATCGCTTCACATTACCTTTCGGTCCGGCTTAATACCGATATCAGGATCGGTGGATTGGATCTTTCCTTTCCCCGTGGCCTTACCATTGAAGATATCCTCATAAAAGACCAGCATAGGGTTGACATCTTTTCCGCTCATAAACTCAGCATTATCCCCGGGAAATTCAGCTTCTCAAAAAAGATCCTCAATTTCAGAAAGATATTTATCGACAAAGGGCTTATCCAGCTTTTGACACATAAAGGGGACACTGACCTTAATATTCAATTCATCATCGATTATTTTACTCCCAAAGCTTCAGTAAAACCCTACGATACGATCAGGGGCCCCAGATGGCACCTTTCCGCATCTGCGGTTCAGATTGCATCAACCCGGTTTCATTTCCAGGATGAGAATAAACCCCTTGCACCGGTCGGGATGGATTATTCAAATATTGATGTCCGTGACATTAACCTGCTCATCACAGGTTTTTATCCGGATGGCGATACCATAAATGGCCGTATAGAAAAACTTTCGGCTACCGAACGGTCGGGCTTCTCAATTCATTCCATGAGCGGTGATTTCAGTGTCAGCCCGGCATTCCTGAAAGCCCACAACCTGAAGCTTGTGACGAACCACAGTGATCTCGACCTGACCTTCGATTTTTTATATGACCACTGGAATGCCTACACCGATTTCCTGAATAAAGTGCGCATCCAGGCCAGCATCCATCCTTCTTACCTCGACCTCCAGGATATAGGGGCATATGCACCCGTACTCTATATAATGAAGGACCGGTTTAAAATCGAAGGGAAAATAAAAGGAACGGTAAGCAATTTCAGTGCAAAAGATTTTAAGGTAGCCTATGGCACTGAAACCAGGTTCCTGGGAAATATCCATGCGAATGGCCTGCCAAATGTGGAAGAGACATTCGTAGATATTAATATCAGGGATCTTACTACCAACCAGGAGGACATCCATTCCCTGAATCTGCCTATAGAAGGGAAGAATTTGGATATCCCTGCTTTTCTGAAGAATGCAGGAACCTGCAACCTGAAAGGAACTTTTACGGGTTTCTACAATGATTTCGTTGCCAATGCCGCCCTTCACACAGAAATTGGCGCACTTAAAACAAATCTTACGCTCCGCAAACAGAAAGGAATAAAAGGCCTGTCATATACCGGGGAAGCGGATGTAACAGGACTTCAGCTTGGGCAACTTTTCAAATCGAAGCAATTACTTGGCCCGATAACACTCAGGGCCGATCTGAATGGCAAGAGTTTTACCCTGAAGGATGCAGTCGTTTCGATGAATGTCTGGATTGATTCTGTGAGTTTGAACAGATATACCTATCGTCACATTACTTTACAGGGTGGACTGGAGGATAAGAAATTTAATGGCAGCATGAATGTCGATGATCAGAATCTTCGCCTTGATTTTAAAGGACTTGTTGATTTGAGCGATACCCTTCCGGCATTCAATTTTGTCATGCAATTAAATCATGCCCAGCTATTTACTATGAATCTTTTGAAAAGGGATTCCATAGAAGATCTGTCGGCTCATGTCAGGGTCGATTTTACCGGGACTAACCTCGACAATATCGATGGTACCATCCGGATCGACAGCACAAGATACCGGGAAGGAGTTCATACGATCAAAATGGATCATCTTTCACTTTTAACATCCAGGGATATAAAAAACAACAAGTCCTACCATCTCCTTTCAGACTTTGTGGATGCTGACATCTCAGGTAACTTCTATTTCAAGAAGATGGTGCCTTCACTTTCAGCATTTGTTACAAATTACCTTGCTTCCTTTGAAATGAATGATTCTCTGATCAGCCACTACACTTCCACGAGCCAGCAGATCAATTATGTTGTTAAACTGAAGAAAACCGACCCGGTCATGGAGGTATTCCTTCCTTTCCTCAGGGTAGCTCCGAATACCAATTTTGAAGGCTATTACAATGAAGACGAAGGAATGATCGCATTAAATGGATCTTCGCCCGATGTGGCAATTTTTGGAAACCATCTCACCAACTGGTATGTTAAAGCCACGAGCCGCCAGGAGAACCTGAACATCCAGACTGGCTGCAACAAATTTTTTGTGCTCAGGGGTGAAAAAAAAGATTCTGCCATGATCATAATGGATTCGTTACACCTGGTTTCGAATCTGCACCACGACAGCATCTTCTATGACATCTTCTGGAGTATGGGGAAAATAAGAAGCGACATGGGCGGATATGTCAACTTCAGGAACAGCCCTTTGACACAGGTTAGACTTACAAGGTTCAATGCCTTCATCGACCACCATTACTGGACAATTGCCAAAGACAATGATCTGACTATTGACAGTTCTTCACTGACGTTTCATGACTTTGCCCTCGAATCGGGGGAACAAAAACTGCAGGTCGACGGTATAATAAGCAATAATGCAAAAGATACTTTACAACTAAAATTCAATAAAGTAGATATTTCTCACCTTGATTATTTTCTGAAAAATCCGAATGTCGATATCGATGGGATCCTCAGCGGAAACCTCTACCTGATGAATATACTACATTCAATAACAGTACTTTCTGATCTGACTATTGAGAAATTCGCTTTTAATAAGGAACTTCTGGGTAATGCAGCGTTCAGAGTTTTATATGATGATGCAGCCGCAAGGTTCGATGTGGATTCGCGGATTTATTATACCGGGAATGTGGGAACCAATATTCCCCTGCTACTGAAAGGAAGCTATTACCTCGGCAAGCCGGAGCCTCATATGAAGTTTGATCTTTCGCTGAAAAACCTGAATTTGAAGATGGTGTCACCCTTCGTCGCCAGTTTTATGTCAAGGCTAAGAGGTTCAGTTTCAGGTGATGTTGCAATTACCGGTTCACTTAATAAACCCAGATTGGCCGGAAAACTTAACCTGATGCGCACTGAATTCAAGATCAATTACCTCAATGTGCCTTATTCAGTGGTGGATGTGGTTACTATCGACAGCACCGCTTTTAATTTTGATCATGTTGCCGTTTATGATTCCCTGGGAAACAAGGCCTTGGTGAATGGAAAGATCTATCATAATTATTTTCACAGTCTTGTACTTGATCTTTCTATTGATCCCGATGATTTTTCTGTATTCCGGAACACCTATGCCCAGAATAACCTCTTTTATGGAACGGCAAGAGGTACTGGAAATGTCAGGATCACCGGACCTGCAGATAATATTTCGATCACTGCTAAAGCTAAGACGGGTGGAGGGACTCACGTGTACATCCCTTTGAGTTCTGCGGCTGATGTGGGTCAGAACGATTATATTATCTTCACAAAACCATGGAATGACTCTGTCCATAACGAAGAACCTTTCCCCGGTATCACTCCTAATGGATTATCACTGGCACTTTCTATTATGGTCAATCCTTCAGCGGATGTGGAAGTTTCATTTCCCGACCAGATGGGAAATATTAAAGCTACAGGATCGGGAAACCTGACAATGGGGATGACTCCGGTAACAGGGTTTACGCTTTCCGGAACCTATGTTATACAGAAAGGATCCTTCCACTTCCAGTTAAAAAACTTAATGCGACTTACGTTCTCTATTGAGCCCGGAAGCAGGATAACCTGGTCGGGCGATCCTGCGGATGCCAATATCAATATGAGTGCTATTTACAAGACAAGGATCGCTCTTGGCGACCTGGCTGCCAAGGAAGAAGACAGGTCAACAAGGGTCCCGGTAGAATGTGTTATAAGGCTTTCCGGACGACTCTCAAACCCGGGCCTTTCTTTCGGACTTAACTTGCCAAATGCTGCAGAGAGTATAAAAACCCAGGTTTATGGAGCCATCGATACGACAAATGCAGCGGAGATGAATCAACAAATGTTCAATATCCTGGTTTTTAACCAGTTTAAATCAAACAAAGGAAGTTTGCCCGGCAACATTGATGTTAGTTCAACTTCCTTGTCGATCTTTATGGGTCAGGTTAATTCCCTGCTTTCCCGGGTCTCGAAAGATGTAAATATTGGCGTTAATTACCAGAAGTCGACAAATGTGCCAGGCCAGGAAATCGATGTTGCAGTTTCCACCCAGCTTTTCAATGAACGGCTTTTGATTGATGGCCTCTTTGGAGTGAATTCAATGAACCCATATTCAACGGCTCAAAGACCCAGTACAATTGTGGGAGATATTAAATTTGAATACATCCTCACAAACAACAGGAGATGGAAACTCCAGGCATTTAACCGCACAAATAATGTAGATCTGCTTTATAACAATGCTCCTTATACCCAGGGCGTCGGAATCACTTACCAGCGGGATTTCGATATCTGGTCAGACTTGTTTAAAAGTGAAAAAAATAAAAAGATTAAATCAGGCCCGGGAGCTACCCCATGATCATTCAGTGGTTAGCTTCAAAAGCCGGCTTTCTTAACTCCTGAAATCTGAATTACTTTGTCCTTCACCGTTTATAAATCATCTGCAGGTTCCGGTAAAACTTTCACTTTGGTGAAGGAATACCTCCGGTTGATATTACCTGAGCCCAATAATTTCAGGCATATCCTTGCCATCACCTTTACTAACAAGGCAGCCAATGAGATGAAAGACCGGGTGCTCGACGGCCTTAAAGAACTTGCAGGGGCCCGGGAAAAAAGAAGTAGTTCCACAACAAATAATTTGCTTCCTGCACTGATCAGGGAAACAGAACTTACCGAAGAAGAAATTCAAAGAAATGCCGGTGAAGCGCTCAAGCTTATCCTGCATGACTATTCCGACTTTAATATAAGTACGATCGATAGCTTTTCTCACCGGATCATCCGCACCTTTGCTCATGATTTTGGGTTGCCTGTCAACTTTACCGTTGAGATCGACAGCAATGAGTTGCTTACTACTGCAGTTGATCTCCTGATAGATAAAGTTGGAGATGATGCAGGACTGACAAACCTGTTGGTCAGGTTCATCGAGAACCGGATGGACGAGGAACAGGACTGGAACATTGAAAGGATCCTGCTTGATTTTGCAAGGATCTTGCTGGATGAAGAGGGGAGTGAGCACCTTGGAAAATTAAAGGACCTTGCGATGACTGATTTTTCCAGGATCGCCGGGACACTCAAAAAACAGACAGCAGCCTTTGAACAAAATATTTTTGCTCTTGCTGGTAAAGCTTCAGCTTTGATCAATTCCGCAAATATTCCGGCTTCAGCCTTTTACCAGGGACGGTCAGGAATATCAAAGTACTTCGATAAACTGTCGAACGGCGACATGGCTTCCATTGAGCCGAACTCCTATGTAAAGAAAACGATAGAAGAGGACCGGTGGTTCAGCGGGAGTGCCGATGCTGCCGATAAATCAGCGATTAACAGGCTCATCCCTGGCCTGACTGAGATTTATAATGAGATCTGCCGGAGCTATGAGGATGGGAAAAACCTGTATCATCTTTCGGTTGCAGTGCTGAAAACGCTTTACCCGATGGCGGTGTTGAATGAGATAGGGCTGTTGATCGATGGATTTAAAAAACAAAATAATATCCTCCATATCTCTGAGTTCAACCGGCGCATTTCAAGGTTCATCCTGCATGAACCGGTTCCTTTCATTTACGAGCGGTTGGGTGAAAAATTCAACCATATCCTGATCGACGAATTCCAGGACACTTCTGTACTTCAATGGCACAATCTCCTCCCGTTAGTGGGAAATGCACTTTCCACGGGGTCTTTCAATCTCGTGGTGGGCGATGGCAAGCAAGCCATTTACCGCTGGAGAAATGGCGATGTCAGGCAGTTTGCCGAACTTCCGGCCATTCCCGGAAGCGGGATGAGCCGCTTAATTCATGACAATGAAAAGATCTTAAAAGATCATTTTAAAAAGGAATCGCTCGATACGAATTTCCGGTCAAAAAAAGAGATCGTGGAATTTAACAACGCCTTCTTTTCAAAACTCATGACACTTTTAACCCCGGCTAACCAGTTGGTTTACGATAATCTGGACCAAAAACCGAAACCGGGCGCTGAGGGAGGATATATCCGGATAGAATTTGCCGGGAATGAACTCAAAGGTTCAGAATTCAGGGAATTCATGGCATCCCGCATCCTTGATACCATCCGGAAACAGGAAGCCGCTGGTTTCCGGAGACAGGATATCGCCATTCTCTGCCGCAGGAATAAAGAAGGAAGCGAGATAGCCCGTTATTTGCTGGGCAATGGCATAGATGTCATCTCAGCAGAATCGCTGATGCTCATGAATTCGCCGGAGGTAAACTTCCTGGCCGGCTTCCTGAGGTTGCTGTATGGATCGAACAATGTCATCCTGTTAGCTGAACTCCTTAGTTACCTGTTTGGCAAGGGAAAACTCAAAGCTTCCGGCCTTAATGAAGTGCTTTCGGGGATCCCCGCCAAATCAGAAAAAAATTTTATATTCAGGATTCTGCAGGAGAACGAATTGATAATCTATCCCGGCCGGTTAAGAACAATGCCGGTCTACGACACCATAGAGGAACTGGTACGGGTGTTTTACCCGGAAGAAAAAGCCGATCCATATCTTCAGTTCTTCCTGGATACCGTTCAGAAATATTCACGGAAACATTCAGCCAGTGCAGCAGATTTCCTTGAATGGTGGGATGAACAAAAGGATTCTTTCTCTATAATTATGCCGGATGGCATGAATGCCGTTCGCATTATGACCATGCACAAGGCCAAGGGACTTCAATTCCCCGTTGTAATTCTTCCGTTCTTTACGGAAAAGAAAATGATGACCAAAAAATTCCTTTGGGTTGATCTTCCTAAATCGGAATTCCATGGACTTCCGGCTGCCATGCTTGAATCTCATGGCTCCATAGAGAAAACTGAATTCAGCGAACGGGCAGCTGAGGAGAGGAATAAAACTTTACTTGACTCGATCAACCTGCTCTATGTAGCAATGACACGCCCTGAAGAAAGGTTGTTCGTGTTTTCACCTGCTCCTCCAAAAAAAATGGAAAATCCTGAAACCGTGCCTGCTTTCTTTGCCCACTACCTGGAAGGATCAGGGATCTGGTCGGATGCAAAAGGAATCTATGAATTTGGAGAAGCCACTCCATATGAGCCAAAAACGAATGGCAAAACAATTGCAAAAAGATCGTTGTCGTCAATGATCAGCAACGATTGGCGCGAAAAAGTACTGATCCGTGCCGGTGCCCCTGATGCCTGGAATATTGCCGAACCCCAGGAAAGTTTCCAATGGGGGAACCTGGTCCATACTGCTTTATCAAGGATCCTGAAAGCCGGTGATGAAGAAAATGTCCTCCTTAAGATGCGTGACCAAGGGCTAATCGATAACAAGCAAATGGAGCAATTATTAAAAAAGATCCGCGAATTGCTTGCCGATCAATCAGTACACCCATACTTTCTGCCTGATAACAAAATAAAAGTGGAGGCTGAAATATTGTGTAATGACGGGCATGTCTACCGCCCCGACCGGGTCATCCTTCATGAAGATGAAGCAATAGTACTCGATTTCAAAACCGGCAAACCGAAAAAAGAACAGGAAAAACAGATAAACCTTTATGAAAAATTACTGAACGAACTTGGTTACAATAAAGTGAAGAAATATCTCGTATTCATTGAACCTGAGATTAGTGTTGTTGAAGTTAATTGAAAATTGAGTCCTCTATAAAAAACTTTCTTCACCGCTAAGGCGCCAAGGCGCTAAGGTCGCAAAGATTTAGCGTTTCATTTTGCGTCTTTCCGTCTTCGCGGTAAAAAAAAGCTTTTTAGATGTAACCTCAAAAAGAGAAATGACAAATGAAAACTGAAGAGATAAAAATCCGGGAACTGTTTATTAACTGGGCAGGCACTGAACCTGAGAGTATAACTTTTCTGCCGGTATCCGGTTCATACCGTAAATACTACCGGTTAACTAGTGGAAAGCATCCTGTTATCGGCGTCTTCAATGATGACAGGAATGAAAATGAAGCATTTTTCTCTTTTACTAAAGAATTCTTACTTCATGGACTACCAGTCCCAACATTGCATGCCATCGATCCATCCGGGAAATTCTACCTGCTCAGCGACCTCGGTGACCTGACCTTATTTAATTATCTCTCTGAGGTTCGTAAGGACGATATGGATTTTCCTGAAGAAATGATCGGGATCTATAAAAAGGTCATCGGGTATTTACCTGTTTTCCAGGTGGAGACAGGTAAACAACTGGATTATTCAAAATGTTATCCCCGGAAGGTATTCGATGCCCAATCGATGAGGTGGGATCTGAATTATTTTAAATACTATTTTCTGAAGCTGGCCAAAGTTTCGTTTGATGAACAGAAGCTGGAAGATGATTTTCATGCCCTCATTCAGTTCCTTCAGGGTGCCGGGGCTGATCATTTTATGTACAGGGATTTTCAATCCCGGAACGTGATGCTGATCCGGGGTGCCCCCTGGTTCGTCGATTACCAGGGTGGGAGGAAAGGGCCACTCCAGTATGATATTGCTTCCTTAGTATATGATGCAAAGGCATCGGTTCCCATACCGGTTCGCGAACTTTTACTGGATTATTACATGGATGTCCTGGAAAACTATATTCCTGTCGACAGGAATACCTTTATTGAATATTATTACGGCTTTGTCCTGATCCGTATCCTCCAGGCGATGGGAGCTTATGGCTTCCGCGGATATTATGAGAATAAACCTCATTTTCTGAAAAGCATCCCCTTTGCGATCGCAAATCTTCAGTATTTGATTGAAAACAATCGGATCCCTTTGCCTTTGCCTTCACTCCTGGATGTTCTGAAGAAGATCATAGATGACCCTTCTTTTCGTTCCGGGAAGGCACCTGGCAAACAACTTGTCATTAAGATCTCAAGCTTTTCTTATAAGACCGGTATCCCGGGTGATCAAAGCGGGAATGGAGGCGGATTTGTTTTCGATTGCCGTGCATTGCCCAACCCGGGGAAGTATGAGGAATTTCTTTTATCTACCGGGAATGATCCCGACGTCAGGGCTTTCCTGGAAAAGGAACCGGAGGTCGCAACGTTTTTAAACCATGCATTTTCATTGGTTGATCAGAGTATAAGGAAGTACATCGAACGTGGGTTTACCAGTCTTTCCGTTAGCTTCGGATGTACCGGGGGCCAGCACAGGTCGGTATATTGCGTCTCTGAAATGGCTGAACATATCCGTTCAAAGTTTGATGTTACAATCGATCTTAAGCATACGGAGGTTATTAATAAAATGGGGAAATCGTGAATACCAAACTGCCCGGTTCTTACAAAGGGATGATCCTGGCTGCAGGCCTGGGAACCAGGCTGAGGCCAATAACTGACAGCATCCCGAAGGCACTTGTAAAAGTGGAGGGACGCACTTTGCTTGAAGGCGCCATCCTGCACCTTGCAGATCATGGAGTTAAGGAGATCATTATTAACGTTCATCATCTCGCAGACCAGGTCACAGATTATCTCAGTCAGAATAAAAATTTTGGTTTGGATATTACCATCTCCGACGAGCGCGATCAATTGCTCGACACCGGTGGAGGACTGAACAAAGCCTCAGGCTTCTTTAAAGAGGGTGGACCCTTTTTTGTCAGGAATGTCGACATCGTCTCTGATCTTGATCTGACTAGTATGATGGATTATCACCTCAAATTCCATTCACTCGCAACCCTTGCAGTCAGAAGGAGGGCTACCTCCCGTTATTTTCTTTTTGATCATGATCACCGGCTGTGTGGCTGGACAAACCTGAAGACCGGAGAAAGGATACTATCATCTGAACCTGTAACAGAACCGGAGATGCTTGCATTCAGCGGCATCCAGATCCTCAACCCCAAAATATTCCGCCTGATCACAGAACAAGGAAAATTTTCACTAACAAACTTATACATCCGTCTGGCCAAAGATAACCTTATCAAAGGATACCTGGATACTGGCACTGTCTGGAAAGACGCCGGGAGAAAACCTAACCCCGAAGGGGTGTCCTATGAATAACCCCCGATGAAACCGGGGGTGGATTAAGGGCGAGACCAGGAGATTTTAGTACATTACCTCAGCCTGTCCGTCGACTTCACCAGCGCTTCATCCTTCCGGATTGCCCTGCTGGCCAGTATCAGGAATACCAAAGAGATCAGCGGGATGTACATCCCGAATTGGTAACTACCTGAAATTCCGCTTCCTGTAATATGGTGCTCGAAGTAATTATTGTAAAGAAAAAATACCAGTCCTATCAGTATAACATTCAAAAGAACATTGATGCTGACAAGCCGGAATTGAAGCCTGCGTCTCTTGTAATAGAAGATGGTAACGAGTGCCAGCACCAGTGAGCCGATGACCAGCATCAGCATCGGGAGCGATTCTCGGAAAAAAAGGATGCCGGGAACACCATCAGATGTCAATCCCATAGCAAATAATTTATACGTCCCCTTTACCGGATCAATGTATTCGATCATCGGAAAGAAAAACAACATTGTGCAGGCAACTGCCACAATAAATAAATAAAGGCTCTGGATACGCTGGATCATAACTTGCTGATTTTGTTGGCGGAGAAGCGTTATTGCTTCAAACTTATACTGAATTCAGTACTGCGAAATTAGAAAAGATTTTTGCAAATGCTGAACGATCTAAAATAATTTGTTGACATTCATGTTTTATTTTATATCTTTGTACCACTTTTGATTCCCGGAATTTTTCATTTGACATCATTCAGTCATAACAGAATTCAACCAAACATTGTTTTCAAGGCTATTATTCCAAATATTATTCTACTAAGTGATCCCTTACCCCATCATCTCAACTTTATCTATTATTATTAAATCTAAATCAAATGTATGATATTTTAGCACTCGACGGTAAAGAACTGGACGAGATTAAAGAAATTGCCAAACACCTCAACATCCCCAAGCCTGATAAATACACCAAACAGGAACTCATCTATAAAATCCTGGATCAGCAGGCATTAAATCCCTCCGAGGATGTCCTTGATAAAGAAAAAAAGATGGCAAAAAAGGAATTCAGGCCACGTAGGCAAAGAACACCGATGAAACCTCGGCTTGCCGCATCGACGAATCTACCGGTAACTCCTTTTGCAAAGGCTGTATTTCCGGAAAATACGGTGAAACACCCGGAAAAAGTCGTTAGCGAACCCAAAGAACCGGAATTCGAAAAGACGGAACCTGTTTTTGAAACAAAACCGGAAAAACCTGTTGAAGGACAACATAGCCTTCCATTGAACATCCCGGAACCCTTTGAATTTGAAGACCCTGCCGCACTGCCCGTTGAACAGGGCGTTCCCGTTTATGAAAAGAACGGGGATACGGATATTCCTGTCATAGACAAGGTCGAACCCACCCAGACAACTGAAGTCCCTCCCGTTCAGCAAGGTGAGGAACAAGGTTTGGCTGAAGAGAGAAGACCCCGGGAGTACCATAAGAAATTTCCTGAAAAACACCGTGAGGAATACACGTTTGAATTTGAAGGCATCACCGTTACCGAAGGAGTTCTTGAAATTATGACCGATGGATATGGGTTCTTACGCTCCTCCGACTATAACTACCTGAATTCTCCTGACGATGTTTATGTTTCACAATCGCAGATAAAGTTGTTCGGCTTCAAGACCGGGGATACCGTGAGGGGCACTATCAGACCGCCAAAAGAAGGTGAAAAGTATTTTCCACTGATAAAGGTTGAACTGATCAATGGCCGTACTCCTGAAGAGGTACGCGACCGCATCCCGTTCGATTTCCTTACTCCTTTATTTCCGATGAAAAAATTCAAGCTGACAGGCCATCCCCAGGATTCCCTGTCAACCCGTGTCATCGATATGTTTGCTCCTATAGGGTTCGGACAAAGGGGATTGATCGTCGCCCAACCGAAAACTGGTAAAACTGTATTACTTAAGGATATAGCCAATGCCATCGCCTTTAATCATCCGGAAGTTTACATGATCGTCCTGCTTATCGATGAAAGGCCGGAGGAAGTCACGGATATGCAACGCAGCGTGAAAGCGGAAGTCATCTCATCCACCTTTGACGAACCGGCCGAACGCCATGCCAGGATCTCCAATATTGTACTCGAAAAAGCAAAGCGTCTCGTTGAATGCGGCCACGATGTTGTTATCCTTCTTGACTCTATTACACGGCTTGCACGCGCCTATAATACGGTTGCACCTGCTTCCGGCAAAGTACTTTCGGGCGGTGTCGAGGCCAATGCACTACAAAAACCCAAGCGTTTCTTTGGCGCTGCACGCCAGATCGAGAATGGTGGGTCGCTCACCATCATAGCCACTGCACTTACCGATACCGGCTCAAAGATGGATGAAGTCATTTTCGAAGAATTCAAGGGCACAGGTAACATGGAATTACAGCTCGACCGTAAACTCTCGAATAAAAGGATATACCCGGCCATCGATATTGTTGCTTCCAGTACCCGAAGGGAAGATTTACTACTAGAAAAGGAAGTACTTCAAAGGATCTGGATCCTGAGGAATCACCTTGCCGACATGAATTCACTCGAAGCCATGGAGTTCCTTCGCGATAAAATGCAATTCACCAATTCCAACGAGGAGTTTCTTATTTCTATGAATGGATAACCTGTTTCTTCTTTCCCCGCCCCGAATGGGGAGGGGCCAGGGGAGGGGCTTTTCGCGTCACGCGTCACGCGTTACGCGTCAAGATTTTCTTCGCCAATTCATTCAGATCCAACCCATCAAAGTCCCCCGAACTCATCATCAAAAGGTTCTTCAGATGCCACCTTTCCTGCAACAAACTCTGCTTTAGCTGGCCCGAATCTGTAAAAACCTCCAGCTTGTCATTTGCAAATCCTTCTTTTACCTGCACAACCGAAACAGGGGGTAACCGTTTCAGTTGGATTGCGTGCGGATTGAAATATACGATCGCACGGTCGGCCGCATCCATACATCCTTTATAATGATCCAGGAACTCCAGGCTCAGACTGCTGTATGTATGCAACTCCATGCAGGCAACCAGTTCCTTCCCCGGGTATTGTTCCTTGACTGCATTGATCGTTGCCATCAGCTTGGACGGCGAATGTGCAAAGTCCTTGAAAATAATAGTGTTATCATTCCCTGCAATCCGCTCCAGTCGCCTGGAAGCGCCTGTGAAACTTTGGATCGAAGTATAAAACTGTTCGTCAGAAATCCCCAGGGTATTACAAACAAGCCTCGATCCGTTAAGATTGAGAAGATTATGTTTGCCAAAGATCTTTAATGGAAACTCTTGGTCTTTATAGAGGATTTTTGTGATCCCCGATTCGACTTTGTAATCAGGAAAGGAATAGGGTATCTTCCTGATATCGGGTCGGGCTTCCTGGCTGATCTTGCGCAACTCTTCGTCCCCATTGCAATAGATCAGGGTTCCTCCGGAAGAGATCAGGTTTATGAAGGTCGTGAATTGTTCAATATAATTCTCAAAAGTGGGAAAAACATTGATATGGTCCCAGGCAATGCCGCTTAGCAAAGCAATATCGGGTTTGTACAGGTGAAATTTCGGACGGCGGTCAATAGGCGAGGTGAGGTACTCATCTCCTTCCAGAATCATAAACCGGGCATTTTCAGAGAGCTTCACCATCACATCATAACCCTCAAGCTGGGCGCCTACCATGTAATCGCAGTCCGGCCCGTTATCCTTTACCACATGCAAAATCATCGCCGTGATCGTGGTCTTTCCATGACTTCCTCCGATGACGATACGTGTCTTTTCTTTCGATTGTTCATACAGGTACTCGGGGTAAGAAAAAATTCTGAGTCCAAGCTTCTCTGCCTTCAGGAGTTCGGGATTATCTGCCTTTGCATGCATGCCAACGATCACTGCATCGAGCCCCTCATGAATATTGGCCTCATCCCAGCCCTCATGCAGGGGTAAGAGGTTAAACCGGGCCAGCCGGCTTTTTGATGGTTCAAAAATCTCATCATCCGACCCCGTAATAATATAACCTTTTTTCTGCAGCGAAATAGCCATGTTATGCATCGCACTTCCCCCAATAGCAATAAAATGAACATTCATATAAGGATCTTTTAGCCAAAAATACACTTTTCTTACACCTCCGGGACGAGTTGTCGTATATTTGTACTTTATTCGAACTCATTAAAAATGGATCAGGAAATAGAGAATTACAACACCAGGCTGAAAGATGCATCCCCACAGGAAATAATAGAATTCTTTGCAACAAACTTTAAAGGACGTATCGCATTTGCCACCAGCTTGGGCGCGGAAGACCAGGTGATCACGGAAATGATCGCAGGAATTGATCCGGAAATGAAGATCTTTACCCTCGATACCGGTCGTTTATTCCAGGAAACCTATGATCTGCTTGATATCACGCGTAAAAAATATGGATTACTCATTGAAGTTAGTTTCCCCAATGCTTTGGATGTTGAGGAAATGGTCAACACACGTGGGATCAACCTTTTTTACGATAGTGTGGAGAACAGGAAATTGTGCTGTTTCATCCGTAAAACTGAACCATTATCCTTGGCTTTATCGGGAATGGATGCCTGGATTTGCGGATTACGCCGGGATCAATCAGTCACCCGTCAAAAAATCAACATCGTGGAATGGGACAACATTCAAAAAAAGATCAAGGTGAACCCCCTGGCCGGTTGGGGATTGGAACAGGTATGGGACTATATTCATGAAAACAAGATCCCATACAATACCTTGCATGACAAAGGTTTCCCGAGTATAGGCTGTCTTCCCTGCACGCGTGCAGTCCTTCCGGGTGAAGACATCCGTGCAGGCCGCTGGTGGTGGGAATCACCTGAAAACAGGGAATGTGGACTGCACCAAAAATAAATCATCTGCGCGTATTAAAGTAGATCAAAAAATACGGTAAAATCCTCCTTTAAATTCAGTAAAATTCCCCATTAAGATCAAGTAGTTTTACTCTTGTTTTGAATGTATGCAAGACATACTTTTGAGTGTGAGATTTTTTTGGAAAAAAGGCATAGTTTCATAAAAATCACGATCAACTATAGGTCCCTCTTTATAAAGAAATCACCTTTCACCTTCATCGGTCTTTCTACGGGATTGCATACTGCGATCGTGAATTATGCCAGTTTCCTTGCAGCCGACCTAAAGGCAATCACGGTCAGTCCAACCCAAGCAAGTTGCCCTGATCCTAATTTAGACCGATGAAGTGTGTAAAGGTGACACGATATAATATAAAATTTCGACAATTGTAAGGGCGACCCTCGCGGTCGCCTGTTTCATGGTTGCCCACCAATTTGCCAGTTTTTTTATCTTTGTGCATTCAACACTTCACCGTGAACACTGAATTATTCATTGCCCGGAGGATACTCTCGAAGAATAAAGCCAACTTCTCACGTCCCATCGTAAGGATTGCGATATTGAGTATCGGTTTAGGATTGACAGTGATGTTTGTTGCAGTCGCTATCCTGACCGGCTTCCAAAAAGAGGTACGGGAGAAAGTGATCGGGTTTGGGGCGCATATACAGATCTCTCATTATGATGAAAATTCCTCTCTGGAGACCAAGCCGATTTCAATGCACCAGGATTTTTATCCTTCCCTTGAAACTGCAAAGGGAATAAAACACATACAGGTATATGCCACCAAGGCAGGTATTATTAAGACAGCCGATCAGATACAGGGGATCGTGTTGAAAGGAATCGGGCCCGATTATGATCTATCTTTTTTTGCGAACAAGATGGTTGCCGGTCATTTTATTCACCTCAGTGATACGGGCAGAACCAACGATGTGATGATATCAAAGAACCTGGCCTCATTGCTGAAACTAAAGCTGAACGATGATATCAGGATGTATTTCATCTCCGGAACAACAACCCTGGGCAGGAAATTCCATATAGCAGGTATCTATGAAACCGGGCTTGAGGAGTTCGACAAGGTTTATGTTATTTGTGATATCAAACATATCCAGAAACTGAATAATTGGCAGCCTGATGAAGTTGGGGGTTTTGAGGTTACCCTCGATAATTTCAAAGACCTTGACAAAATGGGGAAATATGTCTACCGTAAGATCGGGATGACACTTGATGCGAAAACGATACGCGACCTCTATCCCCAGATCTTCGACTGGCTTGACCTGCAAGACATCAATGTGCTTATCATCCTGGTATTAATGGTACTGGTTTCTGGAATAACCATGATCTCAACGCTTCTGATCCTGATCCTGGAGAGGACCAATATGATAGGGATACTGAAAGCATTGGGGATGCCGAACAGTGGCATCCGCAGGGTGTTCCTGATCAATGCTGCCTATATTATAGGTCAGGGACTTTTCTGGGGCAACCTCGTCGGGGCAACCTTGTGTATTATCCAGCAGAAGTATGGGATTATCACTCTTTCGCAGGAATCGTACTATGTTTCGGTGGTACCGGTGAATCTTGACCTGGGAAATATTCTTCTCCTCAATGCAGGAACCGCCATCATTTGCCTGGCAATGCTACTTATCCCTTCTTTTGTCACCACCAGGATCTCCCCCTTAAGGGCCATCCGTTTCGCATAAAGACCTCCCCATGTCACCAATTCACCAGTTCACCACATCACTACGTCACCAGTTCACCACTTCACTACGTCACCAGTTCACCACTTAAATTAAGTAAAACTACGCAGTAAATCGGGTACTTTTACGATTGCGCACGCTAATGCTTTAACATAAATTTACCAAAACTTTTTTCAAGCGGAATTGAGTTTTTGGTTTTATATTGCTACATTACCCTATAAGTTAAATTAATTAATTGACTTGTATCTGGATGCGTTCTTCACCAATCCCCCGGTGAAGAACGCATTTCAGGGGGTTATTCTGAAGAGGAAGAAATGGTAAGAAAAGTAACTGAACTGAAAAGATGAATAGCCTTAGTTTATTGATACTTGATGGAAAAACACATCTTCTGGAAGATATTCAGAGGATCTTGCCGGTGGAAGACATTTTCACCTATAAATCCACAACTGCATACGATGCCATTAGGGTAGTGAATGAAAATCCGATTGATATCGTTATCGTTGGTGTCGATGAATCCACAAGACAATGTCAGCATTTTTTTCAATTACTAAATTCCGGGCACAATAATGATATTGACATTCTCATTCTTGACAGGAACAACGGGTTGAAGAATTCACCCCTCAATCATGCTGGAAAGGGGGCTGTCATCCGGCTTACACATCCTTTTGGATGGGATGATGTACGAAAATCCATTGAAAATATGATGGGTTACGTGAATTTCCAGAACCGGCTCAGGCAACTTGAAAATAATTATGAGGAATTCTCCCGGGAGATCAGGAAAAAGAATGGACTTCAAATTGTGGGTACCAGTAAAGCCATCAAGGCAATTGCCAGCCAGATACTGCTGGTATCACAAGCAGACGAGACATCAGTCATGATCACCGGCGAAAGTGGCACGGGCAAGGAACTTGTCGCCCGCGGCATCCATACCCTTAGTTCACGCTGCAACCAGCATTTTCATGCTGTCAACTGTTCGGCCATCCCTGAAAGCCTGTTTGAGAGTGAATTTTTTGGGTACAGAAAAGGAGCTTTTACAGGGGCCATTGAAAAATCAACCGGCTGGTTCGAGATGGCAGATAAGGGGACATTATTCCTGGATGAGATCACCGAACTGCCCGTCGCAATGCAGTCGAAATTCCTTCGTGTCCTCGATGATAAAATGATACAGAAGATCGGGTCACACGAGGAGATCTGTGTGAATGTGCGTATCATATCGGCCTCCAACCAGGCACATGAGAAATTACATAATAATACGATCCTGCGTAAAGACCTGTTTCACCGGTTAAACGCTTTTCATATCCATGTCCCTCCTTTGCGTGAACGTAAACAGGATATCCCGGTGCTTCTTGATCATTTCGTTCACCAGATTTCAAGAAAACTGAATAAACCTCCAAAGCCGGTTTGTGATAAAGCCCTGGAAAAACTGACGGCATATTCATTTCCGGGGAATGTCAGAGAACTGCGAAACCTGGTAGAATGTGCAGTGATCGTTTCTCAGGAACCCAAACTCAAATTGAATCATTTTAATTTTGAATCCGAACCAAAATCCGGGTCATCGCCCGCTCCTCTTCATGACGAAGGCTACGACCTCGCCAACCTGGAAAAACTTATAATAGAAGAGGCGTTGACTAAGAGCCATAATATTAAAACAAGGGCCGCAGCCCTCCTGAACATCTCCCGCCAGGCCCTCGACCGCAAAATAGCAAAGCTCGGAATATCAGTATAACGTAGTGAAAATCGTGACGCGTAACGCGTGACGCGTGACGCGTGACGCGAATTATCAACAATCATATTACCTTTTATATCCCCGACGGATTAAGCAGAAACACGTTATGGGGATGAACACATATAAAACACATCGTGATCTTGATGTTTGGAAGGTGTCAATGGATTTTGTTATTGACCTGTACAAAATTACAGAAGCCTTTCCTAATGGTGAAAAATTTGGTATTGTATCTCAGATCCGGAGAGCCGGAGTATCCATTTGTTCAAATATTGCTGAAGGAGCTGGCCGGTTTTATCCGAAGGAATTTGTCCAGTTCTTATATATCTCTTTGGGATCTGTATCAGAAGTGGAAACCCAGTTAGAAATTACACTACGTTTAAAGTATCTTGATACTATGGATCAACAAAAAGAAATGCTCGATAGGATTCGTAGAATGTTGATTGGTCTGATTAACCGTGTACAGCAAACAACCTGAATTTTTTCGCGTGACGCGTGATGCGTTACGATTTCTTTGTCCGAAACCGGGCACATGCCCGAAAATGAGTAACCTCACCAGGACACCTCAGTATCAATAATTTCCTTGATATAATTGGATTTTCTATAAACAAATTGCCCGGATTTGAACCGGCAACCTAACATGTTAATTTCAATGTTAATTAATAACCTTCTAATATGTAATGCTTTATGAAACATGGTACAGTCTTTGCAATGATATGAACAAATTGTTAACGGTCTTCCTGAAATTAATTCATTGTTAATTTATCATTAAGAACAATACATGTCCCCCTTCAAAATTTACCCTGAACCGGTTCGAGATTATTTGGTTATCAAATCAATGAAAGCTATTGATGAGTGCCTCGACCTTTCCATCTTTTCCTATGAAGGATTGCTCTTTAAGGAATTTAAATTCGTTCACCCTAACAATCAACACGAGTACAGAGCTGACATAAAGGGTTTGCCCCGGGGAAATTATTACGTAATGATCCATACCGACCAGGGGAACATGATCGAGAGAATACAAAAATCGTAACGCGAAAAGATTTGGTGAACTAGTGACGTGGTGAACTAGTGACGTGGTGAACTAGTGACGTGGTGACGTGGTGAACTAGTGACGTGGTGACGTGGTGAACTTGTGACGTGGCGAACTGGTGAGGTAGTGACGTGGTGACGTGGTGAGTTATTTGTTTTTATAGGTTTTTTCCCTTAGTTTTTTTTTCGTGACTGAGAAGACGTTCAAAAGTTCAATTGCTTCTTTATGAAGGGCTAAAAAGTGTTCTTTTTTATTTGTTAAGATTTCTTCCATCAATTCAATCCAGAAAACGGTTTCATCACATTCTTCTACAACAATACATATTTTTGAAAAATACTCTGCATCGGATCTTGCCCTGCATGCTGATCTGAAATTTGCAGCTACAGATGCCCCGCTTCTCAGAATTTGTTTTCTGATTACCCATATAGATTCTTTATTTGGCAACTCATCAAAACTTTTACAAAGATTGATCGCAAATCTTTTTGTTCGTTCCCGGAATTCCTCATTATAATTTTGCACAATATAAAAATAATGTGGTGAACTAGTTCACCACCTTTTTTCTGCCCGAAACCGGGCATATGTCCGAAAATGGGAATCCTGCTAAAAATGCTGATAATCAATAGATTCATTTAAATATCCGGATTATTTACCGGGAAATTGCCCGGTTTCGAACCTTTTACCCTAACATAATTTATTGACAATTGTAGATAAACTATTGATGAATAGTGCATTATGAATTGTGGTACAAACTTTGTCAGGAAAATGGGGTTATAGCTACATATATCTACACAAGTCGGGAGTGAAAAGAAGTTAACCTTCAACGTATGACTTTGTCTATACTGCATTCTGCATTGCCTGTCTCCTTTGTCAGGTTGACAGATCCTTCTTTTATCAAGAGTAAAAATATACTTGTGAGCCCGTTCAATCATTAAGCCATGAAACTCTTTTCGGGATTTTTGTCTTTGTCCGTTTTGTTGTTTTCCGCAACAACTGAAGCGGCTTTATTACCATATGCCCCTGTAACTACGGCGGCATCGGTTACCAATGCAACGACAGCACCCGGTGCAACAATTGTACCGGTTACGGTGACGGATTTTGTGGATATCGGATATTTTAAACTCACGCTGACATACGACCCTGCGGTTTTAACCTATGTGAACGCCGTTCCAAACAATGCTTTTAACGGCATGACTGTTACAAATAATGCGGGGACAATAGTGATGACCTGGACAGGAACCAATGGCATTATCCTGCCGGATATGACCTCCCTGGTTAACCTGGTATTCACCTATAACAGTAGTACCACTTTCTTGACCTGGACTGCAGATAGCACACACTGCATCTACAAAAAATATGCAGCAGGACTTTATACAACCTGCATTGACCAGCCTTATTCAGACTATTTTATTGACGGGGGTGTTTCAAACCGCGGGGCACCTGTGACTTATGCCCCGGTAATATCAAATGCAACGCCGGGTACCTTTTCCATCCCGGTAAAAGTGAGTGACTTTAATTGGATTTCCGGAATATCATTGACGCTTGAATATGACTCGACCGTTTTAACATACCAGAATACATATACCCTTAACCCTGCACTGGTGGGGGGTATAATAAACGTAGGCACCGTTCACGGAGCCCCCGGGAAAAAGAAAATCCAGATCGCATGGTCTCATCTTCCGGCGGTCACCCTTCCTGACGGGAGTACAATAATAACCCTGAGCTTCAGCTATTCGAATACAACAGCAGGCTATTCCACTTTAAACTGGATTGATGATCCGGCATCCGGGTTCTCCTGTTCGTATGCGGACGGTAATGGCATTACTTTGATCGATTCTCCAACCGGTACATATTATAAGAACGGATTGGTTTATGGTTCAACCCAGTATTCCCCGCAAACCTGGTTACCTTCAATTATAGACCCTTCTCCAGGGAGTCTGGCAGTGCCGGTGAACGTAAGCGGGTTTACCAACGTCAAATCCTTCACGCTATCTTTTAATTATCAATCAGCGATGATGACATATGGCAGCTTTGTGCAGAATCCTTCCCTGCCGGGCACGATGATCGTAACCATAAATGCCCCCGATACCAACGGAAACAGGGAACTCGTGATGACCTGGACCGGTTCATCAACGCAATCATTACCTGCAGGTAGTTCTTTGTGTACACTTAATTTTACTTACATTTCCGGGGCATCGACGCTTGCCTGGGTTACTGATGCCGCTTCCTGCCGGTTTAACGATGCCAACGGGAATGCCTATTATGATCTGCCGAAATCAAATTATTACCGGAACGGGATGGTGGCCTTCCAGCCTGCTCCGCTTACCGTTGCATGGTATGGAACAGGGACCGCGGGGCAAACGGTAACTATTCCGGTTAATGTATGGCATTATACTAACATTGGTTCATTCATCCTGATACTTTATTACGATCCGGGTGTGCTTACATTCCAATCTTCAACGCTCGTTCCACCCATTGGTGGAATATTCAATTACACAAACATAGAACCCGGGAGCATTTTTCTTACATGGACAGGAACAGCCACCACGCTTCCCGACAGCAGCAAACTGATAAACCTCATGTTTACTTACCACGGCGGCAATACGCCCCTGGAGTGGTATACGGCAGGAGGTTCCTGTCAATATACAAACGGCATCACCCTGGTTACGCTTTATGATCTTCCAAAGGCAAACTATTATGTGGATGGCAATGTGGGGCCGGACCCCGTTGTTGCGAATTTTTCAGCCAACAACACTACCCCTCCTGTAAACATAACGGTTATCCTCAGCGACCTTAGTACCGGCTCACCGGATACCTGGAACTGGAATCTCAGCCCGTCAACATTCATGTATGTCGACAGCACAAATTCTTCCTCTCAGAACCCGCATGTACAATTCACCGCGCCGGCAGACTATACCGTTACGCTGATCGCTTCCAGGGAACTGAGCAGCAATGTTGCCGTGAAAACTAATTACATCAAAATACCCAATATCTGGACGGGGATTACCTCTAACAGTTGGAACACGCCATCGAATTGGAATGCCAATACCATTCCGAGTAACTATACGGATGTCCAGATCCCCGCCTCAGCGCCTCATTGGCCTGTTGTCGACTCTCTTACCATCGGCAACCAATGCAGGAGCATCACAATGGCAGGTCCCTCCTTACTTACAGTGATCGGAAATTTTACTATTTCCAACGGATCGTTCCTTACTTTTACAGGCGCCGACACCCTGAAGATCGGGAAGAACTGGTACAACTCAGGCATCTTCAACAGCGGCATTGGAACCGTCGAATTCATCGGACCAACCGCCGGAACCATAGAACCTGTGACGGAAACATTCTATAACCTGATAGAAGCCAAAACAACTGCTGTGTTGAATATTCCATGGACGGTTGTTGTGAATGGGGCGTTTATCCTTAAATAGGCATCCACGAAGTAACAAAGACGTGACGCGTGACGCGTGACGCGAAAAAGTTAGAAGTTCGCAGTCGGCAGTTCGCAGTCCTAAGTTCTAAGCGTGTGCAATGCGATGTTATCCTTACACGCGGTCGGCTTGGATATCGGCCAGAAAAGGAACCAGCGTTGATGAGTTAACTAAAACCGTTCTGCTAAAAAATACTTTTGGGCTTTCTATAATTTCAAATCCCAGGCTTTTTATTTTATCAATCGTTGCTAGAAATGATTTTTTCGATACATGGAACTTTGGCTCGATTAGGTAAATTTTACCATTGGGTTTTAAAATGGATTTTAGTTCTTCCAAAAGGTTTTCCTGATCCTGCACCTCATGGATCATGTAAAAAACCAAGACAAAATCCACAGGTTCAGTGACACCAATTTTACCGGTTTCACATTTATGTAACTCAATTGTTCGTTCTAAACCAGTTCCCTGGATCTTTTTACTTAGTTTTTCCAGCATTCCTTCCTGCAGATCAGCAGCAATGACTTTGCCTGAACCCATTAGTATTTTTGCAATTTCTATTGAAAAGAATCCAGGTCCGCAACCTAAATCAAGGACTGTCATTCCTTTGCTGATATACGGATTTAATATTTTCCGGGGATTTTGCAGTAATCTCCTGATCTGATTATCAAGTCCGCCTGCTAATCTTACCGGACAGGTTCTGGTATTTATTTCACTATTCATAGTTGTAATTTTAGATCTTAAACCAGGTCTGTAAAATTATTAAAAGCACACCGCTGTCCAAAATAATTTTATAATAATTTAGTTTTCAGGGATTCCCTTATATTTCTTTTCTTTATTCGTATGCCATCATCGCGGATCTCCAGTGGGATAAAACAAAACCCCCTTTCGGGGGCTTTGCAAGACTGTTCGGGTTTAACTCCTGTCCACGCAAAGTGGGCTGTTCGGGTTTAACTCCTGTCTTAATTATCTTAATTTAAATTGTGTCGTAATTATGCGACATATTTATGCAACAAAAGTACAATACTAATTAACAATTGTCAAGTAATTGTGAAATAATCCCAACTCAAGATGCCAGTTTGGTATCTCAAGGTTTGAAGTTCATCATTATTACGTAAAACTAATTGTTGATATAGTGACGTAGTGACGTGGCGAACTAATAAATTATTAGCAGTTGTATTACCTTTTTAAAAATTCCCGATTAAAGAAATAAATCTGCATTTCGTTACCTCAGCACGTCATGAGTTAAAAATAATTCACCAGTTTACTAGTTCACCACGTCACCACGTCACCAGCTCACCACGTCACTAGTCAGCCAATTATTTTATGACTCTGTGACTCTGTGACTTTTTTTAAGTTCAGGCATGGAATTAGAAAGATGGCAAAAAAAACACCACTGCAAATATTTGTAGAAAAAGACAGAAACACCAGAAAGGCCAACAGAATTAAGGCTAGGGAGAAATATAACAAGGAAGAGTATAAAAACGGCGGATTCGTTGAAAAACCAACCACCCTAAAACAAAACCCCGATGAAGAAGAGGATAATTACATTACCTACAAAATGCTTGCGGAAAATGGCGGGAAGTATAGGATCTTGCAAGTTGTTTCAGAACCATATGTTAAAAATCCGGATGCATTTAATTACGAGACACGTGTTAATTCTGATGCTAAACATCCAGATGGGGTGGGTGGATATATGGCAATTAGAAATAGTGTACTTGCCGCATACAACCAGGGAGCACAAGAGGTCGTTATCAGATTTAAGGCTAAATATAAAGATAAGGATATTAGGCGTGGTCTAAGGTCATTATTCAAGAGTTCAGACTACATGGAAGTTATAACGGTTATTTTCATTTACCCAGATGGAAATATTAAAATCATAGACATAAAGTCATTGAGGGAAAGTTATAAAAGCGAAGAAGGGAAGCCAACTAAATGACTTCCCCTCCCGTAGAGCGGGTGATCGCATGCGACCCCCCTAATGTATTTTTAGTAATGCAAAGATAATATATTCCATTATACATTGTCAAGAATTAAAGTAATTATTTTAATTAAAACATAGGTTACGGCCCCATATACGATGCAATAATTGCTTTAATACATAGGTTGACAATTAATTATCGCATATAAAAATGTGGTGAACTAGTGAACTAGTGACGTGGTGACGTGGTGACGTGGTGACGTGGTGACGTGGTGACGTGGTGACGTGGTAACGTGGTGACGTGGTGACGTGGTGACGTAGTGAATTAAATAATTATTAACAGTTGTATTACCTTTTTAAGAATTCCCGATTAAGAAAAATAATCAGCATTTCACTACATCAACAATTCACAAGTTAAAAATAATTCACCAGTTCACTACGTCACCACGTAACTACGTCACTAGTTCACCAGTTCACCACGTGTCTTGCCCGATTCCGGGCACCTGCCCGAAAGTGGGAATCCAATTAAAAAATGTTGATAATCAATAGCTTCTTTTAAATATCCTGATTCTTTGCCCGGAAATTGCCCGGTTATGAATCTTTATTCCTTCTATCTTTTACCGGAGATGGTAGGTAAGATATTGGTAAGTAGTGCTTTATCCATTGTGGTATGGACTTTGTACACCGGACAATATTATTGCTACATAATTTCTACATAAAAGTAGAATACAAACTGTACAAATTTCAGAATCTATGAAGTGGTTTACAATCCATTATGTGATACCTGTCACCTCTACCGGGCCGGCAGGTTCTTTTTTTAACAATAATAAAACAAATATATATACCTGGGCCTCAGCCTTTTCCCCAGGTATCCAGGCATTGTCACTTATAAAATGAATCACAAAAATTAAAATCAGAAATCATGAAAACAAATGTTTTACGGTTAGTATTAATGATGGTTGTTTTGTTTGCAATGGTAAATATATCCTATGCAACGGATCCTCCTGTAGCGGGAACTCCAATAACTACTGTCAGTGCAGCTCAAAGAGGATGTGGAATTGCAACAATTCCGATTTCGGTAACACAATTCAGTAACATTGCATCCGTCAGTCTTACCTTATATTATAATCCGAATTACCTGATCTATGACAGCGCAACGGTTGCAAATATGCCTTTATACTGGACTTTTAGTTTCGGTACAGCTGCAACCAGTAATCCGAACCAACGCAAACTGATCATGGGGGCTTTCTGGGATGGATTCACTTCCTGGAATATGGAGGATAATGGGGAGATCATTCTTGCCTATTTTCATACCCCGGGATACACTAACGGAGCAGATACTTCATCGCTGAGGTGGGATCTCACTGACCCGATAGCCTGTCAGTATGGATCCAGCGTCGGTTCAGGTGGAATTCCGCCCTATGTTCTTGCGCAGAACTCCTCAAATTATGTGAATGGACTGTTCTCTCCCATATCCGGATTCCCATCACTTATCTGTCCGGGAAATATCACCCAGGCGCATGATCCCGGAGTTTGCTCTGCAGTGGTGAACTGGATGACCAATGTAAATCAGGCTTTACCCCCAGGTATGGGAAGCCCGAACGCATCCACAACAGCTTCTTTCATATGGCAGTCATTTACAGCCGAAAGTTCCGGTATTTTAACCGGGATCGGGCTAACTGCTTATGATGTTATTTATCCGAACCCGCAGAATGGCAACTGGACGTATAAAATCTTCAAGGGAGAAGGAATAGCCGGCTGCCTTTTGTATTCCGGAACCTACAATGCCACCTCGAAAAATGTAAACGGGGATACTATATTATTACGAATTCCCAAAGCTTTAGGACTTTATACAACACAAGGCGATAAATATACTTTTGAGATCCTGGGAGGCTGTCCTGTGGGTTGCAGCTGGCCGGGGGATATTTGTGTCGATTTGCTGGCATACTATAATACGGGTTGGCATAATCTCAATGGATTGTATCTTGACAATACGGGGATGTGCCAAAACACACCTTCCATCATAGTAAGGTACCCGGTAGATGATCTCGCTGTTCTTTTTACCACCTTTATTGACGTAATTCCTTCCACAGGTCCGGGCAGCACTATGGCTGTTTCCGATGGGAGCGGCGGTTGCGGTATCAAATACCTGGCAACTCCGGAACCTTCCGGTTCTGTTTTTCCGAATGGACCAACTACCGTTACCTATACTGCAACAGACTATGCAGGAAATGTTGCCACGTGTCACTTCACGGTAACTATAACCGGCCCAGCCATCACCAGTGTCACCGGTGCTGCAAGATGCGGCCCTGGTATAGTAAACCTGAGTGCTGTGGCTTCTCCCAGCAATGCCATAATCCATTGGTACAGCAGTTTGACAGGAGGTGATCCCCTGAATACAGGACCAACTTATTCTCCAAACCTGACAACCACTACTACCTATTATCTAGATGCGACGGACATAGGTGAGAACGGGGGGTGCACCTCAACGCCACGTGTGCCTGTGACGGGGACAATATATACATTGCCTGTTCCGACTATTTCGGGCGTAACGCCGGTCTGTGCGGGTTATACAGGAGATGTATTTACAACCCAATCCGGACAAACAAACTATATTTGGACTGTTTCCGGCGGCATTGTCACTGCCGGCGGAACTTCCGCAAGCAATACGGTCACAGTCAACTGGCCAACAGCAGGTAACTGGTCAGTAACCGTAAATTATACCGATGTACATGGCTGTACATCTCCCACTCCTGCTGAGAAGCCTGTCACTGTGAATCCATTGCCGGTCCCGACCATTTCGGGTGTTACGCCGGTCTGTGCGGGTTATACAGGAGATGTATTTACAACGGAATCCGGTAAAACAAACTATGTATGGGTTGTTACCGGTGGCACCATCACTGCCGGCGGCACTTCCTCGAGCAATACGGTCACAGTTAACTGGCCAACACCTGGTAACTGGTCAGTTACGGTAAATTATACCGATGGTAATGGCTGTACAGCTTCTTCTCCTGCTGTGAAAACTGTTACTGTCAATCCATTGCCGGTACCGACAATTTCAGGGCCGACATCCGTGTGTGCCAATTCTGTGCAGACCTATACCACCCAGCCCGGCATGACCAACTATGTCTGGACTGTAACCGGTGGAACCGATGCTCCTCCTCCTCCTCCCAGCAATTCAATTACTGTAACCTGGGGTGCCACCGGCACAGGACATATAACGGTGACTTATACCGATCCGAATGGATGTAATCCTGTTTCTCCCGGCAGCCAGACTATAACGATCAATCCATTGCCGGTGCCGACAATTTCAGGACCGACATCCGTGTGTGCCAATTCTGTGCAGACATATACCACCCAGCCTGGCATGACCAACTATGTCTGGACCGTAACCGGTGGAACCGATGTTCCTCCTCCTCCCGGCAATTCAATTACCGTAACCTGGGGTGCCGCCGGTACAGGCCAGGTAACCGTGACTTATACCGATCCAAACGGATGTAATCCTGTTTCTCCCGGCACCCTGAGCGTTACGATCAATGCATTGCCGGTCGCAACAATTTCAGGGCCGACATCCGTGTGTGCCAATTCTTCGCAAAATTATATCACCCAATCCGGTATGTCTAACTATATATGGACGATAACTGGTGGAACTGATCCTCCTCCTCCACCTGCCCCCAATTCACTTTCTGTAGAATGGGGTCCCGCAGGTCAAGGTCATTTAACGGTGACTTATACCGATCCAACGGATGTCATCCTGCTTCTCCCGGCAGCCTGAATGTTACCATTAATCCATACCCTGCACCGGTTATTTCCGGTCCAACAACAGTATGTGCAACATCAGCCGGCAATATTTATTCGACACCATTGTCTGATGGTGATACCTATTCCTGGTTTATCAGCGGGGGTATGATCACTGCAGGTGCAGGCACCCATACGGTTACCGTTACCTGGGATTCAGGAGCTTCAGGGTTACCTGACAGTAACAGAAACAACCCCTGCTGGCTGTATTGTCACTACTCAACATTATGTTGTGACGATCCTTCCTCTTCCACTAGTAACAGCAGCAACCATGGAGAATTCATTAAGCCCAACAGGGCCATGGAGCCCATGAACGGTACATTGGCTGCAGGCTATAACATGTGCCTCGATCCTGCCGTAACTATTCTATTACCTGAATATAACTCGATGACCGTGACCCAGCCATTAATGCCCAATACGCTGAATCCATTTACGCTATCACAAACCGGTTTGACCGATAATTGGTTCACCTATTGGGCAAGCCAAGGGTGTAACAGCAACAGCACTGTCGCCTACATGGCAATATTATATGTGGCCGATCATCAATGGCCAGGCACCCATCTTCTACATTGATAATATTAGTGGCGTTCTCCAGCTTATCGATGGGCTGACTTACCAGATGGGTGGCGGGCTCACGCCTTTGCGCGTAAATGGTGATTATCCGCAGGGAAACTATACCTATTATGGCAGTGTGGAAGGTACTGACGGATGCGCGTCAGCACAAATGTATGTGAACATGCGGTTCAATACAATACCTTCAATAACACTCGTCCCTGTAAATCCTACCTGTCCCCGTTCGAATAATGGAACCATAACTGCTTCCCCGTCGGGCGGCAATCCTGGCTATAGCTACTCATGGAATACAAATCCGGTACAAACCGGTGCAGAAGCTATTAACTTAGGACCGGGTACTTATACAGTGACTGTCACAGATGCCGCAGGATGTATGAACACAGCTTCGGCAACCCTGGTTCTGCAAGATCAACCTGCTCCGATTGTATCCCCCTCCGGGATCAAGTACAGTGGCATGTGTACAGAGCTGTCACAACACCGGTACCTCCTGTGGTATATGATGCCTGTGGCAACCTGATTATCCCGACAGGCCCGGTGGTCGTTAATAACATGGACGGTTGCCAGGGTACGATAGTCTATACCTATACCTATACTGATTATCAGCCTAAATCAACGCAATGGTCGTATACTTATACGGTTCGATACTCCTCCGCTTGTTTATGTTCTGCACTGTTTCAGACGTGGCGACAGTTTGCGGACAAGCGCACTGGACCAGCCAAATGGGTTATACCAATGGAGCACAGATGGATGTTTGATCAGCGGATCGTTTACATCAACCTTAGGTGCCCAGGTTCCGGCCGGTGAATGCGGTGAAGTCATCCTTGAATCATGGACCTATACCGATTATTGCAACAGGGTGGTTAACGCTTCCCGGACAATTCATGTAAGCCCGGCAAGTTGCCGACGATGACAGTACCTGCAACTATTACGGTTGCCTGCGGCGGTTTACCTGCATCAGGCACATCCCATTCAGCAATGGCCTGCAGGATGGTTGCCTGATCACCGGTACATCGAACCTTTCATCATTCACAACCACATCCCCAGCTTGTGGCGGAATAGTGACCCAGACCTGGACAGCTACAGACCCCTGTGGGAGGGTCTTGGTTCCGGTAAGCAGGAGCATTGTTGTCAATCCGGCAACATTACCGACGATGACTCCGCTTGCAAACATTACAGTGGAGTGTGGTGGCGAACCTGCTCCAAGTTCGATCCAATACAGCAATGGTCTGCAGGATGGATGCCTGATCACAGGTACCTCGAACCTTTCATCATTCACAACTACACCCGGAGCTTGTGGCGGAACAATAACCGAGACATGGACAGCAACAGATCCTTGTGGCAGGGTCATTAGCCCCGGTAAGCAGGACGATTACAGTGCAACCCGGCAGCATTGCCGGTGATGATACCGCCTGAAAATATTACTGTGGCTTGCGGCGGCATACCTGCTACAAGCACCCTCCCATTCAGCAATGGGCTGCGGGATGGTTGCCTGATCACAGGTACCTCTGACCTTTCTACATTAGGTCCTGTCCTGTCTGCAATACCTGGAATATGTGGCGGATCAGTCCTTGAAACATGGACAGGGACAGACGCATGCAACAGGCCTTTAGCCCCGGTAAGCAGGACCATCAAGTCATGCCGGCAGCATTGCCAACGATGACACCGCTTGCAAACATTACAGTGGCTTGCGGAGGCGTACCTGCCTCAAGCACCATCCCATACAGCAATGGGTTGCAACCTGGTTGCACGATCACCGGTACATCCGATCAATCAACATTCTCAACTATACCCGGAGCCTGCGGCGGAATAGTGACCGAGACCTGGACAGCGACGGATCCATGCAACAGGCCACTGGCCTCTGTCAGCAGGACCATTACCGTCAGCCCGGCAGCATTGCCAACAATGACTCCGCTTGCAAACATTACAGTGGCATGTGGCGGTTTACCAGCTTCAAGCACCATCCCATACAGCAATGGCCTGACGGATGGTTGCGCGATCGCCGGTACCTCGAATTCATCAACGTTCACAGCTACGCCCGGACCTTGTGGCGGAACAGTGACCGAAACGTGGACTGCAACGGATGCATGCCAGAGGGCATTAGCTTCTGTCAGCAGGACCATTACCGTCAGCCCGGCATTACTGCCATGGATGACACCACTTGCAAATATTACAGTGGCTTGCGGTGGCATACCTGCTCCGGTCACCATCCCATACGGCAATGGCCTGACGGATGGTTGCCTGATCTCCGGTACCTCAAATCAGCCAACGTTCTCAGCAACACCCGGACCGTGCGGCGGAACAGTGACCGAGACCTGGACTGCAACGGATGCATGCCAGAGGTCATTAACTTCTGTAAGCAGGACCATTACCGTCAACCCGGCATTACTGCCATGGATGACACCACTTGCAAATATTACGGTGGCTTGCGGAGGCGTACCTGCTTCAAGCACCATCCCATACAGCAATGGTCTGACGGATGGTTGCGCGATCGCCGGTACATCGAATCCATCAACCTTCACAACTATACCCGGAGCTTGTGGCGGAACAGTAACCGAGACCTGGACAGCAACAGATCAATGCCAAAGGGCATTGACCTCTGTAAGCAGGACCATTACCGTCAGCCCGGCACAATTGCCGACAATGACACCGCTTGCAAATATTACAGTGGCTTGCGGGGGAGTGCCTGCTCCAAGCACCATCCCATATAGCAATACTCTTTCGGATGGTTGCCATATCGCCGGTACCTCGAATTCTTCAACGTTCACAGCTACACCCGGACCTTGTGGAGGAACGGTGACCGAAACATGGACAGCAACAGATCCATGCAACAGGCCGCTGGCCCCTGTAAGCAGGACCATTACCGTCAGCCCGGCAGCATTGCCGACGATGACACCGCTTGCAAATATTACAGTGGCTTGCGGCGGCATACCAGCTTCAAGCACCATCCCATACAGCAATGGCCTGACGGATGGTTGCGCGATCGCCGGTACCTCGAATTCATCGACGTTCACAGCTACACCCGGAGCTTGCGGCGGAACGGTTACCGAAACCTGGACCGCAACGGATGCATGCCAGAGGACATTAGCCTCTGTAAGCAGGACGATTACCGTTAGCCCGGCAATACTGCCATGGATGACACCACTCGCAAATATTACCGTGGCCTGCGGTGGCATACCTGCTCCAGCCACTATCCCATACAGCAATGGCCTGACGGATGGTTGCGCGATCGCCGGTACCTCGAACCAGCCAACGTTCTCAGCAACACCCGGACCTTGTGGCGGAATAGTGACCGAAACCTGGACAGCAACAGATCAATGCCAGAGAGCACTGACCGCTGTAAGCAGGACCATTACCGTCAACCCGGCACAATTGCCGACGATGACACCGCTTGCAAATATTACGGTGGCTTGCGGTGGCGATACCTGCTCCAAGCACCATCCAATACAGCAACGGTCTGACGGATGGTTGCGCGATTGCCGGTACATCGAATGCTTCGACGTTCTCAGCAACACCCGGACCTTGTGGCGGAACAGTAACCGAAACCTGGACAGCAACGGATCCATGCCAGAGGCCACTGGCCCCTGTCAGCAGGACCATTACCGTCAATCCGGCACAATTGCCAACGATGTCACCACTTACAAATATTACCGTGGCTTGCGGTGGCGTACCTGCTTCAAGCACCATCCCATACAGCAATGGTCTGCAGGATGGTTGCGCGATTCCGGTACATCTAATTCATCAACATTCTCAGCTATACCCGGAGCTTGTGGCGGAACAGTGACCGAAACCTGGACAGCAACAGATCCATGCAACAGACCACTGGCCCCTGTCAACAGGACCATTACCGTCAGCCCGGCAGCACTGCCTACAATGACAGCACCTGCAGACATCACGGTGACCTGTGTTACGTTAATACCCGCTGCAAGTACCATTACATATAGCAATGGTCTGACTGATGGTTGCCTTATGACCGGCACGTCCAATTTAGCTACTTTCGTTACCAATGTACCAGGCAGTTGCAATGGCCAGGTAACTGAAACCTGGACAGCAACCGATGCCTGCGGCAGAACCGTCACTCCTGTATCGAGGATTATCAGCATCATCGACAATATACCACCCGTCATTACCCAGTGTGCAAGTAATCAGACTGTGTATGTTGGCAGTAATTGTCTTGGAGTAATTCCTGACATGAGATCCCAGGTCCAGGCAACGGATAACTGTTTCGCTGCTGTTACAATAAACCAGGTACCTGCCCCGGGTTCCACCTATGGTCCCGGAGATGTAACGGTTACCTTTACAGCAGAAGATGCATGCAGCAATATTTCGACTTCATGCACGGCTATCGTTCACATATTGTACAATACCATCAGTGGTACCCTCCTTTATAACAATTCGGGCAACACACCACTCAACGGGGTAGTTCTGTCATTGATGAATGGAAACACAACCCTGGGAACTGCAACAACTGTCAATGGGAACTATTCATTTACAAGTCTCTGTGCCAGTGGTGCTAACAGTCCTTACACCGTAGTTGTAACTTCCAACCCTTACCCGGTGGGCAGTATCAACTCAACCGATGCAGGCCAGGCCAACTACTGGTGGACCCATACCGGGAATACGATCCAGAAGGTAAGGTTCTTTGCCGGTGATGTAATGGGAACGGGACCGAATAATCCCGACTACATCATTAACTCGATTGATGCCCTGAACATCCAGTTGTTCTTTGTTAACAACGGCAATCATGCTTTCAACCGCAGTGCATGGTCCTATTTCACGGCCGGAGCTAATGTGACGAGCAACAGCGATCCCAACAGGCTTGGATCGACTATTGCGGTAAGCACTACCCCGGGGACGACCACGCTGAACCTTCTTGCAGAATGTACTGGCGACTTTAACATGAGCTACATGCCGGGCAACATGAAGGAAGCCAGCGCCTTTGAACTCATCTACAGCGGAACCCAGCAGGGAGATACCAATCTGGAAATCCAGATGCCGGTTAAAATGGTTAACCCCGCACCGGTAAGCGCTGTTTCCATGGTCCTGAATTTCCCGGCTGACCTGGTGAATATAACGGATGTCACGATGAAAACAGATGAAGGAAACCTCGACTGGGCAGTTAATGGCAACGAACTTAGGATCGGATGGTATTCAACGCTTCCGTTCAATGTCGATGCCCTTGGCGACCTCCTTACCATCAAGCTGAAAACCACGGCCGCCTTCACACCGGGAAAATCGATCAGGCTGACTCTGGTTTCCACTTCGCTGAATGAAATCGCAGATGCTAATTATAATGTTATTCCCAACGCCACGGTAAGTGTTCCTGTCATCGAAAATGCCCCGGCAGGCATCAACCCTTTGGCAAACCAGGAAATGACATTCCAGAACCATCCGAATCCGTTCGCGAACCTGACCACCTTCACCTATAACCTGCCGGCAAGCGGCAATGCCATCATCGAGATCCATGACCTTTTGGGAAGGGTAGTGATGACAGCATTGAACGAACATCAAACCAGCGGGCCGCATATCCTGCAGGTGGATGCAACCACATTGCCCATGGGCATATACGTAGCAACACTGAAACTCGTCAACAACGACGGAGTGGAAGGACGCACCATTAAGATCGTTGAAACCAAGTAAAATTAACCTTAGCGGTCTCATAAGTAAAAGAAAATTACTTATGAGACCGCTTTTTTATTTAATTTTATTGGATAAATATTTGTGCTGCTCATTTATTTAGCCATGAAACTCTTCCTGAAATATTTCATATTACCTGTTCTTTTGTTTTCTGCGGCATCGGAAGCAGTGGCATCGAATACACCGGTCACAACGGCAGCATCGGTTACCAATGCAACCACAACCCCCGGAGGAACAATCGTGCCGGTTACAGTGACGAATTTTATCGATATCGGATATTGTAAACTTACGCTGAATTACGACCCAACGGTCATAACCTACGTGAACTCAACTCCAAACAGTGCTTTTACGGGAATGACGGTGACAAATACTTCAGGGACAATAGTGATAAACTGGACAGGATCCAATGGCATCACCTTGCCTGATCTGACCCACCTGGTCGACCTGGCATTCACCTATAGCAGCAGTACCACTTTCTTAACCTGGAGCGCCGATGGCATAAACTGCATCTATAAACAATATGCAGGCGGACTTTATACTGTTTGTTATGACCAGCCATATTCAACCTATTACATTGACGGGGGCGTTTCAAACCGCGGGGCGCCTGTAACTTATGCCCCGGTAATATCAAATGCAACGCCGGGAAGCTGTTCCATCCCGGTAAAGGTGAGCAACTTTAACGCAATTGCAGGAATATCACTGACACTGGAATATGACTCGACTGTTTTAACGTACCTGAATACATATACCCTTAACCCTGCACTTACCGGTGGTGCCTTCGTCGGCACATTTCCCGGAGCCCCCGGGAAAAAGAATATAGTGATCGGATGGTATAATGTGCCGGGGGTTACCCTTCCTGACGGGAGTACCATTATAACGCTGAACTTCAGCTATTCGAACACGACAGCAGGCTACTCCACTTTAAACTGGATCGATGATCAGACATCCGGGTTCATCTGTGAATATGCCGACGGTAATGGCACTACATTGATCGATTCTCCAACCCCAACCTATTATAAAAACGGATTGGTTTATGCTTCAGGCCGGTATTCCCCGCAAACCTGGTTGCCTGCGATTACAAACGCTTCTGCCGGTAATATTTCCGTGCCGGTGAACGTAAGCGGATTCACAAACGTCAAATCCTTCACGCTATCTTTTAATTATCAATCAGCCGTAATGACATACGGCAGCTTTGTACAGAATCCTGCGCTGCCGGGCACGATGCTCGTAACTCCTAATGCTCCCGATACCAGCGGAAACAGGAAACTGGTGATGACCTGGA
>CAWDBP010000017.1:0-14619 GCA_963800585.1 uncultured Bacteroidales bacterium
TCAAGCGTTCGCCTCTTTCTGTTTCGTACGGGATATTCGGTTCTGAAAGGTATGCATTGACATTTGACAATAAGACAGTCAGGAATATCGCTTCAGAAGTACCCTATGACCTTATGATCATTCTTATCAACGAAAAGACTTATGGTGGAGGCGGAATTTACAATCTTTTCTCTGTTGTTTCAGCAGACAATAAATATGCAGGTTATATGATGGTCCATGAATTCGGGCACCACATGGGAGGCCTTGCTGATGAATACTATACCTCATCTGTATCCTATGAAGCACAGAAGATCACCGTGGAACCATGGGAACCAAATGTTACGGCGCTGCTGGATAAGAGTAACCTGAAATGGAAATCCCTCGTGGAACCCGGGACTCCACTCCCAACGCCATGGAACAAGGAAGCATTCGATAATTATGGTTATATGGTCCAAAAGGAACGCGACAGCCTTCGTCAGGCGAATGTTCCGGAAAATTTGATGGAGGATCTCTTTACACAACAATATAATAAGGAAACCCAATTCTTTTCAACTGAAAAATATGCCAGCAAAGTCGGCGCCTTTGAAGGTGCCGATTATACTCAGAAGGGACTTTACCGGCCACAACTTGACTGCATCATGTATACCCGTCACATGAAATTCTGTGAGGTCTGCAGGAAAGATCTTGAAACTGTAATTGACGAATATACTCAATAATTATCTCAGTAACCGATGTTCCCTGAGGATCCTGTAATCGAAGTAAAAAATGTAGTTAAATCCTTTAAGACAGTCCAGGCGGTCAGGGGTATTGATCTTCGCATCTTCCAGGGACAGTTTGTTGCTTTACTGGGACCTAACGGTGCCGGGAAGACTACTCTCGTAGAGATGATCGAAGGCATCCAGAAACCTGACCAAGGAGAGATATTCATCCTTGGGAAGAAGTGGAAAGGAAACGAGGATGAGCTTCGGAAGGTCATCGGGTTGTCTCTTCAGGAAACAAGGTTTATTGATAAACTTACGGTTCGCGAAACGGTAAAGCTGTTTGCTAGCTTTTTCGAATTCGGCGATGCACGTGGAGAAGAGATCATCTATATTGTTGGGCTTGAAGAAAAGAAAAAATCTTATGTTGTAAACCTGTCCGGTGGACAACGTCAGCGGTTAGCCCTTGGCATCGCATTGCTCAACGATCCAAAGATTCTTCTGCTGGATGAGCCTACAACCGGTCTTGACCCAAACGCGCGTCGCGAGATATGGGCCATTTTACAAGGTCTGAAGGAACGTTCAAAGACTTCACTAATCCTCACTACGCATTATATGGAAGAAGCAGAGAAACTCTGCGACCATATTGTTATCATGGACAATGGATTGATCCTGAGAGAAGGGACCTTGCAAGAACTGCTTGGTGCTGAAAACGCATATCAGTCAGAAGACGGACAACATGTGAAGGTTAATAACCTGGACGATCTTTTTACAGTTTTAACCGGAAGGCATCTTCATGAATAGTCCCCTTCGATACAAACAGCTGACGCAGCTCACCCTGGCATATGCACGGCAGATCATCCGTGAACCTGGTGTATTGTTCTGGGGGATTGCTTTTCCAATACTAATGTCGCTTGGTCTTGGGATCGCATTCACAAAAAAAGCTGATATAATCAGAGACGTAGCATGGATTGCAACAAAGAAAGCAGCCCCTGAACAACCGGTTTCAGTTATCAAGGACTTCCTTGTGATGCATGATGCCAAAGTAACCAAAGACAAAGAAGGGAATCTGAGTTATCGCCTCACGATTCCCGACGATAAATTGGGGAATACCACTTTTACATTCCGTATCATGGATTGGCAAAAGGCAATGGTTCTGCTGAAACGAGGGAATCTTACCATGATCATTGGTGAGAGTGACAGGCACATTGATTATCATTTTGATCCGCTCAACCCTGATGCACAATTGATTTATCTGAAATTATCCAACCTTTTCCAGGATCCTTCGGTTCTGCAAAGAAAAGACAACATAAGCATCAAGCCTTTGACGGTGACAGGAACCCGGTATGTAGATTTCCTTGTTCCCGGACTGATCGCCATGGGCGTCATGATGTCGATCATGTGGGGCATCAGTTACGAGATCATTGATAACCGGGCAAAGAAACTGCTTCGCAGGATGGTGGCCACGCCGATGAAAAAGTCACATTACCTGATCGCCCTGATGCTCAGTCAGGGTGGGAATGAATTTCGTGGAATCGGGGCTTCTGTTTCTTTTTACGTGGCTTGCATTCGGGATAAAAGTACAGGGAAGTGTTCCTGCCTTACTGACTATATTTATGGCCGGGAATATAGCCTTTGCAGGAATTGCAATTTTCATGTCATCGCATACTGCAAAGACCGAGATCGGCAACGGGCTCATCAACCTCGTTTCCATGCCCATGATGGTGCTTTCAGGAATATTTTTCACTTATCATAATTTTCCTGAATGGAGTTCCTCGATCATTCAGGAATTTCCTCTTACGATGCTGGCTGATGGAGTTCGCAGCGTATTCATCGAAGGTGCAGGGTTTGCAGAAATTACAATTCCATCTCTTATACTGACAGGTATCGGGATTATCTTCTTTATCGCTGGATTAAAGATATTCAGGTGGCATTAGAAGGTGGTGAACTAGTGAACTGGTGAACTAGTGAGTAGCGTTTGGGAAGTGTGAGTGTGTTTTATTTAATTAGCGTAAATTTTACCACTTGGTTTTGGATTGGGTTAAGGGTGTGCAGGTATTGGTAAATGGATGCTAAGTCTCCGTTTGTCATGCCAGCAAACATCGACCAGGGCATGATGGAATTAAAGTCTCCTTTATTTATAGTTGCAAGTGGATGGATCATTGGATCGTATGCCTTGAACCGGTTGATAAAAGCCTGCTCTGTATAATTCCCGATCCCCGTTACTTTATCAGTTGTGATATTGGCGGAGCGTACTATTCCCGAGGGCATTTGAAATTCACGTCCACCTGCAAAGGACATTCCTTCCAACAATTTACCATGCTTATCAGCCTGGGTGTGACATACTATACAGGAACCTGCACTGACAAGATACTTACCGTAATTCACGCTATCGGCAGGTTCGGGACTTTTTGAAGGATGTGCAGGTGCAGGGATGAGATGAAGGATTATATTCATAGGGAAATCAGGGCTGGATACAGCAGGGTCGTATGGAATCGGTTTCAATGTCCGGATGTAGACCATCACGCTGTAAATATCTTTTGTATCTAACGATCCATAATAAAGGTAAGGCATGACCGGAAAAAAAGGACGGTTCCCTTTTCCAACACCACTCGTTATCGCCCTATAGAGTTCAGCATCAGTCCAAGCCGAAAGATGATAGGGAGTTATATTTGCAGAAACGAAGGTGCCGGGAAATCCCTCGGACTGATCGAACTTCTCCCCTCCTCTCCCTTCGGTACCGCTGGTAACAGGACCTGAGAATTTCGTCCAGTCTCTTGTGGAATGACAATCAATACAAACCAGTACATGGTGTGCAAGGTAGTCCCCACGCGCAATCTGAGCTGCAGTGGTTTCGACTTTAATTTCCTGCAAAGGGATGTTTGGCTGAAACCAGATGATATAACCAATTCCGCCAAAAAAGATGACAATTACTCCCAGAATTGCAAATCCCAGGATCTTCCAGAATTTGTTTTTCTTCATAGCTCTATAATTTAATTTGATTCCACCCTGAAATGTTTTTTTTACCGCAAAGACGCTAAGCCGCTAAAAAGCGTAAAGAAGGATATCGTTGAAATTGAACTTTTTACGTTTTTATATCCTGGCAGTATAATTTGTAAATGGGTTTTCGTAGTGGACTAAAATTTTCATTCTTCATTCTTAATTTCTTTATTTTGCACTCCCAATAACACCGCAGGCTACACGTGGTCCGGAGTTTCCGGAGGGCTGGGTTTTCAAATCATCTTCGCCTTTATGAACAATAATTGATTTACCGATGATCGTATTCGGGCCATTCAACCTGATGACCGTATCGAGATATTCAAGATGAGCCTTGCCAGATTCGTCGGCTTCAAGGTTTCCCATATCTCCCATATGCCGTGACATAGACATAGGGGCACCGTGTTGTTTAGCGTCAGGATTAAAATGGCCGCCGGCAGATGTACCATCTGCAGAACTGCAATCACCGAATTCATGAATATGAAATCCGTGCTTGCCTTGAGATAACCCCTGGATATCGGCAATAACCTTCACACCTTTATCAGTTTGAGTAAATGTGATTGTCCCACTCACATTATTTCCCTGTGTCGGGTAAAGGATGCAAATAGCCTTAACTACTTTCCCTGTTGGAGAATTTCCCATCTTCATCTGGGAGAACCCATTCATTCCAGTGTACATGAATAAAACCATCATCCATGCCATCATTCTCTTTATTTTCATCTGTAAATCATTTTTGATTTTAATTGTTAAACAGGATTAATATAAGCACGATCTGAATAAATCGAACTTGTTCATGCTTTTTATTTGACTTTTTTACTCCGATCGATAATGATCATTTAGTGTTTTTAATCAGAATCTTCATTCCTTAATAAATTTTATTGAAGTTTTTCTCTGTCCGACCACCTGTATCAAATAAATTCCCGGAGTTAGTTCGTTTAGGTCGATTGGATTTGAACTGAATAGTAAAGTACCATCTGATACTTTTTTACCGGCCTGGTCTGTAATATAGTATTGAGAACCCACCAGATCTTTTTCAATGGTGATCGTTATTACGTTGTGTGCAGGATTTGGGAAAACAGAAATTTTCTGTTGAAACTGATTGTTTTCTATGCCGGAACTACTTTGAACAGTTATCGTCCCTTTCATGCCCATTAATGCATGAACAGAGCAAACATAATAATGGGTACCTGTTCCAAGTTGTGACGGCAAAACCAATCCTCCTCCAAAAGGTAAACTAAATCCCCCCGGAAGTTGTGTATTGCCATCGGCATTCCATGTGGCCTGGCTGACTTCTATAGGTTGGTGATTTGAGGCTACAGCAAACAGAACGCTATCACCAGATGCAATGGTCAATGTTGACGGGACAAATGTATCTCCTGAATTTGTAATTGTCCATTTAGTAGAGAAGCCTGTTATGCTTAATAAGAACAACAGGATTATTGATAAAATATATTTCATTTTTTCGAAGTTTAATTATTTATTCATTTAGCTTATCAGCATTCCTTTTTATGATAATCGATTTTTGCCAGTGCTCTATGAATAAATAGATTTTACAAATTAATTAAGATTTAATAAACACAAAGATATGTATTGAAGTCACTTTTGTCAAGGAATTATTTTGCACATTCCTTTGTAGTTGGAAGTTTTTGAAAATCGTGACGCGTAACGCGTAACGCGTGACGCGTGACGCGAAAATGGTGAAGAGTGAAGGGTGAAGGGTGAAATGTGAAGAGTCAACGGGAGGTTAATAGAGGATGGGCTGGGGTTACATTCTTTCGGGGACTTCGATTCCGAGGAGGTACATGGCGTTTTTGATGACTGCACCGGTGAAGAAAGAAAGTTTCAGCCGCATCATCCTGACATCTTTGTCTTCTTCCTTCAAAACAGGGATTTCCTGGTAGAATTGGTTGTATTCTTTGGAAAGTTCGTAGACATAGTTTGCGATGGAGGCCGGGCTGAATGCTTCTCCTGCCTGCTCAACAATCGTTGGAAACTGGTAAAGGAGTTTGATGATTTCCTTTTCCTGTTTGAGAAGAGGGGTCGGCTGGATGCCGGATGCCAGATGCTGGATGCGGGGTGTTGGGTTCTGAATGCTGGTTGCTGGTTGCCGGATGGAGACCTCTGACTTTCGTAATAACGATTGGATCCGTGCATAGGTGTATTGAATAAACGGCCCGGTGTTACCGTTAAAATCAATGGATTCTTTCGGATCAAAGAGCATGTTCTTTTTTGGATCCACTTTCAGGATAAAATACTTTAATGCACCTAATCCGATAATCCGGAATAATTCTCTGGCTTCTACTTCGGGGAATGTATCTACTTTGCCCAGAGCCCTGGTGGTTTCTTCTGCAGTTGAGAACATCTCATCCATCAGGTCGTCGGCATCCACGACAGTCCCTTCGCGGGATTTCATCTTGCCTTCAGGTAATTCGACCATGCCATAAGAGAGGTGGAATATTTTATCAGCCCAATCCCGGCAAAGCTTTTTCAGGATTCGCTTCAACACATCAAAATGGTAGTTTTGCTCATTTCCTACCACGTAGATCATCTCCGAAGGATGGAATTCATCGTACCTCAGTTGAGCAGTTCCAAGGTCCTGTGTCATGTAAACCGAGGTTCCATCGGAGCGGAGCAATAATTTCTCATCCAGTCCTTCCTCGCGCAGATCGGCCCAGATGCTTCCATCTTCACGCTGTATAAGACTTCCTGTTTTCAGTCCTTCCCGCACAAGTTCCTTCCCTGAAAGATAGGTTTCCGATTCATGCTGAATTACGTCGAAACTGACACCCAACCTCTGATAAGTCTCATTAAACCCTTCAAAAGCCCAATCATTCATTTGTGACCAGAGTTCACGAACAGCAGGATCTTTGGCTTCCCATTTCCTGAGTACCTCCTGCGCTTCAATCATGAGAGGGGCATTCCGCAGCGCCTCTTCTTCCGAAAACCCTTCTTCAATAAGTACTTGTACTTCTTCTTTAAATTTCCGGTCAAATAAAACATAGTACTTTCCAATAAGGTGGTCGCTCTTCAAGCCAGTTGAGCCAGGAGTCTCATTGTTTCCCCACTTCATGTAGGCGAGCATCGACTTGCAGATGTGGATGCCGCGGTCGTTCACCAGATTCAGCTTAACCACTTTCTGACCGTTTGCCTGTAAAACACGTGCAAGCGAGAAGCCAAGCAGGTTATTGCGGATGTGGCCAAGATGCAAGGGTTTATTGGTGTTGGGCGATGAATATTCCAGGAGAACCGGGGCACCTTCTACCTGAGTTTTCATCCCAAAATTCTCATCATTCAGATTCTGATCCAGAAAAGCGGTCCAGAAATTATCCTGTAAAATAATATTCAGAAAACCCTTGATGACCGTAATTTCCCTGACCTGCTTTACATTTTCCACCAGGAAATTGCCAATCTCCTGTGCGGTAACCTCCGGGGATTTCCGGGAAGTCTTGCTTAACGGGAAAACGACAACTGTATAATCTCCGTCGATTTCTTTTTTTGTTTTTTCCAGGCTGATTGATTCCGGTGGGATATCCTGACTATAGAGCTGCTTTATGGCCCCTGAGGTTTTCGTCTGTAGCAGTTGTTCAATCATGCCGTTGATATTTCAGGGCAAAAGTACGATATTGAGAGCAGTTTGGAAAGGCTTTTTTACCGCGAAGGCGCTAAGACGCTAAAAAGCGCTAAGATGTAAATCGTTGAAATACTGTGTCCACATTGAAAAGTCCTTTTTTTTACGCAACGAAACCAAGGCATCAGTTGGCAGTTGGCAGTCGTTCGTCGGAAGTTAAAAGAAAGACTATTGTTCAGCAAACAAGGGGGAAGTGACGGTTTTTGGTTGAGGATATTTTATGATTGGTTTGGGAATCTGGTAAAAAATGAGTAGGTTTGCAAACGGTTCCCCCTTTGAAATTATCAAACACACTATATCATTCAAAATCTTCAACAAAATGAGATCGGTATGAAAAAAAATGTAATCATTATCGGCGCGGCCGGAAGGGACTTTCACAACTTCAACACTTACTACAGGGACAATGCAAACTTTAATGTTGTTGCTTTTACTGCTGCCCAAATCCCAGACATTGATGACAGGAAATATCCTGCTCAGCTTGCAGGGAAACTTTATCCCAAAGGAATTCCGATTTATGCCCAGGAAGAATTGCCTGAACTGATCAAGAAATTCGATGTGCAGATCTGCAATTTCGCTTACAGTGATGTTCCTTATCAACGGGTAATGAACATCAGTGCCCTGGTGAATGCTGCGGGAGCCAGCTTCATCTTACTCGGCCCGAAAGACACTTATGTAAAGAGCACCAAGCCGGTTATCGCCGTTTGCGCTACCCGTACCGGATGCGGTAAAAGCCAGACTTCACGCAGGATCATCGAGATCCTCATGGAAAAAGGGCTGAAAGTTGTTGCTATCCGTCACCCGATGCCTTATGGCGACCTGGTGAAACAAAAGGTACAGCGCTTTGCTACCATTGCCGACCTTGCAAAACATAAATGCACGATCGAGGAAATGGAGGAGTACGAACCGCATGTGGAACGTGGAAATGTGATCTATGCAGGTGTCGATTATGAAGCAATCCTCCGTGCTGCGGAAAAAGACCCGGATGGCTGTGATGTTATTTTGTGGGATGGCGGGAACAATGACTTCCCATTTTACAAGCCTGACCTGATGGTGACTGTTGCCGATCCGCTCAGGCCCGGTGCCGAAGTTGGTTATTACCCGGGGGAAGTGAATATCCGGATCGCCGATGTGATTGTTCTGAATAAGATAGATTCCGCATCTCCTGAAAATATTAACATTGTGAGGGAAAACATTCAGAAACTGAACCCGAAAGCCATTGTTGTTGACGGAGCGTCTCCGGTACGTGTAGACGATGAAAGAATCATCCGCGGCAAAAGGGTTCTCGTCATTGAAGATGGGCCCACCCTTACCCATGGTGAAATGAAGATCGGGGCAGGAACAGTTGCTGCACAAAAATACGGCGCTGCCGAATTAGTTGACCCGAGGCCTTATGTGGTTGGAAAACTGGCTGAGACTTTCAGGATCTATCCCAACATCGGGCATTTATTACCAGCCATGGGCTATGGTGCACAGCAGGTGAAGGACCTGGAAGCTACCATAAACAAGGTAGTTTGCGATTCAGTAATCATCGGCACCCCAATCGACCTTAACAGGCTGATCAAGATCAAGAAACCCAATACACGGGTATATTATGACCTCCAGGAGATCGGGAAACCGGACCTTACCGGTATCCTCAACGATTTTTTGAAAGCAAAGAAAATCAAAACTAAAAAATAATCAAAGGGGCATTTGCCCCTTTTTTTTACCTTTAACGTTCCTAATAATTTCATGCCGATGAAAAATAAAAGTTTAGTTTCAATCAATGATTACAGCCGCGAAGAACATGAACGTATCCTTGATCTGGCTGAAGAATTCGAGAAACATCCCACGCAAAAGATCCTCCAGGACTATGTGGTGGCAGCACTTTTCTTTGAACCTTCCACGCGTACACGATTAAGTTTTGAAAGCGCTGCATCGCGTTTGGGAGCCAAAGTGATCGGATTCTCCGAGCCGGGGTCGACCAGTGTGCAGAAAGGAGAATCACTGAGGGATACGATCAAAATGGTGAGCAATTATTCGGACATCATCGTAATGCGCCATCCAAAGGAGGGCAGTGCCCGTTTTGCGAGTGAAGTTTCAGATGTTCCGATCATCAATGCAGGAGACGGGGCAAATCAGCATCCGACACAAACCCTGCTCGATTTATACTCGATCCGAAAAACACAGGGGACCCTCGATAACCTTAACATCGCATTTGTCGGTGACCTGAAGTACGGACGAACCGTTCATTCACTGGTTATTGCCTTGTCGAATTACAATACGACCTTTCACCTGGTATCACCACAGCTTTTAAAACTTCCCAGCGCAACAAAAATGCACATTAAAGAGAAGAATCTTACTTATTACCAATACACGGATATCATTGATATTATCCCATTGGTCGATATCCTTTACATGACGCGTATCCAGAAGGAACGTTTTTCCGATCCCATCGAATATGAGCGGGTCAAGAACTCTTATGTCCTGCGAAATTCCATGCTGGCAGCGGCTAAGCCCAATATGAAAATCCTGCATCCGCTGCCCCGGGTAAATGAGATCGCCGTTGATGTGGATGATAATCCACAGGCGTATTACTTTACACAAGCGTTGAACGGGGTTTTTGTGAGGCAGGCGTTGCTTGCCAGTATACTGGGGGTTAAGTGAAAATCGTGACGCGTGACGCGTGACGCGAAAAAAGAAGTCACAGAGAAGCAGTAATAGATTGTATAACTTTATAAACAACATAATTTAGGAACGTCATGGATACTAATGAGACACGCAAGGAACTTAAGGTTTCTGCAATTGAGAACGGGACCGTCATCGACCATATTCCGGCGAAGAGCGTTTTCCAGGTTGTCAGGATCCTTAATCTGACTGAAGTGAGCGATCAGATCCTTTTCGCGACAAACCTCGATAGCCAGAAAATGGGGAAAAAGGGGATTATCAAGGTCAGCAATAAATTTTTCGAGCCGGATGAAATCAATAAAATAGCGCTGGTTGCCCCTACTGCCACGTTGATCGTGATCAAGAACTTTAAAGTTGTGATCAAAAAGAAAGTCGAAGTTCCGGATAGTGTTGAAAAGATCGTTAAATGCTTTAATCCGAACTGCATCACAAATAATGAAAACATTACGACAAAGTTCACAGTGATCGACAAGAAAGAGTTAAAATTGCAGTGCCATTATTGTGAGAAGATCACGGCAAGTGAGAATATGGAGTTTGTTTAAGTCGTAACGCGTGACGCGTGACGCGTAACGCGAAAAAGATGGTATAATGGCAAGATGGCAAAAGATTAGTAAAGTGTGTAGGGGCTCAAGATTTTGAGCCCGTACGAGAGCGTGATGGGAAAAACCAGATAAATAAATAAAGACTATGAAAAAGATTTTAGCAATTCTTGCTTTCCTGGTTGTGGCCGGGATTGGGTATTCGCAGCAGCCTGCTGATAAAGGCATTATGAAGGAGGGGAAACCCGGGTATTACCAGAATACCATTATGAAGGATGTGCGGGCGGTGGATGAATCGCAGGCGCCGGCTCCGAGTGAAAAACGTTTCCAGGTAGACTTTACGGGAAGAGAATTTCCCAATAAGGTCAAATTGTATCAACAGGAGTGGCATCTTCCCCCGGTTTCACAGGGGAACTCAAATACCTGCTGGTGTTTTTCGACTACTTCGTTTTTAGAATCGGAAGTTCACAGGCTGACAGGGCAGGAAATAAAACTGTCGGAGATGTATACGGTGTATTGGGAATATGTTGAAAAGGCAAAACGGTTTATCAAGGAACGGGGGAATTCTGCCTTTGCAGAAGGGTCGGAAGCAAATGCAGTGACCCGTGAATTCAAAGAATATGGGAGCGTGCCGGAATCCGTTTATTCAGGCCTGGAAGCCGGACGAAAATTTCATTCCCATGCCAAAATGTTTGGCGAGATGAATAAGTATCTCGAAAACATAAAGAGTACCAATGCATGGAATGAGGCGGAAGTTATCGCTACCCTGAAGGACATTATGAATCATTATATGGGAACACCTCCTTCCACGTTTGACTGGAAAGGGAAACAGTACACCCCGAAGTCGTTTCTTTCGGATGTCCTGAAAATAAACCCGGATGACTACGTGGATATTATGTCGTATATGCAACAGCCTTTCTGGCAACAAGTTGAATATGAGGTGCCCGATAACTGGTGGCATAACAAGGACTATTACAATGTCCCTGTGGAGGATTACTATAAAGCCCTTAAGAATGCCATAAAGAACCATTATACCATGGTTATCGGCGGGGATGTTTCGGAAGCAGGGTTCAGCCGTGAAGCCCAGGTTGCTTTGATACCGACCTTCGATATTCCGCCGGCAGACATAGATGATAATGCCCGCCAGTTCAGGTTTTCCAATGGCACCACTACCGATGATCACGGAATGCACCTTGTGGGCTATTATGAAAAGGATGGCACTGACTGGTTCCTGATCAAAGATTCGGGATCGGGGTCACGAAATAATGATGAGACTGCACCGGAGTTTGGTTTTTACTTTTTCAGGGGAGACTATATTAAGCTGAAGATGATGGATTTTATGGTACATAAGGACGCAGTGAGCGATTTGCTTAAGAAGTTCGATAATTAATCGGGTATTAGGTATTGGGTGTTGGGTATTGGGTATCTTTTTGAGCAGTCGAATATTGATCAACGAGGTTTGAAGTTCGAATTCCATGTCGACGCATATTGATAATCTGATTGCCGAGGGAGAGCATCAAAAACTTGATTTCAAGTTTGAGATTTCGGATGCGAGGCGGATTGCGAGGACGCTCGTTGCTTTTGCAAATACCGATGGGGGGCGGTTGCTGATCGGGGTTAAGGACAATGGAGCCATTGCGGGAGTGCGTTCGGATGAGGAGTATTATATGCTTGAGGGGGCGGCTACGCTTTATTGCAAGCCGCCGGTCGAGTTTCAGTCGACGGAATGGACCATCAACAACAAAACTGTCCTGGAGATCATCGTTCCGAAGAGCAAGAACCGGCCTCATTATGCTGCACATAAAGACGGGAAGTGGCTTGTATATATCCGGGTAGCCGATCAAAACCTGCTGGCTAACCGGGTACTGTTGAAAGTGTGGGAGAGGGAAAATAAACCGAAAGGGGTTTTTCTGAAGGTCACCGAAAAAGAAAAGATCCTGCTGGAGTTCCTGGAAAAGAATCCTACAATCACCATTTCACGCTTTTGCAGGATGGCGAGGATATCGAGGCAGAAGGCGGAGGAGATACTGGTGAAGTTTATCCTTTTGAAGACCGTGGATATAATTTTTACGGAGAAGCAGACGTTATATTCGATTCACCCCACCCCCTGACCCCCTCCAAATCGGGACGCGTGACGCGTGACGCGTTACGCGAAAAAAATGAATTAGCACTAATTCCATTTAACTATTTGTAGTATTTTTGTACGACATAATTTATCTGAAAATGATCCGTCTGAAAGTTGTTTTTTTATGCCTTTCATTTTTATTTCTTCTTGCGGAAGGGAATGCACAGTCTTCACGGATCGATTCACTACCTCCGGCCAGTAGTAGTAGTAGTAGTAGTAGTAGTAATATGCATGGTTACAATGTACTTCCTTTGCATCAGTTGCATGTTGGGGTGCAGATGGGGACACAGTTCACTACCAGTTCAGGGTACGGGTCGGGATTCAGCACATTTTTGTCCCCTACCCTATCCTATCGTATCAGCAAGAGGTTTAGTTTGAGCGGGGGCGTCAGTGTTGTTAATACTACGCTTTATGGTGTGAAACCATTTTATTCGACTGCTGAAGAAAAATCAATGCCGGGGTTTAGTGGAAATTTCACCCAAACGACGCTTTGGGTTTCCGGGCAGTACCTGCTAAGCGACCGGTTGACCCTTACCGGGACCATTTTTAAGACCGTTGATATTTTAGGGCAAAAGCCAGGTAGTTATCCTTTCTATAACAGCAATCCCCAGGGGGCATACCTTAATATAGGGTACAAGGTTACAGACCATTTTCACATTGAAGCCGGTTTTGGATATACACAGGGACAACGTGGATATTCGTACGATCCTTACAATCCGGTTTTTGGTTCCTCGAATAGCAATCCTTTATTTAACAGGTAGTATCAGTTCGCAGTTGGCAGTTGGCAGTCCAGTAAAAATCGTGACGCGTGACGCGGAAAAACGTGGTGAGTTCTATTTAATATTCCCATGGATGACCCGACACTGGGCCATAAAAATTAATCTTTTGTAACAAATTGCCAATTTTTGTACTTTTGTAAGAAAGAGTCTATTATGACAACTAAAGAAATCAGAAAGGAGATTAATCGAGTAATTCAAGAAGTTCCTGAAAATTTCTTAGAAGATATTTTATCATATCTCAAGCAGATTGAAAAAAAGTCAAGAAATGATATCGAAACTTTAAGCGATTTGAAACGGATTTTCAAAGAAGATCAAGAGTTACTTGATAAACTTGCAAAATGATCAAGATAGAATTGGTCATTACAATCCATGAATTGCTTATCGAGAAACATGGCGGGATTCATGGAATCAGAGATATCAAATCGCTTGAATCAGCTATCGCAAGGCCTTTTATGACCTTCGAAAAAGAAAACCTCTATCCCACTCCCATATTACAAGCTACAGCACTAATTGAAAGTCTTATCACTAATCACCCTTTCGTTGATGGAAATAAAAGGATCGGTTACGTGATGACGAGATTATTTTTGATGCAAAATAAAATTGATTTAAAGGCAACTCAGTCCGAAAAATATGAATTCGTGATAAATATTGCCAGTGGACAATTGAATTTTGATCAAATCAGAACCTGGATTTCCGATAAGACGATAAACTTGTGAACTGGTGAACTGGTGATGTAGTGAGTTTTTTAGTAAAGAAAAATCATACTTTAGGTGGATTGCAATGTATCTTTGTTCTCTGTTTGAAAGAAAAGATGCAGAATGTATTATTGTTGATTTTAATCGATAAGATATGCGTCTTTCAACAGGAGTGATTTATTAACAACATTTTTAAAAGGAGGTAAGTATGCCGTTATATATGGATATTCATGAACATATACCAGGATTGACAGCGAAGGCCATTGCGGAAGCGCATGCAAAAGACGTTGCTACACAGAAAAAGTACGGGGTTGAGTACCAGAAATACTGGTTCGATGAAGGCTCAGGGAAAGCTTTTTGCCTGGTAAATGCTCCCAACAAGGAAGCAGCAATAAAAGTTCATCAGGAGGCCCATGGTCTGGTTGCAGACGAGATCATTGAAGTTAAGCAAGGGACCTGACGATTTCATTTTCTTAATCATTCGATACCTCCGCCCCGGACGGTTTTCATTTATG
>CAWDBP010000018.1:0-4966 GCA_963800585.1 uncultured Bacteroidales bacterium
GTTAAGGAGTGGCATCAAAGTGGCCTTAGCCAGGCAGAATTTGCCAAGGCTCAGAATATCAAGCTTGCAAAATTGCGTTATTGGATCCATAAACAACGGCATGGTGAAACGGATCGTTCAGGGTTTATCCAACTGAACGGGCTACCATCAGCGGGCATCAGCATCCGTTATCCTAACGGGGTGGAACTGATTCTGCCAACCCGGTTGCCAGCCGGGTACATAAAAATGCTGATCAATATCTAAGCCGGATGTTTTCCCTTGGCGCCTCACGGTATTATCTTTACCGGGAACCTACCGATATACGCAAAAGTTTTGATGGCTTGTGCGGACTTGTGACAGAACGGCTGGGACAAAACCCCATGAGCGGCGATGTGTTCATCTTCATCAACAAACCCCGCAACCGTATGAAACTACTGCGGTGGGAACCAGGCGGATTTGTTTTGTTTTATAAACGTCTTGAACGGGGCACATTTGAACTACCCATCCTTCCCGGTGAGGTCCTCTCCCAGCGAATCGGGTACGGGGAGCTGGCTATGATAATTACTGGTATATCCATGAAATATGCAAAAAAAAGACGTCGTTTTTTACAACAAAATGATGTTGATAAATATCGTTAAAAGTGTGATTTAGCATGGGTTTTCCATGGTAAATTTGACTCATGGAAAGCGAAGAAACAGTCACCATAACCAGGTCAGAATATGAGTACTTTTTAGGGCTCAAATCCCAGTTGGCCTACGTGCAGTTTCAGCTTTCCGAGTTGCAGAGGTTGATCTACGGAGCCAAAAGCGAACGTGTTATTTCTCCCAATCCTGAACAGACATCCCTGTTTGCTCTGCCCCAAGAACAACCTGTCGAACAAGCTACCGAACAGATATCCTACACGCGCCGCAAGCCGCAGCCGGAGAAGAAGCAGCCCCTGCGGATGGAGCTTCCTCCGCACCTGGAGCGCAGAGTGGAAGTGATAGAACCGGAGAATCTACCCGAAGGGGCAAAGAAGATCGGTGAGGCGGTTACTGAAGTGTTGGAATATGAGCCGGCCAGTGCCTATGTTCGAAAAATTGTACGTTCCAAGTATATCGTGGAGCAGACAGACGAAGAAACCCGTATCGCCATTGCTCCACTGCCTACCCTTCCCATACCCAAAGGCAATGCCGGACCCAGCATGATCGCCCACCTTCTGGTTAGCAAATTTGTGGATCACTTACCGTTCTACCGCCAGGTACAAATCTTCAAACGCCAGAGGCTCGAAATCGCCGAATCGACCATCAATGGCTGGTTCAACGGCGGTTGCAGGGTGATCGTACCACTTTACCAAGCACTCAAATCGAGGGTGTTTGCCACGGATTACCTTATGGCCGATGAGACGCCGATCCCGGTTCAGGACAAAGACAAGCCGGGCGCCACACACAAGGGCTATCTCTGGGTATATTACGATCCGGTCCACCGGCTGGTCTTGTTCGACTACCGGAAATCCCGGGGAAGGGAGGGCCCGGACGAGATGCTCAAAGAGTTCGCCGGATTTTTACAGACAGATGGGTACAATGCTTACGATCACTTTGAAAATCATCCCCAAATCACCTTATTAGCCTGCATGGCCCATGCCCGGCGCAAGTTCGAACATGCCCAGGAGAATAATCCAACTTTGGCAAGACAGGCGCTGGAGATGTTCCGGCAACTGTACGATATCGAGAGTCATGCCAGGGTGAAAAACCTGGAGGCCGGAGATATCAGGAACCTTCGTCTGGAACGATCAAAGCTGATCCTGCAACAAATGGAATCGTGGATGCGTGAACAAATTATCGTCGTCCCACCAAAGAGTGCCATCGGTATGGCTTTGGCTTACACGCTCAACCTCTGGCCGCGACTAGTTCGCTATATTGACGACGGTCGTTTCCAAATCGACAATAACCTGATCGAAAACAGTATACGACCGGTGGCCCTGGGTCGGAAAAATTATCTCTTTGCCGGTTCCCACGAAGCTGCCCAGCAAGCTGCCGTCATCTATTCCATCCTCGCAACCTGCAAACTCCACGATGTGGAGCCTTTCGGGTATCTCACCAAAATCCTTTCTATTATCCCCGACTTCCCGGCTAAACAACTACACACACTTTTGCCCGGGCAAAAATAATCATCCTGCATTCAGTAAAAAAGATGCTCGTAGCCGAAGGCTTACAGAAGGATTGTATTTTATAATTTATCTTTTTAAATACTGGACTATAGATGCATTATGTAGCTTTACTCAGAAAAAACGACTATATCAAACTTAGATTCCAAGAACAGAGTCATTAGAGTATCATGCTTCAGACCAAAAAATCATTGAAAATTATTTGGATCATTATCAACTTTAAAGAATTTTCTTTTATCTATCAACAATTCCTTTGTATTCTCTTTACTTATAAATTCTAAATCTGCCGATTGCCTCATCGGATTCTTTAATTGAAATGTTTTTATTTCTCCACCTTCTAACGACCATGAATCACTGCCTGACATAATTTCACTTCGTTTTGGCTTTCCACCAACTACTTCAATTGTATAGTTTACAATAAAATATAGTTTATTTTTTTTAACCTGATATTTTCCTCCAATTATTAATATTCTTCTTAAACCATCGTTTTGATTAGTATTAAACTTAAATGTACTATCAGGAAAAAACTGATATGTATCGAAATAACCAGCATTAATTTCTGAAGATCCGAATTGCCATACACCTAATATGGTTTGTGCCTTAATTGAAGATGTTAATGCAATCAGTAGAAAAAATAAAAAGGTTTTTGTTTTCATGGAATATCTATTTTTTTACAATTATGGTAGGTAGAGTATTGGGAAGTAAAATATAATAATTTTTATCTTTATCTTTAGATATTGCTTGATTTAATTTCACATACCCGGTATATTGTAAGGGGCCGATGTTTGCGACTTCTCCTTTCTTAGTATTTTCGCCAACACTAAAAGTTGCTATATGGCCATGTCCTGTGGGATTTGAATAAGTAACAATTGATAAGCCCCCATTTTTTGCGTTTTTCTCCGCTGTAACTTTATCAACTTTTAAATAATTAGAATTATTCCCAGAAATCAAGCTAGAAGCCATACCGTTAGCACTACCTCCAATAACTATGGAATTATTCTTGCAAGCGGATGCAACAGTACTCATAATATCTTGAGTAGCTTGGTTACAATGTGTTACGCCTTCATTTTCCTGTAATGAAGGATTTGCTTTATTACAAGATTGTTGTTCTTGTATAGCTGAAGTAAGATTGACAACGTTCTTTCCTTCTTCGCCTCCATTGTTATTATATCCTTTAAAATCATAATGTAAATCTGTTCCAGAACCCGCTTGTTGAAATACAGCATTCGAATTATCATTAATGTGATTAATTAGATTCCCTTCCTCATCTAAAAAGTCTGTTATTAACATTCCGTCCGGATCAATAAATCTAATTGGATTATTATTCCCATATACATATGGCGACCATCTCCTACTCTTCTCCGCCAACGGATCAATACTCAACCACCTCCCAATCTGTTGATCATAGAATCGTGCCCCGTAATCATACCACTGTAAACACATAAATTCCTGAAATTCCTTCCCATTATACTTATTTTCATTGTAAGTGTACTTTAATACTCCCCAAAATTCAGACCACTGGTTAAGTTGAAAAATAACTTAATTTTATCAGTGGAAAATGAGAGCAAAAAAAAGAAAATTTACAGCAGCCTTTAAGGCACAAGTAGCCATCGAAGCAGTCAAGGAGCGTTTAACGTTGGCAGAAATCTCAAGAAAGTTTGAGGTTCATCCTAATTTAATATCAAAATGGAAGCAGGAGTTTCTGGCCCGATCGGCAGAGATCTTCGATACCCAGCCACCTGGAGTGGATTTTGAAGCTGAACGGCAAAAACTCTATGCCAAAATCGGCGAGCTGGAAATACAGCGTGACTGGCTAAAAAAAATTTCAAAACAGGCCGGACTATGAAAGAGGTCTATAGCTATATTGAAGAAAATGAGAAGATAAGCATTCGTGGTCAATGTGAATTACTGGAAGTAAATCGAAGCACAGTGTATTATAAACCTGTCCCGGAATCGGAAGAAAACCTTGCCATTATGAGACTGATGGATGAGCATCACCTGGAACATCCAACCCATGGAGTGCTGCAGATGCAGGATTACTTGTTATCACTTAGTTTTATTGTCAATACAAAACGTGTTCGCCGGTTACTCAGACTGATGGGGATCATGGCCATATACCCAAAACGGAACCTGAGCAAACTGGGGCTTGCAAAATACATCCGGCCATATCTGCTTAAAGGGCTTGAAATAACAGGACCTAACCATGTCTGGGCCGTTGACATTACTTATATCCCCATGTTCAATGGATTTATGTACCTGACCGCTATTATTGACCTGTATAGCCGTTATATTGTGGGTTGGGATATATTCAACAGCCTTGCTGCAGAAAATACACTGGAGGTCTTAAAACAGGCCATAGCCATGCATGGCAAGCCTAAGATTATCAATTCAGATCAAGGAAGTCAATTTACCTGTGCGCTATGGACTGAATTTGTCGATAAAGCTGAAATCAAAATCAGTATGGATGGCAAAGGCAGGGCTACAGATAATATTTTCATCGAGCGTTTTTGGCGTACGTTAAAACAGGATTATGTGTATTTGAACCCTGCTGAAACCGGCACAGAGCTTTATAAGGGATTAAGAGGCTATATCATTTACTACAATACCCAAAAGAGTCACCAGGGAATAGGAAGAATCAGTCCGGCTAAATTGTACCATCAGGCAGCATAAAAGTTATGAACAAAAGAAAAAAGAAGCAAAAAAGAAAAGCTGTTAACATCGAGAATAACTCTTCGAGTTATTTCCCGATATTAACAGCAATTACAACAAATTATTTTTTTATTAATTCAATTAAGAAAAGTAAAAAAGTGGTCTAAAGAATGGGGAGTAGAAATTAATCCG
>CAWDBP010000019.1:0-10228 GCA_963800585.1 uncultured Bacteroidales bacterium
ATATTGAGGCAGGTTGCAGAAGAAGGCAAATGCCGGATAACGACCGGGAAGCTGCGTTACGAATTTAATTCTGACAAATTTTCCTTTCCATGCCGGTGGAGGCATTGCACCTATCAGGGGGAGGAAAAAATCATTGAGTTGGGAAGTGGTGATTTTTCGTGAACGGTTCCTGAATACCTCTACAGCCGATTCTACTGCTTTAAAAACCCTCTGCTTCGTAAGAACAGAGGTGAAGATGATGGGAACATCAATAAACGGAGCCAGTTTTGACCGGATATCTTCTTCGAATTGCTTATGGGTATTGGTTTGTTTTTCAATCAAGTCCCATTTGTTCACCAGAATGACAACTCCCTTATGATTTTTCTCAATGAGGGAGAAGATATTCAGATCCTGTGCCTCAAACCCTCTTTCAGCATCCGCCATAAGGATACATACATCACTGGACTCGATGGAACGGATGGCCCGCATAACAGAATAAAATTCGATATCTTCGGAAACCTTCGATTTTTTCCGTATCCCTGCAGTATCAATCAGCTGGAATTCAAGGTCATAATATTTGTAATGCGAATGAATGGAATCGCGGGTTGTGCCAGGAACGGGAGTTACAATGGTACGATCGCTTCCAAGGAGAAGATTAACCAGCGAGGATTTCCCGGCATTCGGGCGCCCTACGATTGCAATCTTTGGGAGAGCCGGTTCTTCATCATTCTCCGAAAGTTCTCCTGATACATACTGATCGGGTAATTCTTTAACCATGTCATCGAGTAATTCACCCGTTCCGCTACCGGTCATGGCTGAGATGCCGTACAGTTTCTCAAATCCAAGCCGGTGAAAATCATAGATATCGTCCAGTAGTTTGTAATTGTCAGCTTTATTGGCTACAATAAATACCGGCTTCTTGGTCCTTCGGAGCAATACACAAAGGTCTTCATCCATTCCTGTAATTCCTTCCTTGATATCGACCATAAAAAGGATTACATCCGCCTCGTCGATTGCCAGCATGACTTGTTTCTTTATCTCACCTTCGAATACATCATCAGAATTAAAAACATATCCACCGGTATCAATTACAGTAAACTCAACTCCATTCCAATCAGATTTCCCATAATGACGGTCGCGGGTTACGCCACTTGTCGGATCAACAATAGCATCACGTCCTCCTGCAAGCCTGTTGAAAAAGGTTGATTTCCCTACATTCGGACGTCCAACGATAGCCACAATATTGCTCATAAATGGTCCCTCAATTATTGATGATCCTCCAGGTTATATCCAAACCTTTTCAGTTCTTTAATATCATCGCGCCAGTCTTTTCTGACCTTTACGTTCAATTCAAGAAAGATGTGTTTTTCAAGGAATGCCTCGATATCCTTTCTTGCTTCAGTACCCAATTTCTTGATAGCTTTCCCCTGGTGACCAAGGATGATAGCCTTCTGCGATTCCCTTGCCACAAAAAGATAAACTGAGATGCGGGTCAGTTTTTCCTCTTCCTTGAATGAATCTACAACAACTTCCACACTGTATGGGATCTCCTGTGAGAAGTTCAGCAATATCTTTTCACGGATGATTTCGGAAACAAAAAACCGCTGGGAACGGTCGGTAAGTTCTTCTTTCGGAAAGTATTCCGGTGATTCCGGCAAATGTCTGAGTATGGTATCAAAAACGAGTGCGGTATGAAAACAATGAAGTGCAGAGATTGCAATGATATCGGCATGTTCAAGCCGGATCTTCCAGTCTTCGATAGCTGCTTCCACCCGTGCCTGGTCAGCAAGATCAATTTTATTTATAATAACAATGACCGGTTTCCCGTCTTCCCTGATCTTTTGAAGGACCTCTTCGTGGATAAATTTCTCCCCAATCTCAGTAACGAGCAGGATAATATCTGCATCAGCAATTGATGAATAGATGGCCGACAGCATTGCCTTGTGAAGCAGGTAATGTGGTTTGAGGATCCCGGGTGTATCTGAATAAACAACCTGGAAGTCTTCGCCGCTGAATATTCCCATGATCCGGTGACGTGTGGTTTGAGCTTTATGAGTGATGATTGAAAGCCTCTCGCCTACCAGAACGTTCATCAGGGTTGATTTTCCGACATTCGGACTTCCTATAATCGAGACAAATCCTGCTTTATGGGCCATAACATTAAGAAAATGTAAATTTGGAGAACAAGGAAAGAAATTCTATCTTTGCACTCCCAAAGAAAAAAACAAAGGTAAGTAAAAATACAGTGCGGGGTGGAGCAGAGGTAGCTCGTTGGGCTCATATCCCGATAAATCGGGACATACGTTCGGATCCTGAGATAAATTGAAATCTTGATAATACAGTGCGGGGTGGAGCAGAGGTAGCTCGTTGAGCTCATATCCCGATAAATCGGGACATACGTTCGGATCCTGAGATAAATTGAAATCTTGATAATACAGTGCGGGGTGGAGCAGAGGTAGCTCGTTGAGCTCATATCCCGATAAATCGGGACATACGTTCGGATCCTGAGATAAATTGAAATCTTGATAATACAGTGCGGGGTGGAGCAGAGGTAGCTCGTTGGGCTCATATCCCGATAAATCGGGACATACGTTCGGATCCTGAGATAAATTGAAATCTTGATAATACAGTGCGGGGTGGAGCAGAGGTAGCTCGTTGGGCTCATATCCCGATAAATCGGGACATACGTTCGGATCCTGAGATAAATTGAAATCTTGATAATACAGTGCGGGGTGGAGCAGAGGTAGCTCGTTGGGCTCATATCCCGATAAATCGGGACATACGTTCGGATCCTGAGATAAATTGAAATCTTGATAATACAGTGCGGGGTGGAGCAGAGGTAGCTCGTTGGGCTCATATCCCGATAAATCGGGACATACGTTCGGATCCTGAGATAAATTGAAATCTTGATAATACAGTGCGGGGTGGAGCAGAGGTAGCTCGTTGGGCTCATATCCCGATAAATCGGGACATACGTTCGGATCCTGAGATAAATTGAAATCTTGATAATACAGTGCGGGGTGGAGCAGAGGTAGCTCGTTGAGCTCATATCCCGATAAATCGGGACATACGTTCGGATCCTGAGATAAATTGAAATCTTGATAATACAGTGCGGGGTGGAGCAGAGGTAGCTCGTTGGGCTCATATCCCGATAAATCGGGACATACGTTCGGATCCTGAGATAAATTGAAATCTTGATAATACAGTGCGGGGTGGAGCAGAGGTAGCTCGTTGGGCTCATATCCCGATAAATCGGGACATACGTTCGGATCCTGAGATAAATTGAAATCTTGATAATACAGTGCGGGGTGGAGCAGAGGTAGCTCGTTGGGCTCATAACCCAAAGGTCATAGGTTCGAATCCTGTCCCCGCTACCAATTGAAAGGTTGAATCATTAAGGATTCAGCCTTTTTTTTATGTACTACATTTACATTCTGCATAGTCCTGTCAAAGACAGGTTCTATATCGATTCAACATCCAATCCTGAAGGACGGCTTATCGCTCATATTCATCCTCAAAATAAAGGCTGGACTAAGCGATTTCAGCCATGGATTATGGTATATACTGAAGTATTTGATTCAAAATCTGAGGCGTTGGACCGGGAGAAGCTTTTGAAATCGTACAAGAATAAGGATTATCTTAAAAAACTTATTGCACAAGCTGATAATTGTTAAGCCCCAAAAACAAATCTGCAGGTTCATTTTCTTTCCCAAAACCCCATAAACGGCCCCTGTTCTTCGGGGGTAAAAAAATGTGAGGTTATTTCCTATAACTGGAAAATGTTATACCTTTATAGTTCTATCTTTAGTAAACTGTGTTTACGTAACAGGTATCCAAATTTCATACGTTATGAAAAAACTATCTTCTGTTATTTGTTTATTCTTGTTTTCAGTGAGTGGCTTTTCGCAATGGTTCTGGCAGAATCCGTTGCCGCAGGGTAATATGTTAAATTCAATTTTCTTTGTTAATTCGAGTATGGGATATGCGGCAGGTGATGTAGGCACCGTGGTAAAAACCACCGATGGCGGGCTCACATGGACCCTTTTTCCACCCACACCACTCATGGATTTATCTTTAATTTTCTTTACTGATAGTGATACGGGATATGCCTTGGGGGGAATCCAATCAGGGCTCAGTAAAACCATTATTAAGACCGTTGATGGCGGGATGACCTGGTCAGTAATACTGAATCAGGATAACATATATTCTTCCACCATTTATTTTATAAACGCCAATACAGGATTTGTCGGAGGTTATGACAATAGTATCTGGCCTGGTAAGGGAATCATATTAAAAACCACAAATGGGGGCTCCAGTTGGAATACAGTATGGATGGGAACAGCTCCAAGCAGCATCAACTCTATATTAATGACAGACCCAAGTACCGCTTATGCAGCGGGTTCGGAAGGGCTTTATCCATCCCAAAGGGGAATCATAATTAATACAACCAATGGAGGCACCACTTGGGATACATTGTTGAACGACACGGGACATTGTTTTGGCTCTATATTCTTTACGGACTCAATGACCGGATATGTCGGGAGCGAGTGTAGTCATGGAACAATTTTAAAAACACCCAATTCTGGTATTAACTGGGATAGTCTGCCAATTGGTACCACCAGTAGTATCTCTTCTATTATCTTTCCCGTTTCTGATACAGGTTTTGCAGTGGTTTTACCCGATAGTATCATTAAAACAACTGATGGCGGCAATAGCTGGGTTGGTCTATCATTTGATACTACTGACTCTGAAATTCATTCAATCTGCTTTACAAGTGGAAATAAAGGATATGCCGTAGGAAAATATTATAGTTATCTTAATCTTAATGTCTTTGCCAAGACCCTTGATGGAGGCGCAACCTGGAACTCAATGTCAACAAGTGTAACCAATTCTATATTATATTCTGTCTTCTTTACCAATGAAATTACAGGCTATGCAGTAGGTCAGTCCGGAACCATTCTGAAAACCACCGATGGTGGTACCAATTGGATTACGATGTCAGGGGGAACAACCGATTTTTTATGCTCTATTTGTTTTACTGATGCAAATACCGGATATGCAGTTGGCACGGGTGGAACCATTTTAAAAACATCCGACGGGGGTACAACCTGGAATCCATTAGCCAGTGGAACAACAGCAAGTTTACTTTCGGTGTGCTTTCCCGATGCCAATACAGGATATGTTGCCGGAGGGACGGATTCGTTAAATTTTGCAACTATTCTGAAAACAACTGATGGAGGAACAACCTGGTTGCCTTTGACAAGCGGAATGTCGAACGCAGCAATATACTCCGTCTTTTTTACCGATTCCAATACAGGTTTTGCAGTCGGAGGGTTTTTATGGTACCCGGCTGATTATGGTTTTATTCTTAAGACAACTGACGGGGGTGTTACCTGGGCATATACAGCTTATGCGGAATGGACTCTTCATTCGGTATTTTTTACAGACATGAATACCGGATTTGCGGTCGGAGATTATGGTACGATGTTAAAAACCACCGACGGCGGAATAAACTGGTCTGTCGCACAACTTGGAATTGGAGTTTCCTATTGTGAATCCATGTGTTTCACTGATTCCAATACCGGGTATATTGTTGGTTCAAAAGGAACCATTTTAAAAACTATTGACGGAGGCGTTAATTGGAGTATATTACAAAGTGGCACGGAAGCGGAATTGGAATCCATTTGCTTTCCCAATGCGACTACAGGTTATGCGGTCGGTTATGGTGGAACCATTATAGCAACAAAAAACGGCGGTGGACCGGTTGGGATCAGTGAAATAAAAAATGTAACAAACTCCTTGAAACTTTATCCCAATCCAACCTCCGGTAATCTTACCATTGAAGCTCCCCAAAAAGGCACCCTTTTCTTATTTGATCTCAATGGCGTGCTTCTTCTGCAACGGGAAATTACGGAACCCACCACCACAATTGATGTCAGCACCCTTCCAGGCGGGGTCTGTTTGGTGAAGCTGGTCGGCGTGAAGGGTGTGCAGGTGGGGAAATTCATAAAACAATAGGAGATTCAATAAAATCAACTACTTTAGTGATATCTCTGATCAGTTCAAAGTTAGATAATTGAATACTCCCCGCTACAAAGTCAAGTGCGAAGTGTAAAGTGCGAAATGCAAATCATTTCGCATTTTGCATTTCAGAGTTGAGAATCCTCTGTTTAGTAAAAAGATAATGAAATATTTGACATTTAATCTTTTTTTTGTATATTTACGAAATAAATCAAATATTAGTCTTCTAAAAGGGGGGTATTATGAAAAAATTAATCTTACTTTTCACAGTAATTAGTTTTTTTTGCTTTTTAAGCAATACTGAATACGCTCAAACTCCCAGTTGGTTATGGGCAAAAAGTGCGGGGGGAACAAACTCTGAGGGGGGGGATTGTGTTGCAGTAGATGCTTCAGGGAATGTGTATGTGACAGGATATTTTAATAGTCCTACCATCACTTTTGGCTCCTATACTTTGACAAATGCGGGCAGTTATGATGTGTTTTTAGTGAAATACGATGCAAGCGGAAATGTGCTGTGGGCAAAAAGCGCTGGGGGAACAGATGATGAGGAGGGTTCGTTTGTAGCAGTGGATGCTTCAGGGAATGCTTATGTGACAGGAGAATTTGTCAGTCCCACCATCACTTTTGGTTCCTATACCTTGACAAATGCTGGTCTTTCTACTAATGATATTTTCCTTGCAAAATACGATGCCAACGGAAATGTGCTGTGGGCTATAGGCGCAGGGGGAACAGACTATGATTATGGGGCATCTGTTGCGTTAGATGTTTCAGGGAATGTATTTGTGACTGGTTGGTTCGACAGTTCTTCCATCACTTTTGGCCCTTATACCTTGACAAATGTCAGTCCGGGAACAGGCACAGGAGATATTTTTTTAGTAAAATACAATGCCAGTGGTAATGTGATTTGGGCAAAAGACGCAGGGGGAACAGATAATGAGGGTGCAGATTGTGTTGCAACGGATGCTGCAGGGAATATTTATATGACAGGATGGTTTGCAAGTCCTACCCTTACTTTTGGCTCCTATACTTTATCGAATGCCGGGGGACTTGATACTTTTTTAGCGAAATACGATGCTAGCGGTAATGTGCTTTGGGCAAAAAGCGCAGGGGGAACAGACTATGATGAGGTCATGTGTGTTGTATCCGATTCTTCAGGGAATGCTTATTTGACAGGATATTTTAATAGTCCTACGATCACCTTTGGCTCCTTTACTTTAACAAATGTGGGAAGTTATGATCTGTTTTTAGTGAAATATGATGCAAGTGGAAATGTCCTGTGGGCAAAAAGTTCAGGGGGAACAGACTTTGATGATGGCAATTCTGTCGCGTTGGATGCTTCAGGGGACATTTATGTGACAGGAGAATTTGTCAGTCCCACCATCACTTTTGGTTCCTATACTTTGACAAATGCAGGTAGTAACAGTTCTGATATGTTTCTTGCAGAATATGATGCCAGCGGAAATGTGCTATGGGCAAAAGGCGTAGGGGGAACAGACTATGATAATGGCAATTCTGTCGCGTTGGATGCTTCAGGGAATTCCTATGTGACAGGATGGTTTGAAAGTCCCACCATTACATTCGATTCAGATACTTTGACGAATGTGAATGCGGGGTATGAAGATATATTTTTAGCAAAAATAAAAGGCAGCATTACGGGAATAAGTGAGATGAACAATTCTTTAAGCATTTCGGTTTTTCCAAATCCTGCAACCGATAGAGTAACAGTAGAAATATCAGGAGAAATGATGGGAAGCAATTTGGCAATTGTAAATATTGAAGGCCAGCAGCTTATTGCACGCCAGATTGACCAGCCTAAAACCCTAATAGATATCAGCAATTTGCCTAGTGGCGTTTATTTTGTACGGCTGACCAATGAAAGAACGGTGGAGGCAGGGAAGATTGTTAAGCAATGATCATGAGTTGGTATCTTAAAAAATGAAGTCCCTTCTGATTATTTACTGAGGCTCGTCTTTTAGATCTTCTTCCTTCGCATTCTTGATCTTATCGAGCATATCTTTGGGAATATCATCAGAGTATTCTGTTTCTTCCACATTTTCATCATTGCTGCCCCTGCCGTATTTGAACTTCGGATTTTCCTGGGTGCCCAGGATACGGATCGGAATACCGACAATCCCGAGAGGTGGAAGACCAAGTCTTGATTTGAGATTAAGACTTCCATTGAAATTAGTTTCGCCACCTATCCTGAACCTGAAGCCTGCAAATCTCAATTTGGTCTTCTCAATCGTGATGACATTATTTTTTATGCTTGATTTAATATCGACTTTGGCCAGATCGGGGGTTTTTATCTTTTCTTTGCCCAGGTTGGTACCCATTGCAGTGAATAGTTTCAGTCCCAATACTTTTATCTTCTTTAGTGAAATTACTCCGTTTCCTTCCAGTGAGGGATAGATTGGTTTCATTTTGCCATCGAGTTTACCTTTTAAGGAATAATCCAGAGACACAGTTCCTTCACATTTGCCGGCCGAAGTAGAAAGATTTCTGAAAAGTTCAACTTCATTATAAGCTCTCTTGATGTCGAAATCCTCTGCTTTGACATGAAAATCGAAGAATGCGCGGTTCGTGTCAATGCTGCCGTACGTGGCATCCATATTCACTTTGCAGCCGATCATATCAAAGTTCATGGTTTTCAGAAGAAGCATTCCCTGCTTCACTTCCACATTGGCATTGAGGTTATTGATTGGCAGTTTCTGGAACATGATCTTTTTGATATCGGCTTTCAAATCCATTTCGAGGTTATCGGGAATAATAATGACACCTGTTGATTTAGTAGTGTCGATAGTAATTGCCGGCTCTGCCTGTGTCATAAACTCATCAACTACCAGGTAATTGGAAGTGAATTTAAAGCTGCCCTTTAATTTTTGGTTTTTTGAAAGGAAATAATTCACCACATTGCTAAGATGTCCATTCAAAGTAATATCAGAAGCCCCGAACCTGCTATCAAACTTTTCAAACCAGATATTATTATTGTCAAAACGAAATACGCCTGATTTCAGGATCAGTGGTTTTGACAGATAGCTGGATCGAAGTGAAATATTGTTAAGAACCAGACGACCTGAATTTTGAAGTTTGTCATATCTCCCTGCGATGGCGTCGCTTTGCAAGCCTTTCAGGGTCAGATCCGTCGAAATATAACCATCCAGATCCATTCCTTTTTGAGAGAAGAGATGGTAAATTTTTGCCAGATCGATGGATCCTTTAGAGGTGATAGAATAAGAAACATTATCGGGATTTGACAGATCACCTTTGACCTCAAATGGATTCCCTTCGAAAGTGAATGAAACAGGATCCAGTTTTATCCGGGTATCTGAAAGCTTTCCGCTTAGGTTGGTTACCATTGCATCGAGATTAATATTTTCAACCGGATAAGGATAATATTTTGTCTGCAATGAGCCATCCTTAAGATTTAATGTGACCGATATCACCGGAAACAACTTTTTATCTGGAGCATATTTCCCTTTCACATTCATTTTTAAATCGAGAATTCCTTTCAGGGTAAGGCTGTCAAGGGGGATGACCTGGCTAATCTCAGCAAGGTTAATTCTTGTAGAGAGATGACCCTCTACAGGGTAGTCCTCGAGACCTTTTAACCGGAAATAACCCTCGATATTATTTTTCATGAAACTGGCTTTCAGGTTTTCCAGTTGAAGATTAACAGACCTGTAGTCATTGTTTATAGAAGAAGCCGTAAGATCAAATGATATCCCATTAATGGAGGAAGGCAATTTATTGTAGTGAAAATATCCATTAGTCAATTTCGAGGTCAAATGAAAATTGGGGATACTGAGCATTATTGTATCTGGTTTACTGCTTTCCGGATTTTGTCCGGTAATATATTCTCCTTCAGCCTTCATTTTCATGGAAAAGAGTCCTTTGAGATCGACATCCCTGACTCCAAAGCTCTTCATCCAATGTTGAAGATCCAGGTTTACATCGGCCATTAATGAAATCCATAGGTTTTTTTTACTTACCAGCCATAAAGATCCGCTCAGGTATTCATCTTCTCCCAACATTGAAAACAAGGAAATAAAAAAGGTATAACCATCTTTCCGGAAGGCAAATTCTCCTCTGAACTCAAACGGGACATCCTTAATGCGCAAGTTATTTTTTTCAAACTTCATGTTCAATGAATTCATGTTGACACTTGTGATTAGATTGGCCTTCACAGGTTTTGATTTAATGTAATTCACATGATCGTAATTTAAATCCA
>CAWDBP010000020.1:0-9894 GCA_963800585.1 uncultured Bacteroidales bacterium
TCAGCAAACGCTTAGCCGAAGCACCCTTGCAGGGATCAGCAAGGTGTTTTTCCGACCGGCCCGGATGATCAATTTCAAGAAAAACTGAACGGAACCTGCATAATGCGTCTTTTATCCCGGAAACATCAGCAGGAAGAAAAAGAGGTTCAAGCCCATTATGATTCTGATAAATATTTTTTAATGATTTAATGAAGAAGAGGCAATCATCTCCATTAAAGGTGCGGTGATAAAAAGATTCAAACCGTTCGGTTTCAGTTTGGCTTGAATTTAAAATGAATTCATAAGGTGAAAACTCCGTTTTTCTAAGAAGATTTTCCGCATCTTTCACAATACTTTGGCGGTTTCCCCAGGAGATTGTAGCCGTCAGAAAAGCAGCGATCTCGATATCCTCTTTTCGCGTGAAACGGTGAGGTACCGAGATCGGATCTGTTTCAATAAATTCCGGTTGGTTGTACTGTTCGTACTTGGCTTCAAGGAAATCAAACAGTTCCTGATGCGATAATTCCATCGGTTAATTCAATACCTGCAATGGTTTCAACAATCCTTTCCCGATTTCGATAGCCTTTTCATTATCAGGAATCAGGTTGTGATGGCGTGCCGGTAACGATTTTTCAAGTCCTTTATGGATGAATTCCGGTGCAACCAATGGTTTCAGCTTAAGGAATCCACCCAGTACGATCATGTTAAATATCTTTGAGAGCCCTAGCTTCCCAGCTTCATCTGCAGCATCGATGGAGTATATATTTATGTCCTTACGGGAAGGGTGCCGGGTGATACCATTTGGGTCATAGATAAGAAGCCCTCCGGGTTTTACTGTTTTTTCAAATTTATCCATCGATTGCTGGTTGAGAAGGATTGCCGTATCAAATGCATTTAAAATCGGTGAACTGATCCTCTCATCACTAATAATAACGGTAACATTGGCTGTGCCACCCCTCATTTCAGGTCCGTAGGAAGGCATCCAGCTGACTTCCTTGTTTTGCATTACACCTGAGTAAGCCAGTATCTTTCCCATTGATAATACCCCTTGCCCGCCAAATCCTGCAATAATTATTTCTTCTGTCATAATGTAAATAGTGAAATTGTGAAAGTTATCTATCCTAAGATAGGCAGTAAAATTATTCCTTTACCGTTTCGGTTTTCGGTGTAACAATAACGCCATCAACTTTTATATCTCCAAGCGGAAAGAATGGGAACATATTTTCTTCCATCCATTTATTTGATTGGATCGGTGTCATTTTCCATCCGGAGTTACAGTTCGATACAACTTCAATAAAGGAGATTCCGGTTTTGTTCTTCTGGTTTTCGAAGGCTTTCCGGATGGCTTTTTTTGCCTTGCGAACAGCCGAGGGAGTATGAACCGCTTGCCTTGTCACATAATAGGTGCCGGGAAGCTGTGCTATAAGTTCAGTCATCTTTAAGGGATATCCCATAATCGAGGTATCTCTTCCATAAGGAGATGTAGATGATCTCATGTTTGGCAGGGTAGTAGGGGCCATTTGCCCTCCGGTCATCCCATAGATTCCATTGTTGATAAAGATCATGGTAAAGTGCTCGCCCCGGTTGCAGGCATGAATAGTTTCAGCCGTTCCGATGGCTGCAAGGTCACCGTCACCTTGGTAGGTGAATACAAAACGGTCGGGCCACATCCTCTTGATGGCGGTTGCCAGTGCAGGGGCCCTTCCATGTGCCGCTCCAAGCATATCGATATTCATAAAATCATATGCAAGAACGGAACACCCTACCGGCGAAATACCGATCGTCTTGTCCTGAATTCCCATCTCTTCAATGGTTTCCATCAGCAACCTGTGAACAACGCCATGACCGCACCCTGGGCAATAACTGAGTGGGCGGTCAATAAGGAGTTCAGTTCTTTTATAAACGATATTTTCGTCCTTACGTATATCAAGTTTTGCAAATTGTTCTTCCATTTCAGCCTCCGATTATTTGTTTTTCCATAGCTCTGACAACTTCATCAGGAGCGGGAATGATACCACCAAAGCGTCCATAATGTTCAATCTTCAGGTAACAGCCGGCAGCAAGTCTGACATCTTCGATCATCTGTCCCGCATTCATCTCAACCACCAGCATTCCCTTGACCCTCTTTGCAAGTTCCGCAATCTGTTTTTCAGGGAAAGGATAAAGGGTAATAGGGCGGAACAGCCCCACCTTAATTCCTTTGGCTCTTGCAAGATCTATTGATTTCTGGCAGATACGTGCAGAGAGTCCGAAGGCGACAAAGATGTATTCGGCATCTTCACAGGAGATCATTTCATACCTGACTTCATCCTTTTCAATTTGCCTGTATTTTGCCTGTAGCTTCAGGTTTAACTCTTTCCTGCCCTGCCGGATCAAGATCAAGTGAAGTGATAATAATATGATCCCTGTCTTTCGGTTTGCCTGTGGCAGCCCAGGGACATTGTGCTAATCAGTTCAGCTTCGCTCCTGCGCGGAATAGGGTCAAATAATTCAACTTTTTCCATCATCTGCCCAATAGCGCCATCAGAAAGGATCATTGCCGGAGTCCTGTATTTAATAGCAAGTTCGAACCCAAGCTTTGCAAAATCAGCCATTTCCTGAACAGAGGCAGGCGCAAGGACTATCATTTTATAATCGCCATGTCCGCCTCCCTTTACTGCCTGGAAATAATCAGCTTGTGAAGGTTGGATAGTACCAAGACCTGGCCCGCCCCTGACGACATTCACAAGTAAAGCTGGCAATTCTGCACCAGCCATATAACTTATCCCTTCCTGCATTAGACTGATACCAGGACTTGACGAAGATGTCATCACCATCTTCCCTGTTCCGGCTCCTCCATACAACATGTTAATTGAGGCAACTTCACTTTCTGCCTGAAGCACAACCATTCCGGTCGTTTCATAGGGTTTCATTGCCATCAGGTATTCCATAATTTCTGACTGGGGTGTGATTGGGTACCCAAAATACCCGTCGCATCCGGCACGGATCGCTGCTTCTGCAACAGCCTCGTTGCCTTTCATTAATCTGAGTTCACCCATTATTATATAGTTTATAATTTTTATTCGGTGGTAACTTTTGCCCTGTAAACCGTGATCACCCCATCAGGACAAACAACAGCACAGTTCATGCAACCTGTACAATCATTATTGACTTTAATTGCATAATGATATCCTTTGCCATTTACTTCCTTGGTCATAGCGATCACAGAAAAAGGGCAGGAGGCAATGCAAACTTCACAACCCTTGCATCGTTCAACATTAATAACGATGTCACCCTTGATTTTTGCCATAAGTTTTTGAGATTTATATCAGTTTATCGGAATCGACAGCACGAAATTACAGAAAATTTCCCGAATAAAAGGCGAATATTTCCCTGTTTTTTAAGGAAAAACGACCAATTTAGAACCGATTTAATTTAGAACCCTAAGGCCAGAACCCGGAAGCCGTAAATCAGAACAACGAGAAAAAGAATTTCAAACATTTTATTAATTATTAACAATATTAATTATATTTGCATTGTTAGTTAATTGAATATTGGTCATGGATAAAAAACAAATTCAATCGGAAAGAATAAGAGGATATTTCATCCAGGCAGCAAAGGAATTGCTTAAGGGCGAAGGGCTAAGAAGTGTCAGCACACGCAGTGTGGCAGAAAAAGCCGGTTACTCCTATGCCACCTTATACAACTACTTTAAGGATATCAATGATCTGGTTTTCGAATGTGTGAAGGACTTCCAGTCGGAGTGTGAACTTTTTGTGAAAACCAAAACAAAGAAAGCCAGGCCGGGAAAAGAAAAACTTAAGGCCATTATTACCGCCTATATCGATTACTTCATTGAATATCCCGGCACTTTTGAACTCTGCTTTCTGGAGCATATCAGAGATATCGGCAGCAGGAAAGAGTTAACGGAAGTCATCTATACATTTCTCGACAAATTATGCGAGGAACAATGGAGCTTTTGTATCAATGAAAAGATAATTGATGCTTTGAAAGTTGAACGAATCAGGCAACAACTGCGGTTTACCGTTGTGGGACTTTTGCTTTTTTACGAAATAAGAAGACAACCCGATAATTACACGGATTTCATCATTCTTGTGAACAAAATAATCGGCAACATCCTGGAATAAGAATTCAGTAACCGGCGACCAGAATCAGGCATGCTGTTCATGGAACTTCTTTAAGCGGTACTCCAGTGCTGGAAATTGTTCCCGTTTCACAAGAGAAACACAAGCCCGTATTCCTTCCAGGCGCTGACTTCCCGTAATAGAAAGGGCAATGGCGCTGATCCCATAATATAAAAGCTCTTCGAGAAGCTGCTCCCCTGTAAATCCAGGATATGCGAATGTAAAGTAGAACCCATCACCAATCGAAACTCCTTCATCCTGATCATAAACGATATGGAAACCATTGTCAATAAAAAGCTTCTTCATGATCTTCGCTTTCTCTCCATACTCCCTCAACGCTTCAACAAAGTTATATGTGCCATCATTTACAGCCTTGAGCATTGCAGCAAGTGCATATTGTGCTGAATGACTGGTACCTGCACTCAATGCGTAAATGGTTCCATAGATCATTGCTCTTCCAAAGATATCGGTTGTATAAAACCTTAAAAGATCCGGCATTTTCAAATTAAAAATCTTGTTTGAAATGATCATGCATGATACCCGTTGACCGGCATAACTGAAAGCCTTTGAACTCGATATCATCAAGATGTAATTGTCCGTGTACTTGGCAACAGTAGGCTGGAATGGAGGCCTTCCTGGTTTGGAATAATCTTTCCTGAAATCCATTCCGAAATAGGCAAGGTCTTCCAGAATGACAACGCCATATTTATTGGCCAGATCACCGATGATCTTCAATTCATGATCCGTAAAACAAATCCAGGATGGGTTGTTCGGGTTGGAGTACAATATCGAATGAATGTTCCCTTTAGAAAAATAGGATTCAAGTTTATCTCTCAATTTATCGCCACGAAAATCGTACACATCAAAGGATTCGAACTTCAACCCGAGTAAAATATGCTGCTGGTGATGAACAGGGAATCCCGGATCAATAAGCAAGGTGGTATCCCTCTCTTTATTGATCCTCGATAGGGTCAGAAAAGCAGCGAATCCACCCTGCATGGACCCTACTGTGGGAACACAGCAGGCTTCATCCACGTCTATATCAAGAAATAGTTTTACAAATCGTGCTGCTTCCTTTTTCAGTGGAGGAATGCCTTCAATATCAGGATAGAGAGCAGCTACACCGGATTTCAGTGCCTCAATTTCTGCATTGATCCCAACTTCAGGTGGAACCAACCCTGGAACCCCCATTTCCATCCTGACAAACCGATCGCCGGTTTCATTTTCAATATTATTTATCAGCCGCTTTACCTCACGGATGGAGGCTTTGCCAATGTTCTTTATGTTGCTTTCATGGATTTGCCTGCTTACAACATCGTAATTAATAGGGGTATCTTTCATAGTTGGCAGGAATAAGAAATGGTAATAATAATCTGTTTACAAAATTGAAAATAATCCACGAATTGTGCAACCTTTTGAGGCTCAATAAACAGGAATTTATTGGAATTTATTAACATTTTAGCAGAATTTATAGCCGATGACGTTAAAGGATCTTCGATATCTTGTCCATTCTCCATCATCAATCGATAATTGCCCTACTAATTTTATAAAGCAAGTTCAAAAAGGAGTATCCGTCCCTATGTAACAGGTTATCTTGTAGTCGCTGAATATTGACTGAATCTTGTTAAGGGATTCTTTTAAAGGAGAGGTGTAATCGTTTGTATAATAGGTTTTACCAAGTAAGTTGTATTTTTCTTTTCCCAGGTGATGCAAAGGCAGAATGTTGATTTCATGTTCTCCGATGGAATTCAGGAAGCCGGATAATTGACGGATATGCTCTTCATCATCGTTATAACCTGGAATTACCGGCATCCGGAAAACAAGCCTGCCTTTGAATTTTGATGAAAGCTTCCGCGCATTCTCAAGTATTAACTTGTTTCCTGTCCCGGTCATTGTAAAATGCCTGGAGTCCATCATGTGCTTGAGGTCATAAAATATCCAGTCAATGTATTTCAGTGAAGGTTCAATGTTCTTCCATGCAATATTTCCGCAAGTCTCAGCTGCCGTATGAATATATGATTGGTGACATTGTTGTAAAATCTCATGTACGAAATCAGGTTGGAGGAAAGGTTCTCCTCCTGTAAGAGTTATGCCTCCTAAACTTCCCCAATATTGACGATCACGCTGAATTATTTTGATTAACTCATTTATTGTGATGCTGTAGCCTCCTGTTTTCAATGCCCCTGTGCAACAAGCTTTTGAACATTCATAAGAAATGCAATTCCGGCAAAGCACTTTGTCAAAATATAGCTCATGATCAACGGCAGAGATTGCATGCTTTTTACAAGCGTTAATACACAAGTTATCGAAAATGCATTTTGATGCATTATACAAAGGTTCTGGGAAACTATGCAGTCCTTCAGGGTTGGAACACCAACTGCAGTGTAATGAACATCCTTTCAAAAAGATCAATGTCCTGCATCCCGGGCCATCATGAACTGAAAACCCCTGGATGTCGAAAAGATAACCGTTGGTCAGTTTTGCTGAAACCATTCAAATCCTGCACATTTGGAAGCGTTCATATCGGGGTAAGCTATGGCTTCTCCAAGGCAACTTCCCAAGAACTCCTTTTCTGGCTTGTACTTTCGGCAGAACTTACATTTGGGCAGCCGTTCAAATTTTACACACGACATGTCATCCGGACCAATGTTGGTCTTTTCAATCTTGCAGATGCCTTTAAACACATCTACAGGGAGGTAAAATTTACAATCCTTACAATTGTTTTCCATGGTTTCCGCAGATGTTACAATTCTTCATATTCCGTTCGTGAGATTACTTCATCCTGGATTTGCTTCCCAAGTTCGACCCAGTACTGTGTAAATCCTGCAACCCGGACGAGAAGGCTTCTGAATTTGTCAGGATCGGCCTGGGCCTCTTTCAGCATCCGTGAATCAACAATATTGAATTGGACATGAAATCCACCTTTCCGCATATAGGCCCTGATCAGTTCGAGAAACTTCCGGGATCCTTCCCGGCCCTTTACCACAGAGGGATGTATTTTCATATTCAATTGAGAGTTCTGAGAAAGCGAATGATTCCAGCAGGAAGCGGATTCAAAAAGGGCATAGGGGCCATTTTTATCTGTCCCCGGGAAAGCTGACACGGATCCATCTGAAAAGGTGGTTCCGGAAAGTCTTCCATCAGGCGAAGCAAGTGTTACCGCTCCCATCGGGCCATGTGTTGAAACTGAGATCTGGCAGGCATACAGTGGTTGATCATATAAGGACCGGAATTCATGCGTCATGGAACAAAACCAATTTTCCCAGTCGGCCATGATCTGGTCAACATAGTTGTTGTCATTACCAAACTTAGGCGCGTCTAATCCTGCCTTGTGGATCTGCTTCCAATGATGGTATTCTTCGGTTGCTACCTGGTCGATCAGCGAATAAGACCCGGTTTCCTGTGCTGTTTTAAATCCAAAATTCGCAAGGATGGCATTCTTGAACTCAGTCAGTGTATATTTTTTATCATCATACACATTTTTCTTCAGGGAGGCCAGGGAATTTACCAGGTTTGCCGTGCCACAGGTTTCCACATTAAAGGTTGTGTTAAAACGGCTTCCCATCTGGCCAATATCCTTACCTTTTTTCAGGCAATCAGGTTTAAGCATTGAGTTCACCAGGGAAGGCGCTATTTTTCGCCAGGCATCATGTTGAATATTGTTGGTAAGGGTTAGGACTTGCACCGCCCGGTGAAAATAATTTTTAAATGCGGTCCACAATTCTTCGTATGACTGCAATGGATTTCCAAGGGAAGGAAATACACGTTCACCACTTCGCATATCAAGTCCATCGAAAAGGGTAACTTCAAGCAATTTTGGTAGAGAAAGAAAGTGAACACCAACACTTGTTGCCGGTGCAGAGCCACCTGGGATCCAGTGGATCTGTCCATCGAGTTCGAGCGGCATCCAACTACCAGGCGAAGTTTCGAGGCATCCGCCAATCGACCAGGCCCTTGCTTCTTCGGGCTGCATACCTTCGTGACTATAGTTGTTAAGCAGAAATTCCATAGCAACCTGGTTGTTCACCCAAGCAGGATATCCGGTCCCGATCTTTGTGCATTCAATTCCTTTCATCAGGAATTCTTCAGGAAGCTTTTCATCATATAATAAGGAAAGGGTAGGTTGAGGAGTATCGCAGGTAATACCAGCTTCCAGGATCAGCATCTCAAGTTCATTGGCTGCCTGGGTCCCGTCTTTTTTCAATCCGCCAATGCAGAGGTTGTTGAAAGTGTTTCCTGATAGAACTCCACCCACTACGCCCATTGAAGCAAAGCAATCGATCTCGGTAAATTTAATCCGCATGCATTCCAGCAATTCAAGGGTCCTTTCACGATTTATAACCCCTTTCTCCATATCCTTTTTCCAATATGGATATAGCACCTGACCAACACGTCCGGGAGAAAGTCCTGAGATAGCATCTTCATTCAAAACCGCGGTATGGAAAATCCAGATCATTTGCAGGGCATCATGAAAATTGCGTGGACGGCTGAAGAAAGCCATTCAAGCCGTTCAGCAATTTCATCATATTCCTGTTTTTGTTTAATTTCTTTTTCGAGAGATGAAAGAAATCTTGCTTCCTCAGCATGATTTTGAATCCAACTTTTCACTCCCTGTAACATCAGCATCACAGCCTGGAAAAAATAGATTCGATCCATATCGGGATTACCGGCTGTTTCTGCTATCCCTTCCTCGCAAATCGAGATTATCCCATCGATTCCATATTGAAGCGGGTAATAATAGTTGATGACCTCTCGACCCTGGGGAAGCGTATATCCGGAATCAAACATACAGATCACCGACCGCATCAGTGCTTCTTTCTCTTTATAACCCGGAACCAGTTGTTCATATTTATGCCCTATATCGTCAACCGATTTGTCTTTCCATTTCTTTGCTACCTCCATCAGGATCGGCAATTCTTCTTTTCTGAGTCCGAATTTTCCCGCTATGGAAATTACATTTCCACTGCTTTCAATTACATTTCCACCGCCCTTGCCAACGGTCGTAAAACTGTCGGCAATAAGTTTCCCTGATTCCATGGCTTCCTTATAAAGGGCATCTTCTGCAGCCATAAAAAAAGCTTCAGAGAGCCAGGGCATAGGGTAGGAGCCCCTCAGGTACGCAGCTTTTCCCATGACTAGCAGCTCTCCGGGATAGATTACCGGAGAAAGGTGTTCAAACCCTGATTTCATGGCTGCTCCGCGGCGGACAATAGAAATTTCACCTTCCAGTTCTTCCCATCGGCGGGTATACCAATAAGGAAATTCGACAGAGGCAGATGATTTAGCTTCGAAATAAAGTTCACGGGCTTTATTTGCGCGGTCACCAGGTGAACGCTTGGGCTCCCTGATTTCTATATTTCCTAATGGTTTCTGACCGTAATAGTTGATGGCTTCTTTTTGGCTTGATTCAGGTGGTTTCATGCGATGAAATTACCAGGCAAATATACAAATTTTGCCATGTGTATCTATTAATAAAAACTAATATTCATAATCAAGCACAACTTTTTTAACTGAATAATTTTTATTGAAAAGGATAAAAGCCTGATGGTCGGGATGAACCTGATATGCTTTAAGATCTTCCTTTGATGAAAAGGAAGCATTGATCGCCAAGTCATAAGCGGCATCATCGATGGTGAAATTAATACCCACCTCAAATTCCAGGATGACGGAAATCTTTTTTCTGAAGAGCATCAATTCCGTGCGAACGCTTTCAATCGCTTTCGTTTTTTCTTCAGGGGTGCTGTAATCCCTGAGTTTGAACATTACAATGTGTCTGATCATAATTGAAAGT
>CAWDBP010000021.1:0-58447 GCA_963800585.1 uncultured Bacteroidales bacterium
TCAAAAATGAATATCGAATCATTCTTTGCATGCGTGATATATTTTTTTGCACCTATGCCTGGCAATATTTAACTGTTGATGATATTTTAACTATGGATTAATCCGAAACTTTCGGTTATCCACCAGATTTCAGTTGTTAACCGCACTAGAATCACATATCATCCACCAAATATAATCCAAATTATTGCACAAGGAATATTCAGGAATTGTATTTTTTGATGAAAAAGCGTCAACTGGTCTGGGCCCCATCAGTTATCACATCTAAACGACCGCCTGAGAAGTTGCCTGACTTTATGTGCCAAATACAAAAAAGCCAGATCCTCTGAAAAGCATTAATGATGCTTGTTTTGTTTCATTTTTGCACCGTGTTAGCAGCGGGGCTTTACTCTTCGCCCTTTATCATCTAACCAATTTTTTCCGGGTAAATCATTTTGTTACTAACATACTGCTCCGATGGAGCGGGTGGTTTTTTGTTCGGATGGCTTTAGTGCTGGGTTTCATCGGGGGTTATCAATATTCAACCCCTGCGGGGTTGGCGGGTTAGGGTTACTTTCTTTTTGAATACTCGAACATTCGATCAACGATTTTTGAAGTAAGATCGGAATTCATCTTTTTATAAAACGATGATCTCTTTTATGCAGGTGTTATTTTTTCCTGTAAGGCGGAGGTAATAGAGTCCTTTGCCGAAACGGGTGAGGTCGAGGTGGGTTTGGGATGAAATTATTGGTTGTTCATAAAGAACCTGGCCGGGGGCGGTGGTTACGGTTACCTTATTATAACCGGAAGGGGTGTTGATGATTATGTTTCCGGAAGTTGGGTTTGGAAATAAGGATACCTCTTTCAATGATTGATCAGTAATTCCGTTTATGGATTCTTTCTGGATGACAGTAAATGGGCGGGAAATGCCTTCCGAGACTATATCCAGGAAAGCATAGCGTGGCCATGAATTTGGATTGGCCGATGTGGTTGTGAATGTTATTGCGTCGCTTGCTGTACCTGCAGTTTTGTTGACTGAGACCCAGCCAGGGAGCTGACCATCGAGAACCCAGGAAGTCGAGGATGTGATGGTGAGGTTTTTTGAATTGTTTGCTGTTGCCTGCAAGAGAACTGTATCACTTTGCAGTTCGAAAGGGATAAATTCAGACAATGGTCTCTTCCAGACTCCGGAGCCAATGTAATAATAAGGATAAGATCCCTGAGTCGAGCCTGCATAGACCGTAGAATCAAGTATTATCACCGACGATATGTCATATTCATCAGGGAGTCCGGTATTAAGTACTGACCAGGTTTCGCCATTATTTGCTGAATATAAGATGGAGGAATTAGTATAGTACGTTGCGGCAATGATCTTTTCGTTACTCACAGCTAAAGAAAGAACAGAACTGAATAACGTAAAATTAATACCTATATCAGTTTTTATCCAGTGGTCTCCATTATCAGGAGACCGGAAGATCCCCGCCGTGGTTTCTGCACCCGAGGCAAACAGAAAATCATTATTTGAAGCCAATGCATTTATATAGTAACCTTCTAATCCATTTCTTACTTTAGTCCAACTCGATCCATTGTCTGATGACCGGTACACCCCTGATGATGTTCCTGTGAAAAGGGTATTGTCTTTTGCGATCATTGCTGTAACATTCGCATCATCAAGGCCATTATTAGCCGAATGCCATGTAACTCCTACATCATCGGATAAAAAAACACCACCGCTTGTTCCAGCGAAAATGCGTGAATTTAAGATCACCAGCGAACTAATCGAATAGCCAGGATAAAATATTTGCTTCCAGGTCAAGCCGTGATCGGAAGAAAGATATACACCATAACCGCCGGCCAGCATGATAGAATTGCTGACTGCAAATGAAGAAATTGGTTCGTTTGGGATTCCTGAACCGCTATGAACCCAGGTTGCACCCTGGTCTGTTGATTTCATTAAACCATAAGAATCACCTGATCCGGAGGATGGGTCGGTAATACATGATGCAAAAAGATCGGAACCGTTTTTTGTAACAGCGAGAACTGGTAACCTGGTAAGTCCATTTTCAGAGGGGTTCCAGGTCACCCCGTCGTCATCTGATATGTATATTCCATGTAACCATGTTTCTGCAATAATCCGGTTACCGGAAATGACAATCCTACCAACTGAGATGCCAGTCAGGCCTACGTATGTCCAATTGATATAGTCGGTTGTAACATACAGTCCTCCATTGCTTTGATAACCAATTTGCATAGGTCCTTCATTCATACCTGCGTAGAGTTTATTTCCATATGCTGTAAGGGATACTGCCTCTTCGTTGGCTAACCCGCCTGTTGTCTGAGTCCATGTGTTTCCATTATCGGGAGATCTGAATATCCCGCCGGTGTAACCGGTGGCAAAAAGAAATGATCCGGAATATGTGAATGACCGGGGATACAGAAGGTCAGGGTAGCTTGACAGATCTATGTAATGAAAATTCACTCCGTTGTCGGTGGACCTGTAAAAATCCCCATTATTGCCTCCTATAAAAACAGAATCTCCGCATACCCCAAGTGAAAAGAAACTCTGATCAAACAGATTCCTGACCCAATTGGTTCCATCATCTGACTTGAAAAGTGAATCCGGACCTGAACTACCATTGTTCATTAACATAAACACACTTTGTGCATTAGAACCGAGGCCGGTAACTGAAAAGTAGGCTCGTCCATTTAACACCACCGTGTTCCAGGTAGTGCCATTATCATCTGACGTGAACAATCCATAAGACGTTCCGAGGAAGATACGGGTTCCTTTAACTGCGATGCATTGAACGTTAAGGTTGGTGAGTCCATTATTTCTCTGAGACCAGGTAGTACCATTGTCGGAAGAGATAAAAACTCCCACTCCCGATACGAGGGCAAAGACGTAAGGGGTTTTGAGGATTAGTCCGTTTACATTGCCGCCAAAAGGACCATTTGTAGGTTGCCACTGGGCGGGGAGAATGGTTGTTAACAGAAGGCAGAAAGCGGAAATGAGGAGGAGACGTTTCATGGGACAACTGGATTTACGATTGGGCGATTTTGGATTTACTATTGAATTTTCTGATTTACGATTTACGATTGACTTTTTTGAGTTATGGGGTACGATCATTGAATTGTTAATGGTTATGGTTAATCTGAATTGGAAGAAGGTGTGAGGGGGAGTTATTCATAGTTAACAGCGATATAAAATCCAAGGTTATAATGGTCGTAGTTGATTGGTTTGTTGGAGGATAATGTGTTGAGGCTTGAATAGATCCAGGGATCAAAATTCAGCTTAAAGATATAACCTCCATAGATACCTATGGTGTAATAGTTGGAGTGCTTATAGTGCCTGTTATAAAGTTTGTATGCCAGGTTCAGGCCGGCAAAGCCAAGAGCCTGGTCAATCCGGATATCGAGATCACGGGAATTCAAATAATTTACAAGGTTGACAATATTTGATTTTGGCGCATTCTGCAACCTGTACTTGTACAATTTTAATGCTACCACCGGAGAGATCCTGAAATTACGACTATTCAGAATTTCGTACCCGAAATTTAATTCATAGAGGGTGGTATTCACCTGAATTTTCAATGAATCATTGTTATTGTCATCCAGGTAAGAAATACCAATAATCAATCCAAACCAAAACTTTTTATAAAACCCTGTCAATCCTAAGATCAGCGTTGCATTTGATTTGGTCAGATCATCCGTATTGTAAGTTTTCAGCAGATCCGTGAAATCATTAAAATAGTGAGGGATGATATCACATCCAAGATTCATACTGATACCTAACTTCTTCCGGGTTTTATTTTCATAGTGAAGGTTTGTTTCCCGGTATTTGTGTCCGTAGCTGGGGTTGGCACGGGTAGTATCCTTTATCCCGGCCTTTGCATTCAAGGAGATGAGGGTAACTACAAGGAGGGGCAGGAGGATCAACCGATTCATGATGTTGGTGCTACAGGGTCGCAAATTAGGGAAATTAATTGGATTAACGATTGGACGATTTTAGATTTACGATTGAATTGTAATATTTACGATTTACAATTTTAAGCTTAAACCGGTAATCGTGAATCAAATATTATCAAACCATTATTATCTTTGATACAAATTTAATCTTCATGGATATGAGTACAAAAGTGAGAGCAATTGTGACAGGTGCCACCGGGATGTTGGGGGAAGGAGTTTTACATGAGTGTTTGCTTCATCCTGATGTGGAAGCTGTATTGGTTATCAACAGGAAACCTTGCGGGGTGTCACATCCTAAATTAAAGGAGATCATTCACTTTGATTTTTTTGATCTGACGGCTATCGAATCCCAGCTTACGGGCTATAATGCATGTTTCTTTTGCCTGGGGGTTTCATCCATTGGGATGAAGGAACCGGAGTATACCAGGATCTCATACATGCTCACGATGAACGTGGCCGGGACGCTATGCAGGCTTAATCCCGGGATGACGTTTTGCTATGTGTCGGGGGCCGGGACTGACGGCACAGAGAAAGGCAGGATCATGTGGGCCAGGGTGAAGGGGAAGACGGAAAACGATCTTGCAAAGTTACCGTTCAAGGCGACTTATGCGTTCCGGCCGGCATTTATGCTTCCTACAAAGGGTTTGAAAAATGCTCTTTCCTTTTACAAATATGTAAACTGGCTTTATCCTATTGTTCATCCTTTGTTCCCGGGATCATTCGGGACGCTGAAAGAGCTTGGGTTGGCAATGATCAACTGCGTGCGGTTCGGAGCGGAGAAGAGGGTTTTGGATTCGAAGGACATTGCAGCAATTGCGATGAAAAATGCCGAATGAAGTATGGGATTTACGATTGGACGATTTTAGATTTACGAATGAATTATCGTATTGACAATTGACGATTATAATTGTTTATTGTGAGTGATTTGAAAAGTTTCCTTCACTGCTAAGGAGCTAAGTTTCGCTAAAAATTTGGGTTTTAATCTTCGAGGAGTTTACATTTATGTATCTTTTTTTGTGCCTTCTCCGCTGGAACTAAAGTAAAGCTGGGTCGTCCAACCCAGGTTCCCATCTGGACTTCGCTGTCTACATAATAGGTTTGCCCCGCTACGACATCCAGGATAATATTTTCCCGCTGATGTGCGGTTTCCGCCCATAATTCAAGCCTGCCAGGATTGGCAAAGTAAACCATGTATGAATCGTTATAAAGATGGGTTCTCATGACGGGCTTGTCGTTGGCATTTACTGTATAATGAACGGCAACACCAATTCCACCTGCCCTGTAAATATAAACAAGCGCTTTTCCTGCAGGGATATCAGTTACTTCCTGGAAACGGGTTGTTGTGTGTTGCGCCATCACACATAAAGGTGCAGAAATGATGCCTATCAAGGCGATAAAGCGTAAAATCTGTTTTTTCATTTTTTCAGGGTTTAGTTTTTTGGGTGATAAAATTAGAAACTATTTTTTCTTTTTTATCAATGTTTTGTTGTTTCTGATGGTTTTTTTTGTACCTTTATGAGGTAGAGATACTAAATTGTTTTTTTATTAGTTTGGTATCAGAACGATTTCGAGTTAGGTAGATAAAAAGAGAAGATACATGAAAAAAGACGTGTTGGAAAACAGGATGAACCTGGCTAATCACCAGGTGAAAGTGCCACATTCAAAATTATTGACAGGATCTATTCAAAATAAATATCCCGTTGTTCTCGACGGGGGGAAAACGATTCTTTTCATTTCGGATAAAAGCAAAGAGGCGGAGACCATTAAGAGGTACGAGCTGCGGAGGAAGCGGTAGGTTAGTCGGCAGTCCTCAGTCCTCAGTCGGCAGTCGGCAGTCAGCAGTCAGCAGTCGGCAGTCAGCAGTCGGTAGTATTTTCCTGGAGTTTATTTTATTTTCAGAAAGACGTGGTAAAACTCGTGACGCGTGATGCGAAGAACCCCACCCCCGGCCCCTCCCCCAAGAGGGAGGGGAGAGGTGAAGAGTGAGAGGTTCTGAGGCGGAAAAAAGATATAGGCTTTTTGATGGTTCGGATAATTCTGTTAATTTTGGCGCACCAAAAAAAATAAAACCCTTGACTTTATGAAAAAAAATGGTTCCTGGCTGACGATTGCGTTTAGCGCGATGATGCTTTTATTTATTTATTCCTGCAATAACAATAATAAGACGATGAATGCCGAAAACAAGGTGCCGGCTTTTGATGTTTCCGGCATGGATAAAACAGTGAAGCCCTGCGATGATTTTGACCAGTTTGCAAACGGGAACTGGAAGAAGAATAATCCGATCCCCAAGACTGAAGGTGCCTGGGGAGCTTTTGATATCCTTGATAAGGAGACCCGCGAGGTTAAGATCAAGGGGATTGTCAAAGATCTCCTTTCCCAGAAAGATCTTAAGAAAGGCAGCGAAGCTCAACTTATCACAGGTTACTATCGTTCATATATGGATACCGTGACTATTGAGAAACGCGGTATTTCTCCCATCCTGCCGATGATTGATAAGATCAATTCCACGAAGAATTTACAGGAACTTATTGCACTGTCGGGTGATCTTGCAAAGTACGATATCGGTGGTCCCTTTATGGTTTATCTGAGCGCCGATGACAAGAACAGCAAGATGAATGCCATTTTCATGGGACAAGGCGGGTTGTCATTGCGTGACCGCAATTATTATGATAACCAGGATTCGGCCATGGTGAAGATCAGGGCTGAATTTGTAAAGCATGTCGATAAGATGTTTACTATGGCCGGATGGAAAGACACCGATCCCGGGAAGACGATCCTTGGGTTTGAGACCAAGCTGGCCCTCATCCAACTGAAGAACTTTGAATTACGCGATCCGGTGAAGATCTACAACAAGATCTCTTTCACCGAGCTTAAGAAACTGGCACCGGGGATCGACTGGGACGGTTATTATAAGAGCTTCGGACTGAAAACCGATACCGTTATCGTGTGGAATAAAGAATACCTGAAAAAACTCGACCTGCTGGTTAAAGCGACTCCTGTGGATGCGCTGAAGAGATATTTCCTTTGGCAGGTGCTGAAAAACTTTGCCGGGGCATTGCCTGATCAATTCAGCAAGGAATCTTTTCACTTCTTCAATACGATCATGTATGGAATAAAAGAGCAGCGTCCGCGTGAAGAACGTGCGATCATGAGCGTTAACCACAGGCTTGGGATGCCACTGGGGAAGATCTTTGCCGCCAAATATTTCCCTGAATCGTCAAAGAAAAAAATTACCGAGATGATCGAGAATGTTCGCACGGTATATGGCGAACGTATCGACAAACTCGCCTGGATGAGTGCTGAAACAAAGGCAAAGGCGAAAAAGAAGTTATCACAATTCACCTGGAAGATAGGATATCCGGATAAATGGAAAGACTATTCGACCATCGACATCCGGGATGATAAGCTGATCGAGAACATCATGAATATTGCCTTATGGGAATATAATGATATGATCATCAGGGCGGGTAAGCCGGTTGACAAGTCGGAATGGGGGATGACGCCACAGACCATCAATGCTTACAACAATCCTACTAATAACGAGATCGTTTTCCCGGCCGCTATCCTGCAGCCTCCGTTCTTTAATCCTGATGCCGACGATGCTATCAATTACGGCGGGATCATCGGGGTGATCGGGCATGAGATGACGCATGGGTTTGATGACAATGGTGCTCAATATGACGGAGAAGGCAACCTGAAAAACTGGTGGGCGCCGGAAGATCTGAAGAACTTTACCGCACTCGGGGAGAAACTCCAGAAGTATTTTGATTCATTTGAAGTGACCAAGGGATTCAAGATCAACGGTAAACTGACTCTTGGTGAAAACATTGCCGACTTGGGCGGAGTGACGCTTGGCTATTATGCGCTTGTGAAGTCGATGGAAGGAAAGAAAGCGCCGGAGCCCATTGACGGGTTTACCTGGCAGCAGCGGTTTTTCCTGGGATGGGCACAGGTGTGGCACGAAAATATGACCAGGGAGAGCCTGATCAGCCAGGTGCAGACCAATCCACACTCACCGGCACGGTGGCGCATCAATGCTACGCTTGGGCAGATCAAGGAGTTTTCTGATGCTTTTGGTTGCAAAGGGAAGATGAGCGTTGCGGATGCTGATAGGGTGGTTATTTGGTAAGTCGTGAAGAGTGAAGGGTGAAGGGTGAAGAGTGAATGAGCGCCTTCTTATCCCCAATGTGGCCTAGTACGCCCCTGGATTCCTGGACCCGCGGTTTCACCGGGGGTTATTCATATTACGCCCCTGCGGGGCTAAAAGATTAGGTTGGATTCCTGGACCCCCGGTTTCACCGGGGGTTATTCATATTACGCCCCTGCGGGGCTAAAAGATTAGGTTGGATTCCTGGACCCCCGGTTTCACCGGGGGTTATTCATATTACGCCCCTGCGGGGCTAAGTGGCTGGAGGTTCAGGTTCTTTTTTAAATTTCTTTACGGAGACTGCGTTCATGCCTTTAAGGCCTCTTTCTATTTCAAAGGTTACTGTGTCGCCTTCGGCGATTTCTTCGAGGAGGCCATTGACATGGACGAAGAATCTTTCCTGGGTGTCGAGTTCTTTTATGAAGCCAAAGCCTTTTGAGGTGTCGAAAAAATCGACTTTGCCTTTTCGAATCGTGGGGATTTCTTCCTTATCTCTTTTTGGAACGCCTATTGCTATGCTTCCGGCATCGATCCTTTGTTTGTTTGCGGGATCGGGAGGGGTGTCGGTGATGCGTCCATTTTCATCGACATAGGCAATCATACTATCAAGTCCACCGGAGCGTGGGTTTGCTTTGCGGCTGGCAAATTTTTTTTCCTTATCGAGTCGTTTTTTTAATCGTTTTTTCTCTTTGTCTTTCTTGTTAAAGGATTCTTGTGAACCTGCCATATTTTATTAATTTTAAGCTGATTTTATATCTCTAATGCTTTGCAAAGGTACGATAATAAACGGAACGACAAGATCGTGACGCGAAGACCCCACCCCCGGCCCCTCCCCCAAGAGGGAGGGCAGGAGGGTTTTGAATAATCGATCAACGATTTTTGAAGTATGATCGGAATTCAGGAATTCTGAATTTACTCCCAATACAAAGCTTTCACTGAAAAATGCTGGTTGTGTTTATATCTTTATATTTTAAGGTGTAAGCCCATAAACAGAATCTTTATAATTTTACCACGGTTTACTAATTTACTAAAAGATGGCACAACAATATTTAGATCATTCAAGAGCAATCCTGACTTCTAAACGATCAAATTTCAAGGGTGGAAGTAAGGGTTCCGGGATCATTTCTTTATTTGGTTATCAAAACGAATATGATCTCAGGGAAGGGTTCCCTTTACTGACCACCAAGAAGATGTTTACAAAATCGATGTTTCATGAAACCATATGGTTCATAAGGGGGGATACCAATATTAAATATCTTGAAGACAACAATTGCCCTATCTGGAGGCCGGATGCTTTTCAGGACAATCTTCCCGGAATGCAGAAGGAAGGAATATTTCCTGAGAATCTTGTAAAATATTCTCCTGACTGGGACAAAGCAATGGAAGAATATGGCCAGAGAATAAAAGAAGATCCTGAGTTTGCCAGAAGATGGGGAGATGCTGGGCCAATTTATGGTAAACAGTGGAGAAAATGGGAATACTTTGATCATGCCAAAGGGAAGCTTGTTGAGATAGATCAGCTGGGAGAACTGATCGATGGCCTGAGAAAGAAACCGACCGGCAAAAAACACATTGTCGATTCATGGAATCCGGGAGATACGCCCAACATGTCTTTACCTCCGTGCCATGTTCTTTACCAGGTTACTGCCAATGAAGAAGGCGAAATGGAATTGCAACTATACCAGAGAAGCTGTGATCAATTTTTAGGTGTTCCTTTTAATATAGCCAGTTACGCCGCCTTGACCCAACTCATTGCCCAGGAAGCAGGGATGGTTCCAAAGACATTTATCCACACTTTCGGAGACTCACATTTTTATTCCAGCATTGGCAAGAGGACACAATGGTACGGAGCCAATTTTAAGGAAGTACAACAAAGGATAAGAAACGTTTCAAAAAGGGAAGAATATCCGGAAGTTGTTGACTGGATCAATAAAAATGCTCCTTCTGACGGAAATGAAGAGAAATATGATCATGTGACTGCGATTCTTGAACAAATGTCGAGAGAGCCAAGACCGTTGCCTAAGTTACATATTGCAAAAAAGCCGTTTGATCAGTTGACCGTTGATGATTTTGTCATAGAGGGATATGATCCGCATCCTATGATAAGGAGGAATATGTGTGTTTAGGTAATTGATAATTGATAATTGGGTATTGGGTATTGGGTATTAAGTGGAATCAATATGTCACAAAAAACTTAGGTGTTGATAATATGAAAATCTTTCAGGAGAGCAATAATGAATGAACTCCTGGCTAAGAAAAGATCAAACACTTATGATAGTTGAATCCTCAAAATCAGTATTAGTAACGGGTGCTTCCTCAGGTATCGGGAACGCAACGGTAGTTTATCTTGCTAAGCAAGGTTATATAGTGTTGGCAGGAGTTCGGAAGGATTCTGATGCCCAAGCCCTGAATGACATTGGACTGAATAACCTTAAACCTTTATTTCCGCTTGATCTTACAAAGCCAGATCAGATTCATACTGCAACCAGCCTTATTAAGGAACAGGTTATAACTAATCAAATCCCAGCATTGCATGCTATTATCAACATTGCCGGAGGTGGAAGTCTTAGCCCTATTGAACTTTTGGATATATCCGATTTCAGGCAAGAGTTGGAAAAAAGAATCGTTGCACCAGTAATTATGCTTCAGGAACTGCTTCCATTATTGCGTGAAACTAAAGGAAGGATTTTATGGATTGCCACGCCAGCACTATTTCCTATTCCTTTTGTTGCCGATATACATGCTCCCGATTTTGCTATCAATTATTTGGCTCGAACACTGAATCTGGAGCTTTTTCCAGATGGAATCAGGAACATTCTGATCCGCTGCGGTGGTATCAAGACCCCTTCCGTTGCAAGATCAGAAAAGGAATTGGCAGAACGACTGGAAATCATGCCGAAAGAAAAGTCGGGAATCTATAAATCCCGTCTGGAAAAAGTCCTGAAAGATCAGGAAAAGTTTGATAGTAAGCGGACGGAACCAGCAGAAGTAGCAAAACTGATCGGAAAAGTTCTTGCAGTAAAAAATCCAAAAACACGGTACCAGATCGGGCACATGTCAAAATTGGGTGCTTTTCTTGAGAAATTACCGCAGTCTTGGGTTGATTTTATTATGGAAAAAAGAAAAAATTGATATGAATAAAAAACCAAATCTGAAGTACCACCATCTTGGCATTCCAACGGACAAACCCATTGAGGGTGAGGTCTATTTGAAAGATTACATGATTTACCATTACGGTTACGAGAAAAGTGAATACGGAATCGAATTGATGAGATATGAACAGGATTGCAAATAATGAATAAAAAAAGCTTCTGGATATTGACCCTTAGCTTAGTATTGGTAAAAATATTAATTCATTTTTTTACCAGTACCAATTACGAGTTACATCGTGATGAAATGCTGTATTTTTCTATGGGGAGCCATTTGTCCTGGGGATTTGCATCGACACCACCCTTCATGTCACTTTTAGCCTTTATTATTAAAAGTGTTTTTGGATATCATCCATTTTTTGTAAAACTTTTTCCTGCATTGTTTGGAGCCTCTATCCTCCTCTTAATTGCATTGTTTATAAAAGAACTTGGTGGAACAGCATTTGCCGTATTTACGGGTTGCTTTGCCTATATTATTTCAACAGCAATGCTTCGTACAGCATCTCTTTTCATGCCTGTAATATTTGAACTTTTCTTTTGGATGCTCTTTCTTTTTTTTGTATTAAAACTAATTCTTACACAAAATCCAAAATATTGGATTTTTCTTGGAATAATCTTCGGAATGGCTTTTCTGAACAAATATTCGGTTCTGTTTTTAGGTTTTTCAACTTGCTTTGCTTTATTGATCAGTGAACATAGAAGATTACTGGTTTCCAGATATTTCATTTATGCTGTTTTAATAAGTTTGTTAATTATGACTCCGAACATATTATGGCAAATAAACCACAATATGGCTGTCATGACTCATATGAGAGAATTGTACCGCACTCAATTTGTTTATGTTTCAAAACAAAGTTTTCTTTTAGGACAGCTTTGGATGAATTGCACTTCTATTTTATTCTGGACTATTGGATTAATCGTGGTACTCTTTAAAAAATCCGAAAAGAAGTACAGGGTGTTTGGAACCATTTTCTTATTGGTTATTTTCATGTTTCTGATAGCTGAAGGAAAGTTTTATTACACTCTCGGTGTTTATCCAATGATGTTTGCTTTTGGAGGGTATTATTTGGGAAAATCTGTTATCGGGAAGTTAAAATCAGGAGTGTATTCAATAGTCGGAGTTTCTTTTTTACTCTCAGTACTTTTTCTGCCACTGGGTTTGCCAATATTACCTAAAGAACAAATGGGAAGATATTGTGCTTTATTCTCAAAGTACATTACCCCTGCCCCCATGCAAAGTGAAAACAATAGTTATTATCCAATCCCACAGGACTATATGGACATGACTGGTTGGAATGAGTTGGCAAAATTGGCTTCAACAGCCTATAAGACCTTAGATGTCAACCAGCAACGAGACTGTATCATTTATGCAAATAATTATGGGCAAGCCGGTGCAATTGATTTTTACGGAAAACAATACAATCTGCCCACTCCAATTTGTTTAAATGATAGTTACATTTTTTGGGCACCCGATTCGCTGAGAGCTTCAAATTTTATCGTGACTGATGAACAGTTTGGTGATATTCCCCGGCTTTTTAACAAGTACAGTGAAGTTGGTGAAATTAAAGATTCCTTTTTTCGTGAAAATGGTTTGAAGGTTTTTCTGTGTCAGTATCCAAAGCCTCTATTGAATGAATTTTTCATAAAAAGGATCAAGGAAAATAAGGAAGTATATGGGTTTTGATCCCGTCATTCAGACATGAAAAAAGTATTAAACCAAATCATCTCATTCTTCCTCCCGATCATTGTGTTGATCATAGTTCCGCTTTGCATCGAGAAGGACCTCACTATTAAATCTTGTACAGCCTTTATTCCCGGAGTTATCATAATGGGGATGGGATTCTATGCCATCACGATGACAGTTTCGAGTATAATCAGGATCGGTAAAGGCACACTGGCACCGTGGAGTCCATCCAGACACCTGGTCATGGGAGGAATGTACGGATATGTCAGAAATCCAATGATACTTGGGGTGCTGATAGTCCTGACCGGGGAATCTGTCGCCTTATTGTCCTATCGAATTCTGACCTGGGAGGTAATCTTCTTCCTAGTAAACACTGTTTGGTTCATCGTATTTGAAGAACCGAGCCTGGAGAAGAAATTCGGAGAAGAGTACCGGGAATATAAAAAGAAAGTACCGCGATGGATACCAAGGCTGAAGCCCTATAAAGTAGAATCAGATTTTCGATAAAAATCTCACGATATGAGTAAACAGATCTTTCCAAATACCATTGATAATGGTTATACCGGGAGCAGGATCCCCCCGAACATTCTATTCTATTGGTAATAGAAATGATCAATACAACTTAAAAAAGAATAATATGAACACAGACAAGACATCCGATCACTGCACTGATATTTTTTTGCGACAAGCTGCAATTATTGCTGGTATTGGACTCTTAATTATGGCGATACTGGCACCAATTGCAAATTTTTCTATTCTCCATAAACTTGTTGTTTTTGGAGATGCTGCCAAGACTGTCAATAATATTATTGCCTCTGAGGGACTATTTCGCACATGCATTTGTTGTTTCCTGATCGTGACTATTCTTGATATAATAGTGGCTTGGGCACTGTACATTTTTCTAAGACCAGTCAATAGAAGCTTATCAGTTCTGACCGCCTGGCTCAGGATTGTTTACGCTACAATGTTGGGAGTCCTTTTACTCAATTTGATTATTGTTGTTAATCTTATACATGGTTCAACGAACCTGTCAGTTTTTGAGACAAATCAATTGCAAGCCCAAGTGATGTTATATCTCAATACCTTCACCTCCGGTTGGGAATTCGGGTTAATAATTTTTGGTTTTCATTTATTATTGCTCGGATATTTGCTTTTCAAATCAAGGTACGTTCCTAAAATATTAGGCTTCCTTGTGATTATCGCAGCATTGGGTTATTTAATTGATGGGATTGGAAGACTTTTTTCGCCCCATTACACTATCAGCGTTACAATGGTTACGTTTATTGGAGAAGTGATACTTATCTTTTGGATTTTTATAAAAGGGGTGCGGATTCAAGAACCGTATTAATTGAATGGAAAAACCGCTCGCAGTGACCAGCCTTTGCCAGTTCAATCTAACCTTATCAAGTTGTTGGGTGGGGCAAGCAATACTTAATCACTGTCTGCAATAATTTTATAGGAGAAAAACCGATATGAATATTATTATTGATAAAACAAAATGTACTAAATGCGGAAAATGTGCAGAAGAATGTCCAGCAAGTGTTATTGAAATAAACAATTATGCAGAGGAAGTCTATCCCGAATTTTGTAATTCATGTGGTCATTGTGCTGCAGTTTGCTCAAATAATGCAATTAAATGCAGTGAAGATAATATCCGTAAACCGTTTAAAATTCAGAAAATAGATCAAAATTTACCTAAAGACCAATTATTATTTCATATAAAACGCTCTATCAGAATGTTTAAAAACGGAAAAATTGATGACGATAAAATAAAGGAAATAATTAATTATGGTGAAAAAGCACCGAGTTCTCATAATTTCCGAGCAAGGAAATATATTGTTATTTCAGATCCTGAAGATCTAAAGATAATCAAAATCGAGATTGTAAAATCTTTCAAATTTTTAATAACTATTATTCTTAATCCGTTTCTATTAGCAGTACTCAGAATTTTTAACAAAAAAGCACATAAAGAACTTACAGAACTTAAAACAAGTTTTAAAAAAATGATTAAAGAATACCAAAATGGGAAAGATAAGATCTTCAGAAATGCTGTATGTATTATTTGTGTTGCAGCCCCATTAAAAAGCAGATTTTCAAAAGATGATTGTATTGCAGCTCAACACTATATGATGCTCTATGGGAAGACCATTAATATTGATAGTTTTATTGTTGGTTATGCACAGCAATCACATAAAGTTGTTGAGAAATTTTGTAAACTTGATAAAAGTTATTCTATTTTTTCAGTTTCAGCATTCGGTTACGGTAAACATAAATATGCCAATGAAGTTTTATATAAGGAGCCTGAAATTTTATGGAAGCACTTACAAAATTAATGCGGGCAACACCCCTTAAACTGCTTAATCATAACGAGAAGATGCCTGGAAAATCCGATAATATTGACCACCTAAATCCGGAGCAAATTGACCACCCCACTCTATTGATATTTAAGGGATTTTGATAGTAAAGCAAAATTGGGAGGGGTAGTTATAACCTGCGGTTTTTCTCTTAAAGTGCCCGTAAGCAAAGGAAATACAAAATGGATCCGGCGGGTAGAAGGATCCAGTAGAGTTTGGGCATGAAGATCCACCAGGAGCCGGCATGCCACCAGATATTCTCTTTCCGGAATTTTTTTAATCCGAAGGCAGGATTGAATGCAAACCAGAGAAAATCTTCGGCTACCCAGAAAAAGAGATAGAAGGAGAAGAGTTTGAGTTCTGATGGAACCGAAAAGGGTGTGATCCCGGCGAGGTACGGAACATGAAGGAAACAGAGGGTGAAAAGCGACAGGTAAAAATGGTAGCCGGTGAACGGAACGCTTCCGAGGAACAGCCGGGTCACACGATTTGAGATCTTCCATGTGGGAAGATTGCCTGCCCATCCTGCTGCACCTTCAATCTGGATCTCCAGCAAGGCAAGGAAGGAGGCGCAGGCAATAACGGCAGTAATGAACAAAATGAGGTGCATAGTAAACAGTAGTTGGATTTCAACGGCAAAGATAGAAAAGGAGGGTTGATTGTTTTATCCGTTCTGCTCACGTGCTCAAACAAAAAGCCGTCCCGGTAAACCAGGACGGCTTCTTGTTTGCTGCTCCCCAGACTGGACTTGAACCAGTGACCCTCTGATTAACAGTCAGATGCTCTAACCAACTGAGCTACTGAGGAAGATTTTAAGGGATGGCAAAATTACAACATATTTTGAATAAACAAAGGCTAATCAATTATCTTTTTAGCAGTCGAATATTGATCAACGAGTTTTAAAGTTCCATTGGGTCAGACCAGGATGTAGTAAGCAGAGGATCGCGATTTTCCAGTAAACACCGTTACTGAACGACAATCTTATAGTTATAAATCTTCGCCCCGCTGCGAACATTCATTATGTAGATTCCTTTGCTGTAACCTGATAAATCTATTTTGGCTGATTTTTGTTCATTGAAGTTAACTCCAGAATAAACCTGCCGTCCTTGTATGTCGTAAACCTCCACATCGTTGATACCGGTCTTGCTGCTTATGGTAAACCTACCGCTGGTCGGGTTTGGATAGACGGTAATGCCTTCATCCTGTATTTTCAGGTTGTTTATTCCAAGAACCGTATGATAGTAGTAGTATGAACTATCTCCATAAGCTACTTCAGTGCCAGTCATATTCCAATCTTTCCATGAAGAACTTTTTTGAAAATTGTCAGCATCATAATTATAGAGCTCCTGATCAAAATTTGCCCATGTGCTGCCACGCAATTGCTGGTCTAATTGGCTCGTCTGATTATTGTGGTCATCGTAGGTAAAGATGCTTTGAAATGAAATATTCCATGAGCTTCCATTCCAGCCATTGTAGAGCATAATTTTCAGATTACCACTGGCATCATAGGTATAATTAATTTGCGTGGAATTATTCCATGCGCTGTCTGTCCATATTTGGGCTAAACAACTTACTCGCTTATTGTTAACATCGTATGTATAGGTGTATTCTTCAGAATCAGCCCATGCGTTGTTATTCCATTGCTGGTCTAATTCACTTGTCTGATTATTGTTGGCATCATAGGTATACACGTATTTAAAGGCATTCACCCATGCATTGCTGATCCAACTTTGGTATACTTCACTTGTCTTATTATTGTTTGCATCATAAGTATAGATGTGTTGATGAAGATTACCCCAACTGCTGCCTTTCCAAGATTGTAGTAATTCGTTTGTCAGATTATTGTTTGCATCAAAGGTATAAACGTATTGCCTTGAATTAACCCACGCATTGTTGTTCCACGTTTGGACTAAATAATTTATCAGATTATGCCTGGTATCAAAGGTTGACATATTATTTGTGGAATTTACCCATGTAGTTCCAACCAGAGTCTGGTCAATTTCACTACTCAGGTTATTGTTAGCATCGTAAACAAAATCAACGGATTTAAAATACATCCTCCAACCATTAGTGAGGGTATCCCAATCCCATCCGTGAACACTGTCAAATATCTGGACTAATGAACCCTGATCAGGCGTTTTAAGTTTGAATGCTTCTCGCAAATTCATGTCGGCATGGGCTTTGAATGTCATTCTTCCTGCGAGCTCCATGCTTTTCCGAATATTTGATGTGGGATTTAATGTTGGCTTGCAGGTTTGTGCAAATGCATTAATGGATAATGCAAGGATTGCAAGGAGTAGTGTTTTTTTCATTTTATATGATTTTACATTTTACATGCACGTTTGGCTTTTCGATTATGCCTGTCGAAATTATGATAAAATCCTGATTCCAGACACGTTTAAATTAAAAAATATATCATAACCCGAGTGCAGGTGGAAACAATTCCCAAAACGGCTTTCTTTTTGAACAATCGAGCATTCGATCAACGAGTTTTGAAGTAAGATCCAAATTCAAAGAACGGTGATCGGTTGATCGAGAATTCAACTGCCCTGTATCATTCCATGGTTGCAAATTTGAAATACAGATGCTTCGCGGGCTGATTCTGTTTTTTTTAGTCAATTCTAAAAGTATAATATCAAAATACTTTATTTTACTTTTGGCTATCAAAGTAAAATAATATTATCTTTGTTTTACTTTTATTCAGCAGATATGATTGAACTGGAAAAATACTGGTCGGGCCATTTTGAAAAGGAGTTGGGCTACAAATACTTTGTGCCGTCTTTTATCAATGATGAATGGAGCTGGAAAATACCGGTCCTGAACAGATTAATTGAAAAAGCGGCTATCAAGCTCGGCGAACTTAACTCATTTGCCAGGCTGGTTCCCAATATTGATCTTTTTATTCAGTTACATGTAACAAAGGAAGCAGTTGTTTCAAGCCGTATTGAAGGAACAAGCACAAACATGGATGAAGCGGTTCTTCCTTACGAGGAAATTATACCGGAACGAAGGAATGACTGGCTTGAAGTAAATAATTATATCAAAGCCTTAAATGAAGCCATCCGTGAGCTTGAGAAACTTCCTCTTTCTTCAAGGCTTATCAGAAAAATACACAAAATTCTTCTGACCAGTGCACGGGGAGAATACAAACTTCCGGGGGAATTCAGGAAAAGCCAAAACTGGATTGGAGGCGCCAGTCTTGCCGATGCAGTCTATATACCGCCCAGGGCAGAACTGGTAAATGATCTGATGAGCGACCTGGAGAAGTTCCTTCATAGTGATGATATACAAGTACCCTCGTTAATCCGGATTGGGATTGCCCATTACCAGTTTGAAAGCATACACCCGTTTCTCGATGGAAACGGAAGAATCGGCAGGTTGTTAATACCTCTGTTCCTGGTTAGTGAAGGTTTATTGGACAAACCACTGCTGTACCTTTCAGCTTACTTTGAGAGAAATAAAAATCTATATTATGACAACCTTACCATGGTACGAACAAAGAACGATATGGTACAGTGGTTAAAATACTTCCTGGTTGGAATTGATCAGACGGCAACACAGGCGGCCCAGGCATTGTCGGCTGTGCTTGATTTAAAAGCTGAAAAAGAGAATGAAATCCGATTGAATTACGGACGACGGAGCAATTCTGCTATTAAATTATTGGATGAGTTGTTCAGAAATCCTGTGACAACGGTTGAACAAGCATCCGTGACTTGTGATTTAAGCTTTAAAGCTGCAAATGACCTTGTTAGCTTGTTCAACAAACACAAGATCCTTATGGAATTAACAGGCCAAAGCAGGAATCGCATCTTTGTTTTTAAATCATATCTCAATATCTTTGATAATCAGAGAGTTTAATTTAAAACTAAGATCAATAAAGTTGCAACTTTGAGCGGTTAGGGGAACAAGAAAATCAACCTTTTACAATGTTTATTTTTTAAGTGGTTTTTTATTTGTAGTAACATTTGTAGAAACTTTCATGTTAAAACACACCAAAAATTAATTGCAATTACTACAAAAAAAATTGAAAGGTTGAGTCCTTCTTTTCTTTGCAACTATGCAGTAACGAAACAGACGCTTGCAGGACAGTCTTCTTTGGTAAGAGTCCGGGTCCGTGCTTCCTTCAGGACCCGGACAATATTGTGGAAATTTTAATTTACCTGTTCTTGACGAGCTTTATTTTCTGGTTCTGACTTCCTTGTCGGATATTTAAAATATAAAATCCTTCCGGCAGGTCAGTTGAAATGATTACAGATGCATCTGGCTGAATGTTCCCGATTTTCTGCAATAATTTTCCTGTCAATTCAAAGATTTCCACCTGGACCGGATCTTGTGATTCAGCGTTCACTACAAGAGTGAAATCCGATGTAAACGGATTGGGATAAACAGTCGCTGACAGACCATTGCAATTAAAAGAGTTTGATTCACCAGATATTTGATCATTCTTATACTGCAGTATAATCACTTTTTTACCCCGGATTGCCGCATAGATATCGTCGACCTCAAAGGCTATATGAGGCATTGTTTTCACGATTTCCGGTAGCTGGCAATCCTGTTCATACCTCATCCATTCGATCCCATACTCACTTTCCTCATAACCGTAATGGTAAATTTTGTAATCTTTCAAATAAACCTCACCTTCGATGGGTTTGTTCGTTGGAATTCCAAGATGGTGGTATTTTAACTTAAGTGTCTTGCTCATATGTGGGTTCAAAATTACCTGTTAAATGATAATAGATCGCAATACCAAAACCCATTGTCAAATGGGCTATCTCTGTGGTCTTTGACGTTGGAATCAACTATTGACTGGTTTTCTTGTACTGAAGCGGAATATTTTCTGTAAACGATTTCACCTTTTTCAATTTCAATGGGTTTAGAAAAGAATGGTGCATCAAACACAAAACTGTGATACTCGCCATTCTCCCCGCAGGGATCAACACCATCAGGAAGGTCATTCAAAAAATCATCATCAATTAGCCTTCCAACAAAGCTCTTGTCCAGATATTTGTCGTTTACACAGGTTGTAATAGCCTTAAACCCAGAATCGATGAATTCCCGTATTAGTTTGTCGGTTGGAATCTTCCATAAGGGAAAAATACCTGTTAAATTCAATTCTGCCAATTTATCTTCCCGATATTTCCTCAGATCTTCCAGGAAAATATCCCCGAACACAGAAGCAGTCACTCCTTTACGTTTCAAATCCATTAAAACTGCCGCCATTGTGTTATCATAGATTTCCATGGTGGGCATTTCGGGAACCTGGAGTTTAATCAAAGGAAACCCGATTCGATCTGCCTGAATATCCAGCAATTCAACTCTTACCCCATGCATTGAAACTCTTTGATACGGCAGACTTATAGTGGTCAATAAACACATTATCTCGTATCGTTCTTGTTGTAAGACTTTATACAAACAGAATGCAGAGTCTTTACCTCCACTCCAGTTAAAAACAACTTTTTCTATTAACCCTGGTTTTGAAGACATTTGATTGCGTGTTTTATTTTTTAAGTGTCAGTAAGACAGTTCTGCTAAAAAATACTTTTGGGTTATCCATAATTTCAAATTCCATGCTTTGGATTTTGACTTTCATTGCTTCAAACGATTTTTTTGAAACATGAAACTTTGGTTCAATGATATAAATTTTACCAGCAGTAATCTCCTGATATAATTATCAAGTCCACCAGCTAATCCTACCGGGCAGGTTCTCTCAGTTATTCCGTTATTCATTTTCATGTGTATATTTATTAAAGGGTTAATTCGTAAAATCTAAAAATGGTTAAGAGAGTAAAGTTTCATGTTCGTGCTTCCGAAACAGATTGTGGTTTCTTTGCGACAGCGGTTTGTGCTTAACCAGTTTTTGATGTCAATTTCATACTCGGATGTCAGATTTGACTTTCCAGTAAACTAACCGACCTTTTGATTTTACGCTACTTTAACTTCTACATCGATACCCAATTCCTTGAGCTTGGCCAGGTAATTCTTGATCTTTCTGTTTTTACCTTTCGGATTCGTGTTCAGCAATGGCTCTTTATAGGCCTCTTTATTTTGAATGATCAAAAACGCTGATTCAATAATTTTGTGGCCGATGGCAACAAGCGATTTCTTCTTACCTCTGCGGGCAACCAGACTCTCGTATTTTCTTTTCAGGAAACAATCTTTCTTCCGTGTAGCGCCCCATGCACACTCTACCAGGGTTGATTGAACATACTTATTTCCGTGGATTATTCGTGAGCTTTTTTTTTACCTGCGCTTTCATTATTACCCGGACTCATTCCCGCCCAACTACTCAGATGGTGTTCGTTGGGGAATTTGCTCATGTCAACGCCAATTTCGCTAACAATTCGTACGGCGCTTTCTTTTCCGACCCCTGGGATGGTCTGCAGTAAATCAATCTCCACCGCATATTGTTGTACCGCTTTATCAATCTGACAGATGATTTGGTCGAATTTTACTTGCTGTTCCATAATATCTTATTTGCTGGAACAGCAAAATTAAATATTCATCCGCGGTTGGTATGGTTTTGATTTATGGATATTTCATAATTATAAATCTTAAAACTAATCCTTAAAATTATAATAAAATACTGATACCATTTACAATGAATGGAGAATCCGGTCAAAGTGACCACCCTCGGACGATTGTGATTGACCATCTTAATATCTGAAATATCAATAGAATGTTGTGGGCATATTATCCCGGCGAAGACCGGTTAAAGCGAGTGGATTTTCCACAGTAAGAATACACACTGAAATATTGTTTATTTTCCAACGTTAATACATCTTATTTTTGTGATCTCTTCTTCACTTGGAAGTGATAATTTTAATCCAGAGTGGTTATTAATGAAAGAATTGTACACTGAACGATTAAAATGTTTGCTTGTTCAGACAAAGTTTTCCGATTATAGTTTTTGGAATTACCAAGACGTTTGTAAAATTGTAGGAAGAAAATACCCTGCAGCTCCACTTGGGTTGCTTACCGTTGCAGCCCTATTACCGCAACATTGGGAATTTAAACTCGTTGATGAAAACGTTGAATCTTTACTGGATGAGCATTTACAATGGGCTGACTTAGTTTGTATCGGAGGGATGTTGCCACAGCAGAACAATATGCTTGAACTTATAGGAAGAGCACACAAGATGAATTGCATTGTGGTAATAGGCGGACCAGATCCAACTTCACAACCTGATCTTTATAAAGAAGCTGATTTTTTGGTGCTGGGCGAGGGAGAAATCACCATTCCCATTTTCCTTAATGATCTGAAGACGGGAGCTAAAAGTGGTAAGTACAGCTCTTCTGAAAAAGCTGATATGCAAATTGCAGTTATTCCCCGATTCGATCTCATCCATTTTAATGATTACATCATGATCGGGTTGCAATATATGCGGGGATGTCCCTTTGATTGTGAGTTTTGCGATGTCATTGAATTATATGGACGCATGCCGAGGTTTAAGACCAACGAACAGATCATTATGGAATTGCAGTTATTATACGACTTAGGGTACCGTGGCCATATTGATATGGTGGATGATAATTTTATCGGTAACAAGAAGAAGGTCAAAGAATTATTACGAGATATGATCGTGTGGTGTAAAGCTCATAATTATCCATTTTACTTTACCACTGAAGCTTCGGTGAATCTTGCAGATGATGATGAATTGTTGCAATTGATGAAAGATGCGGATTTCCGGTATGTGTTCCTTGGAATTGAGACCCCCGATAATGACACTCTTGTACTCAACAAGAAAACTCAGAATGTCAACAAATCGAGTAAAGAGGCTGTCAGGAAGATTCTTTCCTATGGGATGGTAAGTAATGGCGGATACATTATAGGATTTGACAGTGATCCTCTTCAGATTGCTGAACAGATGATCGACTCTATCCAAGATTCAGGAATATGCATGGCTATGATTGGCCTTTTATATGCACTTCCAAATACACAACTCACCCGTAGATTGGAACAGGAAAACCGGCTATTCCATCTCACTTCCCAATCCCTTAGTTTAGGAGATATTGACCAGATGACCAGCGGACTGAATTTTCTTACACTTATATCACGTGTTGATATTCTATCACGATATATTGAAGTAATCGAGGCCATTTTTAAACCTAAGAATTATTACAAACGCGTTGTTTATACCGGACTTAATATCAAACCTGATTATAAGCATAAACCCGATTTTAAAACCTGGCTTGATTATATGCGTTCATTCTTAAGGGTTTGTAAAAGTGCAGGTTTTTCCAAAGAGACAGGTTTGTTATACTGGAAAATGTTTTTTACTGTAATCATCAGGAATCCGAAAGGAATTGAACCCGCTGTAAACCTTGCCGCGATGTTCATTCATTTCAGAAAGCAAAAAAAGTACATCGTTTCCGTTACGATGAAAATGATTGCTGATATCGAAAAAACCGGAGAAAGGGCTTTTAATGCAAGGTTAATGGGTTGGGAGAATTAGGGTACTTCATATAACCTGTCTTCAGTTTTTTTTACTAACCAGAATGTGGGATTTGCTGTCGGGGACAGTGGCAGGATAATCAAAACCGCCACAAACAACGGAACGGGAGGAAATAACAACCTATCACTTAAAAATGACAAGCTGAAGATTTACCCGAACCCATCGTCCAACATGATAACAGTCGAAACATCCCTAATGCCAGCCAGAGGTCAGTTGTCAATATCGAATCTGACCGGGGTAGAACTTATAAAGCAAAAGGTTTCGGCGGTCAAGACCGTTGCTGATGTCAGTTGCCTTGAAAGCGGGGTTTACATTATAAAACTTCAGAACGAAACATAGGTTCAGATTAGCAAATTCATAAAGAATTAAGCAGGCAGGGTTAATGCCGGAGGATGAGCCTGCTTGTTGTAGTTCCGCTTTTTGCACTTACAGACACCAGGTAGACTCCTTCCGGAAGTGAAGAAAGATCGATTGTGGCATTGTTTTTCCCGTTGAAATGAAATTCAAGCAGTACGATGCCGGCCAATGACAGAACCTTTACGGAATTAATTCCTTCCTGAAGAGATATCCTCACTTTGTCCCTTGCGGGATCCGGGTAAACCAGTGGTAGTTCCCTGTTTGAAGGGCCGGGAACTCCAAGGGGGTATACTGAAGCGCGTGCCCGTACAAGAAAGACGCCAGGAAGGGCGCCTCCCGCCATGACAAGATTCGACCATGTACCGGTACTGTCGCGATATCGCTCAAGGTTTTGCGATGAATAAGGGCCGTTTTCATCATACCCGAGATAGTGTGTTGCATTTGTAACATGATTCCATTTCACCATGATGTAAAAGGGCCCTGAAAAAGGGATATCCGGTGCCGGAACCGATAACCATGTACCCGAAGTTGCAAGAAACCCCGGTGTGGATCCTTTGATGACATGATTGCTGTCGAAAACATCGATTGTCAGCATCTGTCCGGACCCGCCCGAATTGTTTAAGAACCAGACATACAGGGTATCAAGGTATCCTGAAAGAGCAGGAGAAACCGGAAAATAATTCCCCAGCCAGGCCAGGTTATGGGGTAATATATTCCATCCGGTTTCTGCCGATCCATCGTCAAAAGCAATTAGCGTATCACTGCTGACAGGTGACTGGAAATGATCAAAGGGACTGGAGAATTCACGAAGTGTACATGCATCCTTTGAATGTGATAGCATGGGGTCACATCCTTCTGCACCATCCTGTCCTCGGGATGTCAGGATACCGGCAAACATGACAACAATTGATAATGTAATTCCTGCTCTCATATGAATGTCATTTTCAGCATGATGTTAATCCCGATCTCTATTTATAATTGGTCCTGTAGATGAATCCTGCAAGGTCCTGACCGGCCCTTGTGTAACTTCCCTGGATCCTCATTCCCGTATCAACATCCGTCCATCCGCCCTGGTATTCAGAATTCTCTCTTTTCATTTCAATTGTTGCAAGCACTTTGGAGGGGTTTTCGGTTTCAACAAGGTCAACAGAAGCACTGATATAGGTATCTTTATGCCCAGCGGGTCCGAATCCATAACCGACAACGCTGGCCATTCCTATTTCCAGGAAAGTTGTATGCACAAGCAATGTATATTTGGCAGTCACTGCATTTTCTCTGGCTGCAAAATTAAATCTCGAAAGTACCATGTTCATTCCTCTTTCAAATCCAGGCTGATATTTTTCGGTCTTGTCAGTTTTCCATTTTTCCGCCCAATCATCACCGCTGCCTGCTTTATGCTTGTTCAATTCAGTTTTTTTATTATCAACATATGCATCTTCGGTTTTGAATTTTCCGACGGCCATCTGAGAATAGTCGAACTGAAGGTTTACCTCACCCTGACCTTTCAGTACAGAGATATCGCCTGAGGTCAATTTACATTGGGCAAATGAATATAATCCTGATAACAGGAAAAGCCCGGTCATAATTACATAGCTAATCTTTTTCATGTTCAATTAGATTAATTGTTTAAAATTTTTACAAATTTAAATCAATTCTAAATAAAGTGATATAAAATTAAAAAATATTTATCGGCGGTATGGCAGGGGCCCCCGGTTACACCGGGGGTTATGCATATTACGCCCCTTCGGGGCTATTAGTTTTATGTGTAGCTATATAAACGCGTGCATGAAATTAAAAAATATTGATCGGCGGTATAGCAGGGGCCCCTGGTTGCACCGGGGGTTATTCATATTACGCCCCTTCGGGGTTAAAGGAATTTCGATCAACGCCTGCCGGCAGGTAGGAGTTCAAAGCTAAGAGTCATGTGTTTTCAACCATTTTCTTATATTTGGCCAATGAAAAGGATGTTCCGAAGAAAAACGGCAGTGACGGTGAAGTCCAGGCATCACTATGAGCCGGGCCCATGTTTGAACTGCGGAACCTATCTTTCTAAAGATGATTTATTCTGTTTCCATTGCGGTCAGAAGAGGCTTGAGCGGGAAGATTTGTCATTCAGGTACCTAATCCTGGATTCATTTCTGGACTATTTCCACTTTGATTCCAAATTCTTCAGGACCATTGTGCCGCTGCTTTTTAAGCCGGGCTGGCTTACTCTCGAATATATGAGAGGCAGGCGAAAATCATTTGTTGAACCATTCAAACTGTTCCTGGTCATCAGTGTTATTTATTTCCTTCTCCTGCCTTTTAGTAAGGAACCAGAGGCGGAAAACATAAGTTCGGGGAGATCAGACTCAACCATTGTGCAAGGCGGCAAAAAAAACGACTTAAGTCATGTCAGTTATTCTTTACATGGTGTTTCATTAAGTAAATCCGGCCGGGATTCCGTTAAAAATGAAGTCGACAGTATTGGGTTAAAAAGGTATGTTGAAAAGCATTTTGCAAAGGAGTCGGGCTGGACTAAAATGTTCGTAAAACAGGTCTTAAAGATCACGATTTCGACAGGGCAGTCTTTCACCACGATTCTTGAACATACCGCGTCCAAACTGATATTTTTATTTATCCCGGTTTTCGCAGCCCTTTTGAAATTGTTTTATATACGACGGAAGAGGCTTTACTTTGAACACCTGATTTTTTCGCTGCACCTTCATGCCTTCATTTTTCTGTTATTCATCCTGTACCTGATGATTGGGCTGATTTTCCCGATTAATCTGTATTATATCGTAATGATTATCCTGGTTTATGGCTTCCTTGCATTGAAAAGATACTATGGCCAGTCGTTTGGGAAGACCATGGCAAAAATGCTGCTGATCAGCTTGTCGTACCTGATTATCGGCGTTCCCCTATTTTTTCTGTTGTTGATCCTCGTAGCGGTGCTATCGTTCTGAATACTGACCGACCTAAGGTGTTCATCAGTTTTTTTTTTAATCGGCCTCTCAATCATAAAAAACGTTAAATCCGTCCAAATCCCAGCTTTTTTCACTATCTTTGGATAGTTACAACATATTGTTAACCCCACTGCAGATTGCGGTAGAAAAAAAAAGGCAGCACCCGTGTTCTGCCAAACCATAATGTTGGTTAAAAGAATGGAACGCCCCTTCGGGTTGATGCCTGACGGGGCGTTTTTATTCCTGACTTGATTTCCTTGTTGCATAAATTGCAGTTCCACAACCAAACGGATATGAAAACAAAGGTTTTACTACTTTTCAGCGTTTTAATGATCCCTATGATGCTGGGAGCACAGAATGTTAAATGGTTAAAGAAGGGACTTAATGAAACAGACCCAAAGAAAAAGATAGAATATTTTACAAAAAGCATTGAAAATTCTGAGGCATCTAAGGTTGCATACTTCAACCGTGGAAGTGTAAAATATGATTTAAAGGATTACCAGGGGGCAATTTCCGATTATTCCAAATTCCTTGAGATTAATCCAAAAGATGTATTGACCTACTATGTTCGCGGGAATGTAAGATTTCAACTTAAAGATTACCAGGGAGCTATAGAAGATTACACAAAAGTCATTGAACTTCATCCCAACGATGCTTTTGCTTACATCAACCGTGGAAAAGCAAAAAGGAATCTTCATGATTACCAAGGATCCATTGCGGATTACACCCAAGCCATTAAAATTAATCCGGGATATGCTTTTACGTACAACATCCCTGGAAACACAAAACATGAAATCAAAGATAATCAAGGTGTTATTGCAGATTTAAACCGTTCCCTTTCTTTAGATGCTAATAATCCCAGTGGTTATAATAGCCGTGGGGTTTGTTACACGATATTGTTAAAGTTTGATCAAGCAATTGCAGACTTCAATAAAGCAATCAGTGTAAAACCGGATTATTCTTCCGCCTATGCCAATCTCGGTTACGTTTATTTACAACAGAGAAAAACTGATTTGGCGGTCAATAATTTCAACCAATGCTTAAAGATTGATGGAAAGAATCTTTTTGCCAACCTGGATTTTGCGATTGTTTACTACATGAAAGGTAACCTTCAGGAATCAAAAAAATACCTGGGCATTGCCAAATCCATTGATCCCCGGCTATCTAAAGGCATCAATGGTATCACTGACCTTGAAAAGGGAGATTATTATTGGACGGAGAAGGACAAAAAAAGTCTGAAGAAGATGTTAGCCGAGTTGAAATGAAGAACTATCTTCTCCCCAGCCATTTTTTAAGTACCCGATAATCGGCCAATGAGGTAAAATAATTTACGATTGGACGATTTTCGATTTACGAATGAATTGTCAGATTGACGATTTTCGATTTAAATAAAAAGACTTGTGGTAGTTTAAAATGTAATTTGAACAATCGAACAACGCTTGATCTGATTATCTGTCTCTCCCTTTTTTTTCTGTTGTTGATCCTGGTAGCGGTACTATCGTTCTAAAATCAGCACTTTGGCTCCTTTGATCTTTTGTTGCTTAATGTCTATGATAGCCTGGTTGGCATCTTCAAACGGATAGATCGTTGTTTCCGGTTTTAAGGACATTTCAGCTGCTATCCGGATAAATGACCTCACATCCTGGCTTGTGACATTCGCGACACTCTTAATCTCTTTTTCCATCCAAAGGTGGCGGGAATAATCGATATTAAGCAGGTATTCTTTGTCGGCTGACTCTTTTCGAATAGCATTGATAACCAGCCGGCCTCCTGGCTTCAGACATTCCAGTGCACAGACCACAGGTTCCCAAACGGGGGTGGTATCAATGATACAATCGAGTAAGGAGGGTGGTTTGTCTTTTGTGTCACCTACCCATTGTGCCCCAAGTTCAAGTGCAAACTTCCTTTCTTCAGGGCTGCGGGCAAACACATAAATGTCAGATTGCGGGTACTGGTATTGGATCAGTTTCAACACCAGGTGTGCCGAAGCTCCAAATCCTGTAAGCCCGGTCAGTTTCCCGTTGCTCATTCCCGCCAGCGCCACGGAGCGGTAACCAATTGCTCCGGCACACAACAAAGGTGCCGCATCGGTATCGGTAAAAATACCGGGGATGGGATAGGCAAAATTTTCAGGAACAACCATATACTCAGCATATCCTCCATTGACATCTCTACCTGTTGCCTTAAAATCCTCACACAGGTTTTCATTTCCTGATAGACAGTACTGACATTTACCGCAGGCAGAATAAATCCACGCAACCCCGACCCTATTCCCTTTTTTGATGCCGGCCGTGGTTCCCCGGGTTTGCTCCACCGTACCCACCACCTGGTGCCCTGGAACGACAGGATAATGACGCGGTGGCGTCCGACCTTCGATTTCGTCAATCTCAGTATGGCAGACCCCGCAGGCGCTCACTTTGATCAACAATTCACCTTCCTGTGGCTCAGGAATGGGAATGTCGACCAGCTTCAACGGATTGTTTTCAGTTTTCAGGTCGCAAATTTTTTCAATGATCCAGGCTTTCATGATTGTAAAGTTAATACTTCTTAGTGGAATGTATTTTGAACAATCGAACTTATGGGAGTTCTGCACAAAAAGGTGTATGAAAAATAAATAACACAGATCGCCGGTATAGCCTTGACCCCCGGTATTGTCTCAACCTATGTATGGCTGGGACCCCCGGTATTGTCTCAACCTATGTATGGCTGGGACCCCCGGTTTCGCCGGGGGTTATCCATATTACGCCCCTTTGGGGCTATTAGTTAATATCAATCAATATTACCAAAAGAACATATCAAATAATAAAAAGAAATCTTATTTTTTATTTACAAAGGAATAACGAGCAAAAAACATTTACGATTGGACGATTTTCGATTTACGAATGAATTGTCAGATTGACCTGCCTACACGGCAGGCAGGCGATTTTCGAATCTTTCTGGTTAATTGAATTATCGGCAAGTATATTGAAATAAAAATGCCGCTTTTTCAGGGCGGCATCTTTAATTTAATATAGGCAAAGTCTTACTTGACTTTTTTGGTTAGTTCTGCGCCAGCTTTAAACTTTACAACTTTTTTGGCGGCAATTTTGATTTCTTTACCTGTCTGGGGATTGCGTCCCTTACGGGCAGCTCTCTTGGAAATGGAGAACGAACCAAAACCCACTAAGGCAACTCTATCGCCTTTGCTTAAAGCTTTTGATGTAGAAGTAACGAAAGCTTCCAGAGCTTTCTTAGCTTCTGTTTTAGGCATTTTTGCATCTTTAGCAATTGCCTCGATTAATTGAGCTTTATTCATCTTTTTAAAGTTTAAGTTTATACTATTAATAAAAATCCCTGCAAAGATAAGGCATTTGAATCCGATGTCAAGGGTTTTGTTCCTAAAACCCCATAAATTGTTGATAAATCGAAGGATTTGTTAATATCTCAACTCTCAAAACAATTAAACACCAAAGGTTTCAGGTAATATTCTTTTCATGTATTTCCGGGAATCCCATTTATTCCTGATCTTTAGTTCAACGACAAGATGCCAATAAAATGAGTAAATCTGTATTCTGGTCGGATAAACCGGTTTATCGAACAATTGAATAACCTATCAACGATGCCTGAAGTTTGATATTACTTCAAAAATTGTTGACATTTATGCAAAATATATAACAGCCCTTTGGTACTAATTTGTAAGTGGGCGTATTATTTTTGTACAGTTTTAATTAAAATAATATGACAGAGCAAAGAAATTTCGATTGGGAAAATGTTTATAAAAACATGAAGGTCACTGAAATGCCATGGTATAACCCCGATTTAGACCATGATCTGCAAAATGCTTTAGATACATTGGGTTTAAATTCAGGTACTTTTCTTGACATTGGCACCGGGCCTGCGACTCAGGCAAATAAACTTGCAAAAAGAGGATTTTCCGTGACGGGTACTGATATCTCGGAAGATGCAATCGTACTGGCGAAACAGGCGTATAATCCTATTGAATTTATACAGGATGATATCCTCAAAACAAACCTGGCTAAAAAGTTCGATTTCATTTTTGACAGAGGATGTTTTCACGTAATTGACGAGGATAAGAGAGATATATATGCTAAAAATGTTTTCAATTTACTCAACGATCCAGGGCTATTGTTTTTAAAATGCTTTAGTGATAAGATGCCTGAAACAGGAATTGGGCCACATCGTATTTCTGAGAAAATTATCAGGGAAACATTTGAACGAAGGTTTTTTATTCATGAAATAAAAGACACAGAATTTAAAGATAATGCTCCGCAAGCTCCAAAGGCTTTATTCGTTATCTTGAAAAGACGAACTATTAGTGAAGAGTGAGGGGTGAAGAGTGAAGAGTTTTTAATAATTTGTAAAAACAATGGCAAAAAATAAAACAGGTGAAACTAACAGTATTGATTACAAATCATACAAAGCACATCAAAGAAATTTATCCAGAGAAGTAATTATAATATTGATTAACGATTCGTGAAATCAGATCGAAATTAAGGAGTTCTGAAAGAAAAACTTGGTACAAAACAGACAACAAAGATCTCGGAAAATACTTAAGGAGAGGAAAAATTGATTATATTTGCGCTTGACCCTCTCATTTTCATATCATGAAAAAGGTTTTATTTTCCAATAGATTTTTCTTCCTTCTTCTCCTGGTGCTTGTATACATGGAACCACGGGCACAGGTGGTGGCTGATTTTACAGGGCCGGATACAGTCAGGGTTGGCCAGGAGGTTAATCTGACCAATCTTTCCACGGGGGCTACGACCTATTACTGGAGCTTCTGTTCAGGCAGTCTTGATGCTTCACCCTCAGCTACAAACCTTGGGAATGTTTTCGGGAATCTTGATGTTCCCACTTATATTACCCTGGTTAAAGATGGGGATAAGTGCTATTCGTTTATAAGCAATCAGGGATATATGCTCACCGGCGATGTGCCTCATGTCACACGAAATTACCTTGGGAATAGTTACCTGAATAATCCGGTTTCTTCAGATATACTCAATGGGTCGGGGCTGTTCACTGACAACCTGGAGGGAATCCAGGTAAAAAATGATAATGGTACCTGGTATGGATTCGTGAATAACGGAAATTCAGTGGTACGGCTCGTTTTTGGTTCACAGCTCTCAAATTCCCCGGTTGCTTCTACCCTAAACTTACCCGTGCTCGACTTTCCTCATGGGATGTGGATCGGACAAGAGGGAGCCATATGGATCGGCTTTATCGCATGTTCATTTGGGAATAAACTTGTAAGACTTAATTTTGGAACTACCCTGGCGAATACACCGTCTTTTGAAGATCTGGGGACAATAAACGGCTTGCTTTACCAGCCCTCTTCGATCGTTGTGATCAATGATTTTGATACTTGGCGGATGTTTGCCTCCGGACCAAATGCAACCCTGGTGAGGCTGGATTTCGGCACCTCCCTGCTGAACAATCCAACCGGCGTTAACCTTGGAAATTTTTCAGGGGCGATGGATAATGGCACATTCGTGTCAACCCTGCAGGATTGTGAAACCACAACGGGATTCATGACAAAGTATCTCTATTCGTATGAGAGCCAGGATTTGTTGTGGCGCCTTGATTTTGCAGGGGGATATACGGGTGCGATAACCATGCAGTCGCTTGGCAACATTGGCAATCTGGACAGACCGCACAGCATGTCGGAGATCATAAGGGAAGGGGATACGCTGTGTGCATACATCACCAACCGGGAAACCTACACTCTTACCAAGGTTACCTGGCCGATGTGTTCAAATCCGGAAATCCCGTCTTCGACGCAGTTCACTCCTCCGCCATTCTCATACAATGAATCAGGAACTTACCATGTTGGTCTGACGGTAGATGAAGGCCTGCAGACGAAATCCTCCAAATGCAGGCAGATCGTTGTTGTTTCATGCAGTCCTCCTATATCACGTTTTTATTATGTTACGGCTTATCCAGGATACCAGTTTCATGACACATCCGCTGTTTCAGGTTTCATATCACGACTGTGGGATTTCGGTGATGGTCATACCTCTCAGGACAAGGATCCCCTGCATATCTACTCAGAGGAAGGTACTTATTGGGCATGTTTGACTGAGGTTGATTCATGCGGTGAAAATGTTTCATGCGATTCAGTCTATGTTTACCCTTTACTGACGCACTATTCACAAAATATTGTTCCCGGTACCGACCTGGAAGTTCAATTCAGGATTGAGACTCCGAATGCGACATCCTGGTACTGGGATTTCGGCGATGGTTCCATTTCCACTGAGAAAGACCCGGTACATTCATTCATGCATTATGGAGCGTACAGAATTAACCTTAAAGTCAGTAACTCACTTCTTCAAAATTCCATACGGCAGCAGTTAACACTTATTCCCCATAACCAGCAAAACTGGAGTGATCAGGTAATACTCTATCCAAATCCTTCAAACGGGAAATTTTTTATTGGTTCAACAGTTGACATTGGTGAAGGGATACTGACCGTTACTGATATTTCCGGAAGGGTCATTTTAATGAAGAACATCCCGGGCATCAAGGCTTCTGAACCTTATCAAACTGACCTTTCAAATCTCCCTACCGGCGTCTATATTGTCAACCTCCGGTATAACGGAACAGAAAAGACGTGGAAGATGGTGGTGCAATAACAGGGTTCAAAAACTGATAGACAACACAGGCCATAAGAATGGTTATTCCTGAATTCATTGGGAATAAGGGAACAGGAATCATTATTCACTTGTTATTTGAACTATCGAATGTTCGTTAAAACTTCCGGATGCATCTTACATTATATTGTATATTCCAGTCAATCCTCCATTTTTCATCATGAAAAATTATCTTTTTACCAGGTTTGAAGTGAATATTCCAACATTCATTATTACTACTTTCTGTTGAACTGCAATAATCCCCAATAGTAAAAGCACCAATCATTGATTGTTTATCATACATAGATTTTAATTCGTTTATTGAGGGAAGATACCAATCACTATAACCGCCAAGCGTTGAGGAATCGCACATACATGCGGCAGGGGTGATTTTCCAATACGCCACCGGTTTTTTCTTCATAAGCATAAAGGAAACGATCTTCTTCGTATTCGATGCCCCTTCATCTACAAAATTAGCACCTGTTAAACCAGTTATTCCCCATTGTGCATAACCTGGCTGATCAACAGGAGCTGCAATTAATCCGTGCCGTCCGGTAGAATCCAGGTAAAATATTATTCCACCTTCATAGTGCTCACCTATAAAGTCTTCCGTTGGCGATGCTGCGGGTTTAACCTGTACCGTTTCATTTATCGGTGTTCCGTTGGCCAAATCATTATTGACCAAACTTGTTACCTCACCCGAAATTGAGGTCATTTGCTGCAATGGTTTTTCCTTTGGGGTACTCGTGATTTGTTGTGCATTGCTGTTAAAAGCAACTGCCAGTAACAAGATCATTGCGAATACGAAAATTAGCTTTTTCATATTAATGGGGTTTTTATTAATGAAAATTCACAATAATGGGACAAAGTTGCAACCATTTATACTGTTTAACGTTACAAAAAGTTACAATTATGTTACATCATTCACACATTAAATGAACCTGATAACCTGAATAAATGAAAGGGAATTATTATTTTGAACATTAAGTAAAGCAGAATACCGTTGCGGGATTCGGGAAGTTTTTTTGAATAATCGAACCTATATGAGCGCTGCACAAAAAGGTGCATGAAAATAAAAAATATTGATCGCCGGTATAGCCTTGACCCCCGGTTACACCGGGGGTTATTCATATGACGCCCTTTCAGGACTTGATCATGTGCAAATGCAAAAAAGTGAGACACGCTTTCGAATGCACCAATACCTTGTGCTTGAAATATTGAACAACGATCTTCGAAGTCAGACCGGAATTCAGAACACTTTGATCGATTATATGATCGATTATTCGGGTACTCATAGGGTAATCAGGCATGAATTTTACCGGCTCTCATATTCTCAACAGAGGCAAAGGTGACTAACTGAACAATTTATCTGCCGGGTCGAAACAGAGGAGGAATGAATTAGTGATAAAGTATTTTCTTATCGTATTGGTCAGATCACCAAGTTTACCAACAGAGTGACCGGAGATTTCTATTACCCTCAATTGTTAATATTTAGATGATAACATTAAGAAATCATTAAGAAATGAGATTAAAATCCTTTTAGCTTTGCTGTAATATTAAATAATAAACATATGGCAAAAACAGTAAAAAAAGTTGTAAAGAAAGCAGCTCCTAAAAAAGTTGTAAAGAAAGCAGCTCCAAAGAAAGTTGTAAAGAAAGCCGCTCCAACAAAAGTGGTTGCGAAGGCCGCTCCTAAAAAAGTAGTTAAAAAGGCTGCTCCTAAAAAAGTAGTTAAAAAAGTTGCTCCTAAAAAAGTGGTTAAGAAAGCTAAGGCCAAAAAATAGGTTAAGGACAACTTTGTTTAGAAAATAAGTCACATATCACAACCGGGTAAAATACTTTTATCCGGTTGATTGTGGTATTGAACAATCGAATAATCGATCAACGAACAAAAATTATTTACGATTGGCCGATATTAGATTTACGAATGAATTGCCAGATTGACCTGCCTATCGGCAGGCAGGTGATTTTCGATTGTTTCTTGGGATTTACACTATTGAATTTATTTTTATTTGAGTTGAGCGCTTATATATCCTGACACCGAATTTTAAAAGTCCGTACTTATCACTCTTGATATTTATACTTTTGTTTCCATCCTTAATAATATAGAGGCTATTTGTTTTTGAAACGTGGAGGATGTAAGATACCATTCCTTTTTCAGTCGTTGAGGATTGAAGCCAGCTGTATTCATCAATATTCCACTTTTCTATTTCAAGTGAAATTTTTGAAGCAGTCCGGGCCATGAAGGAGTAATGATCATCGTTCCCCTTGAAATATTGCAATTCATTCTTTTCAGCTTCATAGCGGCAGGTCAATTCGCTATCGGAAACAGCAATGTTATAGAGCAAATGATCATTGGCGGAACGGCTAAATTTCATTGCCACTTTTTTCCCGTTTGCTGCAACTGCAATTTTTAATGCATCGCCTGTTGTGCTATTCCAAAAGACAGAGCAGTTGGAATGTACTCCATAGGTACATAGTTTCTGATTGAAGAGATAAAACCACGCCAAACCGCCATATCCAAGAAAAGCGCCATTCCAGGTACCTATACTATTGAAGTTAAATGAAGGGAAGGCGGCTTCTTCAATGACCATACTTTTCAATCGTATATTTCATTATAATAGCCCCTAAAACGTACTGGGGATTAGTATTAGGGTCTAAGTATCCAAATTTATTTTCATCGGTTAAATCTAAATCTGGTTTATCTTTGAGATATTGGTTGATGTAATCGAGATGCCATTTTAAAGGATTCCCTAAATTGCCCCCAAAATACGTTGCCAGGCCTTCATCAAAAAATCCTATGACATCAGGATTCGTGAATTTTGTGAAGTAGTGTACCAATTCGTGCCTGTGGTTCTCATTGACAGATGAAAGAAGATCACAATCGCTTTAATTTTATTATTCACAGGTGCTTGTTTATTTGCACAAAACCCACACCATGATAATGATGAACATAAAGACAGAAAGAGAGAATACAAACATCATCACTATCGCCACGATTATCATGAAAGAAGAACGGTAGTGCTTCAACCAACTGCTCCGGAACCACCATCAGTCAGAATAGAATTACCCTCTCCTCCACCTCCTCCAAGACCCCCAAGATAATAATTAAGATTATTCCAAAATCCGTAACATATCATCGACTTGCCCCCGATGAAACGTATGGGCAAACCAGAAGAAGTTGCAAAATGATTAGTGGCTTGACAGACCTATTTTATTGGCATGTTCCTTTAAATAATTTCTAAAGAAAGACGGTTAAAATCAGGTAACACTGATTGCCCTTAATTAAGCAATTTATAGAGCAGACTTTTATGCAATTCAATTGCATCGAACTGGCACATTTCGTGGCAGCAGTAACAGCGGATGCATTTTGTTTTGTCGATTATTGCGACTTTATTAATTACAATTGCATCGCTTGGGCAAGCTTTTTCGCAAGTACCGCAGGCGGTGCATTTTGATTTTATTATCCTGGGATCGACGGTGAATGATTTTTTTATCAACGGCTTCAGGAAAGACCCCAGGACGTTGTGGTTCTCTTTGGTGAAGGAACCGGGAAGTTTGAAACCGGGAATATCAATCTGTGCCAAGGGTACTCCAATCACCTCAACTTCCTCAATTCGCGACGGGTGTATATTACGTTTTTTTGCCTCTATCAACAATGGATTTTTTTCATTTGGAAGGCCCATGATCTCCGAGGCCACAATATCGAGACTGAGTGGATCGGTTGAAGCGATTAACAGTCCAATATGACGAGGTGTGCCATTGAAAGGTCCATCTCCTTCCATGCCGATTACTGCGTCCATTATGGTCAGTTTTGGCGGTACCAGGGCAACCAGGTCCAGAAGCATGGCTGCGAACAGTTCCCGTGTTGTCATTGTACTGTGGTACCCAGGTTTGGAGCGCCCGGGGATCACTCCGAAAATGTTTTTAACGCCGCCCGTCATGAACATGAGGCCATGAGTTTTAAGCTTACAGAGGTTTATGTAACTGTCGCACCGGAGAATTGGTGTAATGATCTCGAATCTTTTCACCAGTTTGCCTTCGGGAAATGAAAGAGTTTCGAAGGATGTATCATAGTTTAATTCTATGCCAGCATCTTTGGCGGCATCAGACATTCCGCATACCTGGTAAGTTTTCTCCAATGTTTTTTTATCGTATGCATAGCCGGAACCCGGACTTTCGGCCAATACAATGCTGCCGGCAACCTTACCGAAGATCTTCCCGGCGGCGGCCAGCAGGGATGGGTGGGTTGTTGCGGCCTTCTCCTGATCAGCGGCCAGAAGCAAATTGGGTTTCAGTGCGATCCGCTGGTTGGGTTTTACAAACTGTTCAACTCCCCCCATCATTTCGATCAATTCTGCCAGCTTCATGTCAACCTGGCTGTAATCGGGGCATCTGACAATATAGACTTTGCTCATTATACAGGGAAATACGTGGATACAGGCCTCAAAAGTACAGTTTAAAGTGATTCACTCATTGTTTGGAGTCGTCCAAGAGCGTCTATCAAGATTGAACGCGGACAAGCAATGTTCATTCGCATGAATTTCATCAGATAACAGCAACCCACATCGGAATCACATCGCTCTTTCCAAAAATGGTTTGCCTTAAATCATATTTTACACAGGAAGTGTGGGTACGGTCAATATATTTATCGAAGTTATATTTCATCCTCAATTTGTTAATATGGGTCAGATATAAAAATTGAATCCAACAAATTTACGGTAAATACAGATCATCCTCAATCCTCTTGATTTAGTGAAATCCTTTATGTATATTTGTCGCTTATCATGTGGTTTTAAAATCCTGTATTATGAAAATCAAACATCTTTACCTTCTCAGTACACTTATGTGTATGTTGATCCTTTTCTCCTGCAAAAAAAAGGAAACACAAAACCAGTCATCGGTTAGCACTGTAACCCTTAATGCTGCTGCCAGCGGAGGGACAGTTATCTCCAGCAAGATGCAGTCTTTTATGATGTCAACTATCACGGTTGCAGCTGACTCGGGACATGTTTTCTTCTTTCCGAATAGTGACAGCTCAAAACTGAAATCAGGAAAAGCCATTAATGATTATAACTGGACCGGACCTGATGCCAACGGATGGTATTCTTGTTACTATACCGGCGGCCTTTATAATTATTCTGAGAGACTGCATATGGGTGATACCATCGATTACATAATAGAGATCTCATACAATGGCGCAGATGGGAGTTTTGACAACAAGACTACGACGAGATATATCAAAGAAACAAATAATGGAAAGACCACGTACAATGGTTACAGTATCTGGGACATGCAAAATTCAGGGTATAACGAGATGTCGCAGTGGGAATGGAATATTTACTTCACTGATTGGGATCCGTCATCCTCTGCAGGAAATTACGACTGGTACTGGGGCGTTTCTGAAAACAGTGGTGGAAATACTATACCATACCATCGCTTCGCGTCTCTGACCGCTACGGAGACCACACCTACCGGATGGTTGCATTGTCTGTCTATCTTTTACGATAATGGCGGAGTCGAGACCTGGAGATTTGAATATGACACACCCTGGGTGCCGGTTCAAATGCCCCAGATACCTGGCTGGAATTAGAAGTTCTCCCTAAGAAACCGCACTCGTGCGGTTTTTTTGTCAGATCCAGAAGGTCTGACTTAAGCACCAGTTTATTTTTTGGGTACTATTACTTTAACAGAATCCCCTGCCATGTGCTTTTGGCAGCATTTCATCGTACTGTCGTGCGACATACAGCATGGTCCTCTCATTCCTTTGTCCATGCATTGAGGATCACACCAACGACCGTGCATTCCAGGGCCAGGACCCTTCATCATCATTTCACACCGGTTTTGCTGACAAGGAAAACCATGATGTGCCAATCTGCAAATACCACCTCCTATAAATCCAATGAACAGGATGAATCCCACTACTATAAAAAACCAGGAGATATAGACAAAGACTTTGCCTATCATGTCTTTACGGAATTTTGCAAGCAACAGGGTACCTGCAAGAATAGTTAGCAAAGAAATTACTAAAAGCCGCATAATTTGAAGTATTAAGACTGACTACTCTTTTTTCGGTTTTCGTCGTTCCCGCTCAGGGCACTGTTCTTGATGAATGAAGAGCCGGTAACCCTGTACAAATATAATGAATTTTCTGTATTTAGTCTTTTTTTCAGGGATTGTACATCGTAAAAAAAATCCCAGAAAAGATAAATTCAGGAAGTGTTTTGATCAGAAAAACTAAACCATTATAAGCTATGCAAGAGGTAATGCATCACAGATATTACCGCTACAATAAAGAGGAAAAGACTAAACTTAATTATGATTTTTATTTTCAAGAAGTCCGGGTTTTAAGGTTCGTTTCAAACTCATTTAAAGTAAATACACTCAATAGGGGTTTTACCCTGATAGATCCTGAAAAAATTTTTTGATGCGCTTACATTTAAAAATGAAAAAGCCCATCCTGTAGCAGGATAGGCTTTTACCTGTAACATTAAATGTTAATTCCACTTCTTTTTGAAGTCATTCCTGGAGAAATATTTTTCAATCAAGCAATAAAGGAGTATAAAGAAGTAACGTGTCCCCATTTCTCTTATCTTTAATTTTGAAGTACCAAACTTCCTGTTTCTCCAAGAATTAGGAACAACTGCATAGGAATATCCCCTGATTATTACTTTTAATGGCAACTCAATGGTAAGATTAAAATGCGGGGATAACAAAGGATAAAGACCTTCAATGGTTTTCTTTCTGTACATTTTGAAGGCATTCGTTGTGTCGTTATACTTAATTCCAAAACAAATTTTTATTATCGCATTGGCAATCCTGTTAATTATCTTTTTTATCAACGGATAATCATAGACCTTGCCACCTCTGCTCCACCTGGATCCGAAAACTGCATCATAATTACCTTCACACATGGTTTTATAAAATAAAACCAAATCCTGGGGAGAATCAGAAAGATCGGCCATCATAATGGCTGCACAATCTCCTTCGAAATTTTCCAAACCTTTTCTGACAGCATAACCAAATCCATTTGGACCCGGATTTGTTACCCAACGCAAAGAAGAGACTTTTTCTTTGAGAGAAGCCAGGGTTTCAAGGGTATTATCCTGCGAATTGTCATTGATAACCAAGATCTCGTGATCTATATTACTGTTATTAAGTTCTTGTTCAATAGCAAGGATTGTCTCCGGCAAAGATTCAGATTCGTTGTAAGCAGGAATAATAACAGATAATTTCATCAAATTTCATTTTTAAGTTTAATATGAACACAACTGTTCATGTTATTTTTTCTCTATAAAAGCATTGTAATGGTTTTTGTCTAAAAATGGGATAGAACCATCAACCATGTTTAAGAACCCAGGATCTGAAATCCATTGTTGCTCTTTTTTCAGTTCGGTACTCACAGATTGAGTTTTATAATTCAAAACCACGTCCCTGAATTTTTCTCTCTCCCCTTTTTCCTTAATTCCAAATGCTAATCCAATCGCGTTAAGTTCGAGGGCTAACAAGATCAATCCCACAGCAAAAAACTGAAATAATTTATTTTCCTTCCTGTTTGAAGAGATGCGGTAGTTATCATAGAACATTATAAACGTTGAAAGGATCAGGAGTGAAGTAAAAATGGTGTATCGTGCTCTATCGGTGTACTCGAAAGCATGTGGGCTTCGCCCGATTGTAGTTATTATTGAAAACATCAATGAAAACACATATAGAGCAATCCAAAAGCTATTCTCTTTTAATCTCCTGTTCCTGTATGTTTTATAAAGAACAAAAATGGAAATTGAAAAAATAATGATGCCAATTGGAAATGCAATAATACTCAACGAATGCACACTGGTCAATGATATCAGACAGAAGAAAAAGTGAACGAACGTAAATGGGTGCTTTAACTGAAATAATATATCCTGTTTTATAGTACCCTGGATCCCTGAATAATAAATAAGGATGGCAATACTTCCAATGATTATCCAAGATAAAAAGTACAACCAACTCCGAAATTGTTTTCTATTTCCGGTACCAGTCTTTATAAAGATCTGAACGAATCCCGCAAACCACACCATGGCGCCCATAGCACTTGAAAATGTAGCAATTATTGCAAATAATGCAGCTCCCGTAACACATAAAGACTTTAAATATGGGGACGATACTGAATACGTCTTTTCAAGAAGAAAAAGTGACAAAACAGTAAAAGTCAAAACCATATAAAACGCAATTTGAAAACCCCAAAGCAAATTTTGTGATTGCCTGAAGTTGAAAATAAACAATGGAATAATAATAATCCAAACGGGGATATTTGACAGTGAAAAAGAAAATTGCTTTTTTGCAATCTGCAATAAACACGAGAAAACAATACAAAGCATGATCCCATTGATGTACATAAAGAATTTTGAGTTCATATGACTGATGGGAAGCATAGCCAGGTAAAACAAATTGGGGAAGAAAAGCCGGTGTTCATTATGGGGCCTGAACAACAGATCAAATGAAATTCCATTTGTTTGAGTATTCCTTACCAGGGGAACAAATGTCCATTCATCGAGGTACAAAATATTGACTCCGAAGGTCAAGATATATATGAATATGCAGGCAATAATTGCTGCAATCAATATAGGTATGTATCTTTTATGAGAAATTCTTAACATAAGGATCAACCTATAAATGCCACTTCCTTAAAGATTCCTGAAGTGTTAACGGGGTAGTTCCCGCACTAAAGCCTGGAGGTGAATTCCTGGTATATCTGTACTAAAATATCCTGAAGATTATAATGATATTGCCAATCCGGGTAATGTTCCTTAAATTTTGAAACATCACTGATCCACCAGATATGGTCGCCAATGCGGTTTGTTTCAGAATAGGTGTAATTCATTTTCTTCCCTGTAATTTTCTCACAAATCGCAATTCCTTCTTTCATTGAACAATTTGAATGACGGCTGCCTCCTGCGTTATATGCTTCTCCCATCCTGGGTTTTTGGTAAAAATGCCAGAACATATTTACCAGGTCCCAGCTATGAATATTATCGCGAACCTGTTTCCCTTTGTATCCAAAAATAGTATATTGATCACCGGTAACAGCACATTTCATCAAGTAGGACAAGAAACCATGAAGCTGGGTACCCGAATGTTTAGGGCCGGTCAAACAACCTCCTCTGAATACCCCGGTGTACATATTGAAATATTTTCCGTACTCCTGTACTAATATATCGGCTGCAACCTTTGAGGCACCAAATAGAGAATGCTTGGTATTGTCGATGCTCATCGATTCATCTATTCCATCTTTGTAATACTTATGATGACTATCAATTTCCCACCGGTCCTCCAACTCGACCAGTGGAAGATAATTAGGATTATCGCCATAGACTTTATTTGTAGAGGTGTAAATAAAAACGGCATCCCTGCAATATAGCCGTGTTAATTCCACCATGTTCAATGTGCCATTTGCATTAACGGTAAAATCGGTTAAAGGTTCTTTTGCTGCCCAGTCATGGCTTGGTTGTGCGGCGGTATGAATAACAAATTTAATGTCTGTATTATATTTTTTAAAGATGTTTTCGAGTTCCGAATAGTTACGAATATCGCAATTATGGTGTTCATAATTAGCGTACGTCTTTTCAATTCGTATTCTATTCCATTCGGTGGAAGCATTTTCTCCAAAAAAGTATTTTCTCATGTCGTTGTCAATCCCGACAATTTTATCAAATTTATCTGAAAAGAAGTCAACAGCTTCACTTCCTATTAGTCCTGCAGAGCCAGTAATAATTGCTATTTCCATACATAGTTAATTTAAGATTGAACTTAATTGTTTTTCATTATCCCTGAGCCAGGTATAAATATCCTTTATCAGCTCATATTTTGAGGTTTTTGGTTTCCAACCGCAAAGTCTTGTGACTTTTGAATTATCCGTCAGGTAGATCCTGATATCACCTTCCCTGTTTTCATGAACCGGTTTGATTTGGATAGTATTACCGGTGATCTCCTGGCATAGCTGTGTCAGTTCTTTTAATGAGAAACTGCATTCAATGCCACCCCCAACATTAAATGTCTGGCCATTGATTTTTTCAATGTTGTCAATCTGCCAATCTACAAGTTCGAAAAGATCGTTAATATGCAAGGCATCGCGGACCTGCTTTCCGGTACCTCCATAACCAATATATGATAACGGCTTTTTGAAAAAGTGACGTGCGACCCACAAAACTATCACTCCTTGGTCGACTTTACCCATTTGCCAAGGGCCTGCAAGAACTCCACAACGATTGATAACACTCCTTATCCCTGCAAATTCACGGAATTCATTCACAAATAATTCAGAAGAGAATTTAGTTGCACCATAATAGGAACGAGGTCCTTCCAATGGAAAATCTTCTGATATTCCCAGTTTGGATATTCCGTTTAATGATTGTTCATCCGCAATATCAAACCGGGATTCATTTTCAGTAAAATTTATCTGTTCAATCTTTGCAATAGGATAAACCCTGCTGGTTGACAAGAAAATAAAATCGGATTTATATTTTCTTGCCAGATACAAAGTGTTAATGGTTCCATTCAGATTCGTATCGATCAAATAGGTTGGCGAGTCCACAATTCCTGCCAGAACAGAAGGTTCTGCAGCGGCATCAATAATGCAGTCAACTTCCCCTATCTCATCAAAATCAGATCTGTTGCGGATATCTCCATGAATAAACTCAACTCCGCAGTTTTTAAGACGGGTCAGGTTCATTTCGGAACCCCTTCTTTTAAGGTTATCAAAAGAGATGATGGAATATTCAGGATATTTCAATTTCAGCGCCATCGCTAAATTGGAACCAACAAATCCCATCCCCCCTGTAATAAGTATTTTTTTCATTGAAGAAGAAGTGAGCTTCAAAATTACGAACAATTGCAAGAATCGCTAATTTTCGTCAGGAATTTTGTTTCTTTCAAGTTTGGAGGGGCAAGAAAAAAAGTGACAGAGTAACAGAGTGACAAAAAGGATTTACGATTGGATGATTTTCGATTTACGAATGAATTTTTAGATTTACGAATTACGATTTTTAATTTGCCAGTTCATAAGTCTTACAGAGTCAGATAAGGGATAGTTTTTTTGTGACTCTGCGATTTGTTTTCTTTTGCAGAATTATAAATTTTTCCTATTTCCCTTTTATAAATATATTTGCTAGGTGTAAAAAATATCTGATATGAAAACATTGCAATCTTTTGTAGTAGTCCTTTTTCTTTTCTCCTGCCTTATGACCACGGCACAGAATCCGGGTGAATCGAGGATGATGACGGATCCTTCGGTCAGCAGTTCCCATATTGTTTTTGTTTATGCCAATGATTTATGGGTAGCTGATCTGGATGGGGCGAATGTGACCCGGATCACTTCCAATGAAGGGGCCGAGTTTGCTCCGAATTTTTCACCCGACGGAAAGACAATAGCTTTTACCGGTCAATATGATGGAAATACGGATGTGTTTACCATTCCTGTTGAAGGCGGCATTCCTACACGCCTGACATGGCATCCTGATGCAGATTTTGCAAGGGGTTTTACTCCGGATGGAAAGTCCATTCTTTTTTCTTCAACACGGGAATCATTCACCGGAGGGTTGCCAAAATTTTACCTGGTTCCCGTAACTGGCGGTTTTCCTGAGAAGCTGAAGCTGCCGAGCGGGGTTTATGGCAGTTTTTCCCCTGATGGGAAGAAAATCGCATATAACCCATATTACAATGCTTTCCAGCAATGGAAAAATTACCGGGGAGGAAGGATCTCATACATATGGATCTGCGATTTGTCGACCTTAGCCGTTGAAAAGATTCCTCAACCTGCAGGGGGATGCAACGACTGGCGACCAATGTGGATTGGCAACTTTGTGTATTTTCTCTCCGACCGTAACGGAGAATTTAACCTGTTTTCTTACGATACCAAATCGACAGAGATAAAACAACTGACCCATTTCAGCGATTTCCCAATCAACTCTGCAGGTTATGGTGGAGGAAAGATCATATTTGAACAGGCAGGGTACCTCCACCTTTATGACCTGGTTTCCAATATTTCAAACCAACTTCATATCCATGTACCTGCAGATCTTTCAAACATCCGTCCCCGTTATGTGTCTGCGGCAAAGAATATTCATTTTTCGAATTTATCTCCCAGCGGTGCCCGGGCTATATTTGAAGCGAGGGGCGATATCATTACCGTACCCTCAGAAAAAGGGGACCCAAGAAACCTGACTAATACGCCAGGAGTATATGAACGCAGTCCTGCATGGTCGCCCGATGGTAAGAAAATTGCCTGGTATTCCGATGAATCCGGAGAATATCAGCTGGTTATCGCAGAACAAGGGGAAGGAGGAAAAACAAAAAGCTACCCGCTTCCCGGTAAAGGGTTCTATTATGACCCCTACTGGTCACCTGACAGCAAGATGATCAGTTTCACCGATAATGGATTTAATCTTTATTATATCGATCTCGCGTCGGGGAAAACCAAAAAAATAGCAACGGAGCCGATCTATGATATTTTTGGGGCAATGGTTCCCGACTGGTCACCTGATTCTAAATGGATGACTTTTGCGATGATAACACCCACCAACATTCTCAGGGTCTATCTTTATTCGCTGGACCAGGACAAATTATTCCCGGTTACAGATGGGCTTAGCGATTGTTCTGAGCCGGTTTTCGATATAAGCGGCAAGTATCTTTATTTCTTCGGATCAACGGATGCCGGTCCTGTAAGGCAGTGGTTCGATCTTTCGACAGAAGATATGCATATGAAGAATAGCGTATATATCACGGTTCTGGATAAAACTTCCCCAAATCCTTTATTGAAGGAGAGTGATGAAGAAAAGGGAACGGCAGAGCCTGAAAAAGATCTGAACAAGGATAAAGACAAGAAGGATAAGAAGAAGGACAAAGCAAAGGAAGATAGTTCGAGTATTGCCAAAACGGTTATCGATATAGAGCATCTTTCCGACCGTATTCTTGCTCTGCCCATACCTCCTGCTTTTTATACCTCGTTAACAGCCGGGCCTGAAAAACAGATCTATTTCGTCGAGTATCCTGTAATTCCACCATCGGATGGATCTTCTTCCGGGAAGCTTCATAACTTCAGCCTGGAATCCAGAAAGGATAATGTAGTCCTGGATGCTTTGAACACCTTTACCCTTTCATATGACAAGAAAAAGATCCTTTATGTCCTTAAAGATTCCTGGTTCCTCACGAAGACCGGTGACAAGATTGAAGCAGGTAAAGGAGGATTGAACCTGGACGCTGCACAGATCAAAATAGATCCTCCGGCAGAGTGGCGACAGATGTTTGGAGACATCTGGCGCATCAACCGGGATTATTTCTATGACCCGGGAATGCATGGAGTGGATTGGCCTGCCATGAAGGTAAAGTACGAACAGTTCCTTCCCTACCTTTCCTGCCGTGACGATTTTACAAGACTTACGCGGTGGTTGTGCAGCGAACTTTCTGTAGGGCATTCTTATACTTTCGGGGGTGAACAATACAGGACTGCAAAGACAGTCCCGGTGGGATTATTGGGAGCAGATTATACTCTTGAAAACGGCCGTTACCGTTTCAGCAAGATCTATGGCGGGTTAAACTGGACACCCGAATTAAAGTCCCCGTTAACTGAGCCCGGTGTAAATGTAAAAGAGGGGGATTATCTTCTGGCCGTTAACGGGGTAGAACTGAAAGCGCCTGTCAGTGTATACAGCCTGTTTGATAATACGGCTGGCAAGCTGACTGATATTAAAGTGAGTTCTCATGCTGATGGGACAGATTCACGGGTTGTACAAGTTGTTCCCATCGAAAGTGAAGGTGAACTCCGTAACCGTTACTGGGTTGACAACAATCTGAAAAAAGTAACTGAAGCAACAAATGGAAGGGTTGCTTACGTGTATGTTCCGAATACAGGTACGGCAGGTCATGATTATTTCAAACGTTATTTTTTCCCGCAATCTGACAGAGACGGGATCATTATTGATGAGCGTTTCAATGGAGGAGGAAATCTTGCAGATTACATCATTGATATCCTGCGTCGTCCTTACCTGAACTACTGGGCAACAAGGTATGGTGATGACATAAAAGCACCTCATGCATCAATCCAGGGGCCCAAGGTGATGCTGATCAATGAATATGCCGGCAGCGGCGGGGATTATCTTCCCTGGTCGTTCCGGCAGCTTAACCTTGGGAAACTCATCGGGAAAAGAACCTGGGGTGGTTTAGTCGGTATTCTCAATTTCCCCGGTCTTATGGATGGAGGGTATGTAACAGCTCCAAATGTAGCTTTCTGGAGTAAGGAAGGATGGAGAATTGAAAATGAGGGTATCCCTCCTGATATTGAAGTTGAACAGCTTCCGGCTGAAGTTGCTGCAGGAAAAGATCCCCAGCTTGATAAAGCCATCCAGGTGGTGCTTGAAGAATTGAAAGAAAATCCGCCGGAGAAGCCTGTTCAGCCGGCATATCCTGTGAAGGTGAAAAAATAACCTTGTAAATCCTGAATCAGGGAGTGAGACCAGCTTTAACCTTGCATATGAAACCTTTGAGAATAATCTTACTGGTAAGTGCCTGTTGCGGATTGATATTCATCAATTGCAAGGCGGCAGACAAAAAACATCCTAAAAAAGAAACAAATGTGGTTATCATAAAGTTTAATCCCAAAACAGTGAAATATTTAGGAACCGTTGATGAACGTTATCAATCCTACAATATTGAAATGGCTGAGGTGATCGGGGGTAATTTCTGGAAACCTTATCCTAAAGATGATCTCAATAAAAACAAAGCAACAACAGCGCATGCTGATATTACTGTTGAAAAGGCGGATGCAGAAACTTCTATGTTCCAGGCAATACCACCTATTGACCTTTCTGACACACGCCTTCGCAAACTGGCAGCAGCACTTGGTCCTGTCTATTTGCGTGTAAGTGGTGGGTGGGCGAATTCTGTATTCTTCCAGGATAAGGAAAAAGCTATTCCAAAAGGTTTTAATGGGGTACTTACCAAGGCACAATGGAAAGGTGTCATTGATTTCTCCAAAGCTGTTGATGCAAAACTCGTTACTTCCTTTGCCATTAGTGCGGGTGTTCGTGATTCAAAAGGAGTATGGACACCAAAAGAAGCTAAAAAAATTGTTGAATACACAAAATCTATCGGTGGCACCATTGCCGCTGCAGAATTGTTCAATGAACCCACTATTCCTGAAACAGTTGGTGCTCCGGCCGGATATAATGCACAGACTTTCGCAAAAGATATTGCTGTATTCAGGGCATTTGCAAAAAAATCAGTTCCCGGTATGTTGATCCTGGGACCGGGATCGTCGGGTGAGGTGGTTGGCATTATTCCTAAAAATAAGTCGTTTATCTCTTCGGTTGATCTGCTTTCAGCCTTGCCAAAACCTGAATTTGATGTGTTTACTTATCATTTTTATGGAGCAGTTTCACAACGTTGTGCTTCAATGGGCAAGGAAATGACCACAACCCCTGATGCAGCGCTGACACAAAACTGGCTCTCGCTTACAGATTCGGTATTTAGGTTTTATAAAAAGCTCCGGGAACAATTTACACCAGGGAAACCAATCTGGTTGACGGAAACAGCCGATGCTGCCTGTGGCGGCAATCCCTGGGCTGTCACTTTCATTGATTGCTTCCGTTATCTCGAGCAGATGGGACGGCTGGCCCAGGGAGGTGTACAGGTAATTTTCCATAATACTCTTGCGGCGAGTGAATATGGCCTGTTAGACCAAAAAACGCATCTCCCCAGACCGCATTACTGGGCTGCTTTGCTCTGGGCAAAATTTATGGATAAAGAAGTGTACGACCCGGGGAAAGGAGCGCCGGGTGTTGATTTGTTTGCACATAGCATGAAAGGTCATGATGGAGGGATCACACTTTTAGTTATCAATACCAATAAAACTGCTGCTACTGTTAATATTCCCGGGAGAAGCACAGCAATATACACTGACATCCAAAAAGCTTCAGGATACAACTATTCAACTCAACGGCGTGGATCTGCAGTTAGATGCGAATGATGAATTGCCTGCTATTCTTGGAAAAACTATAAAAGCCGGGAATATTACATTGCCTCCGCTAAGCATTACTTTTATTACATTTCCTCATGCTACGATGTAGGATTGAATTTGAAAGGAACAGAAACGTCAAAGTTATCCTGATATCTTAGCGCCCCTTAGTATTAAAAAGAATCGCAGCAATCACGCCAGGGATCCAGCCGCAACAAGTGAGGATACATACAAGCAGGATTGCTCCGCATCCGCGGTCAAGTACTGCCAGAGGGGGAAAGATAATACAGATAATGGCTCTTAAAATGCCCACAGTGTCGAATTTTTTATTGAACAAAGATATCCTTTTTAGCTGTCCCAAAGATTCAGCCCGGAGTTGTTTTGCTTTTTTCTGCAATTCATTTAAATTTGCTATACAATTGTTGGCAGCACACGATAATCCGAACCAGAAACCCAACCAAGAAATGATCAACCTTCTAATCTGATGAAAGGACCTTCGAACAAGAAACAGCCGAAAAAGGGATTACCGGTCAGGGACCAGCACAAGCAATATCAGAAACCAATAAACCAGGTTAAAAAAATCAGATATACTGAATTGGTGGTACTGGCGATTATAATCCTTTTAGGAATTAAAATTTATTCTAATTCGTTTGATTGTTCATTTCATCTGGACGATTCCCGTTTTCTTGATAATACCAGCATCCATAATTTAGCGGATGTGAAATCGTGGTCGAAAATCTTGCCTACACGCCCATTTGGAACATTCACTTTTGCCCTTAATTACCATTTTAACCAACTTGATGTTAAGTACTATCATCTGGTTAACCTGATTATTCACCTTATAACTGCTTGCCTGATCTGGTGGCTTACTTTACTGATATTATCCTCTCCAGCTATAAAAGATCAACCAATTGCAAGAAATAAAAATGTAATAGCTTTTTTTACGGCCCTGCTTTTCGTTTCACATCCTCTTGCAACACAGTCTGTAACATATATTATCCAGCGGTTGACTTCCATGGCAGCGATGTTTTACCTGCTTTCACTTGCCCTCTATATGAAGGGAAGGCTTGCAAATAATAGAAATATTTCAACTTACTTGTTCTTTACCGGCTCATTGGTCGCTGGTGTATTGGCTATGCTGACAAAAGAAAATGCATTTTCGCTTCCATTCGCTATCCTGCTTGTTGAATTATTCTTTATAAGAACAAAGAAGCTTTCAATAAACTTCAGGGATTATCGTGTCATCCTATCAATTATAGCATTACTGGGAATAATTATTCTCATATTGTTACTTTTCTCTTCACATATTTTCAAACCGATACCTCCCGTAAGATACGGGAATGCTTATACTGTTACGCCTCTTAATTATTTTTTCACCCAGTTCAGTGTTATCGTCAAATATATCCAGCTTTTATTCCTGCCTATCAATCAGAATGTAGACTATGATTTCCCGATCTCAAATACGTTTTTTGAGATTAGAACCCTGTTAAGTTTCATTGTACTTTTATCATTAATCGTTCTGGCTATCTTGTCTTTTAAAAGATACAGGATCATTTCTTTTGGCATATTCTGGTTTTTTCTGACGTTATTAATCGAATCAAGTTTCATTCCTTTAAATGATTTGATCTTCGAACATCGTACCTATCTTCCATCCTTTGGTTTTTTTCTGATCCTTACTTCGGGGATATACCTTTTACTCTGGAAAAAATATAACTATCTTGCTATTACCATCTTTATTGCCATAATTGGATTAAATTCCTATCTTACTTATGAAAGGAATAAGGTTTGGAAGGATGATCTGTCACTTTGGAGTGATGTCGTATCAAAATCGCCGAAAAAAGTCAGACCACTCTATAATCTCGGCGTTGCTTACAGCACACTTGGTCAGTGGGACAAGGCAATTGACGTTTTCTCAAATGCTTTACAGATTGATGCGAAAAATACTGATTGTTATTATAACCGAGGTGTTTCATATGCTAACCTTAATCAGTGGGACAAAGCAATAGCTGATTTTTCAAAAGCTATACAGATTGACAAGAACTTAATTTATGCTTATTATAACCGTGGCGTTGCTTATGGTCACCTTGGGCAGTTGGACAATGCAATAGCCGATTATTCCATGGTAATAAAGATTGACCCGAAGCATAAAGATGCGTACTCCAATCTTGGGATTATTTACTGTAATCTCGGACAGTGGGACAAGGCCCTGGTTGATTATTCCATGTTAATTGGAATTGATCCAAACAATGCAGATGCTTATTGCAACCGTGGCGTTGCCTATGCCACTGTGGGGCAGTTGGAAAAAGCAATAGCCGATTTCTCCAGGGCACTTGAAATTAACCCGAATAACGCCAATGCATATTCCAACCGCGAGAACGCTTACGGAAAATTGCGTAGCAATAAAAAATGACGGATAACTTCTTATAAAATATGATTACCGGTAGCTGACAGGTACGGTCGCCATTACTATATTTGCATTGATTATATCATTAATGTGAATAAAAAGTGTCAAAAACAGGCTAAAGAAAACAGATATCCTGAGTTAGCGGGATTGGCTATTATAGTCCTGCTGGGGATTATCATTTATTCCAACTCTTTCAATTGTTCCTTTCATTTTGATGATTTCTCGCGTATTGTCGATAATCCGGGCATCCGCAATTTAGCAGATGTGAGAGCCTGGATAAATATTTATCCTTCCCGTCCTGTCGGGATGTTCACTTTTGCACTCAATTATCATTTTAACCAGCTTGATGTTTTCTACTATCATCTTATCAACCTTATTATCCATCTTATCAATGCCTGCCTGGTTTGGTGGCTCACATTGCTTATTTTTTCCTCCCCTGTTCTGAAAGATCAGCCAATTGCAGGAAATAAAAATGTTTTAGCTTTTTTAACGGCATTACTTTTTGTTTCACATCCTCTTGCAACACAGTCTGTCACTTATATTATCCAGCGACTGGCATCTTTGGCAGCCATGTTTTACCTTCTTTCCCTGGTACTTTATGTGAAGGCCCGACTTGCAAATAAAAGAGATGTATTTGTTTATTGGCTTTTCGCCGGTTCATTGATTTCCGGTGTTTTGGCTATGCTTTCGAAAGAAAATGCAGTCACACTTCCATTTGCCATTTTGCTTTTTGAGATATGCTTTTTACGGACAAAGAAGCTTTCAATAAATTTCAGGGATTACAGGGTTATCCTGGTAATTGCAGCAGTACTGGGAATAATTCTGATTGTGGCGCTAAAATTTTCATCCGCCATTTTTAAACCTATACCTCCAATGCTGGGACATCCCTATACAGTAACTCCACTTAATTATTTTTTAACCCAGTTCAGCGTTATTGTAAAGTATATCCAGCTTTTGTTCCTGCCAATAAACCAGATACTGGACTATGATTTCCCGGTCTCAAATTCTCTTTTTGAACTAAGGACCCTGATGAGTTTCGCGATACTTGCATCGTTGATCATTCTTGCTATAATTTCTTTTAAAAGATACAGAGTCATTTCTTTTGGCATTTTCTGGTTTTTTCTTACGTTATCAATCGAATCAAGCTTCATTCCAATAACCGATGTGATTTTCGAACACCGGACCTATCTTCCCTCATTTGGGTTTTTTCTGATCCTTACTTCTGGTTTATATCTTTTACTCTGGAAAAAATATAAATACCTTGCAATTTCAATCTTCGTCATTATAATATGCTCAAATTCCTATCTTACTTATGAAAGGAATAAAGTATGGAAAGATGACCTTTCCCTTTGGAATGATAATGTTGCAAAAACCCCGAACCTGTCAAGGGCATTAATGAACCGTGGTGTTATTTATGCAAAACTTGGCCATTGGGATAATGCAATAGACGATTATTCACAAGCTATAAAGAGCGATACGAAAAATATAAAAGCTTATTATAACCGTGGCGTTGCTTATGCTAATCTGAAGCAATGGGACAATGCAATGGCCGATTACTCGAAGGCTATAGAGATCAATCCGAAATATAAAGATCCCTGGTACAACCGTGGCGTTGCATATGCTACCCTTGGGCAATGGGAACAGGCAATAGCAGATTTCTCAGGGGCTATTGAGATTGATCCAAATAACATGAAGGAAGCTTATTATAATCGTGCCGTGGCATATGCTACTCTTCGTGATTGGTACAAGGCAATAACCGATTATTCGAAGGTGATCGGGATTGATCCGGATAATAGCAATGCATATTCCAACAGGGGAATTGCTTATGCATCCGTTGGACAGTATTATAACGCAATAAAAGATTATTCCAGGGCGATTGAAATTGCGCCGGATAATTCCAAAGCATGGACCAATCGTGGAATTGCTTATGCAACCATGGGACAGTTGGAAAAAGCAATAACTGATTTCTCCAGGGCCATAGAGCTTGATCCGAAAAATTCGAATGCATATGCAAACCGCGAAATTGCATACAGGCAATTACACAGTATGAAAAGATAATAAATGACAACCAATTGAAGGAGGTTCCGATGAAGAAATCCGGGCTCATTTTATACTTGTTTATGCTGGTCGCCACGATCTCCGTTGCCCAGCATGAACCCAGGGCTTCGGATGGCAGGAAGGTCAATTTTTTTCCTGCAAGGATCAACCATCCTGAACTCCCAAAGCCAAATCCGCACAGCCAGATCATTCATCACAAGGGGTATACCCTGTCATATAATTCAACTTATAATATTGCTGACTGGGTTGCCTATGAACTTACAGCAGAAGAAACCGTTCCCGTAGTTAAAAGGAACAACCATTTTATTCCCGATCCCCTTCTCAAATCAGGATCAGCTTCCAATAATGACTACAAGGGATCAGGATACGACCGGAGGCATCTTGCTCCCTCGGCCGATATGTGTTATTCCTCCCAAACTATGGAGGAATCATTCTATCTTTCAAATATAACGCCGCAGGTTCCGTCTTTCAATCGCGGCATATGGAATAAGCTGGAGGACCAGGTCCGGCAATGGGCGGTTGACGATCAGGCCGTTTATGTGGTCACAGGAACGGTCCTGACCAAAGGACTGCCGACCATTGGCTATGACAGGATTACAGTTCCTGATTATTTCTACAAGGTAATTCTTGATTGCACCGGGCCTGCCATTAAGGGAATCGGGTTTATTATTCCGAACCTGGGATCGCAGGAACCCCTGCAACATTTTGCCGTTACCATCGACAGCGTTGAGAAGGTAACAGGCATTGATTTTTTTTACCAATTGCCGGCAGATCAGCAACGGATGGTTGAGAGCACTGTCGATCTGAACAAATGGAGTTGGATTACAACAAAAAATCATATCCCCTGACTATGATTAATGCAGAAGAAATAAAGACCATTGCCCTTGAACTCGGTGCCGACCGGTGCGGCATTGCCAGTGCTGAACGGTTTGATAAAGCCCCCAGGGGGTTTCATCCCCGTGAGATTTACAGCCGGTGCAATTCTGTGGTGGTTTTTCTGAAACAGTTGCCACCAGAGGTTATCGATGCGACATGCAGCGTTCAATGCCGGGCTGGGATATTTATACATGTTCTGAATGCAGGCGGGTATGTCCGCTACGAATGGGAGAATAGTAAAAACGATTTAAACTTGAAAATATGAAAGATACTGTTTATAGTGTGATAACCGGGGCAGGATATTATATTCCATCAAGACGCATAAAAAATAAGGACTTTCTAACCAACGAATTTTACAGCGCTTACGGAAAGAAGCTGCTTGGAAAGTCAAATGAGGAAATAATTGATAAGTTCCAGGAGATCACCACAATTAAAGAAAGACGTTATGTTACAGACAACCTGGTGACCTCTGATATTGCTTATTATGCTGCTGTCGATGCTTTAAAATCAGTAACTTTCGATAAAGAAGAATTAGACTATGTTATTGTTGCGCATAATTTTGGCGATGTGAAGAATGATAACAGGAGGTCAGATATGGTACCGAGTCTGGCTGCCCGCGTAAAACATAGATTGGAAATTAAAAACCCCAATACGATAGCTTATGATCTGATTTTTGGCTGTCCTGGCTGGTTACAAGCTATTATTCAGGCTGATTATTTCATAAAATCCAGAGATGCTAAAAAGGTACTGGTCATAGGAGCAGAAGCATTATCAAGGGTTTCCGATCCGCATGACCGGGACAGTATGCTTTATGCAGATGGAGCGGGAGCTACCATCCTGGAAGCGAAAAATAGTGATTCCCCTATTGGAATAATTGCCCATAAAACACGTTCAGACACCTTAGCATATTCCAAGATGCTACATATGGACGGATCGTATGACCCTGATTATGAAAAGAAGAATACCCTGTTTTTGAAGATGGATGGGCGCAAACTTTATCAATATGCACTTGAGACAGTTCCCCAGGCGATAAAAGATTGTCTTGAGAAAAGTAAGACTCATCTCAGGGAAATTAAGAACGTCCTCATCCATCAAGCCAACGGGAAAATGGATGATGCAATATTAAAAAGACTTTATGGCCTTTATGATATTGCTGCTATCCCTGAAAACATCATGCCGATGACAATCGCATGGTTGGGCAATTCATCAGTTGCGACCTTGCCTACTTTATTTAATTTAATGCTAAAAGGTAAATTGAATCCCCATAAAATAAATAAGGGAGACACTTTTGTTTTTGCATCTGTTGGGGCAGGAATGAATATTAATGCTCTGATCTACAAGATGTAGTCAAAGAGTTTATACCTTGGGTTTTTTGGCAAAGAGATTCAACCTGCTATCCCTTCGAAGTTGGTACCTTTCTCTGATTTCGGACTCCTTACTTAAATCGGTAATGAATATTACCGTCCTGCCACTATCAAGGATTATGGGATGTTTTCCAACAAGTGATCCCGTCAACAGTTTTGAGTCCGGGATTTTTAACCGGTTATGCTCCATCATCATCCTATACTCCAATGTGTCTTTTTTCATGTTTCGTTTTGTCGTTAGAAAAGGGAAATTCTCAGGGAATTCTACAAGATACGGACAATTTTCCAATAACCCATTAAATATTATCAGCTGACGAAACAAAACCTTCCACATTTACCAGCGTCAGGGTAATCACTTTTCTGAGCAGATGCCTTTACTACTCATATAATGCATTGTTCAATAACTGACGGGAAGGTTAGTTGGTAAAATGCATTTTTTCGAGATTGGTGATAATCATTGGCAACAGTTCTGCAGGGATTCCGACAAAAATTTCATCGTCCTGGATATTCATATAATTTCTGGCGCCATGGTCGCCAAAACTATAGACTACTTCTCCTGTCAGAAAAGGGGCGGCCACAATTGAAGAACAAATTGGTGGACCAGTCATACCCAATGTCCTTTTACCTGATTCGTATGCAAATGCCTCTGTTATCATCATCCCCTGTTTCGCATTGCAGATCAGGACCACAACATCCGGATCAAATGGAACCCTGTCCAGGGGCGAAAAAGACACTATTTTTACTGTTCCATATTCTATTCTTGGATTGGCATTGATAAATCTCCTTGAAGCTCTTTTAGAGCCGAAAAGACCCATTTTTGAAAGAAACTCACCGTTTTTAATTCCCTCGCTCATCTCTTTCATTCCGCAGCTTCCTGATCCTCCATCACATTTGTGGTCATCAACTTTTGTATAGAAGACTTCATCGTCAAACCTGACCTTGTCGAGCATTTGACATAGTCTCATTTTCTCACTTTTCATCTTTTCAACACCCTTGGGAACTTCATTGGAAAAAGAAATGGCAACCGGTTGGCTTTCCAATTTTAAAAATTTCCTGATCGTTTTGGAATATTCGATATGTTTTTGCATAAACAGACTTCTTTATGTTTAGGAAATAAAGATAGTTCTATTATTTTATATACGGTGCACCTTCCCGATTTCTCATTTTTCCATTCTCTTTTCCATGAAAGCATAATTTACAATATGAGAAACGGATTTGCCGCTCCCGACCAATTACACAATAGCATCTGGTGGAGTTTCAATATTCCAGGGAATCTCTTTTAACGGGACATTTCTGTATATATCATCAGTTTCAACCTGTTTCACGGCTCGTTTTACTTCAAACTACTGATGATCTGAATATAGTTCTTTGTTCTGTGTTCATACTCGTCCATCCAGACATTGATAGCCTTTTCCGTTTCCCTTTGTTGGCAAAATATCATGAATTGATTCATGAAATCGGATGGGAATGTTCCTTTATAGATCTTTTCAATCATTCCCTGGATAATCGGAACATTGTGGTTTAATATTTGCATGGTCAATTCAAGAGAATACTTTAATCCGGCAGGAGTAAATGCTGTTTCTACAAATTCTTTGAATAATGAAACAGTGTTATCGATATTTTTTGATTTCCCCATTTCCTCGATAATTGTCCGGAAATGGTGATAAGTCAATTCCGTATAGCGGGGAATCCCATTGGAAAGAAGCTGAACGGAGAGGAATCTTACGATGTCATACAATTCAATCATCTCTTCGGGATTTATCCGGCGTACACTGTATCCTGAAAATTTTCTGTGAACAATAAACCCTTCTCCTTCAAGAACCCTTAAGGCCTCCCTGACAGGAATATTACTGGCATTAAACCGTTCAGCAATTTTTCGCTCAACGATCTCTTCTCCCGCAGGGATCTTCCCATAAGTTATCTCCTGCTTTAATATTTCCGTAATCTTATTGGTAATTGTCATTGTTTTTTTTGCTTTTGTTTTCATGATCTCTTAGTATTATATAAACCAAAAAAAGGTGACAGTTGTCAATGACTTTCAAATAAATAATGAACGAGTAAAAGCTTACCTAACTATAGTTGCATCAAAATTCTGAAAAC